>CAWDIB010000004.1:0-1341166 GCA_963802275.1 uncultured Chloroflexia bacterium | reverse complement strand
TTATATTCATTTCAACACGAAAAGGAAAGACAATGAAAACCATCGGACTGATCGGCGGGATGAGCTGGGAATCTTCGGCGGAGTATTACCGCATCATCAATGAAAAGGTCAAAGAAAAACTCGGCGGGCTGCATTCCGCCAAATGCCTGATGTACTCGGTCGATTTTGCCGAAGTTGAAAAACTACAACAGCAAGCGAATTGGGACCTGGCAGCTGAATTATTGATTGATGCAGCCAAAAAACTGGAACGCGGTGGGGCTGATTTCCTACTGATCTGCACCAATACGATGCACAAGGTGGCGGATGACATTCAACAAAAAATCCAAATCCCCATCCTGCACATCGTGGATGCAACCGCTGAAAAGATCAAAGAAGCCGGCCATAAAAAAATCGGCCTGCTGGGGACGAAATTCACCATGGAAGAACTATTCTACAAGGGCAGATTGGCAGAAAAATACCAGTTGGAGGTCCTGGTTCCGGAACCTGATGAAAGAACATTCATCAACCAGGTTATCTTTAATGAGCTGTGCCTGGGGATCCTGCAAGAGGGTTCAAGAGCTTCGGTTCATCAACATTATTGAAAACTTATCAAAAAGAGGCGCAGAGGCGGTCATCCTTGGCTGCACCGAGATCCCGCTGCTGGTCAAACAGGTGAATGTCTCCGTTCCCTTGTTTGACACCACCGCTATTCACGCCGAGGCAGCGGTGGAGTTTGCACTGAAAGAATGATGAAATAAGATGATCAATCAAACCTTTATTCTCTCATCATCAGCGAAAATGCAGTAAAGCCAAAATGATCAACACCGTTAATAGAGTCCTGGCAGTGATGACTATTGCATCCCAAATATTTCTATTTAATCGGGATGATCCAATTCATCCTCTTAGGGAAAAAATTTCATAAAGAATTTGTACGCTTTTTCTACAGCAATGGTTTGAGACTGGCCTTCCTGGTTTCCCTGGTGGCGACATTGGGCAGTCTGTTCTACTCCGAAGTGGCCGGCTTTGAACCCTGCAAGTTGTGCTGGTTCCAGCGTATTTTCATGTATCCCCTTGCTGTTTTGCTGGGGCTGGCATTGATCAAAAGAGATGAGCAATTCACTTTTTATCCGATTTGGCTGGCCGTCATTGGGGCGGTTATCTCCATTTACCACAACTCCATTTACAATGGCATCCTTATTGAAAGCAGTCAATCCGTTTTACAATGTCAACCTTTCGGAAGCGGGGTTTCCTGTGCCAAAAATTACGTCCTTGAATTCGGTTACATTACCATTCCCATGATGGCACTGACTGCTTTTTTATTGATCATCCTTTTACTGACCACCCAGAGGTATTACAACGGATTTAAGAAAAAGGCCTAATGTTTCAATCCGATGCGGGTAAAAATTCGAGTTAGGAAATATTCTAAGGTCACAAGACTGATCCCCACCAGTGTGGAAAAAATCAGAATGGATTGATTATCCAATAAGATTTTCAATCCCAGCATATCATTCAGCATGCCATGGATATTGGCTGCGAGAGTAGGCTCATGGGCAGCCAGAAAGAGAGCTGCCAGGCAGGCAACTGCCAGGACAAAGGCAGTGAACAAACTGACGCGGTGAATGATGGCTTTGCGGTCGGATGGATTGGTTGCCTTGATGCGCCGACCGGTGTAAAAGCCAGCCCAGGGACCAAGAAGTGCATTGAAGAGCGGAGCCCCCATGAAAAAACCAAACGTACCGACAGAATAAAAAAGAAAAATGGCAACCAGGATGACGGGGTGAAACCGATAAGCAATCTGCAACCAGCGCCGAAGGAAAAGGACATCCAGCAGGAGGCCTAAAGTTAAACAACCCAAAGCAAAGAAGGGGATCAATTTTTCAGGAGCATACAGATAGGCACCCCACCAGCCGCAGAGAAAAAAGCCAATAGGAGCGACGCCGCCAAACACCAGCAGCAGGAAAACTTTTTCAAACCGGCCCTGTCGAGGGATTGTGCTGTTTTTTAGTCCAGACTTCTTAGCCATCGATTTTCTTTGCCATGACAATGCCATCTTCGCCGTTGTGGTAATAATTTTTCCACACATCCACCTGGGTATAGCCTAATTTCTGGTAAAGCTGGATGGCGGGCAGGTTGGAGCGGCGCACGCTGAGCTTGACCCGCGGCATTTTCATGTGCACTTCGCATTCGCGCATGAGCAATGAAGCCAATCCCAGCCGGTGATAGGCGGGCAGCACGCCAACGGTGAGTATCCAGCCGATCTGCTCGCTGCGGCGGACATCCCCGGCGATGAAAGCGGCCATCTGATGATCATTGACTGCCTTGAGGCGCACGATGCCCGGCCAGGTGAGGGCACCCATCAACTCAAGCAACGGCCAGGCATCCTCCTGGAAGCAGACGCGTTCAATTTCCTGGACGGCAAACAGGTCAAGCCAGGAAGCCGGCTTAATTTCAAAATCAGCAAGGTTGGACATGCGCAAACAGCATTATACCGTCAGGGTGATTGTTATTGCGAATCACATTGGCAGACAATAAAAAAGGTGTAAAATATGGGCAGTTCCTTCAGGGCAGGGTGCGGGACCACAAGGTCTCAATTCCCGATCGGTGGTAAAAACCCACGAGCGCTGAGATGCGCAGACCCGGTGCAATCCCGGGGTCGACGGTTACAGTCCGGATAAAAGAAGGTTCTTTTTTGCAAATGCTGCCCTGAAGCCCCCCGGTTTCGGGGCATTTGTTTTATGAAAGAGATAACCAAAAAAGAAGAATTCATTCAAGCCAGGCGGTTAGGCATATGGAGCATGGCAGCCACGCTGGCGATTGCCCTGCTGCTGTGGCAGCTGGCAGTCCTGCTTTTTAACCTGCCGGCTTTCATCCTGCCCTCCCCTCGCCAGGTATTGGAGCGTGCCGTTATTGCGATGGCAGACGGAACCCTGCTGCGCAATTTAAGCGCCACCCTGCTGGAGGTGCTGATCGGCCTTTTTTCCGGCAGCCTGCTGGCATCCATGCTGGGATACTGGCTGGCCAGGTCGAGCCTGCTGGAACGGATGCTTTCACCCTTCCTGGTGGCCAGCCAGGCGATTCCCATGGTGGCGATCGCCCCGCTGCTGGTCATCTGGTTCGGTCCGGGGCTGTTTTCCAAGGTGCTCATTTGCGCCCTGATCGTGCTCTTCCCGGTGCTGGTGAACACGGTGGTTGGCTTGCGGGCGGTACCCGAGCGCCTGCGCGACCTGATGCATTCCATGCGTGCCACACGGCTGCAGATGCTGCGCTACCTGGAAATTCCGGCCGCCCTTCCGGTTCTGCTGGGCGGTTTACGCATCGGGGCGACCCTGTCGGTAATTGGTGCGGTGGTGGGTGAGTTGGTGGGGGCTGACCGCGGGCTGGGTTTCCTGATCAATGTCGGGCGCGGTCAGTATGACACCGCGTTGGTTTTCGTGGCTGTTTTTACCCTCATTTTCATGGCTTTGTGTTTATATGGCAGCGTATTGTTCATTGAGCGGCGCGTTTTAAGGTGGCAAAGACAGGATTAAATTTGAAAGGATCCAAAATGAAATATTCACGAAAATTATTATTTCTGATCGGTATTTTGTTGGCTGGCTGTGCAGTAAGACCATCTGATGGCACAACAGGAAGTTTGACCACAGTGCGGTTGCCGGTGGGGTATATCCCAAATGTACAATTTGCACCGCTGTATGTGGCCATTGACAAAGGGTTTTACCGTCAGGCAGGATTGGAGGTCACTTTAGATTACATCAAAGAGACGGACAGCATGGCCCTGGTGGGTGCGGATGAGCTCCAGTTTGCCGTGGTGTCCGGCGAGCAGGTGCCGCTGGCGCGGGCGCAGGGTTTGCCGGTGGTGTATGTGATGCAGTGGTACCAGCGCTATCCAGTGGGGGTGGTTTCCTTTGCCGAAAAAAACTTAGAAAAACCAGCGGATCTACGTGGGAAAAAGATCGGCATCCCGGGATTGTTCGGCGCCAGTTATATCGGAATGAAAGCCATCCTGAACGCCGGCGGGTTGAGTGAGAGTGATGTCACCCTGGATTCCATTCAGTACACACAAGTTGAGGCATTAATGGATGGTCTTGAGGATGCGGTTGTCATTTATGTTGCCAACGAACCGGTCAAACTAAAAAGTGAGGGTTACCAGGTGAATGTCATTTCAGCTCCTGAGGGTGTTTTAGTAGGCAACGGACTGATAACCAACCAAAGGACGATTCGAGAAAAGCCAGAGCTGGTGAGGAAGATGGTCAAAGCCACCCTGGACGGGATTGAGTACACGATTGCCCACCCTGACGAAGCCTACGAAATCTGTAAAAAGTTCGTGGAAAACCTGGCATCTGCTGACCAGGCACTGCAGAAGGCGGTGCTGGCATCTTCAATCGAATTGTGGAAAGCTGAAAAACCGGGTTTTTCTGACCGGATTACCTGGGAGAATATGATCCAACTTCTCACCGACATGAAGCTGCTGAAAGAACCACTCCAGGCTGCCGAAATGTTCAGCAATGATTTTCTGCCGGGGTAAGGATATCGTTAATGGGAAGAACCGAAGAGGTTATCCGCATCCGCAACCTGGGGATGACCTTCCGCGATAAAAACGGGATCACAGAAGCGCTGAAGGATATCTCCTTCCAGATGAATGCCCAGGATTTTCTATGTGTGCTGGGGCCATCTGGAAGCGGCAAGACGACCCTGCTGCGCATCCTGGCCGGTCTATTGAAACCCAGCAAGGGAAGCGTTCATTTTTTTCATCCCGAAAAGACCCCGGTCATCGGGCTGGTCTTTCAGCAGGCAAACCTGATGCCGTGGCGCACCGTATCGGAAAATATTTCGTTGCCACTTGAACTGAAAGGGGTGAACCAGGAAGAGAGCAGCAGGCGGACAAAGGCGATGATCGAACTGGTTGGTTTGCAGGAATTTGCCAATGTCTGGCCTTCTTCGCTCTCGGGGGGCATGGCGCAGCGGGTGGCGCTGGCGCGGGCGCTGATCCAGGACCCGGATGTGCTGCTGCTGGATGAACCATTTGGCGGTCTGGATGCGCTCACCCGCGAACGGATGGGAGTGGAATTGCTGCGCATCTGGCAGTCCAGCCGCAAGACAGTGGTGATGGTCACCCACTCCATCTCGGAAGCGCTGCTGCTGGCAGACCGCATCATCATGCTCACGCCGCGGCCGGGACGCATCCTGCTGGATATCGGGGTGGACCTGCCGCGCCCACGGCAGGAGGATGTACGTTACAGCCCCAAATTTATTGAGTTATCCAAGGCGCTGCGATCAGCCATCGGCTAACGAATCCTGCTTTTTCAAGGCAGGTGCGGCCATTCCAGGATAATGGATTCGGCCAGCAGGCGCAGGTTGGCATTCGCCAGGCGGAGGAGATTGGTTTCAATGTTCCGGGTAAGCTGGCGCGCGGTATCCAGCGGGATGGTCTGCGCAAGCCGGCTGATTTGATCTCGTCGATCCAAATTGATGAGTGGAACGGGAGCCCCACTGGCGGTGATCAACACATCACGCCAAAGAGAAAGCCAGTGAGGGAAGGCTTCGTTCAAGCGGTCCTTGATCACTGAGCGCTCTTCCTTGCGCGAATAAAAATTCTTCTCGCAATAATCAAAGCGGTCACGGCGGTTTGCGGCGAGGAGGAAAGCCAGGTCATCAAGCCAGGCAGCCCGTTTTTCCAGTAGTTGCGGTTCATGCAGCAGCTGCAGGGCATAACCGGGACGCCCGCCAGATACATGGGCAATCAGTTCAGCCTTTTGCGGATCAACCTGCTCGCGTGTCTGCAGTTGCGTGGACAGTTCAGCCAGCGGGAGTGGACGGAGCGAGATGACCTCGCAGCGTGATGAAATGGTGGGCAGCACACTTTCAGCCATTTCGGCAGTAAGGAGAAGGATCACGCGGTCATTGGGTTCCTCGAGGGTTTTCAGGAGTGCATTTTGGGCACTTTCATTGGCTTCTTCCATGCGCAGCAGCATCCCGATGCGGAAGGAAGCCTGGTAGGGAGCCAGCGAAAGCTGGTGCTGAAGTTCACGAATCTGTTCCACCTTCATGACCTGCCCCGCCGTTTCCGCCTGGATGATGAAAAGATCGGGGTGCTGCATTTTTTGGATTTGCAGGCAATTGCGGCAGTGACCGCATGGGCTGCCATTCTCTGCGGTTTCAGTGCAGTTAATGGCCATGGCAAATTGAAGAGCCAGCGAGCGCTTGCCCAGCCCCCGTGGGCCAGTGAAGAGATAGGCATGTCTGAGCTGACCACTGATAATATGATGCTGCAGCATGCGGATGGCCCAATCATGGCCAATCTGTTCCCAATCCATGCATGCGATTGTAGCCCAGGAAAGGCGGCTTGGCAATCAATTTTCGCAATTCGCTTGCCGATTGATGGGAATAAAGATAAACTAGGAACGAAGGAAGGATAAACGGATGAATATTCAAGCGAGCGTTGTTGAAAAATTCCTGCGATATGTAAAAATCAATACCCGATCGGATGACACCGTCACCGATCGCTGCCCCACCACCGAAGTGCAATGGGACCTGGCACGTCTGCTGGCGGAGGAAATAAAGTCGCTGGGTCTTGAAGATGCCCGTGTGGATGACAAGTGTTTTGTGCTGGCCAGCCTGCCAGGTAATACCAAAAAGAAAACCCCCACCATCGGATTCATCGCGCACCTGGATACCAGCCCGGATTTCAATGGGGCAAATGTAAATCCACAAATTCATGAAAATTACGATGGCAGTGATATTGTCCTTAATCAAACAATAGGCATGGTGCTTTCCCCCAAAGAATTTCCGGAACTGAAGCATTACCAGGGCCAAACGCTCATCACCACTGACGGGACAACATTGCTAGGGGCGGATGACAAAGCCGGGGTGGCGGTGATCATGACCATGCTGGAATACCTGGTGAAACATCCCGAGGTGAAACACGGCACCATCAAGGTGGCGTTCACACCGGATGAAGAAACGGGCATGGGGGTGGAGAACCTGGATGTCAAGGCCTTTGGGGCGGATTTTGCCTTTACGCTGGATGGCGGTGGTTTGGGTGAAATGGAATATGAAAATTTCAATGCGGCGCGGGTGGTCATCCACTTTCACGGCAAGAGCGTTCACCCCGGGGATGCCAAGAATGTACTGGTCAATTCGCAACTTTTGGCCATGGAACTCAACGCGCTATTGCCAGCCGCACAACGGCCAGAGCATACCGAATACCGTGAGGGTTTTTTCCACCTGCATAAAATCAGCGGTGATGTTTCCGAAACATTGGTCGAATACCTGATCCGTGATCATGATCGCGAGAAGTATGAAGCCAGAAAAAAATTGATGCAGAATTGTGTTGATTTCATCAAAGCCAAATATGGTGAAGAGCGGGTGGATGCGGTCATTGAAGACCGCTATTTCAACATGCGCGAAGTGCTGGAAAAAGTGTTTCATGTGGTGGAGACTCCCCAGGCGGCAATGAAATCACTGGGCATTGAGCCAATCGTCATGCCCATCCGCGGCGGAACGGATGGGGCGCGTTTGTCCTTCAAGGATTTGCCCACACCCAACCTGTTCAACGGTGGACATAATTTCCACGGACCGTATGAGTTCATCCCGACTGCTTCCATGGAAAAGGCGGTACTGGTTGCCCTGAAAATCATTGAGCTTTATTCCAGGTAACCTGCCTTTTCACCACCCATCGGGAAGAGTTTTTACAAAGTCCGCTTCGCACACCATCCCATAACGGTTGAGCACGACACAATCCTGATTCGAGGTTTTTTTGGATATCCTGCAGAATTTAAATGATAAACAGAAAGAAGCCGTCACAGCGCCAGCCGGACAGGTATTGGTGCTGGCAGGTCCCGGTTCGGGCAAAACACGTGTGCTCACGCGGCGGATTGCCTACCTGATCCATGCCATGGGGGTGAATCCCTACCATATCCTGGCAGTGACCTTCACCAACAAAGCCGCACGGGAAATGGAAAGCAGGGTAAAGAAGATGCTTGGCGGGGAACTGGAGGGCTTGTGGCTCGGAACTTTTCATGCCATCTGTGCGCGCCTGCTCAGGCGGGAATCCGCCCTGCTACCCTTCAACGAGAATTATGTCATCATGGACAGCGACGACCAGGAAGCGCTGGTGAAACGCGTTTTCAAGGAAATGGAGCTGGATGACAAGCTCAACAATCCCTTCGTCATCCGCGAGATGATCTCGCGGGCGAAGAACAACCTGGTGCTGCCCAAGGAATTTGTCACCCGCACGTACATGGAGGAGGTTGCCAGGCGGGTCTATGAGCGCTACCAGCAGTTGCTGGAAGATAACAACGCGGTGGATTTCGACGACCTGCTGTTATGGGTGGTGCGGCTGCTGGCGGATCACCCGGATGTGTGCGGCCGATATGCGCAGCGTTTCGAACATGTGCTAGTGGATGAATTCCAGGATACCAATCTGGCGCAGTATGAAATCGTGCGCCTGCTATCCTCGAGCCATCAAAATTTATTCGTGGTGGGCGACGAGGACCAATCCATCTATCGTTGGCGTGGAGCGGATTACCGCAATGTGCTGCGTTTTACCTCCGATTATCCCCAGGCACAGAAAATCCTGCTGGAACAGAATTACCGCTCCACACAAAACGTGCTGGATGTCGCCCGCGCGGTGATCGACCAGAACAAATCGCGAACACCCAAAGCCCTTTTCACCACCCGCAAGGCAGGGCTGCCCATCACCCTTTATGAAGCGGTGGATGATTATGATGAGGCGGCATACGTGGTGGATTCCATCCGCCAGCAGTTGAGTTCAAAAGACCAGCATGGGGGGGATTTTGCCATCATGTACCGCACCAATGCCCAGTCGCGCCTGCTGGAGGAAGCTTTCCTGCGCGCAAACATTCCTTACCGGCTGGTGGGGGCACAGCGTTTCTATGGTCGGCGTGAAGTGAAGGACATCATCGCCTTTCTACGCCTGGTGCAAAATCCAGAAGATGAAATCAGTCGACTGAGAGTGATCAACGTGCCACCGCGTGGAATCGGTGAAAAAACCCTACTCACCCTGCAGCTCATTGCCCGTCAGCGGAAGGTTAACGCAGGAAAAATCCTGATGGACCTGGGCGATAAAGGTGACGATTCTGTCTATTGGGGTGATCTGTCCAACCGAGGCGGGATGGTGCTGGCGGATTTTGGGCGGCAGCTGAATAATTGGGTCAAAGTGCGGGACAGCCTGCCTCTGCCGGAATTGTTCGACCGGATCCTACAGGATACCGGTTACAAGGAACACATTGAAGAAGGCAACGAAATCGGGCAAAGCCGCTGGGAAAATGTGCTGGAACTGCGCCGTTTGGCCTACGAATTCTCCGAGCTCGGTTTGAGCGCTTTTCTAGAAAATGTGGCGTTGGTATCCGACCAGGACACCCTGCCGGAAGTGATGGATGCCCCCACACTGATGACCCTGCATGCCGCCAAGGGACTGGAGTTCCCGGTGGTGTTCATCGTTGGATTGGACGACGGCTGGCTGCCCCACAACCGTTCGCTGGATGATGCCGAAGAAATGGCGGAAGAACGGCGCCTGTTCTATGTAGGTATTACGCGCGCAAAGGACCAGCTTTATCTCATCAGGGCAGACCAGCGCAGCAGTTTTGGGTCCTACAACATGACCCAGCCGTCACGCTTCCTGGAGGACATACCAGAAGCTCTTATCCAACGCCGGGGAGTGCATATCCAGCGCGGGCGCAAAGAACGCCATGGGATACTGGAAAGATGGGAATCACTGGAACAGGGCGGCGCTGAAAAGAAGAATCGCATGCAGATACCGATTAATCCACAATTTAAACCCGGAATGAGAGTCAAGCATCCCTCCTGGGGGGAAGGAATGGTGATTGAGTGCCGCTTGCAGGACAATGATGAAATCCTGGGGGTGGCGTTCGAGTCAGTGGGAATTAAACGGCTGGCGGCTTCGCTGGCCAAATTAGAAATCATTTAGCTGATCGTCTGCGTTTTAATCATTTGTTAATATTAAATATGATAAATAAGGTCTAAATTGTTATTTAATAATGAATGTATGGATAGTTTCAGGTTAATAACTATGAAAGGAATAAGAATGAAAAGTTCAAAACCATTTTCCCTGATCAATGGATGGATAAACGTTTTTACAGTCATGGTCCTGGCGGTTTCCTGTACAACGAACCCAAATCAGGCTTTACCTCCTCAGTCGCAGGATGTTCAATCGGTCATAGAACTTGACCAACCTAGCGTACCCGGACAGATTGGTCAGCTTGTTAAAGTGCTCGAAGACACCAATTCCACTCTTAAGGCTTCTGAAAATCGAGCTATCGGCGGGGATAACATCCTGGATGGGTTATTTGAGAGGCCATTTACCAGCAGGTCAATGGCATACCAGCCGGATGTTGATATATTGACTGCATCCTTGTATGTGGATGATGACTTTTTCTATTTTTCGATTCAGCTGGCCGGGCTTGCAGAAAAGAGCCAATCCCTGACCGCGCTCTATGGAATCGAATTTGATACAAATAAAGATGGCCGGGGGGAAAAATTAATTTTGGCAAGAAATCCTGGCAGAGATTGGTCGAACTCAGGAGTAGAAATTTATACTGATCTCAATTCAGATGTGGGCGGGAAGATTCCTATGACGGCCGAAACGGGATTTAAAGGGGATGGTTATGAGAACAAAGTGAATGCTGAAAACAAAGATCCGTCCGCTTTCGCACGAGTGTCAGAAACACAACCTTCAACGGTGGAAATTGCCATCAACCGGAAATTACTGAATGATCCCAAAGAATTTTTATGGAGTGCCTGGGCAGACGGAGGAATCCAGGACACATCAAAATTTGACTACAATGACGCTTTCGGGCCCAGTCAAGCGGGTTCTCCCATCAAAACCAGCGCTGATTTTCCTGTGAAAGCGCTGTTCAGCCTGGATAACACGTGCAGGGCAGCGTATGGATTCACCTCAGCCATCAACATCCCCGGGATGTGCACATCGGTTCAACTCAAGGAACCTGTAACCCCCGTACCTGGAAGACCAGTGATCATCACCTGAGCATTAAAAAAAGAACCCTTCATATTTTCGATGAAGGGTTCTATATTTTTATATTCTTTTTTCCATTTCTGCGATTTTGTTTTCCATCAGGGAAACCAGACCTTCCAGAATATCGGTTTCAAATGACAGTCTTGCGCCTGCAGCGGTAAATAGATCGGGCAAAGATGCTGTGCAGCCAAGCTGCAGCGCCTTTCGGTAATTCCGGACGGCTGAGGCTTGATCAGCGAGGGCATTGCGCCAAATTTGGACAGCGCCCAATTGAGCCAGTCCGTACTCGATGTAATAAAAGGGTGAGCCGTGAATATGGTCCTTGCGCTGCCAGCCGGTCTTTTTGACCTCCTCGTATCCGCTCCAATCCAGGTGCGGGCGGAAGCGGTCTTCCAGGGTTGCCCAACAGGCATCGCAATTGGCGGGATCGACCGATTTTAGCGGGTTTTCATACACCCAGTGTTGAAAAGCATCCACAATGGCCATGTAAGGCCAGAAGCGAATGCTCGTTTCGAGATTTTCCAGCATGGCACGGGCAGCATCCTGCCTGGAATAAAAACCGCCCTTGCTTTCTTCAAGAAAGAACGAAGCCAGATCCTCCATGCCCATGGAAGCGACTTCGGCAAATTCCATGGGTGCATGGCGCTGCTGAAAGTAAGGCAGTGAGTAGGTTTCAAAGTCATGGAAGCTGTGTCCACTTTCGTGTAATAGGGTCTGCACATCGTCATGGATGCCAACCGCATTGGCAAATATGAAGGGGCTGTGTATGAAAGAGTAACTGGTGCAATAAGCTCCGGCGGCTTTGTTCTTGCGGTTGGGCACGTCCAAAAGCCCGTTCTTTTCCAATGAATCGAAGTACTCGCCGAAGGTGGGCAAGATTTGATGGAAAATGGATGAGGTTTTACGCACAAGTTCGGCTGCATCTTTGAAGGGTGCCAGGGGTGGCATGTTAGTCGGGTCTACGAAAATATCGTAATAACGCAGGGTTTGAATGCCCAGGCGGGCTTTGCGCCTTTCTGTAAGACGGTTGACGGCTGGCACCACGGTTTTTTCAATGGCGGAGTGGAAATCGACGCAATCTTGTGGTGTGTAGGCAAAACGGGACAGTTGCTGCCAGCGGTAGGTGCGATAATCCGGACGACCGGCATTCTTTGCCATCTGCAAACGCATTTTCATAAATTGCTGCCACTGTTCATTAATGGATTTCCTGTCGGCCAGCTGGCGGGTGGATAGCAATTCCCAACCCTGGCGGCGGGTTTCGCGGTTAGGGTCGCGCAGGACGGTTTCCATGAATCGAACGGTTTTTTCCTCACCCTGCCAGGTGACGGTTTGGGCGCCCATAATCTTGTCGTGTTCGGTATTGAGCTTCTGTTCCTCAACCTGCAGGGGGATGTTTTCCATGCGGAAAATATCCGCTTCGGCGCGCATGCGGCGCAGCGGTTCGGCAAACCCGGCCGGTTCAAGACCACTGGCAAGCAGCTTCTCTTTTAATTTTTGATCTGCTTCACTGATGCCGGGAAATGTTTTTTCCATAAAATTGTTGAAGCGCTGCTCAGCGTCCTTATCAACCGTATTAATGGAAGTGGCAACATACAAGCGGCTGGAAAGCTCGTCGCCCAATTCGCACAACAGGGTCCAATCCTTGAGCCAGGCATCCACATTGGCAGCGGTAAGGGTTTGCTGATTCAATTCGGCATAGCCAGATTCAAAGTCCGACCATTGCCATTGGATCAATTCTTTTTCATTAGAGGGTTTCTTGATACTCATGTTTTTTCCTTATGATTTGATTTTTTATGGAATAAAAACCGGCAGTTCCTGCACAAGGAATTTACCCTTATGACGGATGACCGTATATTCAAATTGGAAACGGGGAGGCATTTGGGTGGTATCCGCACCACAGCATGCCCCAACAACCAAAAGCTTACCATCGCGGCTCTTAAACTCCACCAGGAAATGAAAGATCCCGCTTTCATCTTCATATGCTTGAAGGACCTGCCTGATCGGCAGGCACTGAAAGCCATTGGTGGTGCAGGCGTTTTCCCAGAGCGCGGCATACTCATCGGCAGGGATGGCGGGATTCATACTGCGCAATTCCTCATAACTGCCGCCGTATAAAAATACCGCCTGTTCATAGGCACCGAATGAGAGCAGGGAAAAAAAGGATTCAAGGCAATCCTGCGCGGTCTGCAAATTTGCCGATTGCCTGTTGAGGGTTGGCGAACAGGCTGTCAGGGCGGTTGAGATGAGCAGGATGAGAACTAAAAATTGTTTGTTCACGTCAATTCACCAGAGGGGGTTTCTGCAGGTGCCATTCGGTCGCGTTTTGGTAGGAGCGTGCGATGCGGAAAAGCACATCCTCGCGGAAAGGGGCGGCCATCAGCTGCATCCCGATCGGTAGATGGGAGCGGTCAAAGCCGACCGGGAAGGCAATGGCAGGGATGCCGGCCAGGTTGGCGGGCAGGGTGAAAACATCCTCCAGGTACATGGCCAGCGGGTCATCAGTATGCTGCCCCAGCTTGAAGGCGGTGGTGGGGGCAACGGGCGCAGCGATGGCATCCACCTGTTGAAATGCATTCTCAAAATCCTGTTTGAGCAGCGTGCGCACCTTTTGAGCCTGGCCATAGAATTCATCATAATACCCGGCGGAAAGGGCATAAGTGCCGAGCATGATCCTGCGCTTCACCTCGGAACCAAAGCCATGGCCGCGCGAACGGGTGAACATTTCGAGCAGCGAATCCGACGGCCAGCGCAGACCAAAGCGCACGCCATCATAACGGGCGAGATTGGCGGATGCTTCGGCGGGGGCGATCAGGTAATAGACCGGCAGGGCATACTCGGTATGCGGCAGGGATACTGGAATGACCTGCGCGCCAAGGCTCTCCATCTCGCGGATTGCCTGATGCGTGGCTTGTTCCACTTCTGCCTGAATGCCCTGGATGAAATATTGGTCCGGGATGCCGATACGCAATCCTTTCAGATTTCCAACCTTTTCTGTTGGTCTGGCCGGGATAGGATAGTCAACTGAGGTTGAATCCATTTCATCGTAACCGGCCATCAGATAAAAGAGCGTTTCCACTTCCTCCGCTGATTGGGCAAGGCAACCGACGGAATCCAGCGAAGAACCATATGCGATCAAGCCATAGCGTGAGACGCGACCGTAAGTGGGTTTGATGCCGGTCACCCCGCAAAACGATGCCGGCTGGCGCACGCTGCCGCCGGTATCGGTTCCCAGGGCGGCAGGAACCAGGCGGGCAGCCACCACAGCCGCACTGCCCCCGCTTGAACCGCCGGGCACTCGGGCAGGATCCCAGGGATTATGGGTGGGTCCGAAAGCTGAATTCTCGGTGGAGGAGCCCATGGCAAATTCGTCGGTATTGGTTTTTCCGAGGGGAATGATGCCAGCATCCAGCAGTTTTTGCACCGCCGTGGCTGAGTAGGGAGAGATGTAGTTTTCCAGGATGAGGGACCCGCAGGTACAGCGCACATCTTTGAGACAAAGGACATCCTTGATCGCCATGGGCAGACCCAGCAGCGGTGGAATGGGTTCGCCATCCCTTTGGCAGCGGTGAAGCTGTTCATCGGCTCTTTGGGCTGATTGCACGGCCAGTTCCGGTGTCAAGGTAATAAAAGCATGCAAATCGGTTTCATGCTGTTCAATACGCGCCATACAAAATTCGGTCAACTCAACACAAGCAAGTTCACCACAATGAAGCAGTTGCAGCAAACGGGGAAGATTGAATTGATCCAGCAGGGAAATGTTCATCGATCAAAAACAGGCGGGACGCGGAACTGCCCGCGAGTTGTGTCTGGGGCATTGCGCAGAACCTCAATTTGGTCCAACCCAGATTTAATTTCGTCTTTTCGAAGACGGCTGCGGGGAGGCAAGACGCTGGAAGTGGGCGGGATGTGGCTGGTATCCAATTTTTGCAAAACAGCGAAATGATCCAGGATGGAAGAAAGCTGCCGCCGGTATTGATCTTCTTCCTGCGCGGTGAGTTCCAGGCGTGCCAGCAGGGCGATGTGTTCCACTTCTTGAGGGGTCAGACTCATGACAGGTATTATATCCAAATCCCCACGTAAGGATCGCGGCTGTTAATTCGCCAAAACTGAAGAAATATCCTTCCAGCCGGCGGCGTACCAGCGCAGGTAGGTGGCTACGTTTTCAGACCAATAATTTTCTGTATGTGAGCCGGGGAGCACATACCACTCATTGGGGACGTGATAATCATCCAGGCGGTCTTTCCAGACCCTGGCGGCATCGGCGATGAAGTCACGGTTGCCGACATCAATCCAGATGCGCGGCAGTTTACCATTCGGGATGGCTTTGATCCACAACGGGACGGCGTTAAAATCCCCGCGGAAGGGAGCGAATGAGTGGGCGCCGATGGCAGAAAAGGTTTCCCATCCCATCAGCCCGATGCGCATGGCCCAGCCCGCGCCGCGGGAGAGCCCGCCAATGGCCCGGCAGGCATGCTCAGGGCAGGTTCGGTAATGGGCATCCACCCAGGGCACCAATTCGGCTGCCAGCGCCTGCCCGTATTTCGATTCCCACTGCGTGATCATGTAATTGGATTCCTTGGGCAGCACCAGGATGAAAGGTTGTATCTCTCCCGAAGAGATCAATTCATCCATGGCCTCGTCTGCTCCCAGACGGTCCCACTGGTCGTCCTTATAACTCTGCCCATGGAGAAGGTAGAGGACCGGGTAGCGCCTGTCCTTGTCATTTCCGTAACAGGCAGGCAGATAAACACGGAATTGAAGCGGGTGGGTCATAAGGGAGGTCTGGATTTGCTGAACTTCAAAGTGCCCGCGGGACTCAGCGCAAGCGATGGGCGTGGGTGATGGCGTAGGAGAAAATATTTCCGTGGCGGCAGGATGGGTTGGTGGTGTTGCAGTAACAGCGATGGAAGTGGTGCAGGCAGCCAGCCAAAAGTTAAATAGAATCAAGACTCGAAAGCACCTTGCGAGTGTCCTCATGAGATGACTGAACTTCTCCAGTCTATGGTGTACCAGTCCAGATACTCCTGGATATGCTGGCGCCAATAGTCTTCGTTGTGCCGGCCTTCGTTCAAATGCCACTGGTGAGGAATACCCAGACGGCTGAGGACCTGTTCGAATTGGGCGGCGCTTTGCACCTCCGGGTCAAGTTTGCCAATGTCCAGGTAAATGCGCGGTAACTGCCCAGGGGATATTTTTTCCAGCCAGTCCGGCAGCAGTTTAATGTCGCTATTGAAGGTGGGCAAACTATGCCCGCCGACAGCGCTGAAGGTGGAGGGATTCTGAAGGGCAAGGCGCATAGCCCAGGAAGCCCCACGCGAGATACCCCCGATGGCGCGCCAGGTTTTTTGCGGACGGGCATGCAGGTTGGCCTCCACCCAGGGGATCAATTCCTCGCGGATGGCAAATGGAAATTGATTGCCTTCCGGTGAACGGAAATGGAATTGTTCATTGGGCATGATGATGAGGAACGGGCTGACCCTGCCGCTTTGAATCAGCTGATCGGCATAAACCTGAATGTCCAGCTTTTGCCATTGGGTCTGGTCATAGGTCTGCCCGTGTAAGAGGTAAAGCACCGGGTAGCCGAACTGGTGACTATTTTCATAACAGGGAGGGAAATAGACATTGAAGACAAGGCGGGTGCCCAATATGGTGGAAAAAAAATCCGTTTGACTGATCTTGCCGGGTTGATTGCATTGAATGGCTGGCTGGATCTGCGGGGTGGCGGCGGAAGAACCCATAGCCGGGGTTTGTTCAGGAATGGTCGGGGTTGGGGAATATTCAACAGAGGGACCAGACGGCTGCAGGGAAGGGCTGCATGAGGAAAGCAGGATGATGGCCACGAACAGGAGAATACAGGTGATAAAAATATGGTGTTTGTGTGCAAACATGGCATTTCACCAGGCAGTCAGGGCGCCTTGCTTGACGGGAGGCAAGCAATCCGATTATACTCTTGGCTGCCGGGGTGTAGCGCAGTTGGCAGCGCACCGCGTTTGGGACGCGGGGGTCGGCGGTTCAAGTCCGCCCACCCCGACTTGGTTTTTAGTCTGCTGTTGGCAGACTTTATTTAATTAATTGCTAGTATATAGGCGATACTATAATGGTCACAGTAAATCAGTTATGAAAGAAATCACGCTTTCCATCATCATCCCAGCCTATAACGAAGAAGAACGCCTTCCGCGCAGTCTGAAAACCATCCACGATTTTCTGGCCAGGCAGCCCTATCAGGCTGAGGTGTTGGTGGTGGAGAACGGGTCGAGCGATCGTACACTGGCCATTGCGCGGGAATACGAGCGGCAAATGAGGGAAGTGCGCGCGTTGCACTGTGAGCAGCGCGGCAAGGGCTGGGCGGTGATACAGGGTATGCAGTCGGCAAGGGGCCACTACCGCTTCATCTGTGATGCCGATCTTTCCATGCCCATTGAAGAGGTCAACCGCTTCTTTCCGCCGCAGCATGAGGATTCTGCTGTGGTGATTGCATCACGCGAGGCAGCGGGTGCCAAACGAATCGGAGAACCCGAATACCGGCACATCATCGGGCGGGTTTTCAATGCCATGGTGCGCTGGATCGCCCTGCCGGGGCTGCAGGATACGCAGTGCGGGTTCAAATGCTTCCGCGCAGATGCAGTGCAGGAAATTTTCCCACGCATGACCATCAAGGGCTGGACCTTTGACGTGGAAGCGCTGGTGATTGCGCGCCGGTTGGGTTATATTATTCAGGAGGTGCCCATTTCCTGGCATCATAATCCCAACAGCAAGGTCAAGGTGGTGAGAGATTCATTCATGATGGCACGCGACCTGCTCATTATCCGTTGGAATGCCCTGCGCGGACTTTATGACCGCTGAGAGCATCAAAAAGCCAAAGTGCTTGCCGACGCTTGATTACGAAAAGAGGCTGTGGTCGCGGGGGATTCAGTACGTGGCAGGGTTGGATGAAGCCGGACGCGGTTGCTGGGCGGGACCGGTGGCAGCTGGTGCAGTCATCCTGCCGGCAGAAAAGGGGATTCAAAAAAAATTGGCAGGTGTACGGGATTCCAAGCTGATGAATGCAGGGCAGCGAACTCTGTGGGCTGAAAAGATCAAGCGCGCGGCAATAAGCCATGGGGTCGGCTTTTCGAGCCATGCCGAAATTGACCGGCTCGGGATTGTGCGAGCCACCCGCCTGGCGATGGAGAGGGCTTTGGCGTGCCTGCTAGTAGACCCGCAATTCCTTCTTTTGGATTACCTATTACTGCCAGCTGTGGATCTGCCGCAGATGGGTTTGGTGCATGGTGACGGACTGGTGCTCAGTATTGCCGCGGCTTCCATCCTGGCCAAGACCAACCGGGATGAGTGGATGGCAGCGATGGAATCGCAATATCCGGGTTATGGGTTTGCCAGCAACAAGGGTTATGGCACCCTTCAGCACCGATTGAACCTCAAGCGGTTGGGGGTTTCAGCCATTCACCGGCAGAGCTTTGCCCCGGTTCGGCAAATGCTCGTTTAGAAATTCCGCTGATTGCATTTCCGCTTGAATAATAAAAACCATCCAATGCTTTCATTGGCTGGTATGATTTGGATTGTCAACAAGGGTTTTCAGATAAAATATTTCCGATGAAAAAAGCCATATTTGTTCTTTTACTATTGGCCGTGATGATTTCTTTTGCTTTCTTCACCAATTCAACGGTGAAAGCCCAAAGCGGATTGCGCCTGAAACTCTCTGAAGCGGACCTGAACCAATTTCCCAAGGTGACTTTTTACCTAGATGCCTATGATCAGCGAGGCGGTTTTGTCAGCGATTTGACCCTGCGCAATGTGCGTTTAACGGAAGACGGGCAGGAAAGGATTGTAAATGAGACCTTTTTAACACAACCGGGACTGGATGCGATTGTCGCTATTAATTTAAGTTCGACCCTGTCCAACCGCTCGACATCCGGGGCGACCCGCTTCCAGGAATTGAATGCAGCGCTGTTGAATTGGATCAATTTTTTACCGGTTACCGCCGAGATGGACCGCTACACCCTGACAGGAAATGAGGGAGTTTTAGTTGAGCGGAATAAAGAGAGGTCTGCCTTCACCCAGGCATTGCAGGGGTACCAGCCAAATCTTTTCAACCTTAAGCCAACCCTGGCGAGCCTGGAATCCGCCATGGAAATTGCCGCCAAGGGATCTCCCGTTCAATATGGCAAACAGGCCATCTTTTACCTGACCGCACTGCCGGTGGAAGGCGAATTGCAGAAGATCCCGACCCTCATCCAGAGAGCCAACCAACTCAAGATTCCCGTTTTCGTCTGGCTGGTAGCGGCAGACGCGAGCGAAAATTCCCAGGCAGCCCTGTCGCTGACTGAATTGGCTCAAAAAACCGGCGGCAGGTTCTTCCTTTATGGAGAATCGAAACAAGCGCCCAATCCGGAGGAATATTTTCAGCCACTGCGGTACACCTACCGGGTGCGCTACACCTCAGCGGTGAAGGAGAGTGGAAGCCACCGGGTTTCCGTGCAGGTGCAGCGCGGTGACCAAACGGCCATTTCCCTGGAGGTCGAATTCAGCATTACGCTCGGCAACCCAATTCCCGAATTGGTGGATGCGCCGCTGCAACTGAACCGCGATTGGGTGGCGGATGCCAATAACAACCTTGTACTCCAGCCGGATTTGATCATTCTTAAGGTCAAAGTCAATTTTCCAGATGGGTATCCACGGCAGCTTAAGTCCTCCAGGTTAAAAGTGGATGGCCAAACCGTCATCCAAAATATGCAACCGCCATTTGAATACTTCGGTTGGACGCTTAGAAATTACCGCAGCAGCGGTGAACACACCTTGCAGGTGGAGGTGGAGGATATTCTCGGGTATGAGGGGAAAAGTATTACCATCACCATTCCCATCACTGTGCCGCCGATAGCCACCAATTTTTGGGGACAAGTGATGGATTTTCTCAGGAACGGTGGGTGGGTGATACCGGTCGGATCATTGCTGGCTGTCGGAATTTATTTCGCCTTCCAGCAGAGGCATCGCCTGATCACCTTTTTGGTAGAAAAGAAAGCAGAAAAGGAAATGGAGACCTTCGATCCGCTTACCCAGCCGGTACTGGCAGGGAATGGAGAGATGGTGGGCGGAAGGGTTGAAGAGGATAACCTGAAAATAAACCAGAACGGACAATCAGCAGGGGCGCCACCGCGGCTGGTTTGGGCGGGCGGACAGCCGGCAGCGGATGAATACCAGAACATTACCCTGACCCAGCCTGAAATGACCATCGGACGGGATACCAAACAATGCCAGATCGTCCTCAGACTACCCGGTATTGAAAAAGTGCATGCAGTCATCAGCCTGGCAACTGATGGACATGCCCGCATTGCCAACCGCAGCGAGAAGAACGGCACCTGGCTGAACTATGCCCCGCTTTCCACCGCAGGCAGCATCCTGCATGCGGGTGATTTGATCCATTTTGGCCAGGTGGCATTTCGTTATGAGATCGGGAAACCTGATCCCAATTCAAAGAACGAGGGGGCAGCATGATCACAGTGGACCGTTCGCACCGCCCGGTTTTCGGCGGAACGTCAACGGGCCTGGTCCGGCTGGAAAATGAGGACCGGTTTGTTTATGCGTTCTACCAGGTTGGAAAAGAAGATGCAACACCTGTAATCCTGGCGCTGGTGGCGGATGGCGTGGGCGGGCAAAATGCCGGAGAGAAGGCGGCATCCATCGCGGTTGACCTGATCCCGGATTATTTTGAAAAATCCGAGGGAAGCATTTTTCTGAAAGGATTGGAAAATGCCATGCTGGCAGCCAACCAGGAGGTGATGCGGCAAGCTGAGCTTGATCCAGCTTATGCAGGTATGGCATGCACCTGTGCAGCGGCGGTACTGGCGGGAAAGCGGCTATTCATCGCCAATTTGGGTGATTCGCGCATTTATTTACAGCGAAACAATCAACTCATCCAAATCAGCCGGGACCATACCTGGGAGTCAGAATCCAGGCAGTTGGGTTATGGGCAACAAGCTGACAAAAAGCAAAAGAACCAGCGGAGTCACATCATCACCCGCTACCTGGGAAACCCGATACCGCCCAAGGTTGATAATGGGCTTTACTTATCCGACGATGAGAGTACGCGTAGTGCTTTAAAAAACCAGGGATTGGAACTTGGTAAGGATGAGCGCGTATTGATTTGCAGCGATGGTCTGACCGATATGGTGACAGATGAAGAAATCCACAACATCATGGCAATCCATCCAGCCAATCAACTGGTGGATAGACTCACCACAGCCGCATTAAACAAGGGCGGCCAGGACAATATCACCATGGTGATCGTGGGGGATGAAACGGAGGTTTGATACTCAGGAGGATTGCGTTTTCCTGTAGCGGGCAAGTACATTTTCCGCCTGGCGGAAGACAGGCAGGTCAATCAATTTTCCTTCCAGTCCAATGGCACCTTTGCCTGCCTGCTGCTGGGCTGTATAAAGTGCCACAAACTGCCTGGCTCTTTCCACTTCTTGCAGTGAGGGGGTGAATGCTGATTGAACTGCCTCCACCTGGCTGGGATGGATGACCTGCTTGCCGGCAAAACCCATGGCAGCTCCTTGCCGGGCTTCCTGTATGACCGGTTCAAGGTCACGAAAGTTGTTATTGACCATATCAATGGCTTGCAGGCCAAAGGCGGCGCAATGGATGACGATCGCAGAGCGGGCATGAAAGACTTCCCAATTTTGCTCACTGCGCTGCGCGCCAATACTGGCGGCAAAGTCCTCTGCGCCAAAAATGATAGCGTTCAAGCGTTCACCCGCCTGGCAGATGGAAGCCAGATTGACAAGACCGGCTGCCGACTCAACGATGGCAATGATGGATAGGCTCTTATGCTGCCAGCCGTGGGTGGTTTCAAATTCATTCATCAGGCAGCTTACCCTTTGAATGACGGCGGTGGTCTCCACTTTGGGGAGGACAATCCCATGCGGATGAACCGGCAGGATGGCTGACAGGTCGTCCTCCATTAAACCCGTTTTTTCACCATATACGCGCACCCATTTCTCGGCCTCACCGAAATCCATTTCTGTGAGGGCACGCGCAACCAGCTGGCGGGCGGAGGTTTTTTGATTGGGAGCGACGCTGTCTTCCAGGTCAAGGCAGATGCAATCGGCATTCAAGGAGACCGATTTTTGAATTTTATGCAGGTCATTGCCTGGCACGTATAAAAATGCTCTGCGGGCTTTGTTCATAATACACCTGCCATTAAAACGCGAATCAATTTTAATCTTTATTGGGATATTTGACGGGTTTACGCCTTATCCGACAGCAGAAAACTTTCTATGATAGAATTTCACGCGCCAACCCACGGAGGGATGGCCGAGCGGTTTAAGGCGCCTGTCTTGAAAACAGGTATGGGGCGAAAGCTTCATCGTGGGTTCGAATCCCTCTCCCTCCGCCTGCAGTGCTGGTGAACGGATATAATTAGCGCTGCTCACCTCACTGGGGAGGTGCCAGAGTGGCCGATTGGGATCGCCTGCTAAGTGATTGTCGGGGGTTTAAATCCTCGACCGAGGGTTCGAATCCCTCCCTCCCCGCTGAAAAATCCCGGTTTTCGCCGGGATTTTTTATACTAATTTGGTAAAAAAAGGTGTGAACCTTATGGGTTCACACCTAAAAAATACGTTGAATTAGAGAATTTATTGGACGAATGACAAAGCAAGACGGGCGGCCGAACTGGCATCCGGGGCATAGCCGTCTGCGCCTATCTGTTTGGCATACGTGTCGGTTATGGGGGCTCCGCCGATCATGATTTTTACTTTTTCACGCAAGCCGGCCTGCCGCAGCGCTTCCACGGTAACGCCCATATTGGTCATGGTGGTGGTGAGCAAGGCGGACATGCAGATGATATTGGGCTGAAAGGCATTAACAGCTTCCACAAATTTCTCAGGCGTCACATCCGTACCGAGGTCGTGGATCTCAAATCCGGCACCCTCCATCATGATGGCAACCAGGTTCTTGCCGATGTCGTGCAGGTCGCCCTTGACCGTGCCGATGATGACCTTGCCGGCTGGTTTTACATCCGAGGCAACCAAGAGCGGTTTAAGGATCTCAAGACCACCCTGCATGGCGCGGGCAGCCACCAGCATTTCCGGTACGAAATATTCACCCTCTTCAAACAAGCGGCCCACCTCCGCCATGGCGGGCACAAGACCTTCCTTGAGGATGGTACCGGCCGGCAGCTGGGCATCCACTGCTTCCTGAACCCTGGTTTTTACTGCTTGCATGTCGCCATCGATGATGCCCTGGTAGATGGGTGCCAATTTTTCGTCCATTTCAACGCTCCTGTTCAATGACCTAAAAATATCTCAAATTGTATCAAATCTTCAAATAGCCAGACTCTCTCAAAAACCAAAAAGGATATCAGGGTGTTATAGTAAAAGAGGATGCAGCAAAAAGGTTTTTTATGACTGATTCTTTATTACATCTATTTTTTGCACTCCTGGCATACCTGGCCGGTTCCATTCCCAGCGGATACCTGGTTGCCAAAGCGCGCGGGGTGGACATCCGCCAGGTAGGCAGCGGCAATATCGGCGGCACCAATGTGACCCGTGCACTTGGAATGAAATGGGGTGCGGTGGTGGGCGTACTGGATTTTCTAAAGAGTTATATTCCTTCGTACTTCGCTCTGCACTACCTCAAAGCGGATTGGCAGGTGCTATTCATATCCATCATGCCGGTCATTGGGCACGTGTATCCAGTATGGCTGAAGTTCAAAGGCGGGAAAGGCGTTGCGACCATTTTCGGTATTCTCACGGCCTATTTCGGTTTAATATTCTTCCTGGTCTGGTTTGTGATCTGGTATTTGGCGGTGAAATTCTTCAAACTGATGAGCCTGGTAAACCTGTTGATGGCTCTCATCCTTCCACTACTGTTCTGGCTCAAGTTCCATTCCTGGCTGTTCACTGCCTTTGGTTTTCTGTTGACCATCCTGGTGTGGTGGAGCCATCGCTCCAATATCAAACGCTTGTTAGCAGGGAATGAAAATCTTACGAACTATTGAAAATTTCGTTATTAGTTTTATTAATCAAGAGCCAAGCTAAAACCACGCTGCTGGCTTTGTCAGGGGGGTGGTGTGTGGTTCTTCCATTCCTCCCAGATTTCCGTGAATTTATTTAATGTCACTCATCCCTGTTTGATCGGGTAAGCACCATATTTTTGGGCAGCCTGGCACATGGTGACCACATTGCGGGGCGGGACATCGGCCTGCACATTGTGAGCAGGGGCGAGGATGTAGCCACCGCCAGGGGCCAGTGCCTGAACGCGTGTTTTCACTTCAGACTCGACCTCCTGGGTAGTGCCAAAAGGCAGAACCTGCTGAATGTCCACACCGCCATGAAAAACCAGTTGATCACCAAACCCCTTTTTCAATTCGGCGGAATTCATGCCGGCGGCATGCGGCTGAATGGGGTCCAGCACCTGGATGCCGGCTTCGATGAGATCGGGAATGAATTTGCGAATGCTGCCACAGGAATGGAGCATGATCTTTACTCCTGGATTGACCTCGTCCAGGTATTGGCGGATGGCCTGCCAGCGCCGTTTCTGGCGGGGCAGGAAGTATTCCTTGAACATGCGATAAGAGTAGAGGGGACCGGTCTGCATACCAAGGTCTTCGCCGCTGACCTTGTAGATGTTAAGGTATTTGGCAGTGGCTTGCAAAAGGACATGGTCAAAGCTCATTTGGACCTCGGTGATCTTATCCAGCAGGGCGCAGGCGAACTGCGGGTCTGAACCGACGCGCAGCATCCAGTTTTGGAAGCCCATCAGGTAGATGGGCGTCTCAATGATCGAGCCGGCAGCCCGACCGAGCAGGGCCAGGTCGGTATCCTCGTACAAGCGTTTGGCAGTCATTTCGGCGGATTCACCGCGGCCTGGCAGGTCTGCAACCGGCCAGGGATGTTTTTCCAGGTCGTCCAGAGTTGCGTTTGCCAGCGGAGGTTGAACCACCTCGAAATAACTACCCGTGGTCTGGCTGATCTGCTTGTAAATGACGCCCCACTCATCCTTGAGCATTCCATCAGGCAAGGTTGTGGTCACAGGTTGTTTTGGGGAACCGAGTTTAACCGAAGAAATATCCGCTCCAAGTGCATTCAGCACAGCTGGATGGGGAATGACTTCCATGGAAATACCGTACTTGACCTCCTCCTGGATTTTCAGGTCAAGATATTTTTTCAAATTGATGTAGAAATCATACAAGGGGGTCACATCGATGGGAACCCGATCCGGTTCAGTGTGGTTAATGACTGCGATGACCCGTTCACGAGAGGTCCATTTCATAATTCATTCCTTCGGTTAGTTTGGGTGACTAATTTTAGCTGATGAACAAGCAGAATATTATTTGATGAGCAAATGACAACAGGTATTATGCCTGCATAACCGTAAACAATTGATCGAAGGTCAGTGCTGAAAATGATGAAATAACCAGACCAGCTGCGGAAAGCGCAGAAGACGGGGTAGTAGTGGTAACGGCAATACACCTCATCCCGGCGCGTCGGGCACCCTCCACTCCTGCCACAGCATCCTCTATGACCAGGCAATGGGAGGGTGTCACCCGCAAACGCTTGGCGGCCTCTAAAAATACAGCCGGGTCGGGTTTGCTGGCCAGGTTTTCAGCGGAGACGATGGCATTGAAAAAACCGGATATCTTGAGATGGTTGGCAATCACATCAATGAATTTCTGGGCATTTGAGGATGCCACCGCCTGGGAAATTTGATTTCGCTGAAAGAACTCAAGCCAAACCTTTACCCCGGGAACCAGTTGGGCTTGATGAATGGCCTCTTGTTCAAACAAAGCCTGCCGTTTTTCAGCCAGAGCCAGCGCTTCTTGATGTGAAAGCCGGTCACCAAGTACAGTGTGGATGGTTTCGAGGTTGGTGGTGCCAAAATGACGATTGAAAAGCTTGTGCTCAAAAGGCACGCCAAGTTCCGAAAACACCTCCTGCCAAACATTAAAATGAATTTCCATGGAATCAATCAAGACGCCATCCATGTCCCAGATGACCCCATGGAGGAGTTTATTCAAAGGATCGTCTTTCTGCTTGAGTTGTCTGACCATCATCATCCGGCCTTTGAGAAATTAAGATTTCCCATTATACAGGTGAACGAAATACAAAATGGAAATTGCTATGAAAAATTACACCCGGGATGCGCAAGCCTTAGGTATTTGGACTGCATGATACAATCAAAAACAGTCAATCGGCAATGTTTGTCATCCTTTCCAAATTTGTCCCCCTTTTTTTCTATCCATTGGGTTTTGCCTGCATCCTATTAATCCTGGCTGTATTGTTGCATGGCAAGAAGAGATTATCCATCTCCCTCATCATTGCGTCAGTCATGATTTTATGGATTTCCAGCACTGCCTGGGTTGCCGGTCAGCTCGCGCGATCGCTGGAATGGCAATACCTGCCACCAGCGGAAATAGCTCACACTGAAGCCCTGGTGGTATTGGGCGGTGGGACAGATGCGAAGGTCTATCCAAGGTTGGGAGTTGAAGTCAATGGAGCCGGTGACCGCGTGTTATTTGCAGCCAGGCTATTCAAGGATGGCAAGGCAGATCATATTTTATTGAGCGGAGGGGAAATCACCTGGATGAGCGCTATTAACTCCACCCCGGCCGGGGAGATGGCAGCCATCCTGGAAGAGTTGGGCATCCCGCGGGAAAAGTTATGGCTTGAAGAACAATCTCAAAACACATATGAAAACGCGCTTTTTTCCAAAAAAATCCTGGATAAAAAGGGAATCCAACGCATCCTGCTGGTGACCTCTGCCATGCATATGCCGCGCGCGGTGGAGTTATTCGAGAAACTGGGTATTGAGGTCATCCCCATTCCGGTGGATTATTCGGTGACACAGGCTGATTTAACCTCCAGCCAGCAGGATTGGTTAGGGAAAATATTGGGCTTTCTGCCTTCCAGTGGCAACCTCTCCACAACGACCAATGCCATAAAGGAATACATCGGTATGTTGATTTATCGGCTGCGCGGGTGGTTGTAGCATTCCATGCCATCGGATGAAGTTGTAAGGCAAGCGCAAGTTTTATGGAATTACCTTAAATTAGCCCAGCCGTTGCAAAAGGCGGATTGTTTATTGGTGATGGGCAGTCATGATCTCAGGGTTGCGGAATATGGTGCAAGACTGTTTTTGGAGGGATGGGCGCCGCTGATGGTCTGTTCGGGTGGTTTGGGAAATTTCACCAGGGAGATATGGGATGAAGCCGAAGCGGTGAAATTTGCCAGTGTGGCAAGGGAAATGGGAGTTCTGAAGGAAAGAATTCTCATTGAGGATCAATCAACCAACACAGGTGAAAATGTACTGTTCAGCCGGGAGTTGTTGTGCAGGAAGTCCATCCATCCGAATTCGGTGTTACTGGTGCACAAGCCTTACATGGAGAGGCGGGCATTGGCGACATTTCAAGCCTTGTGGTCGGAGATGCCGGCACGGGTAAGTTCACCTGCCATTGACATGCTGGATTATCCCAACCGGGATATTTCGATGGAGATTATGCTGCACATCATGATGGGAGATTTTCAGCGCATTCTAATTTATCCGAAAAAAGGCTTTCAGGTTGCACAGCAGGTGCCTGATCATGTGATGGGGGCTTATCGGCAGCTGGTGGGAGAGGGATACATAAGGCATTTGCTTGATGAAGAAATATGAGAGCCTGAGTATAATGAGAATAAGAAGGAATTATTTTCTTATTAAAATTTAATCAACTCTGAATTTAATACAAGGAAAAACCTATGTTTGATTCACATAAACAAGTTGGCAGCCGGCGCATGGCGGTCTTAATTGATGGTGACAATGCCCAGCCGAGCATGATCAATAAAATGCTGGCGGAAGCCAGCCGCTACGGCACCCTCACCATCCGTCGTATTTACGGTGACTGGACCACGGCCAATATGGGCGGCTGGAAGGACAACCTGCAATCCTATGCCATCCAACCCATCCAGCAATTCCGTTACACCATTGGCAAGAATGCCACCGACAGCGCCATGATCATCGACGCCATGGACCTGCTGTTCAGCGGGGTGGTGGACGGATTCTGCCTGGTTTCCAGTGACAGTGACTATACACGCCTGGCAACCCGCATACGCGAAAAGGGCTTTTTTGTGATGGGCATCGGGCAGAAAAAGACCCCGCGGGCATTTGTCAGCGCCTGTGATGTGTTTGTATATACCGAGAACCTTTCCCCGCGTCCCAAACCGTCGGCACCCCGCCGCCTGAAGCTGAAACAGACACCTGCGCAAGAAAAGGAACCCGACACCTCCACGCCAGATCCTGCGCCATTGTTAAAACAAGCATTTGAGATTGCGGTACAGGAAGATGGATGGGCATTCCTCGGTACGCTTGGTCATCACCTGCGCCAGCTTGACCCGGGTTTTGATGCGCGCACCTATGGTCATAGCCAGCTTTCCACTTTGGTAAAGGCCAATACAAAGTTATTTGATATCCGCGAGGAAAAAGCGGAAGAGGGCAATTCGGTGATTTATGTGCGATTGAAAAACGACAAACCCCAATAAAGGTATTGAAAATGGAAGAAGTGCTGAATATCATCTTCAAGCGGCGCAGCATCCGCAAGTACCAGGACAAGGAAGTCAGCCGGGAAACATTGAAATTATTGCTGCAGGCAGCCATGGCGGCGCCATCCGCCCGCAACAGCCAGCCGTGGGAATTTGTGGCGGTCAATGATAAAGTCACCATGGATAAATTCCGTACAAAAATGAAAAACGGCAATTACAATGCCCCGGCGGCGATAGTGGTGCTGGCAAATTTAAAAATGGCGTTGAATTCATCTGCGGAGAGGTTTTGGATTCAGGATTGCACTGCAGCGACAGAGAACATCCTCATTGCAGCCGCCGGGATGGGACTGGGCACTGTCTGGATCGGAACATATCCGAAGGAAGATGTGATGAAGGATCAAAGGGAGATTCTTGGAATTCCATCAGATGTGATCCCGCTGTCGTTAATCTATGTGGGCTATCCGGCGGAAGAACAACCACCCCGAACACAATATCAGGAAGCCAGGGTGCATTGGCAGAAATATTAAAAATTGCATCCAACCAGGAAAAAAGTGTTATAGTATTTATACCGGGCAGTTATGAATAATAAGTGAATTATGGAGGTAAAAATGAGATTATCTGCACCTAAAAAATTGACCTGGTGGGTTGCTGTGATCGCCGGTGTTGTGGGTTCGGTTGGCTGGCTGTTCAAGGTAGCTGCGCTTGCCAGTTTTGCACCTTACTTGGTTGTTTTCGCGTTCGTACTGTTGGCCCTGGCGACCTTTGTTAAAGGACTCTAAGCTTCGTGTTTGACTGAGAACCACCTGCAGGATTAAGCCCGGTATTGATCACCTGCAGGTGGTTTTTTTATTAAACTTTCATGGTAAAAATTGAGCGGTTCCTTTGCTCAGAAAGCTGAAAAACATGATCATTTCACCCGAGGACTTTTTAAAAATCTTTTTGGCGGTTGTCATTGGCGGAATCATTGGGGCGGAACGTGAGCGGCACAACAAAGCGGCCGGATTGAGAACGATGATCCTCATCTGCATCGGTTCAACCCTTTTTACGATCTTCTCATTGAAAATGACCGACGGCAAGTATGACCCCACCCGTATCGCATCCAATATCGTGGTCGGCATTGGTTTCCTGGGTGCGGGTGTGATCTTGAGAGAAGGAGGCCGAATCACCGGATTGACCACGGCCGCCACCATCTGGCTCACAGCTGCCCTTGGTATGGGTATCGGCAATGGTCAATATGTTTTGGTGGCTTTTTCAGCGCTGTTGGTCACCATTGTCTTGTGGATTTTCCCAATATTTGAAGATCGCCTGGCAATCCCCAATGAAGTGCGTAATTATGTGATCACCACCAAAAAGAGCTGGGATAAGTTCAAGGAATTGAAAACCCTCTTCAAGGAACACAACCTGATCATCAACAACTACAAGCAGGAAAAACACGGCAGTGATATGGTATGCACCTTTGAAGTCTATGGACCCACCAAGAAACATGACCGCATGGTGCAGCGCCTGCTGGCAGACAAGGATGTAAAAGAGACTTCCTTTTAACAGTCAATAACCTTCTATCCATTCCCATGACCATCCAAGAAGTAATTCCCCCGCTTGCCTGGCACCGGCGGCTGGATGAAACGCTGGAAAATCCGGGAAAGCCCAGTCGCAGCTTTACTCCCAGAATCTTTTTGCAGTTATTGCCGTTGATCTTGCGCTTATGGAAGCAGGGGCAAAAGGAGAAGAAAGCCGGTTTTGATCCGATCAATCTCTTCACCCCGCCCCAGCCGGGTCCGATCATGGGCGTACCACTGGGAGGGATCGGCTGTGGCAGTATTACGCGCGGCTGGCAGGGGGATTTTTGCCGCTGGGCATTGCGCCCAGGTACTTATACCCATGATATTGCTTTTGCAGACCAATTCAGCCTGTTTGTGCAACGTGACGGGAAACCGCCATCCTCTCAGGTGCTTCATCCCGGACAGCCGCCAAACGGGCAATTGTCTGCCTGGAAATGGAACATGCCCGCCTCCTGCGCCACTTATCATGCGCTTTTTCCGCGTGCCTGGACGGTCTATGAAAATCCGCTGCCTGATCTGCGCCTGGTGTGCACACAAATCTCTCCGGTGCACGCTGAAAATTACAGGGAGAGTAGTTATCCCAGCGCGATTTTTCACTGGAAGATCGAGAACACCAGCGTGGAAAAAACCAAGATTGGTTTAATGTTCACCTTCCAAAATGGCAATGGCAGCGTGAATGATTTTGCCGCGGGTCATTCCAATGAACCTCTCCAACTGAAGCTGCCCGGTTCAAAAATTATTGGCATCAACCTGCACCACCGTTACCGACAGAAAAAGGTGGCTGCTCATCAAGCCCCTTCGGACGGGGATTTTTATGAAGACCCTTTGACTTTTACCATTGCTGGTGTGGATGACAAAGGAGTGGAATTTTCTTATTTCAATTGTTTTGATACCAACGAGGATGGAAAAGACATCTGGGATGATTTCAGCGAAGATGGCAGACTTGAGAATTTTTCTGATTCGCATTTATCGGTTGAAGGGAAGGCGATCGGTGCCGGTTTGGCTGCCACAACAACCATTGGAGGTGGAGAGAGCGCCGAATTAGTCTTTTCGTTGGCATGGGATATGCCCATCGTCCGTTCCGGGTATGGCAGCGCCTATCAACGGCGTTACAGCATCTTTTTTGGTAAATCGGGAGATGCTGCGCCAAGGATTGCGGCAGATGCTCTACTTAATTTTAAGAAATGGGAAAAAGAAATCAACCGCTGGCAAAAACCCATCCTGGAAGATGAGAATCTGCCGGCATGGTATCGAACTGCTCTATTCAATGAACTATATTACGTTGTGGATGGGGGAACTGTATGGGCATATCCGCTGGAACAAAAAGTCATTGATGCCGAGAAGGAGATGGGTCATTTTGCCTACCTGGAAGGACATGAATACCCAATGTTCAACACATATGATGTGCATTTTTATGCATCGTTTGCGCTGATCATGAACTGGCCGTTATTGGAATTAAGTTTGCAGCGGGATATTGCACGCGCAACCCTGCAGGAATACTCCGAAAAGGTAAAAATGTTGTTTGACGGCAGGGAAGGACGAAGAAAAATACGCGGCATGGTGCCGCATGACCTAGGCTGGCCGCATGAAGACTTTTGGAAAAAGGTTAATGGCTATGCGGTTCATGATGTCAACGAGTGGAAGGACCTTAACCCCAAGTTCGTGCTGCAGGTTTACCGGGATTGGATTGCCACCGGTGATACACATTTTCTAAAGAAATGCTGGTTGGTGGTCAAAGAGGCCATTGAAAAGGTAAGGCGTTTTGATGTAGATGATGATGGTCTCATCGAAAACAGCGGTTTCCCTGACCAAACCTATGATACCTGGTCAGTGAAAGGTGCCAGCGCCTACACGGGCGGTCTGTGGTTGGCGTGCCTGGCAGCAGGGGTTGAAATGTCCAAAAAAGTGGGTGAAGATGAAACTGCTGAGCGCTTCAGCCGGTGGCTGGAAAACGGAAAAAAGGCCTATGAAAGAAAATTATGGAACGGCCGATACTACAACTATGACAGCAGCAACAGCCGGCAGAGTGACAGCGTGATGGCCGATATGCTGGCAGGGCAATGGTATGCGCGCGCCTGCGGCCTTGCGCCAATTGCAGAAGAAAGTCATTTACGGCAGGCATTAGGAGAAATTTTTCAGAGAAATGTACTGGGTTTCAAAGATGGCGAGATGGGCGCAGTCAATGGCATGCGGCCGAATGGCAGGGTGGACCGCACCAACATGCAGTCACAGGAGGTATGGAGCGGAACCAGTTTTGCCCTGGCGGCCAACCTGATGCAGGAAGGGTTGAAGGAAGAAGCCTGGCGGACAGCCAGGGGGGTGGTGGATACCATCTTTCGCAAGGGGTATTGGTTTGCCACACCAGAAGCGTGGGACGATAGGGGCAATTACCGCTCACTGGCTTATATGCGTCCTTTGTGCATCTGGGCGATGCAATGGGCATGGCAAAAATTAAAATATTAAAAAATGATGACAAGCGGCTGTTTTTTTGTTATGATGATGATACAAAATGACAAGGAGATACAAATGAGAAAGAGCCTATTAGTGGTTGTTAGCGCATTAGTCTTTTTAACGTTGGTTTTAACCGCATGCGGCGGTACAACGACGGCTGCCAAGCCGACCATAAAGAGTGTAACATTTGCGGAAAAACTGAATGAAAGTTATCAGGCCGTTAATCCGAAGACACAATTCAAGCCCACAGATGTCATTTACGTTTCGGTGGATGTGAGCGGGCGCCCGAAGACCGGTTTATTAAACGGCAAGTTTTTCTTTGGTGACCAATTGATCAGTGAAGCTACTGTTGATTTTGCATCGGTCAACAGTGGGGTGATCGTCTCTGTTGGCGAAGATACTTTTGCCGGCTTCAACCTGGTTGGCAACCAACCCTGGCCGGTGAGCAAGGACTACCGGTTTGAGCTGTACCTGGACGGCGCCAAAGTGGGCAGCTATACCTACGAAGTGATTCCCTAGAAAACCAAAAAAAACATTGTTTTTTCTGAAAGAAAGCCGCTGAAAAGCGGCTTTCTTTATTGTTACTAAAGAGAAAAGTAATATTCAATTAATTATCAATAGTAGTTGAATTGTACGGCGGAAAGTTGTAAAATAAGACCAATTAGGGTGTAATTATCTCATCAACTATCCATCGCGGCACGGTGAATCCTGCAGGGGAACCGTGCGAGAAAGGCCGATAGTGGCTGTGCCCCGCCGCTAGCGGCTTTTTTTCATTCAGTCGCCAGGTGGGCAACGGTCACCCCCTCACCGCCCTCGTTGTCCATGGCTGTTTCCCAATTTTTCACCAGCGGTGATGAGGAGAGGAATTGGCGAACCATCTGCCGCAGGGTGCCGGTGCCCTTGCCGTGGACGATACGCACGAAAGGCAACCCGGCGGCATAGGCGGAATCCAGGTAATTTTCCAGCTCGTTCATGGCGGCATCCGCGCGCATACCGCGCAGTTGAATTTCTACCCCCGGGGACGGAAAGAGACCTTCGTGGGGCAGCTTGAGAGAAGATGTATTTTCCTTTTTTTCTTTATCCTGGTCAATGGGAAAACGAGAACGCTGAATTTCCCTGAGGGGAACCTTGACCTGCATCTTACCCATCAACACATCCACTTCATCCCCGCGGATCTTAGCCACCTCACCCTCCACTTTAAGAGATTTCAAATGTACGCGGTCTCCCACCCGCAATGGTCTTGGGGATTTTTCAACAAGAGGAGTGACTGCCACAGATTGAAACCCTTGCTCTAATTTTTCTTCCAATTGGCTAATTTCTACTTTTATGGATTCCTGGGATTGTGAGGAATTACGGGCAGTCCGCATTTTTTTGCGTGCCGCTTCCATTTCGAGACGAAGCTGGGATAATTGCTGGTCGCTTTCCTGGCGGGCTTTGTTCAGGATCAGCTGGCGCTCTTCCTCGATCTTTTCAAGCCGCTCTTCCAAATCAAGACGGAGCTGGTCCGCCTCCTCAAGGTCCGCCTGTGCCAGCGAGCGGTCATGCCGGGTAGCATCCCGCTGGCGGTGAATTTCGTCCAACAAGTCCTCGGCGCGTAAGTCAGCCGGGTTGATCATTTCACGCGCTCCCTGGATGATCTCTTGCGACAAACCAAGCCGTTGGGCGATGGACAGGGCGTTGGAGCGGCCGGGCAAGCCCATGATCAGATGATAGGTGGGGCGCAGTGTCTGCAAATCGAATTCAACACTGGCGTTCATTACACCAGGGGTGGAATGCGCAAAAGCCTTCAATTCCGGGTAATGGGTGGCGATCAGGCAGGGAACTTTGCGGATGAGTAAAAAGGTCAGGATCGAACGTGCGAGGGCGGACCCTTCCTGCGGGTCTGTGCCGGCACCCAGTTCATCCAGCAAAACCAGGGTGGTGCGGTGGATGTTCTTAATAATTCGCACAATGTTGGTGATGTGGCTGGAAAATGTGGACAGAGACTGTTCAATGGACTGCTCATCGCCGATATCGGCAAAGATATTGCGGAAAAGGCAAAGCTGTGAGCCAGACTGGGCAGGGATGTGCAGGCCGGATTGACTCATCAAGGCCAACAACCCGACGGTTTTAAGGGTGACAGTCTTGCCGCCGGTGTTAGGACCAGTGATGACCAGGGCATGCGTGCCTTTTTCCAGGGCAACATCGATAGGCACCACGGATTCCGGATCGAGCAGGGGATGGCGGGCATGTATTAATTTAACAATCGGTTGATTGCCAGTTTCAGAGGAGAATGCGCCAAGGATGGGTTCACTGGCATGCAATTGTTCTGCATAGCGGGCACAGGCGAATGCCAGATCCAGGGCAGCCAGGGCACGCAGGAGAGCCTGCAGACGGGAAGTCTGCGCACCGACCAGGGCGGACAGTTCAGCCAGGATACGGCGGATTTCCTCCTGCTCGGCCATTTGCAATTCCAGCCAGCGATTGTTAAGGTCCACCAGGGCTAGCGGTTCGATGAACAAGGTGGCACCGGATGATGATTGATCGTGGGTGAGTCCTTTCAATTTGCTTTTATTTTCTGCGCGCACCGGCAGCACATAGCGACCATTACGCAGGGTGTAGATGGGTTCCTGCAGCACTGTGGAGGTATGCGGGTCATTGATGAAGTGTTCCAGCTTGCTGATCAAGCGGTCAAACGCGGCTTTTAATTCACGGCGGATGGTTCGCAATTTATCCGAGGCGGAATCCAGCACCTCACCGCTTTCAGAAAAAACACGACTGATGGCTTCGATCAAACCGGGCGGCGGCGGCAGGGGCTGGGCGATGGAGGAGAGGTGGGGATAATCCAGACTGATTTTCTCAAAGAGGCGGGCCAGCTCACGCGCAGAGACCAGCGTGTCCTTGATGGCAAGCAAGTCCTCGGCAGGCAGAGTAGCGCCGCGCTCGGCCAGGAGGATTTGGCTGGAAATATCACGGGCGGCACCGATGGTTGCCAGGGGATGGTCAATCAGCAGGCGGCGCGCCTCGGTGGTGCGGGCAAGGCGTTCATGCGCCAACTCCAGGTCGTTGGTGGGGCGCAAGACGCGCACCAGGTCAGCCGAGGCGCTGAAGGAGGTGAAAGCCAGCAACCGTTCGAGGATGCGCGGAAATTCCAGGGTTTTGAGTGATTTTTCATCCATGGCGCGGTAATTATAGTGTAGGTGTAAATGGTAATGATTGCGAATGAGGACGCTTCGGCAAAAACCGCTTCGCGAATCTATTAAATAATTCTAAAAGTATTGAAGCCGCTATAATCAAAGCATGGCAAGGCAATCACTGGCTGAAATATTGGACGGTTTGACCGCGCCGGCAAGACTGGTAGAGAACCAGACGGATGGATCGGTGGTGTGCCAGGCCTGCGCGCATCGCTGCCACATACAAAATGGTAAGCGAGGTATCTGCCAGCTCCGCTTAAATCGCAGTGGTGAACTGCGCGTGCCTTGGGGGTATGTGACCGGGTTGAATCCTGACCCGATCGAGAAGAAACCCTTTGCTCATTTCCTGCCAGGGGAGACCGCGCTGACGTTTGGCATGCTGGGCTGCAATTTTCATTGCGATTTCTGCCAGAACTGGGTCAGCTCGCAGGCACTGCGCGATCCGGCCAGCGAAGAAAGCGGGACATATATACAAAACATAACCCCGGAGGAGATGATTGCTCATACGCGTCGAACAAATTCAAAGATCATAGCCTCTTCCTACAATGAGCCGCTCATTACCAGCGAATGGGCGATGGACATCTTTACAATGGCAAAAAAGGAGAGCCTGAAAACGGTTTATGTCTCCAATGGCTATGCTACGCCCGAAGTTCTCAAGTCTCTTCGATCCTGCTTGGATGGATTTAAAGTGGACCTGAAAAGCATGCAGGAGAAAAACTACCGGTTGATGGGCGCCCACCTGCAGCCGGTGCTGGATTCCATCCGGCTGGCGCGCGAGCTTGGTTACTGGGTGGAGGTAGTGACGCTGGTGATCCCGGATTTCAACGATAGCAATGAAGAGCTATGGGATGCGGCACGCTTCCTCGTTTCGGTATCGGCGGATATACCCTGGCATGTAACCGCTTTCCATCCGATGTACAAACACGACCACGTCCCGCCCACACCAGCCGAGACATTACAGCGGGCAGCTGAGATCGGCCAAGAGGCTGGGCTGCGCTATGTGTATGCCGGCAACCTACCAGGACGGGTGGGGTCGTTGGAAAACACCTATTGCCCGCATTGTCATGAACTATTAATTGAACGGCGGGGATATTATGTGATGGAAAACAGACTGGTAAAAGAAGCAGTGTGCCCCACATGCGGCGAAATTATTTCCGGGGTATGGCAATAGAATAATAATTTTCTTCAGTATCGTATAGCCGTAAAGGGGGTTATGGATTATATAAATGAGGAGATGTGCCATGGCTCTCATTACCAAAATGGTTGTTTTTACAGCGGGGATATTCTTTTTCGCGATGAGCCTGCTGGGGCTTAAAAAACCCGAGCAATAAATTGCCTATCAAACATCAATCCTTTCTAAATTAAGCAGAAAGGATAAATATGTCGCGGGGGGATTCACGAATTGTCAGCTTGTTTCCTGAAGAAAAGACCTTATTCTATTGGCTGATAGAACATTAATTCTATCAAAAAGCCAGCGGTTGGATTCCCCATCCACAAAGATCGGCTGAAAGCAGCCGATCGCTGTTGAGGGGTGAAGGCAATACCAAACACGGTTCAACTCCTCCCCATCAAAGCGAGGTCAGATGCCGTACCCTCATCCCTCACAGGCTGGCTGAAGAGCATGTTTGAAATGAATCGCCATATCCTGTTCACATAGACTGCCTTGAAACAAGAAAAGAAAAATTTCCTTAAAACCAAGCGCCCCCGCGGAGCTCAACCAGGCAACACCAATGCCGTCAAGCACGGATTCTATTCCCGTAAGTTCAGACCCCAGGAGCTGGATGACCTTGACCTGCTGCTGTCCGGCAACCTCGAAGACGAGATCGCCATGCTGCGCGTGATCATCCGCAGGGTGTTTGAACTGACCAACGCCGAAGATTGCACCCTCGAAACCTGGACCGCCGGCATCGAGACCCTGGGTAAAGCCTGCACCCGCATGGCCGGCATGCTGCGCACCCAGCACCTCATCGGCCGCACCGCCACCGACGCCCTGGCTACACTGAAGGCCGCCCTGACCAACGTCACCACGGAATGGAAACTCAATGAGAGACCTTGACCAGGTGGACCCGCGCTTGCTCAAAGGCGCTCTAATAATCACCTTATTCAAAATGGGATTCTATGGACGACACACAGGTTCAATTGATTGCGGAACAGCTCAACCGGCTAAGAGACAATATCGACGCACGTTTAAAGAGACTGGAAGTATCTTTACAGCACTACCAGGACCTCGACAAAGAGAAATTGGACTTCACCCGCTCGGAGATCGCCGAACTGAAGAAGGACCTGCAGGACCATGAAACCAGGCTCAGGTCAATGGACGATACCGTGACCACCCAAAAGACCTACCAAACCATCGCCACTGCCGGCCAGGCCGCTTTAACTTTGATCGCTTCAGCTATTGCTGCATGGCTCGGTGGCCAAAGATGACCTACCCCTTTATGAATGACAGACAACCTACAGCTGGACGTAGAGAAAGCTCTCAAAAACCACGAGATATTTATACGCAACGGCTCAAAGCTGACCCTGCGCGAATACCAGCGCGGCCCGCTGCTGGCCATCCTGGACTCGATCATCAAGCAGGACGGCCGCTCGATCGTGATCATGTTTCCCCGTCAGTCCGGAAAGAACGAGCTGCAGGCACAGATCGAAGCCTACCTGCTGGCCCTCTTCGGACTGACCGACTGCGGCGACATGGTCAAGGTCAGCCCCACCTGGAAACCCCAAACCCTCAACGCCATGAGCCGGCTGGAAAGAGTTCTCCAGACCAACGCCATCAGCCGGCTTGGATGGGAAAAGGAATCCGGGTACATCTACAAGTTCTTTCGAGCCAGGATATCCTTTTTCTCCGGACAGCCCCGCTCAAACATAGTCGGCGCGACCGCCTCCCTTCTCCTGGAAGTGGACGAAGCCCAGGACGTGCTGGCCAGCAAATACGACAAGGAGATCGCTCCCATGGCTGCCGCCCGCAATGCTACCAGGGTATTTTGGGGTACTGCCTGGACGTCCCGCACGCTTTTATCCAGGGAATTACGCCTGGCCAAAGAGCTGGAGAAGAAGGACGGTCTCCGGCGCACTTTTGTTTTAACGGCGGATGAAGTGGCCATGGAAGTGGAAGCCTACGGAAAATTTGTTGAAGAACAGGTCCAACGCCTGGGCAGGAATCACCCGATGGTAAAGACCCAGTACTTCAGCGAGGAAATAGACGCAGAAGGCGGCTTATTCCCACCCGAACGCCAGGCGCTCATGCGCGGAGCGCACGCACCGCAAGCCGCGCCTGAGCCGGAGAAGATCTATGCCATGACCCTTGACGTCGCCGGCGCAGACGAAACCGTCACCCCCGACATCGAGGACGGCGAAACCGTGGAACAGCTCGCCAATGCCAAACGCGACAGCACCGCCCTGACCATCTTCGAGGTGGATCTCTCGACAGTGGACGACCCGCTGATCAACAAGCCGACTTATAAAGTGGTCGGCCGGCATGAATGGGTGGACGTCAAACACGCTGAGCTGTACGGCAAGATCAAAGCCCTGGCAGACCTCTTCCAGATCCGCTTCCTGGTGGTGGACTGCACCGGTGTGGGTGCCGGCTTGACCAGCTTCCTCATCGCCGCCTTTGGTGAGCGGGTGATCCCCTTCATGTTCTCTTCCAAATCAAAATCCGATCTGCTGTGGGACTGGCTCGGCCTGATCGATTCCGGCAGGTTCAAGGACCATGCCCCCCTTGACCCGGGCGGCGTCCCCGCCGCCCGTGAACAGGCAGAATTTTCGCAGCTCTCCGCAGGAGCGGAGAGCGGAGATACCCGCACCGGGCGGCCTCAAGCCGCCCAGGTGCAGGGCATGGCGCCCCAGTATGTTAATCCAACCCAGAAAGAATTCTGGAGACAAATAAGCTTCTGCGAATTCGAGATCCTGATCGGACCGCAAAAGACGGTCCGCTGGGGTGTGCCGGATGGCACCCGCGACCCATCGGACGGCAACCTGGTACACGATGACCTGGTCATTTCCGCTGCCCTGGTGGCAGCCCTCGAAGACCAGGACTGGACCGCTGCCGGCCCGACCCTCATCATCCGCTCGACCGACCCATTGAAAGAAATGGATAAAGGATTCTGATATGACTGAAAAAGAAGAAAAGTATCAAGTTAAAGACACTAAGCCGAAGTCCGCACGCGGGCTGCGGCAAGCGAGCGCTCAGGCAGAAGCCTCACTCCCGTTCGTGCCTTCGCGCTCGTCCTCCGCCCTGGCTTTGGAACGCCAGCTGCTCAAAGAAGCAGCAGCTATCCTGAAAATCCTCTTGGAATTAAATGCGAGGCAGCAATGGCTATCAAAGGAGTAGACTTCTCCCACTGGCAGGCAAAAGTCAACTGCCAAAAGCTCGCAGCTGCCGGCATTAAGTTTGCCATCGTCAAAGCCGGTGAGGTCCATATCAAAACCACCAACAAGCCCGCCGTGGATGACCCCCAGCACGATCGCAACATCCGCGAGCTGAAAGCTGCCGGTATCATCTGCGGCGACTATTATTACTTCCACCCCTCAGCCGGCGCAGCCAAACAGGCCCGCCACTATGCCGCCATCCGCGCTCGTAACGAGCCCGACCTGCCGCCCGTGATCGATCTCGAAGACCGCGACGGAATGAAGCCCGCTGATGTGGCCAGGCAGGTACTTGCCTTTTATCAGGAGCTCGCAAATAAGACTGGACGCCAGCCCATTATTTATTCACGCAATGGTTTCATTGTGAACGATTGCGGCAACCCTGCCTGGCCTGCCGGCACGCTCTTCTGGATCGCCCGCTACGGCCTCACCATCGGCGACCTGTCCCCCAACATCAAGCCTGGCGTGGTCATGTGGCAGTACACCGACAAGCTCAAGATCCCCGGCTGCCCGGTCATGGATGGCAATTTGTGGGTATCCACTGATGAGGTTTTTCAAAAACTTCTTAAGAATGTACCAATCCAGCCGCCAGTTGATCATATCAATTCACCTTTCCGCTCGCCCTCTTTCATCATCCGCGAGTATTTCAAATCACTCATTGGCCGGTGATCCATGGGAATATTAGACCGCCTTTTCAAATCTCAAATAGACGCCGCCGTCCGGGCTCAACTTGCCATCCTGGAATCAGAAGCCAACTTCATGGTCGGCGTCCGCTCCATGAATCAATCCGATCGCGACCGCCTGGTCCCTGACCGCGCGGAGATCCTCGAGCAATCGCTCGCCGCCTGGCGCACTAACCCACTCGCGCGCCGCATCGTCGAGCTCACTTCACAATACTGCGTGGGTGGCGGGCTATCCATCACCTCGAAAAATAAAAAGGTTGGTTTATTCATAAACGAATTTTGGAATCACCGCCTGAATAATATGTCAGTGCGGATCCTGGAAATGTGCGACGAGCTGACGCGCTCCGGCAATCTTTTCATCCTGTTTTCATCCGACCCGTCTGGCATGTCCTTTGTGCGCGTGGTGCCGACCTCGAACGTGGACGAGATCAACGCCCGCGCCAATGACATCGAGCAGCCGGTCAGCTTCAAAATGAAACAGGATATCAAAACCCTGGACGCGCAGACCTTCACCGCCTACGACGAGAAAGAGGACGACCTCAATAAAGCCGTTATGATCCAGTACACCATCAACAAACCGTCCGGCGCTCAGTGGGGCGAATCCGACCTCGCGCCGATCCTGAAATGGCTCTCCCGCTATTCCAACTGGCTGGAAGACCGCGCCCGCTTGAACAGGTATCGAAACGCATTTCTTTACACTGTAAGCGCAAAGTTCGCCTCAGAGGTGCAGCGCAAGGCACGCCAGCAAGCCCTCAACGCAGAGCCCCCGCAGCCAGGATCCATTCTGGTGACCGACGAGAACGAAGTCTGGAATGTGATCAGCCCGAAGCTTGAAAGCCGGGACGCTGCCGAAGATGGGCTGGCCCTCAAAAAGATGATCGCGTCCGGAAGCGGTATCCCCATGCACTTCCTGGCTGAGCCTGAGTCTGCGACTCGCACAACGGCTGAAGCTTCGGGCGGGCCAACCTACCGCCGATTCCAGGAAAGACAGAAATATTTCATCTGGATCATCCAGGACATTTTGACGGTGGCCTGCAACCGTAAAGGAATCATCGATGAAGCCCTTAAAGCGAAAAGAACAGTTAATCCTTATGAACTTAGTATTGCTGGCACTGATATTAACACTGCTGATAATATCTCTCTCGCCATGGCTGCCGGGAACATTTTAGCCGTCCTGACAACCACCCGCGACCGCAGCTTGATAGATGATTCGGAATTCCTCCGCCTGCTCTATAAGTTCACCGGTGAGAATATCGACATCGAGGAAATGCTCAGGCGCGGCGCAGCCGCCCCCCATACATTACCTCCCGATGATTCCCCACAAAATGACGGTGCTTCCACCGATGGCACACCCGACCCCCACAACTACCCACCCGCAGCCAAAGGTGATAAGAGCAAAGGCGTGAAGAAATGAAAGTATTAATCGCCTGTGAATTCTCTGGAATTACACGCGAAGCCTTCAAAGCCAAAGGTCATGACGCCTGGAGCTGCGACCAATTGCCTACTGAAATACCAGGCAATCATATCCAGGGTGATGTTCTATCAGTTATCAAAGATGGCTGGGACCTGATGATCGCGCACCCACCCTGCACCCATCTTGCAGTCAGCGCAGCTCGTTGGTTCAAAGAGCACCCCTGGGAACAGTTGGAAGCATTGGACTTCGTCCTCTGCCTGATGTCTGCCCCAATAGAAAAAATCTGCATTGAAAATCCAATCAGCATTATCGCAAGTGCGATCGGGAAACCCGACCAGATCATTCAACCCTGGATGTTCGGCCATGGTGAAACAAAATCCACCTGCCTGTGGTTAAAAAACCTTCCTAAACTTATTCCCACAAATATGGTTAATGGGAGAAATCCCCGAATTCATACTGAATCGCCATCCAATAAAAGATCAAAGAATAGAAGCCGATCTTATCCAGGCATTGCCGCCGCAATGGCTGAGCAATGGTCATTAATTTAAGGAGTAATTATGGATAACCCCAATTCATTAGGCAATCAAACCCAAATTCATATCGACCTGCAGGATTCCCAGGTCAACGAGAAAGGCGAATTCGAGATCCTCGCCATCACCGCCGGAGTGGGCAATGGCTGGGAATTCAGCACAGACGTTCTAAAGAAATCCGTGCAGTTATGGGATGGCATTGAATCATTCATTGATCATCACTGGTTCGGCAATTCCGTGCACGACCTGGCCGGCATTTGCTACAGCCCCGAATGGGACGAAGCCCGCCAGGGAGTGAAGCTCAAACTGCGCCCCATCGGACCCGGCGCAGCCGTGCTGAAAGAGCTCGGCCAATCCCTGCTCAGCTCATCCGAACCAAAACCCAAAGTCGGTTTTTCGGCAGACCTGGTATTCACCGCTGCCGGTAAGAAGGTCGACGACATCCTCCGGGTGTTCAGCGTCGACCTGGTCGTCAATCCCGCCCGCGGCGGGGAATTCATCCGTCAGGTTTATTCGAAGCTACAAAAACAAAAGGAGTACAGAATGTCAGAATCCAACGTAGGGGCGATTCACGAATCGCCCAACCAGGCAGAGCAGCCGACCCTGCCCACTGTGCAGCCCCTCACCGCACAGATCAAGAAGGACCAGGACGCAGTCCGCTCGCTCCTGGACGAACACGGCCGTATCAAGGAGATCCAAAAGGAAGCCGAGAACGCCCGTGAAATGCGCCAGCAGATGTGCGGTCACTTCCTGGAATCAGCCCTGCAAGCCAGCAAGCTGCCAGCGCCCGCACAGGACCTGCTCCGCAACCAATTCAAGGACCGCGTTTTCGAAGCCGAAGAGCTGCAGAAAGCCATCGGCGAGACCCGCGGCCTCATTTCCGAACTGACCGCCGGCTCGGCAGTCCAGGGTCCGCGTATCAGCGCTGTCTTCAACAGCGCGGACAAGCTCCAGGCAGCGGTCGACGACCTGCTCGGCGCTCCCCGCACGCCGGAAGCCAAGGCTCTGCAGGTCGCGCCTCTCTCCGGTATCCGTGAGCTCTACCTCATGCTCACCGGCGACTATGACCTGCACGGTGGTTACAACGCATGACCGCGTCCAGCTGGCCACCACCGCCGACTTCACCGGCCTGGTGAAGAACGCCCTCAACAAGATCGTGGTCAACACCTGGGACGCCCTGGGTCAGGCCGGCTATGACTGGTGGACCAGGATCTCCCGCCAGGAGCACTTCAATCCTCGTCAACGCCATCACCGGCACCCTGGTCGGAACTGTCGGCACCCTGCCCACCGTCGCAGAAGGCGCCGAATACACCGAGCTTGCCATCGGCGACAGCCCGGAAACCGCCTCCTTCGTCAAGTACGGTGGTTATATCCCGCTCACGCTCGAGCTGATCGACCGCGACGAAACCCGCAAGCTGGCAGCCTATCCCCGCGAACTGGCCAGCGCCGGCCTGCGCAAGATCAGCGCCCTGGTGGCTGCCATCTTCACCGACAACTCCAACGTCGGCCCCACCATGGCAGACACCGGCGCCCTGTTCAATGCCACCGCCGTCACCACCGCCGGCGGCCATACGAACCTGCTGACCACCGCCCTGGCTGCTGCAGAATGGGACGTGGTCAGCCGTGCTGTCTACAACCAGCCCATGCTCATCAAGCAGGCTGCCGGCTACTACGGCACCGGCCCCAAGATGGCCATCAATCCCGCGCTTCTGCGTGGTGCCGCGTGTCCTGCAGCTCACCGCCATGAAGATCCTCTACCCATCCCTGGAGAACGCCGCCAACATCTACAGCGAGAACCTGCAGCGTGGCCAGCCTGGTGATGTGGTCACCGTGCCCGAATGGACGGACGCCACCGACTGGGCCGCAGTGTGTGATCCTGCTGGTCGCTCCGGCCATCTATGTGGGTGAGCGCTTCGGCATCATGCCGGAGATCTTCATCGCCGGCGACGAGCTTTCGCCGGCCGTGTTCATGAACGACGAGCACCGCCTGAAAGTCCGCCACTTCCTGGCTGTTTGGGTCAATGACTTCCGCCCGCTGCACAAGTCCAATGTGGGTGGATAAGTTTTTCTCCCACCCTGATCCAGGCGGCGTCCCCGCCGCCTGCTCCTCCTTCTCCTCCCCTCTCCGAGGGGAGGTGGGGTGGGGTGGTTCAACCAGGCAGCCCCGGAAGCTCCGCTCTCCCGCCGGAGAGAGGGGCGGTCCGGCGACTTCGCTTCGCTCGGCTGCCTTATAATGTTTACAATGTAAAATAATTCAAAGGAGTTCAAAATGGGTTACGTTCAAGACACCCACATGAGCAAGTTCATCTCGGCGTTGCTCTTCCAATTCACTGCCGGCACCTGGACCCCCACCATCGCCAGCAATGTGGTCTCGATGGTCCGCTCCCAGGCGGACGCCAGCTTCACGGCCTTGATTCCCCTCAATGTCGGGAGCAATGCCTCAGCGCTTAAAGGCGTCAAGATCAAATCCATCGACGTTTATTACAAGATCGCCACGGCTGCAGCCGACGATTTTGCGACCGTCGAGCTGGAAAAAATGACCCTGGGCGCAGATGACACCGCCATCACTGGCGCAGCCGTCACCGGCACCTGCGACACCGGGCACGACACCGCCGCCGAACGCCTGGCAGTGGACACCGACCACGTCCTGACCTTCACCATCACCACCCCTGCCTGGTCGGACGATGGCGACGCGTTTGTCCTGGAACTCATCGTTGACTGCGCAGCCACCACAGACTTCGTTTTCTATGGTGCTCGCGTCAATTATGACCTGCGGGTTTAGGCTGTACCTCTCAGCCTTTGCCTTTCTGAGCGGGGGTGCACCCCTCACTCCCGCTCAGATGACTATTAGAATGCCCGCAGATGGCTCTAGGATTCAAAATAATCGATTTATTTGGAACAAATGAACTAGATGACCTGTAGGACAAAATAACTATGATTAAAGGATATTTTCCTCATAAAACTTCAGACGCCATTCCGGCCAGCTTTGGCTTTGCCTTCATCCTGGGCAAGATCGGGCTGCAAACCGACCCCACTTTCAGCAAGCACTGGGACCTTTGCTCACGGATCCGGCGCGGTATTTACCAGCGCCCGGTCGTAACCGCTGAGCATGACGCTTTCCATCACGCCTCTTTCATGCTGGAACTTTGCCAGCAATATAATCCTGGTTGGAATGACTTCCCCCTGATGTTAAACATCATGGCCCCCAACGTGGACCTCACTTTCATCAACGTTTGGGTGGAATATCTGATCGAACAGCTCAAACCGAACATGAAGCCGGTGCTTTACACCACCCTCAAACACTGGAACGTGAACCTGCAATCCGGCCCGAACTGCGAGATCGTCTCAAAAAGGATCCTTCAAAAAGCCGAGCTCTTCCTCAGCGAGTACAAGGTCGAGCTCCCATCCAAACCGCTCTATGTGGATAAGCTCCACTATTGGGAGCACGCTGACGGTGCCATCCAGTACGCTGGTGATGGCCTGTTTGAAAAGGTCGCCTTGCCGGCTTCTCCCCCTGCAGGAGAAACGCCGCCGCCTACTGGTGAAACCCCGCCATCCGGCGGCTCAACCGACCCGATCATCCTTCCTGACCCTTCACCTCGGGTGATCTGGGAGATCACTATTCCATCCTTCAAAATCTATATCAAAAGGAGTTAAAATGTTCTTTGCAACTCATTCAATCCACCATCGCCTTGGTGGAAGCCAACGTCCTGATCGTTGGCATGGTCATGGCCATCACTGCTTATTTCCGGCTGTTCATGGAGCCGTTCAAGTGGGCTAAAGCCTGGATGATCACCGCCTTTGCTTTCCTGATGGCTTACCTCTTCGCTATCCCAGCCTGGCCGTTCCCACTCGACCATTGACTTCGTACTGAACGGCTTTTTGTTGGGCCTTGCTGCCACCGGCATATACAAGACCGGCGCCGCTCTCGCAGAGAAAGCACAAGACCTTTAATACTCTCAGCTCCTCCTGAATGGGCGGGCGCCGCCCTTCCGTCGCCCGCCCTGAAATGAGTAATTATGGCCAACGATTTTGCAGAATATCGCGCTTCAGTTCTTGCTTCCTTGCTCGACACTGGCACCAAGTACAGCACCACCACGCTGGACGAGGCCATCCGTCGCGCTCTGAACGACTACACCCGCGCGTTTCCGGATTTCACCACCGCCACCATCGACCTCACTGCCACCAGCCGCCGAGTGGCTCTGACATCACAAACTGACTTGATCAGTATTCTCTGGTGTCTCCATCCTTATGTCTCCACTTTGACGGATATCTATGAGCGTGCCCGCGAAGATCACGTGCTGCATTGGGTGGCTGGAATTCCTTATCTCTTTTTCAAGAACAATCCCATTCCAAAGAACGGGGAGAAGATCTACCTGGAATATGCCAAACCGCAGAAGATCAAGGACCTGGATTCCGCTGCCACCACCACCGTGCGCACCGATCATAAACCCATCCTGGTGGCTGGTGCTGCTGGCTTTTCTGCCACCATCCGCTCCCAAATGCTGAATGAATCCTGGGGCGGGCTGCCCGGGCAAATGCCCAACCTGGCCCAATGGGGGGCTGGCATGGTGCGTTATTTCCACGACCAGCTCATCATCATTCGCCAGGAAATGAACCTCAACCCTTTCACTGAGATCAAAGTGGAAACTGGATGATTGGGATAGCTAATGCCTTTACCACCCTGGGCTTGGCCTGATAAAGACCCTGGCGAAGTAACCGCTCTTGCCCGTTGCGGTCAATGCCTTGCGCCTGTATGTCTGGAAGACCTACGGCTCGAACTGCGACGCATGCAACAAGCTGGCCAATCGCTGCTACCCCTGGGGTTATTGGCAGACCACCATCACGCCTGGCTTTCACGATGGCTGCGATTGCCGCCTGGTGCAGGCTCCCGATGGTGTTTTTGAATCTCCCCATGACCTTTGGGGCACTGAGCCGATCTGGTGGGACCCGTCCATTGACCCCTTCGTTTTTCTTGCCCAGCTCTTTGACCGCTACTTAAAATTCCTTCAACGCCAGGGAGAAGGCGATCGCTACTCCGGCTTTGATAATCTCTTTCCCGTTTTCATGTCGGAATCCGGTTTCACCACTGCTGGCGGTACTATTGCCATGGGCAGCAAGACCAAGATCAGCCCGCTCTTTGACCTCTTCAAGGAATGGCTCGGCCTGGGAAAAGATAAATTCCATGCCAAATATAAGATCAGGGTTCAAGGCATGGCTGGCGTGGGTGCCTTCTCTTCGCTCTTTCAGCGCAGACTTCGCGATCCTGATGTCTGCCTGCCCTGGGAAGGCGTGCCATCCGCACCAATAGATAGCCCATATCCTGACTGGTATTAATTATGAAAAAAGGATTTAGGCGGCGTCCCCGCCGCCGTTCTTCAGGAAAATAAATGCCACTCCAGTTATTGGAACTGATTGCGATATCACCTTCACCCATCCGGCCGTGAATTCCGGAGCTCCCTTTCCCCTTCATCCTGGCCATTGACCCATCCGTGAGGGGGGGCTCGCTTTCAGTGCAGCGCCTTGTGGACCAAAATACTTCCGCCATCTCGATTCGCCTGTCTTTGACGGTGCTTCTCGCTGATGATTTGAAGAATCCCGATGGCAGTGAGCACTCGAACAGCAGAGCGACCAGCTACGCGGCACTGATCCAATACCTGGGAAAGATTGATGGCTTGACCATCAACTCAGTGATGGGTGCCTGGACTGGACTGGCCCCGCTCGGATTCAGTGCCACCGAATTGCACCAACCGAACAGATCGCACGTGGCCTGCCAGTTCGACAACATCAGCACCTACCACGCACCGATCATATCCCCCGACTTCTGGCTCTCCGTGTGGGATTGTGCGACTTTATCCTGGGCAACGAGTTATTGGAGATGATCCCCGCAATGATCGAGCGCCGTCAGGTTTCCCTTCGCGCATCGAAGATCCCGACTTTGGATCAGGTCGGCGCTCCTCGCCGCCGTCTTGTTCTTCATCTTCCGCTTCGCTTCAGTGAATGTGCTCCCGCCTCGTCAGCCCTCACAGTTCACTGTCCACTTGCTCCATTCCGCTGCAGGTCTTCGCTCTCGTCATTTTCTTATCTTTTGCAGTTGCCACTAATACCCTCACGGCTTTTGACCAGGTGCTCCACATTTACCGCTAACGGTCTCGCTCGCAGGAGCTAAGAGCATTGCCTCAGCAACTATGCTAGCCGGAAGCATTAAGAAATCAATTCGCGATTGTTCAATTTCTCCGTCGCTGCATTGCTTTCTTTGGTTTCGTAAAATTGCTTTAGAATCAGAAGATTTCTTCCAGCTCATTTATCTTCTTTTTTCCCTTGCGTCTTCGACCTCTCAACCATCGGATCTCTAATTTCTTTTCTCCCAAAGCTGACCGCCCCTTTTGATCAAAATCCCCAATTTGGCAAAACTTTTATTGGAAAATCCCCACACACCCGTTCTGAAAATCAATTAAATCACTACATCAAGGCTATCGAAAATAACCGACAAAATTGGAGGATGCTGGCAATATGGCAGGTTCGGTCCTTCCACATCGCTCACGAATCTTCTTTACCTCTGCTTCTTTCCTGGTCAAATGATTTCACCCTCGCCCTTTTATGGCGCGGCTGCTGCTTACGCAGCCCGCGTGCCGACCAGTGGCTTCACTCGTCCGCCGGATAATAAAAGCGGCCGCTGTCCTGTTCCGCCAGGCGTCCTCGTAGCGCTCTGCAGGTGCAGAGCGCGTACATGCCGAGAGCGGGGCGCCCTCAAGGCGCCCCAGCTCTCAGGCCGCGCAGTGCTCAGGCTTCCAGCCTTCCGCGCTGGCCGCGCCCTTGTTTGCTTTACTGTGTATAATTAATTAGGAGATTACCATGAGTTATCCCACTTCTTCTGATGTGGCAGCTGGCGATCTGACCGCTGCCTCACAATACAATAACCTAAGAGCAGACGCGCTGCGCCTGGGCCAGGCTGCTGCAGACGCTGTGAACGTCGGTTCAATGTTGGAATTGTACGAATCCAATCTCAAGATCATCCGATTAAACACCACACAGCTCAGGATCGAAGCCTCTTTGACCTCGCCGGTGTCCCTGAACGTGTACGGCTATCCCGGTGCGTACAGTGGCCAACGTTGACCTGGCCATCGGGGACGTTCCTTCCGGTGCTGCTGCCACTTATTACATCTTTGCCAACCGTGCAGCTGCCTCCACCAGCTTTACTCTGACCGTCTCAACCTCATCCAACGAGGCCGCCAATCAACGCAGATTGGGCAAATTCTACTGGGACGGCACGGAGATCGTCCGGCAATCCATTCAAACCGAACTTATCTCAGCATGTTTCTTCCCTGCTTGCCAACATGGAAGCTCACCACCACTGCGGACGGCTGACCCTGGCCACCAATGACCCGGTCCCCACTTCGAACATTGCGGTCTCTTCCGTGGTTTACTTTACACCGTATAAGGGCAACCGGATATCCCTTTACGTGCCTGGCTACGGTTGGAGAGTGCACACCTTCGCTGAGCTTTCCCTGGATGTTTCCGGGTACACCATCAACAAGAATTATGATGTTTTTATTTATGACAATGCCGGCACGCTGACCCTGGAAGGGGTGGAGTGGTCCAATGCCACACTGCGCGCGGTGGCTTTGGTCAGCCAGGATGGCCGCTGGGTGAAGAACGGCTACACCAACAAGCTCTACCTGGGCACCATTCGCTGCAATGGCGTGGGTCAGACAGCCGATACCTACCTCGCCCGCCTGTGCTGGAACAACTACAACCGCACCCCCCGCCAGCTGAGGATCCTCGAAACAGCCAACTCCTGGACCTACAACTCAGCCGATTTCCGGCCTTTCAACAACAATGGCGCCAATCAGATCGAGTACGTGGTCGGCCTGGTGGAAGACATGCTGCAGCTGGTCTGCACTGCTTCAGCCACCTACACCGGCGCTGGATACACGGCTGCCCTGGGCATTGGAGTTGATTCCCAATCGGTCAGCACGCCCACCGTTGCCACCTTTGCTCTTCAAAATACTCAATTGGGCAGCATTCCCACTGGCTGTTTTCAACGATTACCCATCCCTGGGTTATCACTATCTGTGCATGCTGGAAGCGTCTCTCACCAGCTCATTGGCCATCACTTTCTATGGCGACAACAACCTTTCTTATCAACAATCAGGAGGTTTCGGATGGATCCTCGCATAAATGTTTCCAAACTTCACCAGGAGCTTGCAGCTGCAAAGCTGCCGGTGGTCAGCGTTCATTCCGATGGCCGGATGGACTACTCCCGCGCGCTCTCCAAAGCCGAGGAAGCCGCGGCCCAAAGGGTCATCGAAGCCCACGATCCGGCAGTCGTCCCCATCCCCACCACCGACGACCTTGTCCGCGCTCTCTGGTCAAAGGTTATTAAGGACGACCCCACCAAAGCCGATGAACTGATGGAACAATTTCCGGATGTGCAGTTTTAGGTTGAACGATCAGGGCAAGGCGAAAAACATGTTCCACTCACCGGTTTTATTTTCGCTGAGTGAAGAAGCCATGCCAGCCAATACAATCCAGGAATTGCCGGGAGATAAAGGCATTGGATTCCCAGAGGGACCGAAAAACTGGATGGGTCTGAGATGGCTGGCAACCTTCCAGGTGCCTTCGATCTTTTTTCCATTCCTGAAGAAAACCGCACGCTGGCCTTGATTATTACCTTTCAAATCGACATCATGCTTGCTGGGAGCAAATTCGGTATATTGCGCAAATAAAATGATCAAATTTGAGAAGCTCAATTGCCTGCCTGTTGTTCTCTCTGTTGAGGGGATCATATTAAAGCTGTCCGTCTGCATTTCCTCATTCATCCAGCGCAGGTATTGATTGCTGGCAGGGTCATATCTCCAATCTGTCCGGTTGTAATAGTTGAACTGTATGGTGACCAGGCTGGCGGGTTGAGTCGTTGGCTCTTCCAGGTTGCCAAATTTCATCCCACTCAGGTCGAATCCGTGGTTATCATCTGCCTGCTGGCTATACCAGCGGCTGATCTCAGCCGAGTTGGCAAAAACGCCAATGACGCTATGCGTATCCGCCCCGCAGAACGCCGGGCAGGGAGCTTCCGCATTGATGATGGCTCGTCTGCCCAGTTTTTGATAAATTGCATCGAGCGTGTCACCGTCCGCACTGCCGAATCCCAGCAACCCCTGATACAGGTTGGTCAATTGAATATCCACCAGGCGGCCTGAGCGTACCGGACCGATGCTTTCCGCATCCTGTCCATAAAAAACAGCCAGGAAACGGTTCTGCCCGGAACCGATGTAATAGTCAAATACCAGATCGGCAAATGCCAACCCTGCATGCGGTCGGCCGATGGCGGGATAATTGGATACTTTTACCATTACCGGACGGCGATTTAACAAGGCCGGATTTGAAACTGACAGGCCTGTGAGAGGATTCACAAGGTCTGCTGCCTTGGTAACCGTTTGAGATTGTGAAAGCGCGGTGGTTGTTTGTGCTAGCGAAAAAATGATTTCATTATTCGCTGTTGAAGAATTTGGTTCAGTCCTCTCTACCGGTAGACAGGCGGACAAAAAGAGTGCAATAAAAAGCAAGTTAAGAAATAATACTATCGGCTTTTTCATTTAGGGCAATTATATATTGATACAAAAAACCCCTTGTTTGACGACAAAACCATAATCACGCTCCCTTCGTATATGTCATAAATAAAAAAAAAGCTAAAGATTGAGGTGCAGAATGAAAAGACATAATATATTGTGGACAATTCCCTTCTTGCTCGTGGTGGCAGTGGTTGTCAATGCATGCAGCGGTGTAACGAGGACAGAAACCAGGGAGGTGAGCGGGTTTAACGCCGTCTCAGTCAGTTCATTCGGCGAGTTGCAGGTCCGACAGGGAGAAGTGGAATCATTGACCATTGAAGCCCCCAGTGATTACCTGCGCTATCTGGAAACCTCGGTCGTTGATGGAACGTTGAATATTTCCACCCGGCGTGGATTCGTCGGGGCGCCGGTTCGCCGGGTTGTTTACATCCTGACAGTCAAAGAACTGAAGGACCTCTCCTTTTCGGGTGCTGGAACAGTCAAGGTGTTGGAGGGACTGAAAAGTGATGATTTGCGATTAAATCTAAGCGGAGCAGGCAGTATTGAAATCGATTCACTGACAGCTGAATCGCTGACTGTCAACTTCTCGAGTGCGGGAGCCATTGTGGTGACAGGCAAAGTGGAAAAGCAATCCGTCACCATGAGCGGGGTGGGCAGTTATGAAGCGGGTGATTTGGAGAGTGAATCTGCTGAGGTCGTGCTAACGGGTGCCGGCAGCGCGGTGGTTTGGGCGCATGATACCTTGAAAGTGACCGTCTCCGGGGTTGGTTCGGTGGGCTATTTTGGAAATCCTCAGGTAACCCAAAATATCAGCGGTTTGGGTTCGGTGAACAGCAAGGGCGAACATCGCTGATCAAAAATAAACAGCCGCATCATTCGATGCGGCTGTTTTTGATTTAGATGCATTTTTTTCAGGATACAGCGGTTGGTGTCCGGTACCAGGACAATCCGGCATAGGAATAGTAACCGCTGGTGACCTGATAGATCTTTTGGATTTCAAGATCAATGGCAAGGATGAGGCTGCCCTGGCTGGATTCACTGATGAAAGCGATGGCCTTCCCATCCGGTGACCAGGCGGGTGAACTGATGGTGAAATCACTTTTGGTTACCTGCGTTTCCTGGCTTCCATCATCATTCATAACGTAAAGCTGAAAATGCTGGTCCGGTTTGCGCTTGGAAATAAAGGCGATCTTTTTCCCATCAGGTGACCAAACCGGTGAAGAGTCGTAATCTTCATTCTGGGTTAATTTAATGTGGTTCTGTCCATCTTCGTTCATCACATAAATGTCAAAGTCGCCGTCATTATTGGAGACAAAGGCAATTTGCCGGCCATCGGGCGACCAGGAAGCCTGGGTTTCCTGGGAATCCGCCAGGGTGATGGATTTGCTGGAGTTATCAACAAGATCATAAATATGAATATCATAATCACCATTGCCGTTGTTCTGATAGGATATTTTTCTTCTCATCGTGGTCCCGGGCTGCCAGGCAGGCTGTGTATCGTCTGTTTTTGAATACAAAAGCTGCGTTTGCACGCTACCATCAGCATTCATGGAGAAAATCTGGTAAATACCGTTTACATTGGATGCGTACAGGATTTTCTGTCCATCAGCAGACCAGCCTGGAGAAATATCAGCAAAGCCGTTGTCAGTCAACCGAGTGGACTCCCTGGAGTCGAAGTGGTACACAAAAATCTCGTACTGGTCCTTGGCGGTTATTTGGGCGGCATAGGCAAGCAGGTCGTTCCCGCTTTCAAAGATGGGATATTCAGGTATTTTGGCGGATTCAATGCTGGAAGCGGTGGAACATCCGGCAATTAGAATCATGAATAGTAATAATAGAGATAGTTTTTTCATCATCCTCATTCGACTTGCACCTCACATTGATTCAATCGGATTATTTTATCGGAAAAATTTAAACCCATTCTACCCTGATATTTCGTATTTAAATTTGAAACCGTTTTCTTATATTCTACCAATTTGGATGGAAATTGACTTGAGAAGTGGTTAAAATTAATCAACTTGAAATTGAGGTGAACCATGACCATCTCACTTTTGGATGGAAGTCTGAAAATTGATGTTTTTTATGATTGCAAGGACAGACAATTTGAAGACCATATCTGCATTAAGGTTGTTGAGGATTGTCCCGAGGATGAAAAGATTTTCTATGCGGGCGAAACCAATATTTATTTGACCCCTGAACAGGCGCGCCAGATATCAAATGCCTTGCTGAAAGCTGTTGACCAAAGTGGCTAATAATAAAAGAAAACCAGACCCGCATTTCTGGGAAGGAAAAACACTGGAACAGTTTTCACCAGAGGAGTGGGAGGCGTTGTGCGATGGCTGCGGGCAATGCTGTTTGTATAAATTGGAGGATGAGGATAGTGGTGATATTTACCTGACCAACGTGGTTTGCCGTTTTCTCGACCGTGAAACTGGTTTGTGCCAGGTGTATGAAGAGCGGCATCGGGCGGTACCCACCTGCATACAATTAAATCCGCAAAATGTGCTCAAGTACAGCTGGATCCCGCCCACCTGTGCCTACCGGCTGGTGGCGGAGGGAAAAACATTGCCGGATTGGCATCCGCTGATATCAGGAACGAATGCAGCTAATAAGAAGGGTTTGTTGCTGGGCGACCAGATTGTGTCTGAAACCGAGGTGGACATGGATGACCTGGAGAGCCACGTCGTTTCTTGATTAAAGAAAGGTTAGGTTATCCCAGTTTAAAAAACTTCAGAATGGGAGGAATGAGAAAATACAAAGCGAACCCGATGACAGCACCATTTTCAATGGGTTCCTGGAAGGCATGTTGAATTTCCAGCTGGCTTTTGGCGTTCCTGATTTTCAACATGGGTGGAATGAGAAACAGCGCCACCAACACAAACAGAGTGATCAACAACCAGACCGGCATGAAATTGATGAAAAACAAGGTGATGATCCCAGCTACTATACCCAAAATGGCAATACTCACCATCAACCAAAAGGTGACCTTGTAACCCAGGATGGCGGCGGTGTGGCGCAAACCGGCCTGGAGATCATGCTCGAGGTCACGCAGCTCGTTGAACAATTCCCCATATAGACTGAATAATAAAACAAACAGGAGGGGAAATAAACCCTTGACGGTCATTTGGTTTTGAAAGGAATAATAAGCGGGCAAGTATTGCAGACCGGCCAACATAAAGCAGTGGGTGAGCATATCCACCAGAAAAATGTTTTTCAACCGGACCGGTTTCCAGGAATAGAAAAATCCGCTCATCAAGGAAATACAGCCAAGAATAAATGGCACCCAACCAAGGAAGGCATATACGACAACTGCGATACCGGCTACGATGAAGGAATAAACATAACCTGAGCGATGGGAGACATCTTTTGAAGAAATGGGATTGCGGTTCACCTTGGCGGGATTAAGGGCATCGTCTTCGGCGTCTTCAACGTCATTGATCATGAAAGCGAAACCCACCGCCAGTTGGTTGGCGATGAGAACAAGGATTAATTTCCAGCTCAAGGACGCATCGGCAGCGATTGCGCCCATCAGGGTGGTAATGGCAACAAAGGCTAGAAAATCCCGAAAGCGGGTCAGGCGGATTAATCCGCGGATTCGTTTAAGCAATGGAAAATCTCCTTAGAACATGAAATTTGGGCGAACTGTACAATCACCAACCGCATTTCTGATTGTATTAACACGGGCGGGGGTGAATTGTATCGGAAAAATGGCACCAGGGTATCTTAAGATTATTCAGCTTTTAAGTAGATGCCCTGAGGGTCCAGTTCCTCATGCAGAATGCGCAACTCTTCACGGCTGGGGGGCAAAGTGGTTTTTAACTCTCTGGATACCTTCAGCTCCCAGCCGGTATTTTGGCGGGCTTCTTCCTCATTTTTACCCGGGTGCAAAGCAATAAGGATCAATTCCCCATTTTCGTCCGGCTGAAGGATGCCCAGGTCAGTCACCACCGCCTGCGGTCCTGAACCACATACCCGGCTGGCCGTTCTTTCCGCTTTACCGGAGAGAAATCCGGCTGAAGTGCGGAAGTCCACCCGTTGCGGAAAACGGCGTTTCTGATGCGGGGCAAGGATATAGATGCGTTCCGCCCAGGCAGCGATTTCCATCGAACCGCCGGAACCGGGTAAACGCACTTTGGGCTGCCGGTAATCGCCAATCACGGTGGCATTGATGTTGCCGTACTGGTCAATTTGCGCACCCGAAAGGAAACCGACATCTACGTTGCCGCGCTGCAAATAGAGTGAGAAGATTTCGTACATGCTGCACACCGAGGTGGCGCCGCTCACCAGGGTGGGATCGCCAATGGAAAGCGGCAGGCGGGCTGGTTTTGCGCCCACCACTCCAGCTTCATAGATCATCACCAGGTTGGGGGCGTGGGTCCTGCGCGCCAGGTTGCAAGCCAGGTTGGGCTGGCCAACACCCACAAAGACGCGGTCGCCATCTTTCAGCAGGCGGGCGGCATTGACGATCATCAGCTCAGCCGGGGTGAATTCAACCGCATTCATTAATAATCCCCGTAGTTGACTGGTTCACTCATCCGTTCACGGACTGATAAACGCTGGTGTGTTTCCCTGCCGAGCTTTTGCCAATAGGTATTTCTGTCCTGGAGCCCATAGACCCACTCATCCAGCCATTTTTTTGTATCCTCTTCAGATGAGCTGATCCTGTCCCATGCAAGGTAAAAGGCATTGTCGCGGTCGTAATAACCCTGCGTATAGGAAGGGTGGGCGCACCAGGGCACATGACAGACAGCGTTGACAATCAAGCCGGGTATGATGGTGCGGTTGGGATCGGAACTGATCACGCGGTTGTCCACGATCTCCTCGGCGGTGAGGATGACATGCTTTGCGGCAAAGGCGGCTTCCTTCTGTTCGCCAAGGATGCCCCAGATGTGGGCATTGCCCTCCTCATCTGCCCGCTGGACATGGATGATGGCCACATCCGGTTTCAAGGCGGGTACCACCACCACTTCCTGCCCCGAAAAGGGATCGGTCACCCGCCGGTAATTGGGATTGACCGCCTCCAGGCTGCCTGCGGCCGTGGGGTTCATCGGCATGAAAGGCAGACCGCAGGCTGCGGCGTGCAGGCGGGAGATCATGCTGAAATGCGAATATTCTTCGATTTCAAGACGGCCGGCCTCAATCTCGCGGCGGATGATGCGCAGCGAGCCAACCCCGGGATTGCCCAGGTAGGAAAAGATCAATTTCCGCCCACAACCGGCAGCGACCATCTGGTCATAGATCAGGTCAGGTGTGGCACGCGCCAGCACCATTCCTTTACGCCCCTGGCGGATGATCTCATGCCCGGCGGCAAAGGGGATGAGGTGGGTGAATCCGGCAGCATACAGGCAATCGCCATCGTGAACATATTCTTGGATGGCTTCTTTCAGGCTGCACAGTTTGGACATGATGCGTAATAAGTATCAGGCTTTTTCAAACAGGGTGTGTATCTGTTCGTGCATGTAAAGGGGCAGGTAATACAGACCACCGGCATTCTTACCGCTGGAACCGGAACCTTTCCAACCGCCAAAGGGCTGGAAACCCGGCCAGGCGCCGGTTGTGGCGCCGGATTTACGGTTGGCATAGGTCACCCCGGCCTGGATGTGGTCAAAGAACCAGTCTGCTTCCTGTCGTGTGCCATAAAATCCGGCTGTCAAGCCGTAGGAAACATTGTTAGCCAGCTTCATGGCCTCATCCAGTGAATCCACGGCAGCCACGCAGGTGATGGGCACGAACATTTCATCCTTCCACAAGTGGTTTTCAAGCGGCAAATCCACCACGATGGTTGGTTCGCAGAAATAACCGTCGGCATAGCTGCCATCCTGCCGCACCTTGCCGCCCGACAGGAAACGGCAGCCATCATCGTTCATTTCCTTCACGTAATGCTGAAAATCCTCATAGGATTTCTGGTTAATCACCGGGCCCAGAAAAGTATCCTTGAGGGTGGGATCCCCGATGGTCAGTTTGGAGGTCAGTTCCACCATACGACTGATCAGCTTTTGATAGGCGGGCTTTTCCACAAATACACGTGAACAGGCGGAACATTTTTGTCCCTGCAGGCCGAAAGCGGACCGGACGATGCCCACGGCTGCATCTTCAAGGTTGGCATTTTGGGATACGATGGCCGGGTTCTTTCCGCCCAATTCCAGGATGGTCGGTTTGACGTAACCGCGCTGGTTGAAATCCCTGAAGAGCTTCATGCCCACATCAAAGGAACCGGTGAAGGTGATCCCATCCACTTCAGAGCTGTCCACCAGGGTCTGTCCAAGTGTTCGTCCTGGACCGGTTACATAATTGAAAACGCCATCCGGCAAGCCGGCATCCCGCAGGCATTCCGCAAGCTTGCGAGAGGTCCACGGGGTGTCCGAGGCAGGTTTAAAGACTACCGTATTGCCAGCCACCAGCGCAGCGCCCAACGGCCCGCCAGTCAGGGCACAGGGAAAGTTGAACGGGCTGATGACCAGCCAGACGCCATACGGTCGCAGAATTGAAGTGTTGGTGATCTTGTAATCCGGAATGGGGTCACGGCCCATTAATTTCACATAGCCCTGGTTGGCTTCCATCTGGTCACAAGCATAGCGGATCAGGTCAGCCGTCTCGGCCACATCCCCCAGCGCCTCCATACGGTTCTTGCCCACTTCCATCGAAACGACGGCGCCGATCTCAAACAACCGCTCGTCCAGCAAATCGGCGGCTTTGCGCAGCAAACGCACCCTTTCCTGCCAGGGAGAATGGCTCCAGGCGGGAAAGGCCTGCCGGGCGGCTGACAGGGCATTTTGGGCATCCTGTTCGTTGCCGGCTTGAAAAACACCCAGCACAGTTTTGGTGTTGGCCGGGAAGCGGTCCTCGAATTTTTGAGCTGCCAGAACATCCTTGCCGTTTATCAGCATGGCATGTTCCCTACCCAGCGAACTTTTGAGCGATTGCATGGCGTCTTCAAAACGGGTATGCAGTTCAGGGGGAGGGGCAAACATGGTGGCATAGGTGAGCTTGAATGCAGATTCAGGCATGAAAACACCTCCAATTTGGATATTACGTATTTTTTAGTATAGCCGAGAGAATGAGGCAAGTCAAAAGACAGACTTCCATGTGTAAGGATATTTTAATCTTAATTATTGCCGCCAATCCGCGAGCAAACGGTATAATCACTGGCTGAAAAACCGGGATATTGGAAGATGATCTCTTTTACCATCATACGACACGGAAGCACGGAAGGCATTGAACAGGGCTTGCTGCAGGGCTCCTCTGACAGCCGTTTAAGTGCGCGCGGGCGTAAACAGGCAGAAATGACCGCCCGCTTGCTCAGCCACCGCCAGATCAATTGTTGTTTTTGCAGTCCGCTGGGCAGGACCAAGGAAACGGCTGATATCATCTGCAAACCGCTCGGCCTGGAACCCGTCATATTGGAGGATTTGCGCGAATACAATTTTGGCTGCCTGGAAGGACAGCGCTATTTTGGACCACCGCGTAGAGGCTCCTCTCTTTATGAAAAATTCAGATCATTGGCACGCCTGACCCTGGCGGGTCTCACCGGGGAGACTCTTCCGCATATCCGCCACAGGGCTGCCAACGTCTGGCAGCATCTGCTTGACTTGCAGCTGGAAGGGACAAACCTGGTCATCAGCCATGGTTTTTTCATCAATATTTTCATCCAGGAAATTTTCAAATCGTCAGATCAGATGCCGGATGGCTTTTTTGATGTGGGAGCCTGCAGCCTGACCACGGTGGAGGTCAAGGATGGACAACCCGTGCTGGTAAAAACCAATGATGTTTCCCATTTGGGTGAATGGAGCGGTCATGGCCATTAAAGGCATCATCTGGGATTTCAGCGGGGTTCTGCTGAAACCGCGCGTGCCCGACCCGCATGCCTTCATTGCCGGGGAATTGGGTGTGGACCCGCGTGAATTTGCCAAATATCTGGACGGGGAAGGAAACCGGAAACTGGACCTGGGTGAAGAGAGCGAGGTTGAATTCTATCAGCGCATCATCAGCGAGCAGAAACTGAAGGAACAGGATGCCATGCGCATTTTTAACCACTACTTCTTTGATCTTTTTGAGCTTAATCAAGAACTGATCGATTACATCCGCCAATCCCGCGCCCGCTTCAAGATGGGCCTTTGCAGCAATTTTTCCAGTCTGCTGCGTTCATTGATGACAAACAAATGGAAGATCATTGATCTCTTTGATATCTCGGTCATTTCCAGCGAGGTCAAATTGCTCAAGCCCGATGCGCCCATTTTCCATCTGACCCTTGAAAAAATGGCGTTGGAACCGGACGAAGTGGTATTTGTGGATGATTCGGAAAAGAATGTTATCAGCGCCAGAGCACTCGACATTCACAGCATTTTATTCAAAGATAATTCCACCACTTTGCAGATGCTCAAACAGTTGGCGGGCTGAAAACCATTTTCAGGTTTTCATTTCCCACTTGATTGAATTAATATCCCATCATCTCTTTAATATCTTCCGACAGCAGGTCTTCACGATCCACCGTGATTGGGATGCCTTCGTACTTATCCACGCTGACTGCCTTGCCGCCATATGGCAGGATGCGCACATAAGTGCCGCCATAACGCACCAACCGCACCGGGATGCCGCCCTGTTTGACAAAGGTCACAAAATCCCCCGAAGAAAGCTGGTCCGCCATTATTTCTCCGTAATGAATTGCTGATAAAAGGATTTAATCAACATCCGATTGACCCGCACGTCCGCCCTTTCGCAAATAATCCTTTGATTTTGAATCGCCGCTTTTTTTCTCAAACCTTGATCTCGGCAGGCGGTGATGAGCGCCTGGGCAGCAGCGCGGGCATCCAGCGGGTCGACCAGCAGCCCGTTTTGCTTATCGGTGATCCATTCGCGGATGGATTCGATATCCCCGCAAACCGGCAGGCAGCCAAACGCCATGGCTTCCAACAGGGTGTTGGGGGTGCCATCATGGCTGGATAGGGAGACATACACCTGGGACTGCCGGTAGAGGTTCCATAATTCCGGCTGGCTTACATAGGGCAGCAGTTGGGCATTGTGTTCGAGCCCCAGCACTTTCACCTGTTGCTCTGCCTCAGGCTGCCCTTGCATGGCGGTGCAAATGACAAGCGCATGGGGGAATTCGCGCAGCACTTCAGGCAGGCATTGAAAAAAGACATCCTGATGGACACTACCCGGGCGGAAACCGCGCGGATTGATAATGATAGGTGAGCGTTTGAGCAAATAGCCTGGGATGTCTGGAGGCTTTTGCTGCATTTTCCGGATTACATCCAGGTCTAATCCGCCGTTTCCCGGGATGGTGATGGTTGGGCAATCAGCTCTTAATCCCCACTCTTTGGCCAGTTGAACATCCCGCCGCGTGTCGGAGAACAAACCATCCGCCCGGCCAAGCGCCTTGCGCGTCAGCTGTTTCATCAGCCACGAACCATGGGCATGCAGGGTCAGGTCGTTGCCCCAGGTGGAGAGAAGCAAAGGGATACCTTGCGGCAACACGGCTGCCAGCATGCCCTCAAAGGGGATGCGCAGGGCATGTACCACATCGGGTTTGATATGCAAAATAATTTCCTCAAATTGCCGCGTAAAAAAAGGTAGGGTGAGCGGGCCAAGTGTGTAGCGCGCTTTTTGCAGGAGAGGGCGCCAGTGCGCCAGTTTGCGTCTGGTTTTTTGTTCGGGTTGAGCAACCCTGCCCACCTGGCTGCCAGCCATTGAGGCAAAGGCGACCGGCAAGACCGCTGCCAGCTGCACCTGTTCAATGGGCGGGCAGGGGAAGGATGAAACCAGGTGAATTTCATAACCCAGCGGCTGGATGGCTTTCAGCCAGCGCAGCGTGATGGGGCTGCGGCCATCGGCAATCAGCAACAGTTTCATGCCGCCCTCCCCGCCACCGAATTGACCGCACGGACGAATGCCTGCACCATGGTTTCCAGGTTGATTTCATCCTTGACTATGCGGTAGGATTCCATGCCCATTTTCCGCAATCGGCTGACATCTGAAAGTGCCTGCTGCAACGCTTCAACAAGGGTTTCGGAGCTGCCGGCCAGCAGACTCCAGCCGTTTTCCGGCCGCACCAGGTCGGCTTGTGTTCCGTCCGCCTGTCCGACAATGACCGGCAGACCGAAGGACATCGCCTGCTGAACTGCCAAGCCGCCAGTACCTGGCAGGACGAATAAATCGGCGCGAGCAAACTGGCGGTCCAAGTCAGCGCCATGCATGGCACCGAAGAACCTTGACCGCGGGTAGGTCTCCTTCGCCAGCGCTTCCAATTCAAGGCGCATGGGCCCATCCCCGACGACCCAAAGAATGGGCTGTAATTCATCCGGTAATGCTGCACAGGCGCGAATGAGTTCGTCCACCCGTTTGCGGTTTTGCAGCCGGCCGACAAACAGCACCACCGCCCGGTCGGCGATGAATTGATCTGGTCGGTTCGGGGCTGACTGCAGTGGCCTTGATACGGCTGCGTTGGGGGCGGTGAAAATCCTCTCCGGTGGAAACCCAAGGCGGGCATATTCCTCCGCTCCTTTGCGGCTGTAGGTGATCAGAGCGTCGAATTGGCGGATGAATTTTTGCCGCCCGCCTGTTCTTAACCATGCCCAGCTGCCTGCTCCTGCCGATGATCCCAGCCCCCAGCCGAGCACGAATTTTCCCCGGGATTTCATCCAGCGGATGGCACTATAAGAACTGAGGTAGCGGGGGTTGGCCTCCATGATCAATGCTTCGGGATGAATTCCCTCCAGCCAGGAAATTAAACCTTTTTGCCAGCACAAGTACCATCTTCCTCGAAGCAGATGAATGTTTTCGGTACGGGTGAAGGATGTCTTTACGGGCAGGACTTGACTCTCAATGGATTCCTCAGGTCTCGAATGACCGGCAATCAGGTGGAGTCCCTGACTGCATTCAGCCGCCAGCGCATCAAAAAAAGGGATGCGGTAGGAGGGCAGTACGCGCTGCTGGATGGCCAATGGGGCAGTTATTTTTTCCATTAAATCAGCACCTGTAAAGCAGATCCTTTATCTGTCTTCTCCACTTCGATACGCGCCGGGAAGGCGTCCTTCAATTCGTCCAAATGGGTGATGACCAGGATCTTGCGGATGTCTGAAACAGGATTGTCACCTTCCGGTTGTGAATCGGTCTGCATCACCTGGTTGATCGCTTCAATCAGCCGCTGCCTTCCATCGGCATCCTGGCTGCCAAACCCCTCGTCAATGACCAGTGTCTGCAAACGCGCCCCCGACCGTTTTGCCAACGCCTGTGAAAGTGCCAGGCGGATGGCAAAATTAATGCGAAACGCTTCCCCGCCGGAAAATAATTCATACTCGCGGGTACCGGATGCATCGGTGAGCAGAATATCCAGGGTTTGAATAACTCCTTCTTCCTTTTTATTCTTTCTTTCCCGCTGGGTGGCAAAGGTTAACGACATGTTGCCCTTGCTCAATTGATCAAGAATGCGGTTGGCGCTCGCTTCAATTTCCGGCAGGGCTTGTTCAATTAATAATGCCGGAACGCCATTCCTACCGAACGCTCTTTCCAACATTTCCAGGCGGGAGACCAGGCGTGCCTTTTCCTGTTTTTTGGCCATCAGATCATCTTTTTTTGTTTTCAGGCTGGACAGGACAGCCACTTCCTGTTCCGCCCGCCCGGCTTCCATGCGCAGTTCATTTTCTTCATTGCGGATGCCATTGAGTTCATTTTCCATTTGAACCAGGTCAGGCAGTCCGGCGGTGCTTTGAGTGAATTGCAGGCTGGCCTGCTTGATCAACTCTTCCTGTTGGCGCATTTTATCATCAAGATCGGACAGCCGTTTGCGGATGGAATCCATTTCACGCTGCAAGGGCTGGGATGAGGCATGTGCCTTTTCCAATGTTCGCATGCGCTCTTCGCATTCCCGCGCTACCAATTCCTTTTGCCGGACTTGCTCATGCTGCTGGCGGTCATATCCAAGGGAAGCGAGTTTGCTCATGATTTCCTTTAGGCGCTTTTGTGCCTCTGGTGCAAACCACGCTTTTTCCAACCGGTCCTGTAGTTCCTTTAGCTGCGGCTGTCCGGAGTTTTGCCATTTTTCAACTTCGCCAGCTGCAGATTGCATTTCGGCTTCAAGAACAGCACGGTTCCTGGTCAGGAGACTCAACTGTTCTTCGCTTTTTTCCATTTGGGTGAATTTTTCCCTGGCCTGATTGATTTGCTGGTTGTAGTCATTTATGGATGCTTCGTTTTGGCGGAATTGGTCGCCATGTTTTTTGCCTTCCATTTCAAATCCGGCCAACAGGCTGGAACGGTGCTCATCGGTCAGCTCCCGGTCACATAAGGGGCAGTTGGCTTTGGCAGAGCGCAATTGTTGAATATGCGAGTTCAATTCATTCATTTCGGAGCGCAGCCGCTTGTTCTCTGCCTGAAGATCAGCCTGCGATTGCTGATATTTTTGGATGGCTGCCTGTGTCTCTGCTTTTGTCTGGATGACGGTTTCCAAACTTTTAATTTCGCCATCGAGCGAGACCATTTTTTGCTGAAGGATTTTGCTTTTTTCACGCATCAAATTGGCTTTTTCCTGCTGTTCCAGCAGGTTTTGCCTGGCTGCTTCGAGCCGGGTCTTTTCCATGGCAATGACATTTTCCTGTTCCACCCGCTGCTGATCCAGGTTGAAAAAACCGGCCGCCAACTGATTCAGTCGTTCCATTTCCTGGCGCAGCCTGATAAATGCTGTGTAATCTTCCAGAATGGTTTTTTCATTTACCAGTATCTGTGCGTAGGAATCCAATTCATCGCTGCGGGATTGGAGCAGTTGCCGGCTTTCTTCTTTTTGTCGTTCCATATCCCGCAAGTGTTCACGCTGGGCGGTGAGCAATTTCTCCTGCTCTTTAAGCAGGTCAGATTGGCGCCTGGCATTTTCGAGCAGGTTTTCTTTTTCCTTTCGCAAAGCTGATTTCACTTCCAGATCCCGATTGGTTTGCTTCAACCGTACCCGGCGCTCTTGCTCAAGCGCCAGCTCATTCTCGATCTCTCCCAACCAGGCGTTAAGGGAAGTGATTTCATTTTCAACCTGGCGGCGTTGTGAAGCAGCTGCCAAGCGGTATTCCTCCCATTTTTCCAGGTTAAGGATGCTGCTTAAGATCTCCTTGCGCTTGCCAGCCGGCTGCTGGGCAAACTGATCGGCTTTGCCCTGCAAAAAAAAGCAGGTATTAATAAAGGTGTCGTAATCCATGCGCAGGGTCTGCTCGATGCGTTTTTCGGTTTCGCGCAGGGAATGCTCGCTGAGGTTGACCCATTCATTTTTCGGGTTGAGCAGTTGAAATTCCAGCGTAGTGGTTTTGTTGCGCACCTTGCTGCGCCGGATGAGATAGCGGTCATTTTCGTAGGTGAATTCAAAAGTCACTTCAGTCGACGTACTGTCGCTGTTGATCAGGGCATCGTCTTCTCTTTTACGCGCCCGTCCAAACACCGCCCAGGTGATGGCGTCCAGCAGGCTTGATTTGCCGGCCCCGTTCGCGCCGGAAATACAGGCCAGTTCAAATCCGCTGAAATCCAATTCAGCTGCCTGTTGGTAAGACAAAAAACCCTTCAACGACAGGCGAACCGGTATCATGACGCGGTTTCCTCCTCAGCTGCATAACCGCTCTCGGCCTTTGCCATGATTTCCTCAGCCAGGGGTTTAAGGTCCTGGATCTCCTCATCGTTCATTTCAAGGTTCTTAAAGTAAAAGCCAAGCTGTTCAATGGTGGATTTGCCCAGCAGGGTGGATGCCAGGTGCCTGTCTGTACCCAGCTGCAAACGCGGCTGCCGTAAAAAATGAAACTCAAACGCGCTGCCGGCATGCCGGCGTATGGATGGCTCATCGATCAACGCCTCCCATTCACGCGGATAAAGCAATTTCAGGCGGACAATCGCATCTTTCATCTCGGATGGGGATGGGAGGTGGTTTTCCACCTTTTCCTGTATCCTTTCCTGGGAATCCAGTTCCACCTGAATGTCAAAGAACTTTCGGCCGGATAATTTCCGCCATTCAAGACGGGTATTTCCTTTTTCAACCTGTGCAATGACAAAATATTTATCATCCCCCGCTTCTCCAAAATCAACCCGCTCAATGGACCCCGGGTATACCACTGGAGGATGGCTTTCGCGGTTTAGGTCCTGCGCTTTGTGAATATGACCGAGGGCGGCATAATCCAGGCGGGAATCACGCACACTTGACAAAGGGAGGATGACATCGCTGCCGAGCATCACGCTGCGTTCATTCCCATAAAGGGCACCTTGCACCGAAGCATGCGCTGCCAGGATGGCGGGTTGACCTGGATTGAGGTTCTTAATCAAATTTTCCAAAAGCACCGCCATCTGATTCCCCGGTTCAATGTTCTCCTGGCTTTCGTTTATCTCCTGGAATTTTTCCTGCAGTTTGCTGCGGGTCAACCAGGGCAGTCCAATCACTTGCAGAGGCAGCCCATATAATTCCTGCGGTCCAAGCAGCGCGGGCTGGCTGATGACGCGGATGAAAGGCACCTGCAGCGTTTCATATTCCTGCAGGGCATGCGCCCGTCCAACAGCCGGGGAAAGATCGTGATTGCCCACCACCAATAATGTCGGGATTTCCGCCTGGGAAAGGCGTTTCATCCGTTTGCCCCATTCGCGTTGGAAAGTGGGTGCCGGTGTGCGGTCGCGGTAGGCATCCCCGCAGAAAAGAACCAGGTCCACCTTTTCCTGGATGGCGGCATCCACAATGGCATCCAGGGCTTTCAAAAAATCCATCACCCGCAATGGCAGGCCGCTATGCGCATCCAGTCGACCGGAGCGGGCCATGTCAATGTGCGCGTCCGCAAAATGTAATATCTTGACCATTTATTGCGGGATCCGATTTCCCGTATGGATAATTTTACATTCTATGGCTGGATGCCCAACCCACTCAGCGCGTTGCGGCACACTTCGAACCCGGTATGATATTGCAGGCAGGTGTAAAAATCGTCAATGGCGGATTGGCGCTCACCAAGCTGCAATTTTGCCATGCCGCGCCAGAAATAACTCTCTTCCAGCGCGGGGGTATCATCCCGCACCATATCAATGGAATTGAAAGTGGCTTTGTTGATCACGTCGCCGTAGCGCCCGGTGTAATAATATGCGAAAAAAGGACCGGTCTGGTACCAGAGAATACGGTAAGGGCGGATGGACATGCTCTGCGGCAGGGAATCATACAAGGCAAAAGCCGTATCGTAGGCCCTGGCTGCGCCTGCGTAATCCCTTAAACTGACCAGGTTGGTGCCGTAATTGTAAAAGGCAAAAAATTGGTCCACGCCGCGCAAGGCGGATGTTTCCTCGGCGGCTTTTTTTAATGCGCGCTGAAAGTTGGTGGTTTCATCTGCATCCTCACCCAATAAGGAAAGGGCTTCATCGCGCTCTTCGGGGTGAAACGCCACCAGGTAAGTGTAGTTAAAGCTGCGCCATTCCTCAATCAGCTTGTCATAGGGCTGCTCGTAGTCTGCTTTGATATAGGAATCCTGGGCGATGAAGACGCGGTTGATGTCATCATACCCGCTCAGCACCTGGTAGTGACCCATCCAGGTGATACTGCCCTGAATATCGCGAAAGTGCGGTCCTTTCTCAACCAGCACCACAAAGCCATTGGCTATCAGGCGCTTGAGCAGGTCGATATCACCTCCCACCCGCAGGATGCCGTCGTATCCGGCAAAGCGGATGAAATCCAGCATCTCATACGGCATGACATTTTTATCCTTGGGGTAGGGTTTAACCACCCGTGCAACCTCATCCGCATCTCCATGCCACCCCAAATAGGAAAGCAGCATGGACACGTTGGCTGGTCCGCAGTAATTCCAGCGGTTATGCTGCGAAAAATAATTGCCACCCGTGATCAGGCTTGAGACCGGCAATGGTTTGGCAGCCGTGCTTGAATTTTCCTCTTTCCCGCCCTCGGCAGCTGCTTCGACGGCGATGGTGGGGAGAAGCTCAGCCGGCAGGGCGGTGGAACTGGAGAAAGCCACGTTTTGGGGAGGTCGCAGCCAGGTTTGCGCCCGGGTGAACAGTTCCAGAACAAAGTAACCGGCTCTGGATTGAACGGACGGCTGCAAGATCAGGATGTAACTGGCTGCCACCATGGCCAGACCGGCCAGGAGGACCGCCAGGAATTTTCGGCGGGACATGCGGGCATTATAACATTCAGGGGTTTTTCACCTGCTGGTTTACCCGCCTGGCAGTGACCTTAATGAATTCTTAATTTTTGCCTTGAGATAGGCCGGGTGGGTACGCAGGACTTCAATGTGCTGGCAGCCATTAAATTTCTTGTATTCGGTCAATTCCTCCGCAAACGGGAAAAGAAAATCTTCCGGTTTGTTCATGTCTTTTTCCAGTACAAGGTTATGAAGGATGAGCGTTTTCCGTTTGCGGTCCGCTTGCGTATCCATCCTCCCAGCAAAGCGCTCGCCCCACAGGATTGGTAAAAGGAAATAACCGGTTTTCCGTTTCTCAGCCGGCAGATAACACTCCAGGGCAAAGTTAAACTGGAACAGGCGCCGTGTGCGCTCACGTTGAATGAGGACATTATCAAAAGGGGAAAGAATGTGCACGCGGGGTGAGCTCATTTTGGCTTTTTCATTCAATTTTTCAGATAGCGCAAAGTACGGTTGCCTTGGGTCTTCTGCCAGTTCCAATTGGAGTACCTCCCCGTTTTCCATCAGGGTTTCCAGTCCTTTTTTCACCAGGGTAGCGGTGGCTCCTCCCAGGTGCAGCTGGATCTCCCGTGCGCGGGCTACCACCTGGGATTGCAGCGCCCGGCGCACATAGAATTGTGCCAATTCAATTTCATCCGGCATATGTGTATCCACCCAATCCGGCAATACCCGTTCGGTCAGGTCATACACCCGCTGAAAACTGCGCCTTTCCGCCACCATCAATCTACCCTGCCAAAAAAGGAGCTCCATGGCGGTCTTGGCCGGCTTCCAGTCCCACCAGCCGCCCTGCTTTCCCCCGGCTGGTTTTTCAAAGTCCTTGGAAGCTCAATGGCCCTTCCTGCCTGATGCGCTCCAGGATGTGCGGCGTCAAGTGATGGTATTTTTCAAGCAAATGCCTGTGCCAGCCAACTGCCGGGTCGGAAAAACTGCGCATGCGCGGGAGATAGAAGCGATAATCCTGCATGGGCAGGTAGGAAGCTTCGTGCCCCCAGTATTCAAAGACCCGTTTGTCAACTGCCTGCAATTCCTCCAGCATGCCGGGCTGGTAACCGGGCACGCGCGACCAGAGCGTGTGGTGATGGGCGCGTTCCACTCGCGAGATGGTGTCGATCTGCACATAGCCCAGCTGGTCAACCGCTCTGGCTGCTCCTTCCTTGCCTGTTCCCAGGCTCATTCTGCCGTTCTAGTAATTGTGCACGCAGGATGAGCGGGCGAAAAGTATCAAAGGATAGTCGCTGCATCAAATGGATGATAAATAAATTACTTGACTTTGGTTAATCCAAAGCCGGGAGAATGGTGTTGCGGTCACATACCAGCATGGCATCGGTATGGTCCTGGGCTAGGGTGACCGGGTATTCCACGCTTTGCTCACCCAAAAGCAGAATACGCAGCACCGTGCGCTTCCAGGCACCGGTATCGGCGATGAAGCACAGTCGCCTGGCGGAGAGCAGGTCCTTCATGCCCAAGGTGATGGTCATCGGTGGAACCATGTGCGAACATCCGCCCACATTGCGCTGGCTGAGGGCAATAATGGTGTCGTCGTTGATATGCAGGATGCGGGTTTTGGAATTACGCAGGTCCTCCAGTGTGACCGTATACCAGGGCGAATGCGGCGGCTCGTTCATGGCGATGTGCCCGCGGTAGCCGATGCCGGCATAGGTGGTGTCCACCCCACCCAGCTCCTCGATCTTCCGGCTGAGGCTATCAATATCAAAAATGGATGGAAAGAATCGCTGGTTTTCCGGTACGTTCAACTCTGCCTTGATAGGACCATAAAAATATTTCCTCATCTGGCCTTCAAAGGAAAAGGGATGGTCCAGTGCAATCGGCCGGCCCTGCCAGTCCAGCATTTCATCCATATGAAAAACAAAAAGATCTTTCAGACTAATGTTTTCGCGGTTGACGATTTCAGCGAATAGTGGAAATTGTTTTGTGGGTCCACAGGGCAGGATCCAGCGGGTTGGCTGCCCGGCAGCATTGTTGCGTTTTACCTCCTTAGCCATATCCTGCGCTGCCCAGCGGTGAACCTCTTCAGGTGTTTCCACCAGTTTGAATTTAATTTTGAGGCCGGGGTGTTGCTCCAATTGGTCAACCGGCAGGCGGCAAATTTCGAACAATTTTTCAGAGTCAATTGTGGATGTCATATCCTAATTATATTTGCTTAGGTGCATACTTTATGACCTTTTAGTTATTTGCCATTAGTTATGAAAGTGAAATAAAATTGAGCCTTGTCTATTGAGTAGAGACTAATCAAAGAAAAGAGGAATCATTTATGTCTGCTTTAACCATTCAATCAGTTCATGCGCGCGAGATATTGGATTCACGCGGCAATCCCACCGTTGAGGTGGAGGTAAAACTGGCGGGGGGTGTGACCGGACGAGCGGCAGTTCCATCGGGCGCCTCGACCGGCGTCCATGAGGCATTGGAATTGCGCGATGGCGACAAAGCCCGTTATGAGGGCAAAGGGGTGTTGAAAGCAGTTGCCAATGTCAATGAAAATATTGCCAGGCAAGTGGCTGGCATGGATGCGGAAGGCCAGGCGGCAGTTGACCATGCCATGCTAAAACTGGATGGCACCCCCAATAAGAGTGTTTTGGGTGCCAATGCCATTTTGGGCGTCAGCCTGGCGGTTGCCCGTGCAGCAGCCATGGCAAAGGGTGAACCCCTTTACCGTTACCTGGGCGGCGAAAAGGCCACGCTGCTGCCTGTGCCAATGTTCAATATTATGAACGGCGGCGTGCATGCCAACTGGCAAGGAACAGATTTACAGGAATTCATGATCGCGCCGGTCGGCGCACCCAACTTCCGTGAGGCCTTGCGCTGGGGCAGCGAGATTTATCATTCCCTTAAAAGTGTGCTAAAAGCGGGCGGTTATAGCACCGGTGTGGGTGACGAAGGTGGTTTTGCCCCGACTTTGAAAAGCAACGCGCAAGCGATTGAACTGATCATTCAAGCCATGGAGAAAAAAGGATATCGCCCTGGTGAGCAAATTGCCATTGCGCTTGACCCGGCTTCCAGCGGTTTTTATGAAGATGGTGTGTATAACCTGCGCACCGAAGGGAGAAAAGTCACTTCAGCCGAGATGGTGGACATGTATGCCGACTGGGCGAAGAAATATCCCCTGAAGGTATTGGAGGATGGCCTGGCTGAAGATGATTGGGATGGCTGGAAATTGTTAAATAAGACAGTGGGCGACAAAATTGAACTGGTTGGCGATGATCTTTTTGTCACCAATGTGGAGCGTGTTTCCAGAGGCATTAAAGAAAACGCCGCCAATGGAGTCCTGATCAAACTTAATCAGATCGGTTCCCTGACAGAAACCATATCCACCATCGAGATGGCGCGCAAAGCCGGCTGGGGCGCCATGGTATCCCACCGCTCAGGTGAAACGGTTGATTCCTTCATCGCCGATTTCACTGTTGCCATGCGCACCGGGCATCTGAAGACAGGAGCACCGTGCCGAGGCGAGCGTGTGGAAAAATACAATCAGTTGATGCGCATTGAGGAGGAGCTGGGAAGCAAGGCTGAATATGCCGGCCACAAGGCATTCGTGCGCTGATTCATTTTCTTGTAGAAATGTTGTTTTCAGGCAACAACTAAATGCCCTTTAACCTTGTCTGTCAGCGATTTCAGGTGTGAAGAATGGTCTAAGACATATTAAAAGAACAGCATTATTCATTAAATGGCCTCTACAGTTAAAATTTCGCTGTTGAGGCCATCTGTATTTCAGCTAGTAGAGCCTTGAAAAAGCAATACTGATATAATCCCACGAAATGCCTGAAGACAAGATTCAAAAGCCCGCTCCCGCCGGCAATCAAATCGGCAAATTGCTCCGTTATTTACAGCCCTATTGGAAGCAAATGGCTGTGGCGGCCACATCGCTCACCATCTGGAGCCTGATCGGTCTGGCACTACCATGGGCTATCCAGACCCTGGTCGATTCCTTTTTTATCACCCACAACCTGGCCCAGCTGGACAACATCACTTTCTGGCTGATCATTCTTTTCATTATTCAGGCTGTCATTGGTTATGTTCAAAATTACCTCTTAATTTATGTCGCCCAGCGGGTCATTGCCGACCTGCGCATGGACATCCAGGAGCATTTACTCTGGTTGCCACTGGGCTTTTTTTCCAACAGCCGTGTGGGTGAACTGGTGTCGCGAGTCACCAATGATGTGTCGGTTATCCAGCTGGCAATAACGGATGTTCCCGTGGCCATGCTGCGCCAGGTGGTCACCATTATCGGTGGATTGGCGATGATGTTCATCCTCAATTGGCAGATGACCTTGTTCGTGTTCCTTCTGGCACCATTCCTGCTGGTAACCGGTTTTGTCTTTGGCCAGCGGCTGGAACGAATCACAGTCCTCATCCAGGATCGGCTGGCGAATGCCACCTCGGTGTTGGAAGAAGCCATCGCCGGCATCCGCGTGGTGAAATCCTTTACCAAGGAAAAATTCGAACAGAAAAAATTTGCTAACAGGATCGAAGAGACCTTTCAGACGATCATGAAACGTACTAAATTACGGGCGGCTTTCATGCCCATTGTCAGCATGCTTTCTTTGTTCACGGTCACTGCCATCATTTGGTTTGGCGGACGGCAAGTCATCATCGGACAGATGACACCCGGCAAACTTGTTTCGTTCCTGATCTACATGCTCATGGTGGCAGCCCCCATCAGCGAGTTTGCCGGGCAATACTCGCAGCTTAAGGAAGCCAGCGGAGCTTCCACCCGCATATTCGAAATTCTGGAAACAAGCAAGGAACCCGTTGCAGATAAAAATATCAAACCACTTCCCAGTATTAAGGGTCATATCAGTTTCAAGGACGTCAGTTTTCGTTACGAACCTGGTGAAGAGTTGATATTACAAAATATTAATCTGGAAATACTGCCAGCTCAAATTGTTGCCATTGTTGGACCCAGCGGAGTTGGCAAGACCACCCTGGTTAATCTCATTCCGCGCTTCTTTGATCCCAGCAGCGGTCATATTGAAGTGGATGGTATGGATATTAATGAAGTGGATTTGCGCGGCTTGCGTGCTCAAATCGGGCTGGTTCCCCAGGAAATATTCCTCTTTGGCGGGACAGTTCGTGAAAATATAGCCTATGGAAGGTCAAATGCAAAAACATCCGACATTGAACGGGTGGCCAGGGCGGCTTATGCGCATGATTTCATTAAATCGCTCTCAGACGGGTACGAGACGGCTGTGGGAGAACGCGGTGTAAAGCTTTCCGCCGGGCAGCGTCAGCGGCTTGCCATTGCCAGGGCCCTTCTGAAAGATCCGCGCATACTCATTCTGGACGAGGCGACTTCGGCACTGGATACCGAATCAGAGCATGAGGTCCAGGCAGCCTTGGATATCCTGATGAAAGGGCGGACCACATTTGTGGTGGCTCACCGGTTATCCACGGTTCAGAGTGCAGACCGTATCCTGGTTTTGCATGAAGGTCAGATCATTGAAGATGGTAGCCACAAAGAGTTATTGGCAAAGAAAAAGATGTACTATCACCTTTGGACACTTCAATTTGCTGATGAACCGAAAAATGGCGAGAAGATAAAGAGGCGGGCATCTTCAAAGAAAACTGTAAAATAGTCCCCTTTTATTAAATTTCTATTTCTTGTCTTGAAGCCAGAAACCGCGGTGCAGGGGCTGGATATCCCGCGTGGTGATGAAGGCCTGGTCATCATTCTTGCAGATCAGTTCACGTACCAGGTGCATGTGCTTGCGTTGAACGCTGATCTCCAATAAAGAGACTACCCCGTCTTTTCCATGTGCTTCCACTTCCGTAACTGCATGCCCATGCCTGCGCAGAGCCTGGGCGATCTTTGCCCCCCTTTTGGATGACACTACACTGATATGCACAAAGCCGAGCGCCAGACGTTCTTCAATCATCATACCCACCCATCCTCCACCAGCGAATCCGATTGCGTAAGCCAGGATGAGAATGATGTTGTTAAGATTGCTCAGCACAGATCCCAGCGCGAGTATGTAGGTCAGTGAAACCACAATGCCAAGGAAGAAGGCAATCCATTTCATCCCACGCATCACCGAAAGCATTCTCACTGTGTCCAGGGCAACATTGACCACCCTTAATGCAAATATGCCGAGGGCTACCAGCCAGATATTGGGATCCTGCAAATTAGCAAACATGGTGCTCCTTCCCGGTTGCTTTACCGCTTGGTTTCATTCATGGCAGGCAGATACATCTGAGTCAGATATTCTTTGAGCATGCGCCGTGTGCTAAATTGGGGCGCCAGACTGCGTATGCATTCCTTGATCTTTGCCAGCCATTCGGAGGAAAAATCACCCATGGCATGGGTTTGATAGAACATGGGGATGATTTCCTTTTCCAACAGGTCATACAGACTGGCAGCATCCTGGCGATCCTGTTCCTGTGGATCATCGGCATCCTCGGTGGAACCGATGGCCCAGCCGTTTTGGCTGTTGTATCCTTCGGCAAACCAGCCGTCGAGGATGGATAGGTTCAGGGCGCCATTCAGGGCTGCTTTCATACCTGAGGTGCCGCTGGCTTCATTCGGGCGCAGCGGGGTATTCAGCCAGACATCCACGCCTTGCACCATTAAACGGGCGATGTTCATGTCATAATCTTCCAGGAAAACCAGCCGTCCGCAGGTCTTGGGATCCTTGGCGGAGCGATACACTTTTTGGATCAGCAGCTTTCCCGGCTCATCCGCCGGGTGTGCTTTCCCGGCAAAGATTATCTGCACCGGCATCTGGTTGTTGGTCACAATTCTCAACAGGCGGTCATAATCAGTAAAAATGAGGTTGGAACGCTTGTAGGTGGCAAACCGACGGGCAAAACCGATTGTGAGTGAGTAAGGATCCAGCATGACACCTTCGGCGATCACCTGGGATGCCTGGATTTTGCCGCTCTGCCAGCGCCGCCTGGTATTTTCGATGGTATGCAAGATCAGCTTGCGCTTCAAGTGCCGTTTCACATTCCATAATTCCTCATCCGGGATCAGGTCGATTTTCTTCCAAAGCTCCGGATCATCAATGTGGTTATACCAATCTGATCCCAGGTATCGTTCAAACAGCAACCGGATGCGCCTGGCCAGCCAGGTGCCGGTATGGATGCCGTTGGTGATGTGCTGAATGGGGATGTCCTTCTCATCCTTTTCAGGCCACAGGGAAGTCCACATCTTGCGCGCCACCTGGCCATGCAGCCTGGAAACTGCATTGGCCCTTTCCGAAAGTTTGAGCGCCAATACCGGCATACTGAAGGTATCCCCCCAGCTTTGCGATTGCCTGCCGAGTTCAACAAAGGTATCGCGGTTCAAACCCAAATCGGCCCAGACCTTGGGGAAATACTTGTCAATCAACCAGAATGGAAATTGGTCATTTCCAGCCGGCACAGGTGTGTGAGTGGTGAAGACGTTGGAGTGGCGTAATTCGTTTAAGGCGGCATTGAAATCCTTGCCGGATTGAACCAGTTCCCTTACCCGTTCCAAGGTCAGAAATGCCGAGTGTCCCTCATTCATATGCCACACATCCGGCTGGTACCCGAGCAGCCGCAGCGCTTTTACTCCACCAAGCCCAAGCAGCATTTCCTGTGAGATGCGGATTTCCAGGTCATTGGAATACAGCACCGAGGTCAGATGCCGGTCTGTGCTGGAATTGCGATCCACATTAGAGTCGAGCAGGAAAAGTGACGTTCGGCCGATGCGGATTTCCCAAATGCGGGCAAAAACCTCGCGGCCAGGCAGTTCCACCGATACCATCAATGGATTACCCTGCTTGTCCGTCAGTGAAATGATGGGCATCTCGGTGAAATTGAATTGAAAATGCCGCGTTTCCTGCCAGCCATCCTCGGTGATGTTTTGCACAAAATAACCCTGGTGGTAGATGAACCCAACCCCCACAACCGGCATGCCCAGGTCGCTGGCTTCCTTCAGATGGTCTCCAGCCAGGATGCCCAGCCCGCCGGCATAAAAAGGCATGGATTCGTGCAAGCCAAACTCAAATGAGAAATAGGCCACCAGCTTGTCCTTCAGGTCCGGATACTTTTGTTTAAACCAATTGTTGCCGTCCTTTATGTACTCATCAAAATTCCTGATGGTGGATTGGTAATCATCCAGAAAGGTGACGTCCCTGGCTGCCTGCTCCAATTTTTCAGCATCCACCTGGCGTAAAAAGGCGATCGGGTTATGGTTCAGCATTTCCCACAACTGCCGGTCGATGTACGAAAACAAGCGCTGCCCTTGCGGGTTCCAAACCCACCATAAGTTATATGCCAGATCTTTCAACCGCTCAATTTTTTTGGGCAGATCATAATGGTTGGGATATTCGCGTTCTGCTTTCAATATTTTAAATTCTCCGATGAAAAGGTAACCTTTTTTAAAGGCGCAGGCATTATACTATGCCGTTCTTAAACGACATTGCAGAGGAATTGCCCACCAGCGGTATGAAACCCTCGATAGGTAGCATATTTTTATTGTATTAATCCCTTTTCAGCCCCAAGATATAATTAAGAAGGACAAGAAAAACAAGGATGAAACAAGCTATGGAAAAGAAAATCCGTGTCCTGATTGCCAAGCCCGGGCTGGATGGCCACGACCGCGGCGCCAAGGTCATTGCACGAGCCTTACGCGATGCCGGCATGGAGGTGATTTACACCGGTCTGCGCCAGACACCGGAAATGATCGCCAATGCCGCCCTCCAGGAGGATGTGGATGTGGTCGGGCTCTCCATCCTTTCCGGCGCCCATATGACCCTCGTGCCGCGCGTGCTGCAATTGCTCAAAGCCAACCATCAGGAACATGCACTGGTGTTTGTAGGCGGCATCATCCCGGGGGAGGATGCGGTAGAGTTGAAAAAAATGGGGGTCAGGGAAATCTATGGGCCTGGCGCCGTGACCACCGCAGTGGCGGATGACATCCGCCGCATGGTTGGATGATTTCATTCGCTTTCCATGACACTGGTCAAACAAATTTTAACAGGTGACCGCCTGGCACTGGCCAGAGTGATCACCCGGGTGGAAAACGACCAAGATGAAGGCCGCCGCCTGGTTGACCAACTTTTTTTGCATTCAGGCAAAGCGCATGTCATTGGTATCACCGGCACCAGCGGGGCAGGTAAATCAACCCTGGTCAATGCCCTGGTCAAGAGATGGCTGAGCCGCCATCCATTAATCGATATAGGCGTGATTGCGGTCGATCCGACCAGCCCGTTCACCGGCGGTGCGCTGCTGGGAGACCGGGTGAGAATGAAGGATATTGCCGGTGATATACGCGTGTTTGTCCGCTCGATGGCCACCCGTGGCGCGCTGGGTGGTTTGAATCGCTCAGTGCCGGCTGTCATTCATGTAATGGATGCAGCCGGTTTGGACCCAATCCTGGTGGAAACAGTTGGTGCCGGTCAATCCGAGGTGGAGATTGCCCAAGTTGCCCATACTACGGTGGTGGTGGAAGCTCCCGGGTTGGGAGATGATGTGCAAGCCATCAAGGCCGGCATCCTTGAAATTGCAGATATTCTCGTGGTGAACAAGGCTGACAAACCTGGTGCGGACCTGGTGGTACAGTCACTGCAGGCCATGTTGGAGCTGGGGTACTCTCCATCAGATGATAAAGTGGATTCTTTTAATGGTCATAGGTGGACGCCTCCCATTATTAAAGCAGTAGCCACCGAGGAAGATGGTATGGATTTACTGCTTGATCAAATTGAAAAACACAGGCAGTTCATATGCGCCAATGGCCAATGGCAGAAAAAGGACCAACGCCGGCTGGAGACGTGGTTGGAATTGCTCTATTCTGAAAGAATTGGTGCTCAATGGCAAAATGTCACCAAGTCAAATGCATATCACGAACTGCTTGCTTCCTTGCTAATACGCCAGCTCACCCCCTTTAAAGTTATTGAAGACCTAATTAAGGCGGAAGAAAAACCAGCATCTTAAAATAAGTTTAAAATTCGTTCAAAATGGGGGAAGTGAATTAAAATGAATAATCATTAGTGGATTCATAAAGGATTATAGTTCTATGAAAAGAATACCCATCCGCCAATTGAATGAGCATATCGGTGAAGAGGTTTGCGTCCAGGGCTGGCTGCAAACACTGCGTGACCAGAAAAAAATGCAATTTCTCATATTGCGCGACCGCACCGGATTGGTTCAGGTGGCACACTACCGTCCAAACAATGAAGATCTCGGAAATAAAATTTCCACCTTAACCACGGAAAGTGCCCTGACCATAACCGGCAAGGTGGTGGAAAACCCGATTGTCAAGCTGGGCGGATTTGAGATTCAGCTGGCAAGCCTCACAGTGGAAAATTTGGCTGAAGCCCCAATGCCATTCGACCCGTTTGATAAAGAAAACCTACCCGCCATCGATTTCCGCATGGATTGGCGTTACCTTGACCTGCGACGGACGGAAAACCTGCTGCTTTTCAAGGTGCAGACCACCATGGAACAGGCCATGCGCGAATATTGGCTGCAAAACCAGTTCCTGGAAATCCATTCCCCCAAGATCATGGGCAGCCCCAGCGAAAGTGGGGCGGAACTTTTTGAAGTGCAATATTTTGAGCGCAAAGCCTACCTGGCGCAATCCCCCCAGTTTTACAAGCAAATGGCCATGGCGGCTGGATTTGAGCGCGTTTTTGAAATTGGCCCGGTGTTCCGTGCCGACCCATCCTTCACCTCGCGCCATATGACAGAATTCACCGGAATCGACATGGAGATGTCCTGGATTGAAACGCATGAGGATGTGATGGCCTTCACCGAGCGCTGGCTGCAATACACTTATCAGCAAGTCAAAGAAAAACACGGTGAGGAGATCAAATCTGTTTTTTCGGTGGACCTGCAAGTGCCTTCCGTACCCTTCCCACGTTTGACCATGGCCAAGGCGTATGAGATTCTAAAAGAAATTGGTTACAAGCTGCCCCCTGAGCGTAAGGGCGACCTTGATCCGGGTGGCGAACGCGCCCTGGCTGACCATGTGAAGAAAGCCTACAACCACGACTTTGTATTTGTCATTGACTGGCCGATCGCCGTCCGACCGTTCTACCATATGCGCCACACGGATAGACCGGACCTGACGCGCAGCTTTGACTTGCTTGCCAACGGCTTAGAAATTGCCACCGGTGCCCAAAGGGAGCATCGTTACGACATCCTTTTAAAACAAGCATTGGAAAAGGGGTTGAGCCAGGAAAACAACCAATACTATCTGGACTTCTTCAAGTTCGGTTGTCCGTCACACGGCGGTTTTGGACTTGGCCTCTCCCGACTGCTGGTGGCCATGTTGAATCTCGGCAATATCCGCGAGGCGGTCTACCTCTTCCGCGGTCCCAACCGTTTGAATCCCTAAAGGAAGGCAGTGGTGCTGTACGGTTCACGTATACGTCTGCGGGCGATTGAAAGGGAGGACCTGCCGCGTTTTGTGAGATGGTTCAACGACCCGGATGTGCGCAGGAACCTGCAGCTTTTCATTCCGCTGGGTCTGCCGCAGGAAGAGGAATGGTTCAAGGGAATTCTGCAAAGACCGGTCGAAGAGCAGCCACTCGTCATTGAAATTCACCAGGAAGATACCTGGCTGCCGGTGGGAAATGCGGGATTTTTCTCCATTCGCAATAACGACCGCGCAGCGGAAATTGGCATCTCCATCGGTGAAAAAACCTGTTGGGACAAGGGCTATGGCACCGAGGCCGTGCGGCTGTTATTGAAATTTGGTTTCAACGAATTGAACCTTAACCGCGTTTTCTTAAGGGTTTACGAAACCAACTTGCGTGGTATCCGCTCCTATGAGAAAGCTGGTTTTAAGGTGGATGGACGCCTGCGCCAGGATCGATTTATGGATGGAAAATATATTGACGTTTTATTAATGAGCGTATTAAGATCTGAATGGAATGATGAATTTTCAGGAGGTAATCAATGAGTATAGGACCTGTGCATCCCCATGGTGACAGGATGTTGTACGGAGGGATCAAATTGTATGCCGGCACCGCCTGCCCGGATCTGGCAGCCAGCATTGCCACGTATTTAAACGTTCCGCTTTGCGAAAGGGATATTGTCACTTTCCCCAATGACAACCTGTTCGTCAAGCTACGCGCTTCTGTACGCGGGCAGGATTGTTATGTCATCCAAACCACCTCCATCCCTGTCCACCGCAATCTGATGGAATTGCTCATCCTGGTGCAGACGCTGAAACTTGATTCGGCGGGGCGTGTGACTGCGGTTGCACCGTATATGTGCTATTCCCGGTCAGACAAGAAAGACCAGCCACGCGTACCCATCACCGCGCGCCTGGTAGCGGATATGATCGAAGTCGCCGGTGCAGACCGCTACATGACCTTTGACCTGCATGCCGATCAGATCCAGGGTTTCTTCTCCATCCCTGGCGATGTGCTGTATGCTTTCCATGTGCTGATCGATTACCTGGATACACTGTGCGGAAAACTCCATTCACCGGTGGTTGTTTCTCCTGATCTTGGTTTTGCCAAAAAAGCGCGCAATTATGCTGAACGGCTGGGGGTACCCCTGGCGATCATTGAAAAGCGGCGCGCTTCCAATGACCCGACCACCAAAGCCCTTACCCTGATCGGAGATGTGGAAGACCGTGATGTCATTATTTTCGATGAGGAGGTGAGCACGGGCAGTACCATTGTCTCGGCGGTAAAGATCTGCAAAGAGCAGGGGGCGCGGGATGTGATCGTATTGTTCATCCACCCGGTGCTTTCCCCAAATGCGGCAGAACGCATGGCAGCCCTACCGGTGCGCGAATTTGTCACCACTGATACGATTCCCATTCCGCCTGAAAAAAAGGCAAAATTTGGCGACCGGTTAAAAATCATCACGGTAGCTCCCTTGCTGGGTGAGGTCATTCGGCGTGCCAATCAAGGCCGCAGTGTTGGCGAACTATTTAATGAGTAGGAATTCTTTCCTCGCAAGATAAGTCAGGATTGATCAGACCAGAGGTCATTAAGAGCGGATTCTTTAATTAACCAAATTTTCCGTGCTGGTTATTTCAGCAATGGGTGTTTGGGAGATTCGAAAGCTGCACAAATAATGCCGGAACTGCCTGAAGTTGAAACTATTGTCCGCTCTCTTAATTGTGGTAAGGATGGCATCTGTTCAATTGTTGGGAAAAAGATCAGGAAAGTTCATTTATATTGGCAAAAAACACTGGCAAATACTTCCGCTAAAGATTTGAATGATATCCTGACCAACCAGGTGATTCAAAAGGTCGGACGAAGGGGTAAATACCTCATCATTAACTTTGACAAAACAAACTTACTGATTCATCTAAGGATGAGCGGTGATCTGCGAGTGAATCAAAGCAGAGGGGTGGAAAGGCAAAAGCATGACCGGCTGGCGCTTGATTTTACGGATGGCTGGTGCCTTGTTTTTAATGACCCGCGCAAGTTTGGGCGTGCCTGGCTGGTTTCGGATGCTTCGGAAATCTTGCAGGACCTGGGACCTGAACCGCTTGACCCGTTATTAACCACAAAGCGGTTTCATCTAATGCTGACCACCAGGAATCGGCAACTGAAACCATTGCTGTTGGATCAGACTTTTCTGGCAGGGCTGGGAAATATATATACCGACGAAGCCCTGCACCTTGCCCGGTTACACCCGCTGCGTTCTTCTGCTTCGCTTCTTCCCACAGAATCGCGTACCTTATTGCTTTCAATCCGCTCCGTACTCAAGCAGGGGATCCGCCGCAACGGCGCCAGTATCGATTGGGTCTACCGCGGCGGGGAGTTTCAAAATCACTTTCGCGTTTACCAACGGCAGGGAGAAGCCTGCCCGGTATGTGGCACAACCATTCACCGCATCCTGGTTGGTCAACGCGGGACACACTTTTGTCCGGTCTGTCAACCATTGCGCTGACAATTTAACCCCGGATAATCAAGGAAGAGATTGTTCAAAGATAAATCATTCTATCGCCGGCTGACCCAGCTGGCTTCGCCAATCATCATGCAGAATTTTTTCAATTCGTTGATGAACCTGGTCAACGGATTGATGATCGGTCAATTGGGTGACCTTTCCATTGCTGCCCAGGGATTGGCAGGACAGATCAACTTCCTGCAGTACATCCTCATGTTTGGCATCAGCTCCGGCGGCGCAATATTTTTTGCCCAATTTTGGGGTTCGCGAAATCTGAAGAACATCCATAAAGTGCTAGGGGTAACTCTTTGCCTTGCGCTATTCTTTGGTTTCATTTTTTTCTCGGTTTGCTTTTTCAGCCCGGAAAGCGTTCTAAAAATATATTCAACAGATGAAAATGTAATTGCGATGGGCAGCCAGTATTTGCGCATATTGGCTCCAAGCTTTTTGATGCTTTCAGTTACTTATGTATTTTCAGCCGCCTTGCGCAGCACCGGCAATGTTAAACTACCCATGCTGGTCAGCACCAGTACACTGGCATTGGATGTCATCCTAGCTTACGGCCTGATATTCGGAAAATTCGGCCTGCCCCGGGTTGGCTTTCTTGGTGGGGCAATTGCGTTGACTGTTTCGCAAACCATCGCGGTCATCCTGCTGGTTTCCCTGACTTACCTCCTGCATACTCCCATCGCCGCAAGTGTTCCGCAAATGTTTGCCTTTGACCGCAAATTCTTATGGAAAATATTACGACGGACAGTATCCGTGATGGGCAACGAATTCTTCTGGGGGCTGGGGATGAGCATGTACCATGTCATCATCGCCCATATCAGCACAGAATCCATCGCCGCCTTCAACATCATCAGCACCCTGGATAATTTCGGTTTTGTGTTTTTCTTTGGTTTGTCAGATGCCTGTGCAATCATCGTGGGTAATTCCATCGGGGCGGGCAGGGAGGAGCTTGCCTATCAATACGCGCGCCGTATCATCCATATTGCCTTGGTGGCTGGCCTGCTGATGGGCAGCATTATTTTTATCGCCGGGCCCGGACTCATATCAATTTATAAAATCTCTCCAACGGTACTTGCTTACGCCCGTGCGCTAATCTTGGTGGAGGCGGTTTTTTTCTGGGCGCGCGTGGTCAACCTGACCACTTTTGTAGGGGCTTTGCGCAGTGGCGGGGATGTAAAATTCGCCTACCTGGTGGATATCGGGTCATTGTGGGGGATCGGCATTCCGTTGGCCGCTTTGGGCGCTTTTGTTTTTCACCTGCCGGTTCACCTGGTCTATCTGCTGGCCCAGGCGGATGAAATTGCCAAATTTATCATCTCGCAGATTCATTTCAGCCGCCGCAAATGGATTCACAACCTTGTAAAACAACTGTAGTGAATCAGGGGTATTTGATTGAATGTTGGTTTGTAAGCTAGAATCCCGGAAAAATGGAGGGAAGGATTTCCGGGGTGAATTTCTCAACCATTTCGGAATTAATGCCATTTTCCTTGCAAATGGATGCGTACACATCCGCGCTTTTCCGCCGGATGCGTTCCTGCGTTTCAACATTCAGGCCCCATAGACCAAAGTGCTGGCTCCAGCCCCGCTCCCACTCAAAATTATCCACCTGCGACCAGTGGAAGTACCCCTTGACATTCCAGTTGAAATTAACCGCCCGCCAAACCTGGTGAAGGTTCTCAATGAGAAAACGCGGCCTTAGCTCATCCTTCGAATCCTCCACCCCGTTTTCAGTGATGTAAATGGGCAGGTTGTAGCGCCGCGCCCATTTAATGGCATCATGGATGGCTTGCGGAACATGGGCGATGAATTTATTTTCGCTAAGAATGGCGTTTTCTGGGACAGTGACCTTACGGAAAAGCTCTTTTGGCTTGGTGATGTCAAATGCCACCACGTCGCGGCTGTAATAATTCAATCCGAAAAAATCCATGGTACGCATGGCAGCCGGCAGGAATTTCTTCCAGATCAGGATGCGTGCGTAACCGTCAACCAGGGCATCCGGAAAGGAGCGGTTGATGGATTGGTCCATAAGATTGGTTTCCCAACGGTCCGGCGGAAACCAGGATTTGGCGGGGACGAGACTGCGATAGTATTGGGCAAAACCCACCCGGGCATGCGGCTGAATCTCATGGATGATGTGGTAGGCATTGGCATGTGCCTGGATGAGATTGGTCAATCCGACAAATACCTTCTTCATGTCCGGCTCACCGGGAGGAAAGGTGCAGAGAATGTGGGCGTTGGCCATGTAGCCGAAGGGTTCATTGATGGTAACCCAGTAATCCACCAGGTCCCCCAGGGAATTGACCACCTTGCGGGTGAAGGCGGCAAACAGGTCAGCGGTTTTCTCGTTCTGCCAGCCACCCTGTTCAACCACCCAGATGGGATCAGTGTAATGATGAAGGGTCAGCATGGTAGCCAAACCAAGCTGCTTCATTCCCGTAAGCATCTCGCGGTAATAAGCCAGCGCGCTTTCATCCCATTGATCGGCTTTGGGCTGGATGCGACTCCATTCAATGCCAAAGCGATGTGCGTTTTGTCCATCATGGGCGGCATTGGTCAGGTCTTCCTTCCAACGCCCGCCCCACCAGTCGCAGGCTATACCGGATTTGTTCCCATTGAGGATCTTTCCCGGTGTGTTTTCCCACAGATGCCAATTGGTGTTTTGATTTCCACCTTCCACCTGATAACCGGCGGTGGCGGTACCCCATAAAAAACCCTTTGGAAACCCATACTTGGCTTGTGGCATTATTTATCCTTTTTTAAATTTGGATTTACCGGATTTGATTCCTATCTGTGAAGTGGTGTGCATTGGAGCGCTCAAATGGAAATTATGAAGTAGGGGTATGATTTTACTATTGGATTGAGTTTGGGTATTGACGCTGATATGCCAAGATGTTAATATATTTCTGGGAATGTTAGAAGTTACATACCAACAGGCAGAATGCTGGATGCAGAATGGAGCGTGAGAAATGCCGTACTTAAGTGAATTGATTGACAAACCAGTAACCGATATTAATGGAGAGAGAATCGGTAAAATCACCGACCTGATTGCATCACAAATCCGCACTATGCCGCATCCAGTCATTTCAGCCATCCTTTTATCAAGCAAGAACGAAGAAAAGGTCATTTCTCTCAAGGATGTTGCTGTATTGATTGCCCCGGCGATACCTTTGAACAAACCACTGGAAGATCTCAAACCCTATGTACCGCGAAAAAACGACCTTTATCTGGTGAGGGATGTATTGGATAAACAGATCATCGATACCAACGGTGTGCGGGTGGTGCGGGTGAATGATGTGGAGATCACCCGCGTGGAAAATGCTTTTGTTGTGCTCAATGTGGATGTGGGTGGTATGGGACTTTTACGGAGATTGGGCTTTGCCCGTCCTGCGCAGAAAGTTGCCCACCGGTTTAAAAAAGACCTCAGCTCCAACGTAATCGGCTGGGAGCATGTGGAACTGCTGGCTCCGGAAGGAGATATGCGCTTGAAAGTGCCGGGTGAAAAAATCGCCGATTTGCATCCAGCGGATCTGGCGGAGATCATATCTGACCTGAACCGTTCAGCCAGCGGCCGCTTGCTCGAAAAATTGGATACCAAGCAGCTGGCGGACACACTGGAAGAGGTGGAACCTGAATTCCAGGCCAGTCTGGTCCGTAATATGGATGATGAAAAAGTGGCGGATGTGCTGGAGGAAATGGAGCCGGATGAGGCGGCTGACCTGCTGGCAGAATTACCCAAGGACCGCAGCCAGGACCTGTTGGAATTAATGGAAAAGGATGAAGCGAGTGATGTCAAGAAGCTGCTGGAATACCCTGAAGACACTGCTGGCGGCATCATGACCACTGATTTCATCACTCTTCAACAAGATATTACTGCGTCGGAAGCCATCCGCCGTATTCGAAAATTGTCTGCTGAGGTTGAAACTTTTATTTATGTGTATGTGGTGGATAAGAAAAAAAGCTGATCGGGGTATTCACCCTGCGCGATTTGATCCTGGCAAAGCCAAATTGCCTGGTGAAGGATTTTATGAACCCAAAGGTCATCAGCGTCAATCTGGATACCAAACAGGATGATGTTGCCCAGATTATCGCAAAATATGATCTATTGGCGGTTCCGGTATTGGATGAAAATAATGTATTGCATGGTATTGTCACTACCGATGATGCTTTGGATAAAATCATCCCCACTTCCTGGAAAAAACGGCTGCCGCGTTTTTATTACTCATCCTGAAAAAACATGAAAAACCGCCCGGTTTTCCAGGCGGTTTTAATTTGTTATAGATAACTTAAAATTATTCCCAACAAGAGGGCATCCGCGATGGATCTATTTGATCATGCTCTGAAGAACCGTTTAACCAGCGAGGCACCCCTGGCAGCCAGGATGAGACCCAGAAACTTTGATGAATTCCTGGGGCAGGAAGAAATCGTTGGCCAGGGAAGACTGTTGCGCCGGGCGATTGAATCTGACCGCCTTTTCGCTTCAATCATTCTTTGGGGACCTCCCGGCACTGGTAAAACCACCCTGGCCCAATTAATTGCCAATTACAGTCAATCTCATTTCGAGACCATGTCTGCGGTCATGGCAGGCAAGGAGGAATTGAAGATCGTCATTGAAGCCGCTCGTGAACGGCGGCGGTTGTACAACAAGCGCACGATCCTTTTTGTGGATGAGGTCCATCGCTGGAACAAATCCCAGCAGGATGCCTTGCTGCCCAGTGTTGAATCGGGCTTGATCATCTTGATTGGCGCCACCACCCAAAACCCATATTTTGATGTGATACCTGCGTTGGTTTCGCGCTCGAGGATATTCACCCTCAAACCGCTTTCCACGCTTGAGCTGGATCAACTCGTCGATCGTGTGTTGGCTGACAAGGAACGAGGATATGGCGGAAAAGATATTCGCATTGAACCTTCTGCGCGGGAGCACCTGGTGCAGATTGCCGGTGGGGACGCGCGTAATTTATTGAATGCGCTCGAATTGGCTGTAGAGACAACCACACCAAACAGCGATGGAGAAATCCTTATTGATCTGCAGACAGCCCAGGATTCCATTCAAAAACGGGCGATGAAATATGACCGCAACAGTGATGAGCATTACGATACGATTTCCGCTTTTATCAAATCCGTGCGCGGGTCAGACCCGGATGCGGCATTGTATTGGCTGGCAAAGATGATCCTGGCGGGCGAAGACCCGCGTTTTATTCTCAGGCGGTTGATCATCCTGGCTAGTGAAGATATCGGACAGGCTGATCCGCGGGGGATCCAGGTGGCGGTTTCAGCTGCTTATGCATTTGAATATATCGGCATGCCGGAAGGGGTTTACCCGATTGTTGAAGCGACCTTATATCTTGCTACTGCGCCAAAATCCAACTCGGCAACCCAATACTATGAAGTGGTTAAATTCATCGAAGAGCACGGAACCGGGCAGGTCCCTGTTCATCTCATGGATGCCAGCCGTGATGCAAAAGGATTTGGACATGGAAAGGGTTACCAATATCCGCATTTATTCCCTGACCATTTTACCGCCCAGCAATATCTACCGGATGAAATTCGCGGACGCACCTTTTACAATCCCTCTGATCAGGGATGGGAAAAAGAGGTTGCTGAACGCCTGGCGGTTTGGAGAAAAGCGAAAAAGGACTTATTTGAAAACAATCCATAAAAATTTCCACTTGAAGAAGAAATAGAAATTATTTGGTTTGGCGGGAAAGGTTTAATAAATAAGGTGAAAGAGCATGCAAAGCCCGTGCACGGTGGCTGATGCGGTTCTTCTGATCCAATTCAAGTTCAGCCATTGTCTTGTTCAAATCGGGGAAAAGAAAGATCGGATCATACCCGAACCCATTGGTGCCGCGTTCTGTGGAAATAATCTGTCCATCACAGCGCCCGGTCGCAGGATGTTGATTTCCATGGTAATCAATCAACACTGCCGTGCAGGTGAAATGGGCATGCCAGGGTTGCGGTTTTGACTGCAATTTCTGCAATAGAAGTTGCCGGCGTTCCGCATCGCTAGCATCTTCAAGGGTTGAGAACCTGGCGGAATACAAACCCGGCTGACCGTCCAATGCATCCACTTCCAAACCGGTATCGTCTGCCAGCACTGCCATCCGGCTTTGGTCAACATAAAATTGCCCCTTAAGCAGGGCGTTTTCCAAATAGGAAGAGCCGGTTTCTGCAGGTATTGTTGATATGCCAATTTCTATGGGCGTTAGGATTTCAAAATTGAAATTGCTCAATAGCGCCCGAAGTTCCCGTACTTTTCCCAAATTGGACGTTGCGATTAATAACTTTATCTGATTTTGCATATAATATTTATGAAAAATATGATAATAAATTGACTATTAAAACCCGACGTGCTATAATTTTTTTAGTAATTATAAAAACAAATTCCGTTCTAAACAAAAATTAGTGTGAACCAGTCCCGACACCCCTTCCGCATTAATGTAGGTTTTTTATTTAATCAACCCATTGGGTATATTCGCGAGATCCCCTTTGATTTCCCGCACTTAATTGCTTTAGGTGAATTTAATTTTGAAAAATTATCCGGAATTGCTGCTTTTCATCGCACGCAAAATGGACTAAGACTGATTGGAGATTTTAAGGCTGACACAAAAACCACTTGTGTCCGCTGCCTTGAAGAGTTCTCACTTTCTATTGAAACTGAATTTGAGGAAATATTTACCTATCCCAATCATCCCCTTTCGGAGAATGAAGCGCTTATTCCTGAAAATGGTTTTCTTGACCTTGAGCAATTGATTGGTGATTACCTGATGTTGGAAGTTCCCATAAACCCGATTTGCATGGAGGATTGCAGGGGTTTGTGTGATGAATGCGGGCAGAATCTAAATTTGGGCATTTGTTCCCATCATCAACAATCGGAACCGAATCCAAGAAATTTGTCCAACACGGTTTAAAGAATATCATTTCATATGAATTGAAAACATGGGAAAAGGAAATGGGAAATCAATGATCACTGATACGCAAGTGCAACCATCCACTGAATTAATTAAGATGTTGGTTGAAAAAGCCAATTCCCAGGGACAGCTCACGCTTGATGATATTTTTGAGATTGTCCCCGACCCGGCTGAGAATTCGGATTTAGTGACCTGGCTCCTGAGTGCCTTACGCAATAAAGGTATAGAAGTTCCTGAAACACAGGTTGAAGAAGAGCCAGTTGAAGAAGACCTTGAGCAAACCTTGATGGAAGGGGAACCTTCATTTGCCAATCTGGATTCCATCACCAGCGAAGATACCATTTCCCTTTACTTGCGTGAAATGTCGCAGGTGCCATTGTTGAATATGGAGGAGGAGGTTTCACTGGCGAAGCGAATTGAAGCCGGCCGGTATGCTCAACAGCAATTGAATCGCCTGAATGGAAATGGAAGCAGCAAGAAAAAAGCAAAACTGCGGCAATTGATTGATGATGGGCAATCAGCCCGCGAGCATTTGATCAAAGCGAATACACGTTTGGTGGTCAGCGTGGCCAAACGCTATAACGGGCGAGGTGTTCCTTTCCTGGACTTGATCCAGGAGGGCAACCTGGGCTTGATGAAGGCGGTTGAAAAATTTGAATACCAGCGCGGATTTCGTTTTTCAACCTATGCCACCTGGTGGATACGCCAAACCATCACCCGTGCCATTGCCGATCAGGGGCGCACCATTCGTGTGCCGGTCCATATGGTAGACCGAATCCGCCTGTTATACAAGCGTACCCATGAACTTGAACAGCAACTGGGACGAATCCCAAACATTGAAGAAATTGCCGAGTCCCTGGAGCAAACCAAGGATAAAGTGGAATGGATGCTGAGGGTCTCATGGCTGCCCTTGTCGCTGGAAAGCCCGATCAATGATGACGAGGATGAGTCTGAACTGGGAAATTTTATCGAAGATCAGGTTAACCCTTCCCCCATCCAGAGTGTTTATGCCAAGATGCTGCGTGAAAGAATTGATTCGGTATTGGATTCATTGCCCTGCCGGGAGGCTAATATCCTAAAATTGCGCTTTGGGCTTGAAAACGGCCGCTATTACACTCTGGAGGAAGTCGGACAGAAATTCGGCCTTACCCGTGAGCGCATCCGGCAGATTGAGGGCAAGGCATTGCGGCGGCTGCGTCACCCGCGCAGGGCAAAGCTTTTAAAGGATTACTCCTGAGATTTGTTAACTGCTCAAGATAAATTTTTTGTCATGTAGGAATTTTCAACGATGAACCCGCGTTTGCGATAGTATTCGCGGGTGCCAATTGCGGAAATCACCGCGATTTTCTTGTAACCCCATTTTTTAGAAATTGCCTCCGCTTTTTTTATCAGTTCGGTCCCTAAGCCGATATGCTGGGCGGCGCCATTTTGCGCACCTCCCACCTCGAGCGATTGGCCGTAAATGTGCACTTCTCGAATGATGGCTGCTCCGCTCAATTCAGGGGCATACCGGTAAAGTTCATGCAACGATTGTGCTTCTGCAGAGGGGAATTCATGCACCAGGGATAACCTCAGATAACCAGCAACAAGTTCATCCGGAGTTTGATAACTCAAAAAATGTTCCTGGGCGAAGGCAGCCTGGTATTCAAGGTCACTGAGAGCCAGCTGATTTGGGTCAATCATCTGCCCGCGCACTTCCCGGCAGCGCAGGCAATTGCAGCGCTGTCCTCTGCGGGCTAACTCTTTTAATGCGTCCTGGCGCAGACTGGACCGTTTGTTTCCCGCAACAATGTAATCGGCCGGAATATCACGGATGATGCGATTGACCCGGCAATAATTGGGAATGGTCAGCTTGATATCTGCCAGGAGTTGAATCAACTGTTCGGTCGTATAGGGTTGATATTTTCCCTGCTGCCAATAGCGGTAAAGCTGGGCGCTTTCCAATAATTGGGTTGGATAGATCTTGATCTCATCCGGACAATAACCATCGGTCCACATGTGGTTGAAATCGGCTTTGTCGGATTCGATTGTCGCCCCAAGCAGGTTGGGCATCCAATGCAGCACGATTTTAAAGCCGGCAGCGCGCAGGAGTGCTGTGGCTTTCAGCGTTGCAGCAACAGTATGCCCGCGCAGGTTCCTGGAGAGAATCTCGTCATCAAAACTCTGCGCACCCAGCTGCACCTTGGTTACGCCCAACCGGCGTAAAAAAATGGCAGTTTCCGCATTGATCTCGTCCGGCCTGGTTTCAATCACCATGCCAACATTACGATGGGTGGCGGTTTCATTCAAAGCCTGCGCATGTTCAAGGGATGTGCCATCACAGCCATTCAATGCATCCAGGCAGCGTTTGATGAACCATTGCTGGTACTCGCGCGGATAAGACGTCCAGCATCCTCCCAGGATCAATAATTCAATTTTGTCCGTGGGATGCCCGATAGCGTGGTAGGACTCCAACCGTGAAGCTACCTGTAAATATGGGTCAAAGTGGTTCTGGAAAGCGCGGGCGGCGCCTGGTTCACGCCGGAGGTAACTTTTGGGAAGCTGCTCATCTTCAGGGCAAAAAATGCAGTTGCCCGGACACGGAGATGGCTGGGTCAGCACGGTGACGGTGGTCACACCGGAGAGGGTGCGCATCGGTTTCATGCGTATGGCACGCAACAGATTTTCATCTGTGGAAAGTTGGCTGGATTGCACAAAATGATGGTAAGCCTTAACCAGGATGTATTTGGCCACATAACCCCCATCTGCCAATGGGTGCCGGCGGATGCTTTTAAATACTGAATCGCCGTCGTGCACCTCATTGAGGATTTGACGGGAGATCTCAATTTGCTCTTGTGTAAGCGGTTGGTTTTTTTGCCAGTTCCTGTTTGGGGGAGTCATGCATTCTCCGCAGGTTTCAATACGGGTGTCAGCTATAATTTCTGCAATGCAGGATCATGTTGTTCAAAAATTACTGACGATCAATCGAGAATTTTATCAAGATTTCGCCGATTCGTTTTCCCAGACGCGCCAGCGCATCCAGCACGGCATTTTGCTGATTCTGAATGATCTCCCCCGTTATGGGAATTATTTAGATCTCGGCTGCGGGAATGGCGCATTAGCTTTGGAATGGGACCGGCAGCGACGCAGCGGTCTCTATCTCGGGATGGATTTCAGCCAGCAATTGCTGGATTGTGCACGCAAGAAACTTGAAACCGTTCGCATGTCCCCCAACTTGATAGTGGATTTTTTTCAAGCTGATTTGGTAGCAGATGAATGGGAATTGAAGGTCAAGCAATATGCATGGGATGGAATTCTCACATTTGCTGTCCTGCACCACATCCCATCGCAGGATCTGCGATTCAAGCTGCTTGAAAAGGTGAACGGGCTGTTAACCGAGGAAGGCCAATTCTTTTTTTCTGTTTGGCAGTTTCAGAACAGCCCAAAATTACTGGCCAGGCAAATTAACTGGGAAGAAGTTGGATTGACCAATGCAGATGTCGAGCCCGGTGATACGTTGCTGGATTGGCGTTCAGATATTAAGGATGATTCGAGCCGGGTGGGTTTGCGTTATGTGCATTTATTCACTGAAAAAGAATTGGCCGAACTTGCGGATCTCAGCGGATTTCAAATTTTGGATCAGTTTGATTCAGATGGATTCAATGGCAGACTTGGACATTATGAAATTTGGCGAAAAAAAGCCTGATACATTTCATTACTGTTCCATCATTTGGTGTTATTATGAAAACACTTTTTATTTAAGGTGAATCATGACAAACGGACAAGTTGACCTATTACAGTTGTTTCAAGCTGCTGCGGGCGCGTTGCAGCAAAACCAATCTGCGCTCAACCAAGCGGATACCTATAACCACGACCACGGCACCAATATGGTGAACACATTCAATACCATCGTGCAGGCCTTGCAGCAAAAACAGGATGCCAAGCCGACAGCTCAGCTGAAGTATGTCAGTAAGCAGCTGGAACAAGAGGCAACCAGCGGGTCGGGAAAAATGTATGCGCAGGGTTTTTCACAGGCAGCCAAGAATATCAAGGGTTCCGGAATTTCTCTCGAAAATATTCTGCCATTGCTGCTGATGATTCTCGGCGGTGGAAAAAACGGAACCACCGGCAGTTCAACTGATATCATCGGTTCCATCCTTGGTGGTTTGCTGGGCGGACAAGGCACAACCTCCTCCCAGTCAGGCCAGGGGATTGACCTGGGTGGTTTGCTGGGTAGTCTCCTCGGCGGGCAAAATTCCACAGCTCAGCCTTCGCAGGGCGGAGGTTTGGCTGATATCCTGGGAGGCCTTTTGGGTGGACAAAGCGGCTCATCCGGCAATTCAAGCGGTGATCTGCTGGGCACACTGATTGGCGGCCTTGTGGGCAACAGCGGAATGACAGACTCAACCCATCATACCCAATCGGGTCAGATTGTGACCGGCTCAATTTTGGAAGCGCTGGCAAAAACCCTAAGATAACAAATAGTAAATTCTTATTAAGAGGCAGACAAATCATCTGCCTCTTTTGTTTTAATATGTATAATGCCTTGGAGTATTTCGTTAAGGAAAAGCAGCAATGTTAAATTTCATTTTGGTTGTGATTGTTTGCCTGGTATTCTTGGCTGCGTTTTTATTAATACGGACAATTCGTTTGCACCAACAGCAGAAAGACATAGAATCGGTTGAAAAACCAAAGTTGGATAAAAATGCCATTGCCCGCCGCCTGGCTGAAACCATCCGCTGCAGGACGATTTCAAATGAGGATGCTGCCGGGCAGGATTATTCCGCCTGGGTTCAATTACATAAGGTATTAAAGACGAATTACCCGCTGCTTCACGCCACGCTTGAAAAACAGGAGATCAATCATTACAGTCTGTTATACAAATGGGCTGGCCGTGACAGCAGCTTAAAACCATTGCTCTTTGCGGCTCACCAGGATGTGGTACCAGTGGATACCGTATCAGAAAAACTATGGACACACCCTCCTTTTGCCGGTGAAATAGACAAGGAATTTGTTTGGGGACGCGGTGCCCTGGATATGAAAAACCACCTGGTAACACTGATGGAAGCGGTGGAATTTCTGTTGCAAACCGGTTTTTCACCCAAGCGCACCATCTACCTGGCTTTCGGCCATGATGAGGAAATCTACGGCAGGGATGGTGCGTTGAGGATAGCACAACAACTCGAGCAACAAGGCATTCGCTTGGGGGCGGTGTTGGATGAAGGCGGCAGCATCAATGAGGATATCCTAAAAGAAGCCGCTTCACCACTGGCGGTCGTTTGTACCGGCGAAAAGGGTTTTTTGACCCTTGATCTCAAAGCGGCAGGGAAACCCGGCCATTCATCAGCACCTCCGCCGCAAACGGCAATCGCCATCATTGCCCGAGCGGTGGCTTTGCTCGCTGATCAGCCAATGAGCGCCGATCTGGCGACATTGCTTCCCCTGTTGGAAAAACTGGCTGTGCAACTGCCGCTCGCCTGGCAAGTGATGATCGCCAATCCCTGGCTGTTCAAGCATGTCCTGATCCACCAGCTTCAAAGGGACAGGTTATTAAATGCACAAATACGCACCACCAGTGCGGCGACGATCATTAACGGCGGAGTGAAGGATAATATCCTTCCGGCTAAATCACATGCCTGGGTGAATTTCCGTATTCGCCTGGGGGATTCGGTGGAAACAGTGGTCAAGCATGTTAAAAAAGTCATTGCCGACCCGCGGGTTGAGGTGGATTATGCAAAAGAAAATGGCTGGGATCCTACCCGCAATTCACCCATTGACCATCCGGCGTATTTCACGCTGGAACTGGCCATCCGCCAGGTTTTCGACAATATCCCGGTAGCCCCTTCAATATTTCGCGGTGCCACGGATGCCCGTCATTACGAGCGAATTTGCCAGCATATTTACCGGTTCACGCCAATAATTTCCACGGCCGAAGATGCAAATCGCGTACATGGCATCGATGAGCGTGTCCGAATTGACGATTTGGAAAAAATGAAAACCTTCTTTATCCGCCTGGTGAGGTTGTGGGGGGAGTCTGAATTCTAAGTGGCTTTTCTTTGGATTTTGACACAAACGACGAATCGGTCTTTGCCACCGAAGCGGTATTTGTAATCCTCATTGCCGCGCATGAAATCAAATTCGCTTATCCGGTTTTCATTTGCCCATTTTAATAAATAACCCAACAGGACCCATCCTGGTGAGAATTCACCGAAGACTGGATCATATCCGGAATTGTAGACCAGGATTTTGTTTTGATAATTGAAACAATAATAAGCGGCTGCTCTCCGCCCGCCGATCTCTAAAAACGAAAGCTGCAGGGTTTTGTTTTCAAAAGCCCATTTCATCACCGCCCGCATGTGTCCCCTCATTTGCGGTGTGAGAAATTTCAACTTTTCTTCATCTTTTTCCATCAAACCCAGGAAGTCATTCACAGCATCGTCGAGATGGTGTTCATCCTCAATAAAATACCAGCGCAAGTCAGATTTTTCTTCCGCCCGGCGCATTTTACGGCGGATCTCATGCCGTTGTTTTTTATCAATGGAAAGCAGGTATTCATCCCAATCTCCCGGCAGCGGGATGAAAGGGGACTGCTTGTGGCAATCCATGGAAAATTCCCAGCCCATATTTTGTGAGGTTTCCTTTAATACGCCAATAGTCTCAGATGATTGCACCAGGTTATGGAGGATAATCTGATCCCATTTTGGAAACGAGGGGGAAGAAAGAAAATCTGCCAACCCCATGACGAATGATCTTAAATTTTCAGGTTTGACGATCAAATCCAGGTAATCGCAAATTTCCTTGCTGCCCAACAGCACAAGGGTGTGGTTGTCATGCATGAAAAGCGGCGCCAAGCCGAATAATTCTTTTCCCTCGCAGGCGCTCACAACCGCCAACCCATCCGAGGATGGCCACTCGCCTCCGCCCCGCGTTTGCCACCATATATTCAAATGCGAAGAATTCAGGAAGGGAACATCCAGGATGCTTTGCTTAAGCAACTCATCCCATGCAGGTGCAAGCTCCTGCGGGAAAGTTGTGTGTAATGTGAAGTCCATATGGGAATTATTATATCTTCCCGGGTTGCCGCAAAAACTGTTCAATCATCGCCTTATGCTAAAATGGAGCGACTATGATTCTGCCGCCCATTTGGCTTGCCTCTGCATCCCCCCGTCGGCAGGCAATGCTGGAGTGGATCGGTTTGCCGTTTAAAATATTGGCAGTTGATATCAACGAATCGCAAAAAGCGGAAGAGACCCCGACAGATTACGTCAAACGGCTGGCGAATGAAAAAGCATCGGAAGCTTCACTAAAAACAAATCCATGCGGGTTGATCATCGCGGCTGACACAACGGTTGTTCATAAAGGGGAAATATTAGGTAAACCGGCAGATCAAGCCGACGCCTTTCGAATATTGCGGAACTTACGGGATGATTCTCATCAGGTTATTACCTGCCTTATCCTTTCCAATCTTGGTGAAGAAACCAAAAATATTGAAATCTGTTCTTCACTGGTGAAGATGCGCAATTATTCAGATGAAGAAATCCAAAAATATGTTCAAAGCGGTGATCCACTGGATAAGGCGGGCGCCTATGCTATTCAACACCCTGCTTTCAATCCCGTCGTGGATTTTTGCGGTTGTTTTGCCAGCGTGATGGGGATGCCGCTGTGCCATCTGGAACGCAACCTGCGCCTTTATGCTGATTACCAACCCATTACCGTCCACAAAATCTGTCAAAAGTTTCTGCATTATACTTGCCCCATCCATGAGCGAATATTGAATGGAGAAAACATAGGATAGTCGTACGCATTTTGAGAGCTATGATGTTGAAAAAATCTTTTATCCGTCTGATGATTCTTTTGTTGATCGTCGCGCTGGTTTCAGGGTGTGCCAGAAGCACGGCTGCCCTGCCAACACCAAAGGTCATTCTGACTACGGTGCCGAAAGCGACCAGCACGGCTGAAGCCTACCTTTCCGCCTGGGAAAAGGAAGATTACGCGGCTATGTATGCGCTCTTATCTTCTTCTTCCAAATCCGCATACTCGGAAATTGATTTTACCGAAACTTACCAGGAAACAGCCATCAACCTCACAATGAAGACTGTTTCAGCCGATATTCTGTTTGAAACTACCAATCCATCCACCGCTGTCATTGATTGCCAGGTGAATTTTGAGACCAATCTTTTTGCGCAGATCGAGCGCAATGTGCAGATGAGCCTGGTGATGGAGGAGGGCGGGTGGAAGGTGCAGTGGGATGCCAGTCTCATTCTGCCGGAACTCAAAGGTGGAAACAAGCTGGCCTTGGATTTGCGTGTTCCCAAACGCGGGGATATCTTTGACCGCTCAGGAACGCCGATCGTCGCCCAGACGGATGCCTATGCCTTGGGGATCATTCCCGGACAGATAGAGGATGGCAGGGAAGGTCAATTGCTCTTTCAGCTTTCACAGTTGACCGGCAAGCCCACCCAAACCATACAAAACCTTTACAAGGACGCTGCACCGGATTGGTACGTGGTGGTGGGCGAGGCCTCGGCGGCTGAGGTGGATGCACGCTGGAATATTCTCACCAGTCTGGGTGGGTTGGTGATGTCCAAATACACCTCCCGTTACTATTACTCGGGCGGGATTGCGCCCCAGGCAGTTGGTTACACATTGGGGATTTCCTCTGAACAATTGGAGGAATACAAACGCAAGGGTTACCTGGGGGATGAAAAAGTGGGGCAGGCGGGTATGGAAAAGTACGCTGAAGATGCTCTGGCAGGCAAGTCATCCGCCTCCCTGTATGTGATGGATGCCAATGGTCAGATCATTAACCGCATCAGCCAGTCCGACGCCCGTCAGCCGCAGAATATCACCACCACATTCGACAAAACACTCCAGCTTGCCGCCCAGCAGGCCATGGTCGGTTTCCGCGGGGCTGCGGTGGTGATGGAAGTGGAAACCGGGCGAATTCTGGCCATGGTTTCATCTCCAACCATCGACCCAAACCTGTTTGATCCTGCCAACCGTAATAACGAGATTCTCAATAACTTACTGAATGACGGGCAACAACGCCTGCTCAACCGAGCCGCACAAAGCAGTTATCCCCTCGGTTCACTTTTCAAGATCATCACCATGGCAGCCGCCCTGGAAAGCAACTTGTACACACCTGATTCCTCGTATTATTGCGGCAGCTATTTTGAAGAATTACCCGGCGAACGCCTGGCGGATTGGACGGTTGCCAAGGAATACCCACCCAGCGGCAATTTGACCCTGCAGCAGGGACTGATGCGCTCTTGCAACCCCTGGTTCTTGCATATCGGCCTTGACCTCTTTCGTCAAAAAGGCGATAAATATATTTCCGACCTTGCACGTGGATTTGGATTGGGCAGCGCAACCGGCATCGAGCAGATTGCGGAAGATACCGGTAAGATGCCTGACCCAAAGACAGACGGCGATTCAGTCCAATTGGCTTTCGGCCAGGGAGAAATGCTGGTGACGCCCCTGCAGGCGGTGCGTTTTATTGCCGCCATTGGTAATGGCGGGACGTTATACAGGCCGCAGATCATTCAATCCACGACCACCACCGGGGGCGTGACAACTTTCACCTTCACACCGCAAACTTCAGGCAACCTGCCGATTAAAGCAGAAACGCTGACTGCCATCCAGGAAGCGATGCGCATGGTTGTCAGGAATAAATTGGGAACAGCCTATCAGGCGCTTGAAGGGTTGAACATCCCCATTTTTGGGAAGACAGGTACCGCCACCACTTCGGTGGACAAACCGCATGCATGGTTTGGAGGTTACACCGATACCGGGCGGACAGACAAGCCCGATATCGCAGTGGTGGTCATTGCGGAAAATGCCGGCGAAGGGTCCGAAATCGCCGCGCCCATCTTCAGGCGCATCATTGAAAATTACTTTTTTGGCAGGTCAGTCAAGCTTTATCCATGGGAATCTTCCTTTGATATTACGCGAACGCCAACCCTGCAATACACGCTGACGCCCACCCAAACGCCGATCCGGCCGCCAACCGTATTTAGAACACCTACTCCCAGTGGATGAGTGAATCGCACCTTTCCGGCGTCGTTCTGCGCCTGCAATCCGGTTTTTATTACGTTCACACCAGCCAGGGATTGGTCGCCTGCAGCCTGCGCGGCCGCATGAAACAAAACCGGCTGAATGAAGATCTGGTGGCTGTTGGCGACCGGGTTCATATTTTGTTGTCTAATACTGAAAGTGGTGTAATTGAAAGTATAGAACCCAGGCGCAATTCGCTGGTACGGCTGGCACCCTCCGCCCGTGGAGAATATCAGCAGGTCATTTTATCCAACCTGGATTTGCTGGTGTGCGTTTTTGCCTGTGCCCAGCCGGAACCGCACCTGCGTATGCTGGACCGCTTTCTGGTTATTGCCGAAAAACAGTGCCTCGCCTGCATGATCGTGGCCAACAAGGTGGATCTGGTGGGGGAGGAAAAAGCCAGGTTGCTGTTTGACCGCTATCCACCCCTGGGATACCAGGTTGTTTACTCCTCAGCGAGCACTGGTGAGGGTGTGGATCAGTTAAAGTGTATGCTGTGGAACAAGACAGCTGCATTCACCGGTCCATCCGGAGTGGGCAAGACCAGCCTGCTGAATGCATTGCAGCCAGGTCTGGGCAACAAGGTCAGGCAGGTAAGCGGTTTAACCAGCAAAGGACGCCATGCCACGGTAGTACGCGAACTGTTTGCATTGAATGAGAATACCTACCTGGCTGATCTGCCGGGTATGCGCGAAGTCGGTTTATGGGATATTCAGCCGGAAGAACTGGATGCTTACTTTCCGGAGATTAAGAACCTGGTGCAAGAGTGCAAGTTCAATAACTGCACTCACAGCACTGAACCGGGCTGTGCGGTCAGGCAGGCGGCCTCGCAGGGGCAAATCCATGCAGACCGCTATCAATCTTATTTGAACATGCGCGCAGGCATCAAGGAAAAGGAATGGGATTAACTCGATGAATTTCTTTCTCAATGGAATAAATGTATGCTGACAAAACTCAAAAAAACACTTTTCTCGATTCTGCCTGTTTTAATTCTTATTTCAAGTTGTATGCCGGGATTCCTGGCCAAACCCACCGCCACACCCTTGCCGCCGACAGCCACCCCCACGCCGGTCCCACGAACCCTGACAATTTGTCTGGGACAGGAACCAGATTCACTTTATCTTTATGGCACCATCTCACCCGCCGCGCAAAGGGTGATGGACGTCCTATACTTTGGCGGTCTGAAGCAGCAGGGTGACCAATTCACTTCCATGATCTTGGAACGCATTCCCAGCATGGATTCCGGTGACATCCAGCTCGAAGCGGTGGATGTGCAAGCTGGAGATGTGGTGGTGGATGCGGATGGCAACCTGGCAACCTTGAAAGTCGGACTGGCGGTATTTCCGCATGGGTGCAGCAGTGCTGAATGTGTGCAGGCATGGGATGGCGCCTCTCGGCTCCAGTTGGACAGGATGAAAATCAGCTTTCACTTGAAGCAAAACCTGAAATGGTCGGATGGCCAGGCACTGACCGCGCAGGATTCGGTTTTTTCGTTCAACATTGCTGCGGATATCAATACTCCGGTTTCCAAGAATGAGGTTGACCTGACGGATAGTTACACCACAATTGACGAACGCACCATACAATGGGTGGGCAAACCCGGATATCTGACCACGAAACTGAATCAAGTTTTCTGGCTTCCTTTACCACAGCACCGCTGGAATTCTTTGACAGCTGATCAATTATTAAAAGCGGAAGAAGCAATTAAAAAACCGCTTGGCTGGGGTCCTTATCAGGTGCAAACCTGGTCAGCAGGCCAGTCAATTCGCATGGTAAAAAATAATAATTACTTAAAGGCAAGCGAGGGTTTTCCCAGGTTTGATTTCCTTGATTTTGTTTTTCTGAAGGAAAACGAGGATCCGCTAGCAGCACTGCGCTCGGGAAAATGTGATGTGGTGGATTCTACTGCTGTATCATTTGACCGATTTGTGTCTGTGGTTGAAATCCAAAAATCCGGTGAATTTGAAGTAATTGTTCAGCCCGATGACAGCTTGCAGCTGTTGGCATTGGGGATAAAACCTGTTGCGTATGATGATAGTTATTTCCCCTTTGGCACCGACCGCCCGGCTATTTTTGATGACGTCAGGACCCGGCAGGCCATGGCTGCCTGCATCAATCGCCAGGGCATGATTGAAAAATACTTGTATGACCTGTCATCCGTGCCGGTTGGGGTGTTTGGGATGAACGCAACAGCCACGGATGACCCGCTCACTCCCCAAGCCTATAATTTGGCAAAAGCGGACGAATTATTGACAGCCGCTGGATGGCTGGATTATGACAAGAACACGGCCACCCCGCGCGTTTCGGTCAATGTCAAGAATGTGCCCAATGGGCGCAACTTATCTGTCACCCTGCTGTCAGCTGATTCTGCTTTCCAAAAGCAAATGGCAGAAGAGATCGCGGCTTCCCTTGTACAGTGTGGTTTTTCGGTGACACAAAACCAATTACCGCTCGATGAACTATACAAGCCGGCACCGGATGGATTGGTATTTGGCCGCAAATTTGACCTGGCTTTGTTGTCACTTGTGGTGGATGAGAACAGCGCCTGCCAGTTATTGGACAGCCGTGAAATTCCCACCCAGCTGAATTTTTGGTTGGGGAAAGCCAGCGGAGGGATGAACTTTTTGGGTTATTCAAACCCGGAATTGGATGGCGCCTGCCTGACTGCGGGCAGGGCGGGTTTGAACGCAGTCATGGCATCAGACAGCATCAAAAAGATCAATGCATTGGTCGACCAGGATTTGCCGGTCATCCCAATGTTCAATAAACCCGAGGTGGTTTTATTAGGCAAAGATTTGTGCGGAATTGGTTCGGCTGCGGAAAAATTAAGCTATTTAACCCTTGACCAATGGGAAATGGATTCAGGGTGTCAGCCTTGAAATCGTTCGACTTGGTAATGTGATAAAATACAGATTCCGACAAAGGTAAAAGGGAATGAGGCTTTCTAATTGACAGAAAGGTACTTAAGTCGTAAAATCGCACGAACTTTTACCTGTTGCTTTTGGTATAAACTGATGCATACAAGCAAGGCTAATAATTAATGGAATCATTATTAAAAGTCACCGATCTGAAGACCGAATTTCATACCAAGTCAGGCATCATTCATGCCGTCAATGGCATATCGTTTGACTTGAAGGAAGGGGAAACCCTGGGCATTGTGGGGGAGAGCGGCTGCGGAAAGAGCGTGACCGTGATGTCCCTTTTGCGGCTCATCCCCAACCCCCCCGGCAAAATCACCAGCGGAAAAGCCATGTTCCAGGGACGTGATTTGCTAGCCGTAACAGATGAAGAGCTCCGCCATATCCGTGGGGCACAGATCAGTATGGTGTTCCAGGACCCCATGACCTCCCTGAATCCTGTATTGACTATTGGAAATCAGGTTGCGGAGGCATATTCCATCCATATTGCCACCCATAAAAAGAAGGCGGAGGAGCGGGCGGTGGAGATGCTGGAAATGGTGGGCATTTCCAATGCCAAGGACCGGCTGGATGACTACCCCCACCAGTTTTCGGGCGGCATGCGCCAGCGGGCAATGATCGCCATGGGGTTGACCTGCATGCCGCAGGTGCTGATCGCTGATGAACCCACCACCGCTCTGGATGTGACCATCCAGGCGCAGATCATTGAACTGGTGAAGCGTCTGCGCGATGAGTTGGGCATGGCCATCATTTGGATCACGCATGACCTGGGCATCATTGCCGGCCTTGCCCAGCGGGTGATCGTGATGTACGCTGGTTATATTGTGGAAAGCTCGGACGTCAAAGACCTTTACCTGCATCCCACCCATCCATATACCGTCGGATTGCTCAACAGCCTACCCAAGCGCAACGAAAAAGGCAAAAAGAGATTGATGTCCATTGACGGCTTGCCCCCCGTGCTTTTCCAGCTGGAAAACAAATGCCCGTTTGCGCCCAGGTGCAAGTACGTGATCGATCGTTGCCTGAATGAGAATCCGCCATTGCAAAAGGTCTCGCCAAATCATTCTGCAGCCTGCTGGGTTGATGTTAAAACTGGTAAGGAGCGGAAATAATATGGCTGAAGCTTTACTGCAGGTGAAGAACCTGGTTAAACACTTCCCCATCACCCAGGGGATCATCATCCAGCGCAAGATTGGCGCCGTTCATGCAGTTGACGACGTCTCTTTTGATATTTATAAGGGTGAAACGCTTGGCCTGGTGGGTGAAAGTGGCTGCGGCAAGTCCACCACCGGGCGCACGATCATTCAACTTTACCGTCCCACCAGCGGGCAGGTCATCTTTGAGGGGATTGACCTTGTCTCCGTAAAGGGTGAACAGATGCGCAAGACACGTCGCCGCATGCAGATGATCTTCCAGGACCCATATGCCAGCCTGAATCCGCGCATGACCATTGGAGAGATCATTGCCGAACCATTGATCATTCACAAGGTCATCGAAAAAGAAAAAGTCAACAAAAAAGTGAGCGAATTGCTGGAACTGGTCGGCTTGAATCCCCAATACGCCAACCGCTACCCGCATGAATTTTCCGGCGGACAGCGTCAGCGTGTGGGAGTCGCCCGCTCGCTTTCCCTCGAACCCTCGCTCATCATTTGCGATGAGCCCATTTCTGCGCTGGATGTATCCATCCAGGCGCAGGTGGTGAATTTGCTGGAAGACCTGCAGAGCAAATTCAATCTCACTTACCTTTTTATTGCCCATGACCTGTCCATGGTGCGCCATATAAGCAACCGCATTGCGGTGATGTACCTGGGCGTCATTGTGGAGTTGGCCACCAGCAAGGAATTGTTTGATAATCCGCTGCATCCTTATTCCATTGCCCTTCTTTCCGCGGTACCCGTACCTGATCCGCTGGTGGAGATGAAAAGAAAGAGGATCATTTTGCAGGGCGATGTGCCTTCGCCTGTCAATCCGCCCTCCGGCTGCCGGTTCAGGACGCGTTGCCCTATTGCCAAGGATATTTGCAGTGAGCAAAAACCGGAAATGCGTGAAATATCCCCCGGTCATTTCGCTGCATGTCATTTTGCAGGTGAATGGAAATAGGTAACTCATTTCAAGGAGGTGGTGCTATCGAAACATCAGTCGGTCGGTTGTTCAATAAATCCAAGCTCTTAAGGAGGAGCAAAAATGTACGCTAAGAAATGGTATGTGTTGTTCGCGGCAGCGATCGCGATGGCATTTGTGTTTTCTGCATGCCAGCCCGCGCCTGCTGCTGCCCCCGCTGCGCCTGGCGCAGCCCCGGCTGTTGCCACCGAGAAAAAAATCGCGTTGGCGCTCGGCCCCGGTGATATTCCCACACTTGACCCTTCAAAAGCCCAGGATACCTCATCCATCCAGGTTGACATCGAAATGTTCCCTGGTGTCACCCGCCCGGATGAAGTAACCAATGCGGACCTGCCCGGCATGGCCACCAAGTGGGATGTTTCCTCGGATGGAACCGTTTATACGTTCCACCTGATGAAGGACATCCCCTGGGTGAAATATGATGCTACCAAGAAGGAAGTTGTCAAGGTTTTGGATGACGACGGCAACCCGCGCACCCTGAAAGCGGCTGACTTTGAGTATGGCTTCCTGCGCACGCTCAAGGCCGACACCGCCAGCCCATACGTGTATGTTTTGAACTTCGTGCTGGCTGGTGGCGAAGAGTACAATGCTGCTGCAACAGATGATGAACGCGCAGCCCTGCGTGACAAGGTCGGCGTGAAGGTGGTGGATGATTACACCCTGCAACTAACCTTCGTGGCACCGGCTGCCTACAATGTGTCCATAGCCGGCATGTGGATGGGCTATGCCCAGCCCAGCTGGCTGATCGAAGCCGTTGGCGACCGCTGGATCGAACCCGGACTGATCCAAACCTATGGTCCTTATACCCTCAAGGAATGGATCCATGACTATTCCGCCACCCTGATTGCTAACCCCTTCTGGCCTGGAACCAGCTCAATGCCCGTGCCAAAGGTCAAGGAAGTACTCCTGCGCTTTATCGACACCCCGGAAGCCCTGGCTGAATATGAAGCCGGCAACCTGGAAACCTCGGGTGTTGACCTGGATAACCTGGACCGCGTCAAGGCAGATGCTGCGCTCTCCAAGCAGTTGGTGGTAGCGCCCAATTTCTGCAGCTACTACTATGGATTCAACACCTCCAAAGCCCCGATGGATGATGCCCGCGTACGCCGCGCCTTCTCCATGGCAGTTGACCGCAAGTCCCTGGTGGACAATGTGCTCAAGGGCGGCCAGATTCCTGCCCAATGGCTCGAAAATCCTGGTCTGAATGGCGCCCCGACCCTGGAAAAATATGCGGATGCTGGCATCAATACCGATGCGGCAACCGCAAAGACACTGCTGGCTGAATACCTGGCTGAGAAAGGCACAACCGCTGACAAGTTGGATGTGACCCTCATGTTCAACACCTCCGCCGGCCACCAGAAGATCGCCGAAGCCATCCAACTGATGTGGAAGGAAACCCTCGGCGTCAACGTCAAGCTGCTCAACCAGGAATGGAAGGTCCACCTGGCTCAGATGGATGGACCGGATGCTGCCCAGGTCTTCCGCACCGGTTGGTGCCTGGACTATCCGGATGCCAACAACTTCACCAAAGACCTCATTGCCATTGGTGGCAGCAGCAATCAAACCGCTCCTGGTGCAAAAGGAGTTCCTTTTGGTGGTATTCAATGGTTAAATCCAGCTTACGAGAAATTGGTAGCGGATGCAGCCAAGGAATTGGATCCTGCCAAACGCGCGGAACTGTATGCACAGGCCAGCAAGATTGCCATGTATGACGATGCAGTGGTCATCCCCATTTACTGGTATTCCCGCAATACCGTGACCAAACCCTATGTGACCCGAACTTTCTCCACCGGTGGTCACGAGCACTTTGAAAAATGGGATATTGATATGGAAGCCAAGGCGGCTTTTAAATAGAGTTAGGTTTTGATTTGAAATAGGGGGGGATGTCTTCCCCCCCTATTAATTAGAAAAAGATCGGAGTGGAATAATGGGTAGATATATCATCAGAAGGTTCATTTATGCGGTTGCGGTCTTATTGGTGGTTTCCGCGATCACATTCATCTTGATGCATTCCATTCCTGGCGGACCTTTCCTCACCGAGAGACATTTACCGGAACAGGTAATAAAGAACCTGGAAAAGAAATATAAACTGGACCAACCTTTCATTAATCAATATTTCGCTTATTTAAATGACGCATTTATTCCCAAATTGGGCACGGAAGCGCCGGATGAGTCCTCAACAGCCGAAGACTATCTCTTTCAATTAAAAATAGGTCCGCTTTGGTTTCAGTGGATGAATTTTGGTCCCTCCTACAGGTCATTAAGCCGGTCAGTGGCGGATATCATGCGCCAGCAGCTGCCCGTTTCCGCCCAATTGGGCATCATGGCATTATTCGTGGGCTTAATCATCGGCCTGCCGTTTGGAATAATTTCTGCACTAAAGCATAATACAATCATTGACTATGTGGGCATGGGTATTGCCATCATTGGGGTATCGGTGCCGGTCATCGTCATGGGTCCAATCCTGGTTACAATTTTGGGAATCCGTTTTGGCTGGCTGCCGCCGACCGGCTGGGGTGCTCATCCACCCTTTGTATTTGGAATTTTCCCCCGTGAACTGGATTGGAACTTTTTTAAGTATGCCATCATGCCGGCCTTTGCCCTGGGCATCGGCTCCTCCGCCATCATCGCGCGATTAACCCGCGCAAGTTTGCTGCAGGTTTTTGGTGAGGACTATATTCGCACCGCCAGGGCAAAAGGGTTAAGTGAAGCCAAAGTCATTACCAAACACGCCATGAAAAACTCAATGATCCCGGTCGTCACCGTGCTGGGTCCGATCTTTGCCGCGATCGTCACCGGCTCATTTGTCACCGAAAGCCTGTTTGGCATCCCGGGTATGGGGCAATACTTCATCACCAGCATCACCAACCGCGATTACCCGGTCATCATGGGCACCATCCTGTTGTATGTGATCATCCTGGTTTTTGCCAACCTGCTGGTGGATATCACCTATGCATTTCTTGACCCAAGAATCAGATACGAATAACGTAAAGGAAAACGAACAATGGATGTCATTGGCAAGGAATTTAAAGCCGGATCATTAGCGACCGAAAAACCGGAATCCCTGTTTAAAGACGCGGTATCGCGGTTATTGAAAAACAAAGCCGCGGTAATGGGCGGAATAGTCATCCTTTTATTGGTCTTTATTGCCATATTTGCGGATAAGATCGCACCATATGGATTTGCACAAGGTGACCTGACCAAGGAGAACAGCGTTCCGAACTGGCTCCTGGATGTATTCCCGAATATGAAAAATTACGCCAGGCAAAGCCAGGAATTTCTCTTTGGTTCAGACTATATCGGCCGGGACTTATTAAGCCGCGTGATTTATGGGGCAAGAGTGTCGTTGACGGTTGCTTTCATTGGTCCATTGCTGGCATTGATTGTTGGTGTTACTTACGGTTCAATTTCCGGATATTTTGGCGGCAAAGTGGATAATGTGATGATGCGCATTGTGGATGTGATGTATGGCTTCCCCAGCATTCTGTTCATCATTCTCTTAATGGCCTTTTTCCGGACCTCACTTTCAAATATTCAACCTGGCACATGGGCTTATTCCATCCGGCAATTGGATGAATCCATGGGAGGTTTGTTCTTTATCTTCATAGGAATTGGCATCACTTCCTGGGAAACCATGGCGCGCCTCACACGTGGACAGATCCTATCGGTAAAACAAAAAGAATACATCGAAGCCGCCAGGTCAGTGGGCGCCTCGGATCTGCGAATCGTATTCAAGCATATTCTGCCCAATATACTGGGACCCCTAATTGTTTCGGAAACGCTAGCCATCCCGGGCTATATCAGCACCGAAGCTTTTCTTTCCTACATTGGGCTGGGCGTCAATCCACCAACTCCATCGTGGGGCGCGATGATCTCGGATGGCGCACGGGCCATACGCGGTTATCCTTATCAGGTGTTATTGCCTGCAATGGCATTAGCCATCACCATGTTTGCCTTCAACTTTTTAGGGGATGGCTTGCGAGATGCCTTTGATCCAAAATTACGCGGACGGCAATAAGAATCCAGAAGTATGAATACTTCAATCGCCTGCCATTCGGCAGGCGATTTTATTTCGAAAACTTTCTATGATAAAATTTGCCTGCTTTGTTACTGGGGCATAGTGCAATGGCAGCACACCAGCCTTTGGAGCTGTGGATCTTGGTTCGAATCCAGGTGCCCCAGCCAGATATTCAGGATAAAATAAATGAGCTTTGAATTATCTATGGATGATTCCAGCTCATTTATTGTTTAATGTAAAAGGAGAATAAGCATGCAGGTTTCGGCTGTCATCCTCGCTGCAGGTTTGAGCAAGCGCATGAAATCGGACATTCCCAAAGTTTTGCACCCCCTCATGGGGCGACCGATGATAGAGTATCCGCTTAATGCAGTAAAAGAAGTCTGCAGCCACAAACCGGTTGTGGTGGTTGGAAATGCGGCTGAAATGGTGCAAAAAGTGGTAGGTGATCAGGCGGACTTTGCTGTGCAACAAGCAGCTTTTGGGAACCGCTGATGCTGTCAATGCCGCCAGGACAGTCTGCTGGAAGGCAAAGGAGATCTGGTATCTGGTGGTCAATGCTGACATACCTCTGATTACTTTTGAAACCATACAGCGATTGGTTGAACTTCAAAAGAAGAATGCAGGTCCAATCTCCACTTCTCACATTTTTCTCTAATAATTCACGTGGTTTCGGAAGGATATCCCGCTCTCTTTCAGGTGAATGTGGCTGCCATAATCGAGGAAAGAGATGCAACCCTTCAGCAATTGAAATCAATGAATTTAATGTTGGCGTTTATTGTTTCACTGCGGTTTGGTTGTGGAAAAATCTGCAAAGAATAGTAAAGGCGGCCAATGGCGAGTATTACCTGACTGACCTGATCGGCTTGGCGGTCAAACAAAAATTAAAAGTAGGAACATTGGTGCTTGAAGATGCCGACGAGGCTATCGGGATCAACAATCGCATCCACCTGGCGGAAGCAGAAAAAATAATAAGAAAGCGCAACAATCAACGCTGGATGCTGGAAGGAGTTACCATGCTCGACCCAGACCGTGTTTATATAGAAGACGGTGTGATTATCGGTCAGGATACGGTTATTTTTCCAGATACTTACTTGCGCGGGAATACCAAAATCGGTGATAAATGTGAAATCGGTCCCGGCACAATAGTGGCTAATTGCGAAATTGGCAATCACTGCAAGGTGACGATGGCGGTTATGGAAGGTGCGGTGCTGGAGGATGAAGTATCGGTCGGACCCTTTGCCCGCTTGCGCAAAGGAGCCCATTTATGCCGCGGCGTTCATATGGGCAATTTTGGTGAGATCAAGAATTCAACCCTCGCGGCCGGTGTAAAGATGGGGCATTTCTCCTATATCGGTGATGCGGAAATAGGCGAAAATGTCAATATTGGGGCGGGGGTGATCACCTGCAATTTTGATGGCGTGAACAAGAACAAAACCGAGATCGGGGCAGGCGCATTCATCGGAAGCGACACCATGCTCAGGGCGCCAGTCAGGATCGGCAAAGGCGCCTATACCGGGGCAGGGTCAGTGGTGACCCACGATGTTCCCGATTACACGATCGTAACCGGGGTACCTGCCCGGCCGCTGGAAAAAAAGAAAAAATTGGCTGTGACCAAAAAGAAAGATCATTAAACTTCATACATCCAAGGATGAATACTTCATTTGCATGAAGCAGGTTTAATAACCAAAAAGGAAATATTCCACAAAGGATAACAGTGGCAGGCAGTGAACGCATACGCAAAGTGGAGGCCATTGTCATCAGCCATGTTGAATATGGGGAAACAGATCGCATTCTGAACCTGTTCTCCCGGGAATTGGGGAAAGTCCATGCAATAGCCAAAGGGGTACGCAAGGAACATTCACGCAAGGCCGGTCACCTGGAACCCTTCACCTGTGTCACGCTGATGCTGGCCAGGGGCGCCAGCCTGTGGATCATTAGCCAGGCGGAAACCGTGGAAGCATTCAATGAAATCAGGACAAACCTTGAGCGAACCGCGCTGGCCGCTTATTACCTGGAACTGGTGGATCGCTTTACCACCGAGGACGAGGTTCACCCGCATCTCTACCGCTTACTTAGGGATACAATGCACAGATTATCCTCGCCTGATTTATCTTTCAATGTCACCCGATTTTTTGAAATGGGATTTCTGGAAATGGTTGGATTCCGGCCCGAACTCTTCAATTGTGTTCAATGCAGGGCTGAAATACAACCAGAAGACCAATTTTTCTCCATTGCACAGGGCGGTGCGCTTTGTCCAAAGTGCGGTCTGCGTGTGGATTCCTCTGAATCCATTCAAGTATTGACCTTGAAATATCTGCGCCATTTTCAACGCAGTGACTACGAGCAGGTACGGCATCTTGAAATTCCGACAGTCACACAGCAAAAGATGGAAAAGCTCATGCAGCGCTATATCGCTTATTTAGCTGAAAAGAAATTGAATACTCCGGCCTTTTATCGTGCCATCCAATCCTCTCCAAAAAATGGCTCAGACTCTATTGTCCATGATGATAGAATTGACCATGATTATTTGTAAAGATTTATCTTGGTTGATCAGTGAAGAACAAGGAGGCATTTGATGACCGAAAATTGCCCGGATTATCCCGTTGAAGAGCGCATACGCGGTCTGATCGACCAGATTGACGCTTATATTGCCCAATACCATGGTGGTGCGGTTAAGTTTATTTCATTCACCGATGGTGTGGTACGTGTTCGCATGGAAGGCGCCTGTGCCACCTGCAACCTGCAACCGGCTACGCTGCACGGCTGGGTGGAGGGCACCCTGAAACAATTCTTTCCCCAGATCGAAAGGGTGGAAGAAGCCTGAACTTTGCATGGCGGGGTGAACCCGCCTTTTTGTTGCCTTGACAATAGAATATATGTTCTATATAATGAATGCATGCTACTCTGGCAGCGTTTCATTAAAAACCTTGACCGGCGTATCCCAGCAGAGGATGCTTCCCTGCTGCGCTCCCTGCGCGACCTGGCCGCCCGTGAACAGCGCTCTGCGGACGAGGTCATCAACAGCCTGTTGAACCAGGCCCTGCAGGAACGCCAGCTGGCTGAGGAACATTGGAAGCGCTGGCAGCGTCTCACCCCGCGCGAGCAGGAGGTGGCCGCCCTGGCCTGCCTCAATCACACCAGCCGTCAGATTGCCGCAACACTGGTCATTTCACCGGAAACGGTCAAAACCCATGTGGGCAACCTGCTGCGCAAATTCGGCCTGTCCACCCGCCAGGAACTGCGCCAGGCCCTGGCCGGCTGGGATTTCAGCGAGTGGGGAAAAAACCGTACAGAAAAATAAGATAAAATAGCGGGGTTTGTTCCACAAAGCTTCCTGCTGTTGGAAAAATCGCGGCAGGATTTATTTATCAAGAGGTCATGAATGGATTTTTGGTGGTTGCTGGTGCTGGCGGTCAGCCTGGCCATGGACTGTTTTGCAGTGTCGCTTGGCATTGGCTCATCCCCGCTGCCCACCACCTCCCGCCGGGTGTTCCGCATTGCCTTCCATTTCGGTTTTTTCCAGTTTGCCATGATGCTGTCTGGGCTGGCTGCTGGGCAGCACCGTGGTGGACTCTGATCGCCGATTTTGACCACTGGCTCGCCTTTGCCCTGCTGGCCTGGGTGGGCATCCGCATGATCCGCGAAGGATTATCAGGAGAAGAAGCGGCCATTGAACACGCAAGACCCAACCCGCGGGAGGACACTGGTCATGCTTTCCCTGGCCACCAGCATGGACGCGCTGGGGGTCGGCTTTCAGCCTGGCACTACTCAAGATCAACATTCTCACTGCCAGTCTGCTGATCGGGCTGGTCTCATTTCTGTTATCGAGTCATCGGCATGCTGGTGGGCAACAAACTGACTGAAAAGTTTGGCGACCGTATGGAAGTGGCCGGCGGGATTGTGCTGCTGTTGCATCGGCCTGCGCATCCTGATGACGCATCTGACGGGCTTGATACACCCCCATCCCTGACCGATGCCGGGCATCTGATTCCCCAGCGCTGGCTCACCCGTGGAGGTCACCCCTGCTTTCCCCCAAACCTCCCACCCCGGTGGGATTCACTATATAACGGCCTTGTGCGATAGTGGGGGCATGGACGCACTTACCTTACCCCTTTCCAACCGCTGCTGGTGCTGACCGCGCCGCACGCGGCTGTGAACGCTGATGCTGGAGCTGGCGGCGCGCCTGGCGCTGAGCGGCGAGCTGCGCGTGCTGGACGGCGGCAACCGCTTCAATGTCTACCCGGTGGCGCGCACCATCCGCCGCTACAGCCCCGAACTGACCGCGGCCCTGGCGCGCATCCGCCTGGCGCGCGCCTTCACCTGCTACCAGGCGGCCGCCATGCTGGCGGAAATGCCCGCCGAGCCGCGCCCGCTGCTGGTGATCGACCTGCTGGCCACCTTCTACGACGAGAGCGTGAACCTGAATGAGAGCCGGCGCCTGCTGGCGGGCTGCATCCCGCACCTGCAGCGGCTCAGCCGGTGCGCCCCGGTGGTGGTCAGCGCCAAACCGCCCGCCCCGCGTCAGCCCGAACGCGCTCGTGCTGGTGGAAGCCCTGCGGACATGCCGCTGCGGGTGCCTGGCAGCTTGAAGCCGCTGCCCGCGCCCAGGCGCCGCCACGCTGTGGGACCTGGGAGCCTGAGCATGGGACGCACCCTGCCTTCCATCACCCAGGAGTTCATGCAGGAGCAGGAGGCCTTCGCGCGCTTCCGCCGCGCCCTGCGCCGCGCCGACCAGCTGGCGCTGGATGACCTGTTCGCCTCCGCCCGCCAGCACCTGTCGGCGGCGGCCTACGCGGCGCATGCCCTGCCCATGGAAACCTTCCTGCTGTCCATGCTGCTGGAACAGCACAAGGAGGTCCTGCGCCTGCGCCGCGAGCTGGATGAACTGCGCGGGGCGCTGCATGGCTGACCTGACCGGCTGGCTGCTGGACCTGTATGAGGATGAGCGGCGGGGGCGTGGTGCTGTGGCTGATCGGCGACGACGGCGGGCGCCACCGCCTGCGGCAGGCCTTTCCCGATCGTCTTTTATGCCGCCGGCGAACGCGCCCAGCTGAAAGGCCTGTGGAACTGGCTGCGCGTGCCACCCGCTTAAGCCGCGCCTGTCCCGCGACCAGCGCCGCGACCTCTTTCAGCCCGAGCCCGTGACCGTGCTGCGCATCGAGCTGCAGAACGCCGCGCGCCAGCCCCAGCTTTTCCGCGAGATGGCGCAGCGCTTCCCGGACCTGGATTATTACGACGCCGACCTGGCCATCACCCTGCGCCATGCGGCGCGCTTCGGCACCTTTCCGCTGGCGCGCTGCTACGTGCGCGCGGATGAGGACGGGCTTATCCAGCGACCTGCGCGTGCTGGATTCGCCCTGGGATCTGGACCCCGCCCCGGCGCCGCTGCGCGTGCTGGCGCTGCGCCCCGACTGCGACCCGGCGCATGCCGAGCCGCAGGCGCTGATCGCCAGCCATGACGGGCATGAATACCGCTTTGCGCTGGACGCCGAGCGCCCGCTGCTGGTCAACCTGCGCGCGCTGCTGCAGCGCCTGGACCCCGACCTGCTGCTGACCTATAACGGCGACACCTGGCTGCTGCCGCACCTGCTGGAACTGGCGCAGCAAGCCACAACCTGCCGCTGCCGCTCAACCGCGACCCCGACCGCGGCGTGCTGCACAAGAAAGAAGGCAGCTACTTCTCCTACGGCCAGATCATCTACCGCGGCCAGCAGGTGCCTGCTCTACGGGCGCTGCCACATTGACTGCCGCAACGCCATGATGTGGCAGGATTATGACCTGGAAGGCGCGCTGGAAACGGCGCGCATCACCGCCCTGCCCATCCAGACCGCCGCGCGCGTCTCGCCCGGCACGGGCATCTCCTCCATGCAGATCACCACCGCGCTGCGCAACGACATCCTGGTGCCCTGGCGCAAGCAGCAGGCCGAGCGGCCCAAAACCGCCGCTGACCTGATCCGCTATGACCAGGGCGGGCTGGTGTACCAGCCCATCACCGGGCTGCACTTTGACGTGGGCATGATCGACTTCATCTCCATGTACCCCTCCATCATGGTGCGCAGCAACATCTCGCCCGAAACGCCCTTCCCCGACCGGCTGGGCAGTTCCGACTACCCGCCCGGGCTGGTGCCGCTCACGCTGGACCCGCTGCTGGAAAAGCGCGTGGCGCTCAAACAGCGCGCGCTCAGCCTGCCGCACTGGGATCCGCGCCGGCGCATGGACAAGGCGCGCTCGGCGGCGCACAAGTGGCTGCTGGTGACCTGCTTCGGCTACCTGGGCTACAAGAACGCGCGCTTCGGGCGCATTGAGGCGCATGAGGCGGTCACCACCTGGGGGCGCGAGGCGCTGCTGCGCGCCAAGGAGGCGGCCGAGGAGATGGGCTTTGACGTGCTGCACATGTACGTGGACGGGCTGTGGGTGCAGAAAGACGGGCTGCCGCCAGCCGCAGGATTTTCAGCCGCTGCTGGAGGAAGTCGCCGCGCGCACCTCGCTGCCGGTGGCGCTGGACGGCGTGTACCGCTGGGTGGCTTTTCTGCCCTCGCGCGTGGATGAGCGCCTGCCGGTGCCCAACCGCTATTTCGGCGTCTTTCAGGATGGCAGCATCAAGGCGCGCGGCATTGACCTGCGCCGGCGCGACAGCGCACCGTTCATCTCCGAGGTTCAAAATGAACTGCTGGATTGCCTGGCTGCCGCCCAAGCTGCGGCGGAATTGCCGGGCAGCATCCATCAGGCGTTGGCTCTTTTACGCAGCCGCCTGGCAGGAATTGCGTTCCGGACAGGTGTCTCCCGCCCGCCTGGTGGTTGGTAAAAAATTGAGCAAAGAACTGGCTGGTTACCGCGTACCCTCGCACGGCGCGCGCGCGGTGCTGCAGCTGCAGGCGGCGGGGAAGACGGTACGGCCAGGCCAGCGTGTGCGCCTGCTCTACACGCGGGGGAACAGCGTGTCCTTGCCTGGGATTTGCCTGAACGGTTCAACCTGCAGGAACTGGACCTGGAATACTACCGGCGGCTTCTGCTGAGGGCGGCTTCAGCCATCCTGCAGCCCTTTGGAATTGAAGAGCACGATCTGGAGAACCTGGTCATGGATGACCGTGGGGTGCAAAAATCGCTGTGGAATTCAGGAGAAAAAAAGAGCCTGGTTCAAACAGGCTCTGCATGGCTTTTGATGGATGAGAAGTAAAATATGAAATGAAGTTATTGGAGCACCTGCCAGAGTTTGACCAGGTTGTCTTCAAGCGAAGATGACAAGAGCGATTTGCCATCCGGGGAGAAAGAAAGCGTGTAAATCGTCTTGGATTGGCCTTGAATGATATTGATTACTTTAAAAGTAGTCATGTCCCAAAGGATGAGGGTGCCGGCGCTGGCGCCCGCCAGAATTATTCCATCCGGGGAAAAGGCGAGTGCGGAGATTGAATCCGGATAAGCAATGCTTGCCAGGTTGGACCCTGACTTGGTATCCCACAGATAGACGAGAGGAGAATAAACGCCATTGATGGTCCCGCCGGCAGAGGAGGCCAGAATCTGGCCATCACTGGTGAGGTCGTAACCGGTTACAAAATCCTCGTGGGAAAACCTGGGTCCCATGCGCTGGTCACCCAGGTTTTGCAGCTGCAAGGTTGCACGTGAATACCAGATGAGGCTGCGGTTGTCTGCACCGATGCGGGCATTATACACGGGTGCGGCAGTTTCAAATCCTTTGAGGGTTGTCAGCCGTGAACCGGATTGCGCATCCCAAATGGACACTTCCAGTTTATCCAGGGAAGGGATGGAAATACGGGTGCCATCTGGTGAAAAATCAGCGCTCGCAAACAGCGTTTCCGGATTGATCATCAGGGTGTTGTTTGACTTTCGGTTGAAAATCCCAATTTCCTTTTGGTTAGGATCGAGGTGCAGGATGGTTTCCCCGTCGGAGGATGCACTTAATATTTGTCCGGGGTTGACGGCAGTAAAAACATTTTCACTTTTACCGGTTTGAATGTCAATCTGTACGGTACTGGAATCATTGATGACCAAGAATGCCTGACTGTTATTCAGCCAAACCAATTGCATGGGCTGGTTGGCTTTATACTCCGCAACTTTATTAAATCCACCTGCATTTTCACCTGAGATGACCTGGGGATATCTGATTGATTGGGTCGGTACCAGGGTTGGAACCGCGGTTGAAGTTGATGTTGGCAGTATTGGACTTGTCTCGGTGGGCGCTGAAACAGCAACCTGGCAGGATGCCAGAATAAAAGCCGAGATGAGAAGAAAAAAGAGAGTTTGAATCTCATGATCATAAATCCTATTGTTACTCTGTTATTCTTTGAGAGTTACGAACTTATTTTATTTCATTTCGCAGGATTCGGCTATTGGGGGACGATGGAATTGCCGATGATGCTCTCCAGTAATGCATGAAGATTGGATGAGAGATTGTCCTGTTGATTGATCAGCCATTGAACAGCAGCATTCATCATAACCGCTTTCTGACTATTCCACCACACCTGAAAGGATCTCCCTGCCTCCGCGGCGAATGGTTGCGAAAATTCATAGACCCATTTGAGAAATCCGGAAAAAAGGTCACCCAATCTATTTAAGAACTGTTTCTGATAGCTGTTGGAAGCTTGCGTGTCAGTCAAGAGGGCAGAAGATTTCAGGTTGCCGATATTCATCCAGAAAAGAATGAAAATGAATGTTAAGGAAATGAGAAATAAGCTGGTTTTTGAAGTTAAGAAACGCATAAATCCTCCACTTGAATTAATTGCCAATAGAATGGGTGCAAAAAATATGCCAATAATTTCGTTTTGAGAATAGAAATCAATGAAATAAAGCAAAGTGATTTGGTCGCGAAAAAATTAGAACTTATAATAGAAAAGCCAAAAAAACTTGAAAAAGAATTGATCATGTCACAAGACCTTTTACTTGCGCGCACAAAAATCATTGTTCCACAGCGCAGGGCGGAATTATTAAGGCGCAACCGGCTCCTGGATATGCTGACCAATCTGCTGGATTTCAAGCTCATTATTGTGGCTGCGCCAGCTGGATACGGTAAAACCTCCCTGTTGATTGATTTTGTTCATCATTATGATTGGCCGGTTTGCTGGCTGGCGCTGGATTCCCTGGATCAGGACCCGGTGCGTTTTATCTCTTACTTTATTGCAGCAATCCAGCAGCGATATAAAAAATTTGGCAACTCTTCCTGGCAGGCATTAAGGCAAATGACGCCCGATGAGTTGAACTTGAACCACCTAGTCTCGACTATCACCAACGACATCTTTGAAAACATATCCGAACATTTCATCATTGTGCTGGATGATTATCACCTGCTGAATGAGAATCCGATCATCGACCAATTCCTGAGCGATTTCCTGCAACGGGCTGACGAAAACTGCCATATCATCATTAATTCCCGCCGACTGCTTACGCTGCCCGATCTTCCGCTCATGGTGGCACGTTCCCAGGTGGGTGGGTTGAGCGTGGAAGAATTGGCGTTTCTTCCAGATGAAATCCAAATGCTTTACGCTCAAAATTTAAAGCGGTCCATCAGCCTGGAAGAAGCGGAAAATCTGGCACAACAATCAGAAGGCTGGATCACCGGGTTACTGCTTACCTCGCAAATGATGAAACAGGGATTGGGGGATCGCCTCAAGTTGGAAAGAACATCTGGCGTTGGTCTGTATGAGTATCTGTCGGAGCAGGTATTGGAACAGCAACCCGGCGCTCTCCAGAAATTTCTTTTACGCTCTTCACTTCTGGAAGAATTTGACAGCGAAATGTGCGTCGAGGTGATTGGCAAGCCACTTGGTATAAACGAGGACTGGGACCACTTAATGGAAATGGCCATGCGAAATAATGTTTTCGTATTGCCGGTTGGTGAAGACCATTTGTGGCTGCGTTACCACCATCTCTTCAGCCATTTTTTACAGGAGCGGGCCCGTCGGGATGAACCGCATATCGCTGAAAAAATTGAACATTCATTGGCAGAATATTTCATTAAAAAACGAGATTGGGATAAATCATTTTCCATCTATCGAAAATTGAACGAAATGGAAGAGATGACCTGCCTGGTGGAGAAAGTCGGGTCCGATTTTATCGCCATGGGCAGGATGAATAAATTGGCTGAATGGCTGAGTGTACTGGATGAACAGGCAGTCAAAAGGCACCCGGCTGTAACCGCTTTACAGGCAAGCGTGGCTGTTAACAAGGGAAACCCTCAGGATGGCCTTGTTTTCTTTGATAAATTATTGGGCACATTACATGCCTCAAACCAGACCGAACTGCTGGCTGACAACCTGGTAAGACGTTCTTCAGCCCGGCGATTAATAGGCGATTATGCGGGTTCAATTGAAGATGCTGAACAAGCCATCGAATTATGCCAGGGCAAGGATGATTATGTCCTTATCCTGGCTGAAGCCATGCGTGCCAAAGGCAGCGCATTGTACCAGGAGGGGAAATGGAAGGAAGCGCTTGATTGGTTGGAGCAGTCGCTGAAGATTTATAAAGACCACAATCGCAAACAGGATATCGCCAGAATCCAGGTCGAAATAGGAGTTGTTGCGGATGCATTGGGCAATTATTCCTCAGCGGAGAAGGCTTACCAGGAGTCTCTGCGTTATTGGCAATCGGTTGGGGATTCCATGTGGCAAGCCAACCTTTTAAACAATCTTGGGTTCCTGCAACATTCCATCGGTGAATTTGAAACTGCGTTCAGCAACCTTGAGAAAGCCCTTCAATATGCCAGCCTGAATGGAAATTTGCGCATGGAGGGGTATTCGCTCGCCAGCATTGGCGATCTCTACCGCGACCTGGAGGCATACCAGGAAGCGGAGGATGCATTTCAAAAAGCTTCCCAGATTGCAAAGCTGATCAAAGATACCTATCTCCAATTTTATATTAAACTCGCCCAGGCCAGGGTGCAAATGGACCTTGGCCGTTTCCGCCAGGCGGAGTCCATTCTTCGTTCAGCTCTGCAATTGGCAAAACAGGATGGCTCTAAAAATGAAATGACCAAGTACCGTTTGGAAAATGGTCTCCTGCAATTATTTCTCAAGAATTATTCCAAGGCGGCTGAAGAGCTTTCAACAGCGGCTCATTATTTCGCCGAGGAAAACCATCCCGATGACCTAATCCGTGCTGAATTTTTGTTAGCCATCGCTGAATATGAAAAAGGCCATCTTGAAAAATCACTTGAATTATTTAAAGCAAACAGTATGCGTTTGAATCAACCCAGAGCAAGAGTAAAGATCTTGACGAGTGCCTGTGAACTGGAATCCATACTAAACAGCATATTTGAGAAAGGTGTTGTGGGTGAGCCACTGGATATCATCTTCAATGAAATGGAGAGCTTTCGAAATCGCATTCATGACTACCGCCGTCAGATCCGAAAACGCGCCACCGCCGTTACTTTTGCTCCCCCCAAAATCATTCTACGCGCATTTGGCAGAACAGAAGTATGGATCAACAACCATAAGCTGGCGAACGCTGAATGGAAATCACAAAACGCAAGGGATCTTTTGTTTTTATTTCTGAGTCACCCGGAAGGTTTAACCAAGGAGGAAGTCGGGTTGCATTTTTGGCCTGACCTGTCACCGGCTGAATTAAAGTTGCGCTTTAAAAATGCCATTTACCGCCTGCGCCATGCTGCCGGAAATGATATTGTCGTTTTCCATGACAACTACTATCTTTTCAATCGAGCATTGGATTACGAATATGATGTCCAGGGTTTCACTATTGATTTGGATCGTGCTGAAGCTGAAAAAAATTTGAATAAGAAAATATCCCATCTGCAATCGGCAATTTCAAGATATGGAGGAACTTATCTGTCTGATGTGGAAGAAGATTGGCCTGTTGCTGACCGGCGCAAATATGCCGATCAATATTTAAAAGCGTTGCTGGAATTATCAACATTCTTTTTTACGCAGAAAGATTATGAAAAAGCGAGGGACATCTTTCAAATTGCTTTGGCTGTTGATGATTGCTCAGAGGAAGCCTACCGTTTGGGGATGCAAATCTATTCCGCCATGGGTAACATGGGTGAGGTAAAGCGTATCTTTCAAAAATGCGTTAATTCTTTGAAGACTGAAATGGGCATTCAACCTTCAGCAAGAACACGACAAATTTACGATAATCTGACAATTCTTAAAATCGCGAATTTGGATGAATAATCACAAGATAAATTCAATCCTGTAATATAATTCCTTACTCGAAAGCCAAGTATTAATAAACGATAGTTTCTAAACTCATTAATTAACTTGCTTTGGCAAATTGGTTTTCCTGGAAGAATAAAAACAGGCATAAATCATTCTAGTATTTAGATTAATGTCTGCGAAAGACAATCATTTTGGAGGATTCTGATAATGGTAGATGAAAAAAACGCGCGTTCAATTGAAAGGATCTCTGCGCTGATTGAAGAACAGGCACTGAGCAAGGAACAACTGATAAATTATTTACGGCAAATGTTGGAGATCCGCGCCTTTGAGAACAACGTCAATACTTTGTTGGGAAAAGCGGTGATCAAAGGTGCTTCGCATCTTTGTGCCGGTGAAGAAGCGGTCTCGGTTGGTATCATCGGGGCTTTGGAGGATAATGACCTGATCACCAGCACCCACCGCGGCCACGGGCATGCCCATGCGCATGGCGATAGTGCCGCAAAGACCCCGCAGGAGAAACAGGACCATTACAACAAAATGATGGCTGAAGTGCTGGGCCTGGCTGGCGGTTATTGCAAGGGCAAGGGTGGCTCCATGCATATTGCCGATGTGGCGCATGGCAACCTGGGTGCCACCGGAATTGTTGGCGGCAATTTGCCGGTTGCGGTTGGCGCTGCCCTGGCTCAAAAATTGATGGGTACAGACCGGGTGGTGGTGTGTTTCTTTGGGGATGGGGCATCCAATGAAGGTAATTTTCACGAATCTCTGAATATGGCCAGTTTATGGCAGCTTCCGCTCATTTTCGTGGTGGAGAATAACCTCTATGGCATGTCCACGCCTTTCAGCAAAGCCAGTCGGGTAACCGATATTGCCCAGCGCGCATGTGCTTATGACATGCCGGGTGTGACCGTAGACGGGCAGGATGTACTGGAGGTGCGCAAGGCGGCTGCCCAGGCGGTGGAACGTGCCCGTAAAGGGCTTGGCCCAACCCTAATCGAAGCGAAAACCTATCGTTTTTATGGCCATTCACATTCCGACCCGCGTGCATATCGCACCCGTGAAGAAGAAGCGGAATGGAAACAGCGCGATCCAATCAAGAATCTCAAACAGGACCTGATCACGGTCGGCATGTTGGACGAACCCGAATTTGACGGGATGGATTCGACCGTGAAAGGCAAGCTGGAGAATGCCATGGAATACAGCGATGTTTCCACCCCACCGGATGCCAGCCAGCTGGAAACCGATGTGTACGCGCCTTCAAAGTTAACCATCAAAGATATCGAAGATGAAAAGATGCTGCGCGAAAAGGTGAAATCCGATTCAAGCATGCGCAAGATATCCTATGCAGAAGCGATTGTTGAAGCATTGCGTGAAGAAATGAAGCGGGATAAGAATGTGTTCCTGCTTGGTGAAGATATCGGTTTATTTGGCGGGTCGTATGGAGCCACGCGCGGTTTGTTCGCCGAATTTGGTGAATGGCGCGTCATTGATACACCCATCGCCGAAGCTGGCATTGGCGGAGCGGCCGTTGGAGCGGCCATGGCTGGCATGCGTCCGGTGGCCGAAATCATGTATGTGGATTTCACCCCGCTTGCCATGGACCAGGTGGCCAACCAGGGTGCCAAGAATCGCTATATGTTCGGCGGCAAAACCAGCGTTCCGATGGTCATTCGCACCGAAGGCGGTGCCGGGCGGGCCATTGCCGCTCACCATTCACAAAGCCTTGAAGCCCTATGGACTCATTTCCCCGGTATTTATGTCATCATGCCCTCCACCCCTTATGAGGTTAAAGGATTACTCAAAGCAGCCATCCGAGACGACAATCCGGTTATGTTCATTGAACACAAAATGCTTTACAAGGAAAAAGGTCCGGTGCCCGAAGGAGAATATATCATCCCCTTTGGTGTGGCGGATATCAAACGCTCCGGCAAAGATATCAGCCTGGTGACCTATTCGCGCATGGTGCACCGCTCACTGGAAGCGGCGAAAATCCTGGAACAGGAAGGCATTGATGTGGAAGTGATCGATTTGCGCTCGCTGAAACCATTGGATACTGAGACAATTATCAATTCCATTAAGAAAACAGGCCGTTTTGTAGGGGTAACCGAGGCGTATGAAAACAGCAGTTTTATTAATGAGATCATGGCGCAGGTGAATGACCTGGCTTTTGATTACCTGGATGCGCCCATGGTGCGGGTGGCGGCTGCCAATGTGCCTGTTCCGCGGGCGGAGGTGCTGGAAGACCTGGCCATCCCCAATGTGCAGCGCATCGTGGAGGCATGCCGAAAGGTGGTTCATTAATGGCAGAAGAATTGTTCATTCCCAAACTGGGACAAACGGTTGAGGAAGTCACCCTGATCAACTGGCTGGTCAAGGAGGGTGACAAGGTGGAGGCGGGCCAGGGTGTGCTGGAGGTGGAGACGGATAAGGCAATTTTCACCGTGGAATCCCCTGCAGATGGATTCATCCACCTGGGACCCTTCAAGGCGGGCGACGTTGTTCAAAACCTGACCATCGTGGCCTTGATTGGAAAGGTGGATGAACAATTTGCCAGCAGCACACAAATAGAGGAACAGCCCAAACCGGAACAAACCCCTGACAAAACCATTGGAAAGCAAATGCCATTCGAATCATTGGAGGTAAAACCGCAGCAATCCGGGCGGAAATTCGTATCTCCACGGGCACGAAAATTAGCTGTTGAAATACATGTGGATCTCAACGCGGTCACACCCACCGGTGATGGCGGTATGCGCATTATCGAGAGGGACATCCTGAATTCTTTCGGGCGCGAGGTAAAGGTTAGCCCGTTAGCCCAACGCATGGCACAGGAAGCCGGTTTGGATCTGCGTTCGCTCAAGGGCAGCGGCGTCCAGGGTGAAATAACCAAAACGGATGTTGAACTAGCCATTCGTACGACAAAAACAGGTGAGGTACAGCCTCAAATGAAACCAACCTCCTCGGTGACGGATGAAGTGGTACAGCGAGTTCCCCTTAAAGGGATTCGCGCCCTGATCGCTGAAAGGATGAGCGCAAGCGTGCATACCACTGCGCGGTTCACACTATTTATTGAGGCGGATGCAACCAAGCTGGTGAATCTCCGAGAGAATCTGAAACTGAAAGTTGAAAAAGAATGGGGATTCGCCCCAAGCTACAATGATCTTATCGCCAAGATAGCTGCCAAAGCCCTGCGCCAATTCCCTTATGTCAATTCACGGCTGGCTGATGATGTCATTGAACAACTGGGGCATGTCCATATCGGCATGGCCACGGATACCGAGCGGGGGTTGATGGTGCCGGTCATCCATGACGTGGATCAAAAAAGTCTGCGTGAATTCGGCAGTCATTTCCGTCAATTGGTGGAGCAGGCGCGCAGCGGCCGCATTGCCCTGGATGACCTGAAGGGCGGCAGCTTTACCATCACCAACCTGGGAAATTACGATATCCTCACCTTTGTACCGGTCATCAACCTGCCCGAGGCGGCCATCCTGGCGGTGGGCAGGATCACTCCCAAACCGGTGGCGGTGGGTGATGCCATTGCCATCCGACAGATGTGGATGCTGGCGCTGGTGGTGGACCACCGCATTGTGGATGGTGCGCCGGCGGCCAAATTCCTGCAATTCATTAAAGACGAAATAGAAAATCCGGATGAAAAAATAATTGCATAGTAACGTACATTCATAATAAAAAAAATCCCGCAAGGGATTTTTTCATTTACACAAAGAGTGAATGCTCATTTATACGGAATGAGCTGTATGGTGGGTAGAATTTTATCAACGTCTGACTTGCGGCAGTCGGCAGTACCGGGGGTCATGATTACCGCGCCGGCAGCGGCAAAACCCAGCTTTAAACCCTCTTCAAGTGGTTGACGATGCGCAAGGGCGCTGCCAAGCCCGGCCAGCACGCCATCGCCAGCCCCGGCGGTGCTGACAACCTGCTCCACCTGCGGCATGGGGATGAGATAGGCGCGGTCTTTGAGCACGGCCAGCGCATCCGCCGCGCCCAGGGTGACGATCACTTCCGTGCCATATTTGGTGAGAATATTCATGGCTGCGTGGTAGGCGTCCTCAACGGTGATGACCGGTTTACCAGCAATGGTGGAAAGCTCCATGCGGTTGGGCTTGATCACATTGGGGTGGGCTTCCAAGGCAGGCAGCAGATATTTGCCCGAAGTATCCAAAGCCACCGGGATATTGCGCTTGCGTGCCATTTCCACTAGGTTAACCAGGATATTCTTGCTTAATGATTTTGGCAGGCTGCCGCCGACAATGACCGCATCTGCCTTGTCCAACTCGGTTTTATACTTCTTCAGTAGTTCTTTAATGTGGTCTTCATTGACCAGCAACGTATCCACCACCAGTGTTGATTGGCCGCCATTTTCCTGGTCGATGATATGCACATCCAAACGGGTTTCACCATCCACCTGCACAAAATCGGTTTTAACTCCCTTTTGCTGCAAGAGGGTCAACATTTTGTTGCCGATGTCACCGGCAGCAAAACCGGTTGCCAGAGTGTCTTCACCCAATTCACCCAATACCCAGGAGGCATCGGCAGGCTTGCCGCCCATGCCCCACACATTCTGCGCCGCACGCAGGGTTTCGTTCCAGACAAAGTGGGGGACGAGGATGGTCCAATCGATGGCGGTGTTGGGGGTGACGGTCAGTATCATGGTTTTCACCTATTGCTTGCTGTATCTGGCCACACCGCGGCGCAGGTCGGCAGCGCGGGTCAGTAATCCGCCAGCGCGGTCGGGTGCGGAAAGCAGAATGGAATTCATCAGGATAATTCGGGCGTTCCCATCAATGCGTTCAAATGAATCGTAAGCCATATCCAGGTCGCGCCCGAGGACAAACAATCCATGCCAGGGTGCCAAAACCCCGGCTGAACCCTTGGCGAGCGCATCCGTTTTGAGGCGCATTTTTTCCAATATGAATTTTGACAAATCGGCTGAATGGGCGGGTGCGTACTCGCATACCTCCACCGCACCGAATTTGAGCGTATCTTCCATGACCGGTTCAATGGGAATGCCGGCTGCGCAAAAGACCAGCGCGTACTGGGCATGCCCGTGCACCACTGCCATGTGATCGGGAAATTCGTTCAGCAAAGTCAGATGAACCTTGGCTTCACGCGAGATATCCCCTTCACCATCCAGCTTGGTGCCCTGCCGGTCACAAACCAGCACCTGTTCCGGTTTTAACTGCCAGCGAAATTTAGCGCCGGCATAGCGCGGGGTGATGCAAATTAATTCGCCCACCCGGACGGAAATATTGCCGCCAGCGGAATCGGTCAGGTGGCGGTTGTACATTAAAAATCCCAGTTCGGCGATTTTCTTGCGGGTGGGCAGCAATTCTTCATACATAAAAATAAATACCCTATGAAAAGAAGTAATGGGGATTATAACACTGTCAATATTTATCTTTTTCAAGCAAGAAGAATTTTGATTTTTGAAAAGAATGTGACATAAACGGTTCAAACTTGAAGGAAGAATGTCATAATTTGCTATTGACATATATCAGGGCATGTGGCATAATCCTTCAAATTTAACCCGGCCTCAGGGTTCGCAATTATTCACAGACGCACGATTCATTTTTTCCGGGGCATAAGAATCAAATTCCGCCCCACCCAATAACCGAGTGGCGCTTTTTAGGTACCCCGGCGAATCCAAATCAACTGTCGTAGGGTTAAAATAGATATTATTCGCAAATCAAACCAAAGGAGGTGGTCGCCAAGAAATCATGAACATCGAATTGAATAACCGTAAGAAAAATCCAAAGGAGTTGAGAACATGAAACACAAAGTATTTATCGCAGTATTGTTGGTTGCCATGGTAGTTGAGCGCCTGCGCGCCCAAGGCAGCCGCCCCCGCTGGCCCTGCAGCACCAGCTGCTCCCGCTCAAACAGAATTGAAGGTTGCCGTTTTGGCACCCCTGAGTGGACCAGTTCCGACTTTCGGTGCTTCCACAAGCGATGGCTTTTTAATGGCCGTTGAAGATGGAATGCAAAAGGTGGCGTGCTGGGCATGAAGGTTGTTCCGGTAGTTGCAGACAGCCAATGCACCGCTGACCCGGCTGTAAATGCCGCCAACAAGGTCATTGACCAGGATAAGGTCAAATTACATTGTTGGTGAAGTCTGCTCATCTGCTTCGATCCCGGTTTCCGAAATCGCTCAGGAAAAGCATGTTGTTCAGATCAGCCCAACCTCCACCAATGCCAAGCGTTACCCTCAAGGCTGGATGGAACAGCCAAGGAATATGTCTTCCGCGCCTGCTTCATTGATCCCTTCCAGGGTCTTGTGATGGCGAAATTTGCACTTGACAAGGGTTTCAAGACTGCCTTCGTCATGTACGATCAGGGCAATGACTATGTGCTTGGTCTGGCCGAAGCCTTTGAAGAAGCACTTCGCTTGCTAATGGTGGTACCGTTGTCGGAAAGAGAATCCTACACCGGACACGGATACTGACTTCTCAGCAATCCTGGCCAAAGTTGCCGACAGCAGCGCCGAAGATGGTCTGGCTGCCTGATTACTATAACATCGTCAACCTGGTTGACGCGCACAGGCCAAGGAAAAAGGCGTTACCGCCGCTTTGATGGGCGGTGATGGTTGGGATTCTGCAGACCTGGACCTGGCTGCTGCTGATGGTGGTTTTTATTCCAACCACTACTCCCCAAGGATATCCGCCAGATCGTAGCTGTTGATTGGGTAAGCTATCAGGCGAAATACAACAGCAGTCCCGGATGCCTTGGCTACCCTGGCGTATGATGCCACCAACCTGCTGCTTGCTCGAGTCGATTGAGAAAGCTGGTGCGATGATCCCGCAACGGTCGAGGATGCAATGGCTGCAGTTCAGTGGAAGCTGTTTCCGGTAAAGTCACCTTTGATGCAATTCACAACCCGATCAAATCCGCCGTTGTTCTGCAGGTGAAAGATGGACAAGATTGTATTCGTGGCTATCCGTTGCACCGTAATAGTTAGATAGAATGTTTGAAATCAGGGGCAATCTGTCTATGATTGCCCCTTAAAAATCCACATCAGAAAGCAGGATCATCCTAATGGTACTTCAAGAGAAAAAAAATCCTATTCGTCAATTGGATTCATTCAAAAGTAACTGCCTTGGGGAAATCTTTCATTATTTTATCTAGGAATTATTGCTGTTTATTAAACTTGGATCAGTCATTGCTTGAAAATCCTTCCCTGTTTCATTCAGCAGGTGATCAATGGCTTGCAGTTGGGTTTTGTTTATGCCCTGATTGCACTTGGGCTATACCATGGTTTATGGCATTGTGCGCCTGATCAACTTTGCCCATGGCGATGTATTCATGGTGGGCGCTTTCGTCAGTTATTATGCCATTGCCCGTTTCAATCTGCACCTTTGGTTTAGTCAGCTTATTCCCGAAATTCCCGGCTTGTTATCGCTGGTGATTGGTACCATAACGGTCGTTATCGTTTCCATGGCAATTTGTGCATTGCTGGCTTTCACAATTGAACGGATCGCTTACAAACCGCTACGCAATGCCCCGCGCATTTCAGCATTGATCACCGCAATTGGCATTTCGTTTTTTCTTGAATATTTCGGTGCCTTAAATTTTGTTTTTACCCCCAACTATATCACCTACAAACGCCCGTTTGATGTCAAACCTGGTTTATCGGCGGCGGTGCCATTCGAACCGCTGCAGAAGGGGATGGCGCCTCCAGACAATGCCATTATTTTTTCCAATATCTTTGTTATTATTGTATTGAGTTCATTCTTCTTGCTTTTCCTGCTTCAATTTATTGTCAGGCGAACAAAAATCGGCAAAGCCATGCGAGCAGTGGCATTTGACAAACCAACCGCCACGTTTGATGGGCATCAATGTGGATGCGGTTATCTCAATCACATTCGTGATTGGTGCTGCCCTGGCTGGTGCTGCTGGAATGCTGTATGCAATCGCCTTTCCATCGGTTTATTTTGCCATGGGCATCACGCCGGGTCTAAAAGCCTTTGTCGCAGCAGTACTGGGTGGCATTGGCAGCATCCCCGGCGCTTTCATTGGGGCATTGATCATGGGTCAGGCAGAAACAATGGCGGCGGCTTATATTTCCACGCCCATGCGCGATGCCATTGCCTTCAGTATACTGATCCTGGTTTTGTTGGTCCGTCCGAAAGGCATCATGGGTGAACTCACACGGGAGAAGGTTTAGAATCACTATGAAGACCGGTAAATTCGATTTTCGCACCATTTCTTTCATCGTTGGCGCCGATCGTCATTTTTGCAGTTGTTCAGGTTCTAATCAGCCTGGGAACCCTGAATGACTTTCTGGAGTACCATTCATTCGCCTGGCGGGTGTGATGGCCATTGTCAGCATTGGCTTGAACCTGATCTATGGTTTCAATGGCCAGTTTTCCCTGGGACAGTTTGGCTTTTATGCCATTGGCGCTTATACAGCTGCTGATATTACCTACCGCTGGACACAACTGCAATAGCGCGCTGGGTCTGACAGTTATACTTGCATTGGCTCTGTTGGTTGGTGTGGCAATTCTGTTAGTGATGCGCATGGTCAGTAAATTGAACGGATTGGATACCCTATCGGCTTTTGCCTTGTATCTGATGGCTGTATTTCTGGCTGCCATACCTGATTGCAATTCGGATAGGTACTTTGATTCAGTCCTCACCGATGCTGTATTACTGCAGCTCTCCCGAAAGAAATTGCATTGAATATTGTCTTCCTGTTTGCTGTTTTGCTGGGTGGAGTGATTGCTGCCGAGATCAGTTTCCTTATTGGCTTGCCCATCCTTACCCTAGGCTCGGACTATTTTGGTATCGCCACACTGGGTTTCACCATCATTGTCAAAGTGCTGCTGGATAACTCCGATACCATGTTTGGCTTTGAGGAAATGAAAGGTGCGCGCGGGATGATCGGCATTCCCAAGATCACCACCTGGTTCTTGGGTATTTTATCTTCCTTTTCTTTAGCATTGTCGTTAGTGCGTAATCTATTGCATTCATCTTATGGACGTGCCATTGTTTCCATTCGCGAGGATGAAACTGCCGCCACGGCCATGGGTATTGATGTGGCCAATTACAAAACATTAACATTTGTCATTGGCAGCCTGTTTGCCGGTTTGGCAGGTGGTCTATATGCGCACATTAATGGTTTTCTGCATCCCAGATAACTTCAACTTCATCAGATCATTTGACCCGTTGATCATTGTTGTCTTTGGCGGATTGGGCAGCATTTCCGGGACGGTGGCGGCTTCTTTTAGCTGGGCGTTGGTGCTGGAAGGTGCTGCTGCGCCTTGTTCTGCCAGAGGGATTTGAAACCTGGCGCTTTGTGGTCTATCCGGTCATGCTGCTGGTGATGATGCTGCTCAAGCCGGACGGATTGTTTGGCAATTATGAAATTCCGTTTTTGCAGAATATTCTTCCGCCACTGAAGAAGAAAAAAGACAGCTAATTAAATCCTACTCTTGCGGAGAAGTCAGCAAGATGAATACGACAGCCGTTAATCAAAAACCAGGCAAGTCTCAAAAAAAGGCAAAGCCGCCGGTCCTTGAACTGAAACAACTATCCAGGCACTTTGGCGGTCTGAAAGCGGTCAACAAGGTGGATCTCGTGCATTCAGCCCAACAGCCTCAACGGGCTGATCGGGCCGAACGGTTCGGGCAAGACCACGATTTTTAATGTCATTACCGGCATTTATGAGCCAACCTGGGTGATGTGTTTTTCACGAACAGAGTTATCAATGGCTTGGAGCCGTTTGTCATCAACCAAATGGGTATTGCACGCACCTTTCAAAATATCCGCCTTTTCCCGAATCTGACCGTTTTGGACAATGTACGCATTGCCTACCATCCGCATGCCGGTTACGACCTCAAGGACTCTCTTTTTCACACTGCCAACTTCAACCAGAAGGAAAAAGAACTGACCGAAAAAGCCCAGGACTTTTTATCCATTTTTGGGCTGCAGGATCATCAAGGGGAGATCGCCAAGAATCTGCCTTATGGTGAACAGCGCCGCCTTGAGATTGCCCGTGCATTGGCTTCCACCCCGCGCCTGTTGCTGCTGGATGAACCGGCGGCGGGCATGAATCCGCAGGAAGTCCATTGAATTGATGGACCTGATCCATTTCATCCGCGAGAGATTCAACCTGACCGTGTTGTTGATCGAACATCAAATGCGGGTGGTGATGGGCATCTGCGAATACATTACGGTGATGGATTTTGGCGAAGTGATCTGCCGCGGCACGCCCCAGGAAGTCCAATGTGATAAAAAAGTGATTGAAGCCTATCTGGGTCTGGGTGCGGCGGCTTTATCCAAAGGATTATCTAAGGAAGTGTTAAGCAATGATGCTACAAGTAGAAAACATCAATGTTCATTACGGCGCCATCCATGCCTTGCGCGGATTGACCTTTTCATTGGAAAAGGGTGAAATCGTTGCCTTGATCGGCGCGAATGGCGCAGGCAAAAGCACCACGCTGAATACGATTTCAGGTTTGCTGCGCGTTACGGATGGAAAAGTCACCTTCCAGGACGAGGATATCAGCATGACCCCGGCCGAAGTGATTGTTACCAAAGGAATAGTCCAGGTGCCGGAAGGACGAAAGATCTTTGGCACTTTGACAGTATCTGAAAACCTCGAGATGGGCGCCTATTCCCAAAAGGACAAAGTGCAGTTTCAGAAGAATATTGATTCGGATGTTTAAACAGTTTCCGCGGCTGAAGGAACGCCGCAACCAGCAGGGCGGCACACTTTCCGGTGGTGAGCAGCAAATGCTGGCTATCGGGCGCGGGCTGATGGCCAATCCCAAGCTGATTCTGCTGGATGAACCTTCCATGGGTCTGGCGCCTGTATTGGTGGAATCCATCTTTGAGATCATCCAGTCAATCAACAAACAGGGCACCAGCATCCTTCTGGTCGAGCAAAATGCGCAAATGGCGCTATCGATCGCCAACCGAGCTTATGTATTAGAAACCGGCAAGGTCATACTGGAAGGGGATGCGAAAAAATTAATGAAGAACCCCATGGTTGTGGAAGCCTACCTGGGCGGCGGTAAGAAAAAGTGAGATAAAGATCATGTCAACCACACACAAATTGCTCTTTTTCATCTTTTTACCACTCATTGGCTTGCTGGCTTTCCCGCCGGATTTTTATACGCAAGGGACAGCAGTGATGGGTGTTGTTGCGGCACTGATCATCCTGTTGGGTGCCATCGTTTGGCGCGGCAGCCAGCGGGCATTGACCTTTGCCATTTTTCTGAATGGAATGAACGTGATTGTACGCCTGATGATGCTGCTTTCAACTGTGATCAACAAGCAGGGACAGGTCAACCTGCCATTTGGCATCAGCGGGTTGCTTGGCCTGGCAGTTTCCTTCTACCTGATGCTGCGCCTCGACCAAACTGATATCCGCAAGTATATGGATGTACAGGTACTGAAGAACCGGAAACGCGTACCCGCAAAATAAAGAACCATAACCGCCTCAAGCAAAGAGGCGGTTTTTTATCAAAGGGGATTCTGTTTAATTCACTGTGATTCTGATAAAGATTTGATAAATAATTGTGGATAATGAAGATAAAATAAGTCAATTGACAAAACCATAATCTTGGTTATGATTAGGCAATATATTATTCAGGAGTATTCAAATGGCTTCAGACCGCATGATCGTTGATAATTATCTTACCCGGCTGGGGGAAACCCTGGTGCAACTCCCGCGTGAACCAGTCCAAAAGACCATTGATATTTTACGCGAGGCACGCAGAAACAAAAAAATGATCTTTTTATTTGGCAACGGCGGCAGTGCCTCCAACACTTCGCATATCGTCAATGACCTGATCAAGAACTGCCGCATGAACAGCGAACCGGATTTTCGCATTCTGTCCCTGAACGAAAATACAGCAACCATGACGGCTTACGGAAATGATTATGGCTATGAAACTGTCTTTGAGGGTCAGTTGCGCTCCTATGCCAACCCGGGTGATGTGGTCATTGCCATGAGCACCAGCGGCAACAGCCCGAATGTCATCAAAGCGCTTGAAGCCGCCAAGGAAATGGGATTAACCACCATCGGTTTTACCGGGCGCATGGGCGGCAAGATGAAGGATATGGTGGATGTGTGTGTGCACGCCCCCTCCAACTGGACCGGTATCATTGAGGATGTGGCCATCATTTTGGGTCATATCTTCACGGTCATCTTCATGGAAGATAACGATAAAGTGGCTGAAAAAATGATGAGTTAGATTTCTTTATAAAACTTACTTTAAACAAAAAATTCGTCTGCACAAGACGAATTTTTTTATTTTGAAGGCGATTCGTACTATTCTTCCCCGCCCCAGGTGAGGGCTTTTTGCCGCAGGTTTTACAGGTAGCAGTCTTTTTGCTGGTCTTATGATCCACAATAATCTCCACGTTTCCTTCTGCGCCCATTTCTTCTGTCCAGCAGAAGCTGCGGCGCTGACACTGAGGATCTTATCACCAAATTCAATGAGCTGAAAATGGTCTTCCGGTTAATTTTTCTGCCTTTTCCTCTTTTTTAGCCATATTTGCTCTCTTCAATATAATTGAACATTAATGACTAATTATAAGACCTATTATAAACAGAAGAGGCGGCTGTGAGCCGCCTCTTGACGTGCTACTTACTTCCTAACGAGATGGACTTAGCCACCACGCAGCATCTTGCTGACGAAGGCCAGCACGGAGCCGACGAAACCGAAGTCGGTGTCACCGAAGGAGCTGCCAGCCCAAGCGGGGTTCAAACCAGCCAGAGCGGTATAGGTGAAGCCAGCCAGGAAGGTGAAGAACAAACCATTGAGGAAACCACCCAGCACGGCACCCTTCCAACCACCGGTCGCATTGCCATAAATGCCGGCAGTGCCACCCACGAAGAAGTGAATGATCATGGAGGGCAGGATGACTGCGCCGAACTTGCCGCCCCAGCGATCTGGATGAACATGGCCACCAAACCACCAACGATGGAGGTCAGGTAGCCGATCAGCAGCGCATTCGGAGCATAGGGGAAGACCACCGGGCAGTCCAAAGCGGGTACGGCTTGCGGGACGATCTTGGTGGAAATACCGCGGAAAGCGGGCACGATCTCAGCCAGCACGGTGCGCACACCCAGGAGGATGACGCCGATACCGCCGGCGAAGGTCAGGGCTAACACGAAGCTGCTGCAGCCACCAGGGCGACCCAAGATGGCAGTCGACATCGACGCCCTTGCCCAAGACCAATCAGGCTGACCAGGACGAAGATGATGAGCATGACGAAGCCCATGGCCACCAGGGGTTCGCGCATGAAGCCGATCCATGCCGGGAATTTAATCTTCTCAGCTGAATGCTCGGGCTTGCCAACGAACTGGCCCAAGAAACCAGCGCCAGCATAGGAGATGGTGCCAAAGTGACCCATGACGAAGTCCTTGGAGCCGATGACCTTCTCGGTGAAGGGGGCGGACATGGCGGGGAAGAGCACCATCATGACGCCGGTGATCAGGGCTGAAACAGCGACCAATAGATACGGTGTTGGCAGCGAACATCGGGATCATGGATAACATACCCACGGTCAGGACCGCGGCGAACAGGGTGTGATGACCGGTCAGGAAGATGTACTTCCAAGGGGTGAAGCGGGCGATGAGGATGTTAAGGATGAAAGCGAAGAGGAAGACCCAGGCGATCAGGGGAGCCAATACGGGATCTTTTTGATAACGCCCACGAAGACTTCATTGACGGGCAGACCGGCATTGGGGATGTCCAGCACTTTGTTGAACAGGTCACCCAGGGGGACAACCGTGTTGACGACGATACCAGCACCGCCACCAATAATAATGAAACCGATAATGGTTTTGAGGGTGCCGGAGACGACAGCTTCGAAGGGTTTCTTGAGAGCGAGCAAACCCACGAGAGCAATTAAACCGACGAGAACTGAGGCATTGGAAAGAATTGCCTTTAAAGCATCAAGAATTGCCATCATTTTGAATTACTCCTTATGATTTTTAACGACTTTTTTATAGACCGGGACAAGCTTTTCTGCGATTTCTTTTTCGTTGAAGAGGTTCTTCACCTCGACCACTTCGGCGCCAGTATCCATCAGATTACGAGAAAATTCACTGGTGGTGACATAAATGTTGATACCTGTCTGGCGGGCAGTACTGGTGTCCATCACCTCACACTGCCAAGTGCCTTCTTTATACCCGGCCGCTTTCAATACATTGTCGACCCCCATTTTAACCAACAGCCCGCTACCCAAACCCATACCACAGACACATCCGATTTTAATCAAACCTAACTCCTTAACACGAAGTTTTGACGATCTGAATTTGAATCTGAATTTATTGAGCCAAGAGGCCAAGGACGAAAGCGACAGCGAAGAAGACGAGCGCCATCATACCTTCCGTCATGCCAACCACTTTCTTTGCGGCTTTCTTTTCTGGCATAGTGTTTTCTCCTTTCTTGAAAGATATTTGGTAACGGGCAGGTTACCTGAGAATAAAACGAACAAATCCACTTAAATTTTAACACAGTTGTCAAGCACCGGTTGCGCTGGATTTGCTCCAGAAAATGTCCAATAATTCCTGGATGGTCTGGCTGGCTTTAATCTTTTTGATGTTTTCCTCATCCCCCAGTACGGAAGCCAGTTCGCGCAGACCCTGGATGTGCTGGTTATGGTCCACCGCAGCCAAGGCGACCACCAGGTAGACCGGGTCGTTATCCTTGTTGCCAAAGTTGACCGGTGTCTTGAGGCGCAGCACGGCAATGGTGGCTTTGATCACCCCGTCCTCGGGGCGGGCGTGCGGCAGGGCAATGCCGGGGGCGACCACAATATACGGACCGAATTCCTTGGCCACCCGCACCATCGCCTGACCGAAGCGCTCTTCCACCGCGCCATCCTTGAACATCAACTGCCCGGCGGTCAGGATGGCTTCCTGCCAGTCCTTCACTTCCACATCCACTGCTACTGTATTGGGACGAACCAGATCTCGTAAGTTCAACATCTTTTGCAAACACTCTCCTTTTTTATTTCCTGCGGCGCGCTCCCAAAAAAACTTGCACACTCCTGCCTTGTGCGCGCTTCAAATGTCTTGCAAATCAGCTACAAACTGCATCCCCGAAGATAATGGCTTTCATAATGATGCATTAATTATAGTCCATACGGGTAAATTTGCAAGAAACAGGCAAGGTCTAATTTATGGAATAACCAGTGTTTTTTATGAAGGAAATGGCTATAATTAAAGATAAAGTTCTAAATTAATTCAATGTGAATTGGCACAAAAAGTGCTACTATAGGTTTAGATATATAAAGGAGGCAGCATGAAAAGAAAATTTAGTATTCTTCTGGCAGTTGCCATGCTGGCAGTGCTGGTCATCCCGGTCAGCGCATCGCCATTAAGGGTGATTTCCACCATTGATATCATCAGCGTGGTACAGAATCAGTCCGTCACCGTCCTAACCCATAATTTCCCAGCAAATGAAACTTATAACGTCACAATGGGTTTGAGTGGTACGTTGGGGATAGGTGGTATCCTCGTCAGCCGGTTAACGACCGGAACTGGCGGAAGCTTCCTGGCCACCTTCCGCATTCCACCGGAGTTGTATGGCCAGCAGATCATTTCCATCCGCCTGGAAAGCCCCACCAGTCCCTATTTTGCCTTTGACTATTTCTATAATACGACTGCTACGGTTGGCTCGATCACCTACCCGGGTTATTACTATCCATACTACCCGTACTATCCAACACCCACCTCCACCTGGAAGGGTATCGAAGAAGGCATGCCGCGTTTTGACATCGTCTCGGTAGTAAAAGGAAAATCGGTGAACATTCGCCTTCAAAATTATCCCGCAAATCGAACATACACCACTCAAATGGCGGATGGACCGAACGCTTTCCGCAACACGGGTTGGATCGATATTGGAGTGTTCAACAGCGCAGCTGGCGGTATTATCAATCTCACCCTTAATATTCCCGAAATACTGAAATATCGGCCACAGATTGGAATCAGGATCTATGATCAATCAAGAAAAATCTACGCTGTAAACAGGTTTTATAACGAGTAACCAAACCTGAAAGACGGAAATGAATACAAATCCCCGCTTGAAGAAAACGCGGGGATTTTTGTTCTAACAGATTGTTAATGGCTTGTTCCCTCCATACACCCTACAATGAATTTAAATCAGATGAGGTGAAAAAATGGCTGAGCATGTCATCGTCCGGCAGGATGCAGATTTTCGCACGCAATTTTGGGCAGAACATGAAACAGAAGAAGGAAAGGGAACCTTGCAGGAAGCCGTACAGGTACATCAGTTGAACCCATACAGCATGATGCTGGCCAGCCTGGGCTCCTGTACCGCCATTGTGCTCAATACCTATGCTGAACATCACCGCATGCCATTGGAAGGGGTGGAGATAGAACTTTTTTACAACCGTAATTACCGCAAGGACAGCGATACCTGTGAGCAGACGGGCGCTTATACCGAAGAGGTGATCGAGCAGATGAAATTTCTCGGCCAACTGACAGATGCGGAGAAGGAAAAATTGCTGCGCATCGCGCATGCCTGCCCGATCTATAAAATGTTTAAAGAGGGAATACCGATTCGAACAGAATTACAGTCCTGAAATTTTCAGGATCAAAATCAATTGGAAAAACAAAAAAAGGCGCCGGTCAGGCGCCTTTTTATTGGCTATGATTTAATTTACAATCCCAGGATTTTCTTCAGCGCTTCCTTCACCTCAGGGGTGAGGGCTTCAATATCATCAATGAAAGGTCCCTTGTAAAGGTCACCGCGCTTCTCGGTCAGGCGACCCCAGCCGGCGGAACGCAGCAGCGGCCAGGGGCCGCCCTTGAGCTTCAGCTGGTCAGCCACCTTGTAGGCGGCATTGACGATGTCCTGGTTGGTCTTCTTGGCCAGGGCCTCTTTTTGTTTGCTGACATCCGAGGTGAAAATGGACGGTGTGGCAGTCGGTCTGGCGCCCACGCTGCCTGCCCCCGCCACACCAGTCACTTTTGGTTGCGTCTGGCTGGTCGTTGTTTGGCTGGTGGGTTTTTTCAGTTTGTTCAATAAATCATCGATTATGCTCATTTTTTTCTCCTTATATATGATTCACTTCAATTAAATACCTAAAATGGTTCTAAAGGCAACTTTTTGTTCGGGAGTCAGCCCCTCAATATCTTCAAGGGCTGGACCTTTGTATTTCTCCCCGCGCTTTTCAGCCAGGTCGCCCCATCCGGCGGCGCGCAGCAGCGGCCACGGGCCTCCCTTCAGTTTCAGCTGCTCGGCCACCTTGTAGGCGGCGTTGATGATATCCTGGTTGGTCTTTTGTGACAGGCTGGCTTTGGCGCTGGCGGAGCGCAACGCATTCAGCTTGTCATCCGATTCAAAATTCACCATGCAACCTCCTTGAGTATAATGGTCAAACATATCATAGCATAATTAATACGTGAAAATTTACAAAAAGTTCATATTTTAAAAATTAAAATATTCGGAAATGAGCATGAAATCTTACCGCAAGGAACTATGGTTCAACCTGCCCGGACGGCGCGGATTTGTCAACATCACCCCACAGGTGGAGGAATGCCTGCGCGAGAGCGGCATCCGCGAGGGGCTGTGCCTGGTGAACGCCATGAACATCACCGCCAGCGTGTTCATCAATGACGACGAGAGCGGGCTGCATGCCGATTTTGAGCGCTGGCTGGAGCAACTGGCACCCCATGAACCCCTGTCCCTCTACCGGCACAATAACACCGGCGAAGATAATGGCGATGCACACCTCAAACGCACCATCATGGGACGCGAGGTGGTGGTGGCGGTCACCAGTGGCAAGCTGGATTTTGGCACCTGGGAGCAGATCTTTTACGGCGAGTTCGATGGGCGCAGACGCAAGCATGTACTGGTGAAGATCATCGGGTTGTGAATAAAACAAGCACTTTTCCCAACCAAAAAAGAAAAAGCCAAGTGCTCGATAACCTGGCTTTTTGCTGAATGAAAATATAGGACTTATTTAGTCGGCGCTGATGGCGGCGGTGTGGTGGCGGGCGGTTGGGCAGCGATGGGCCCCAGGTACTTGGCGTCCCCCAGAGCCAGGATGGGCATCATGATCCACGGAAAGAGCAGCAGCAGGCAGCCGAAGGCGGTGTCCTTGCCGAATACCTTGGCCAGGTCAAGCATCATCACCACCGCGATTACCAGGTTGACGCCCGGGATGAGCATCAGCAGGATCCAGAACCATTCCCTGCCAAGTATTTCCAGCATGACCAGGGTGTTGTAGATGGGGATGAGCGCCGCCCAACCCGGTTTGCCAGCCTTGACAAAAAGTTTCCACATGCAAAACACATAAAAGGCGGCAATGGCCAGCGAAAAGACAAGCGGGATGAAGATCAATTCAGGCGAAATGTCGTAGTTGTAGTAATAGTCCATTGAAATCTCCTTTGGAAATAATATAAGTAATTATATATCTTGAAAAAACCCCTAATGTGTCGCGCAGGCGATGCAGGGGTCAAAGGCGCGCACCACCCGCCCGACGGCGCGTTCCAGTTCCAGGTTGACGCTGTCGGCGGTGATGTAGCGCTCCGCGGCCACCCGCAGGGCGCGCTCGATGGCCAGCATGTTGTGCACGGTGGGGATGATGAACTCGCCCTGCGCGATCATGCCGTTTTCGATGACATAGTGATGGATGAGCGGCCCGCGCGGCGCTTCCACCAGCCCCTAGCCCTCGCCGTCGCGCGGCGTGTAGGGCACGTGCGGGTCTTCATTGTCCAGCGGCGCTTCCAGCAGCATTTCGATGGCGCGCTCAATGGCATAGACCAGCTCGATGCCGCGGCACAGGTCAAACAGCAGGATGGGGTGGGCCGGGTGGCCAAACTCGCGCGCAGACCGGCTGCAGGTAATCGTCCGCCAGTGGGGTGCCCATGCGGCGGGTCATGTTGGCGCGCGCCAGCGAATTGGCGCGCATCACCTCGCCCTGGTAGGAGGTGCGCCCGGCATAGGAGTAATCGGTTTCCTCAAAGGTCAGGTAGTTCGCGGAAATGCGCGGGCGGAGAAGGTCTCGGCAGCACACGCCCGCGCGGGGTCATCACGCGGATCGGTCGCTGAGTCATAGTCGCGGGCATGTCGCGCTCGGTGGAGGTGATGTAGTAGGCCGGCTGGTCATCGCCCCAGGTGCCGATGCGTTCGTTCATGCGCATGGAAATCTCCCAGTAGAACTCCACCAGCTCGCAGGCGGCGGGCAGCAGCCTCCAGCAGTCTGCCGTCATGGAATTCAGCAGCTTCTGCGGCGTCGATGCCGCTGCTGATCGCCGCCCACCACGGCCTTGACCGGGTGGATGAACTGCCCGCCGGCCAGGGTGATCAGGTCGGTGCCCAGCTGGCGGATCTGCAGCGCGCGCCGGGCGATGCTGAACTGGGAGTCGCGTGCTGGCTTCCTCTTCGCTGACATGGAAGATGCTGTCCACGCCCAGCCGGTCGGGCATGGTGAAGATGAACAGCGAAGTGGCCTGGTTCTGGATCATCTGCCCCAGCAGCAGCAGTTCGCGGATGCGTCGTCCGCCAGCGGTGGGCGGTGTGACGCCGTAGGCATCCTCCAGCGCCTTGACCGCCGCCACATGGTGGGCGGTGGAGCACACCCCGCAGATGCGCGGCACGATGACCGGCATCTGTTCGGCCGGCACGCCCTGCACCATCAGATTGAAGCCGCGCTTCTCCATGGCCTGAAAGCGCGTGGAAATGCACCTTGCCCTTCGCGCACCTCGATCTCAACGCGCGCGTGGCCTTCAATGCGGCTGAGCGGGAAGGTGAGGGTGGTCATTAGAGCACCTTCTCCTTGGGGCGCGGCGGCTTGCCGGGTGCGGCATAATCCGAAAATTGGAACAGGAATAAGGCCAGCTGCGGGGAGAGCAGCGCTTCGTGCAGCTCATCAGCGGGATATCGGTCATGGCTGCAAACACGCGCTGGATGCTTTCCAGCCAGGCCTGCGAATCCTTTTCGATCAGCAGGTCCGATGGTCCGCGGCAGCCCACGCAGGGGTGGCCGGGGCGGGTGCACAGCGCGCGGCAGCCGCCGCGCGTGGAGGAACCCACGCACAGGTAGCCCTGGTTGATCAGGCAGATATCGGGGAGCACCTCACCGCGTCTGGAAACCCGGTAGGTGTTTGGGGCTCATGTCCTTCAATTTTTTGCGCCCGCATTCCTGGCAGACGGTCTTGGAGGCCGTGAAATCCGGCGGGTTCGAGCAGGGCGGCCATGAAAAGTTCCGGGGTGGGCGGGCAGCCGGGCAGATAAAGGTCCACATTCGACAAAGTCATCCACCGGCTGGCTTTTGGGCAGCAGGCGCGGCAGGTGGCGGCGTTCATTCTGTGACATGAAAAGTTCGCGCACCTCATCGCGGTTGCCCAGGTTGGCCACCCCGCCGGAGATGGCGCAGGTGCCCACCGCCACCACCTTTTTGGCGCTTTTCACCGCCCGGCGCAGGTTGTACAGGTCCTCATCGGAGCGCACCCCGCCGCTGATGAGCAGCACATCCACTCGCGGCACATCGTAGGCGGTGACCACCAGCGGCATGTACACCAGGTCAAAGTGCTCCACCCATTCCTGGCGTTCAGCAGCGAGACCTCGCAGCCGGCGCAGCCGGAAAGCTGCAATACGGCAAAGCGTGGCAGGGCGGGGGAATTCATTAAAGAGTATTATACATAAGCTATTCACACCCGCTTATGTAAAATTCAATAAGTCAGTCTATTTCTTTAATTGGGCAAAGATCTCATCTGTATTGGCAGCCATGATGAAATCATTAAGTGAAAGGCCTTTCACCTTGTGCGTGCGCCAGGAAAGCAGCGCCCGCCCCCAACCAAAGAAGATGGAAGGGTGGTGGTTTTCCTCTTCCGCAGCTGCTCCCAACCGGGTGGCAAATTCAAGCGGACCGGCGAAGTCATCAAAGGTAAAACGCTTGCCGATACCCTTCTCTCCTTCGTTCTCGATCACTGTCCATCCTGGCACCAAGCTTAGATATTTTTGGATCTCCTCTTCGGACAGACATTTCTCCCCTTCCACGGGAGGTTTGCATTTCAACTTCAGCAAGTCAAGCATGATCGCCTCATTTATTAAGAGTGGGTGAAAGTATATCCGCTTTTCTTGACGGGAAGCGTTTGGGATGGTATGATAGTAATCCATTGCGGGGTAGAGCAGTGGTAGCTCGTCGGGCTCATAACCCGGAGGTCCTTGGTTCGAATCCAAGCCCCGCTACTAGAACCACCTGGAAAGGTGGTTTTTATTTTAATAACTATTAATTGAAGCCAAATCTATGCAAAGCAAACCGCTAGGCAGTGAGGCAATGAACTAGCGGTTTATTAAAGGCAATTACAATATTAAGAACATGATTGATGATCTAACCACCGGAAATCGATAAAATTATCAACAGGTATAGATGGAGGATATGATGTTTGGATTGAATAACCTTGATAGTTTGTTTGTTGGATGGGCTTTCTTCCTTCAGCTGGCATTGATCATTCATTTTGCAATGCGCAAGCGTTTTTTTGAGAGTTATACACTCAAGTACGGCTGGGTAATTTATGCATTATGCATTCCCGGTGTGATCATCAGCATCATTCTAATGCTGGGTGGCAGAGCGTGGTATTACTGGCTGGGCGGGTTCTTATTTTTGGTGTTTGCCATCTATGGTTATTACATCGATTATGTTAAGCAAATCGCTTGGAGAAAACCATTAGTCACACGTATCATGATTCCCTATGTGGCACTTTACCTGGCGCCGATCATGTTTTACTGGTGGCCTTTAATTAGGATCATGCCTGTATTGTGGTTTGTTTATGCCTGCCTGTATGTTCTTAGTACTCTATTAAATATCACATCACATTAGATGATTCATGGATATGTAACTTTTTAGGCTATCAAAATTGAGGAAATGCCTGCAGGGGATATGCAGGAAATCAAAATAAATCATTGACGATAAAAAATGAATACCAAATGGCGGAAAACAATCACCAAAGGACGATTGTTATTTATTTGCTCGTTTCCGCAAGAGCTTGTTGATCTTATCAGCTGCCAGTTTGCCGGTGATGAGGGAGACCGGAAAACCAGCCGGGCTGTAGGTCCACTGGCCGGCCTGGGTGATGTTCGGGATGGGTGTGTTGACCGAGTTGGCGATGCTGGGCATGCGGCTCTCAGCCGGCATGGGCTGGTTGGTGAAGGACCAGCCAGTGATGGCGCCGTCGGTATTGCCGGTCACCTTTTGCATGGTCAGCGGGGTGAAGGTGAAGCTGTCCATGACCGCCGCGGCCAGACCTGGATAAATGGAGCTGTCCAGTGTATGTACAATGGTTTTGGAAACCTGTTCACGGAATTCGTGTTCCCAACCCTGCTCCTGGATGGTTTTGGTCAGTTGGTAATCAAATAGCAAACTGATGATCAACCCGGTTTTGCCTGCAGGGGCAAGGGACTCATCGCGCAATACCGGTATGGCGATCTCATAAGTGGTAAGGGGCAGGTAGCGGTCAAGCCAGGCTGAAATCTCCTGCCGGGTCCCGTGGTTTGGTATTGCCCCCGCGACGGATTGCCCGGTGCGGCTGGGGGTATAGAAAAAGTGGCCGGTGGCGACCTTCTCGAAATAGCTTTTGTCCAGGTTGACCATGAGGTACAGGGTAAAAACCGAGTCATTGCCAACCTTATCCGCGATGAGCGCTTTTCTATCATTGATCGCTAGCTGTAGTTTGAGGTCGCTCAGACTTTCCATGTCAATAATTTTATACAGGCTCTTCTGATCAGCCGCCCACAGCAGCTGCCGGAATGTCAGGACCTCTCCTTCGCTTGTCGTCACATTATTTTGAGCCAAATTAACAGAGGCAACCTGGGTGTTGGTGCGAATCTCGCCGCCGTTTTGCTGGATGAATTCCACCAGTTTGCGGGTGAAGGCACCTGTGCCGGATTTGGGGTAGTAATAATCCTGGAAAAGCCGGAAATAGCTGAGGGCAAAAAATGCGGGCGTTTCGGTAAAGAAATGCTGGCTGATTATATCCAGCAAGGCCTGGTTGGTAGTGAACTGCCGCAGGTAGGGGATGACCGGTTTATTCTTGGACATCACCTTGCGCACATTTAATGCATACCTGATCATCCAGGGGAACACTTTTTTCATAAAATAATCACGATCTTTGACCGGATCCAGAAAGAGCGGGTTGTCAATACCATACTGGATGTCCATGTAGTGCATGATCAGGCGCAGGTCATTGATGATAGCGACAATTTCTTTTTTTGAGTCGGGGTATAGATGGGTCAGCAGCTTTCCATATTCATCCACGCTCTCACTAGACGTGATTTCAAACACGCGGTCCTCGATGCCGAGCGAAACGCGATTCTTGACGAATTCAATTTCAAGGCCGAGCTGGCGCAGCATGGTGAAGAGCACCCCCGAATCCTCCAGGGCGCGGATGCCGCCGTCGAAGGTGAAACCGTTGCGCTGGAAGGAGGTGACCAGGCCGCCGCATTGGGCTTCCTTTTCACACAGTAAAACCCGCCGCCCGTATTTGCTCAAATAAGCCGCAGCGGTCAGGCCGGCGACGCCGGCACCGACAATAATGGCATCATAGGTCATGAGTGATTCCCTTCATAGGGTTGGATTAGTTCCTGGCTGAGATCCCAGATTTTTTGCCGTTTGTCATCATTGATCACATAGCTGGCGGGTTTTTCTTCAATGGTTTGATTGAAGAACTTACCGGACACTGTTGCCAGTTCGGGGGCGGCTGCCAGGTAATAAATGTCATTGGCGGCCAGGTTTGCATCCTTAAGAAACCACCAGAGAATGTAACGGTTGTAAAGGCGGTAGAAGAAATGATTGTTCATACCGATATTGGTGCGCACCTCGCCCGGATGCATCACATTGATGGTCACGTCGCTGCCAGCCAGCTGCCCGGCAAAAACCTGGGCGGTGAGGATCTTGGCAATATTGGCGGCGCCGTATGCGCGCAGGGCAATGTAGGGGCGTTTTGACCAGGTGAGGTCAGTGGGGTTCAAACCGCCAAAGCGGTGTGCTTCCGAACTGATATCGATTATGCGTGATGGCGCCGCCTTTTTGAGGTTGTCAATTAATTTATTAGTCAACAGGAAGGCAGCCAGGTGATTAACCTGGAAGACCATCTCATTGCCGTCCGCTGTCAATTTGCGCCCGGTATTGTGAATGCCGGCATTATTGATGAGCAGGTGAACCTTGGGATATCGGCTGGCGATCTCACCAGCAGCACGGCTGACTTCCGCCAGTTTTTCAAAATCAGCTAGGATGATTTCCACTTTATTGTGATACGTCTGCTCTATTTCCTGCTGAACCCTGGCAGCTTTTTCCTTGTTCCTGCATACCAAAACCAGTTGCGCGCCACCCGCAGCAAGGCGCTTGGCTGTCTCATATCCGATGCCGGAGGTTGCCCCGGTGATGACACACACTTTTCCATCCAGACGGGCGTCGGTGGACTTTTGCGGCATCCTGCTGTTGGTGATGAATTGCAGTTCTTCGGGTAGTTGCATGGGTTTATCCGAACAGCTTGTGCATGAATTTTGGATAAAGACTGCGCATGACCGGCACGTTCTGGAAGATATCCCCCCACAGGTCGTAATAATCCCGCTGGCGGATGATCAGACCATCCTCATCCAGGGTCAGCTTGGTACAGCCGAAGATGGGTGTGCTGGGCGTTTTGCCAAAGATCATAGTCATCTTCCATTCCATGAAGATGACCGGCGGCTGGTGGGCAATGGCGGAAATATCCATTTGTAATTGCTCGCAGCGTTCGGTCAGCCGGTTGCACATCTCAATGAAGGCTTTTTTCCCCTCCACCTTCTGGATGATATCCTGGAAGATGATGTTTTTGTGGTAATAGGGAAAAATGTGTGACCAGTCCGGCTTGCCCTTGGTGTTGTAGGTGCGCGACCATAACTCCATCACCGAGTCGGCAGTCAGTGGTTTCAACGATGTCTTGTTTTGCTTTCCATTTAATGATTTCGTCATTTAACTATGCTCTTTATAGTTCTATCCGTCAAAAAAATTATTATAAATCAGATATCTTGGATGAATTATCTGAAAATATCTTTCACAAATCATGTTAAACCCAAAAATGTCCCCCAGGTCACTTGTTTTTATCGTTCAGCGAAAATTTCTGGAAGAACTCCCACATAGTTTTGGTGGCCTGGATATCCTTGGTGGTATAACCGACGATCCATTCCGGCAGGGGTTCGCCGCCCGGCCAGGAATGCCCGCCGCTTTGGATGGAATAAAAAACCACATCTGCACCTTGGCTACAGCCGGAATAGCGAACGCCGCTCGCTTCACCATTGGCAGGCAATTGAGTGGGTGATGCATTGCATTCATTCATGATTGCGCGATCTGCCATCCATTGAGGAATGGACGGGAAGATGAAGTCTCGGGTAGGACCACCCAGGTAAGGTACGATCGGATCCACCGTGCCATGAAAGGCAATCATCGGCACTGGCCTGGCAGGATGGCAGTCCTCCAGCGGAAAGACGAAAGCACCTGCCACGCTTCCTACCGCAGCGATGCGGTCCGATAATGTACAGCCAAGCAGGTGGGCCATCCCGCCGCCATTGGAGAGCCCATTGGCATAGATGCGTGCTGGGTCAATATCGAATTGCTTTTCCAGCTCATCGATCAAATCGGAAATAAAGGTAACATCCTGCCATTTATCCGCTGAACCATCCGGTTGTCCACCCGCCTTCCATCGCTTGGGGAAGCCAGTGCCAGATGGGTAGACGACGATAAAGCCCTGCTCATCCGCCAGGTCATTCCAGCCGCTGATCTGCATCTGGTGGGCTGGCCATTCGGCAAACCCGTGCAGGCTGATGACGAGTGGCACCGGTTTGGTAAAATCAAGATTATCTGACACGTGCAACAGGTAAGTGCGCCGTACGCCTGAGGATTCTATTGAACCATTGGTCTTGTCCAGCAGCGTGAATACCATTGCCACAACCGCGGCGATGAGTGTTAGTAACGCGAGGATCACAAGCAAAATTCTTGCCAGCCACTTTCCAATTGTCTTCATTTTGTATCCGTCCTCATTACGACTCTTATTTTTTTAACTTTACCATTATCACCTTTTGGCTTTCTAAAAGAAGAATATTTGATTTTAACAAGTGCATGATCATTCCCTTGGCTGGGTTGAATCCTATTCAAACAACTTGTTAATATGTAGCACTGGTAGTATGGGATAAGATTTCAATATGTCAATTGAAACCCCTCACTATCATCTGGTTCTTGAAGATAAACCCTTTGAGATACGAAAATATGAACCGTTTATTACAGCGGAAGTTCAGGTATCCGCAGAGGATTACAACGATGCAGTCAACCGCGGTTTCAGCCCGCCGGTAAATTTTATTTTTGGCAATAACCTCGCCAAACAAAAGATCAGCATGACTTCTCCTATCACAGCTGCCCAGGATTCGCAAAAAATCGACATGACAACCACGGTGACCGTTATCGGGGAGACAGATTACACGGTGGCATTTACCATGCCCAAGCAATTTACCATGGAAACGCTGCCTGAACCTTAAAATAAATCCATTTCATTTAGACAGCATTCAGATAGAAGCATGGCGATCATTCGTTTCCCCGGACAATTCAATCAAAGGAATTTCTCCAGGCGGATTGACCAGCTGCGCGATTGGATCAATGCGCATGATTATCAGGCAGCGGGTGAACCGGTCATTGCCGGTTATGACCCGCCCTTCACCCCTTGGTTTGTTAAACACAATGAAGTGATGATTGAGATTAAAGATTAAATAACGGTTCCTTCATCAAAAAAAACAGATTTCATGGCGGACAGATTTTGAAAGGAAATGGCAGATTAATAAATACCAGGGAACAAGCGAAAGCGCACCCGCTGGGCATACTCGCGGTAGCCCGGCAGTTCCGCCTGTAATGTTTTATCTTCCATCAATGTTCTCAAAATGATGATGATCAGTGCAAAAGCTGCTGGAATCAAAGTCCAGACCGAACTTAAAGCCAGCACCATGCCAGGCAAGGCTAAGGCATTCCCTGCATAACCGGGATGGCGTACGATGCGGTACGGTCCTGTATCGCAGACTGTGTGGCCGCGCTCGGTTTGGATGCGCACCACACCGGCAAAAAAGCGGTTCTCAGCCAGCGCCCAGGTGGCAAATGCATACCCGATAAAAACAAGGAACAGGCCGGCAACAGTCAGCCAGGTTGGGAAATTGGCCGACCATCCATAATGATGGTCAAGGGCAGCCACGATGACCAAAGGATAGGCAATGCTGAGTGCCATTAAGGGAGCCAGGATTTTATCCCAGGATTTAACATTTGCCGAACCAATGAAACTGGTTCTTTCCACCAGAATTCCCGGATGACGCGCTTCAGCCCACCAGCGTCCACCGATGCCGGCTGAAAAGACCAGCAGGGAATAAATCCATGCCTGCCACCAGAGAAAATCATTCCCTAAAGTCAGCAAGATGATGAGGAAGATGGCATACACCAAGATCAATTTAATCCATTGGCGGGGAGAAAGCGTTTGAATGATAGCTGCTTTTTTTATGGCGGAATTCATATATATCTCCTTTCTCATTGATTAGATGTGATTATCTTATACCACTTCTCTATCTTCCTGATGCGTTTTCAGTTTTAATGAATGTGAAGCGTGATGGTGGGTGGTGACAGCATCGTTATCATTTTTCCTGCCATTTAAGTCCTTAATTTTGAATATCTTGAATTAAATTTGACAGCATTCTTGTTAATATTCTTTGGAAATGATTGACGGCTGTGAATAACGAGACTATACTACCCTGCTGTTGCAATCATGGAATTGGAAAAACTGTATCGCAATATTCAAAAGCACGTCCTGGATGATCCTTCCAGTTTGGGTGGGCATCAGCGTGTTGAGGTATAAACTGTAAGAGTCAGTTCAATTTGTTATTCAGAGCCGCACTCTTATGCGGCTCTTTTTTATAGAAAGGTATCATCATGGCATCATATCTGACAAACATCTGGGTCCTTGTTATCGCCGGGTTGCTCTCCACTGCGGTGCTGGTCATCAGTGCCAACATTGCCGTGGTCAAGTTCACCGGTTTGGCCAACTATTTCCGGCTTTCCACCACGTTTGTGGGTGTGACGGTGGTCTCGCTGGCCACCAGTATCCCCGAGATAGCTTCACATTACACCGCCTCGGTGGGCATCCTCAGCGGCGTGCTGGATTACCGGGTCAGTTCTGCCATCGTATTGGGCGCCAACATTGGTTCAGATGTCATCCAGCAGACACTGATTTTGGGCATGGTCATTTTTATTGCTGGTACCCTTCATTTTAAGAAGTATTTTCTTTGGAAGAGCATGATTCCCATGATCGGCACCACCCTGATGTGCATCATCCTGGGTGTGGATGGCACCTATTCACGCCTGGACGGGGCCATCCTCTTTGGCACCTTTTTCCTCTATACAATATTTTTGTATTACGATGAGAAAAAATACTACAAGGCGGAAGAAAATGGTTTTTCAGAGGATGGTGAAGCGCCTGAGAACACCCCTCGCAATGGCAAAGAAGCCTGGCAGTATTTGGGTGTTGCCCTGCTGGCTATTGCAGCCACCATTCTCAGCGCGATGTTCACATTACAGATCACCGAAGTGGTCGTAGCGCGCACCGGGCTGGGTGGGTCCATGCTGGGGGTGATCACCCTGGGGATAGCTTCCGCTCTTCCGGAACTTACAACGGCTTTATCCGGTATGCGTAATGGCGACAGCGGCATTCCACTGGGTACCCTGGTGGGCAGCAATATCACCAACCCGCTGGTTGCCATCGGCGGCGGGGCATTGATCTCCACCTACTGGGTGCCGGCTGCGCTGGTGCAGTGGGACCTGCCGTGGGAGGCGTTAACCGGTGCGTTGTTGTGGGTTATCTTGTGGTTCAACAAGGGAGATGCAGGCAAAAAGACCGCCATCTATCTCACCCTTTTGTATTTCGTCTTCGTCACCCTGCGCGCAATTTTCTTCGGGGTGGATTAATTCCTGAACGATTTTTAGGAACCAGATATGCCAGATTTGTGAGATGGTTCGGGAATATAATTAAAGAACAGCATGAATATAAAGAATTTGGATTGAAATTCCACCCGCCCGATTCCTCCGCCGTGAGGGTAAAAAATATGGGTGGTGAATAAAGAGCGGTCGCGAGGTGCCTGGTGAAGATTAAACAATTCTTTCGATCTCTTTTCCGGCGGGTGATGTTTTTCCTGGCCATCCTCGGGCCTGGCTTGATCACCGCCAGTGCGGATAATGATGCCTCCGGTATCGCCACCTATTCACTGGTTGGTTCGAATTATGGCTATAGCATGTTGTGGATTATCTTGGTGGTCACCTTTGGTGAGGTGGTGGTGGCGGAAATGGCTGCCCGTATGGGGTCAGTGACTGGCAAGGGTACCTCTGACCTGATCCGTGAAAACTTTGGTGTGCGCGTGACTCTCTTTTCCATGGTCTGCCTGCTGATTGCCAACCTCGGCACCACAGTCGGGCAGTTTGCCGGCATTGCTGCCGGCGCGGAATTGTTTGGCATCAGCCGCTACATTGCGGTTCCCCTGGCAGCCATTTTATTGATCCTGATAGTCATTGCCGGTTCTTACTTTACCGTTGAAAAGTTTCTATTGGTGCTGAGTTTGTTCTCCCTCAGCTATATCGCCTCCGCCGTCATGGGTAAACCGGACTGGGGCGAGGTGATCAAGGATGCCCTGGTTCCCACCTTTGAGAGCTCGCCCATGTTCCTGCTGGTGGTATTGGCCACGGTGGGCACCACCATCACACCCTGGGGGATTTGTTATATTCAATCCTCGGTAGCGGATAAGGGAGTGGGTATCAAAGACTATAAATATACCCGACTGGATGTGGTCATCGGTTCCGCCTGGGGAAATGTGGTCTCTGCCTTTATCATCATCGCCACCGCCGCCACCTTGTTTGCCAACGGCGTCCGTGTGGAATCAGCCGAAGAAGCGGCGATTGCCCTGGTGCCATTTGCAGGGGCTGGTGCAAAGGCACTTTTTGCGGCCGGTTTGCTGGGCGCATCGGTGCTAGCCGGTTCGGTACTTCCACTAGCAACATCTTATTCGTTGTGCGAAGCCTTCGGCTGGGAACGCGGGCTGGATAAAAAGTACCGCGAGGCGCCGGTCTATTACGCCATTTTTATGGCAGTCATATTCGTAAGCGCCCTGATCATCCTCATCCCCGGGCTGCCGCTCTTTTCGGTGATGTGGCTCTCGCAAACGCTGAACGCAATTTTCCTTCCGGTCCTGCTGGTGATTGTCCTTAAGTTGGTGAACAATCCCCGCCTGATGGGGAAAATGGTCAACACCCGTTTTCAAAATATCGCCGGGGTGGTTTTAACGATTGCCATAAGCTTGATCACAGTACTGCTGTTGGTCACATCATTTATCAATTAAAACCATCTAACCGTTTTTTGAATTCCTCCAACTTTTTTTTATAAGTCGAAAATCATCAAGTTTTGCTCTGAGGTACCCATGCTATTCCTTCTCTGGTTGGATGTCATTGGAGTGTGTCTGGCAGCTTATGCCCTAATTGAATTGGAAAAATGGATAAGAAGAAAGAAATCTAAAAATGTATAGACCGTGTATTAATAAAAAATCAATATGATATTCCGTTAAAGGGTAATCGAAGAAATTGTGGGTTTATTAATGAGCGTATTATCGCGATTCCTAATAAAATAGTAATTCATATGATTACAAACAAAAAAAATATTTGGCAGCAATTACCAAAATCCAGGCTTCTCATTGAGGTATCTTTATGGTCGGCCGACCCCACCCGTTTTGCCGAGGAGATCAAGCGCATGGATGCCTGGGCGGATATGTATCACATCGATGTATCAGACGCCCATTTTGTGCCCGGCCTGCTCTTTTATGCCGACCTCGTTAAAGCCCTGCGCCCGTTGACTGCCCGCCCTTTTCATGTGCATCTGATGACGGACAATCCATTGAACCATATTGCTGATTTTGCCGAGGCAGGCGCGAATTTGATCAGCATACATGCCGAAAACGGGCCCATTGTGCCTGCTGCCCTGGATGCCATCCGCCGAAAGGGAATTGCCGCTGGAATCGTCTTGGGACTGGATGTGCCGCTGGAGACCATTGCACCTTACCTGGAGTTGATCGACCTGGTGCTGCTGATGGGCACGCCGATGGGCATCAAGGGCGTCCAGCCGTCCGAATTCATTTATGACCGCGTGCGGCTGATGAAAGAATTGATCTTGAAATATGGAAGTAAGGTTACAACCAAAGTCTTTGCGGATGGGGGTATCCGCGAGCAGACTGTGCCGCGGCTGCGTGCTGCCGGGGTGGATGGCGTGATTGCCGGTTCATTGGTTTTCAAGAGCACTGACCTTCAGGGAACCTTTGATTGGCTGCATGGTTTATGAAAAAATGCAAATCCCGCAGCACCTGAAAATAATCACCTGATTAAAAAATAAAAATCCCCGCTTGTAAAAAGATGCGGGGATTTTTGGTTTTGTTTACGAATTTTGGATTTCCGATACTTATTCCCTGTTGCTTTAATTGGATGGAAAAATGGGGGTTGAAGAAGTACCGGATTTCTTCTCGTGTTTCAATTTTCGCTTCTCCTTGATGGTCAGCTTGGATTTCTTCCTTTCTTCTCTTTTTCCTTTATCTTTCTTGCCTACTTCACCCATTTGATTTACTCCTTTCACACCTTTTCGGTATGAATATTCTAAATTAAGATTACCATAAAATGGGGTTGAGAACAATAATCAATTAATAAAAGGATGGATGTATGAAATCCTCACAAGAAAAGAGAATTCAAGTGGTTTACTTCGGTCATGGCGGCGGTCCCCTGCCGATCCTGGGTGACCCCAGCCATAAATCAATGATTGATTTTCTCGCGCGTTTACCGGACCAATTAAATAAACCGGATGCAATTATTGTTATTAGTGCTCATTGGGAAGAATCCAGAGCAACCCTTTTGGGGGCAAAAAATCCGCCCATGTTTTATGATTATTACGGCTTTCCGGATGAGGCATATGCCATCCAATACCCAGCACCCGGTGAACCTGCTTTAGCGGGAAAGTTGGCTGATCTATTGAGCAAAAACGGTGTTCCAGCCCAGATAGATCCCCAGCGCGGATTTGACCATGGGGTGTTCATCCCGCTAAAGATGATGTATCCCGATGCTGATATTCCTTGCATTCAGCTTTCTTTAATAAGAAGATTGAATGCTGCACACCATATCAACCTGGGTAAAGCATTGCGCGCCTTGCAAACCGAAAACGTGTTGGTTATTGGGTCAGGTTTCTCGTTTCACAATATGAGTGCATTTAATTGGCAAAAAGCAAACTCGCCCGACCATGAAAATGATGCTTTCCAGCAATGGTTGATTGAAACCTGTGCCGGAACATTATCCTCCAATGAAATTGAAAAGCGCTTAGTTGATTGGGAAAACGCGCCTTCTGCCCGTTATTGCCATCCACGCGAGGAACACCTTTTACCTCTGCATGTGTGTGCCGGATTGGCAGGCGAATCAGGTAAACTGGTTTTTGACGACCACATCCTCGGAAAACGGAATGTTGGTTTCCTCTGGCAGACGATTGATTAGAAGATCATCCTGCCTGGTAAGCGATGGCGATGGTACCCGGTCCAACATGCGCACCGATCACCGGGCTGACCTCAGCCAATATCAACTCAATGGGTAAAAAGCGCTGTTTGACTATGTCCATCAATTCGATGGCAAGTTCCTCAGCCATGGCGTGAAAAACCGAGATGCGCACCGGCGAACGTCCGCCAATGCCTTTTTCCACCAGGTCCAGCATGGCATCCATCGCTTTCCGGCGCGTGCGCACGCTGCTGACCAGTTCGATCTTGCCATCCAGGATGGCCAGGATGGGCTTGATGTTCAGGGCGGTTCCCAGCAGGCGCTTGGCGGTATTGATGCGCCCACCGGCAGCCAGATACTTCAGCGTATCCACGATGAAATACACGCCGATCTGTCCATAGGCGCGCCGGGCAGCCTGCTCGCATTCAGCCAGCGAGGAACCATTGGCCGCCGCCCGGGCAGCAGTCAATACCTGGAAACCCAAAGCCATTGAAACCAGCCTGGTATCCAGCAAGTCCACGCGTTTTGAGGGGAATTCGCTCATGACTCCCAGGGTGCTCTGGTAGGTGCTGGAAATGCTGCTGGAGATGGGCAGGATGAGTACATCCTGCCCTGCGGAGAGCAGTTCGTTGACGTTGGTCAGCATCTCGCCCGTTGAAACCTGGCTGGTGGTCGGCAATGTCCTGGATTTGGAAAGGCGCTGGTAGAACTCGCCGGCTTGAATGTCAATTCCATCGCGGTAGGTTTCGCCCTCCCAGTTCAGGGTCAACGGAACGACGCGGATGGGGTATTTTGCAATTAATTCATGCGGCAGGTAGGCGCTACTGTCAGTTAAGATAGTAACAGGTGACATGATATTCCCTTATGTGATTTCGCTTCAAAGTATAAATGAAAAACCATCCGGGTTTAGCCATGTTGAATGGGCATTAATTACACTGAAACCAGCGATAAGCAAGAAAATGAACCCAAATCTGATTAAGCTTTGAACATGACGCCAGTCATATTTGGATATGATTACAACAACGGATGGGATTGACTGGGGTCTCTTTATTCAAGAGGTAATCAGGTATAGTATTTTGTTAATGCAATTATTGACATTCAACCTATCGGTCAGTTTGAGATAAATTAGGAGATCTGAATTTTGAATCATGTGAATCTTCCCGCCTCAAAATGGAAAAATGAGAAGGTTCTTGCCATCGTTGGCATCATCCTGATTGTCCTGCTGGCGGCCTGGTTGCGTTTCAGCAACCTGGACTCCATCGGTTATGGCAACCATTACTACACCGCCACTGTCAAGTCCATGCTGCAATCATGGCACAATTTTTTCTTCGTTGCGGCGGAACCGGGCGGCTCGGTATCGGTGGATAAACCCCCGGTCGGGTTTTGGATTCAGGCTGTCTCCGCCTATTTTTTGGGAGTCAATGGCTTTGCAGTGGTGCTGCCGGAGATTTTTGCCGGGCTGCTCTCGGTTTTGCTGGTATTTCACCTGGTACACCGGTCATTTGGCACGGCTGCCGGCTTGCTGGCCGGACTGGCATTGGCTGTCACCCCGGTGGTGGTGGCCACGGACCGCAACAACACCATCGATTCCCTCCTAATCCTCACCCTGTTGCTGGCGGCCTGGGCTTGGATCAAAGCGGCCGAAACCTGCCGTATGCGCTATTTGCTGCTAGGGGCAGCCCTGGTGGGCATTGGCTTTAACATCAAGATGCTGCAGGCATTTTTGCCCCTGCCGGCATTCATTTTGCTGTATTTTCTGGGCGCCAGGGAGAAAATCGGAAAAAAAATTCTCAAACTGGCTCTGGCTGGTATTCTTCTGGTTGCCATCTCGCTCAGCTGGATAACCATTGTGGACCTGGTGCCGGCTGACCAGCGCCCTTATGTGGGTAGCAGCAGTGATAATTCCGAATGGACGCTGGCCATCGGCTACAATGGTCTGTCACGTCTGTTCGGCATGGGACGCAATCGCGGTGGTCCGCTTACCCGCCCTGCAAATATTGGGAATTTGACCAACCAGCCAAATCCAATACAGCCGCTCCCGCGGCTGGATGGCAATCCCGGGCAGTTGAATCCTGTTAATCCAACCATGAATGCCGGCGGGGTCAATCGGCCGGGTGGCGGCATGATGAATTTTGGCCAGCCGGGTGCCTTGCGCCTAATGCTCGGACCGTTGAGCAAGGAAGCCAGCTGGCTGCTGCCAGTGACGTTGCTGGGCTTGCTTGCTTTGCTGGTGATTGGCAAAATCACCTGGCCGCTGGATGAAAGGCGGCAGGCAGTCGTATTATGGGGCGGCTGGCTGCTCACCGCAGGAGTGTTCTTTAGCGTTGCTAGCTTTTTCCATGAGTATTACCTGGCCATGATGGGCGCGCCCATGGCTGCCCTGGCCGGTATTGGATTAAATGACTTATGGAAATTCTTGCAGAAGAAAAAATGGCTTGGTGCATTAATGTTGGTTTTGCTAACGGTTGGGACGCTTGCACTGCAATGGAACATTGCCAAAAGTTGCCTGGCGGACCTTTCCTGGCTGCCCTGGATGTGGACGGTCGCCGGGGTGGGCGGGATCGCGGTATTGATTTCCACCTTGATTAAAAAGCATGTTTTGCAGATATGCGCTGTGGTCTTGGTCACCACGGCGTTGCTGATCACTCCGCTGCTGTGGTCGGTATGGACCATGCAGTATTCCAGCGTTAACCAATCCCTGCCGGCCGCGTTTAATGGCACCACCCGCGAATTACAGAACCGCGGTGGACTGCAGGTTAATCAAGCCCTGTTGCGTTTCTTGCAAGCCAATACGCAGGAAATGGAATATTTGATGGCCGTTCCCAGTTCCATGCAAGGTGCGGATTACGTCCTGGCGACCGGCAGACCAGTGTTGTACATGGGTGGTTTCAATGGATCCGATGCGGTGGTAACCGCCGAGGACTTGGAATACCTGGTGGAATCCGGGCGACTGCGCTTCATCTACTTTGCTGCGGGTGGAAACAACCAGCGCCAGAGTGAAATACAAAATTGGGTGGTCAGCTATTGCCGCAGAGAAAACCGATTCAACGCTCAGACCTCCAACTTTGGCAACCCGGATGGCACCGGCGGAACACCGGGCGGCATGGGGCCGGCAGGCGGGCCGGGCATGCCCGGGCAAAACAATGTGCCCATTGCCTTGTATGATTGTGCCAACAATTGATCAGCGCGCAATCAGACGAGGTTGAAAAACTATACTATCTCAGGATTTCCAGTTGTATTTCTACTCCCCAACGATCCTGATTGTACCTCCCACGTTATTGGTAATTGAATAATCTGGAGTTCACAGCGATGGGTTGATAAGCTTTCAACTCACCTATTAAAAGCGCCAGATGTGAAAGAGAAAGAAACAATTGATATGAAAGATCGGGCGAGTCCGTATTCCAGACAGCCAAAAATAAGACCGATATCTGAAAAAATTTTTGAGTGAATTTCAACAGGCTGAGTCAATTGGTGATTTTACCTTTAATCCAAAACCGATCAAGGGATACCATCAATTTGCCTGAGCAGTTTCTTATAACCACTCTAAGATTGCTAATAAATATCCCTGTGGTTACTTAATCTATGAAAAACTATGGAAAACAGTGAACCCAGTGGCAGGTCGGGTCATCAATTTTTAATGGCTTCCAGCGGTACATACCAGGTTCTTTCAGTGCCATCAGGGAATTTGGCGTAGAAGTAGATTTGACCGGAGCAGGGGCCTAGAAAATTTAATCCACTGGTGTTGCCGACAAGCTGGGTTTGGGCGGATGTGAATTGAACACGGCCTTGCCATACTCTGGAGGTGCATAAGGATAATGAAGAGCCGGTTGTGCCAATCTTATAGTCTATGCTTCCGGCAGCATTGGATGTGATGGAAAGAGAAGGGTACACTGAGAAAGAGCTGGTATTGCTGTACGTGGTGTATTTGCTTTTGCTCCATTGCAATGCAGTGATGGCGAACTTTTGCTGGCAGGCAAGATTAACTGAAATTCCAGGGCTGTAGCATCTCTGCACTGTATCATTGCAAAGCAGAAAGGTTCGCTTGGCTGAATTCTCCAGGGTTATGGTGGAGCTGATCGTACTGGGCTGATTGGCAGTCATATTGCCCTGACCAATGATGATGTATTTGGTTTTTGTTTCGGAACAATAGAAATAAAATATCTCACTTATATTCTTGTTGGGAGTGACAACCGCAGTTAGCGTTACCTTGTAAGGGCATGGTTTATTTGTAAAAGTTTGGACACTGTTCACATAAGAAACATTTAGTATCAGCGAAGTAGGGCCATCCTGCGGCGGTTGAACGGGTTGTCCTGGAACGATGATCTTCACCCAGAAGGCGGAATTGGCATCCGTGCCAGAGCCAAATGAGGACCCACTGGAAGAACGCATCTTGTAATAAGCGGTATACGTACCCGCCTGGCTTGGTGCCACCACCGGAACGGTGATCTGCACTGTCCCGCCCGGAGCTACCGATTTGCCGATGGCCTTGGTTTGTACGGATTTTGGCAAAGTGCCGCCCGCGTCAACGATTTGGAAATTGGCATCCCAACTGCAGAAACCGCCATTGGTCAATTCCCAGGTCTTGTTGGCGGTGGAGCCCGCGTCCATCTGGTATCCGTCCGATACGGTGATATCACGCACCTTGCCCAATAACAGGCAGGGGGTTTGCTGTGGCTGGTTCGCCGAGGATGAATCCTGTGGCGGTGGCGGAGGAGCATAGTTATCACCGGTTGGAGTAGCGGAATAATTATTCGATGAAGCAAAGCTACCGGAGGTTGGAATGGCAGTCGGATTGTTGCCTTGGTTCCAGCCGCCTTGAATCGCCTGGACGGTCATTTGGATTGAATCATTACTGTTAACGGGAGCTGCAGGTTTTTGCCCGATATTGATGGTGACGCAACTAATTGAAACCAGAATTAATAGACCCCACACCAATATACGATAAGATTGGTTGCCCATGCAGTCCTCCAAAAAAGGATTAGGCTTGGATGGGGTACATTGTAGTGAGTAACACCTTGCCTGAATTATTATCGCATTTTTCAATGGCAAATACAATAGGTTTTACTGATTACTCTTCATGAATGGTTTTAATAACCGGATATAATAAGATAATGAAGAGAATATATATCCTAATTACATTCTTATTCATCCTCTCCGCTTGTGTGTCTGCCTTGCCTTCTGGCAGTCAAACCGGAAAGGGTATTTCAAAACCTGAGGGGGCTGGCTCAAGCCCTTCCTATTCCATTACCAGCTCCTGTAATCTGCCGCCCATCAGCGTGCCGGTCATGCCGGAAGTCATCCCTGGTTATACCCAGCTGGATGAAGCTACCGGGCTGCATGTCACCGGTAAACCGGTTGAGGTTGACCTGAACACCTACACTCTCAAGGTGATCGGACTGGTGGATCAACCCATGCAGTGGAATTACGAAGAATTGCGCTGCCTGCCGAAGGTGACCGTTAAAGCAACCCTTGTATGCCCCGGGGTTTTCATAGATACGACCACCTGGACTGGTGTACCTATCATGACTTTACTGGAAAAAGCCGGTGTGAAGAAAACAGCCACCCGCATTGTCATGGTCAGTGCAGATGGCTACCAGACTTATGTGCCCATCAAGGACGCGCTGGATGAGCGCAGTTTCCTGGCTTATCAATGGATGGACCAGCCGGTGCCGGTCTTGCATGGCTTTCCGCTAAGGGCGGTTTTTCCGCAATTGGATGGCGATGTGTGGGCAAAATGGCTGGTGGAGATAAAAGTGGAATAGGTTTCCCAACGAAAATTAAATTTATTTTCCATATTTTTGAAAATATAGATTGGGAAGGGTGAAAAGCTTGACGTGCTTGGATAAATAAAGTAACATCAATCCATCGCTTGAACGGATAGAAAAACCTGCCTCTTGCGAAAGGATTTCCAAAGTAAGCCGCTTAATGAAAAGATCAACTTTTTTCCATCAAGCTTCCATCCACCAGACACTCGCTTTCTGGAATTCCATCAAACCCCCATCAAAAATTTACCGCTGGCATGCTGTTTGGCGTGGCTGAAAAATCCCCAGCCGATTAACCTCGTGTTAACCTGGTTTGGCGGAAAAATTCCCTGGGCGTTTTTACACCTGTGGGAATTTTGTATTTATGGATAGAAAAAAATTTGAAGTGAGGTAAGCAATGTCAGGACAATCGATACATGCAGAGAAGCAGCACCATATTGACATGAAAGCAGGGGATATCGCCCCGACGGTGCTGGTCCCGGGTGATCCGGGGCGGGTGGAGGTGTTTGCCGGATTGATGGATGAAGCGCACAAGATGGCGGAGAAGCGTGAGTACGTCACCTACACCGGGACAAAGGGTGGGGTGCCGATCAGCTGCACCAGCGGGGGGCTGGGCTGCCCGCCGACTTCGATCGCGGTTGAGGAGTTGATCCGCATTGGGGCGAAGAACATCATTCGCATTGGGACGTGCGGCGCCTTGCAGCCGTTCCTGAAACCGGGGCATATGATCATTGCCACCGGGGCGGTGAGGGGTGAGCATACCAGCGAGGAATTCATCTCGATGGAGTACCCGGCGGTGGCGGACTACCGTGTGGTGCGCGCCCTGGTGGATGCCTGTGAGCAACTGAAGATCCCCTATCACCTGGGTATCATCCGCACCCACGATGCTTATTACATGGAATCACCACAGGCCATTGGGGACTATAAAAGTCGCATCCAGCCATGGATTGACATGGGTGTGCTGGCATTGGAAAACGAATCTTCTTCGATATTCGTTATCAGCAGCATGCATGGCATCCGTGCAGGCACCATCCTGACCAGCGGCAATCCCATTTACTTCCCCAACGCCGATGATTGCGATTGGGATGGCAATATCCTTAAAATGGTTCAGGCGGCCATCCTGGCAGCTCAATTACTGCACCAGCGTGGACTGGCATAAAAAAGGAGAAAGAAAAATGGAAAAACAACATCACATTCAATTACTACCCGGGGATGTAGGCGAAACAGTATTCATCCCCGGTGACGTAGGTCGGGCTAAAATCGTTGCCAGCCATTTTGATAACGCCAAAATGGTGGCGCATTCGCGCCAGTACATCACATATACTGGCACCTACAAGGGTGTCAAGGTCAGTGTCACCTCAACCGGTATCGGCTGCCCGGCACTGGCCATTGCCGTGGAGGAACTGATCAAAGTCGGAGCGAAGAATTTCATCCGCATCGGTACCTGCGGATCACTGCAAAAGCATGTGCATGTCGGTGATGTGGTCATTGCCACCTCAGCCGTGCGCGGTGATGGCACCTCACGCGAATATTTCCCGCTGGAATACCCGGCTGTGGCGGATTTCCATATGCTGGAGGCGATGATCAAAGCCGCCGACGAGCGCAAGGCCAATCCGCATGTGGGCATCATCCGCGCGCATGATAGTTTTTACGCCGAATCCAAATTGTCCAATATTGATTACCTGGAAAGGGACAAGCCCTGGATTGAATCCAATGTGCTGTGCACCGAGAACGAATCGTCAACCCTCTTCACCCTCACCACCGTGCGCAAGTGCCGCGGGGGCACCATCCTGGTGCCGGTCGGGCATCACCTCCTGCCGGATGAGGAAATCCCTGACGAACAATTTAATAAAGCCATTGACCTGATCAGTCTCATCTCATTGGATGCGGCTGTTACCCTGGATCAGATGAAATAATAGATAATTAAGGAGAAGAGCAATTTCGTATGAAGGCAGACGCTTACAACCGTGAAATAACCAGAAACTACAAGTGGAACTTCTTCTGGTTCACGATAGACAACATGATGTTCTTTTTCATTTTCATGGGTCTTTCCCCCTATACAGTTCTGCCCTTCTATCTGAAACATTTTACTGATTCCAACATCCTCATTGCGCTCATCCCGGCCATTCACATAGTCGGTTTTGCCCTTCCGCAAATCTTCATGGCGCGCTTCCTCAAGGGAACCGGCGAGCGCAAGAAATACATGGTCCTGGCGGCTTCCATCCAGCGCCTGGGCATATTGGGTTTGCTGGTTTTGACCATCATGCAGCCGATCCTGAACATTCCCAGTCCACTGGTCGTTCTATTCTTTTTTCTATCGTTGATCGTTCAGAATGTTGCCAGTGGATTTTATGTGCCCGCCTGGCTGGATTTTCTCGGCAAGTCCATCCCCACCCGCCGCGGGCTTCTGTTCGGCATTTCTAATTTCTTTGGCGGCTTGCTGGGGCTGGGCATCGGTTGGCTGCTCTCGTATCTTCTGGATCTCTTTCCTTACTATCAGGCCATGCCGTGGATCACGGGCATTGCATTTGCTGCCTCGCTGGTATCGTTAACAGCCATCCTGCTTTGGAGGGAAACGCTGCCAACCCGTCATGCCACGGAGGCCATTCAAAAGATCAGCAGCCGCAAGACCATCCTGGCGGATGGCAATTTCCTGCGCTATCTACTCTGGCGGGGATTGATGGTGATGCTGGATATCGCCACACCTTTTTATACTCTGTCCGCCATGGAGAGCTTGAAACTGGCTGGTTCGCAGGTGGGTGTGTTCACCATCCTTTTAACTCTCTCTCAGACAATCTTAAATCCATTGTGGGGCTGGCTGGGGGATAAGAAGGGTTTCTATAATATCGTGGTCATATCCGTTATTGCCGGTTCAATTGCGGCTTTCCTGGCCGCCACCGCTCCCAGCCTGGTCATCTATTATGTGATCTTCCTACTGGCCGGGGTGATGATCAGCGGTTTGCAAATATCCAATTTCAACCTGATCTTCGAATTCAGCCCACCCAACCTGGTCCCCATGTACACCGCGGTTAGCCAAATGGCTCTCTCACCCATCTCCGGCATCATCCCGGTTCTGGGCGGTTTCATTGCCGACAAATGGGGTTATCTTTCTGATTTCTGGCTGGCGGGCGGGGTGGGGTTGATCAGTCTGGCTGGTTTGCTGGCAACGGTGAAAAACCCAAAAAATTCGCAAACGATGCATTTGACTGCATCTGAAAAAGTATAAAAAAAAGGAGTCAAAATGTCAGGACAATCGATACATGCAGAGAAGCAGCACCATATTGACATGAAAGCAGGGGATATCGCCCCGACGGTGCTGGTCCCGGGTGATCCGGGGCGGGTGGAGGTGTTTGCCGGATTGATGGATGAAGCGCACAAGATGGCGGAGAAGCGTGAGTACGTCACCTACACCGGGACAAAGGGTGGGGTGCCGATCAGCTGCACCAGCGGGGGGCTGGGCTGCCCGCCGACTTCGATCGCGGTTGAGGAGTTGATCCGCATTGGGGCGAAGAACATCATTCGCATTGGGACGTGCGGCGCCTTGCAGCCGTTCCTGAAACCGGGGCATATGATCATTGCCACCGGGGCGGTGAGGGGTGAGCATACCAGCGAGGAATTCATCTCAATGGAGTACCCGGCGGTGGCGGACTACCGTGTGGTGCGCGCCCTGGTGGATGCCTGTGAGCAACTGAAGATCCCCTATCACCTGGGTATCATCCGCACTCACGATGCCTTCTACCTGGAATCTCCCTGGGCCTTTGGTGATTACCGCAAGCGCCTGCAGCCATGGGTGGATATGGGCGTGCTGGCATTGGATAATGAATCTTCTTCCATATTTGTCATCAGCAGCATGCATGGCATCCGTGCCGGTACCATCCTGTCCAGTGGATATTCGATTTTGGAAGATCATGATGAACGAGTTCATGAAGAAGAGAACATCCTGAAAATGGTCCAGGCGGCCATCCTGGCTGCCCAGTTGCTGCATCAGCGTGGTTTGGCCTAAGCATTCCTGAGGAGAAAAAATAAAAAATGGAAAAACAACATCATCTTCAATTACTACCCGGGGATGTGGGCGAAACTGTATTCATCCCGGGAGATGTCAGCCGGGCGAAAGTGATAGCCGATCATTTTGATGACGCCAAATTGGTCGCTCATTCACGCCAGTACATCACCTACACCGGAACTTACAAGGGTGTGAAGGTCAGCACGACCTCCACTGGCATTGGCTGCCCGGCGGTGGCGATTGCCATTGAAGAACTGATCAAGGTGGGCGCCAAGAACATCATCCGCATTGGCACCGGCGGCATGATCCAGACCTGGCTGCCGGTCCCGGCCATCATGGTCATCACCGGTGCAGTGCGCGGCGATGGTACTTCACGTGAATATTTCCCGTTGGAATACCCGGCTGTGGCGGACTTTCACACGGTGGAATTCCTGCTCAAATCGGCTGATGAGCGCGGCATCAAGGTGTTCGCCGGTTATGAACGCTGTCATGACGCTTTCTACGCGGAATCCACCTTTGCGGAAATTGACTACCTGGCGCGCGATAAACCCTGGATCGATTCCGGTGTGTTGATCACTTCCAATGAATCCGGCACCGTGCTGCCACTGACCATGGTGCGCGGGGTGCGCGGCGGCACCATCCTGTGTTCTGGCGGAAGTCACCAAAGGCCTGATCTGCATGCCACCGAGGAACAGATGAAGAAATGCATCTCGGATGCCATTATGATTTCGCTGGATACTGCGGTAAAATTGCATAAACTGGATCATGGCAAAAAATAGGGATACGGAATGAAGACGCTCATCAAGAATGGCGTGACCTTCTGGCTGCCGGACTATGCGGTTAAACCTGTTCATTTACTCATTGATGGCAGTATGATTGAGCAGGTCAGCGAAAAAGAACTTGCCGTTTCCCAGGGGGCAAAGGTGTACGACCTGAAAGGGCAAGTAATTGTGCCCGGTTTTCTCGATTGCCATACCCACCTGGCTCAATCCTTTGGGCGGGGGATCTATGATAACCTGCACCTGACCCAGTGGCTGACCGTGATGAATCACCACTTCAACCTCACCGAGGATGAAGTCTACCAAGCCACCCAATTGGCCTGCATGGCCGTCATTCATTCAGGTACCACTACTGTGGCAGAAATGGCCACAGCCGGTGAACATGGCGAGATCTGCATCCAAGCCATTGCCGACAGCGGCCTACGCGCGGATGTGTGCTCGGCATACGGCGATTTTCAGGAGGGCGAAAACCCACCCCCGGATATGAATACCTCCCAGGTGCTGGAAGCCATGCGCAATCTGCATAAGAATTGGCACAATAGCCATGACGGGCGCATCACTGTGCGGGTCAGCCCGGTGGGGCTGCCGGCCTGCACCGAAGAACTAATGCGCGGCTCGCGCGAACTGGCTAACGAGCTGGGGGTGGGCATCCATACCCATTGCTGCGAAGGCGAAACCGAAACGGCTAATTCATACGAACGCTTCAACTGCAGCGAAGTGGAAGCCCTTGAGCGTTTCGGCGTGCTGGGACCGGATTGCCAGCTGGTGCATGATATCTGGTTGAGCGAACATGACAAGGACCTCATCGCTGAATACAAGGCCAGCGTGGTCACCTGCCCCTCCACGAACACCAAGATCACCGACGGCATGCCCCCCATGCCGGACCTGTTCAAACGCGGGGTGAACATTGCCATCGGCTGTGATGGCGAATCCAGCAGCGGCACCTATGATATTCTGCAGGAAGCGCGCCTGGTTTCCCTGCTGGGCAAGGTGCGCACGATGGATGCGGCCATGTTCCCGGCCGAGGTGGTGTTTGAAATGATGACCCGCAATGGCAAAAAATGCATCGGCTTTAATACACCCGTCGGCGAATTGAAACCCGGTTATAAAGCCGATTTTGCCGTGATTGATTATATGGCTGCCCACCTGATCGATGAGCGGAGGTTGATGTCCAATCTCATCTTCTCCGCCACCGCCGGCGATGTCACTGCCACTTTTGTGGATGGGGAAGCGCTCATGTGGGAGAAAAAATTGACTAAAATAGATGAGGAAAGGGTGCTGCATCAGATCCTGGAGACCATGCGCAAGGCAGACCACATCCTTCCCAAATAATGGAGTTTTTCATTTGGAATTCAATTCAAAGGAGGTGATTGAATCAAGTTATATTTTTCGGGCGAGTGTGTGTTTGATTTAAAATTTGAAGGAGAAATGTAATGAAAAAAAGTTTGTTCTTCGTATTGGCCTCGATGATCATCTTGGCCATTGCCTTGGGCGCCTGCGCTCCCAAGCCCGCTGCAGCCACCGGCTTCAAAGCGGCTATGGTTACTGACCTGGGTGGCCTGGCCACCAGTCCGGATACCAAGGGCTTTTCCGATCTGTGCTGGGAAGCTCTGCAGAAAGGTGAAAAAGAATTGGGGATCAAGATCACCCTGTTCGAATCCAAGGAATTGGCTGACCTGGAACCCAACCTGACCAAAGCTGCCACTGAAGGGTATAACTTTGTGGTTGGCTGCGGCTACCTCTTCACGGATGCCTTGAAAGCAGTTGCCCCCAAGTTCCCGAATGTCAAGTTTGCCCTGGTCGACAGCGTGGTGGATGCTCCCAATGTCCAGAACCTGCTTTTTGCTGCAAATGAAGGCGGTTTCCTGGTAGGCGCATTGGCTGCTGGAATGAGCAAGACCGGCACCGTTGGCTTCCTGGGCGGAATGGAAGGTCCACTGATCAAGAACTTTGAAGTTGGTTATGATGCGGGTGCCATGACCATGAATCCAGCCATCAAGATTCTGTCTGGTTACACGGGCAGTTTCAGTGATATAGCCAAAGGCAAGGAAATCAGCCTGACCCAGTTCAAACAGGGTGCGGATGTCATTTATGCCGCTGCTGGCGCTTGCGGTCTGGGCACCATTGAAGCCGCCAAGGAAAACGGTTTCTGGGCGATCGGTGTGGATACCGACCAGGATGCTTATGCCAAGGGCAGTGTGTTGACTTCCATGGTAAAACGTGTGGAAGTTGGCGTTTTCAATTCCCTGAAAGCTGCCTTTGATGGTACCTTCAAGGCTGGAATCGTCACCAGTGACTTGAAAGCTGGCGGCGTTGGCATGAGTGAAATGAAGTTCACCAAAGACAAAGTGCCTGCTGAACTCCTGGCAAAGATTACAAAACTGGCTGATATGATCAAGGCCGGAACGATTAAAGTCCCCGGCACTCAGGAAGAATTGGATAAATTTGTTCCTCCGACGATGTAAGTCTGTCTAAGGTCAAATAAAACTTGGAATGGCAGGCGGGATCTGATTCCTGCCTGCCTTCCAAAAATCAAGGAGTGATCATGGCTGTTATTCTGGAAATGCGTAACATCTGCAAGAACTTTGGAAACGTGCTGGCCAATAATCACGTTGACTTGACGGTTGATAAAGGCACGATCCATTCCATCGTGGGGGAAAATGGGGCAGGTAAAACAACCCTGATGAATATTTTGTATGGCTTGTATAAAGCCAATGATGGCGACATCTCGCTGGAAGGTAAAAAAGTTCAGATCGAAAGTCCTTCTGATGCGGTGGATTTGGGCATCGGCATGATCCACCAACATTTTAAATTAATCCCGGCCATGACCGTTGCCGAAAACGTCATGCTGGGGTTGGAACCAACCAAGGGTAGATTCTTTCTGGATATTAAAAAATTAAACGAACAAACCCAGGAATTATCGGATAAATATGGTTTGGCTGTAACCCCGGGAGTTTTAGTTGAGAATATTTCTGTCGGTATACGTCAGAGGGTGGAGATTTTGAAAGCTCTCTACCGAAATGTGAAGCTGCTAATCCTGGACGAACCAACAGCACTTTTAACCCCCCAGGAGACGGAAGACTTGTTCCGTGTCGTCCGCCACCTGCGTAAAGATGGCATTACGATCATTTTTATTTCTCATCACCTGAATGAAATCATGGACATTTCTGACAAGATTACGGTCATGCGTGATGGATGTGTGGTGAAAACGGTTAATAAGAAAGACACGAATGAAGTTGGATTGGCACGCATGATGGTCGGACGGGATGTATTCCTGCGCCCGGCACCGCCTGCCAAGAAAATCGGCAAAACAGTTTTGGGTGTCAAAAAACTATGTGCCAATAATGTCTTTCACCGGCCTGTATTAACGGATGTGACTTTTGATGTGCGCGCAGGAGAGATCCTGGGCATCGCCGGTGTGGATGGAAATGGTCAATCGGAATTGGTAAGAGCGCTGATTGGTGTTCAACATATTACCAGTGGTGAAATCCTATTGCATAATAAGAGGATTGACCATCTGCCCGTTCGTAAAATGCGGGATGCCGGCATTGGCGCCATTCCTGAAGACCGTTTGAAGGAAGGATTGGTGGAAGATTTTAATGTGAGGGAAAACCTGATACTCGGACTTCAGCTGCATAAACCATTTTCGAACGGATTCATCATGAACTGGTCTGAAGTGAAAAGGAATGCCACGCAACTGGTTAAAAAATTTGACATTCGCACTCCATCCCTCGAATTCTCAACCAGGCTTTTGTCCGGCGGCAACCAGCAGAAAGTCATCGTTGCCCGTGAAATTTTCCATGCGCCGGATATGATCATCGCCGCCCAACCGACCCGCGGTCTGGATATTGCCTCGACCGATTTTGTACATGAGCAATTGATTGAGCAGCGGGATGCCGGCAAGGCCGTCCTTCTCTTTTCCTTGTTCCTGGATGAAGTCCTGCTCCTTTCAACCCGTATCGCCGTGATCTACAAGGGCAAGATCGTTGCCATTGTGGATCGGGATAAAACGACCGCGGAAAAACTCGGTTTGATGATGCTGGGCGGTTCCTACCAGCATATTCCCGCATAACAAGGTGAATCTTATGCAAAAAATTAGAAGTTTCTTTCTAAAACAGCAAACGCTCTTTGTGGTATTGATAGCCGTGCTGCTTTCACTGGTGGCTGTTGGACTGTTGTTGGTAGCCACCAATCGTGATCCTTTTGCAGCCGTTTATTATTTTATGCGCGGTGCGTTTGGCACCACCTATAGCACGGCTGATACACTGACCCGCATGATCCCCCTGTCCATTGCCGGTGTGGCATTTTTGATTGGTGCGCTAACCGGAATTTTTAACGTCGGCATCGAAGGACAATTATTATTGGGCGCCATGGCTTCCGCCATTGTAGGGTGGGCTTTCAAGCTGCCGGCTGTCATTCATGTACCGCTCATGCTGCTTTCAGGATGCCTGGCCGGAGGTCTGTATGCACTCATTGCCGCCTGGTTGAAAGCCTACCGTGGCATCAATGAAATCCTCAGCACCATCATGTTGAATTATCCGGCTTTTTTCTTTACTCACTTCCTGGTTCTGCGGGTTATAAAAATGGAGGGTATTGTTCCTGCCACGCCTTTCATACAAAAAACGGCTGAACTACCGGTTATCCTGGAAGGAACCAAATTGCATGCCGGTCTATTTGTAGCCATATTGGTTTCAATCCTGGCTTACCTGCTGCTGCAAAAGACCACATTGGGATATGAAATGCGCGCGGTCGGCAAGAATAAGGAAGCCGCCCGATATCATGGCGTACCAGTCGAGAAAAGAATGGTGCTTTCGTTCTTCCTGAGCGGCGCCATTGCCGGTTTGGCTGGCGCAGTGGAGATCGCTGGCATGCATCATCACTTCCTGGACCAGTTCTCGCCTGGTTATGGTTACGATGCCATCACAGTTGCCATGGTGGCTTTATTGAATCCATTTGGTGTACTCATTTCCGGGACTTTGTTTGGTGCACTGAAGACCGGCATCATGGATATGGCAATTTATGCTGAGATACCCCGGCAGTTGGCGATGTTGATTAACGGTATCGTGGTGCTTTTCATTGCCGGCAAGAACATGATTGAATCGGGTTATGTCCGCGTTTTTAAAGGCAGGGAACATTACTTTGACACCATCGTAAAGGAGAAGAAATAATGGACTGGCTTCAAACCTTTAAAACGGTATTCAGCCTGGCTCTCATTTATTCCACATTGAGGGCAGGTATTTCCATCATCTTTGCGGGTATGGGAGAGATGATCAACGAGCGCGCCGGTGTGCTTAATATCGGCATTGAAGGCATTATGATCATGGGCGCCCTGGCGGGTGCGTTGGGTTCATACTTCTCCGGAAATCCCTGGATTGGTTTATTGCTAGCTGCCGTTGTTGGGATCTTGATCGGGCTGATCTTTGCTTTCATCGCCATTACACTGAAAAGCGTGCAGGCCATTGCCGGTCTCGCCATCTTTCTTTTGGCTGCCGGCCTCTCTGGTTTCATCCTGCAAATCATTTTTAAACACGGTGGTAATACACCCATGGTCCCAACCTTGCCAATGGTTAAATCGGATTTTCTGGCAAGCATCCCCATTCTTGGACCCATTTTAAATAATCAATCCATTCTTCTCTACCCAGCCCTGTTGTTGCCATTAATTATCTGGTTTTTCCTGTATCGCACTCCCTGGGGGACCTGGCTGCGTGCGGCGGGTGAAAATCCACAGGCGCTGGCAGTGGTGGGTATCAATCCAATCACAGTGCGATATCTTGCCACTCTGGCTGGCGCCATGCTGCACGGAATAGGTGGAGCATATCTTTCCATATCGCAGACTTCCATTTTTCAAGAAAACATGGTGGCTGGGCGCGGTTTCATCGCCCTGGCAGCTGTTATCTTTGGCAATGCCAAACCGAGGCCGGTGTTCTTTGCATGTCTATTCTTTGCTTTCATGGATGCATTGCAAATCTCGCTCCAGACTGCTGTTCCGGAAACAGTTCTGCCGCGGGAACTGTTCATGGCACTTCCTTATTTGCTGACACTTCTGATCCTTGCCGTGTTTATTAAGCGGACGGGCGGACCGGCGGATATTGGCAACCCGTATAACAAGGAGGCGCGATAGAATTCAACCGATACATAACCCTTGTTATGGAAATATTTGGTTGAACAAAATGATGAAACGGGGAGATGGTAGTTATTGAACGTATGAAGAGTCTGGTTATTCACAAGGATAACCAGATTCTTTTATTTTATTGAAAAACAAAGGAGAAGAAATGATAGCTCAGGAGATGAAGGAAAAACTGTTGAAGGAGGCGGTGGAGGGTGCCAAATTTGCCCACTGCCCTTATTCCAACTTCCGCGTTGGCGCGGCAGTGCTGACCAAGTCCGGCAAGATCTATAGAGGCGGAAACATTGAAAATGTTTCCTATGGCGCCACGGTCTGTGCGGAACGGGTGGCCATCTGGAAGGCCGTTTCGGAAGGGGAGAAGGACTTCGAAGCCATGGCGGTCATCGGGCCTGGCCATAAGGAAGCCTACCCCTGTGCCCAATGCCGCCAGGTGATGGTGGAATTCGGGCTGGACTGGCTGGTGATCAGCGGTGACTCGCAGGGCAACTACATGGGCGAAAAACTGGTGCGCGATATTGTGCCTTTTCCATTCACCCCGGATGCCCTGCTGGGCGGTAAATAATTGCGGAGGTGTGAATGACCACACTGGCATTGATTAATTGCGATGTCCTGCAGGTGGTGAACAAATCCGCCTCGGTATTACGGGGGCAGGATATTCTCATTGAGAAAAACAAGATTGAAAAGATCATCCCCAGCGCTTCCGAGAAGATTGACCCGGCTGCTGAAAAGATCGATGCCAAGGGGCTGCTGGCCATGCCGGGGCTGATCAATACGCATGCCCACACGCCCATGGTGTACTTCCGCGGATTGGTGGAGGATGTGACCGTGGAGGAATGGTTCAACGATTACATCTGGCCGATGGAATCCAACCTGACCGAGGAGGATGTCTATTGGGGCATGCTGCTCGGCCTGGCGGAGATGATCGAATGCGGTGTGACCACGGTGGCTGATCATTACTTCTATATGGACGAGGAAGCCCGGGCGGTGCTGGAGAGCGGCACGCGTGCCAACCTGGCCTGGGCGGTCTTTGGCCACCAGGGTGAAGCGGGTTTAAATCGCACGGTGGAGTTCATTAAAAAATGGCACGGCGGCGCTGATGGGCGCATCCTGGCCTGGCTGGGGCCGCACGCCCCCTATACCACCACGCCCGACTTTTTACGGCTGGTGGCAGGCAGGGCGCGTGAATTGGGTGTGGGCATCCATATCCATGTTTCTGAAACCAGCGACCAGGTCAAGAACAGCCTGCGCGACCATGGCATGACACCGATCAAACTGCTGCAGCAGGTGGGTGTGCTGGACCATCCCAGCCTGCTGGGTCATGCCAGTTTTGCCACCGACGAGGATCTGGAGATCATCCGCCGTTACCCGGCTGGTGTCGCCCAGGCACCCAAGACCTATATGAAGCACGGGGTCGGCCTGACGCCGGTGGTCAGGTTCCTCAAGAAGGGCATCCCGGTTGGCCTGGCCAGCGACGGCGCTGCCAGCAATAACACCCTGGATATTCTTGAACAAATGCGCCTGATGGTGCTTGGCCAGCGCACCATTTTGAAGGATGCGTTGGTCATGCCGCAGGGTGAGCTGCTGGATATGGCTTTCCATGGCGGGGCGAAGGTCAGCGGATTTGGGGATGCCATTGGCGACCTTCAACCCGGCAAACTGGCTGATATCGCCCTCATCCGCCAGGACGGGCTGCAAAACTTCCCCTGCTTCAACCCGGCGGTCAACCTGGTCTTCTCGGTCAATTCATCGCAGTTCGATACCGTCATCTGCAATGGCAAGCTGCTGATGCACAAGCGCGAGTTAAAGACCATTGACAAGCTAAAGGTTAAGAAGGAGATTTCCAGCCGCCTGGAGCGCATGACCCAGCGGGTGAAAAGCAAGAGCATTGCCTTCTACCCCAGCTAGGTGAAAATTTTGAAAAATGAAAACTGCTGACCGGTTCAGGTCAGCAGTTTTTCAATTAAAGACAAATAACCAGCCGTATCCGCTTTGAGCATCACGTTGACCGGGGCGATGTAATGGTCGGCTTTGTAGGGGGTGGGGTCACTGATATCTTCGTACCATTTGCCATATGGCACCGCGATGGACTGCCCCAGGCAGCTGCCCTCGCTTTCCACGAAAAGTGGCACTTTTTCCAGGGTGAAGAGCTGCGGAGCCAGAATATACCCTGCCGACAGCGCATCCGGGAATTCCACACAGTCATTTAATCCGAAACGGGTCAGAAATTTTCGGAAGAAGGGCACCGCACCCTTGATAAAGGGTGCCAGCGGGGTCTTGGCGTTGCCGATCCGATCCACCAGGTCATTGGGCACCATGCCATAGGCGCACACATCCAGCCCGGCCAGGTAGATGTCCCAGCCGGCGCTGATGACCAGTTGGGCGGCGTGCGGGTCATGGAAGAAGTTGGCTTCCCCGGTGGGGGTGATGTTACCCGGGCAGTACACCGCCCCGCCCATGATGACCACCTCCTTCACCAATTGGCTGATGCGCGGTTCCAGCAGGTAGGCCATGGCAATATTGGTCAGCGGGCCGATCGGTAGCAATGTGATCTCGCCCGGGTTGGAAAGGATGCAGTCCACGATGGCCTGCGGGGCGCGCAGCGGGCTTTCCAGCATGCTGGGTTCCGGCAGTGGCATGTCACCCAGCCCGTTAAGCCCATGCACGAACGGCGAAGTGCCCAGCGGCACACCCAGCGGGTAATAGGCACCGCGGTGAACCGGAATGTTAGGTTTGCCGGCTGCTTCCAACAGGATGAGCGCGTTTTTGGTGGTCAGGTCCACGGTGACGTTGCCAAAAACGGTGGAAACACCCACCACCTCCACCTCCGGGCTGGTGAACAGCATCGCCATCGCAAAGGCATCATCAATGCCGGGGTCAGTGTCGATCCAGATTTTTTTCATTTTATTAAACCTCTGAAAAAGTTGACATAGATTGCATTAATGTTATCTCATTTCCAGATATTAAATTGATAAGGATATTTTTATTGATCCATTTAACTGCCTGCATGGTTGTTTGATATAATTTGAACCATTGAATATTTATAAAGGGAAATGGTACAAATATCGCTGCATAAGGCAACCACATGACATTGTTTCGATTGCTACGAAGGAAAAATACAGGCTCCAGATTTTTTCTGGCCCTTTTTTTATTTCTTTCTATAGTTTTTTCTTCATTTAACAATTATCCTTCAACCGTTTTGGCATCCCCGCTTCATGGACCACTTGCTCAAGGACTGTCCTATCCTGCCCAGATCAATAAGGGCTTTCTACCCATTACCATTGTGGCTGGTGAGATTTCACGCCTGAGCGTGACCATCTACAACCCCAATTCCTTTCAATTGGATGATGCTGACTGGACTGACTATCTGGACGGCATTCAGACGGGCATTTTTATTTCTGACCCGGCAAATATCACCAGCGACTGTGGCGGGTTGGTGACCGCAGTACCAGGACAGGCCATCTTGTCCCTGGACGGTGGCACGGTGCCTGCCCAGGTGGGGGCATCTCCCGGGGAATGCACGGTTTCCATTGATGTGACATCCACTACGCCGGGCAACCTGGTTAATTTCCTGCCTATCGGGGTACTGCAAGCCACGGGCGGAGGCGGAACGGTTTCCAATACCACATCCGCCAGCGCCACCCTGCAGGTGGGAACGGTTCAACCCCCTTCATTAAGCAAGTCATTTAACCTGAACACCATTTTTGTTGGCGCTACCAGCCGCCTGACAATATCCCTGCGCAATAATGACCTGGTTACCGCCCTGACCAAAGCCACTTACACCGATACCCTGCCGTTGGGTGTGGTGCTTGCTTCGAATGTCAATCCGGTTTTGACCAACTGCGGAAGCGGAACTGTGACAGCATTATCTGCAACCCGGCCTATCACTCTTAATGACGCTACCATTGCCCCCAACTCAGTTTGTACCGTGGCGGTCAATGTAACCTCATCCACTGAGGGAAATTATCCCAACAGCATCCCGGCTGGTCCGGCACCCGGTTCAGTCAGCACCCAGCAGGGCGTTACCAACTCCTCTTCCGCGGATGACACCCTGGCTGTTCAAAATGTTGGCATCACCAAGGGATTTTCTCCAACCTCCATCGTGGCTGGCGCAACCAGCACGATGACCATCACCATCCAGAACCCCACCACCAATGACTATACTGGGGTGATTCTTGTGGATACCCTCCCCGGAGACCTGATCCTGGCTGGCACGGGAACTCTCACCAATTGTGGTGCAGGAGTGCTTGAATATCCTGATGGGGTGGATAATACCCTTACCCCCGGTGGCAATGAAAAGGCTGTCCGTTTGAGCGGGGGCACCGTCCCGGGCAGCCTCATTCCGCCAACCCCATCCAATTGTGTCATCACAGTTCCAGTGACCTCCATACCCAATGCTGCGGCAACCACCTGGACCAACACCATTGCTGCCGGTACCCTTATTACAGACCAGCTGATCACAAATCCAAGTGATGTGACTGCCACCCTGGCAGTCACCCGCTGGCTGACCGGCACCAAGGCTTTTTCACCGGCTTCCATTCCTGCCGGAGGGACTGCCACGGTTACGATTACCCTTAGGAATAACCGCACCAATGCGGCGCTCACCAATGTCAATTTTACCGATACGCTTCCGGCGGATTTAAGTGTTTTTGGCTCTCCGCTTGCTACCCAGTGCGGTGGTGCGGTTACTTTTTCAAACGCGCCTGCACCCAGTACGGTAACGCTGACTAATGGAAACATCCCTGTCAATTCAACCTGCACCATCGTCTACCAGGTGACTTCTTCAGTGGTCAAGAACTATACCAATACCATCCCGGCGGGAGATATAACAACCGGGGAAGGGGCCAGTAATATCCTCATTTCTTCGAATAGCCTGAGTGTTGTAACCGCTGGCGGTCCGGTGCGGGTCTCCAAGGCTTTTCAAACCAGTCCGGTGGCTCCCGGTACCGTTGTCCGGCTGCGCATCACCATCACTGCCCCTACCGATATTGGGGTGTCGGGTATTACTTTCACTGATGAACTGCCCCTTGGGCTGGATATCGTGACCAGTCCTGCTCCGTCAACCACCTGCGGAGGTACTGTCAGCACATTGATTACCCCGGTCGGAGCTGATGAAGTAACCCTGACTGGTGGTTCTATTGCCGTGGCAAACGGCACATGCAGGGTGGATGTTTATGTCAAATCCGATACGGCCGGGTCCTGATTCCAACACGATCCTTGCCAGTGCCATCAATACTAGTGAGAGCAGAACTAACACTGCTGCATCGAATACTGCCACCCTGGTGGTATCTGGTTTTACCATGACCAAAGAGTTCTTTCCCTCTTCGGTCAATGCCAATGGCTTTACAACCCTGACCATCACATTGGTGAACGCCAGCCCCCTGCCCATCACCAATGTGACCCTGACGGATGATCTGGCAACCATGGGTGGGGCATCTCCAACCGATGGGGTTTATATCGCTGCAACGCCAAATGCCAGCTCATCCTGCGGTGCACCCGGTACCTATTCAATCGTTTATCCGGATGGTCCGGATGATACCCTTGGCGCGAATGAACGCAAGGTACGCTTGATAGGCGGGACCATCCCGGCTAGTGTTGGTGTCATTGCCGGACGTTGCACGATCATTGTGGATGTCCAGGGCAGGGGTGCTTCCATGACGCGCACCAACACCATACCGGTGGCCAATGCCAACGGATTGATTTCGGGTGCTCCGATTTCCCCCCGGGCCGCGGCAACTGCCAACCTCAGCATTGGTAATTTATCCATAGCCGTTGTCAAGGGGTTTCAGCCCAAATCTGTATTTGGTGGGTCTGCTTCGACATTAAGTGTGACTTTGACAAATCCCAACAGCGCTGCTCTGGCGGGAATCACTTTCACCGATAACATGCCAGCTGGCATGACGATTGCCAACCCACCCAACCTGTCCGTGGGAACCTGCGGTGGCACCCTGACCGGAACAGCCGGGGCAGCTTCATTTTCCTTCAGCGGCGGCTCACTTCCCGCCGCGGGCAGCTGCACGCTCAGTCTCAGCACAACAACAAACGTGAACGGAAATTTGACCAATACCATCCCGGCTTTGGCCGTTACAACCAGCAATGGAGCGGTCAATCCCCAACTTGCTGAAGCCAGCCTGACCAATCTACCCGGGGCAAGCGTCAGCAAGGCATTTGCACCCAACCCGGTCGCAGCCGGGGCAGGCACGTACTCCGTATTGACTATCACCATAAAAAATACCGGCAGTGTTCCTTTAACTGGAATGGGATTAAGGGATACTCTTCCTGCCGGTTTAAAAATTGCGCCTGCGCCAGCTCCTGCGCCGGTTGATAATTGCGGAGGTACGTCTTTCACAGCAGCAGAAAATACCCAATTGATTGAGTTGGTTGGGGGAACCCTTGCCGGTAGCTCTTCCTGTACCCTGGTAGTGAGCGTTAATGGCAGCACTCCCGGGAATTATCAAAATTGCATTCCGATCAATGCACTGACAAATAATGAAAACATACAAAACACACAGGAAGCCTGTGATACCCTGGCTGTGCAAGGCACCCCCAGTCTTACGTTGGGTAAGAGCCTTCGGGAAGCCACCTTTAGCACCATTGGAGAAGTTCTCCATTATGAATACCTGGTAAGAAATACGGGAAACATTAATCTGGATGGCCCTGTAACGGTAACTGATAATAAGATTGCCAATGTTATTTGCCCGCTGGTGGCTTTGCTGGCGCCAAATGATTCGATTACCTGTACAGGGACTTATACGGTAACTGCAGCCGATGTGAATGCAGGGAGAATAGACAATACCGCAGTGGCACACGCATTCAGTGGCGGTCTGCCGGTGGATTCAAATGCCAGTGCAGCAACAATCTCACCCATCACCACGCTGCCCGGAACAGGTTTTCCAAAGGGAAAAATCACTCCACTGCCCAAAAAAGGCATGGAGACAGATTATGCCGATTTGGGCGGAATATGGCTGGAAGTACCCAAATTGAATCTAAAAATGCCGATTGTAAGTATTCCCTTTCAAAATGGCAGTTGGGATGTGACCTGGTTGGGTGGCAAAGCTGGTTGGCTGCAAGGAAGCACTTTTCCAACCTGGGCAGGCAATAGCGTCATCACCGGGCATGTCTGGAACGCGGATAATACCCCCGGGCCCTTCTTAAATCTCAAAAAATTAAACTGGGGTGATCTTGTTATTATCCACGCTTGGGGACAAAAGTATGTTTACCGGGTGCAGTCTTTGGCCACTATTAAACCGGATGCCATTACCCAGGTGATGAAACATGAGAAATTACCCTGGGTGACACTGTTTACCTGTAGCGATTTTAATGAAAAAACCAGCACTTACCAAAACCGGGAAATTGTCCGGGCTGTTCAGGTTAGGATTGAACCTGAATGAGTAAAAAAGAGGAATGAAAAAGTAAAAGAGCGCCGAAAAAAGGCGCTCTTTTACTACCCCCTGATTTCTTAAAGACATTCTCCTAAATCACATTTGCCATTATTGTTATTGTCAATATAACGCCTGCAGCGTCCAGGGTAAAGGCAGGCATTCGGGCAGCGCACTACACAATTGGCGGCTGCCTGGCTTTGATTTGGAATGACTGTTGCAGCAGGGGTTGGAGCAGCCGGCTGGACATTGTTGGCGGGAGAGATGTAATCAACCGGAGACGGGATTGCGTTTTGAATTTTCCCGCTTTGCGGGTTTTCTTCAAAACCAGGGATGTTGAGCGAGGTGACGGCTTTCACCAGCACCACTCCACCTGCCAGGGAAATGCTGCCCAGGGTGCGCAAAGCCTCCCGACGTGAAATGGCAGCCGGGTTTTCGCAATTAAGAACAGGCATGGTTTGAAACGGAGAGAGAGCTTTGTGTGTGAACGCCATTTTTATAGCACCCGCAATGCACTTCCAATGCAGTGCTAACTTGATGAGCAGAACGATGAGGGTGGTGATGGAGATTAATACATGCAAATAGCGTATGACTTCAAACGCGCTGCCGTTCACCCCCAGCCAGGTTGAAATAATTACGCCGGTTAGGATGATGATTGCCATTCCCAATCCCAGGGCAGCATCCAGCAGGTAATTTATTCTGGCTGAGTTACCGGCATTCTGAAAGAAGCGCTGGGTGATGGCTTTTACCCACTGCCAGTGGTTGAGTAGGTGAAACAGGGCAATTGCCCCGGCGGCCAGCCCCAGCCATTGATGCAGGTTCACCCCGGTGAGATCCAGAAAGAAAGTGGCAATAAACACAGCCAGTAAAGTAAAATTGGTCAGCCATTTCAACAGGTTTTTTGGCGACATGAATATGCTCCCTTGCTCGTTCTTGATGGAACAAAGATATCAATTTATTGTGAAATTCTGATGAAGATGGATTGAAGATTTCATAAAGAATCACATTTTGTTGTATTTTTAGTGAATATAAGGAAGAAATCATTTGGATGCATGGCGCTTGTTTTTTGAACACCTGGCGGCTGAATGGGATGCCCGCCAGCCGGTAGACCGTGAAGAAAAATTAGACCAGCTGATAAACTCATTTGATGGGTTAATTAAGGCAGCCAGCACGATCCTGGAAGTTGGTACTGGAACAGGCGGGCTCTTGCCGATACTGAGAAAGCATAATCCGGCCGCAAAAATCATTCAGGTTGACTTTGCCAACGCCATGCTGATGCGTGCCCAGGCAAATCGCAATGGAGATCACCTGGTTCAGGCGGATGCCCATCAACTCCCTTTTGAAGCCCATTTTTTTGATCTGGTTATCTGTCATAATAGTTTTCCCCACTTTTGTTGCAAACCGCTCGCTCTCCAGTCACTATGCACAGTGTTGCAACCAGACGGAATAATGCTCATCCTGCATGAGATCAGCCGGAAAAGGGTGAATGAAGTACACCAAAGAGCTTCAGCAGTGGAAATTCATCAGGACCTGTTGCCCGAGAATGATGAAATGCACCAATTGCTGGCCGGGGGTGGATTCTCTAAAATTCAGATTGATGATGGTCTCAACCGTTATACGGTGGTGGCGAGAAAATAAAAAAGCCAGGGCTGCTGTGCCCTAGCTTATAGTATATTCTGGATAATGATTATTTAACCTGAATGAATCTTTCACCAGGTGCGTTGCAAATGGGGCAGCGCTCTGGTGCATTACGTGCGTGGGTGGATCCACAAACCGGGCAGACGTAATAGTCGTACCCTTCGGTATCCTTGCCAAGGTTGTTCAGCGCTTCCTTGTAAAGTTCTTCATGGATCTTTTCCACTTCGAGAGCGTAATTGAAGGTGCGGATGGCCCGCTTGTCGTTCTCTGCATTGGCGTCCTTGAGAAAATCAGGGTACATGCTCACCGCTTCATAATGTTCACCATCCACTGCTACCTGCAGGTTTTCCGCAGTTGACTTCACCCCATCCATGGCGATGAAGTGATTGATGGCGTGCACGGTTTCCGCTTCGGCAGCGGCGCGGAACAGGCGTGCCACCTGCGGGTAGCCTTCCTGGTCGGCTTTGCGGGCAAAGGCGGTGTATTTGCGGTTGGCTTGCGATTCACCGGCAAAGGCGGCTTGCAGGTCTTCCAATGATTTCGTCATTTTTCCTCCATGATTGATAAATAGGATAATATCCCCCTATTTTATACGATTTTTGTGAGAATGATAAAAATGTCAGAATTTATTTAATTGATAAAATCATAAAGGGCAAAAATATTAATTGCCTAAGGAAAATAAATTGAATGTAAAAGAAGCCGAAAAACGAGAGTGGAATGAAAAGGCATCCAAATTCCTGGAAAAGACAACCAATTGGTCTTTTAGAGGTTCTTATGATGACTCATTTACCTCCATTAACACACTGAAACCGGTACACGCATTTTTTAAGGAGATTGGATCGGCTGCAAATATTTTGGATTACGGGTGTGGGTATGGCTGGACTGCCCTGTTGTTGGCAACCAAGGTGGAGAGGGTGTACGCTTTTGATATTTCCATCGGGCAAATCCGTGTGCTGCAAAAGTATGTAAAGGAAAACAGATTCAGCAACATTGTTTATTCAGTTGCGGATGGCAGTCATATTCCTTTTCCTGATGATTCTTTTCAATATATTTTTGGAAATGCCATCCTTCACCATATCCCACTCCGCCAATGTCTGCCTGAAATTGCCAGGGTTTTGAAACCGGGCGGCAGGGCGGCTTTTTGTGAACCCTTTGGAAAAAACCATGCCATAAAATTAATCTCTTTAATCAAATGTCATCAATCAGAAAAAGATCTGCGCTCCGACAGTACTATCAGTTATTCACACATGGCGACTTTTAAGAAATATTTTTCCAGGGTTGAGTTTGTCAAAAGCAGCCATACCAGTAACCAGTTTTCATCAAAGGTGAAATCGGAGGAGCTAAGAGAAAAAATCATATCATTAAAAAGATATGCGTCTTATCTAACCATCCTGCTGGAGAAGTAGAGAGAAAAAATTACAGGGAGCAACAAAATGAGCAAATTTAAAAAATCAACAGTCTTTACGCTGGTTTACCTCGCCGCTTTTATTGGTGCGTGTATTGCCCAACCAGACGCAGGCACACCGGTCATTCCTCCACCAGCGGTGAAAACCAATACGGTCGTCCCGTCTTTGCAGCCAACTGAGAATCAACCATCTGAATCATCTACTGCCTTAAAGATACCAAACCAGGTGAGAAGCATTACAACTGCTGATATTCCTGTAAATCAGACCGCTTTAAGACTTGAGGTGGTTGCCGAAGGTCTTTATGTGCCGTGGAGTATGGTATTTACTTCGCCCCAGCGCCTTTTGGTTACAGAGCGCAACGGCTTTATCCGTGAAATTGTTAACAGTCAATTGAATCCCAAGCCACTCATCACATTCCCTGAGGTGGCCGCCCGGCAGGAAGCCGGTTTGCTGGGTCTGGCACTGGATCCCGAATACGGCCGGAATCAGTTCCTCTATGCCTGCCTCACCATCCAGAGAGGTAATGAAATGGTGAACCGCGTGATCAAGCTCAAAGACATGGAAACTACCATCCAGGAGGTTGAGGTTATCATCGATGACATTCCTGCAGCAGCCAACCATGCCGGTGGTCGGATTCATTTTGGGTTGGACGGCAAGCTCTACATCAGCACCGGGGATGCACAACAAAAAGACCTGGCCAAGAACCAAAAATCCCTGGCGGGCAAAATCCTGCGAATCAATGCGGATGGTTCCATTCCGGGCGATAATCCCATCCCTGGTTCGCCTGTGTTTGCCATGGGTCTGCGTAATTCACAGGGATTTGACTGGCATCCTTTGAATGGAAATATGTATCTCGTTGAACATGGGCCATCTGGTTTCGATGGCGCCCCGGGTGGTGATGAGGTCAATTTGGTTCAGCCGGCCGGCAATTATGGCTGGCCGCTGGTTTCACATACCAAAATGCTTGCGGGTACGCTGCCACCCCTGGCTGAATTCACCCCGGCTATCGCTCCGGCTTCGGGTTTGTTTTATCAAGGAGGTCTGTTTCCCCAATTCACAAACAGCTTCTTTTTCGGCGGGCTGCGAGGAGAAGGGCTATTTCGAATTGAGATTGACAAGGATGATTCCTATCGCATCACAATCCTTGATAAATTAAATATCAGTGTTGGACGAATCCGTGAGGTAGTGGAAGCCCCGGATGGCTCCATCTATTTCACCACCAGCAACAGGGATGGGCGCGGTCAGGTGCGCACCGGGGATGACAAGGTCTACCGCATCATACCCCAATAGAATAATCATCGCCTGGGTGACGCCAGAGAAGAAATAGAATTGATTCAAAGGATTAAATATTTCTACGCCGCATGCCCGGGTGAATATCTACGAAAGCAGCCAGGTAGAAAGGAAAAAAAGCGAAGAATTCATTGAATTTCTCGCTATTAAGGTTGACGGCAGTAACGTAAAGCTATAAGACGAGACGACTGGCTGAAATTTATTTGGACTTTTATACGATCTGGTCCGCGAACCTATCGCCAGCTTATTCCAGTTTCTTTAATTCTTCTGCGGAAAGGAACTTGAACAATTTAACCCCGGTCTCCGGGTCTACCGCCTCAGCTGCTTTACGGCCATTCTTGATGGTCACGATCTTGACCTTGCTGCTGTCTATGACAACAAATTTCTTGGTTTTGAGCGAATAGAACTTGATGTCTGCCATACGATCCTCCTTTTGGATTGGTTATCCTTTCATGTTTTCAACCACAAAAATATTCCGTGGTGTTGTCAAACCTGATTCCATGCTTTATTATAGCAATTTTCCATTTCTATTTTTGAAAGAACTCTCTTTAATTCCAAAGAAACAAATAAATCAATTGGCTGACTTTTTAAATGCCCGCTTTCGTTCCCCGGTCATCTTTTCTGTGGCGTATTGGATTATCAGCCTGGCGCATTGGTCTTTCCACTTTAAGAGAAAATCCTCTACTGGAGCTGGGGAGATCTCCCATACCTCGCGCAGGAACCAGCCCAATCCCTGGTGAACCACTTTTTCCTTGTCAGCCATCATTGGTTCGATAAAAGCCAGTAATTCGGGTATGGATTGCCCGTTCTTTAGCAACTTGATCAGGGTAACGGGGACTGCCCGCCTTTTCCATTTGGGCTCGGATTCCCGCCAGTTGGAAAAAGCTGAGAGTGGCACTATGTGTTGCTTTAGAAAGACCGGCAAAATGTCACTGGCAAAACTGTCCACATGTGCCCAATTGCATAATCCAATTTCCAGCCACCGGCCTAAATGCTCGAAAATTTGTGGGGTGAAATCCTGGGTGAAATGAGAGATCAAGCCCATGGCGATGAATCCTTCTTCGTATTTGCCGGATTGAACAAGCTGATCGCCAACTTGCAGAAAACCTTCCACTCCAAGTAACGGTCGATATTCCTGGATCCACTTCTCCCGCACAGACCGTAATACTTTCAGATCCACCCCATAAGCATCATACCCTTCGACAAAATAACGGGCATATTTTTTCACAAGGGTGGGGTCAGCCCGCGCTTTCAGTTCTTCCCTGATTTTCTTTACGAGTGAAGTAACAGCAGGATGATCCATTATTATTTTTCGTTTGAGTTTGGTCTGATTTTTTGGATTTTCAAATGATGTTAACCCGGGGACTTTTTCATGGCTATTGTTCTGAAGTTATTTTATAACCAAGATGTAAAGGGTTTAAAAAAAGCATATGCTTTCATGAATAACGATTCTAATATTCGCCAGGAAAAACTGATGAATTCATAAAATTGTGATTAAAAAATGAAAGGCACCAAGCGCCGGGATTTATGGCAATACTCATCCCACCTTTTACCAAAATGGTCATGGAGCAGTTGCTCTTCATCATGGATGCGTGAGAGGATCAATATTTTGGCAATTGCTGTAAAAAGAAAACCCAGCCAGGAATAAAAGATGAGACTGAATCCAAAAGAGATGAGCAATAATCCCAGGTAGCGTGGGTGGCGGATTAAACGGTACGGGCCTTTGGTGATCAATTGATGGTCTTGTTGAAGAGTCACCTCGGCGCTGTACTGACGTCCGAGTGCCAGCCCGGACCAAAATACCAGCCAGTACCCAATGCCGCATAATAAAACGCCTGCCCAGCCCATCCAGGTAATCTCAGGGAAGACAAGCCAGTTGCGTTTGCTGCTGAATGGAATGAGAACCAGGCCGATAAATAGGACTAAAACCAATATTCCACCGATGAGGGTTTGCCGTTTGATGCGCTGACCGGTTTCCTCTTTGCCGTCCTGGATGCCAGCCAGTGAGTGATAGGATTGAACGCCACACAGCAGCGCAAAACCACTCACTACTAGCGCATATCCTGTACGGGCAGGGCTCGCAAAAAATCCGGCATGGTCACTTAAACCCCAGCCAACCAGGCAAAGACCCAGGTAAACGATTAAAACAAAGCTAAATACATAGAGTGCCCTTAATATTTTCATTGATTTCTTGTTTGAGTATTCAAGGATGATTCTAGCCGGATTTGCGGTGGGCATCCCTGCGGTTGACCAGCATGATGCCTGCCACAATTAGAATACCGCCTATCAGGGTCTGCCATCCAAAGCCCTCACCCAATATGAGTGCGCCCAACAGAACACCCACCATGGGCTGAACGTAAGCAACTGCGGATGTACGCGTGGGACCGATTGAGTGGATGAGCTGAAAGTGGAAAAATGAGCCCATGCTAGATCCAAGCAAGCCGAGCCACAGCAGGGCAATCCATGTCAGGGGCAGTTTTGGCAGGGTGATGGGTTTCTCAAGGATGAATGTCAGCATCCAGACCAACAGCGCTGCGGTTATATATTGCATTAATACCTGTAATCTTGAATCCAGCCCACGCACTTTTTTCCTGACAAGAATGCCGGAGAGTGCGTAGCTGGCAGCCGCAGTAAGCACTGCCAGAAGACCGAATAGATTTTCCAGATGGCTGTTGCGCAGTTCTGGAATGAAAAGCACGATCACTCCGCCGAAACCCAATACCAATCCGATTGCTCTGGTTAACGTTATGGAATCCTCGCGCATGAAGAAAGTCACCATCAGAATGGTGAACAGCGGTGTGGTACTGATGAGCACCGAGGCGATCCCTGAAGGGATGAACTGCTCACCCCAGGAGATAAATACAAATGGAAGTGCGGCGTTGGTGATGCCGATCAGAAAGAACAATCCAAGCCAGGGTTTAATGTTTTGCCAGGTCAATAATTTTCGGTTGGTGAATAATAGGATAAACACCATTCCCACCAGGCCAAAGGATGAGCGGAAGGCGACGACCATTAAAGGTCCTATTTCTTCCAAGGCAATCTTGATCCATAAGAATGAGGTACCCCATGTTACTCCCACCGCCAGAAATCGCAGCCAATTCTTAATTGACATGGCCAAGTCCTTTTCGGTTTTTGTATCTTATAAAATCAATCAGCATTTTTTTGGAGAAAGCACTCAATTTACCCGGATATATTTTCTTTTACGCCAATGAACTGCAGAGTAACCATTTAATTTGATGGTCTTCGCTGATTGACCAGCATGATCCCGCCCACGATTAAGGCGCCACCTGCCAAGGATTGCCAGCCCAATGGCTCACTAAGGATAATGGCACCCAGTAATAACCCTACCAAAGGAGGGACGTAAGTTACGGTTGAGGCGCTGGTTGGTCCTGCCGAGTGAAGGAGCCTAAAGTAGAAATACGAGGCAACGCTGGAACCGAGGATCCCAAGCCAGAGCAGGGCAATCCATGTTAATGATAGCTGCGGCAGCATCACCGGGCTTTCAAATATGGGCGTGAGCAGCCAAACAACGATGGCGGCAAATGCATATTGGAGAAGCACCTGCAATTCAGATTCCAGTCCATGGACTTTCTTCTTGATGAGGATGCCGGAAAGCGCGTAGAAGGCAGACCCTGCCAGTATGGCCAGCAACCCCAGCAAATTGTCAACGCGGCTGTTGCGCATCTCGGGAATGAAGAGGATCACTACACCGCTAAAGCCCAAAACCAGCCCGGCTGCTTTACCCCACGTGAAACGATCTTCACGCAGGAAAAACGTCACCATCAGGATGGTGAACAGGGGGGTTGTGCTGTTCAGCACCGAGGCGATCCCGGAAGGGATGAATTGCTCACCCCAGGAAATTAATACAAAAGGGAAGACAACATTAAGGATACCTATTAAGGAAAAAAGACTCAGCCAGGGCTTAATCTTCTGCCAGTTCAGCATCCTGCGGTTGTTGAACAGAATGATGGCCAGCATTCCCAGCGTACCAAAGGTTGCCCGGAAAGCAACCAGCATGAAAGGTCCTACTTCCTGCAGGGCAATTTTAATCCATAAGAATGAAGTACTCCAGATGAGGCCGGCTGCCAGGAATCGCAGCCAATTCTTTGATGACATGAATGTACTCCGAAACGTACAAATTTTGGAAAGAGCAATTTTACCTGATTTGTTTCATGAAGTTCTAATCAAAAAGCATCCCCCACATTTTTTTACTAAACTGGTATTCAATTTTGGTACTTGACAAAAGAAGAAAAAACACTTGATTTTTGGTGTATTTGCGTATATAATGATTATATGAATAATGAGACACTGTCTCATAATACAAGACGGCTCTACTGGGAGAAATTGTTGCGCAGTTCTATGGCTGTCGAATGTCCAATCGGGATTCAACCCATTCAAGTCCGATTATATTTTCTAAAATTTGTCAATAAATAAAGAGCTTGAAAGGAGGTAATTAAGGAAATCATTATGTGTCGGTTCAGGTTGTAGCTGTAGAAAAAAAGAGGAAAAAGGAGAGTTGTGATGAAACGTATTTGGATTTTAGTTCTACTCGTAGCGGCATTGGTTCTGTCTTCCTGTGCTCCAGCTGCTGCACCCACCGCGGCACCGGTTGTTGAACCTACAAAGGCGCCGGAACCGCTCAAGCTTGCGATCATCGGTGCAATGACCGGAACCAGCGCAAGCCTTGGAGAGTGGATGAAAAAATCGGTAACCCTGGCAGTTGAAGAAAAGAACGCTGCTGGTGGAATTCAAGGCCGTAAAATTGATCTCCTGATCTATGATGATGAGGCGGATCCCACCAAATCTGTGAATATTGCCAAAAAAGTTGTGACCGAGGATGGCGTGATCGCTGCCTGGGCAACCACCAACAGCACCTGCGTGCTGGCGGACCTTCCCATTTTCCAGGAAGCCAAAATTCCCCAGTTCACTTGGGGAACCAATGTGCAAATCACCGAAAAAGGCAGTGATTATATCTTCCGTTCATGTCCTCCAGGACCTGCGTTTGAGAATTCGCTCGTGGATTACCTGGTGAAGAAAGGCAACACCAAGTTTGCGATCATCGGTGACAACGGAGCGTATGGCAAAGGCCAGGCGCAATATGAGACAGATGCACTCAAGCGTGCCAATCTGACACCCCTGGTGTATGAACAGCATGGCCAGGATGATAAAGACTTTTCCGGACAGCTGACCAAGATCATTGCTGCGAAACCGGAAGTTCTGCTGCTCGCATCGTCCGAGGTTGCGGCTGGATTGATTGCCAAGCAAGCCCGTCAGCTGGGTTTTGAAGGTCTAATGGCTGGTGGACAACCGATGAGCACGCCAAAATTTATTGAAACGGCTGGTTGCGAGGCTATTGAAGGAATGGTTTTTGCCTCCGGTTGGCCCGGGGTCGATGCCAATGCGCAAAACAAGAAATTTGCAGCTGCCTACAAAGCCCGCTGGGGTGATGAGGCAGAAACTCACGTGGCTAATGCTTATGACCTCATGCAGGTGTTTTTCATGGCTGCAGAGAAAGCCAATCCGCTGACCCCTGAAAATGTTGCCGCTGAAATGCACAAGATTCAAGGGTATGAGGGACTTCAGGGTGTGATTAATGTCACCAAGGCAGGCGAGACTTTGGCCAGCACGCTCTTGGGTGAGATTAAAGGTTGCAAGCCCGTATATTTCAAATAATAAGATTCTCTCGAGTAAAATAATTCTTCGGGGCGGGAAAATCCGCCCCGAAGATGTTTGTAAATCTCATTTTTACTTAGGAACTTCCAAAGGATTGGTTTAATGCAGTCTTCCAATATTCTCGTCCAGACAATAATTGGCGGTATTGGCATCGGGAGCCTATATGCCCTGGTTGCTTTGGGTGTCACAATGACATACCGTTCGATGGGATTGATCAATTTTGCGCATGGTAGTATTTATATGGTTGGGACATATCTTGGTATCATCTGGTATCAAGGGATGGTGCTTGGATTGAAGGTCCCCTTTCCAATTGCATTTGTGATTGGCATTCTTCTTAATGCTGTTTTCGGATTCTTTCTGGAACGCGTATTCCGGCCTTTGGCAGATGTCGATTTAAGAAATATGTTGTTGGGCACTATTGGACTGGGTTTTATCCTTGATAATTTCATGATAATTTTGTTTGGAGCAGAAGGATTTGCAGTCACTTCACCATTGACGACCCGACCGGTCATCATTGCTGGGATGAAAATAATGCCGCAAAACATCATGTTCATTACTGTCGCAATGGTGCTTGTGCTTGCCTTGCAGGTATTTTTATCAAAATCAAAATTTGGAAAAGCGATGCGGGCATCTGCCATGGATCGTGAAATTGCGAAAACAATGGGAATACCAGTTAATACGATGAATGCAATTACCTTTGCAATAGGAGCAGGATTAGCCGCGGCTGCCGGAATTCTATCAGCCCCGATCGTTTATGTTAATCCAGCCATGGGTGCGGCTGTCGGTCAGAAGGGATTTGCCAGTGCTGTCATGGGAGGGCTGGGTAACATTCCTGGTGCCATCGTCGGGGGTTTATTGTTTGGAGTATTTGAAGCAGTATCAGCGGGTTTTATTTCCTCCGCATACACCAAAGGCATTGCTTTTATAGTTCTTTTGGCCATTTTAATGTTCAAACCTTCAGGAATCCTTGGAGAAAAGATGGTGGAAAAGGTTTAGGAATGAATAAAAAGCTGCTTAAGATCATCCTTTTCGCACTAGTAGGAGTATTTCTTCTTCTTTTCCCCTTTATTGCAAAAAGCTCATACCAAATACATATTCTGAATATGTGTGGTATTTATATCTTGCTAAGCCTGGGTATGAATATCGCCATGGGGTATGCCGGCCAATTTAATCTGGCAATGGGTGCCCTTTGGGGAATTGGAGGATACACTGCAGGATTATTAAATTCGAAAGTGGGTTGGCCATTTTGGATCAATCTTCCCATCGCCATGCTTCTGTCAGGATTGGTGGGAGCCTTTGTTGGTTTACCTTCGTTGAAAGTAAAAGCTCATTACCTCTCTATTGTGACGATTGGATTGGGCGAGGTGATCAATCTGGTATTGGTGAATGAGGAGAACTTTACCGGTGGCGTTTTGGGTATTTTGGGAATTAAACCACCGGTTATTTTTGGCATTTCCCTCAATACTGATGGAGAATATTATTTTTTAATTCTTACTTTAGTTATCCTGGGTTATTTGCTGGCAAGGCATATTGTAGCGAACCGGGTGGGAAGATCATTCCGTGCCATACGGGATGATCCATTAACGGCACAAGCGATGGGAGTCAATATTGGAAACTACAAAATCCTGGCATTTTTTATCAGTGCAATTTTTGCCGGGGCGGCTGGTGCCTTGTACGCACATTTAAATACGTATATCAGCCCGGATATCTTTGATTTCCGCTCAACGATGTTCATCATGACCATGACCATGGTGGGTGGCATGGGGAACTTGAATGGGTCGATTATTGGAGGTGTGTTGTTACCGATCCTGCAGGAATATTTAAGAGCTATTCGAAGCTGGCAGCTCGTAGGGTATGGATTGATCATACTTTTGGTTGTACTTTTTGTGCCTGGCGGAATCATTCAACTTGTACAACGCAAAGCACCCGAATTCAAAATCCCCCTGCCCTGGAGACAAAAGATGGCAGATCGCGGTAAAAAGAAGGGGGGCAAATGAAGTTTTTGGAACTTGAGCACCTGACCATGCAATTTGGAGGCTTAATTGCAGTTAATGATATTTCTATCAATGTCAAAAAGGGTGAGATCCATGGTTTGATTGGCCCCAACGGCTCAGGAAAAACCACAATTTTTAATATGCTTTCGGGATACTATAAACCAACTTCAGGAAAAATAATTTTCAAAGGAAATGATATTACTGGGTTCCCTGCGCATAAAATCACCGCAGCGGGTTTTGCCCGCACATTTCAAAACCTCAGATTATTTAAAAGCATGACTGTCCTCGATAATTTGCTCGTGGCGATGGGACATAACGCAAAAGCCAAGGTATACGAAGTGCTGATCAATCCGATTGCGGCAAAAAATGAGGATAATGTTTTTACCGAAAAAGCCATGCAATTGCTTGACCTTCTCGGCATCCAGAAATTCGCCCACGATAAGGCAACCAGCCTTCCATATGGACATCAACGCCGGGTGGAAATTGCCCGTGCGCTTGCAACCGAACCAAAAATTCTTCTGCTCGATGAGCCTGCGGCTGGTTTGAATGACGTCGAGACAGAGGAGTTGACTGAAATCCTTGTAAGAATTCATGACGCTGGTGTGACTATTTTCCTTGTCGAACACCACATGAAACTGGTCATGAAATCATGTGAGATGATCACAGTCATTGATTACGGGAAAAAGATTGCCGAAGGAGACTGTAATTGTATTCAGAACGATCCGGTTGTGATCGAGGCGTATTTGGGCAAGGAGGATGAGGTTGTTAGTCGTTGAGAATATTCATACTTATTATGGCAATATTCATGCTGTAAAGGGAGTCTCTTTTAGTATAGAGAAAGGCTCTGTCACAACATTGATTGGGGCAAATGGCGCCGGGAAATCAACAACCATAAAAACGATTTGTGGCCTGCTCCATCCAAGACAGGGATCAATTCACCTGAACGGCGAACCGATTCATAAACTGGATGCGGAAAAAATAGTTAGCAGAGGAATCGGTTATGTTCCAGAAGGTCGACGTGTTTTCAGCGTATTAACGATTGATGAAAACCTGGATATGGGAGCATATTCTCGAAAAGATACTGCTGAAATTATGAAAGACAAACAACAACTCTATCAGTTATTTCCAGTACTGGAAAAGCGGAGGAAACAATTCGCGGGATCCTTAAGCGGCGGGGAACAACAGATGTTGGCAATTGCCCGTGCAATCATGTCCAAACCCAAGCTTTTAATTATGGATGAACCCTCACTGGGATTAGCCCCAATGCTGGTGAAACAGGTTTTTGAGATCATCAAAGATTTGAAAAAGAAAGGTATGACGATTCTACTTTGTGAGCAAAACGCAAGGGGAGCTCTGCAGGTTGCAGATTATGGAGTCGTCATGGAAACCGGCAAAGTGATCTTTGCGGATACCTCAAAAGCACTCCAGGCAAATCCTATCATTCAAAAAGCATTCCTGGGAGTGGCATAGAATCCACGGGAGAGAGGAAGGAGAATGTCTGATCAAACGGTAACCACGGCATTTTTGGAAGCATCTGAAAGGATTGTTTTAAAGAAGACGTTGCCATTGGAACCTGGAAATGATGATGTGATTATTCAACCCATCCTTACGGCCATTTGTGGATCAGATATTTCCTTTTTTAAAGGGCATCGTGTACCTTCTGCCTACCCAATGGTTTTAGGCCACGAGGTCGTTGGCAGGGTGCTCCAAGTTGGGGTGAATGTGGGTAAAATCCGGGTTGGGCAGCGTGTGGTTGTGGAGCCTAATTATCCTTGTGGTGAATGCATTTTCTGTCGAACGGGCAGAGGAAATATTTGTCCGCATAAAAAAAGTTTGGGCGTATCAATTCCTGGTTGCTTTTCAGAGCAATTTTCTGCTCCTGCTGAGTTTTGTTGGTTAATCCCGGAAGAGATTAATGATCGCGATGCTGTGGTGATAGAACCATTGGCAGTATCTCTCCATGCTCTGAGGCAATCCAAGGTTCAACTTGGAGACACCATCGCAGTCATCGGTTGCGGATCCACCGGTCTTTTACTTATCCATGCTGCGGTCAAGCAGGGTATTCGAGTGATTGCCCATGATAAATATGAAGAAAAAATAAAGCTGGCTGAGAATCTGGGGGCTGAAGCAAATGTTTCTGATGATATGGCGGCAATTTGGTTAAAGCGAAATGTAAATACTATTTTTGAATGTGCGGGTTCTTCTGCAACAGTTGAGCTGGCTCTCAATAATGCACCGCGTGGAAGCCAGATCATTTTAATGGGACTTTCCACCTCAACTACGAATTTTCAACCGCTGCGATTTGTTCGCGAAGGATTGAATTTGCAGGGTTCTCTTATTTATGATCACCCGGCTGATTTTGCCAATACTATTGCACTCGTGGAAGAAGAGAAATTAATCCCGAGCATGATCATATCCAAGACTTTTCCATTTGATGAAATAAATGATGCACTTGAATTTGCTGGAACCGGGAAGGCAAGTAAAGTTGTCTTGAAAATGGGTGATTAAAGAAATTTATTAAATTAGGTGGTCTCTTTAAGAACGTATCCCATGGCTTGAGAGATTTGGTGTGTCGCCTTTACCAATGGATCGAAAAATTCGGCGATCCTTTCCTCTGAAAATCTTGCGGTTGGACCGGAGATACTGATTGCACCGATTACCCGGTTTCTAAAATTGAAAATTGGTGCAGATACGCTTGAGACTCCTTCCACGCGTTCTCCATGGCTGACAGCATAACCTTGTTTACGTATCAAGCCAAGTTCTTTGCGCAGATCCTCAACATTTACAATGGTCTGCGAGGTAAGTCTCTCCAGGCGTTTTGTTTCTAATACTTCCTCCCGTTTCTCTGCCGGTAGAAAAGCGAGAAACACTTTGCCAGAGGCGCCGGCATAGAGAGGCATCCTTTCACCCACCTGAGTAATTACGCGTAGAAAATGGGTGCTGTCTATTCGCTCGATCAATACCCGCTCATTTCCACTGGGGATGTAAAGACTAACTGTTTCATTGGTCTTTTCTCGCAAGGCTTCCATAAAGACACGTGATTCATTTTGAAGATTTAAGTTACCCAGGTAGACGGCTCCCCATTTGAGTACTTTTGAGCCCAATTTATATCGGTGAGTGTGGTCATCTTGGATGAGAATATCAAGAGAGGTTAAGGTGGCGAGCATACGCCCGACTGTGCTGGGGTGTAATTTCAAATACCTGGCAATCTCCCGAACCCCTGCATCAGGGTGTTCGGGATTGAAATAATCCAATATGGCAATAGCCCGGTCAATGCTTTGTATTTTACTAATGGTCATTGTTTTGTTGTCTCATATTTAGAGACGATGTCTTATTTGGGATATTTTAGCTTAGGTCAGAGATAAATGCAACCAGGAAGAAGGAGGTTGAAATTTGGAACCCGCAATCGTTAATTGAATCCAGAAGGTTGTTCAAATGATATTGTAGATTGTCATATGGTTTGGATTACGCAACGTTTTTTCTGTAAATTTGAGTCAAGAATATCCCTAATCTATTAGATATTCAAAATTCTCCTTGAACAATAGTGTTTCCCAATTTGCCATTCCTCACTTATTTCCATCAAGATTGCGGAAATCAATCTAAGGCATGAATTCTCGTTTGGGAACACTCCTACAACTCTGGTCCTCCTTCTAATTTCTTTGTTGATCCGTTCAAGACTATTGGTGGTCCGGATGGATCTGCGATGCTCGAGCGGAAAGTCAAAAACTGTAAAGCCTTCTGCCAAATTCTCTTCCAGCCAGGCAGATAACCTTGGAGCAGTAAGCGCATATTTCCGGATGGCAGCCTGAAGGTATTGTTCTGCAGTCGCTTTATCTGGCGCATTGAACATGTTACGGATATCAGCTGCCACCTCATAGCGCATGGCCTGTTTGGGTACATAGGACTGGGCGTTCTGCTGCAAGTGGAACTGGCACCGCTGCCAGGGCACACTACCTAGGATGGCTCTTCTGGCTGCTCCCAAGCCTTGATGGTCATCACTGATCACCAATTGAATGCCATGCATACCGCGGTCTTTCAGTCCTTTCAAAAAGGCTTTCCAGTGGGTTTCGTGCTCACTTAGTGACACCGATACCCCTAAAATCTGCCTTTCGCCCTGCGAATTGATGCCGGAGGCCACCAAAACAGCCGCATCCCGCACCTGGCCAGCCTCACGCACCTTCTCATAACGGGCATCCACGTACAGATAAGTGATTTCACCCAATGGCCTTTCACGCCATTCCTGCAATGCCTGGTCCAATTGTGCTGTTGCCCGGCTGACCTGCATGGCGCTAATCTCCACCCCGCATAATTCCTCGGTGATGGTCTTTACCTTCCGGGTGGATACTCCCTGCACGTACATCTCAGCCAAGGCTGCTACCAGCGCCCTTTCGCTTCTCAATCCCTTTTCCAATGCTGAGGGATAAAATCCTCCCTCTCTCACTTGGGGCACGGCAAAGGTGATCTCGCCAATCCTCGTCCGGACGGTCTTGGGCTTGTACCCATTGGAATGCCCTTTGCGCTCATCGGTTCTCTCGTATTCCTCCGCTTGCAAATACTTCGACCTCTCTGCCTGCATAGCATGATTGAGTAGAATCCTCAGAAGTTCGGGGCTGGCATCCAATCCCTTCTCCAGTATGTCTTTGGTAAGCTTATAATCATCTTGGTGAGTCATGGTGGTCTCCTATTCTGGTTTGGTTACCTTGTAGGATACTCCTGACTCACCCATCTTGTTAAGGTCCTGATTTTACAGAAAGAATGCCACACCAACCATGGTTTGAATAAAGTGCATTAATTTTGAGAATTGGTGATTTTTTTCTTGTTAAAAGACTTGATTTATTATTAATCTGAAGATATAATATAGATATCGAAAAATGAGACAGTGTCTTGTATAGTGATACACATTATTAATGATTTTCATTCATTACTATGACAGAATTTATTGGCAAAGGTTCTCTTGGAAAATACAGTCAAGAAAAAGCGATCGATCATCCAATTAAGGTGAATGAGGTCAGTGAACTGCTGAAGTTGCCAAAGGAGATCGCTGAAAATTTGATCGTAGTTCGACAGAATAGGAAACTGGGTGAGGATGAAATAATTCAAGATGAAGACCAGATTTACATATTTTTTGCTGCCATGGGCGGCTGAACAAATTTAAGGAGGCTCTTTATGATTCATGTATTGACTCAGATTCAAAGACCATCCACTGATACTATCACAGCATTTACAGGTTTGGCAGCTGCCACCATTCATGAGGCTTCGGGAAGGAAAGGGTATGTGGATAGCGCCATAAAGCCCATTGCCCATGGTATGCGAATATGCGGACCGGCTTTCACCGTACAATGCGCTCCAGGTGACAACCTCATGCTTCACAAGGCATTGGAGCGCGCCCAGCCGGGCGATGTGATCGTGGCAAGCATGGGCAACGTCTATGAATATGGTTATTTCGGCAGCCTGATGGCCACCAGCGCCATCGCCAAAAAATTGGGAGGTTTGTGTATTGATGGCTGCATTCGTGACGGTGAGGAGATCATCAAAGCTGGTTTTCCTATTTTTTCCCGGGGGCTCTGCATTCGCGGAACGGTCAAAGGGACCATCGGTTTGGTGAATTACCCCACCGTTTTTGGAGGATACACGGTTTTCCCGGGCGATTTGATCGTTGGGGATGATGATGGCTTGGTTGTGGTCGCTCGTGATGAATGCACAGATGTTTTAACAAAAACAAAAAATCGGATAGAAAATGAGAGGGGGAAAGCAAAAACATTGGAATCCGGGGTTTCAAGTGTTGAGTTCAATAAATTTGGACCGATATTTGAAGCTGCAGGATTAAAAGAAGAATAATATGAACAAAATAAAGAGGGAAGAGCTTCTTTGCTGCGCCACAGAAGTATTATCAATTCTTGGTGAGAATAAGCCGGGAGCGGAAATTACTGCCGAGAGCCTGGTTTTTGCTGATGAACGCGGAATTTCAACCCATGGCACTTATTTATTAACGCCAATTGCAAACCGGGCTAAAGAAGGCCAATTAGATTTGCCGACCAGAATAACCACCGTACAGGAAAATTCGGCAGTGGCAGTTCTCGATGGGGGTAATGGTTTGGGGGCAGTTGCCGGCAAGATGGCTGTTGATTTATGTATTAAAAAAGCCAAATCGTATGGAATCAGCCTTGTGCTCATCCGCAACACGAATAATTTGGGAGCCCTTGCTTTTTATACCGAAAAGATTGCCAGGGAGGGTATGATTGCAATAATGGGATGTAATGCTGCACCAGCCATGGCGCCCTGGGGAGGAGCGGAGGCGTTTTTAGGCACGAATCCTTTTGCAATCGCAATCTATACTGGAAAAGAATTGCTGTTTTCAGCAGACATGGCAACCAGCATTGTCGCCCGTGGAAAAATCCGTAAGGCAGCCAGGGATGGGAAGGCGATTCCGGATAGCTGGGCGCTGGATTCAGAGGGAAATCTGACAACAAGTCCGCTGGAGGCATTGAAAGGGGCTTTGCTGCCGATGGGCGGTCCAAAGGGATCCGCTATCGCTTTGGCAATCGATATCCTTTCCGGGTTGATTTCAGGATCATCGCATGCCCCGAATATCAAGAGCTTTCATACACTGGACGGTGATACCGGTGTTGGTGCATTTTTTATTGCCATTGACATCCAAAAATTCATGCCGTTAAATGAGTTCGCAGTTTCGATGGATGAATATATTCAAAAAATCAAGGGAATGAAAAAAGCAGGATTTGCTTCAGAGATTTTTATCCCAGGCGAAATTGAGTACCGCAAAGAGCTGCAAAGCAGAGAAAATAACATCGCTTTGGATGAGAAAACTTGTGAGGTAATTAATTCCATTCTCGCAGAAAATGGGGCAGCTGAAAAACTGAGTGCAATGGCATGAATAAAATTGTTCGTGTTAATTCCCATACAGGTGAAATAAAAATTCAAAATGTCAGCGAAGACGAAAAACGCATCGGCGGCAGATTTTTTATCGCACATATTCTCAGCCGGGAAGTGGAGCCAACTTGTGAACCCCTTGGAAGAAAGAATAAACTGATCATTTCACAAGGATGGTTTGCCGACACCAATCTGTCAACAGCAAGCAAAATATCCATTGGTGGAAAAAGTCCATTGACGGGGGGAATCAAGGAAAGCAATACCGGGGGTTCCTTCGGTAGAAGATTGGCCAGGTTGGGCATCAAAGCGGTGATCATCGAGGATATCCCGGAGAATTATTCAATCCCAAGAGTTTTGTTTATTTCCGAAAAGAGTATTTACGTAGTTGATTTTGATTCATTAAAGTTTCAACTTGTTTCCAGGTCAATTAAATTGTTGCGGGAGAAGTTTGGGAATGACATTGGAATGCTTTTGGTGGGTCCGGCTGGAGAACGATTGATGCATGCCGCTGGTATTGCCTGCCCGGATGATAAAGATCTTCAGGTTCGGTACGCCGGAAGAGGCGGTCTGGGTGCCTTGCTTGGATCCAAAGGTATTAAAGCAATTGTTGTTTCTGCCAAACAATCTGAACCGCCGGATGTACACGACCCGGTGTTGATGAAGGAAACCATCAAGGAAATCACTCATCTACTGGCAGTTGACCCCAAGAGCAAGAACCGAAAATTGTACGGCACACTCGATATCCTGGAAGTGGCCAATCAGGTGGGAATGATGCCCACCCGCAATTTTTCAGAAGGTTCATTTGAACAAGCAGATGGTCTCATTGGTCCTAATTTTTCCGCTATGGTTGCCAAGCGTGGTGGGGTTGGAAGAAGTGGTACCCCCTGCGTTCCGGGCTGTACGATCCAATGTTCCAATGTATTACCCAATATAAAGGGGGAAAAGATTGTTGCTTCGCTTCAATATGAAAGTGCGGTCATGCTGGGTCCCAACCTTGGCATCGGTGATGTCGATACAATCGGCGCGCTGAATAACCTTTCTAATGAAGTAGGGCTTGATTCAATCGAGTGTGGCGCAGCTCTGGGGGTGGCCATGGAAGCCGGGGTGAAGGCGTTTGGTGATGGTGAGGGTGCTAAAGATATGATCCGGCAAATTGGGGAGGGTACTTATCTGGGTCGAATATTGGGGAATGGCGCCAAATTTACCGGGCAAGCATTTGGTATTCGGCGTGTCCCAGCAATCAAGGGGCAAGCCATGCCAGCGTATGACCCCAGAGGTTTAAAAGGAAATGGAGTACTTTATGCCACTTCGACCATGGGGGCGGACCATACTGCCGGTAATGCCTTTGAGACTCTACGCAGCAATGACCCTCTGGGCACTAAGAACCAGGTTTTTAATTCACGCCAGCTTCAAATCCGGGCTGCCCTGCTGGATACCATGGGTGTCTGCATCTTTATCAGGCCGGCTTTTGTAAAGGATCCAAATCTTCTCGTACGCTTGTTAAAGGCAAAGTTCAATTGGGATATCACCTATCCTGAAATCCGGCAGCTGGGCATCCATATTCTGGATTTAGAGAGAAAGTTCAACCAGGCGGCAGGTGTCTCCGAACATTATTACCGGATGCCTGAATTTATGCGGGAAGAACCCTTGCCCCCCAACAATTCCACTTTTGATATTCCCCAGGAGGAGCTGGAAGGGATTTGGGATATTCCAGCCCGGGAAGATTTTTTTTAATGACCATAGAAAAACGCAAAGGAGAGAATATGTCAGGATTAAAGTGGGTTGATATCGCGAATGTGGAAGGGATATACCGGGAACCACCACGCACCAGCTGGATATTGGTATCTGAAAAAACGGTGGGTGCCAAAAACCTTGCCATGGGGGTGAATGAAACCCATGTTGGCGGAAAAGTTCCCAGACATAAGCATGACAGCGAAGAAGAAGTCATGTTCTTTCTGCAAGGAAAGGGACAATTCATCACTGATGAGGAAACAATTGAATTGAAACCAGGTATATGTATATTCAATCCCCCTGGTTCTATTCATGAAATAGTGAATACTGGTGAAGAGAACTTGAAATTTGTGTGGATCTATTCCCCGATGCTGGAAAGCCACCGTAAATAAAAAAAAGGAGAAAACTATGTCTAATTGGAAATTGCCGCCTGAAGGCGGCCACATGGATAAGCCCAATAAAATCTATTTTCAAACGATGACGAAATTGGATGTGGAAGAACGGCTTAAGAAAAATGATCTTGTCATCATACCGGTTGGTTCGACCGAAAACCACGGTGCTTCAGGTCCAATCGGGGAAGACACCTTCATAGTGACCCGCATTGCGGAAATGGTCGCGCAAAAGACGGGCTGCACAGTAGCAGAACCAGTCTGGTATGGTTCGCATCCCTTTCATCATATTGGTCAGCCTTGCACCATTCCCCTTCCGGATAGCGTCTTCATTGATTTCCTGCGGGCGATCATCACAGGTTTTTGGAATACCGGTTTCCGCAAGCAGATATTTATCAGCATGCATGGCCAGGAATACGCCATTCCTGTTGCTCTCCAGGAATGGGGAAAGAAATACCAGGTTCCTGCCATGCTTTATTTTGTAGATATTCCCAATGTCATGGCACAAACCTTGATGGATAAGGCGCACGGCGGGCCATATGACCGGCCTTTCCAGCACGCCTGCGAGGCAGAACAATCGATATCCCTTTGCCTGTTCCCAGAAATGTGCGATATGGAACATGCGGAAAATACTGACGTGAAGGGTTATCTGCCACCCGGCCATGTTGACCGGGGTGGAGATATTTACGGTTACCCCATTCCCGGTCACTGTGCTGTTGGAAATGTGGGTATTGAGTGTGTTACTTTCCCAGAGGGAGTCCTGGGTCATGCCAAGGATGCAGTGGCTGAAAAAGCTATTCCCTCAATTGAGAAAGCTTGCGACTATCTGGTCAAGCTTATTACTGATGTGTTCAACATTTTCCCGGCCGGCAAGTTACCACCAGCTGAAATGATGAGCCAGCGTGATCCAGAGGAAGTTGAAAAGCTGCTTAAAGGACCCTTGAACGGCGGTAAGCATATCTATACATTAGGTTGGCCAACTTAAAGTAAAGAATATTAGGTTCATTTTAAAATTGTCAAATTGATTTTTGCCAAAATATTTGAGAAAAAAAGAACCAACAGGTATTAGGAGATTAAATGAAAGCATTGGTATTTCATGGCAAAGAAGACCTTCGATATGAGGAAGTTCCTACGCCCCAACCGAAAAAAGGAGAAGCCCTTTTAAAAGTTAAAGCCGTATCCATTTGCGGTTCTGACCTTGCCGGATTCCGTGGAATTAATCCGATGCGGGTCCCGCCCTTGATCATGGGACATGAGTTTTCCGCTGAAGTGGCTCAACTTGGAGAAGGAGTTAATAATGTAAAGGTTGGTGACAAAGTGGGGGTGATCACCAACTTATTTTGTGGCACCTGTACTGCCTGCAAGGCGGGGTTGACCAACATCTGCGATAACCGTTTGATTATCGGTACTACCATGAAAGCAGGCAGCTATAACGGCGCAATGGCAGATTATGTTATTGCGCCCGCCGATAAGCTATTCAAGTTATCAGGCAGACATTCTTTTTCTGAATATGCGTTATTGGAACCGCTTTCAACCGGTTTACGGGCAGTCAAACTGGCAGGTGATGTGAAGGATAAAAATGTTGTTGTGATCGGTTGCGGTCCAATCGGGTTATTGGCGATTATGTGTATCAAATTGTATGGGGCAAAACAAATCCTGGCGGTGGATGTACTGGATGCCCGCCTTGATATGGCAAAAAAATGCGGAGCAACACATACCCTGAATTCCAAAGAAGATTTGAATGCATACACTCAAAAGACCACCGATGAAGCGGGAGCAGATTTGGTCTTTGATGCTGTCGGCAGTTCAGCAACCGTCAACCTGGGCGTAAATATTGTACGGCTGGGAGGAAAAGTAGTCTGGATAGGGTTGGTCCAGCCGCAGATTGAATTTGAATACAAGCATGCTGTCGTGAAAGAGGTTTCTTTCCAGGGTGTCTACTTGTATGTTACTGAAATGGAAGAAGGTCTTGAATTGCTTGAAGCCGGGAAACTTGATATCGGAACAATCATCACCTCCGAGTATCCAATGAGTGAAGGCCCGCGAATTTTTAAAGACCTAATTTCTGCCGATGCAAAGGATATAAAAGTAATCTTAAAAAATGATTAAAGAGGAGAAAAAATGAATCCTCGCCTGGGCATGTTTGGATCCACTAAGGATATTGAAGCGGTCTCCGCTGCAGGGTTCGATTGCATCGAAATGCAGGTTAATGAGATCGTCAATCTTGATGATGCCCAATTCAAACGTGCATGTAAGCGTCTACAGTATTCCTCGATTGTGTGTCGCGTATTGGATAATCCTGTCCCGCTGGACAAGGTTGTTGCTGACGATGATTTTGACCTGGATTTTTATCGAGGTTATCTTCACAAAGGGGCGGAGCGCGCTGAGCAGATGGGAGTGAAATATTATATTTTTGGCAATGGACGGACGAGGAGTTTACCGTCAAACGGGGAGGTTGAAAAGGCGAAACAAAAGAACTTGAAATTTATGCGCATGCTTGCCGACATTACCGCGAAGCATGGCATCACGGTGTTGCTCGAACCACTGGCGCCTCGAGTGTCTAATGTGATACAAAGTCTAACAGAAGCAATTGCTTATGCCGAAGAAGTGGGCAGCCCAAATTTGGGTACCTTCTTGGATTACCGCTGGTTTTTGGCAATGAATCATCACATCCGGGATATCCGAAAGTATGGGCAGTATATTTCCCATGTGCACATTGACAATCCCACAACTGAATTCCCATTACGGCTGGTACCCAAGTTGAATGATGGTCATGATTATTCTGCTCTTTTCAATGCACTGAAAGAAATAGATTATTGTGGAATCATTTCTATCGAGGCGAATACCTTTATTGATTACCAGCATGATTTGCAGGATTGTCTTGCTTTATTCAAGGAATTTGGGATTCGTCCTGCGCGAATATCTTAATCAAAGTATATAGTTCATAACAATTATCTATAAATGAAAGAAATATAAATAAGGTGATTACAGAAGCTAGTTAATCACTTTATTTTTTCTAAACCCCCACTTTTTCTTCCTTTGCACCTCGCTCATATCCAACCCCAGCGTGCCACCCGGGTTGAGTATATGATGCGGGTCAAAGTAGTCGCGCAGAACGCGCAGCACATCCATGGCGGGTTTTCCGATGTTCTCCTCCAGCCAGGGGGCGGTTTGTTTGCCGATACCATGGTGGTGGCTGACGGCCGCCCCGGCTTTTTGGATGGCCTCCAGAATGCCATATTGCAGCTGCAGGTACTCATTAATGTTGCTGATGCGGGCGATGAAGATGAAATACAAGTTGGCTCCCTGTGGGTAGGCGTGGCTCAGATGGGTCATGCACACGGTCCTGGGGCGTTTCTTGACAAACGCGCGCACCTGGCGGTGCACCTCGCCCATTTGCGCCCAGTTCACCCCGCATTCCAGCGTGTCGATCATGATGCCGTGATCCATCAAGTCTTCGCGCATGAAGGGATCGGTAAAGCGGCTTTTCTCCCATGCCTGGGTGATCCTGAAAGGGGTCAGGGTGAAAGCGCTGTGTCGTATGCAGATGTGATGCAGCTTGCGATGCACCAGTTTGGTGAAATCCGCCTCTCCGTCAATGGTGCCCAGCAGCAGGCAGCGTTGCATGGGCTGGTAACCCAGCCGGCGCAGCAGGTGGTCGGCTGCCGTATCATGAATGTGATAAGTTCGCATGGCCACATCGGTTTCTTCTGGATCGGACAGCCGGAAGACCGATGGAAACCCAAACTCACCCTGCATGATCTCACGGCAGGCTTCGCGCGCTTCCTTCCAATCCTTGAACAGGTAGGAATAACGGCAGGTATTCTGCGGGTCATGGTGACAAACGCGCAGGGTGACGCTGGTCAGCACGCCAAATGTGCCCTCGCTGCCGATCATGACCTGGTCAAAATCCGGACCGGTGGCAGCTCGCGGGAATTCCCCGGTTTTAAAAATACCGCGCGGTGTGGCATATTCCTGGGCAATGACCATGTCCTCGATCTTGCCATAGTAGGTGGAATTTTGCCCGGCACCGCGCGTGACCACCCAGCCGCCCACGCTGGAATGCTCAAAGGATTGGGGGAAGTGACCCAGCGTGTAAGCCCGATTGGCATTGAAAACCTCAACGGCGCGGTTTAGCTGCTGCTCCAGTGCTGGACCCCAGATGCCTGCCTCCACCGTTACCGTATGGTTGATTTCATTAAACTTCAGCACCCGGCTCATATGAACGCTCATGTCCAGGCAAATGCCGCCCTTGACCGCCTCCATGCCACGGGTAACGGTTGACCCGCCGCCGTACACATAGAGAGGAATGCGCTTTTCGTGGCAATGAGCCACGATTTTTTCGATATCTTTTTGGTTGCGCGGCCAGAGAACCAGGTCGGGGATGTTCTCAATAATTTCGTTGCGCAGGCGCAAGGCATCCAGCATGCCTGCTCCATAGGCTGCACGCGTGCGCAGATAAGTATCGTTATGGCAATTGCTCTTTCCGACCATTTGTGTAAACGCGGCCACATGAGCTGAGCTCAGCCGAACAGGCACCACTTTCTGGATGGTCTCCATCTTGAGTTGTGGTTTTTGGAAATCTGCATCATTCATTCCAAATGCTTCCTTCACCAGCTGATAAAGACCACGGTTAGGATGTTTGAACCCTTTCGGGTCTCCATATTTAAACAAACTGCGCCACGATTGGGCGGGTGCTTCCTGCTCGCACCAGGCAGGTGTGAAAGAATTCTCGCTTTGCCATTCAATTCTCCGCTTTGGTTTGATTTGATTATATATGCTGAGAATGAAGTTGGCAGATGTTTGGGCGAGACCTTTTCCGATATTCTCCGTAAATAAAATAAATTCTTGATCAGAGGATTAAAATGTCATCAACATCTTCTTCTCCCACCACTGGGCGCAGGGTCGGGTACCTAATTGCCATACTCTTTTTAATGATATTCATTGTCATCATTAATAACCTGCGTGACTGGAACCTGCCATTCGTAAATGACTTTGTCTCCCCGGCCTATTCAGACTGGTTGTGGGCGGGCAACCTTTCCCTTTCAGTGGCCATTTTCTGTAATGTCCTTTTCCTGGTTTATGATCCGCGCTGGTTCCACCGCCTGATGGAAGCCATACAAAACGCCTTTTCTCTTTTTTCCACCTTGGTTTTCTTAAATATCTTTCCGCTCAGCCTGCCTTCGCCGTTGATTGAGCAGTACGTCCGCTGGGGTCTGATCATTGCCATGGTGTTGACCGGATTGGCGATAGTGATCAATGTCATTCAAGCAGTTTTTGGATTAATGCGTGCCTCAACGACATAATAAATCGGACTTTTCCATATGATTTCTGGAAATACTCACACCCCGTGAGTATTTTTATTAAAAAAAATCATAAAAGCGGTATGCACGAATGACCTTTGGTTATCGTTTATAATCTCTGAAACTTAAATCCCCATCAAAGTTGGTCAGTGAATATGAAAAATGGATCATACCTGTTCATCCGTGACAAGGTCATCTTGCGTGTCCGCAATCGCGTCTGCAATACCACCGAGGAGCTGATCTCCAGCCCGCTTTTCGATGCCGTGCTGCGCCGTTTTATCAATGAGTTGATCAAACGAAATTCCAAATATCTTGCTATTTTTCCGTCCTGCCGATACGACGAGATGCAGCATGAAATTCTAAAACAAGCCCTTTTATACCTGCTCAACCTGCCAGGCGAAAAAGTTGTCAAATTGGTGCCTGGCTCAGAACCATTATTCCATAATCCCTTTTTATTTAACGAATTTGTTGAACGGTTATATAACTACTGGCGCCACCAGCACCGCCTGGTGATCTGTGATGCTGTCTTTGACCGCCTGGATCTGAAACCTTACCGTACCTTTAATGATTTGGTGGAAAGCCTTATGCATGTCATCCGCAGTGCCTATCGCAATATACAGGAAAATATCACCGGTGACCACCCCAAAATTTACCGCCAGGTAAGCGCTGGGGCGGAAATTGGCGCCATTGCGTTGCCAGCCCACCTCCATTACCCGCCAGGTTTATACCAGCAACTGCAGGAAATTTTCACCATCCGCCAGGTATTGATGTATCCTCCAATGATCTTCAATACACCCACCAACAAGCGCGAGGGCGTTTTTAAAAGAGTTGGTGTTTCCCCGCTGGAAGGGCTTTTGCTGAAACCAGAAGAATGGTTGTGCTATCCAGCCAAGGTCGGTTCCTTGTTGATCATGGTCTATTTTTCACTGGAATTATTTGAGTTGGGGTTTTCACTGAGCAACCTATTTGAACTGGCTGATGATAAGGATCTGGAATCCAAGCCGGATGCCATTTATCTGTTCGGAGTCCCTGATGAACAATTAAAAGCTCACGAGGGGAACCGAACAATTTTTTATGATGACGAAGCAAATGGCATGCTGGTGGCGGCCGTCCCCAACCTGGATGCCTTTGCCTATTTTGGTTATCTAAAGAAAATGGTGCTTACCCTGCATAACATTCAGCGGATGAAACAGCAGGCATTCCCGGTGCATGGGGCCATCTTCCAGATAAAGGTGCGCGGGGTCCGTCCGGTCACCATGGCTTTGGTGGGAGATACGGGAGCGGGCAAATCCGAAACCATTGAGGCATTGCGTCAGATTGCAGGTGATCAAATTGAGGATTTGACCATTGTTGCGGATGATATGGGCTCTTTGGAGATCAGCGAGTCTGGTGAGGTGCTGGCGTATGGCAGCGAGGTTGGTGCCTTTGTTAGATTGGATGACCTGCAGAAGGGCTATGCCCTGGGTCAGATAGACCGAAGTATTATCATGAATCCGGACCAGGTCAATGCCCGTGTGGTTCTGCCAGTTACGCGTTATCCCTATGTAACCTGCGGCTGGTCGCTAGATTGCATTTTATATGCGAATAATTATGAAAAAGTGGATGCGGACCATCCGGAAATTGAATTGTTCGCTTCAAAAGAGCAGGCATTATCCGTCTTCAAGCGCGGTGCCGTGATGAGCAAGGGCACCACCACATCCACCGGATTAGTTGAGAACTATTTCGCCAATATTTTTGGGCCACCGCAATACCGACAACTACACGATAAGCTGGCGGAAAAATTCTTCGAGCATTTCTTTAAGCAAAAAGTCATGGTCGGCCAGATGCGTACCATGCTTGGCATACCCGGGCAGGAACTTAATGGACCATTGATCTCAGCCAGGGCACTATTGAATTTTCTCCAGCGGGAAATGCATTAAATACTTGATGAAATGAAATTAACCAAATTAGATACACAGGTAAAGTCAATTAATAAAAAATACGCCGAGTATGTGGTTTCGCTTAACACAACCATTCATGGGATTTCCCTGCGGCAGACGTTTTCAGCCTTGAAGTATCCGAACTATCGCCTGTGGTTCTGGGGACAAATGGCATCCCTCATCGGTACCTGGATGCAAAGCACCGCCCAGGGTTTCCTGATTTACGAATTGACCAAATCACCCGTCATGCTTGGGCTAGTGGGTTTTGCCGGCGGCATCCCTTTTTGGTTTTTTAATTTTGTCAGCGGGGTAATCACCGATCGTGTGCCACGGCGCAGTATCCTGCTGATCACCCAAACGGTGATGATGTTGCTGGCATTCCTTCTGGCGCTGCTAGTCTTTACCGGGTCTGTGCAGGCATGGCATGTGCTCCTGCTCGCATTGGGTACCGGCATCGCCAATGCGTTTGAGGCCCCCGCCCGTTTGGCCTTCATGCCGGAGCTGGTGGATGAACGCGAGGATTATGCCAATGCCATTGCACTCAACTCCACATTCGTCAACCTGGCAATGGTCATTGGACCAGCCGTTGCTGGCCTGATATATGCTTGGAAGGGACCCGCCTGGTGTTTTACCATCAATAGCATTTCATTTCTTGCTGTCATCATCGCCCTGCTGATGATGAAATTAAAACCCTTTAAACCGCAATTAAGTAAAGAGCCAATAATAAGGCAGTTGAAAGAAGGATTTATTTACGTCATTCGCCATCCGGTCATCCGTATTTTAATGTTGATGGTGATTTCCACCAGTTTTGTCGGTCATGCTTACATTACTTTATTGCCTGCCTGGGCAGTGAATATTCTGGGCGGAGATTCAGCTGTAAACGGTTACCTTCAATCTGCCCGGGGTTTGGGTGCATTCCTCGCCGCCCTGATGATCGCCGCTTTAGGGAGAATCAAATATAAAGGCAAAATTCTTACGATAGGCAGTTTTACCTTCCCTTTGATGGTGTTGGTATGGGCTGCTATGCGAACCATCCCGCTTTCCCTTTTTGTCATCACCTTATGCGGATGGGGTTTCATTATGACCCTCAATATGACGCAAACCCTCACCCAGGTGAGCGTATCGGATCATTTGCGCGGGCGGGTGATGGGCATCTATACGTTTGCTTTTTTTGGCATGATGCCGCTGGGTGCCTTATTGGGCGGGAGCCTGGCAGAGTGGATCAATGAGCCGGTCGCGGTCAGCATTCTCAGCCTGGTTGGCTTATTTTTTGCATTTTGGGTTTATTTTAAATTTCCGGCCATACGGGCAATGGAGTAATATCTCAGGCCTGGTCATTATTTAGTTGGCGTAATTCCTCGCGTCGTTTACGGTAGAGAATGATTGGATTATCTCCCTGCATCAGACTTTCCCCCATACGGTTGAAACTACGCAATGGTTTTTGGGTGATGACTACACGGCGATCCTGTCGTTCAATAATATAGTTGCCGAGCCTGCCAAAAAGATGGAAAACCTCTTTGATCACCGGCATCCTGACCATCTTTTGATATAAACGCAGGTAAAGCAGGGTATGGTTTTCATCTACCGGCACGAAGGCAGCCATGATGCGCATGTCATCTGCAATCCAATTCTGCCAGAAATTGGGCATGTGAAATTGTAATTGCGGGTGCTTATTCGGAATGGAGAGCTCATTTGGCTTACTTGGGGGCAGGCCGTTATCTTGTCGGTTAAAGACCCATACATTCAGCAGGCTTTCATCATGTTCATCCCATAATGCCAAGGGGCCATCCACGACGCGACGGTTTCCACGCCCGATTGTGTTGTGATGCACAAATGGCAGGTGGATCACATCTAATTGATTTTCTATTGCGCGTGAATAATGCGTAGGCCAGGTATCGAAAAAAGTATCGTATTTAAAGGAATCGTCGATGCTATCAAACCACTTAATGGCAGGTAGATCTTGCTCTTTCTTTGTTCCCCACCAAAACCAGATCCAGCCAAATTGCTCTTTCACAGGGAAATTACGTAATTGAAAAACTTTTGGAATGATGCCGTTTGTACCGTTGGCGGGTATATAGACGCATTTCCCTTCTGCGTTGAATTCCAGACCATGAAAGGGGCACTGAAGGTGGTGATTTACCAGTTTGCCCTATGCTGAGGGCCGCACCGCGGTGGACACAGTGATCATGCAGGCAGATTACTTTTCCATTCTCATTCCGCCAGAGAACCAGGTCTTCCCCGAGTCTCTTTAAACCAATCGGGCGGCTTTTGCGGATCTCGCGGCTGTCTGCAATGATATACCACTGATTTAGAATCATGGATCAATCCTCAAGATTTTTTTGTAATTGATCCGGTAATTGACTGCCAGTAATCCACGCTTTCAGACAGTTGGCAAACAGATCTGGTGTGGATAATGCCCAATTGTGGCTTTCTGCCAGATTGTGCTGTCGCTCGGTTCTGACTACAAATGACTGTGCGTTGGGTAACACTGCCGCCAGCATTTTTGCCGATTCCTTCATGGCTCGGTACTCCCTGCTGCCGACCGCAACTAGAACGCGTGTGGTTACCCGCTCGAGACCTGCGGGCAGGCGGAAACTCATCCCGGCGTTCATGATGCGAGCGAAAGCATCCTCGCTCATTGTTTGAAACACCTGTTTGAAATCCGGGAAAAATTCCTGCGGAATACCCGCTGAATACTTCATATTAAGCTGGATCCACCAATCCCAATTTTTAAGTGGCTGCATAAAAATGCGATGTGACCAACGCAGAACATCCTCATTATAGAATCCCAAATCGAATCCAAAAATCGGTTTCAGCATGGGGCTGCTCAGGAATGCGCTCTTGATAATTTTTGGGAAGTCACTGAGCATCTGCACCCCCAACTGGGCACCCAGTGAAAGGCCAATAATATGAGCACTGCCGCCATGTGATTTTTCAGCGACGATATTCATCATCAATTTGGAGGCTTTACTGAATGTAAATGGTTTGACATCAGCGCTGTGGTCGTGTTCCGGTAGATCCGGAACCAGGCAGTGAAAATTATTCAAAAGTGGGATGACCTTCTTCCACATCCAGGCCCCGGCACCGCCGCCATGTAGAAACAAAATGGTTTCTTTATTCTCCCGCCCATATTCCTCAAGGTAAAGTGACACAGATATTCCTCTTTTCTTAAGCGATGGTATGTGTACTATTCTAATTCCATTAATATCGCTATAAGATCAACAATAAAGAGATATGAGAATTTGTTAATAAAAAGCTCCGCATAAATGGGTGTAAAATAGCCGCTTGTCTTTTTTCAGAAGTGTTATAAATAAAAATGAGCTTAAAAATGAATGAGCCATCTGTCAATTCGGCGAATTTAAAGGCAAGAATGCCATCCCTGGCCATTGCAGATGTGTATGATGAAATGCATACCTGTGCCGAAGGCTTGACCCAGCCAGCGGCGCTTGAACGTTTAGTGCAGGTTGGACCGAACAAACTGCAGCAAGCCAAAGGAAAGCCCCTCCACCAAAAATTTCTGGCCAATTTTACCCACATGATGGCCATGCTCATCTGGGTGGGGGGTGCCATGGCGATCGTCGCCAGGATGCCGGAATTGGCCATCGCGGTCTGGATGGTGAATCTCATCAACGGCCTATTCAGTTTTTGGCAGGAATTCCGCGCAGAAAAGGCTACTGAAGCCCTGATGAAAATGCTGCCAGATTTTGCGCGTGTGCTGCGTGACCGGGAGGAAAAGCGTGTCCTGGCAGAAGAGCTGGTTCCCGGCGATGTGATCCTGCTGGCGGAAGGTGAAAAAATATCCGCGGATTGCCGCCTGGTGGAACAGGCCCAGCTCAGGGTTGATCAATCCACCCTGACTGGAGAATCGCGCCCGATCAGCAAGAATACTGAAGCTATTCTGCAAGAGGGATCAACCTACGCTGAGGCATCCAATATGATTTTTGCTGGTACCAGCGTGGCATCCGGCACGGCCAAGGCAGTGGTCATCTCCACCGGCATGAACACCGAGTTTGGCAAAATCGCCAATCTGACCCAGTCCATGCAGGAACAACTTTCCCCCTTGCAGAAAGAATTACAGGTTGCCACCCGGGTGATTTCGTACATTGCTGTGGCGATGGGGATTGTCTTTTTCATTTTGTCGGTGGCTCTTGCCGGGGTGACGGTTGCTGAAAGTTTCATCTTTGCCATTGGCATGATTGTGGCCTTTGTCCCGGAAGGGCTCCTGCCAACGGTGACCCTGGCATTGGCCATGGGCTCGCAGCGCATGGCAAAAAGACATGCGTTGATTAAACGCCTTTCTGCTGTGGAAACGCTTGGCTGTACATCGGTCATCTGCACCGATAAAACCGGCACCCTGACCCAGAATGAAATGACCGTGCGCTCGCTGTGGCTTCCGGGCAGGAAAGCCGATCAGAACATCGGACGCATGATTTCCGTGACCGGTACAGGGTATGAGCCGACGGGCAAGTTAATAGAAGATGCACAAGACCTGGCCATTCAGTCAGATGCAGAACTTTATCAACTGGTTAAAGCCGCTTATTTGTGCAACAATGCCCATTTGATAGCCCCCGGTTCTGATGATTCATCCCAGGAAGGACATTGGTCCATCCTGGGCGATCCGACCGAGGCTTGCCTGCGTGTGTTGGGGGTCAAGAGCGGATTACCGGTGGAGGAGGAGGAAAAAAAGAATCCGCGTCTATTTGAGGTGCCTTTTGATTCCCGCCGCAAGCGCATGAGCACCATCCATTTTGCCGGAGAGGCGCATCCAGGCCATCCAATCGGCTTTTATGGCAGCAATTCACGCATTGCCTTTACCAAAGGCGCGCCCAAAGAGACGATAGAACTCTGCACAAAAATGCTGGTCAACGGTCAGGAGATGGCAATGGATGACGAAACGCGTTCCGCCGCCATGAATGCCAATGACAGGCTGGCCAGAGATGGTTTGCGTGTGCTGGCAGTTGCCCAGCGCATTATTTCCGGTGAATATACCGAATACAACGAAGAGACGGTTGAGCAAGACCTGGTCTTACTGGGTTTGATTGCCATGATGGACCCCCCGCGACGGGAAGTGGCGGAGGCGGTGGAAAAATGTCATCACGCTGGCATCCGCATCGTCATGATCACCGGCGATTATGGCCTCACCGCTGAAACGATCGCCCGCCGCATTGGCATTGTGAAGACTGATCACCCGCGCATCATTACCGGCTTTGACCTTGATTCGCTTTCCAATGAAGAATTGAAGGCTGCCATGCAGGATGAGGTGATCTTTGCCCGCGTCGCCCCCGAGCATAAACTGCGCGTGGTGACGGCCATCCAGGAACTGGGTGAGATTGTAGCGGTCACCGGTGACGGGGTCAATGATGCCCCCGCCCTGAAGAAAGCCGACATTGGTGTTGCCATGGGTATCACCGGCACGGATGTGGCCAAGGAAGCCGCCAGCATGATCCTCACTGATGATAATTTTGCTTCGATTGTCAACGCGGTGGAGGAGGGGCGCGCGGTGTACGCCAACATCAAAAAATTTACCACCTATATTTTTACCAGCAATACCCCGGAGGCAGTTCCATTTATCCTGTTTGCCTTGAGCGCCGGACGCATCCCGCTGGCTTTAAATGTTATGCACATCCTGGCGGTGGACCTGGGTACGGATATCATGCCCGCCCTGGCTCTCGGGGCAGAGCCGCCCGAACCTGGTGTGATGGATCGCCCGCCGCGCAATATCCGCGAGCATGTCATCACCGGGAAAATGCTCTTGCGCGCTTACCCTTATTTGGGCATGCTGCAAAGCGCGGCTACCATGATCGCTTTTTATTTCATGTACTGGATGAACGGTTACTGGGGGAAACTGATTGACCTTCCCGCCAGCGGTGAGCTGTATCGCTCGGCTACCGCCATGGCGCTGGCAGCTGTGGTAACCACCCAGATTGGCAACTTGTTTGCCCAGCGCACTGAAACCATTTCTTCATTCAAAATACCCTTTTTCAAGAACAAACTCCTTTGGCTGGGGATTGCGTCTGAAATTGCGGTCATATTACTGATCGTGTACACGCCATTAATGCACACCTTCATCGGTACAAATTCATTCCCCTTGTCATACTGGCTTTTATTGTTTGGTTTTTCGCCCCTGCTTTTGATTGCGGATGAAATCCGAAAATGGATTGCACGTAAAATGGAAGGCAGGAACATGCGAACGGATATATCGCATAATACAATTGGAGGAAAGGCATGAAAATTATCATTGTCGGTTGTGGGCGGGTCGGTTCCGCCCTGACGCTCGATCTCAGCCTGCGCGGTCACCAGGTGACGGTGATCGACAACGACCCGCTCGCTTTTGAAAGTCTTGGCCTTGCTTTTAAAGGTGAAAAGGTGGTGGGAGTCGGCTTTGACCGCGAGATCCTCATCAAAGCCGGCATCCAGAAAGCGGATGCACTGGCAGCCGTTACCGTCAGCGATGAAGCCAATGTGGTGGCTGCCCGCATTGCCAAGCAGGTTTTCCGTGTGCCGCGTGTGGCTGCCCGCGTATATGATCCGCGCAAGGCGGAAATTTACCGCCGCCTGGGCATCTCCACCATTTCTCCGGTGGCAGTCGGTTCAGCCCGCCTTGCGGAACTGCTTTCCTATACCAACCTGGATACCAAGCTCAGCCTCGGCTCCGGTGAGGTGGAAATCGTTGAGGTGGAAGTGCCCAACAGCCTTGCTGGCCGCCTGGTCAGTGATGTGGATGTGCCGGCAGAGGTGCGGGTGATCAGTCTGACCCGTTCCGGAAAAACCATCATCCCCAATATCAAGACCAGCTTCCAGCCGGGTGATTTGCTTTACCTGGCTGTGATGGAAGAGCACCGCGACCGCGTGGCAGCCTTATTTAAATGAAGAGGTAAACGATGAAAACAATGATTATTGGCGGCGGTAAGGTCGGCACCTACCTGGCAAAATTTCTGCATGAAACCGGTGGGCATGAGGTGAAGATGATTGAATTGCGCCGCAGCGAAATGCCTCGGTTGAACGAAGAAATTGGTGCAGACCACGTTGTCCTTGGCAGCGGAACTGATCCAATGACCCTGGAATCCGCCGGCATCCGCCAGATGGATGTGGTGGCGGCCGTGACCGGCGAGGACGAGGTCAACCTGGTGGTCACCAGCCTGGCCCGATTTGAATTCAATGTGCCGCGCACCATTGCGCGCATCAACAATCCAAAAAATGCCTGGATGTTCACCCCCGACATGGGTGTGGATGTAGCCTTGAACCAGGCGGAATTAATGGGGCGGCTGATCATTGAAGAGATGTCCCTGGGGGATATGATGACCCTGCTCAAATTGCGCAAAGGGCAATACTCCATTGTGGAGGAAAAGGTGGACCCGACTGCGGTGGTGGTGGGCCGTTCATTAAAGGAAATTGAATTACCCAGGCAATGTGTGCTGGTGGCGGTCATCCGCCGTGAAGGTATGGAAATACCACACGGTGACCTGGTATTACGCCCAGCGGATGAGGTGATCGCCCTGGTGCATTCCTCCCAGTTGAATGCCCTGGCTGATTTATTGGGTCCTAAAAAATAGGAATACTAAAAAAAATGAAACTACGCAGCATTCTGCTTTTTCTATTATTGATTTTCCTGGTCATTGGTTCCGCGGTATTTGGCGGCTGGGTGGGTGCCCGATGGGCGCTCGGGCAGCAAAGTCCGGCCGGATTGGCGAATGCTGTTACACCACTGTCCAACCAGACCGGTGATATCACTGCCGCGCCTGTCAGCAAGCTGATCATCTCGCAGACCGAGATCCAGACCACCATCACCGATGTGGTGGCCAAAATTGAGCCGGCGGTGGTGACCGTGGTCAGTTCGGTGAGCGGCAGTATGAGCATGTTCGGCATGTCCTCCGGACAGCAGGTGAGCGGCAGCGGATTCATTATTTCCTCCAGCGGTTACATCATTACCAATAATCACGTGGTGGAGGATGCAAACGAACTTTACATTATTCTCAATAATGGAAGCGAAATGCCAGCCCGGTTGATCAGCCGTGATGTTTTTTCGGACCTGGCTGTCCTGAAGGTGGAAGGCAGCCTGCCGGCCGTGGCGCGACTGGGCAATTCCGAGCTGCTCAAACCCGGTGAGACGGTGATCGCCATCGGCTCACCCCTGGGAGATTTCCGCAACAGTGTCACTTTGGGTGTTGTCAGCGCCACCGGGCGCTCCATCGATGCCGGGGATGGTTACACCCTGGAAAACCTCATCCAGACCGATGCCGCCATCAACAGTGGCAATTCCGGCGGACCGCTGGTCAACCTGGCCGGAGAGGTCATCGGGGTGAACACCCTGGTGGTGCGCGGTAATTATTCGAGTGGTTCCACCATTGCCGAGGGGCTGGGTTTCGCCATCCCGGCCAACACGGTCCACATGGTGGCCGAGCAGATCATCCAGAAGGGTTACTTTGCCCGCCCTTACCTCGGGGTGCGCATTCAGATCATCAATCCACGCATCGCTTCCATTTATGATCTGGGGGCGCAATGGGGCGCTTATATCAACCGGGTGGATGGCAGCGGACCGGCGTACCAGGCCGGCATCCGCACCGGCGATATCATCACCTGGATCGGCGACAAAGAGCTGGGTGAGAATGTATCTTATTACAATGCGCTTTTTGCCTACTCCCCCGGGCAGACTGTGCCGGTGCAGGTGGTACGCGGCCGCGCGTCATTGACATTCGAGGTCTTCCTCACCGAGAGCACTTCCAGCGGTTAAGCGGTATCCACAGTGAGTGCGCTTCCCTTCCGCCTGGTGGTTTCTGATATTGACGGCACCCTGCAGGATTCAAACCACCGCATTTCCCCTTTCACCCTTGAGGTAATCCACCGCCTGAGGGCAGGCGGGGTGCTTTTCACCCTCTCCACCGGGAAGTTGCTGCCGGCGGTGCAGGAACCTGCTCAAGAGCTTGGTATTGATATCCCACTCATCCTATCCAATGGTTCGCTGTTGCAATTTCCTCAAGGCAGGCTGGTGCACGCCGCTTTTTTTGACCCGCAGGTTGTGCGGATGGTCATTCAATTGGTTTCTGCCTGCCAGGCTGATATCACCGTCTGCACCCCTGAATCTATTTACACTCTTGACTATACGGAAAGTGTGCGCGCCATGATGAACTTTGGCGGACCACACCCGCGGCAGATCAGCTCCTGGGAAGAACTGGGCGACGATTGGGCACGGACGGTCAAGTTCGTCATCATGAATATGGGCGGACCAACTGCCCTGGCACCCGTGGCGGGCACTCTTAAAAAGAACCTGGATGGCAAAGTATCCTATTTCCCCACCATGCCCTACATGCTGGAAGTACTCCCGCCAGGTGAGGACAAGGCCTCTGGACTGCGCCGCCTGGCGGATTTTCTGAGTGTGCCCCTCTCAGCCATCATCACCATCGGCGATGGTGACAACGATGTGGTCATGCACCATTTGGCAGGTTTGAGTGCTTCGGTTGCCAATGGCACGCCAGCCTGCAAAGCCAGCGCGGACTTGATCATTGAATCGAATGATAAGGAAGGACCAGCCAGGTTCCTGGCTGGTCTATTTAAACTCAGTTAGATTAAAAAGTTGGGGAATTCTAATTGGATTTGGGCTCCAGGTCTGCCAGCGCCCTGGGTGAGAAAAGCACCCACGCCGCGGCCACGGTGAATCCCAGTGAACCGATCACACCAGTCGGCAGCGGTCCGATGAAACGGCTTGGATCGCTCTTGACCATTAACATGCTGATGGCAGCAAATCCATTCAGCGCGCCGTGGGCGATGACCGCCGGCCAGACGCTCCTGCCGCGCATTGCCAGCCAACCGATGAGCACGCCATCCACCACCATGATCCACACCATCATCAGCATGCCCAGCCAGGGCTCGCCGGGATAACCCAGCCCATAGTTATGACCCATGGCGATCACCGGCCAGTGCCAGACACCCCAAATGACGCCGGATAGAAGCAGCGCCTTGCGTGTGCCCAACTCCTGAAGTTTGGGCAGCAGGTAAGCCCGCCAGCCGAATTCCTCACCAAAAGTGGAAAAGCCGTTCAAGACCGGGGCGATGAGGATGGCGAACAGCGATTGCATCAGGATCAACTGCGGAATGTTCACCTGCGAGGCATCCTGCCCGGCAAAGGCCATTTGCATGCGGATGGTTTGGAAGCTGCTGTCGAAATGCTGCGGGAAGAGCAGGAAATACAGCAGGGCACCAAGTGTAATTAAGAGCGGGGGACCCACCCAGGCCGTCAGCCAGTAAGGCCAGTCACGCTTGAGGTCAGGTTTAAGAAAAAAATCACGCTTACCCTCGCGGGTAACCAGGCGGGTGAGCAGGTTGGCCAACGCCGGTGCCCACATATAAGGTCCGGCCAATAGAAGCAGGGCTAGGGTGATGCCCGTGTTGGCGTCCAGTACCGGGCTGTTGACGATTCCGCCGGTGAGGAAGATAACCATGGCGGTCAGCCAGGCGATGCCAAAGGCGAAAGCCAGGAAAATGATGACTCTCTTTTTATTTTCAGGGTTAAGGTTCATTAGTTGGTCTCCATGCGGGCGGGAATTATAACTGGTTATGGTGACTTGGCGGACAATAAAACGGATGGTGATTGAATGATAGAATAGGTTAATCAATAGACAAGGAAAAAGAAATGCAAATCGTGACTGACAGCGGCACCGATTATCCGCTTGCCAGCAATTCCCATCCGGATAAGCTGGTTCATATCGTCCCATTGGCGGTGCAAATGGGTCAATCCTCCTACCAGGATGGCGGGGAGGTTACGCATACCCGCTTTTACCAGGACTTGGAGGTTTCCAAGGATCTGCCCACCACTTCCCAACCCTCGGCTGGGCAGTTTGCCGAACTGTACCGTGAACTGGCAAAAAAAGACCCCGAAATTCTCTCCATCCATCTTTCCTCCGGTCTGAGCGGCACCATCCAATCCGCCGAAGCGGCAGCCAAAATGGTGCGAGAGGCCAAGGTGACCATCGTGGATACCAAGACGCTTTCGGCGGGCGCCGGCTGGCAGGTGGATGTTGCTGTGCGTGCCATCCGAGCTGGCTGGTCAAAAGAACGCCTTCTTTCCCTGCTAAGCAAGATCAGTACTGCCACTCATAGCTTTTACACCCTTAATGAGTTAAAGTATCTCATCCATGGTGGGCGCATCAGCCACATGAAAGGGCTGCTGGCTTCGATACTGCAGATCAAACCCCTGATTGGAGTTGACCACGAGTCCGGCAAGTATACCCAGGGCGGGCAGTCCCGTTCTTTCCAGGGTGCGCTGAAAGGCATTGTCGATCTCATCTCCGGCCTGAACCCTGCCGGAAATCCCTTGCGAGTCCAGGTGGTGCACACCCTTAACCCCGAAGGCGCCGACCAGCTGCACAGCTTGATCGATGCAGCTTTCAAATGTACCTGGCTGAAAAGCGGTCCCATTTCCTTTGTGCTGGGTGCCCATACCGGACCCAGCATGGTGGGCGTCTGCTTTGCCCCTCAGTCTGTCTTTGCTGAGCTTCCCTAGCAGAATATTAAAACTCATCTCCGTCAGGGGATGATTTTTTTTATTGGGACTGTCGTCCTCCCGTTTGTCGTTCTTTATAAATGAAGCCAGCGCCCCCTCCAGGATTGCCGTATTTGCGAGGGGTGCAAAGCACACCGAAGCAATCTCAGTTTTATATTAAATGCCGCATTTCTTTCACCAGCAGTTCGATCTGATCACTGGTGTGACTCGCGAAAATGGCGATGCGCAACGCTCCACCCGGCGGCGCGCTGGTGTAATTGCGCACAACCTCCACTGCGATGCCGCACGCGAACAGGCCGTCCCGCAGCTGGTTGAGATTGATCTCGTCCCGCGCTTTCAGGCACAGGATCGGCACCGGGCTATCTTCCAAATCCCAGCCGAGCTTGTTCAATTCCTGGCGCGCCAGGCGCACATTTTCCCATAAGTGCTGGCGCAATTGCGGCTGGGTCCGAGCGAGTTCCAGCGTACGGGCGGAAGCGGCTGCCATCACCAGCGGCGGCGGGCTGGATCCGGCCATTACCCCTGAATTCCGATCCAGATTGTTGATGAAGTCCGTTTCCCCCCACAGGATGCCTCCCCAGCCGCCCAGTGCCTTGCTGAGCGTGCCGCTTGCCCGACATCGGGGATTATCAATACCAAAATGCTCCAGCGTTCCGCGCCCATGCTGGCCAATTACACCCACCGCGTGCGCATCATCCAGGAGGAGCATGCCATCATATTCTTCGATGAGGTTCAGGATTTCCGGTACGGGCGCCAATTCACCCGAAATTGGAAACACCCCGTCGCTTAGCACCACCGGCCGCTCGCCTGCTTGTAATTCACTCTGTATAAGTTCCCTCAACCGCTCAATATTGCGGTGAGGGAAAACCGTGATCGGCTGGTTGGACGCCCGCGCGGCATCCCATAAGCTGTAATGCGCGTGTGCGTCAATGAACAAATGGTCGTTAGCCTTGCCGCAGCCCTGTAGCAGGATACCCATGCCCAGGTAGCCGCTGGCGAAATACAGCACCTTCTCGCACTCAAAATAAGCGCAGGCTTGCTCCTCCAGCTCAAAGTACAATGGATGCTCGCCGTACCCACCGCGCGAGGTGGCTGTGCTCAGCCCGTATTTGTCAATCGCCTTGTGGACGGACGCCAGCACCTCGGGGTGGTTTTGCAGTCCCAGGTAGCCACAGCCGGCAAAGTAGTCATAGCGCTTGCCTCCAATGACCACTGTCGCGCCAGGCGGGCTTTGGAAGGCAGGGCATTTACCCACGGATCATCATTTCTGCCCGATGATGCCCTGGCAGACCACCTGTGTGCCCTTCGTGCCGCTTGCCCTGGCCTCCTGCCACAATTCACCCTCCAGGTAGATGCGGCAGATGATTTCACAAGGCAGGTCTTTGGTCGAGGTCATGTAATCTGCCTGCATGAAGGCTTGCTGGCCTTCTGACATGGCAGTGCTTATTTCAGCCGCCGAGCCGTTGGGGAAGAGAATGTATTCCTCACGCTGTCCAGCGCTTTTCTGGATGGTGATCCTGCCCATGCAGAAGTTCTCGTTGCTGGCATAGACATATTTCACCGCGAACAATTGGGGGGTGGGCGTGCTGGCAGCCACCGAACCGGCGCAGCCGGCCAGGATGAGAAGAATACCGAGCAGGATGAGATTTTTCATTTATATATAACTCGCTTCCTTGCTGACTTTAACTATCTGCTGCAATGATTATACGCGCCAGGACATTCCCGGATGCGGCTATGACTGTACTATAATCATTTTCATGGAAAAACAAAAATTCACCTTCATTGTTGACAAGTATCAGAAAGTGCGCGGGGGTTGGTCCAAGTTCCTCAATTTGTACTGCACCTACTGCGGCCACCACGTCGCCCTCTACCAGAAGGACGGCCCCGGCCCGCTCATGCGCTCCTACCTGGATCGCATCGTTGCCCCGGTCGACCTGGCTGACTTGAAGAACAAAAAGCAGGTGCCCGAAGTGTACTGCAAGCACTGCAAACGTTTGCTGGGCATTCCCGGCCTGTATGACGAGGAAACCCGCCCGGCCATCTTCTGGCTGGCATACGTGCTCCAGCAGCGCGTCAGCGCGGGTGTCTATCCGCCCAGGGTAGAAAAGATTGATTACAAATTGCCATAAGGTTTATTAGTTTATTTAAAAAGCTCGCCGGCAGAGGCGAGCTTTTTGTTGTTATTTCAAAATGAGATGCTTTGTATTTAGTTCTCAATTGATTTTATTGATGACGAAATATTCAAATTGGGCTGGCCGTGAGCCGGATGTGGATTGGCCGGCTGCCAATCCCACATTCTTTGGCTTCATTTCGCTGGTATGGACGCCTACCTGGGTCCAGTGGCTGCCATCTTCACTGTAATATGAGGTATAGGTATTTCCCACACGCCGCAGACGCAGATATATAGTATCAGTGCCAGGAGCCGAGGTGGCGAAATTATCTCCAGTGAGTTTTCCACTTTTCACCAAATCCATATAGAATCCATCACTGCCCATTACCGAAGCGCGTCCAAATAGGACGTAGTTGGTTGTGCTATAGGAAATCATTAATCCGGCGATCTGAAAATTAGCCACCGGTTCAAATATCATTTTTGTTTCCAGTTCGAAATCCCCTTCGGGAATCGGGCGGAGCAAATAATTCTTCGAGCCAAGAGGTGATCGGGCAATTATTTCCAGCCAGCCGGGATTATTGGTGAGGCTTGTGTTTTTATTTATATTTTGCACTGTCCAACCCGGATCGAGCGATCCATTGAAATCATCTTTAAAAATTAGTGGATCAGGCGTTGGAGAAGGTGCGATGGTGGGGGTGGGAACAACAGTATTGGTTGGAATCATCGTGGGTTCAACTACTGGTGCAGAAGGGCTGCTGCAAGCTGCTAATACTAATGAGAAAATGAACACAAAAAGTATTTGTTTTTTCATACGGTTCCTCCTTGTGAAACCATGAACTTGCCATATGAGTGTGTTGGAACTATTGAATATTACCTGAATAAAAAATTGTGACTATGAATACCTGTTTTCTTCCTCCAATTATTTATTGATATTTATAAATGACCAATCGGGAAACAACCCTTAAAATCAAATATAAAATGAGAGCGAAGGGGCTCGAACCCTTAACCAATAGCTTAAAAGGCTACTGCTCTACCATTGAGCTACGCTCCCATTGAAAAATCATTTTAACATAGCCCCCCGTTGGCGTCAACGCAAAGCGGCGGTTAAGAATCGTGTGCGGCAGGGAGGGCGGCTCTGGGCTTTATATCAAAGGTGATATGTCGCTTGCCCATTGAAAAAAGCAAGAATGATTTCAATTACATTTTTATAAAATTGCATCCGGTCCTGGCGGTCATCCAGGCCAATGTCTCCTTTCTGTCCGGACTGGCAGTGGTGCTGGCTGCCATGCGTTGCCACAATGTACACAACATGCGGTTATGGTTTGCGGATTGATCGAGAATTGCTTCGGTTAATTTTCTAGCGCTATCCCACTTACTGTTGTGTGCCAGCGCTTCGATGAAGGGATGCAGTTCAGCCGAATCAACATTGGCGGGCATCAACTCCAAGCCTCGCTCGGCATACTCACCCGCGACCAGCCAATCGCCAAGCTGGAGTGCCAGATCTGTCTTTTGGTAGTAATAGCACCAGCCATGATCAGCTTCCTTACCATAGATGGCGGGATCGAGCGGCAGGGAGTTATCCGCCCGGTCGGCCAGAATAACGGATTGTCTTGCTTGCGGCAGATAGGTGTGCGTGAAGCTGGTGATGCTTTTATCCAGCAAGTCTAATTGCGGATCAAGCACGCGCAGGCAGCCAGTGGGATTGAGTTGGATCACCAGTAGTCGGGTTGGATTGAGCGCGGTTGGACCGATCATGTGCATCTGCTCGACCACCCGGTTGGTTTGCCAGTCGGGGATATCACTTAAAAAGCGGTGTTCATTAAAATAGATGAAATAATCTGCTTGATGTGGATGGGCGTGAGGCACGTAGTTCCAATTCAGTTCGGCTGCCAGGGAATTTTCACCTGAGAGCAGGAAGCCGGGGTCGTTCATTAAAATGACAGTGCCGGGCGTCAATGAAGGCGCGCGCCAGGCCAGCTGCTGAATGATATCCCTGCGCTGCTCCCATTCAGCACGGAATAGGGCGGCGGATTGCAGCTGCAGCAGCGCAAATGAGCCAGCCAGGAAGGCCAGCAGTCCGTCCCGCAGCCAGCGCCAGCGCATGGGCAGCAGTTGCAGCAAACCCCACAACAGCAGGGTAAAGCTCAACCCCTGCGGCAGTGCCATGCGGTTAAGCATTTCAAAGCCGAAATACGCCTTCAGCCCGGCCAGCCAGAAGGGCAAGGCAGCCAGCAGGAAGGTCGCCAGGCTCAGTACAATCAATGGTACAAATCGCGCTGGTCGATTTTGGTCATTGATGGGACGCTTCCTCATGTAGAAAAAGAAGATGAATACCGTCAGTACTGCCCCGACAATGATGATCCAATCCTGGCCGGATTGAAGGTGCAGTTGTGGGGTAAAGGCAGCGATGATGGGTTGGATAAGAATGGCATTGAAATCCTGAATAATTTGTCGTCCGAATTGCGGCAAAAAGACAGCCGGTTGCAGGGTCAATCTGTCCAGGGTCAGCATGGCTCTCCCGCCACTCGATAGCTGTGTCCACACCCTCACCAGCAGGATGGTCGTGAAAACTGCCAGGAAAGGTTTCCAATAGTGAAAAACCTGGCTCAGGATAGGAGTCTTTTCCTCCTTTTTCTTCAATGTCATCCAGATGACAAATGGGCGCAGTAATTCGAGTAAGAAGAAATATTCAGATAGGAGCAGGTTGGCAGCGGCAAGAAATACCGCAACAACCAAAAGCCACCGTTTGCGTTCCCTGTCTCCTTTAATCCAAGCAACCATAAAATAAAAAGAAAGAAAGAGACAGATGGGCTGGAAGAATTGAAACAGAAAAGTAAGTGGCAGGTAACTGACCAGGAAACCTGGATATAGGCAGTACAGAATGGTGAAGGGTCCTGCCGGGATTTCCTCTTTATCAAACAGTGCTTTTAATAAAACATATAAACTCATCCCGCCCAGCCAACGCAGGATCAGGGTGGACAGGAACCACTGCCAGGGAATGGGTGCCAGCCAGGGCATGACTGCCTGGAAAAGCCACTGGGTACTGAAGCGGGTCAGATTGAAGGATGGGCTGAGATCGCCCATTCGGTAAAAAAGCCAGATCAGGTGCCAGTCATCTCCCTGGAAGTTCAGCCAGGGTATTTGCAGGCCGTATGCAGTGAAAATCATCAGCAGCAGAACCAATGGGAAATAACCGTCCTGCCGGAAAAATACCTGCACACCTGCCCGTAATTTATTAATCATCTCATCAACCTAATTGTATCCATCCCCACAGAAAACCTGCAAAAGCTGATAAGATACAACCATGGCCATAGACAATTTGCTTGCCAATTACGCTCAAGAAATTCGCGACCTGACCTTGGCAGCCCGCTCTCTCATCTTTGAAATTTTTCCAAGTGCGCTGGAGCAGGTGGACCTGCCTTCCCGGTTGCTGGCCTATGGCACCAGCGCGAAGTATGCCGATACGGAGTTCACGCTTATGCCGCAGGCCAAGTGGGTCAATCTGGGCATCTATCGCGCGCTGGAGCTGCCTGACCCGCAGAAACTACTGCAGGGTACCGGCAAACTGCACCGACATGTAAAATTACACGATTTAACGGACTTGAAATCGCACGCCCTGCGTGCCTTGCTTCAGGCGGCGGTGAATAGGAAAATGAAAACCGGCTGAGGTGGGTGAGAAAAATCTATGCTGCTGGCTTGCGCCCGGCGTAAAGTCCGTGCCCGATGTGGCTGATGAATTTGAATATCATCCCTGGCTGGCTGAGGATCTGGCCTGCATAGCGTCGGTAAGCCGGGTTGGTGAAAAGCCCTTTCAGAAAGCGGCCTTGGGCTTTCAGCCGCTCACCCATTTCATTCATCCTCATTTCATCCAGAAGCTGGGCGCCGCCCTTGAATTTTCCGCCAACTACTAGGATATCTTTTAGGCCTGCCTTGACGAATAAAGATTTCCATCCATCCGAATCTCTGAATGTTGCACCGGCCATGATGGTGCGGGCATATTCCTCGATTTCGGCGGTCGGTGGTTTGATCCAGGTGACCTCATTGATACCCACGTACCTGCCGGGTTTGGTGACACGCGCATATTCGCGCAGGCCCTGTTCCGGATGAGGCAGGAAAGCGTTCAACGATTCAGCCATCACGGCATCGAATTCGTTTGACCCAAACTCAAGCTTTTGCGCATCGCCGACCTTGAGCGTAACCTGGTTTTCCAATCCATGCCGCTGCACGCGTTCGGTGGCACGGGCAATCATGGCTGGCGAAAGATCAATGGCAGTGATGCGGCAGCCAAACTCCCTGGCCAGGAAGATAAGCGAGCTGCCGATCCCGCAGCCCACCACCAAAAGAGATGTGCCCTTTTGAACGTGGCACAGCTCGGCCAATTGGCGAGTGGCGCGCTGCCCGCCCATATGCTTGGTGATGCCAAAATCAGCCTGGATATCGAAGTACAGATTGTCCTTAACGGGGATGTTTTGTTCGCTGTTCATGCATGCCTCGCTTTTGAAAGAGCGAATGTTATACCCAATCCGGTTGGGTGGCAAGGGATCAGGATAAAATTGGATACCGTGTGCTTACCATCCATGACCGATATATTGACCCCTGCCCAATCCCTCCTGGAAATACAGGCTTTACTTCGCTGCGCGGCGGGGAATGCAGATGAATTCATCCGCCTGATGAAGGCGTCCCCGCTGCCCAGCCTGAGCTTTAGCAAGGTCAGCACGGTCGAGGCCTGCCAATACCGCTTTTACCTGCAGTACATTCTGCACCTTGATCCCGAGCCGCTGCCCGACTACTTTGTCAAGGGCAAGCTGCTGCATACGGTTATTGCGACTTCCTACCAGAAGATAGCCAACCAGGAAAATCCCAGCCCGCAGGATCATCAGGGGTTACTGGGTCAGGTGGAGGGATTGCAGGCACGCATTCACCTCTTTAACGCCGCCGCAGTGCATTTGCAAAACCTATGGCACGGTTGACGAGGTGATGGGCATTGAGCTGCCCTTTGTCATGCTGGTGGATGAACAGCTTCCACCGGTCATCGGGGTGATCGACCTGCTCCTGCGCCAGGGGGATGGCTATATAGTCATAGACCATAAAAGCGGGCGTGACTTTTACCCGCCCGACCTGCTGCAAATGGCCATCTATCGCCAATGGCTGCGAGAAGAATATCACGCGCAGGATAGCCGCTTTTTTTACGAACACTACCGCTGGGTGAACAATTTGCAGCGCATCCGCAAGCCCGCTTTTATGCGTTCATCGGTGGATTTACCCGCGGATGGCTGGCAGGCATGCCTGCAGCGCATCCGCCTTGCCCATGCCGAGATGCAGCGCATTTATTCCGGCGGGCGGGCCAGCAAAAATGGCGATTGTTTCCGCTGCCCTTATCGGATTATGTGCCGCAGTTAAAGAGGTGACAACTGCTGCACGTCCGAAACCACCATATTGACGCCTGGATGATTATGATATACTGATGAAGCAGATGATTCGGCAGGATTCAAAAGGTTCGGAAGCCGCTTGATCCCAGAAAAATCAGCGGCAATAGTTTTAAGTAGAGGATATATGGAAACCAAGATTTATGTAGGAAATTTGCCTTTCAATACCACGGACGATGACCTGAAGGCTTTGTTCGCACAGGCTGGAACGGTCACTTCGGCCACGGTCATCATGGATAAGTTCTCCGGCCGATCGCGCGGATTCGGCTTTGTGGAAATGAGCACCCCCGAGGAAACTCAGGCCGCCGTCGACAAATTCAATGAATATGACATGGGCGGACGCGCCCTGCGCGTCAACCTGGCCAAGCCAAGGGAAGAAAGACCGCGTAAGTATTAGACATCACACCTGCCATTTGGCAGTTGAAGATTATTGACTGAAATAATCTTTTGGTCCACAACCGATCTGCAAAAAGTCCCGCGCAAGCGGGATTTTTTTGTCCCTTGCCGATCATTCTTCAACATGCGCATCAAAAATCCTTGAATCATTGCCGCGCGGAGCTAATGCAGCCCGTGATAAAATATGAAATCACATCTAATAATATTTACCCCTTTTAAATTTATGAATTTCACCTCCATCATTTTCTGGGCTTTTTTTCTGGTCAGTCTCTGCGCCTATTGGCTCAGGCGCGGGAAAACCTGGCAGAATGTCATCCTCCTGATTGCCAGCCTGGTCTTTTATGCCTCCTTTCATCTCAATTATTTACTCCTGCTGGTAGCCTCCATCCTGGCCGACTTTTTCTTCTCGTACCAGTTGCAAAAAAAAGATGGGGCGCAAAAAGGATGGCTGGCAGCTGGTCTGGTGCTGAATATTGCTGTGTGGGTGGTCTTTAAGTATGCCAGTCCTGTCTATGATTTTTTCATCAGTTTCAACCAGGCTGCCTACCCGCCCGACCTGGTGCGCAGCCTGGCCATCTGGATGCCGATTGGGCTTTCCTTCATCACCTTGAAAAAGATTTCCTATCTGCTGGAAGTGTATCGTGGCAAAATGGCACCGGCTGCCGGCTTGCTGGAATATGCCTGTTACGTGTCATTTTTCCCGCAGATGATGTCCGGACCGATCGACCGCCCGCAAAAGCTCATCCCCCAGTTCCAGACGGCACGCCGCTGGAAGGTGGAATTTCTGTTGGATGCCTGGCCGCTTGTCCTGACCGGCTTGTTTAAAAAGATGGTCATCGCCAATGGCATCGGCGTGATCGTCAACCAGGTTTATTTGTCGCGCTCGCCGTCCAAGCTGCTCTGGCTCATCGGCACGCTGGGCTTTGCCGTGCAGGTCCTGGCGGACTTCTCCGGCTACACCGATATCTCGCGTGGGGTGGCGCGCCTGCTTGGCTTTGAGACATCGATCAATTTCAATGCCCCCTACCTGTCCCTGAATTTCAACGATTTCTGGAATCGGTGGCATATCACCCTTTCCGCCTGGTTGCGCGATTACATCTTCTTCCCGCTGCGCCGCTGGCTGATGCAGCGAAAAGTAAAACAACCCGCCTGGCTGGCACTGGTCATCCCGCCGCTGGTGACCATGCTGGTCAGCGGCATCTGGCACGGCACCGGCTGGAATTTCATTGTCTGGGGTCTTTTCCATGGCGTGGTGATCGCTGCCTCCCAGCTGCTGTCCAAACCGCATGCTGTCGACCGCTCTCCTTTAATGAACTTTTTCACTGGCTGGCTTCCAACCAGCACCCTGCTGCTCTTTAGCTGGGCTATTTTTCGCGCTACTTCGCTGACCTGGTTGGCAAACGTGCTCTTTAAATCCCCGTTCCTGCAGAGCGCTGCCGACCTCAGTGTCTGCCTGGCAACCCTTTCATTTGTAATTTTTTACCTTTTGCTTTACCTGCTTGAATTTGCCATTCACCGCTGGACTGCTGAAAACATGTGGGTGCGCACCCTGTTCTATGTCGGCATCACATTGCTGATCTTTATTTTTTCCAATTCGGTTTCCCCTGATTTCATCTACACTCACTTCTAATATGCGTGTAATTAATAGATATCTTTTCATATCTTTGTCTTGTTTTCTATTGCTTAACTGGTTCTTGCCTTATTTTACCCATACAAAATACCCTCGATTACCGGCACCTACATTCTCTTCGTCCATCCGGGGGGATTATCAGGCAAGTGTTGAAGAAATAAAACCTACTGTCATCCTCATGGGAAATTCGGCACTCCTGGTTGGGATGGATCTGGCTCAATTTGAATCAATGACTGGCCTTAAATCGCAATTATTTGCTTTTAATGGCGTCGCTTCAGCTTACTATTACCTGTTAATTAAGAACAGCATCTCCACCGCCAATCCGGTGCCCAAATATCTGCTGCTTTTCTTTCTGGATAATTTATTGACCACCCCGGACCTTTGGATCGATAGTAGAAATTTCATCGAACGCATAGATGAGATTGCTGGTGCAAATGAGACCACCCTGCTGCAAAAAGCTTATATTTCCCCAAAGGGCTCAATCGAAGTTTATCTAAATGGGAATATACCCATTTTTGGTGAGCGGCAGACAATAAAAACAAAAATTGACAACAAACTGAAATATACCCTGCCCAGGATTGTGGAAAACTGCGACAAGTACTGCTTGGATCGGAGCATAGAAACTATTCTTAATTATGGCAATGTCAATGCATGTCCAATCACACCCATTTTTTTTGAACTGGATAAATGGACCGGGAAAACATGGAATTTCAACACATTGCTCGAAAAATCATTCCTGCCGGATATTATTCAGATCACCCGGGAAAAAAGGATTCAACTCATCCTGGTGCAGGAAAAAAATGCGCGGGTGATGAATATTGAAGATGAAACAGATGATATGCGCTCATATTATCAGGAGCTGTATGATTACTTGGAAAAGGAGGGTGTTCCATTGATCAATATGTCCCATGACCCAGCTTTAACCCTCGACATGTTTCTAGATATGATGCATGTTAAACCAGAAGCAAAGTCAGTTTTTACCCAATTGGTTGCAAAGGGTTTTTTATCTCTGTTGGAGAAATGAAAATTCCTTGATAAATTCAAATAAAAAAATAAATACCTGGTTTACCCATGCGTTCAATTATTAGATATGTAGTAACAACTCTTCTCGCTTTCTTTGTTCTTGGAAGTTTTTTGCCGCGCTGGCAGTCGCAGTCGTATCCACGAACCCTGGGTCCGCAATTCTCCAGCCACATCCGCCTGGGCTTGCAAAAACCCATCAACACACAGCAACCACAGGATATCCTGCTCGGCAATTCGGTCATCGTCAACGGCCTGGACCCAGACCTGTTCCAGTCCATCACCGGAAGAAAGACGCTGCATTTTTCCTTCAACGGTGCGGCTTCCGCCTATTATTACCTCATCCTGAAAAATATCATTGCCACGGCGCAAAGCTCACCTAAGTATGTGCTGCTTTTTTTCATTGATAACTGGCTGACCCGTCCTGAATTGATGGTCAGTGGTGGTCCATTTTTACAGATCATGGACGAGGTGGCAGGTGATGATGAAGAGGTCCTGTTGCGCAAGGCCTACCTGAACCAGTTGGATCCCTATATGGCATATCTGGACAGCAACATTATGTTCTTCGGTGAACGGCAGACCCTTAAGGGGAAAATAGATGCCCGTCTGAAATATCCCCTATCCGATTGGTTTCTGGATTGCGGCAAGACCTGCCTGGATACCGCACTGGATACAGCTTTTTACTACGAGAACATGCTCCCCGTCCCCGACCCGGCTGAGCGTTTCCGCGATGAATGGTCAGGCAGAGAGTGGGATTTCCATGGGCGGTTGGCTGATTCTTTTCTGCCGGACATCCTTGAGGTTGCCAGGCAGAATGACCTCAGGCTGGTGTTTGTGCGTGAGAAGAATTCGCGCTTCATGACCCAGGAGGAGGAAACTGCGGATATGCGCCGCTATTTCCAGGACCTGGCGGCATATCTGCATCAGCAGGGCATCCCGCTGCTGGATTTCGCACATGACCCAGCCCTGGGGGTGGAATTATTCCACGACCAGATGCATTTCAACCCCGAAGCCCGGCCGGTCTTCACCCGCCTGGTGGCAGAAAAGTATTTGACAGAAATACTGGGTAAATGAAGAATGATGTCCATAAAAATGTCATATTGAATGATGTGATAAAAACCAGCTTTTAAGATGCGAGTTCTTGTCCGCTACCTATCCATCTGTCTGGCCGTCTTCATCCTCCTTAACGGATTCCTGCCCGGCTGGCTTTCCGTCAGCTACCCGCGGGCTCTGAGACCGACTTTTTCCGAGGAGGTGCGTTATTCTTACAAATTTGAGATTCAAAAAGAAAAACCGGAAGTGATCCTGCTGGGCAACTCGGTCATCAACTCCGGCATGGACCTGCAGCTTTTTGAGCAGCTGGTCGGTCTCAGGAGTCTCAAATTCAGTTTTCCCGGCACGGCTTCTGCCTACTGGTACCTGTTGATGAAGAGCAACATCACTACCGCCAATCCCCCCCCGCGTTACTTGTTGGTTTTCTTTCTGGATAACCTGCTGACTGCGCCCGAGCTGGGTGTGAATGGACTGGCATACCAGGCGTTGATAGATGAAGTGGCGGGGGAAAGCGAAACCATCCTGCTGCAAAAAGCTTATTGGAGCCAGATTCACCCCTTTGAACGCTGGCTGGACAGCCGCCTGCCACTCTTCGGCGAACGTGAAACGCTGAAGGAAAAGATAGACAATCGGCTCAAATACACACTTCCCTTTCAAGTACAACATTGCGATAAAATCTGCCTGGATGATGCCCTGGATAAAACATTTACCCAGTTAAACATGATCCAGGATAATTTTGCCCAACCTGACGAGAAAGCCGATCCCTGGTCTGGCAATGATTGGGATTTCAACGCGCTGGTGGAAGATTCCTTTTTACCGGATATGATCTCACTGGCGCGCGAGAAGGGCATCCAACTGGTATTTGTCCGCGAAAAGAACGCCAGGGTGATGACCCTAACAGATGAATCTGTGGACATGCGGCTGTATTTCCAACAGATGAAGGATTACCTGTCTGCAAGGGAGGTGCTGTATCTGGATTATGCCCATGAACCGTCCCTGACGCTGGATATGTTCCGCGACCGCATGCACCTGAGCGAGGTGGGAAAGCAGGTCTTCACCCGCCTGGTGGCGGAAGGATTCACTTCATTAATCAAGTAGAATAAGCTGCATGCCAGGGCAGGCTTTTTCGCCTGACGGTATCATTATTCTGATTATTCTTTTTTTAAGGATTTACCTTTATCATGAGCTCGGAAAACATCATCCTGTCTTCAACATCGATTGCCCCCTCTGTACAGCGTCTGGTAATCAGCCAGCCTGAAATCTCGCGCAAGGCAAAACCGGGACAATTCGTGCTGGTGCGGGTGAGTGAGCGGGGTGAGCGTGTGCCATTGACCATTGTTGAGGCTGATGGGCAGCAACAAACCATATCCCTTATCGTGCAGCAGGTTGGCAAAAGCACCCGCCTGATCTGCGCGCTCCAAGCGGGTGAAAGAGTGCACGATATTCTTGGTCCGCTGGGCACCCCGACGGAAATTGAAAAGTTTGGCCAGGTGCTGGTCATTGGCGGTGGGGTGGGCACAGCGGTGGCTTTCCCGGTGGCCAAAGCCCTTCATTTGGCTGGCAATCATCTGGTTGGAGTGATCGGTGCCAGGACAAAAGAGCTGGTCATCCTGGAATCCGAGCTGAAGGAGATCTGTCGTGAGGTGCTGGTTGCCACGGATGACGGCAGCGCTGGCTTTCATGGCAACACTGCCCAACTGCTCAGTCAGTTGCTGCAGAAGGGGCACAGGTTCGACCTGGTGTATGCCTCCGGGCCGCTGCTGATGCTGAAAGCCATCAGCGAGATCACGCGCCAGGCAGGCATCCAGACCATTGTCAGTCTCAATTCCCTGATGGTGGATGGCACTGGCATGTGCGGTGGCTGCCGCACCATTGTGGGCGGCAAGGTGCTCTTTACCTGTGTGGATGGCCCGGATTTTGATGCCCACCAGGTGGACTTTGATTCACTCATCAACCGCAACAATGCCTACCGCCAACAGGAAGATAATTCGAAAACCCAGGATTCGGCGGCAAAACCGGCAATCCCTAAACGAGCGCCCATCCCCCGCCAGCGCATGCCTGCCCAGGATGCCTCATCGCGCATCCATAACTTTGACGAAGTCAATATGGGTTACCCCGAGGCGGCTGCCCGCCTGGAGGCATTGCGCTGTCTGCAGTGTGGCAAACCGGCCTGCGTGGATGGCTGCCCTGTCAATGTGCAGATCCCTCAATTCATTAAGAAACTGGTGGATGGTGATTACCTGGCGGCGGCTGCCATTTACAAACACGATAATACCCTTGCCTCGGTTTGTGCCCGCGTCTGCCCCCAGACGGAGCAATGTGAGGGCATGTGCATCCTGGCCAAAAAAGGTGAAGCGGTTGCCATTGGCAACCTGGCGCGCTTTGTGCTGGATGTCGACCGTGAGAAGGGCAGCTCGTTGCAGGAAGCTGCCGCCGCACCGAGCGGTTATAAGGTGGCCATCGTCGGTTCCGGGCCAGCCGGGCTGGCCTGTGCGGGTGACCTGGTCAAGTTTGGCCACCAGGTGACGGTCTTTGAAGCCCTGCACGACCTGGGCGGTGTGCTCACCTATGGCATCCCTGAATTCCGTCTGCCCAAGTCCATCGTGCGTGAAGAAGTGGACGCACTGCGCCAGGTGGGTGTGGAGTTCAAGGCCAACCAGTTGATCGGCGCCACCATTACCGTGGATGAATTATTCCAGCAGGGGTTTGATGCGGTCTTTATCGGCAGCGGCGCCGGACTGCCGAATTTTATGAATATTCCTGGTGAAGCCCTCATCGGTGTTTATTCTGCCAACGAATTCCTCATCCGTGTCAACCTGATGCATGCCTATGAATTTCCCAATTTCGATACGCCTATCATCTCCTGCAAGGACAAGGTGGTGGCGGTCATTGGCGGCGGCAACACCGCCCTCGATTCCGCCCGCGTGGCACTGCGCCTGGGTGCCAGAGAGGTGCACGTCATCTACCGTCGCACCGAGGAGGATATGCCCGCCCGCCGTGAGGAATATGAACATGCCAGGGAAGAGGGTATCCAGTTCCATTTCTTATGCGCACCCTTACGATTCATTGGCAATGAGACCGGCTGGCTGACTGGGGCTACCCTGCAAAAGATGAAACAGGGTGAGGTGGATGCCTCCGGCCGGCGCAGCCCTGTTCTCATTGAGGGTTCGGAATATGAAATGGCGCTGGAAGTGGTCATTGTGGCGGTTGGCAATGGTTCCAACCCCATTATCCAGCGCACCACACCGGACTTGGCGTTTGATAAGCGCGGCAATCTGGTGGTGGACGAGGAAACCATGGCGGCCAATCGTCCCGGAGTGTATGGTGGTGGCGATATTGTCACCGGCGGGGCTACGGTCATCCGTGCCATGGGTGCCGGCCGTAAAGCTGCCGCTGCCATTGACCGCTATTTAAAGCAGAAAAAGAACTGAACCATGCCGGCTCGATTTACCTCGCCCCCCAGCCGCCTGGATTACAACCTGCAGGTTTGGACGGTCGTCAAGCGCATCCCACGCGGCAAAGTGATGACTTATGGACAGATTGCCGCCCTTATTCCCTGCCCGGCCAATATGACCCCGCAGGGCTACCGCGCCTTTGGGCCGCGCTGGGTGGGAGGTGCCATGGCTGCATGTCCGGAGGGCGTGCCCTGGCAGCGGGTGGTCAACTCCCAGGGACGGCTCAGCCTGCGCGACAGCAGTGAAAAGCAGCGCCGCCTGCTGGAAGAAGAGAGCGTGCTGTTTAATAGGACTGGCATTATTGACCTAAAAATTTTTCAATTCATTCCATAAAATTCGACTGACGTTTCTCATAGAATACGCTGGTGCCAAAATCAGCGAAAAAGCGCCGGATCAAACAGCTTAGACCCCCTTTCTGAGTAAGAAAAATCTGTAAGTTATAATCCCTTCCCATTGCAATAATATTTCATTTTAAATAGGCGAACTCATGTCCATCTTTTATTTTTCCATCATCCTCACCGTCATTTCCAACGTCCTCTATCACATCTTTCTTAAGATTCTTCCATCAGGCATCCACCCGGCAACATCCCTGGTCATCTTGTATGGCAGCGCCCTGGCTGTCTGCCTGCTTTACCTTATATTCTTTCCCCCAGTTGAAGGTTTATTTTCATCATTCCAAAAGATTTCCTGGGCGAATGTGGGTGTCGGTTTCGCCATTGTTGGGCTTGAACTGGGCTTTATTTTGGCTTACCGCTCTGGCTGGATTGTCAGCCTGGCGGGTATTGTTTCCGCCTCTGCCGTGGCTATCATCCTGCTCCCAATCGGGGTCATTGCTTTTCGGGAAAAGGTCAGCCCGCTTAATCTGCTCGGGGTTGCTCTGTGTATCGCCGGGTTGGTATTGGTCAATACCGGTAAATGATTTCTGGATTGATTTCCCTGCTTGGATTTGGAAATAGCAATGCCCAGGTAATATGGAACTGCCTGGGCAATTAACTTTCCTGACTTTTGATATTACTCAAATGAAAATTTGTACTCGCTCAACCCCAATTCTTTTTTGATAAAAAGCAGGTCTTTCTGCAGATTCGGCACAATCAGCACACCTTCCGCCCGCACCCGCTTTTCATTTTCAAATTCCTTCTCGCCCGCGGTGTAGATGCGTGCCTGCCCGGGTGCCTTGCGCGAAACGCGCAATTCACGCAACATATCACCGGTGGTTTTTTTAAAATCCTCCAGGTCGGTGAAGGCTTCAATATTCATCGCCATAAAGAAATGCCCGATGCAGTTGGGTCTGTCGGTGCCGTCCGGATTTTTACTCAAAGTGTGGGTTAAGAAGCTACCACTTTGCAGGGAAGCGGAAAGGATCTCAACCATCGTCCCCAATCCGTATCCCTTGTGTCCACCCAGCAGTTCACCTGCCCCTCCAAGAGGCAGCAGGCAGGCTTTCCCAAGGACACGGGCTTTCATTGCCTCGCTGGGGTCAGTCATTGGCTGGTTGTTTTCATCCACCACCCACCCGGCGGGCATCTGTTTTTCTTCCCTTTCATATACTTCGATCTTTCCAACCTGGATGATGGGTGTGGCGGCATCAAACAGGAATGGAAATGCTTCATCTGTCGGCGCCCCGAAGGCGATCGGATTGGTGCCCATCATGGGTTGCACCCCGAAGGTGGGCGCCATGGAGGGGCTGGCGTTGGTTACCGCCATGCCGACCATCCCTTGCTTGACCGCCATCAATGGGTAGAAACCGGCGATGCCGAAATGGGTGGAATTGCGCACCGCAGCGCTGCCCATCCCGTAGTCGCGCGCCTTTTCAATCGCCATCTGCATGGCGCGCCTTGCGACGATCATGCCCATGCCGTGCTGACCATCGAGAACGACCGTGGTGGGGCTCTCGCGGATCACCTGGATGTTGGTGACCACCTTGTGCCTTCCGGAGATAATACGGTCATAGTAATAGCGCAGCCGTCCGATGCCGTGTGACTGGATTCCCCTCAGGTCGGAAGCGATGAGTACTTCGCTGCACAATCTGGCATCATCATTTGGCACTCCGAGCTTGATAAAAGCATCGCGGATGAAATTTTCAATGGTTTCAACAGGCAGGTGAACAATATTTTCAGACATGGTTTCTCCAGTGTAATAAAAATAATGACGCTTCGAAAATCAACCTATTATAAATTGTTCTGGCTTAAAAACAAAAAAGCGGGGTGACCGCCTTTTTGCCTTTATGAATTTATCGATTAGCAGGTGATGTGAAATTCCAGGGCAGAGAAGAGCTGGTGGTTTGGACTGTCGATGTACAATTTCACCCAGTAGTCGCCTGCGCCTGTTGCCCCGGCGATGGTCTGGCTTAGTGCGACAGTCTGGGTGCTGGCTCCGCCAAAATAAATGCTCTGTGTGGCGGTGTTGGCGCCATAGCTCCTCGTCCAGTAATAGGTTACCGTGCCTGTTCCATTGGTGGTAATGTTGGCTTGCATATTGAAGGTGACATCCTCAGGACCAGGGCAGGTGATGGCCTGGGTGACGTGGTCGATGGCATAGGATACGCCGGTGACGGCGAAATAGGGTGGAACCGGGGCCACTGTGCCGGCGGTGATGGTCACCCATACCTTGCCGAAATAATAATTGGCGTCGGTGTAGATGCCCCAATTTCCGGTGAAGGTACCAGCATAGGAGGGCGCTTGCATCGGAATGGTGACATCCACCGTGCCGCCTGGTGCCACGCTGTATGGCAGATAGACATAGGCGGGTGCATTCAACTGGCTGCCGCTGTAGAATGCCAGGCGGAAGCTGGTGTTCCAACTGCAGGTGCCCACGTTCTTGAACCGCCAGGTTTTATTAAAGGTCTGGTTCAGGCTGAAATTGGTGTGATCCGGCACAGTGACATCCCAGGCGGTGGCCGAATAACAGGGGATGGAGGTGGCTGTCGGTGCTACATACACATATGGCACGCTGGTGGGTGCCGCGGCTTGGGCGGCCTGATTTTGGGCATTAAGAGCCACCACCGTTTGTGCTACCGCATTGGCGATCACCTCGGCGTTGTTCACCGCCGGCTGCACCTGGCTTTGCAGGTTTTGCGCTGCCAGGGTTTGAATGACCGAGGAAGAAATGGATTGAACGTCCTCCTGCCGCAGCTGGGCTGAAAGCGCCGGCAGGCTGCAGGCCAGCATCAACATGCTGATCGCCAGAATACCTACGACTATCTCTTTTTTGTTTTTCATCGCTCTCCTTTTCCGTGACTGGAAACCATTTGTGAAAATGTCAAAAAGAATAATATAAGGATATTCTATACCATTTCTTCCATATTTTGTATAGCGTATAGCCGTAATTTAGGTTTTGCTGGCGGGCTTTTTTCCAGCTGTTTTCTTGGATTGAGCAACCTTTTTTGGTGTCGCTGCTTTCTTTTCTTCTTTTTCTGGTGTTGCATCCACTGCGATCGTGATCTTCTTATTGAAGATCACCAAAACAGTCCCGGCAATTATGAAGGTCAATCCACTGCCCATCAACCAAATCGGGAGTGAAAAAAGCCCTTGACGTGGAAATGGCTGCCTTCCGTCTCGCTGCCCTTGGTTGTCCAATCCGTTGCCGGGTTGGGGGAGATTTTGCCAATTCTGGGGCGGCATGGCTCTTGCTGAACCAGGTCTTCCAAACCATCCATATGCCCCGCCGATAAGTGCCAGCGCTCCCAGGATGAGGAATACGATGGCAATGGTTCTAATGGTCTTGTTCATTTGAATCCCTTTCTTTTATTGAGATGAAGTAATCATATAGAATTGGATTCAAAGTGAATAGTGGTTGCCATCACTCCAACTACTCACCCTTGTAATCCTGGCAGGTGATGGGTGTCATATGAAAATGATTATGCGTGTTGAAATTAATGTCGTTATTTTTTGAAACCGCTTTAACCCTCTCAATTTAAGATAAAAAAACCTGCGATTGGATTTGCAGGTTTTCAGTAATATCAGGAACTGCGAGAGCAAATTACTTACTGGGTTTTCGACAATAATTCATAAAGGTGCGGCTGCCTGTGTTCGAGGAACATGCCAAAGCATTGTGTCAATTCAACCGTAGCCGTCACCAGCCGGTTGGCATCCCGCGCTTCCACCAGGCTGGTGCCGTCCGGCGCATAAGCGTAAGCCATCGGGATGGCCCCGTTCTGGTGGCAGCAGCCGGCGCAAAAGATGCCATTCTCGCTGGCACGTGAACGCCCGACTGAGGACCAGGCCTGGTATTGGGTTTCGTGCCACATACCGGTACCGATCGGGTTGAAGAGGATGCGCGCGCCCTGCAGCGCATAACAGCGCGCCACTTCCGGGAAATGTATCTCATAACAGATAGAAACGCCGATGATGCCAAAATCGGTTTCGACCGCCTGGATGGCATCCCCGTGGTCGAAATGTTTGGAGAGCTCATCATAGGTCAGGGAGGTCTTGCGGTGGCGTCCGACCACATCTCCCTTGGGATTGACCACTACGGCTTGCTTGAATTTTTTTCCACCGGTATCGCGGTCTTCCATCCCGCAGATGATCCACTTCTGTCGTTGTTTGGCGATCTCCTGCAATCCGGGCAGGTTCTCGGAGTAAATGTGGTCTTCCGGAAAAAGGAATAAATCCGGCTTGGCATCCTGGGTGAACTTCTCCAGTTCAGAAAAGGGGTGGTCGCTGTCCTTGACTGGCTGGGCAATGACCAGGCCAATTTTCAACTTGTCTTTTGGCATTCATTCCTCCTGGTGATATCCTGGGTCATCATGAGTCTGATTATTCATTTTATCAATATTTTTGGCGAGGGGATACCCATTTATTTTTTCACCTCATCATTGGCATTACCTGAAATTGTATATTCCCAGTAAGCTTCTATTAAAAGGGAAAAATTGTAGAAAATAAATTAATGCCTGTGATGAACGCAGGCAACATTCTTGATAAGCCTGCTGGGCTTGCAAAAACCCAGAGAATGATTTATTCCTGTTTTTTGTTATGCGGATATCTCTTGATTACATCTTGGATTCAGGCGGCATTCTCTCCGTCGAATGCTGGCGATGACGCCAGCGCATCAAAAAGGCATACTGATTTAGGCGGAGCCCTCGCCGCCGTTCAATCGCTGGCGCGGACGCCAGCTACATCAAAAAAGCGGGGACGCCAGCTTGATCAAATACCGTAACCGCTGGTGAAATACCTGCCACTTTTTCCCAGTGGAAGTTGTGCTTTAATTAATGCGATAATAAGAGTACGGCGATGGATTCGGGAGAAATCCTGTCATCAAATCGCCGGCAGGGGCACCAGCTGCATCGAAGAAAGAGATTGCTTCGTTGCGCTGACGAGCTCCTCGCAAATAATTAGCAGGATAAAGGTGACAACCTCGCCGATGTCAATCGCTGGCGGGGACGCCAGCGTAATCAGGGTTCGGATACAGGCGACGCCCTCGTCGCCGTTATTAGCTGGCGAAGGCGCCAGTCTTTTCAGGAAAGTAGAAGGTACTTTATGAACACAAAAAAGAAGGAGAGCCAGGCCAGGGGAAAAATCGGGATAAAAAATTCCGGAAAAACACAAAAAAAGAAATCGGCGGGGGCATCTCAAATAAAAAATATACCAGCTTTCCGCTCATCCCACAACAGCCGATTTTATGAGGATATCGTGGCCACCATCCGCGAGCCGCTATTGGTGCTGGATGGAAGGCTGCACGTTCTTTACGCCAATCAAAGTTTTTATAAAGCCTTCAAAGTCACGGCACGCAACACACTCGGCAGGCGCGTCTACACCCTGGGCAACCGCCAGTGGGATATCCCCCGGCTGCGTACATTACTGGAAGAGATCATTCCCCAAAAAACCCGGATCAGTGATTACCAGGTTGAACACGATTTTGCCACCATCGGCAAACGCAGCATGCTGCTGAATGCGCGCCGGATCAGCCTGCCGCCTGAAAAGGAGCAGATGATCCTGCTGGCGATTGAGGACGTCACCGAGCGCATGCGCGCCGAACAGGCATTACAGGTCTCCGAGGAGCGCTTCCGACGTGCATTCGAAACCGCCAAGGATGGCATCCTGCTGATCGACAAGGATAAAGGGCGGATGGTCAATTCCAACCGGTCTGCCCAGTTGCTGCTGGGTTACTCCATTTATGAGATGAAGAAACAAAAAATCTGGAATTTTGGATTCATGAAGGATGCCGTCCAATTTCGGCATACTGCCCGGCAGTTGGATGAGGTGGATTTTGTTGATTTTCTTGACACAACGGTAAAAACCAGGCGGGGCAGGCAGATACCCGCGGATGTATACATGATCGACAAAGCCGGAGTGTTTCAATGCAACATCCGCGAGGTGAGCGAGCGCAAGCAGCATGAAGAGAAAATTCTGCACTCCGAAGCGCAATTAATAGCAGCCCAGTCGGTGGCGAAAGTGGGCAGCTGGCAATGGGATATTAAAAATGACCAGCTGACCTGGTCGGATGAGATGTACCGCATCTTTGGAATATCAAGGGAAAAATTCAACGGAAAACTGAGCGATGTTGTCGCAAAAGCCATCCACCCGCTGGACCACCCGGCGGTGGAGGCAGCCAATCGCTCGGTCATGCGCGAGGGCAAACCCGTTCCGCTGGAATACCGCGTGGTCTGGCCGGATGGCTCACAGCATTGGGTATGGGCGCAAGGAGGGAAACTGGTCCGGGATGAACAGGGCATTCCCTCATTTTTCAGCGGGATCGTGATGGATATCACAGAGCGTAAACAGGCTGAAATCATTTTAAAGAGACACAATCGCACCCTTGAAATGGTCAGTGCCACGAACACGCTACTGATCCATGCCACCCGTGAAACGGAATTGCTGGGGGGTATGCAGAATTGCGGTCGAAAACGGTGGCTATTGCATGGCGTGGATCGGCTATAAGGAGCAGGATAAAAAAAGAGCGTCCGCTCGGTCGTCCAATGTGGATTCGAAGAGGGCTACCTGGACAATGTGAACATCACCTGGGCGGACAACCCGGCGGACGCGGCCCAACCGGGATTGCCATCCGAACCAACCAACCGGTCTTGGCACGCAATATCCCGGGAGACCCTAATTATCGACCGTGGCGAAAAGCAGCCATCAAGCGCGGTTACCTGTCATCCATCGCCCTGCCGCTGTCGGTTGAAAAGGATGTCATTGGGGACATTAAACATTTACGCGAATGAACGGACGCCTTTGGTAAGGAGGAGATCGCCCTGCTGGTCGAATTGGCGGGAGACCTGTCTTTTGGCATCAGCGCTCTACGCGTAAAAATGGAGCGTGAACGAGCCGAGCAAGCTCTTCAGGTAAGCGAAAAAAATTTCCGCACCCTTTTTGAAAACTCCCCCATCTCACTCTCCGTGCAGGATTTTTCGGCTGCCAAGAGAAAGCTGGATGGATTAAAGGCAAAGGGAATCACAAACATCCCGGATTACCTGAGGTCCCATCCAGGGTTCGTAGCGGAGTGCGCCGCCCTGGTGAAGGTCATCGATGTCAACCAGTCCACCCTGGATTATTTTAGAGCCAAAAAAAAGGAGGAGATACAGGATCTATTCAGGAATGTCACCCCGCAATTCCTGGAAGATTTCAGCCGAGAATTGGAAGCCGTTGCCCGGGGCCAGACAAGCTACAAGGCGGAAGCCACCCGCTCAATTATGTCCAATGAAAACAAGTTCCATTTACTGTCCTGGTCCGCAATGCCCGGTTGCGAAAAAGATCTTTCAAGGGTTCTTCTTTCAGTTGTCGACATCTCTGAACGCAAACAAAAAGAACATTCAATGCAAATCCTGTCCGATGCCCAGCTCCAGCTGGCCCAGATGGAGGACCTGCCGTCAGTCTATCAACTGGTGGGGGAAAAAGTCCAGGAGCTGGTCCCGGATGGTTATGTGGTCGTCAGTGCTTTGGATGATGAACTGCAAGCGATGCGCGTGATTGGCATGTTTGGGTTTGGCTCCCTCTACGACAAAATGGTGAAATACCTTTAAGATCAGACCCTTCAAAAAACCCTTACTTTTTGAAAGATATGACCGCCAGGGAACTGCGCCGGTTCAGGAGCGGGAAATTGGAAAAATTACCGGGCGGGTTGCATGCCCTGCTGACCAGGAAAATCCCGAAACCGCTCTGCCTGGCCGCCGAAAAACAATTAAAGATTAGTGGAATTTACACCCAGGGATTTGTATTCAGCGGGCAGCATTTCGGCGGAGTTTCCATCCTGGCCCGCAGCGAAATCATCCCGAATAAGGAAATGATCGAACTGCTTGTGCGGCAAATTTCCATTTCCATCAATCGCATTAAAACCAGGCTGGCTTTGACCGAGAGTGAAAATCGTTTCCGCGGTTTGTACGAAAATGCCCTTGTCGGCATCTACCGCACCACCCCGCAGGGAAAGATCCTGCTGGCCAACCCGGCCCTGGTGCGCATGCTGGGCTATCAAACCTTTGCGGAATTGGCCAGCCATGACCTGAACCGCGAGGGATTCATCCCGGCTTATCCCCGCCAGGAATTCCAGCGCCGCATCGAACAGAAAGGCGTGATCCAAAATTATGAGTCGGCCTGGAAGAGGAAGGATGGTTCAATCATTTACACGCTCGAAAGCGGCTGGATGGAAAGGGATCGGGATGGGAAAAACATATTTTACGAGGGGATGGTGGAGGATATCACCGAGCGCAAACAGGCAGAGGAAGCATTGAGAAACCGGGCGGAAGAGTTGTCTGCGCTGGAGGAAATGGTGCTTGGCATCACCAGCCCGCATGAGTTGGACCAATTGCTGCAGATGATTGTCGAGCGAGCCACCCGTCTGCTGGCAGGCAGCGCGGGCGGCCTGTATTTGTGCGACCAGGCAAAAAAGGAGGCGCACTGCGTGGTCAGTTTCAAAACTGCCGGCGATTTCACTGGCACGGTGCTCAAATACGGCGAGGGCGCAGCCGGCACGGTCGCCCAGACCGGTCAACCGCTCATCGTGGATGATTATCACTCCTGGTCCAAACGCGCCCCTGTTTTCGATGAAAAGCAGCCATTCAACCGGTTGGTTTCTGTGCCAATGTTGTGGCAGGGGCAGGTGACCGGTGTGATCCACGTCCTGCGCGGCGAACACGAGGAACCTTTCAAGCAGGAAAACCTCAACTTGCTGTCCATTTTTGCCAACCATGCGGCCATCGCAGTTGAAAATTCCCGCCTGGTTCAAGCGCTCAAACAGGAACTTGCCGAGCGCAAACAGGCAGAAGGAGCTTTACGCAAGAGCGAGGAATTATACCGCTCACTTTTCGAAAACATGTTAAATGGATTTGCCTACTGTCAGATGCAATATGATGACCAAGGCGCACCTTTGGATTTCATCTATCTGTCTGTCAATAAGGCCTTCGAAAACAGACGGGATTAAAGGGGGTGGTTGGAAAAAAGGTTTCCGAAGTCCTTCCTGGAATTCAAAAGAGTGATCCAGGATTGTTGGAAATCTATGGACGGGTTGCCAGCACCGGCAAACCGGAAAGCCTTGAAATATTCCTGGAAGCAATGCAGGAGTGGTTCTCTATTTCAGTTTACAGACCTGCACAAGGCTATTTCGTAGCCGTTTTTGATGTGGTCACCGAACGCAAACGGTCGGAGCAGGAAATTAACGACCTGGCCAAGTTCCCGGACGAGAACCCGAACCCGGTCTTGCGCATCTCAGCCCAGGGGAAAATTCTGTATGCCAACCGGGGCAGCGAAGCATGCCTGAAGACATGGGGGAAAAAAACCGGCCAGGCCCTGCCCGGGAAAATTAAAAGACCTTGCGTTACATTCGCTGCAATCCAAATCTAACCAGGAGGTTGAAATCCAATGTGGTGAATGCGTTTTTTCATTCATCTTTGCTCCCATCGTTGAGGCGAATTACATTAATTTATACGGGAGGGACATCACCGAGCGCAAGCGGGCGGAAATTTCGTTGCAGGCCAGCGAAAAACGCTATCGCAGTTTGTTTGAAGATTCCCCGATTGCCCTTCTGGAGGAAGATTATTCCGCACTCAAGCGGCACCTGGATGCCCTCAAAGCGCAGGGCGTAGCTGACCTGCGCGCGTACCTGGAAGCCCACCCGCAGGAGGTGGCGGATTGCGCGGCATTGGTCAGGCTGATGGATGTCAACCAGGCCACTTTGGACCTTTATAAAGCCAGGAACAAAACTGAATTCTTGAATAAGAATAAGTCGCTGATCCTGACTCCACAGGTTCTGCCGAATTTTCGCGACGACCTGGTTAAAATATCAGAGGGACAGACCGAATTTAATCTTGATGAAGAAAGTAAAACCCTGACCGGTGAAGAGATCGATATCCACTTTTCCTGGAAAGTGTCTCCGGGTCATGAAAGTGACTTTTCCAAGGTGCTCATTTCAATTGATGACATCACCGAGCGCAAGCGCATGGAGGAGGGCTTGCGCGCCAGCCGTGAACGCCTGGCCAACCTTTCCCGCCGCCTGTCGGAATCCCAGGAAGCCGAGCGCCGGCGCATTGCCCGCGAACTGCACGATGAAGTCGGGCAGACCCTGACCGCCCTGAACATCTCGCTGGAGGGTGTGGCCCTGAACGCGGCCGATGAGGCCGCCCGGGACAGGGTCGGTGAAACGCAGGGGCTGGTGCGCAACCTGTTCAGCCAGGTGAACGCCCTTTCAACCGATCTGCGCCCGCGCGTGCTGGATGACCTGGGATTGATTCCAGGATTAATCGACCTTTTCAACCGCCTCACCACACAGACCGGGCTGGCAGTGGATTTCAAATATAAGGGCCTTGAGAAGATCAGGCTGGCGTCCGAGGTCGAGATCAACGCCTACCGCATCATCCAGGAAACGCTCACCAATGTCATCCGCCATTCCGGCAGTAAGACGGTATTCGTCCGCCTGCAGGTGGAGGGGAAGATCCTTTCAATCCAGGTGCAGGACGAGGGCAAGGGCTTCAATTTCCACCAGGCGTACAATGCCAAAGGCTCGATGGGTTTGCTGGGCATGAAGGAAAGGGCAGAACAAATCGGAGGTTATATGGAAGTCCAGACCGCGCCCGGTGAGGGCACGCTCATCACCTGCCAGCTGCCCCTGGATGGCAGCATCCTTGAAGAGAGGGAGCATGACCGCCGCTAAGCTTGTCCTGGCGGATGACCACCAGCTGGTGCGCCTGGGCTTGCGCACCCTGCTGGAATCCGAAGCGGGTTTCAAGGTGGTGGGCGAAGCCGGGGATGGCCAGGAAGCCATCCAGTTGACCGGACGCCTGCACCCGGATGCGGTCATTTTGGACCTGCAGATGCCGGGCCTGGGCGGCATGGAAACCCTGCGCCTGATCCATGCCCGCTATCCATCCGTACACATTGTCATCCTTTCCGTATTTGGTGATGAGGCCTATGTGGTGGAAGCCCTGCGGGCCGGAGCCAGCGCCTATGTGCTCAAGGCTTCCACCAATGAAGACCTGGTGGCGGCGGTGCGGGATGTCCTGCAGGGCAAGCGTTACCTCAGCTCTTCTTTGTCGGAACAAGCCATTGAGGCTTACATTCAGACCAGCGAATCCGCCCGGGCTGGAGAGGAGAATCCGCTGGAACTGCTCACCCCGCGCGAGAGGGAGGTGCTGCGCCTGACCGCCCAGGGGTTGACCAATGCCGAGATCGCCAGGATGTTCACCCTCAGCCCGCGCACGGTGGAGACCCACCGCGCCAACCTGATGCACAAGCTGGGGCTGCATTCCCAGCTGGACCTGGTGCGGTTTGCGATGGAGAACGGGCTGCTGCCTCCCAAAATTTGACAAAGGCGGTTCGTGCCGCCTATATACTTCGCGAGGCGGTCAATGCCGAAGCGATCTCATCCTTCTGTATCTCGGCATATGAGATTGCCACGCCCCGCAAAGGGCGCGGGGCTCGCAAATACTACCCGAATTCAGGCGACGCCCTCGTCGCTGTGTCTGCTGGCGGGGACACCTCTGGATTCAGGCGGCGTCTCGCCGCCGTTCCCGCTGGCGAGGACGCCAGCGTCATCAAAAAAAGTGAGGGCGCCAGTATCATCAAGAAAAAGGTAGGGTCGCCAGCGTGGTCAAGAGAAATCCAAATGCTCACGGATATCATCAATTTCGATGATTGGCTTCTCACCCTTATCATAAAAACCAGCGCTGGAGTATAGATAATCCGACCTATCCACATTGGAGTTTTCTGTTTCACGAATTGGATTTTGATGCAGGTACTCCAATTTCTGTTCCAGGAATTTCTGGGTGAAGATGTTTTCCGTGAAAAATTCCTGCCAAATTGAAAAACTGCTTCGCTTATCTCTTCGCTGTTCGTGTAGAACATCCAAGATGTTTGACCGCTTTTCTTCTTTGAGCAAATTAATCATCTGATGGGCTGTAAAGGAACCAAAAGATTGCAGGAACTCATCAATAGTGAGATGAATTGGTTTGAGTATTAAATGAATATGGGATGGCATGATCACGAAAGCGAATAAATAGATTTCATGCTTATTTCTGAAGAAAGACAAGGAATCTAAAACTACCTGCATATAGCGATTTTCTTTAAATAATGGTATCCAGTTGATGATGGAAGCAGTGATGAAATATAAATCTCCCGGGTCATTGAAACTATCCAGTGGCATAGTCATATTATATGGTTAAGGCAGATATATCCGCTGGCGGGGACGCCAGTGTCATCAAGACCTGGATTCAGGCGGCGTCTCGCCGCCGTAGTCCTGGCAGGGATGCCAAGGTAATAAAAAATGTCGCCGTACACCGCTGGCTGGGACACCAGCGTGATCAAAAAAGCGGGGGAGCCAGTGTCATCAAGACCTGGATTCAGGCGGCGTCTCGCCGCCGTAGTCCTGGCAGGGATGCCAGTGTCAACGATAAAGGGCGGGGACGCCAGTGCAATCATGTGGGGTTGATATAGGCGACGCCCTCGTCGCCGTACTTGTAAAAAATATCAGTAAATCCACGTAGGGGGACTTCAGTAGCTATACGGATGGCGCATAAAGTAATGAAGCGCTATCCTATAGGGAGTCAAGGATCTAAATTTTTCTATAAATTAAAACAGAGGTGTTTATTGGCTAAACTCATCCCCATTTCGATGCTCATCATTGACGACAACGAGGATTTCCTCAAGACCTTTTCAATATTTCTGAAAGAAAATTTCAGCAGGGAGATCCTCGTGCTAGCATTGCCACCAACGGGCAGGACGGAATCGCCCTGGCCAAGAAACATCAACCCCAAGTGGTGCTGCTCGACCTGAAAATGCCGGACATGCACGGCTTTGATGCCATCCCGCTGCTGCGCAAGGCGCAGCCCGCGCTCAAGATCATCACCACCACCCTGCTGCCGCCCGAGCTGCTGGAACAGGCGGGCGAGATCTACCGCAAGGCCAACCTGGATGCCGGCGCGGATGCCTTCCTCCCCAAGAGCCAGCTCACTCACGACCTGCTTTCTGTGATTCAGAAATTAAATAGTGAGAAACATGAAATACTTGATCCTGGCCAGGCGGCTTGAATGAGTGAAAACCAGTACTTGCTTTTTTATCCTCACATCTTCGCTGGCGAGGGCGCCAGCAGCATCGTGTGGAGTTGAGCCAGGTGGTATGAATATTGCACATTAATATTATGGGAAAGGTAATTGATCAAAACCACAGGGTGATCAGGAATAAATGGAGCCCTTAAGAATGAATGATCATAATAAAAAAGATCGGGAGCAGATCCTGGTTTTCGTTCTGAGCGAGTCCAGGTATGCCCTCCACCTGAATGAGGTGTTACGCGTCATCCAGGCGGTGGAAGTCACCCCTCTGCCAAACGCGCCGCAGTCCATCCCGGGCGTGATCAATATGCAGGGGCAGATCATCCCGGTGGTGGACATCCGCCCTTGTTTGGGCATGGCGGCGTGTGAGGTCGACCCGGACAATTTGTTCATCCTGGCCCGTTCCGCGCGCCGGCTGATGGCGCTGGTGGCTGATTCCGTGAGCGGCGTACTCGAATTGACCGAGATGGAAATGGTCAACGCTGATCAAATCCTGCCTGGCATAACCAATATTCATGGATTGGCCAAGTCGGAAGGCGGGCTGGTCCTCCTTTGCGACCTTGACCAGTTCCTCTCCCTGGAGGATGAACGCGTATTAACAGCGGCGCTGGACAAAGAACCAGCGACCAGGCAAATCAAAAAGAAGCGGAGATCACAGGAGACCCAAATTGCATCCTAGTCTGCCGGAAAACCTGTTGGCACAAATAAGCGATTTCGTGGCTGAAAGAATGGGTCTTGGTTTTACGCGTGCGCGCTGGACCGATCTCGAGCGGCACATCATCCTGGCTGCCAAAGAGTTTGGTTACCCGGATGCTGAAGTGTTCATCCAATGGCTGCTGTCATCAAAGATCGACCAGTCACAGGTGGAAATGCTGGCCAGTTACCTCACCATTGGTGAAACTTATTTCTGGCGCGAAGCGCAGGTATTTGAAGCATTGCGTGCCCAGATTCTGCCGGAATTGATCCGGGTGCGTGAACAGGGTGATAAACGTCTGCGAATTTGGAGTGCTGGCTGCTCCAGCGGCGAGGAACCCTATTCGATCGCCATTGCCCTGCGCGAAGTCCTGCCGGACTGGCTGGATTGGAACATCACCCTTTTGGCAACTGATATCAACCCCCATATTCTACGAAGGGCGGCAACTGGCGTGTATGGTGCATGGTCCTTTCGCAACGTACCGGGACATTTCAAAGAAAAATATTTCCACCCCGTCCGCGGCAATAAATTTGAAATCCTGGCGGAGATCCGCAGCATGGTTCAATTTAAATACTTCAACCTGGCTGAGGATGTCTACCCTTCGCCGATGAATAACACCAATGCCATGGATATCATTTTCTGCCGCAATGTCCTGATGTATTTTTTACCTGAACGTGCCCAACCGGTCGTTCAGCGCCTACACCAGTCCCTGGTGGAAGGCGGCTGGCTGATGGTGGGTGCCAGCGAACTTTCCCAGCAGCTCTTTGCGCAGTTCTCTTCAACCAGTTTTCCCGGGGCGATTGTTTATCGCCGCGATGGTCATAAAACACGGCTGCCGGTCATCAGGGCGCCGGTATCGATCCCGGTTAAAAGCCTGCCGTCCAGGCCTGCCATTCAAACCAATCCGAATGTGTGGCAGCCTTTGCCCCCATCCAAAGCCCGCCAGGCTGACATCCCTGCCGCCTCTGAAAACCTGCAAAAGCACGCGGGCGCAGCCGCGCCGGCAGATGCCATGCTGACCGTGCGGGCGTTGGCCAACCAGGGCAGACTTTCCGAAGCCTGGTCCGCCTGCCAGATGGCACTGAATGCCGATAAGCTCAATCCCGGATTGTATTACCTGGGTGCGACCATTCTCCAGGAAAAGGACCAGGCGAATGAGGCAATCGCATCCCTTAAACAGGCGCTGTACCTCGACCCAAGTTTTATCCTGGCTCATTTTGCCCTGGGCAACCTGGCCCAAAGGCAGGGAAATGCAGCGGCTGCCCGGAAAAGCATGACGAATGCGCTTTCCCTGCTCGAGGATCTTGACCCCCGGGAAAGCGTGCCGGAAGCTGAAGGATTGACCGCCGGCAGGCTTAAAGAGATCATTCATGTCACCCTGCAGACCGGAGCTTTGGTATGAAAAAAATAAGAGCGCCCAAGCTGGCAAAGAATCAAAAGACGGATCTAAATGGCATCCAAAATCAGGGAGAAATCCTGCCCGGGATTCATGAACAGGAAGAGGCAGCGTCCAAGCAGGAACGGCATGCCATCCTCAGAGCGCGGGCACAAGCATTGGCCAGGGCGCCCCGGCAAGATGTGGTGCAGGAATCGCTCGCCATCCTGGAGTTCCGCCTGGCATCCGAAACCTACGGCATTGAAGCGGATTTCGTCCGCGAAGTTGTTTTACTTAAGGATTTCACCCCGCTGCCCGGCGTCCCGCCTTTTGTGCTCGGTATTGCCAACGTGCGCGGGCAGATCCTCTCGATCGTCAATCTGAAAAAATTCTTCGACCTGCCCGAAAATGGATTGGGGCAGCTCAACCGGTTGATCATCCTGCGCAATGAACGCATGGAGTTCGGGGTGCTGGCGGATGAAATCCGCGGCACGCATGCCATTGCCCCCGCCGCGATCCAGGATTCCCCTGCCACTGTCACCGGCATCGGTGCAAAATACCTGCACGGGGTTACGGGTGAGGGCGTGATCATTTTGGATGCACAAAAAATATTGAATGATGAAACGATCATCATTTATCAAGCAGCAGACTAGTTTTCTTATCCAAAGGAGAAAGAAATGAAAAGCATTAACAACCTTTCAACCCGCGCCAAACTCATCCTTGGTTTTAGCATCATCCTGGTGATGCTGGCGGTTGTGACCATCACGGCTTATATAAATATCACCAATGCCACCCGATCAGAAGTAAGGTTGCGGGATGTGTTCAGCAAAGAGGCCATTCAATTACAGTCATTGAGGGCTGGCATGAACTTTAACATGTGGAAATTGCATGAAATCATGCTTTACACAGAACGTTCAAAACAGCTAGCTATCAATGAGGAAATCAAGGTGCGCAGCCAGGAGGTGGACGATATTGTTGTGCTGCTGGCCACCCTCGACCCGGACCCTGCTTTCCAGAGAAAGCTGCAGGAATTAAAAACTGATCTGGCGGATTACCGACAAAAACGCGACCAGATCATTGCATTGGTATTTGCCGATAAATTGGATGAAGCTCTTCAACTGAGCCGCCAATATGAAAGTGAAGAATATTATGAAAAGGTGCGGGTATTGACCGTACAGTTGGGCGATGAAGCGATCGCCGAAATGGACAAACAGCTGGCTGCTGACCAGCAGTCATCCCTTTTTTCCACCACACTTTTCCTGGTACTCGGTGCATTAGCCTTGGTGTTTGTCATCGTTCTGGTGATCGTTCTCAATCGGACCATTGCCAGCCCGCTGGTTGACATCTCAAGGATCGCGGCGAAAATCGCCACCGGTGACCTGACGATCAATATTGCTGAAGAAAAACGCCGCGATGAAGTGGGCGTGCTGGCCCAGGCTTTCCGCCAGATGGTGGAGAGGTTGCGCCATGCGATGACGGATACAGCCCAGGCAGTCGAGTTGCTGGGTTCATCCGCCAGTGAGATCCTGGCTTCCACCACCCAGGTGGCATCCGGCACGGCTGAGACAGCCACCGCCATCAATGAGACCACCACCACCGTGGAAGAAGTGCGCCAGGCGGCGCAACTTTCCGCCCAAAAAGCGCAGTCGGTATCGGATAGCGCCCAGCGGGTGGTGCAGGTTTCGCAGGAGGGTCAGAAAGCCGTGGAGGAAACCTCAACCGGCATGGACCGCATCCGCGAGCAGATGGAGACCATTGCCCAGACGGTCGTGCGCCTGAGCGAACAGGGCCAGTCCATCGGCGGCATCATCGCCTCGGTCACTGACCTGGCGGATCAATCCAACCTGCTGGCGGTCAATGCCGCCATCGAGGCGGCCAAAGCCGGCGAACAGGGCAAGGGTTTTGCCGTGGTGGCGCAGGAGATCAAGAGCCTGGCCGAGCAGTCCAAGCAGGCCACGGCCCAGGTGCGCGGCATCCTGAGCGACGTGCAGAAAGCCACCAGCAATGCGGTCATGGCCACCGAGCAGGGCAGCAAGGCCGTCGAGGCGGGTGTAAAACAAGTCGCGCAGGCCGGGGAAGCCATTCAGATCCTGGCCGAGACCAGCGAGGAAGCCGTGCAGGCTGCCATGCAGATCGCTGGCTTCCAGCCAGCAGCAGGTGGTCGGGATGGACCAGATCGGGACGGCCATGGAAAATATCAACAGGCCGGCGCGCAGAATGCCACCAGCATGAAGCAGATGGAAATTGCAGCGCAGAACCTGCACGAGCTGGGGCAGAAGCTCAAAGAACTGGTGGAACAGTTTAAAGTCTAAAGGATGGCAAGTATGGATGCGAAAGAAGAGGAATTTCTCAAACGGCTGAGAGAGACTTTCCGCCTGGAAGCGGAGGAACATCTGGCGCCATCTCCACTGGTTTGATCGATCTGGAAAAGGCATCCAAACCTGCGCCGTCGCGCTGAGATTACTGGAGAAAATCTTCCGCGAGGCGCACAGTCTCAAGGGTGCAGCGCGTTCGGTAAATCTGAATGAGGTTGAATCACTCTGCCAGTCCCTGGAGAGTGCCTTTGCCGCGCTGAAACGTCAGGATATCCCTTCTACGCAGGCGCTATTCGACCTTGTTTCACCAGGCTTCTGGATGAACTTACGCATCTCGTGACTGGCAAGAAGACAGTGCCAACGCAGCTGCCGACCGGAAGCGTCGAAGAGAATTGATTCACCAACTGGAGACATGCCACCCAGGGAGGCGGGCTGCCTGACCATCCGGATACGCCGCCGCCTCACCCAAGCGCCCACCTCCGGCAGCATCTTTCACCGGCGGACTCTGGCAGGCGCTCCTCATAAACCAGCCGAACCTGGCTCGCAGCCGAAACCACCTGCGCCCATGAAAGAATCGGCTGTTTCTCCCAAACAGGGAAAAACAACTGCCGTCCGGCCAGGCAGCCGAAACCCAACTGGCTGTGGCGGAAACAGTACGCATCCCCATCTCCAAATTGGACCCGTTACTCCTCCAGGCGGAGGAAATGGTCCAAGCCAAGCTGGCCGGCAGCCAGCGCGTGGCCGAACTGCGTGAGGATCCAGGAAGCGCTTGTCTCCTGGAAAACCGACTGGACCAAATGGAAAATCCAGCACCCGCTTCATTCACGAAGCATTGCCGGAATGGATGCCCGCCCGCTTTGATGCACTTGTCCACAAAGTTGCATCTGCTCAGCCAGGTCTTTTGAACAGGACCAGCGTACGCTGCGCCATATGGTGGATGACCACCTGTAAGCAATGAAAAAGGTCATGATGCTGCCGGTCTCGACGCTGGTGGAAGTATTTCCCAAGCTGGTGCGTGACCTGGCGCGCGAACAGGGTAAAGCAGGTCGAGCTGATTTTGCGCGGCACGGACCTCGAAATGGACAAGCGCATCCTGGAAGAGTTAAAAGACCCGCTCATCCACCTGGTGCGCAACTGCATTGACCACGGCATTGAAAAGCCGAGAGATCGTAGCAGCCAGAAGAAAGCGGAACGCGGTACGATCTCACGCTCGCCTTCAGCACCAAAGACAGCCGCCAGGTTGAGATCTGGTCAGTGATGATGGCGCAGGCATTGATGTTGAACAGGTGCGCACAGCGGCCATCCGGAGCCGGTGTCATCAGCGCCGAAGCCGCCGGGAAATTGGATTTCCAGGAATCTTTGGCGCTTATTTTCCAATCAGGCATCTCCACCAGCGAGATCATCACCGATATCTCCGGGCGCGGCCTGGGGTTGCCGATCGTGCGCGAAAAGGTGGAAAAACTGGGCGGCACCGTTTTGGTGGAAACGCAGCCAATGCTGGGCACCACGTTTCCGCCTTCTGCTTGCCGCTGACCCTGGCTACCTTCCGGCGGCGTGCTGGTGCGTGTGAACGAACAGATATTTCGTTTTGCCAACCACCCATATCGAGCGTTCGCTGATGGGTAATCCGGGAAGAAATTCAGACCGTAAAGAACCGACGATCATCCGGCTGGATGGACAGATTCTTCCGCTGTCAAAGCTTGGCGACGTCCTCGAATTGCCAGCTGCCACCGACAGACCGGGCGCACCGGGAATCCCGCGGGTCATCCATTTCAGCCCCAAGAGTAATGATAAAGTCCATGCCTTCCGTTTTGATCCTGGTCTCTGCCGAAAAACGCATGGCGATCGCAGGTGGACGAGGTCCTGGCTGAAGAAGAAGTGCTGGTGAAAGGAATGGGAAAGCAATTGATGCGGCGTGCGCAATATTGCCGGCGCCGCTGTGCTGGGCAGCGGCAAAGTGGTGCCCGTGCTCAACATCGACGACCTGATGAAATCCGCAATTCGCCCGAGAATCGCGGCGAAGACGCTGGCAGATGCTGAAATGGCCCCTTCCCGAACCGGTCGCATTCTGGTGGCTGAAGATTCGATCACCTCGCGCATCCTTGCTCAAGAACATCCTGGAAACCGGCGGCTATCAGGTCACCACTGCCGTGGATGGCGTGGATGCATTCACCCAGCTGCGCAGCGGCGAATTCGACCTGCTTGTTTCGGATGTGGACATGCCGCGCATGAGCGGTTTTGAACTCACCACCAAGATCCGCGGTGATAAAAAACTGGGCGAACTGCCGGTGGTGCTGGTGACCGCCCTTGAATCCCGCCAGGACCGTGAGCGCGGTATTGATGTCGGCGCGAATGCCTACATCATAAAAAGCAGTTTTGACCAGAGCAATTTACTGGAAGTGATCCAGAGATTATTGTAGCCATTATGAGAATTGAAATTTAAAGTCATCGCGGGAGAAGAAAGAATGAAATCATTAGCAGTAAATTGTGGAATGTACGGTATGAAAGCGGTCAAAGGTTCGATTTCATGAAACAAAAAGAAAATGCAACCATAGGGAGAATGGGATGATCAAAGTACTTATCGTCGAAGACTCGCCCGTTACCCAGGAATTTCTGGCGCATGTGTCTTACCTCTGATCCGGTCATCCAGGTGGTTGGTATGGCCAACGATGGCGCGAGGCTCTCCAGGCAGTGCGGAAAACGCGGCCGGATGTAGTCACCATGGACCTTCACATGCCCAAAATGGATGGGTTTGATGCCACCCGCGTTATCATGCAAAAAGCGCCGACCCCCATTGTCATTGTCAGCGCCAGTTCAGGTGCCAAGGATGTCGCTTCCACTTTTCACGCCCTGGCAGTCGGCGCGCTGACCGTGGTGCTGCTTCCGCCGGGATTTGGCGAACGCGGGTCATGAGCATGCTGCGCGGGAACTGATCCGAACGGTAAAAATAATGTCTGAGATCAAGGTGGTAAAGCGAATCTCAGCTGTAAAGAAGGTTACTGTGCCGGCCCCTTGTCTGCCGCAGGTAAAGTCGGAAACGGATTTCCAGCTCATTGCCATGGGTGCATCGACTGGCGGGCCACCTGCGCTGCAGAAGATCCTCTCTGGTTTGCCAAAGGACCTGGCTATGCCAGTGCTCATCGTCCAGCACATCGCTTCCGGGTTTGTTGAAGGTTTTGTGGATTGGCTGGCCGGCACTTCCCGCCTGCCGCTGCATATTGCCGCCCAGGGTGAGCAAACATTGCCCGGGCATTGTTACATTGCCCCGGAAGGCTTTCACATGGGCATTGGAAATGAGCTGCGCAATCGTGCTCAGCAACCATGCACCCGAAAACCACCTGCGCCCTTCCGTTTCCTTTCTCTTTCGTTCGGTGGCGGAGGTACTGGGGCCGGGCGCGATTGGTGTGTTGCTGACCGGCATGGGCAGAGATGGGGCGGAGGAATTGAAGTTGATCAGGGAAAAGGGCGGACTTACCCTTGCCCAGGACGAAGCCAGTTCGGTGGTGTTCGGCATGCCGGGCGAAGCCGTCAAGATTGGCGCAGCGATCCACATCCTGCCGCCACAGGGCATTGCCGCCTTGCTGGCCACCCTGGCGCAAAAACCCAATAAGAGGAATGTATGAGTTCTCACATGACCCCAACACTTGGAACAGAGATTGTCCTTGATGGGATCAAACAGGTTCTTTGAATGACAGGAAAGTTGAGCAAAGCATGAAAAACAAAAAAACTCTGACGATGAAAAAAATCCTGCTGGTGGAGGACAGCCCCACCCAGGCGATGCGTACCAGGCAGCAGTTGGAAGAATTTGGATTCGCTCATATCATCCAGGCTGAAAATGGAGCGGAGGCGTTGACCAAATCCCGCCAGGAAAGGCCGGACGTGATCATCACGGATGTGTTGATGCCGATCATGGATGGCTTTCAACTTTGCCAGGAAATTCGCAAGGATCCTGATCTGGGTGGTATTCCCATCATCTTGCAGACCAATTCCTACCAGGACAAAGAAAATCAGGACTTTGGGTTGAATACCGGCGCGGATGCCTATCTCCCTAAAAGTGCATCATCAGAAACCCTGATCGCGGTCGTTAATAAGGTCACTTCGCAAAAGAGATCAGGCGATAAGAAAATAGGACTGGACCACGACGAATTTGATTTCATTCACCAACAACGGATACTATTCAACCTGGTTGAAAAAACGACCAGTCTTGAACATGCCAATCTTGCCCTTGGCGAGAGCGAGGAACGCTTCAGGCAGGTAACCGAGGTTTCGGGCGAATGGATCTGGGAAACGGATGCCAATAATCTGTTTACCTATTCAAGCCCTATCGTTGAAAGGATCCTGGGTTATCGCCCGGATGAAATTGTGGGCAAAATGCACTTCACAGATTTTTTTGCACCACAAGCTGGTGAGAATTCAAAAGGCGAGGCTAAAAAAATCCTCTCTTCACGGGGATCCTTTAAAAGTTTTATCCATCAGGATCAGAAAAAGGATGGCCAGGTGGTCACACTGGAAACCAATGCCATCCCAATATATGACCCATCTGGAAAATTCATCGGTTTTCGTGGGGTGAATATCGACATCACCAAGCGAAAAAAAGCTGAAGACCAAAATCGGTTGGCAATCAAAGTCCTGGAATCATTAAATCATTCTCAGGACAAAATGGACAGCATCAAGAATATTCTTTTGGAGATCAAGAAACAGGCTGGCATTGAAGCAGTTGCCATCCGACTAAAAGAAGGGGATGATTTTCCATACTATAAAACAAACGGTTTTCCGGAATTTTTTGTGGAAGCGGAACGCCACCTGTGCGCGCGGGATGGGGCCGGTCAATTCATACTTGACAAACAAGGCAATCCAATCCTGGAATGCATGTGCGGGAATGTGATCTGCGGACGGACGAATGTAAAATTCCCGTTTTTTACAAAACGGGGCAGCTTCTGGAGCAACTGCACCACTGAATTATTGGCAACTACAACCGAAGAGGATCGCCAGGCGCATACGCGCAACCGCTGCAACGGTGAGGGATATGAATCTGTGGCCCTCATCCCATTACGATCCGAAGAGGAGATCATCGGGTTGTTGCAGCTAAACGATCATCGTAAAAATTGCTTCACGCTTGAAATGATCCAATTTTTTGAAGGTTTGGGTGCCAGCATTGGCATTTCGCTGAAGCACAATAAGGCGGAAGCAGCGATCCAAAATCTTTCCAGGTTCCCCAGTGAAAATCCGAATCCGGTCATGCGTTTTGACCAGGATGAAAAATTGCTTTATGTCAACCATGCCGGTATTAACCAGTTGCCAGAATGGCATTTACAAACAGGCCAGGCTGCTCCACCCATTCTTTCCGAGGCGATAACCCGGTCAATGAACGCAAAAGAAATACAAAACATTGATCTGGAACACGGAAAGCAGGTGTTTTCATTCGCCATTACTCCAATCGTTTCGGCTGGATATACCAATGTATATGGTCGCGATATTACAGATCGTAAAAAAGATGAGCAGGAAATCAAAAAGCGGGTCAAACAATTGACCAGCGCACGACAGATCGGTGGAACACTGGTCGAGACGCTTGAGCTAAGCCAGATCTATGAACGTCTTTATGAGGCGGCATCTGATCTTCTGCCAGACTCTGAAACGATGTTCATCTCCCTGTATGAACCAGCGCAAAAGCAATTCCGCTGCGTCTTTGCCATGAGCGAAGGGGAGCGTTTTGATGTCAGCAAATTACCGCCTGCCCCGCTGGAGCCAGCCGGAGTCGGCACGCAAAGCGAAATGGTGCATACCCGCCTGCCGTTGATCGTGAATAATTTGGCAGAGCGGCTTAAGAAAGTAAGCCGCGTGGTAAATATCGGTGAAGGAAACCAAAAGCCACTATCGGGATTGTACGTGCCCATGCTGGCCAAGGATGAAGTGATCGGGGTGGTGACCGCGCAAAGCCGCAAGCCGGGTCGTTACAGCCAGGATGATGCCGACATGCTCTCCATGGTGGCCAATACGGCCGCCATTGCCATCCAGAATGCACGCCTGTATGAAGCCGTCCAACGGCGCGTAAATCGCATGCAAGCCCTCAGCCTGATCGACAAAGCCATCAATGCCAGCCTGGATATGAGTGTCTCCCTGGAGATTGTCATCATGCAGACCCACGAGCAGTTGAAGGCGGATGCGGTGGACATCCTGCTGGTCGATTCCGCCACCAATGCCCTGGTTTTTGCCAAAGCCAAGGGCTTCAAGAGCGATAAGATCCGCAAGACCAACCTGCAATTGGGGCGCGGGTTACCCGGAAAGGCTGTGTTGGAAAGGATCGCGGTGGTCATCCCTGATTTGCATTCAACCGATGAATCCTTTTTCCAGAACTACCTGCTGGATGAGGAAGGCTTCGTATCCTATTACTGTGTACCCCTGGTGACCAAGGGGCTGGTGAAAGGGGTGATGGAAGTGTATTTCCGTCAACCCTATCAGGCTGACCCGGAATGGCTGGATTTCCTGGGCATGCTTGGCCAGCAAAGCGCGATTGCCATTGACAATGCCGAATTGATGAATTCGTTGCAAAAAACCAATATCGAATTGCTGAATGCCTATGATGCGACCCTGAAGGGCTGGGTGGATGCCCTGGATATCCGCGACAAGGAAACTGAGGGCCATACCCAGCGGGTGACTGAACTTTCCATGGCGCTGGCAAGGAGGGTGGACATCGAAGAAAAGGACATGATCCATTTTGAGCGCGGAGCCCTGCTGCATGACATCGGCAAGGTGGCCATCTCGGATGTTATCCTGAGAAAACCGGGACCGCTGACGGATGAGGAATGGGTCATCATGCACACTCATCCGATGATAGCTCATGAGTTATTGTCCAAATCCAAGTACCTGCTGCCAGCCCTGGACATTCCCTACTGCCACCATGAGAAATGGGATGGCAGCGGCTACCCGCGCGGGTTGAAGGGTGAGGAGATTCCGCTCGCGGCGCGCATATTCGCCATTGTGGATGTGTGGGATGCGCTTACGTCTGATCGTCCCTATCGCAAGGCCTGGTCGCATGAGAAAGCCCTGGACCATATTCAGCGGCAAAGCGGAACACATTTTGACCCGCAGGTGGTCGAGGCCTTCCTTAAATTGGAGGAGGAAGGTTCCAGGTGAAATCTGGAACGAAGCCGTTGGATATCAGCGACGCCCCCGTCGCCGACAACCGCTGGCGGGGACGTCTGCTGCATTCAGACGGCGTCTCGCCGCCGTCCGCTGGTGAGGATGCCAACGTCACCAAAATGTCGCCGTCAATCGCTGGCGAGGGCGCCAGCGTCATCGAATGATGATGAAAATATCAGTAAATCCACGTAGGGGGAATTCAGTAGCAATACGGATGGTGCATAAAGTAGTTAAGCGCTATCCTTTGGAAAGTCAAGCTTCCATATATATCCATATCTATTAACAGAGGTAACGATTGACCAATTCAGAACCCATATCGCTGCTCATCATTGACGACAACGAGGATTTCCTCAAGACCTTTTCAATATTTCTGAAAGAAAATTTCAGCAGGGAGATCCTCGTGCTGGGCACTGCCTCAAGCGGACCGGACGGGGTCAACCTGGCCAAGAAACATCAACCCCAAGTGGTGCTGCTCGACCTGAAAATGCCGGAAATGCACGGCTTCGATGTCATCCCGCTGCTGCGCAAGGCGCAGCCCGCGCTCAAGATCATCACCACCACCCTGCTGCCGCCCGAGCTGCTGGAACAGGCGGGCGAGATCTACCGCAAGGCCAACCTGGATGCCGGCGCGGATGCCTTCCTCCCCAAGAGCCAGCTCACTCACGACCTGCTTTCTGTCATTCAGAATTTGAATATCACGAAACATGAATTGATGAATCATAGCCAGGCAGCTTGAAACATGCCTGAAAAACTACTATAGGTGAAAAATGAACATCAACACCAGATCGAAAATTGTATGAATCATCATTTTGCTTTCCGCTCTATTATCCGCCTGTTCGCCCAATCAACCCCCACGTCGCCGCTTACGCCGATCAAGGTGCAATTGCAATGGACCCACCAGGCAGAATTTGCCGGATTTTATGCCGCCGACCAGAACGGCTATTATGCCGAATGAGGGTCTCGCGGTGACCTTCTTACCTGGCGGTGCCTATGTTGATCAATTTAGCCCAGTGCTGGATGGCAAGCCCATTTGGCACCACCATCCGCAGATTCACTCATCCCTGCCCGCGCCCAGGGCTAAAAACCTGCAGGCCATTGCTGCAGTCTACCGCCGCAACCCGACGGTTTTGTCCTAGCCTGGCTGATTCAGGCATCACCCGCCCGCAGGATTTTGTGGGCAAGACCATCCGACCGCTTCCACCCTGACCGTTACTTGCATGCCATGACCGCTTTCATTGGACTTCCCACCGATTTCAGGAAGTAATCCTGCCTTCGGATGTGGCCCTGTTCGCATCCGGGGATGTTCCGGTGTGGGGGATGTTCATCAACGGGTGGCGGTGGCATCCAACAGGCGGGATACAAGTTGAATTTCATCTATCCGGATGATTATGGCGTCCATTTCTACGGAGATGTGGTCATCGCCACAGATGAGATGATCAAATCAATCCGGACCTGGTGCTGCGCTTCCTGCGCGCCACCCTGAAAGGATGGACTTTTGCAGTGGAAAATCCAGAAGCGCCAGCGCAATGATGGTGAAGTATGACCCCAAGCCGATCTGGCTCTCGAAAAGGAAAGGATGGCCACCAGCCTGCCACTGATTAACACCGGTGAGGATCACATTGGCTGGATGAAAGCCGAGATATGTGGTGGACAATCCGCGAGGAGGCCATTCATAGATACCCTTGAACGAACCGGCAGATGGCGGGGCGAGATCACACGCTTGCGCAAGGATGGCACCCGCGTGGCATTGGAAGTGGCCAAGTATGGCGTTAAAGGATGATGAGGGAAAGTGGATCGGTATCGTCGGCGTAATCCGCGATATCACCGAACGCAAACGGGCGGAAGAGCAGATCAAACAGAGAACGGGAAGACCTGAGCCTGGTGAATGCCATCAATTCGGCCGCCAATTGCGGCGAGAGTTTGGAGAAAATATGTTCAATTTTGGCAAAGCAGACCAGACAAGTATTCAACGGAAACGGTGCCACCGTCTATGTCATCAACGAAGCAGAAAAACAGCTCAGCATGATCGGTTCTTTTCTTCCCCCTGCCTTTGAGAAAAAAATACAGAATTTGATTGGGATGAGCATTCCAAAGTTGAAACTGCCCCTGGAAACCATGAGTATCTATCAACGATCAATGCTGGAGGGCAAACCACAAATTCTGGACAATGCTACTGAAATACGAACCCTTCTTATGGAATTCGCTACAGCGGCTCCCTTGCCGGGAACCTTGAGAACGGGCATTATGAAACTGCTTCCCCAAATACAAAAACTATTAATCTTACCACTCGGTGTTGATCATGCCTTTAATGTTGAAGGAACAAAGGATCGGGATATTGGAATTGTCAAGAAACATGGATTTTACCGATTCGGACATTGAAAGACTTGCGCTGATTGCGCAACAATTGACTGCCACCATTGCGAACACTAAAGCCCACGATGAAATAGCACGGCTGGGGAATCAAAACCAGCTGATCCTGCAATCTGCCGGAGAGGGAATTTTAGGTTTGGGAAATGATGGCAAACACACTTTTGTTAATACCGCCACCTTGAGGGAACTGGAACATGCCAACCGGTCATGAAAACCGAAATCGCTGAACGCAAGCGGGCTGCGGAACAGGTCAAGTTCCAGGCGGACCTGCTGGCAATGTCAACGATGCCATTATCGGCACAGATGCAAGAAACCCATGATTTTCTATAATGAGCTGCCGAAGCACTTTTCGGCTGGAAGGCGGAAGAAGCACTTGGTAAAACCTCCGGCGAGCTGATGAAATCGGAATATGTGAGCCAGACCCGCGCAGAAGCCATGAAAGTTCTTGAAGCGAACCGGCCGATGGCGGGGCGAGATCACCCGCCTGCGCAAGGACGGCACCCGCGTGGCATTGGAAGTAGCCAATATGGCGCTAAAGGATGATGACGGAAAGCGGATCGGTATCGTCGGAGTGATCCGCGATATCACCGAACGCAAGCAGGCCGAACAAAAAATCAGGGCCATTGATGCAGGACCTGGAACGCTCCAACAAGGAACTGGAACAATTCGCCTACGTGGCCAGCCATGACCTGCAGGAGCCATTGCGCATGGTAGCCAGCTACACCCAGCTGCTGGAAAAACGCTACAAGGACCAGCTGGATGACGATGCCCGTGATTTCATCAATTATGCCGTTGGCGGCGCCAACCGCATGCAACAGCCGATCAATGACCTGCTTGTCTTATTCGCGGGTTGGCACACGCGGCAAGCCCCTGCAGCCCGTGGATGCCCATGCTGCCCTGGGCCAGGCGCGTGCCAATCTGAGCTTGGCCATCGAAGAAGCCCATGCGGTGGTCACCAACGATGACATGCCGCTGGTGATGGCGGATGAATCCCAGCTGGTGCAGTTGTTCCAGAATTTGATCGGCAATGCCCTTAAGTTCCACAAGGCGGATGAATCGCCGCGGGTGCACGTTTCCGTGCAAGATAGGGAAAAGGAATGGGAATTTTCCGTGTGTGACAATGGCATTGGCATCGACCCCCAATATTTCGAGCGCATCTTTGTCATCTTTCAGCGCCTGAACACCCGCGAAGATTACCAAGGTACCGGTATAGGCCTGGCCATCTGCAAGAAGATCGTTGAGCGGCATGGCGGCCGGCTCTGGGTTGAATCCCAATCAGGCCAGGGTTCCACCTTTTATTTCACTCTGAAAAAAGCAGCAAATCAATAAAAATGGAGGCAGAAATGCAAACAAATGAAACCGGCAAATTGATCGAGATCCTCCTGGCGGAGGATAATCCCGGAGATGCCCGCCTGGCGATCGAAGCGCTTAAAGATGCCAAGCTCGCCAACCATGTAAACGTGGTCCAGGATGGGGTGGAAGCGATGGATTCCTGCGAGAAGGCAGGGCCAATATGCGCATGCGCCCCGCCCGGACCGATCATGCTCAAGCCCTTAAAGACTCCAAGATCCGAAACGACATTAATATTGTCCTCGATGGAGTGGAAGCGATGGAATTCCTGAGAAGGCAGGGCCAATATGCGCATGCGCCCCGCCCGGACCTGATCCTGCTGGATTTGAACATGCCCAAAAAAGACGGGCGCGAGGTCCTGGAGGAGGTCAAAACGGATCCCAACCTGAAACGCATCCCGGTGGTGATCCTGACCATTTCGCAGGCCGAGCAGGACATCCTCAAAGCCTATAACCTGCACGCCAACTGCTATATCACCAAGCCGGTCGATCTGGAACAGTTCAACAAGGTGGTGCATTCCATTGAGGATTTTTGGTTTGCCATCGTCAAGCTGCCGCCGGATGGCATGGAGAAAACAGATTATTAAAAAGAATGCGGTTGAAAATATTCTGCAAGCATCAACGAAATGAATTTAAATTGCAGACCATCCAATTATTACTGATCGAAGATAATCCTGGTGATATCCGCCTGATACAGGAACTATTAAAGGGATGAACCATAATTCCTTTGGATTTCATTCCGCACAAACGCTAAGCGATGGCCTGGAAAAACTGGCTGAAATACACCCAGATATTATCCTGCTGGACCTTTCCCTGCCGGACAGCCAGGGTTTTGAGACGTTTGACAGGACAATTGCCGCAGCGCCCAAGATACCCATTGTGATGTTGACCGGCCTGGCGGATGACGATTTGGCCATCAGGGCGGTACAGGCTGGCGCGCAGGATTACCTGGTCAAAGGCCAGGTGGATGGAAACCTGCTGGCGCGCACCATCCGCTATGCCATTGAGCGCAAACAGTCAGAATCTTGCTATCTAAAGCGAAATTCGTTACCACGCACTCTTTGAGGATTCACCCGTTTCATTGTGGGAGGAGGATTTCTCCGCTGTAAAGAGAGCGCCTGGATGCGCTTAAAGCCCTGGGCGTCAGCGATATGGCTGCTTACCTGGATTCCCACCCTCAGGAGGTGATGGATTGTGCCAAATTGATCAGGGTAATTGACGTCAATCAGGCCACTTTGGAGCTTTACAAAGCTGAGAGCAAGGAACAGTTCATTACCAGAATCTCAGAGGTCCTGCTTCCCGATCAACTGGCAGATTTCAGGCAAGAATTGGTATATATTGCAGAAGGCAGGACCAGATTCGTCAAGGAAGATGTGAATCGGACGTTAACCGGTGAGGCAATTGATATCAGTTTGTCCTGGTCGGTGGCTCCGGGATATGAAAGCAACCTGTCCAAAGCGCTGGTCTCAATTGTGGATATCACCGAGCGCAAGAAACAGGAAAAGGTCATGCGGCGCGCATCCACCTGCTCCAATTTGCCGATACGCATGCCACTGAAGAAGTACTTCAGGAAACATTGAATGAGCTCGAGCCACTGACCGGCAGCCAGATAAGTTTCCTTCACTTTCTGGAGGAAGACCAGAAGACTTTGTCGCTCCAAACCTGGTCCACCAGGACGCTGCAGGGCATGTGCACCGCCGAGGGCAGCGGGCGCCATTACGATGTTGCTGAAGCGGGCATTTGGGTGGATTGTGTACGCCAGCGCCGTCCGGTCATCCATAATGACTATGCCAGTCTTGAGCATAAGAAAGGTTTGCCAGTGGGACATGCACCAGTTGTGCGAGAGCTGGTGGTGCCTGTATTTCGCGGTGAGCGCATCATGGCCATCCTGGGGGTGGGCAATAAACAAGCACCAATTACATCCAGCAGGATGTGGAGGTGGTTCCCAGTTGCCTGACCTGGCCTGGGAAATTGCCGAGCGCAAACAGGTGGAGACCGATTTGAAAAAAGCCCAGTCCACGGCCCATATTTGGCAGCTGGCGCTGGAGCATCAAGAACAATTCCCTTAGCTGGTCGGATGAGACGTATCACATCTTTGGTATCCCCCGGGAAAGCTTCAGCGGGAATCTGGCAGAGCTGATGGCACAGGCCATTCACCCCGATGACCGCCCGGCTGTTGAGGCATCCAAGCTTTCTGTCATGCGGGGCAAGAAACCTATCCCGCTGGAATACCGCGTCGTTTGGCCGGATGGTTCCATCCATTGGATCTGGCAGGAAGCGGGCGAATCTACCCTCGACGAAAAGGGAGATCCTTCGTTATTAACTGGAGTTGCTCCAAGGTCACCCAACGCAAAAAAGCGGAAGAATCGGTAGAAGAATCCGCAAGGCAATGGCAGGCGACTTTTAATGCAGTGAAAGAAGGCATCTGCATCCTGGATGGTGACCAGCGCATCCTGCAATGCAATAAAACCATGAGTGAAACCTTCCAAAAGAGTATGGCGGAAATGATTGGAAAACCATGCTGGGAAATTGTACATGGTACTGATCAACCGATCCCTGAATGTCCATTTACACAGATGAAAGAAACCCTAACGAGGGTTGGATACGAACTTCAAAAAGGTGAACAATGGCTGGAAGTAGTTTTGGACCCCATCATTGATGGCAAAGGTTCGCTGAAAGGCACAGTGCATGTAATTCGAGATATTACGTGAACGAAAGAATGCCGAAAAAGAAATGGGGCGGTTGATCGATGAACTGCGCGCTCTCAGTGAAACGGAAAAGAAGAACCGTATTTTTCGAGACGCATTGGCAAGCAAAATGTCATTTCCATCAGCAGCACCTTGCAGATTGATGAATTACTGGATTCCATCCTGGAAAACATCACCAGTGTGGTGCCCTCGGATGCCATCAACATCATGCTGGTGGAAGGGGAGGTTGCCAGGTATGTGCGTGCCAAAGGCTACCAGGAAAGAGGACTGAACGATTGGATAAAGGAAAGCAAATTCAAACCGACCGACTTAAAAACCTATAACCAGGTCGTGCGCACAAAAAAATATGAGGTCATCCCAGATACGGCAAAAAGTGAATATTGGAGCGTAATCCCGGAAACCGCATGGGTGCGCTCCAACATCACTTTCCCCTTACTGGAAGATGGGGCGGTGATCGGATTGTTACATTTGAACAGCACCACCCCGGTTTCTATAGCGAAGAACATGCCCGGCGTTTGCAAGCGTTCATCTCCCAAGTTTCCACTGCACTCAAGAATGCGCGTCTGTATGAAGCTGTCCAGCGGCGCATGCGGCGCATGCAGGCGCTGAACCTGATCGACCAGGCCATCAATGCCAGCCTGGATTTAAACGTTTCCCTGGAAATTGTTATTGGCCAATCCAGGGAGCAGTTGGGCGCGGATGCGGTGGACATCCTGCTGGTCAATTCAGCATCCAATGCCCTGGTTTTTGCCAAAGCCAAGGGTTTCAAGACGGATGAAATCCGCAAGACCAGCCTGGGGCTGGGGCGCGGGCTTCCCGGCCAGGCCGTACTGGAAAGGGCCACTGTAACCATACCTGACCTGAATTCGATCGCCGAGACAATTTCAGGCACTTCCTGCCTGAACAGGAAGGCTTTACATCCTATTATTGTGTGCCCCTGATTTCCAAGGGGCTGGTGAAAGGGGTGATGGAAGTCTATTTCCGCCAGCCACACCAGGCCGACGCGGATTGGCTGGAATTCCTGAACATGCTCGGGCAGCAGGCGGCGATTGCCATCGATAATGGCGAATTGATGAATTCGCTTCAAAAAACCAATATGGATTTACTGAATGCCTATGATGCGACCCTGAAGGGCTGGGTGGATGCCCTGGATATCCGCGACAAGGAAACCGAGGGCCATACCCAGAGGGTGACCGAACTCTCCATTACGCTGGCCAGACAGGCCGGAATTGAAGAAAAAGACATGATCCACTTTGAGCGCGGGGCCCTGCTGCATGACATCGGCAAGGTGGCCATTTCGGATGTGATCCTGAGAAAACCGGGACCGCTGACGGATGAGGAATGGGTCATCATGCACACTCATCCGATGATTGCTCATGAGTTATTGTCCAAATCCAAGTACCTGCTGCCAGCCCTGGACATTCCCTACTGCCACCATGAGAAATGGGATGGCAGCGGCTATCCGCGCGGGTTGAAGGGTGAGGAGATTCCGCTCGCGGCGCGCGTATTTGCCATAATTGATGTATGGGATGCGCTTACGTCTGATCGTCCCTATCGCAAAGCCTGGACGCACAAGAAGGCCCTGGCCCATATTCAGCGGCAAAGCGGAACTCATTTTGACCCGCAGGTGGTTGAAACATTCCTTGCATTTATCGAGGAAGGGTCGTAAAGGTTGAATATTAGCGAGGCTTTTGGATTCAGGCGACGCCCCCGTCGCCGACTACTGCTGGCGGGGACGTCAGCGTCATCGGGAAGGAGATTGCCGCGTCGGGCTGGCGCTCTCCTCGCCGACAACCGCTGGCGGGGACGCCAGCTACATCCAACGAGGGATTCAGGCGACGCCCTCGTCGCCGACTACTGCTGGCGGGGACGCCAGCTATATCCAACGAGGGATTCAGTCGACGCCCCCGTCGCCGACAACCGCTGGCGGGGACGCCAGTTTGATTGAGCAGGAAGGACAACCAAGAAACGGATGTTTTTATGAAAAAGAAAACCGCTGACTCAACCCGGGCTGCCATTTTGCATCGCAAACCACGCCGGCTGTTGCGCACTGCTCTGATTATCGTCATCTATCTCTTCGTGTTTTTCATCCTTGACTTGATTACGAAACAGTTTGTGGAGCTACCAGGAATTGTTGCCTGGTACCCGCCCGCCGGGCTCACGTATGCACTGTTGTTGGTGATGGGGATAGAATTTACACCCGCGGTGACGATCGCTTTACTGATCAGCAGTCTATTCGTCTATCGCATGCCTCAACCTGCCCACCTGCTTTTTTTATGGGCATCGGTTATATCTTTGATCTATGGCGCTGCCGCTGCATTGCTGCAGCGGGTAATTCATTTCGACTGGCAACTGAGGAGATTTCGAGATGTAGCCTGGTTTGTTTTAATAACGATATTAAATTCAGCACTTCTGGCTGTACTATCCGTTACGAGTTCCGCTTTAAGCAGCAATATGCCGCCCAATGAAGTGCTCCAGGCTATTTTCCATTGGTGGATCGGTGAAGCAGTTGGCGTTCTGACCATCACTCCCTTTCTACTTTTATTTGCAATGCCGTGGCTGAAACGGTTTATGAATGGACTGTCAGTGAAATTGCCCACTCACCGGTCATCTGCGCATCCAACGCTTTCAGTGATGGGGCAGGTTTTAAGTTTCATGTTCATGCTTTTCTGGGTTTTTGGTTTGCGCATCCCAAATGAATATCATCCCTTATATTTGATTTCCCTGCCGCTGATCTGGGTGGCGATTGATCACGGTCTTAAGGGCGTCACCCTGGGAATTGTAGCCTTGAATTTTGGGATGATATTATCGCTGTGGTTTTTTAAAAACGACCCCACAAATCTGAGCTCGCTGCAACTGCTGATGATCGTCAATTGCATAATTGGCTTGCTGGTGGGTGCAGTCGTCACTGAACGCAAACAGGCGGAAGCGGAAAAGCTCCAGCTGATCGATGAACTACGCAAACTGGGTGAAGTGGAAAAGAAAAACAGGACCTATGCCGAGGCGCTGGCACGAAATGTCATTTCTTTACACAATACTTTAAATACCGATGAACTCCTGGATTCGATCATTAAGAACATCAATACCGTGTTTTCCGCGGATGCTGTAAATATTATGCTCCTGAAAGGAGGTCATTACAGTGCGGTTCGTTCCAGGGGATATAAGGAAAGAGGATTGACTGATTGGCTCAAGAACAGGCAATTTAATATAGATGAATTAATAACCATAAAAAAGGTTATTCGATCGAAAAAATATATGATCATTCCAGACACTGATAAGAGTAAAAACTGGCTGCCAATTCCTGAAACTTTCTGGATTAAATCAAACATCATTGCCCCGATCCTGGAGGATAAAACCGTGATCGGGTTTGTGAATGTGGACAGCGCCAGGCCTGGTTTCTTTACGGAAGAGCACGCCCGGCAGTTGGCGGCCTTCACTGACCAGGTATCCACCGCGCTATCGAATGCCCGCCAGTTTGAAGCCACCCGGCGGCGCATGCAGCGCATGCAAGCCATGACCCAGATCGACCAGGCCATCAATTCCAGCATGAACTTGAACATCTCCCTGGAGATTGTCATTGGGCAGGCCATGGAGCAGCTGAAAGCGGATGCTGTGGATATTCTCTTGATGAACGAATCCAATCACTCACTCGTATTTTTCAAAGGCAAGGGCTTCAAGACGGATGAGATCCGCAAAACCAACCTGGGACTGGGGCGCGGGCTTCCCAGCCGGGCTGTGCTGGAAAGGGCCACGGTGTCCATCCCTGACTTAAATTCAGCCGCCGAAACATTTTTCAGGCACTTTCTGCTCGAACAGGAATGTTTTTTTTCCTATTTTTGCGTGCCGCTCATCACCAAGGGGCTGGTGAAAGGGGTGATGGAGGTTTATTTCCGACAGCCTTTCCAGGCCGACGCGGAATGGCTGGAATTCCTGGAAATGCTTGCCCAGCAGACGGCCATCGCCATTAACAATGCCGAATTGATGAATTCTTTGCAGAAAAGTAATCTGGAAATATTGGATTCCTATGATGCCACATTAAAAGGCTGGGTGGATGCCCTGGATCTGCGCGACAAGGAAACCGAAGGGCACTCCCAGCGGGTGACGGAACTTTCAGTAAAACTGGCCAGGCAGTCCGGGATTGAAGAAAAAGACATGATCCATTTTGAGCGCGGGGCCTTGTTGCACGATATTGGCAAAATAACCATCCCGGATGCAATCCTGAACAAACCAGGACCGCTTTCTGAAGAAGAATGGGTCATCGTGCGCACCCATCCGGTGGTTGCCTGCCAGGTGTTGTCCAAATCCAAGTTCCTGCTGCCAGCCCTGGATATCCCCTACTGCCATCATGAGAAATGGGACGGCAGCGGCTACCCGCGCGGTCTGAAAGGTGAGGAGATTCCGCTCGCGGCACGCATCTTTGCCATTGTAAATGTGTGGGATGTCCTTACTTCCGACAGGCCCTACCGCAAGGCCTGGTCGCATGAGAAAGCCCTGGCCCATATCCGGGAGCAAAGCGGAAAATATTTTGACCCGCAGGTGGTGGAAACATTCACCGCATTTATCAAGGAAGGGTCGTAAATGGTCTACCATTTAATTCACGAGGCGGTACTTGCCGAAGGGAACTCGAATTGGATGAAGGCGACGCCCCTGTCGCCGACTACTGCTGGCGGGGGTGCCAGCGTCATCGGGAAGGAGATTGCCGCGTCGGGCTGGCGCCCTCCTCGCAAATCATTATTTTTGGATTCAGGCGACGCCCCTGTCGCCGACAACCGCTGGCGGGGACGCCAGCGTCATCCAACGAGGGATTCAGGAGATGCCATCGTCGCCGTACATTCGCGAGGCGGTTTTTGCCGAAGCGATCTCTGCTGGTACTCGGCAAATGAGATTGCCGCGTCGGGCTTTCGCCCTCCTCGCAAAGTGGAATGACTTGGATTCAGGCGTCGTCCCCGTCGCTGTGTATGCTGGTGGGGGCGCCAGCGTCATCAAAAAAAGCAGGAGCGCCCTTCGCAAATACTTTCCAGATGCTTTTTTGTAACCAAATGTATATAATAAAAAGACACATTCAATCCGTGTCAAAGGATGCTCATAATTCAAAGGGAAAAGCATGAACTTTCTTGACATGCGCACGATCATTTTCAGTTACATGGTTAGCAACGCCGTCTGCCTGGCGGTGATGGTTACGCTGTGGAGGCAAAACCGCAGGCGAATCGATGGGCTGGGATACTGGCTGGTGGACTTCGTCATGCAATTTTCGGCGATTGTGCTGGTTGGTCTGCGCGGCATCATTCCGAATTTCTTTTCGATGGTGGTCAGCAATTCCCTGGTTGTGGGCGGCACCTTTGTCCTTTTGGCCGGACTGGGGAAATACGTGGGAATACGCATCCGGCAGACTCATAACATCCTCTACATGGTTGCGTTCATTGCCATCCAATTGTATTTCACCTATCTACAACCTGACCTGGTTGCGCGCAATGTGAATGCCTCCATCAGCCTGATCGTGAGCTGCGGCCAGTGTGCCTGGCTGATGCTGGCCAGGGTGAAGGCGGACTTGCGTAAAGAAACGAGACTGGTCGGGATTATTTATACCGCCTATGTGGTCTTCAGCGCGGTGCGCATCTATGTGGATGTGTACACCTTGCATACCAATGATTTCTTTCAATCCGGGTTATATGACAGCCTGATCATCCTGACCTACCAGATGTTGTTTGTGGTGCTGACCTTTTCGCTTTTCCTGATGGTCAACCGCCGTCTGTATGGCGAATTGAAAAATGACATTTCCATGCGCAGGAAGGTGGAGGAAAAACTAAAGTCCAGCGAAGAAAAATTCTCGCTTGCCTTCCAAAACCACCCGGATGCCATTGTCATCACCTCGCTCGAGGATGGCAGGGTCATTGAAGCCAATGAAAGCTTTTTTAGCATTTCCGGGCATTCCAAGAGACGAAACCATCGGGAAAACCACGGTTGAATTGAAGATGTGGGCACACCCGAACGAACGTAAGAATTATGTACTGAATGCTGCAGAAACAAGGAGGAATTCGAAATTATGAGGCCAAATTCCGCCGCAAATCAGGCGAGGTGTTCAGCGGCTGGATTTCGAGCGGGATGATCGACATACAAGCAAAGAATTACATTCTGTCAGTGATCAAGGATATCAGCGAGCAGAAGAAGATCCAGGAAAAGCTTGAACTGGACAGCCAGATGATGACCAACGTCAGTGATGGGATCTTCCTGTATAAAATCAAAGACGATACGATTGTCTTTACCAATCCCCAGTTTGACCGTCTGTTTGGGTACGACCGCTCGGAATTGATCGGGAAGCCGGTTTCCCTTCTAAATGCCGACCATGAGCGTGCACCGCATGGGATCGCCCTTGAAATAAAAAATTCCCTCACCCAGAAAGGCCGATGGGATGGTGAGGTGCTTAACCGCCGCAAGGATGGCACCCCATTTTGGAGCTATGTGAGTGTGTCGGTTTTTGAACACAGGACCTTTGGAAAGGTCGGGGTATCGGTCCACCAGGATATTAGCGAGCGCAGGGAAGCGGAAGAAAAAATCATGGCAAATAATGAGCGCCTGAAGGCATTGACCCGTATTTTGCAGTATGAATCTAAAACCAACCAGGATTTTCTGGATCATGCCCTCGAACAAGCGCTTTTTCTGACCAAAAGCAAGCTCGGCTATATTTATTTATACGATGAGGCGAAAAAAGAGTTCACCCTGAACACGTGGTCGCGGGAAGTGATGAAAGAATGCGCCATCCGTGACCCGCAGTCCATCTTCCCGTTGGAAAAAACCGGTATTTGGGGAGAAGCCGTACGCCAGCGGCAGCCGATTGTCTTGAATGATTATCCGGCAGCCCACCCGCTCAAAAAGGGCTACCCGGAGGGTCATGCTCCTTTGAAAAACTTTATGACCATCCCGGTTTTTGATAAAGAGAGAATCGTGGCGGTGATTGGCATGGCAAACAAGCCGGATGAGTATAATGACACTGATGTGCTGCAGCTCACCCTGCTGATGGGCTCAGTTTGGAAGATCGTTGAACAGCGACAGACGGAAAAAGCGCTGCACGATTCAGAAGCTGAACTGAAGGGTTTGTTTGCTTCCATGCAGGAGGTGGTCATCACTTTTAACCATGAAGGGCGCTATCTAAAGGTTGCCACCACCGCTTCGCAACTGCTGATTAACCCACCTGAAATGCTGATTGGCAAGCGTATTCATGAGGTCTTTCCCAATGATATTGCCAATCTATGGTTAACGCACATCCATAAGGTTATTGAGACACAAACAACAAAACATATTGAGTATTCATTAAAAGTGGACGGACGTGAGATCTGGTTTGATGCCGCCGTCGCCCCGCTTGGGAACAAGTCAGTGATTTGGGTTGCACGTGATATCACCGCCCGCAAGCGCATGGAAGAAAAATCCTATTTCATCGGCACGCATGACCAGCTGACCGGTGCCTTCAATCGAACGTATTTTGAAGAGGAATTCAAGCGTTTGGAACGCAGCCGGCGTTATCCTATTAGCTTCCTTATGCTGGATGTGGATAAGCTCAAGGAGGTCAATGACAGCCGGGGGCATGCTGCGGGTGATGAACTGCTCCAGCGCACTGCCAGGCTTTTTGGCGAATCCTTGCGCTCAGAAGACATCTTTGCACGTATTGGCGGGGATGAATTTGCTGCGATCCTGCCGGCTACAAACCAGGAGGAAGCGGAAATTGTTCAACGCCGCCTATACCGGAACATTGAAAAAGCAAACACAGATCAACCGGTCAAGCTGTACATATCGGCTGGTTTGGCAACCTGCTTAAAGGGTGGTTCCTTGACTGAAACGATGAAAAAAGCAGATACAGAAATGTATCAAAACAAACGGACCAGACGGGGTTAGCCAGACATCCTTCCTTCGCGAGATTTGCGCCCTGCGTGAAGTAGGCTGACCGGTCTAATTTGCTTTTGGATAATACTTTCTTTTTCACCATCTCCGTCATGCTAAAATAAATTTGTTCATAAGGAGAAAGGTATGTCAATTCTTGATAAGGTTTTCAAGAAGAAAGTTGATCAAACCCGCTGTAATTACTGTAAAACCCCCTTTGAAACGATCCAATCCGGTTTTTATTTCGGCGGGGCTGGACGGGATATCGGCTCATCCATCCTGCGCATGCGCAAGGGATGCAACTCGTGCGGTGTGCCGGTGTGCTTCGACTGCGCCGCCGCGGCCGCCGACCGGCGTGGCATGCGCGGCCACTGCATTTGCCCCAAATGTGGTGCTAACCTGGATTCCTGAAAACATCTGCTGAACTTAAAAGGATTTTCAGCTTTCTTATTCTTCTAACCCCCTGGCCTTCTTCTCCACCATCTCCAGGGTGATGGATTGAGGCCGTTCCAGCGGCATGTTCAACGCACGTGCCCAGATGATGTTGGCGCTGATGCCCAGCACCCGCCCCATGCCGAACAGCACCGGGTAAAAGTCAAACTCCTTGACCCCGCAGTGATATTGCAGCGACCCGCTGACCGCGTCGATGTTGGGGTAGGGGTTCTTCACCTTGCTGTGCCGGCGCAGTACATCCGGGGCGGTCTCATACACCAGCTCCACGATGCGGAACAGCTCATCCTCTGCCATGTACTTGCGCCCGAACTCCAGCTGCAGGGTGAAGCGCGGGTCGGTGGTGCGGATGACCGGATGGCCGTATCCGGGGATGCGCTTGCCGCGCTGCAAATAATCCCATATATATTCCTCAAGCTGGGTCTTTGAAGGGCAGCAGCCGAACTGGTTGCGGATTTCCAGTATCCACTTCAAGCAGTCCTGGTTGGCGCGCCCGTGCAGCGGACCAGCCAGTCCATTCATGGCAGCCGAGCAGGCGTAAAACATATCCGAGTGGGCGGAGCTCACCAGGATGGCGGTATGCCCGCTGACATTACCGATACCCTGATCGGAGTGCAGGATGAAGAACAGGCGGCACAACTCCTGGTAGTCTCTATCCCAGTTGCGCCCGATCATATGGGCAAAATTGGCTGCCGCATCCAATTCCTCATTTGGCGGGATATGATCGCCTTTGCGGTATTTGATGTTGTAGATCATGGCGGTAATTTGCGGCAGGCGCGCGGTCAGATCCAGCGCATCCTCCAGCATCGGCTTCCAGTAATCCTCGCGCTGCAGGCTGTCGCTGTACTCGCGCGCGAAGCGTGAAGTGGATTGCATGGCCAGGATGGCCTGCGAGAACATGGTCATGGGATGTTCATTGGCCGGCATGGAGCGCAGCATTTTTTCCACAAAGTCCGGCATGGTCATCCGTTTTTTCCACTCGGCTTCCATTGCCTCCGCATCCCCCAACCCAGGCAACTGCCCGGTCAGCAGAAAGAAGTACAGCCCGCCGATGAGCGGATATTCGTGGCCTTTGCGGCGCGGCAATTGTTCGATCACCTGGCGGATGGGCAATTTGTGGATCTTCAATCCCTCCTCATCGACGAAGGAAAGGTCGCTAAACAGCACTTCCAGTCCCCGCCCCCCGTTGAATAAGTGCGCCAGGTTGTACTCGCCGAATTTCACCTGGCTGTGGTCCGCCAGCAGCCGGCTGACCTGTTCCCGTTTTTGTTGAATGCGCGTGGTGAGGATTTCTTCAAGCATGGTTTCTTTCCTTTGTCGGTTGGTAATGGTGGCTGAATTGTCCTGGCTCAATTGTAGCGGAAAGCCCGCCATAAAAAATTTCATCAATTATCTTGGTTAAAAACTATCAAAACAAATCAGGTTTTGCGACGGTTAATTTTTCGGATGGTAGAATTCCTGCCAATGGAAAACATATCCAAAATGACTCAATTTCATGTTTCGGTCATTGACGGGGATGGCATCGGACCCGAGATTACTGCAGCCACCCTGCCGGTGTTGGAAGCAGCGATTGCCAGTGTATATGGCGGTCAGCGCCGTTTGGTGTGGCAGATGGTTACCGCCGGAAGCCAGGCACTCCAGCATGGCAACGACCCGCTTCCGGAAGCCACCCTGCAATCCATCCGTAAGAATAAAATTGCCCTCAAAGGGCCATTGACCACCCCGGTGGGGGGTGGATTTTCCTCCTTGAATGTCCTAATGCGCCAGCAGCTGGATCTGTATGTCTGCCTGCGCCCGGTGCGCCGCCTGGAAGGTGTACCTTCACCCCTCAGCCATCCCGGTGGGCTGGATGTGGTCATCTTCCGCGAGAACAGCGAAGATATTTACACCGGCATCGAACATCCCGCCGGCAGCCCCGCCAATATAAAATTGCTCTCCTTCCTTTTAAAGGAGTTCCCACAGGATTTTCAAAAAATGCCATTTACGGAGGAGGTGGGTCTGGGGATCAAGCCCATCTCCAAAGCCGGCAGCCAGCGACTGGTTCGGGCAGCGTTGCGCTGGGCATTGGAAAACGGGCGCCGCAAGCTGACCCTGGTGCACAAGGGCAATATCATGAAATACACCGAAGGCGCTTTCCTTAATTGGGCGTATGAGTTGGTGGATAGTGAATTTTCGGACCAATGCTTCACCCGCCGCCAGTATCAGGCAATTGCGAAAGAGCACGGACGCGAGCGAGCGGAGAAAGCCGCTGCTGAAGCATCTACAAAAGGACTTCTCCAGGTAAATGACCTCATTGCTGACGTGGCTTTTGAACAGGCCATCCTGCAGCCAGGATCCTTTGATGTCATTGCCACCACCAACCTCAATGGCGACTATCTCTCGGATGCCTTTGCCGCCCTGGCAGGCGGCGTGGGCATCTCCCCCGGTGCCAACCTTAACCCCGAGCTGGGCATTGGCGTGTTTGAAGCCAACCATGGCTCGGCTGATGACCTGGCCGGGCGGGACATCGCCAACCCCTGTTCACTGATCCTGTCCGGCGCCATGCTGCTGGATTTCATCCACTGGCCGGAAGCGGCTGACCTGGTGCGCAAGGCGCTGCAGAAAGCGATTATTAACAAGCAGGTCACCTTTGACCTGGCTCGCCTGATCCCGGATGCAAACGTGCTCGGCACGCACGCCTTCAGCCAGGCCATCATTGCAAGCATGTCAAGATGATGAATCCAATATCCTTTTCTGATCCATTCCAGGTCATGCGTGAACTCCGCCTGGGTGACAAACGCTATCATTATTTCAGCCTGCCGGCGCTGGTGGAAAAGGGATTCCCTAATCTACCCAGGCTGCCGTACGCCTGGCGCATCCTGTTGGAGGGATTGCTGCGCAACCTCGGCCGGGACGGCTTTACTGATGAGCATGTGAAACAGCTGGCTGGATGGCAGCCGGGACAGGGCTACCCGCCCATCCCTTTCCTGCCAGCCCGCATTCTTTTGCAGGATTTTACCGGCATCCCGGTGTTGAATGACCTCACCAGCCTGCGCGCTGCCCTGCAGCGGCAGGGCCGGGAGGCACGAGAAGTTGATTGCCGCATCCCCTGCGACCTGGTGGTGGACCACTCCCTGCAGGTGGATGAGTATGGCTGCACTGCCGCACGAAAGATAAACGAAGAGTTGGAATTCCGCCGCAACCGCGAGCGCTACCTGTTCCTGCGCTGGTGCCAGGGCGCATATTCCAACCTGCGCGTGATCCCGCCCGCCAGCGGCATCATCCACCAGGTCAACCTGGAATACCTGGCGGAAGTGGTGTCTGCCCGTTCGGATGAAAAGGGTGCCCTGTGGGCTTACCCGGATACCGTGCTGGGCAGCGACTCGCATACCACCATGGTCAACGGGCTGGGTGTGCTCGGCTGGGGCGTGGGCGGCATCGAAGCCGTGGCTGCCCTGCTGGAGGTCGCCAGCGAGATCAGCCTGCCGCCGGTGATCGGGCTGAAGCTGACCGGCCGCCTGCCACACGGGCTGACCCCCACCGACCTGACCCTGCATGTCACCAGCCGCCTGCGCCGGGAAGGCGTGGTCGGCAGGATCGTGGAGGTGTTTGGCCCGGCCGTGCCGCACCTGTCTGCCGAGGACCGCTGCATGCTGGCTAACATGACCCCCGAGAGCGGCGCCACCGCCACCTTCTTCCCCGTTGACGGGCGCACCCTGGACTACCTGCGCCTGACCGGGCGCCCGGAGGCGCACATCCGCCTGGTAGAAATTTACTGCCAGGCCCAGGGTTTGTTCCGCGAGGATTGGGAACAGTCCTGCGCGTATGAGCAGGTGATCGAAATGGACATCAGCCAGTTGCAGCCGGTGCTGGCTGGTCCAACGCGCCCATTTGACCTCCTCCCCGTGTCGGACTTGAAGTCTTCGCTTTCACAATTAACGAAAACAGAGTCACCAAAAGATGAAAAGGGGCAGGGTGCCATTGAGCTTGAATTGAACGGGCAAAAACATTCACTGCCGCGCGCAGCGGTTGTACTGGCAGCCATCACTTCCTGTACCAATACCTCCCATCCCTTCAACCTCATTGGTGCCGGTTTGCTGGCCAAAAGGGCAGTGGAAAAAGGACTGCGTGTTCCTGCCTGGGTCAAGACCAGCCTGGCACCCGGCTCGCGCGTGGTCACGGAATACCTTCAGCAATGTAGCCTGCTGCCCTACCTGGAGCAATTGGGCTTCTATGTGGTCGGCTATGGCTGCACCACCTGCATTGGCAACTCCGGCCCGCTGCCAGCGGCCATTGAACAGGCGGTGCGCGAACAGGGCTTGTATGCCTGCGCGGTCCTGTCCGGCAACCGCAATTTCGAGGGGCGCATTCATCGCAGTGTAAAGGGCAGCTTCCTCGCCTCCCCGCTGATGGTGGTGGCTTGCGCCCTGGCCGGGCGCATGGACTTTGACTTTGCCGTCCAGCCGCTCGGCAGCGATCCTCAGGGTGCCACTGTCTTTCTACGCGATATTTGGCCAGACGAAGAGGAGATTAACAAACTAGTCAGCCGCGTCATCCAACCAGAGTTGTTCAAACACAACAATGCCGATCTGCTCACCCATAATTCCCAATGGAACGAACTGGAATGTCCGTCGGGGATCATCTTCCCCTGGCAGGAACAATCCGTCTATCTGCAGGAGCCGCCCTTCCTGCAGCCCTCTTCAGAGATCATGAGCCACACCATCGCTGGCGCACACGTGCTGGCTTACCTGGGTGATTCGGTCACCACCGACCACATCTCACCTGCTGGTGAAATTGAACCTGCTTACCCGGCCTGGCAATACCTGCAGGAGAGCGGGGTACTGCCGGATGAGGTCAATGCCTATGGGGCCTACCGCGCCAACCACGAGGTGATGCTGCGCGGTACCTTTGCCAATCCCCGCCTGCTGAACCAGCTGGCAGGAGGTAAATCCGGCGGATACACCAGCCACATTCAAAGTGGAGAGATTCTTCCTATATATGAAGCTGCCATGCGTTACCGCGCGGAAAACACACCGCTGATCATCATCGCCGGAAAAAACTACGGCACCGGTTCCAGCCGTGACTGGGCGGCCAAGGGTCCCGCCCTGCTGGGCGTGCGCGCTGTCCTGGCGCAGTCCTTCGAACGCATCCACCGATCCAACCTAGTCATGCTCGGCATCCTGCCCTTGCAATTCCGCGAGGGTGAATCCGCCCAATCACTGGGTCTCACCGGGCAGGAGATCTTTTCGATCCCGGGTGTGGAAGGTCTCAAAAAACATAGTGGGGAAATGGTAGTAACTGCGCAGGTTGGGGATGACAGTGTAAAGCAATTTTCCATGCGCCTGCGCATCGATACCCCGCTGGAACTGATCACCTTCCTGGCTGGCGGCATTCTGCCCTACATCTTAAGCCGCTAGCTATAACGAGGAATGAAGCGACGCGGCAATCTCAATTTTGAATTTGCACCTTGTGAGACTCCCCGAATTCAGTGTGGGTGATCTCGCGCAAATCCTTTCTGCTTGCTGTGTTCTATAGGTCTTCCCTTTCAATATTAATTCTCAGCTCACCTCAACCGAGACGGCCAGGGTATTTTTGGAAAAAGCCGGCGTATCTCCCGCGGCTGGTTTGGCATACGCAAGGGAGATGACCGTTTTGCCGGGAGCGAGGGTGCGGAATCTGAGGATGGTCACGCCGCCGGCGGAATTGGGGCTGTCATCCGCCACGTATTCCGCTTTGCCTTCCTGAACAAGCATGCTGCTGTCAATCTGTTCGACAATCCACTCAAAACCGGGTGAGGGGATGGTGGGAATGTGCACTTCAAAAAAACCACCCACTTTAACGGCAACGGATGTACCCTTGATGCCGGGTGTGACCACCAACGGCGGCTGCGACTTGGGCGGTTCGGTATTCCTGACCTCCCCATTCACCGGTATGACTGAGCTGCAGGCAGTCAGGAAAAGAACCCCTGCGGCACAAATTAGTGTGACCCCAAAAATCGTTTTCATTGATGCACCTCCATCTTTACTATCCATTAGACGATTGTACAATTTTAAAGTTCCCATCGCATCCCATTTATTGAAGGTTTATACCACAAACCCCCCGGGCGATTTATCAGGCAGGATTCCTCGCGAGGATGCTTCACATGGCTGACCTGCGAGTTGGTTTGTCGGTCACCCAATCATGGGTGGCAAAATAGAAATGTCAGGCATGTTTGCCTGACCTACGAAATCGTTTATGCTGATTTGTCAGACGGATTCGCCTGACCTGCGACTTCTATCAATAAAATGGCCCTGGGCATTGTATAAAAATCGAATTAGTGCTACTATAGATGAGATAAAGGCTATTATTATATGTACTCAGGGGTTTTTTCTCAAATTCGCCTAAAAATCCGTTTTTAATTTAATTTCATATTGGAGGGACGCATGAGCACTGCCAGGTGGAACAAGTTCTTCAAAAAAGCAAGCCACACATTCCTGATGACGCTGGTGCTGCTGGCCATGTGCAGCAACGCGGTCTTTGCCGCCCAGACGCCGGATGCCACACCCACACCGGAACCGGTCAACACCCCAACAACAGAGCCAACCCAGGCCCCACCCCCGCCGCCTGTGCCTGGCAAAGCCGTTCTGGTGGCGCCCACCGGCAACATCAGTGAAGCGGATCCAGCCTTTTCCTGGCAGGCAGCGGCAGATGCCGCCGAATACCAGCTGGTGGTGAAGAAAGCCGACGGCAGCAGCCTGTTCGAGAAATGGTACCCCAAGGGCGAGGTATGCGTTTCATTTGGCTGCAGCGTAAAGGCAGGCTTGAACCTGAGCGCCGGCGACTATACCTGGCTGGTGATTGCGCGCAATGCCAACGGGGAAGGACCCGCTCCTGACCCAATGAGCTTCACCGTCAGTGCGCCGGCCCAGGCACCCACCGAGGCGCCCACTGCTGTTCCAACTGAAACACCTGTCCCCCCGACTCCTCCGACAGAGACGCCTGCTCCAACCGAAACACCTGCTCCAACTGAAACACCCGCCCCCACCGAAACTCCGACCGAAACTCCCACAGAAACGCCTGCTCCTACTGAAACACCCACGCAAGCACCAACCCCGACCAGCGATCCCTCGGTCAAGATCATCAACAAGTATTTTTCCATCAAGGAAACCACCAATAAAAAAGGTGAGAAGGTGGAAGCCGGCAACATCCACGGACCAGCCAAGCGGCCGAAGGATGTTGCTGCCAATCCAATCGTCGACCTCAAATCTAAAACCATCAAGGCGGCCTATTTGACCGTGCCGGCCTTCAACTGGGTGTTCGGCTGTTCAGCCGTTTCGGCGGCCATGATCGCCGGATATTACGACCGCAATGGTTATGCAAATATGTACACCGGATCGACCAACGGAGGTGTGTACCCGCTGGTTGAGGATGGTTCCTGGGGAACCTGGAATGATGGGTCAGACACCTATCCCAATAATCCGCTGATCGCCTCGCACAACGGATTGGATGGCAGGACCACACGCGGCTCCATCGACGATTATTGGGTAAGTTATGGCAGTTCAGCCAGCGACCCCTACATCACCAACAGCTGGACGCAGCACACCTGGGGCAGCGCGGTGGGCGATTACATGAAGACCAGCCAATCCGCCTATGGCCTGACAGATGGTGGTACCTTTTTTTATAACTACTCCAGTGCCACCCGCTGGTATTGCAGCAGCTTGCCGGTTGACGACGGCACCTATGGTCGAAAATTGTTCTATGAAGCCAAGGGTTACACCGTCACGGATTGTTACAACCAGAAAACAGATAACCAGGTCAGCGGCGGCTTCTCTCTGACCAATTACCGGGCGGAGATCGATGCCGGCCGGCCGGTGCTGCTTAACCTGCAAGGCCATTCCATCGTGGGGGTGGGATATGACCCCTCCAGTTCGACCATTTACGTACACGACACGTGGGACAACCTCGACCACAGCATGACCTGGGGTGGTTCTTATGCTGGTATGCTCCTCAACAGCGTCAGTATCGTCAATCTGCAGAGCGGCACCCCGCCCGTGGGACCCGCCAATGACGATTTTGACTCCGCCACGCAGATCTCGTCACTGCCGTACACCAACAACCAGAGCATTTCCGGGGCAACCGTCGCCGGCGACGACCCGACAATCACCTGCACCGGCGGCACGTCCTACAACACGCTATGGTACCGCTATACTCCATCGGTCAGCGGGGAACTGACTGTGGACACCTTCGGCAGCGATTTTGATACCGTGCTGGCAGTGTGGACCGGCTCGCGCGGCTCGCTGGTCAACCAGGGTTGCAGCGATGATTACAACGGTGTGCAGTCACAAGTGACGTTAAGTGTCAACTCCGGAACCACTTATTATATTGAAGCTGCCAGTTATGGCTCGATCACTTCCGGCAACCTTTATATCAGCTTTGCCAGCGGCGGAAATCCGGTCAGCTTCAACAAACTCAGCCCGGCAGATGGCGCCACCAACCAGTCCTCGGGGCTGAACCTGAGCTGGGAAAGTTACAGCGAAGCCACCTCCTACCAATACTGCCTGGATACCTACGATGATGATACCTGCAACACCGCCTGGGTGAATACCAACCTGAACACCAGCGCCAGCCTGAGTGGACTGGTGGCCGGTACCTGGTACTACTGGCAGGTGCGCGCTAACCCGACCAGCCCGGTATATGCCAATGGCAGCGCCACCGCCTGGTGGAGCTTCCGCACGGGTAGCTGCTCCAGCGGTCTGTGCGTGCAGGTGCGCAATGCCAGTGGTGACCCGGTGCCATACGCACCAGTGTTCGCCTATACCAGCCTGGATAGCTTTTACACACGCATGGGTTGGACGGATGATAGCGGCTATATCAACCTGAGTGTTGCTACCGGCAGCTATATTCTAATGACCTCTTCCTATGCCGACCATTTTACTGTGGTGAAGAATGCCAGCGCGCCTTCCTTTGTCGTATTGGATCCCACCGGCACGGTGGAAGTGACGTTCAATGCCCAAAAATCTGATGGCTCAGCCATGCAATATGCGGATATCAATGCCTATCCATCTTCCTATGGATTTGGTCGACTCGGTTCAACGGATAGCAGTGGACAACTGGTTGCCCGCCTGACACCGCTGAGCGGCAGAACATACGACTTTGCCGCCAACGATTACACCAATAATTACCATTTATTAAGAGAAAACATCAGTATCACCGGCACAGCCACAGTGAACATCTATGCAAACAGCCTGCCGACCGGTCAGGTGAACATCAGCCTAAACGGGATGGATTATGCACGGTTCTGCCCCTGGGACGTTTCCAATTGGGCAAATTGTTTTAATGTAACCGGCAGCGCCAGCATGACCATGTCCACCTATGCCTACAACAACGGTTTGGCGATGATCAAGGTGGATGGCACTACCGAATGGGAATATGATACCTGGAAGTCTATTGCAGTCACCAGCGGCGGTACGTATAACTACCCGGCCGGTGGCAGCTTCAGCATTTCCACCGCCGCCGATCAGCCCTACTATGCTGGAGGAAGCACTGCCAGCATCACCAACCGCATCGAGGACAGCTATGGCAACCAGGTTGAATACATTGGCACCTACACCACCAGCAGCGCTTCCAGACCCAAGTCGGTCTTATATGAAAAGACCGACAAAGCCGGCGCCAAACCGCAGCGTGTCGACCCAACCTTGAAAACGCGCGACACTTGGGCGGACGTGTATGCCTACTTGGCGGTGCGCGATCCCAACAGCACACTCATCAGCCAGAGCCAGACCTGGGACACATGGTATGGGTATAACTTCAGCATGCCCAACCCGGGCGTCTATGGTGTGCACACCCTCAACCTGAGCCAGAACACCGGCCCGCACATGGGGGTCATTTCCGCCAGCAATACCTTTATTGGCGGCAACCTGTCCCTGCCACCCGCCCCCACATTGATCGATCCACCTTCGGGCAGCCTCACCAACGACAGTACCCCCACCTTCAGTTGGAACACAGCCAGCAATGCAGTCGAATACCAATTCCAACTGTCCACCCTGGCTGCCTTCACCTCCACCGTCCGGGATGTCACCAGCGCAGATACCACCTATACACCCGGCAGTGCCATTGCGGATGGACTGTACTACTGGCGGGTGAGGGGCATTAACGAGGTTGACCAGCCTGGCGCATGGAGCACAGTGCGAGCGCTGACCATCGATGCAACAGCGCCTGCCGCTCCCTTCCCCAGCCTGCCGGCGGACGGCGCCATCGTGCGCGCCAACCCCACCTTCTCCTGGCTGGCTTCCACCGGCGCCAATGCTTACCAGTTGGAAGTGGCGACCGACATTGGATTTTCCAATGTTGTGTATACCTCCAGCGTGCTGGCCACCACCTCCAACATTCCCAGCCCGGCTTTGACGGTCAATACCTTATACTGGCATGTCAAAGCACGCGATGCGGCTGGCAACTGGAGTGGGTGGAGTACAGCCCGCGAGTTGCACTTCCACGCGCCCATCCCGGCCGCACCGGTCTTGACCAATCCCGCCAGCGGCATCTTTACCAATTTCAACCCAATCCCGACCTTTGAATGGGGTTCCGCAGCCAATGGTTCCTATTACCGCATTCAGTTCAGCTTAAGCCCAGCCTTCACCACCACCGCTATCGATGAAACCCAGGGAGCTGGTGTTTTATCGTTTACACCCTCCAGTTCACCAGGTGCAGACGGGCTCTATTACTGGCGTGTGGCCGCCTATAATCTTGATGACGACCTAGGTCCCTGGACCGCCGCACGCCCCTTCACGCTGGACACCACCCCGCCACCGGCCCCGGCATTGAGCGCGCCCGCCAATGGCGTCTCGGTCATCGGCACGCCCATCTTCTACTGGCTGCCCTCGCTGGGCGCCAACGCCTATCAATTCCAAATTGCCACTGACAGCGGCTTTGATCCCGCTGATGTGGTGGACACCTCGCCCGTTCTGGCGGTCACCAGCTACAAGCCTGGCGGAACGCTGCCGCTATTGCAGCCGCTTTATTGGCACGCCCGTGCGCGCGATGCGGCCGGTAACTGGGGCAGTTGGAGCGCCTACCGCACGGTGACGATATTGCCGCCCATCCCGGTGGCTCCGGTGCTGAACAATCCACCTGCCAGCGCCATGCTTGGTGACAACACACCCACCTTTGAATGGGGCAGTGTGCCCTACGGCGACCAATACCAGATCCAAATTTCCGCCTCGGCTGCCTTCACCACGCTTGCCAGGGATTACACAGGCAGCGAGTTGGCCTACACGGCCACCACGCTGTCTGACGGATTGTATTACTGGCGGGTGAGGGCCTACAACATCACCCCCGCCGCAGGCGCATGGTCCGCTGCGCGTCCCTTCACCATTGATACCACCCCGCCCCCGGCACCCGCACTGAGCCTGCCGGCGGATGGGACCACCCCGATCGGCATCCCGACCTTCTCGTGGCTGCCCTCGCTGGGTGCCAACGCGTATGAGTTTGTGATTGCTGCCGACAGTGGTTTCAGTGACATTCGCAACACTTCTCCCGTGCAGGCGGTCACCAGCTACCGCTGGGCCTCCCTGCCGGTTGGCACGGGCACCCTCTACCACTGGCATGTGCGCGCCCGCGACGCGGCCGGCAACTGGAGCGGGTGGAGCGTCACCCGCACAGTCAACCCGCAGACCACAGTCCCGGTGGCGCCGGTTCTGCTTTTGCCCGCCGCCAGCGCCGTGACCAACAATACCACCCCAACTTTCACCTGGAACAGCGTGCCGAGCGGACACCATTACCAGATCCAGGTTTCCACATTGGCCACCTTTACCAGCACCAGCCTGGATGAAACCCTGGGCGAGGGCATCCTGACCTTCACCCCCTCCAGCGTGTTCAGCCCGGACGGACTCAAGTACTGGCGCGTGCGCGCCGAAAACGCCACCGGCGGAGCCGGCCCATGGAGTGCCGCACGCCCCTTCACGCTGGACACCACCCCGCCACCGGCCCCGGCATTGAGCGCGCCCGCCAATGGCGTCTCGGTCATCGGCACGCCCATCTTCTACTGGCTGCCCTCGCTGGGCGCCAACGCCTATCAATTCCAAATTGCCACTGACAGCGGCTTTGATCCCGCTGATGTGGTGGACACCTCGCCCGTTCTGGCGGTCACCAGCTACAAGCCTGGCGGAACGCTGCCGCTATTGCAGCCGCTTTATTGGCACGCCCGTGCGCGCGATGCGGCCGGTAACTGGGGCAGTTGGAGCGCCTACCGCACGGTGACGATATTGCCGCCCATCCCGGTGGCTCCGGTGCTGAACAATCCACCTGCCAGCGCCATGCTTGGTGACAACACACCCACCTTTGAATGGGGCAGTGTGCCCTACGGCGACCAATACCAGATCCAAATTTCCGCCTCGGCTGCCTTCACCACGCTTGCCAGGGATTACACAGGCAGCGAGTTGGCCTACACGGCCACCACGCTGTCTGACGGATTGTATTACTGGCGGGTGAGGGCCTACAACATCACCCCCGCCGCAGGCGCATGGTCCGCTGCGCGTCCCTTCACCATTGATACCACCCCGCCCCCGGCACCCGCACTGAGCCTGCCGGCGGATGGGACCACCCCGATCGGCATCCCGACCTTCTCGTGGCTGCCCTCGCTGGGTGCCAACGCGTATGAGTTTGTGATTGCTGCCGACAGTGGTTTCAGTGACATTCGCAACACTTCTCCCGTGCAGGCGGTCACCAGCTACCGCTGGGCCTCCCTGCCGGTTGGCACGGGCACCCTCTACCACTGGCATGTGCGCGCCCGCGACGCGGCCGGCAACTGGAGCGGGTGGAGCGTCACCCGCACAGTCAACCCGCAGACCACAGTCCCGGTGGCGCCGGTTCTGCTTTTGCCCGCCGCCAGTGCCCTGACCAACAATACCCAGCCCACCTTCACTTGGAACAGCGTGGCCGAGTGGACACCATTACCAGATCCAGATCTCCACACTGGCCACCTTCACCAGCACCAGCCTGGATGAAACCCTGGGCGAAGGCATACGACCCTTACCCCCTCCAGCCCGCTTCAGCCCGGATGGGCTCAAGTACTGGCGCGTACGGGCCGAAACGCCTTTGGCGGAGCCGGCCCATGGAGCGCCGCACGCCCCTTCACGCTGGACACCACCGCGCCACCGGCCCCGGCATTGAGCGCGCCCGCCAATGGCGTCTCGGTCATCGGCACGCCCATCTTCTACTGGCTGCCCTCGCTGGGCGCCAACGCCTATCAATTCCAAATTGCCACTGACAGCGGCTTTGATCCCGCTGATGTGGTGGACACCTCGCCCGTTCTGGCGGTCACCAGCTACAAGCCTGGCGGAACGCTGCCGCTATTGCAGCCGCTTTATTGGCACGCCCGTGCGCGCGATGCGGCCGGTAACTGGGGCAGTTGGAGCGCCTACCGCACGGTGACGATATTGCCGCCCATCCCGGTGGCTCCGGTGCTGAACAATCCACCTGCCAGCGCCATGCTTGGTGACAACACACCCACCTTTGAATGGGGCAGTGTGCCCTACGGCGACCAATACCAGATCCAAATTTCCGCCTCGGCTGCCTTCACCACGCTTGCCAGGGATTACACAGGCAGCGAGTTGGCCTACACGGCCACCACGCTGTCTGACGGATTGTATTACTGGCGGGTGAGGGCCTACAACATCACCCCCGCCGCAGGCGCATGGTCCGCTGCGCGTCCCTTCACCATTGATACCACCCCGCCCCCGGCACCGGTGCTAAGTACACCGACCAACGGTGCCATTTATCGCAGCAACCCAACCTTTACATGGCTGGCTGCAGCTGGTGCCAATGCCTATCAGTTCCAATTCGCATCCGACAGCGGATTTACCATGGTCGAATACACATCCGCAGTCCTGGCTGTTACCAGCCACACCCCCAATCCAGCCATGACGGTCGGCGCCCATTATTGGCATGTCAGGGCACGCGATGCGGCCGGCAACTGGGGTAACTGGAGCACTTACCGCTTGGTGGAAGTTCGCATGCCGTTGCCATTGGCACCCACCTTGAACCTGCCGGCTAGCGGCTCGGTGCAATACACCAAGACACCCACCTTCACCTGGAATAGCGCCACCTATGCTGATTCATACAATATCCAGGTAGCTACCAGCTATACCTTCACTTCCCCGCAAGTTGATGTCAACCTAGATCCCGGGCAGCAGACCTATACTCCCATCAGTGACCTGGTGCCGGATGGCTTGCGTTATTGGCGCGTGCGCGGCATCAACATCCACGGCGAAGCGGGCGCCTGGAGCGCTGCGCGAACCTTCACCATCAACACATCCAAGCAATGGACCTTCATGGTCTATCTGGCAGCCGACAACAACCTGGAGGGGGCAGCCGTGGATGATTTCCTGGAAATGGCCACCGCTGGCTCCAGCAGCGGGGTCAACATTGTGGTGCAGTTTGACCGCAATCCCGGCTACGACACCCGCTATGATGACTGGAGCGGCACCAAGCGCTACTATATCACCAGCGGCATGACGCCCACCAGCACCAATGCTTTGGCGGACCTGGGTGAATTGAATATGGGTGACCCCACCAATCTGCAGAACTTCGTCACCTGGGCCAAGACCTACTACCCAGCCAATAAATATGCCCTGATCCTTTGGAACCACGGCGGTGGTTTCCAGCCCATGTCCGGAGAGGACATCGATCGTGATGTAGTACAGGGTGTTGCCTGGGATGACTCTAACGGCAGTGATTACCTGAGCAACCTGGAAATCTCCACGGTGCTGGCGGCTACCACTGCCAATGGTGTGAACAAGATCGAGCTGCTGGGCATGGATGCCTGCCTGATGGCCCAGCTGGAGGTCTATCAGCACATCAAGGCTTATGCCAAGGCGGCTGCCGGCTCGGAGGAAACAGAACCGGGTGATGGCTGGCCGTACCACACCATCCTGGCAGACCTGAATGCCAATCCCGGTTGGACAGGTGTACTCCTGGCCAATGACATCGTCAACCGCTACTACGGATCTTATGGAAACGATGAAACCCAATCGGCGATGCAATTCGGTACTGCCTACGACACGATGGTTGCCTCGTATTTTGCCAATTTTGTGCAGGCCATGCGCGCCAACCTGGATGCCAACCGGGCATTCATTGCCAACGCCCTGGCTGCCAGCCAGTACTTCAGCGTGCCGGATTATATTGACCTGTCGGATTTCGCCCTGCAGCTGTACAACCGCACCAGCAATACCGCCATCCGCTCGGCTGCCAGCGCGCTCATCACCGCCCTGAATGGGGTGGTCACCAACAACAAAGCCGGCTCAAGCTGGCCGGGCGCCAAGGGCATCAGCATCTTCTTCCCCAAGAGCCAGTCCACCTGGGGTGCCTGGGCAGCTACCTATCAGGCCAATCAATGGCTGGCGCGCGACACTGCCTGGAACGAGTTCCTCAATGAATACTATTACACCAATTTGACCATCACCCTTACCTGGGGTGCCAATCCGAGTGACCTTGATTCGCACTTGTGGCTGCCGGCGGCGACACCTTATCACATCAAGTTTAGCGACAAAGGAAATACGGACATGACCGTTTTTCCGTATGCCTATTTGGATGTGGATGATACCGTAAGTTACGGGCCGGAGAATATCAGTATCAAGCAATTCCTCGCAGGCAGTTATAAATACTCGGTCTACAATTGGACAGGAGATCCCGCCTATCCGATCAAGACCTCAGGCGCCACGGTGCGTGTGTACCGTAATGGTGCGCTGGTTAAAACCTATTATGCTTCGGCTGCCAGCGGTGATTCCGCCAACCGGTGGTGGAATGTTTTCACTTATACCAATGGTGTGTTCGCTGACCAAAATGCGATGGTTTCAGATCCCGGTGCACCATACGACGACTATCCCATGTCACCGGGAGATATTAAGAAATAAATAATTAGTATTGAAAATTGTAATAAACGCTTCTCTTCATTCTGGGGAGAAGCGTTTATGATTAATAAAGAGAAAGATCAGCCCATTTTTCTGGAGTAAACCATGAAGAAGACAGTTTTTAGGTTGAAAAAGAGTATTATTTCTCTCTTATGCAGTAGCGTTGTAATGACTATTATGGCCGGGTGTGCCATTCCCATCCAATCCACAATCACCCCTCTAACTTTACCAAGTGAGTCCCCCACCTTATCAGCTTCGCCGACCAGAATGGATTGTTTGGAGAGTGAAGCGGATTTCAGTGATCAAATCCGTGACATCCTCGAGAATCCGCAGCAATTCATTGGAAAAGCGGTTACCCTGGTCGGCTATTACCGCGGGTGGGATCTGTTAAAAGAAGCGCAGGCTACTAGTCCGGTAACGCGCAGCGACTGGGTCATCCGCGACCGGTGCGCGGCTATATACGTGCAAGCCATGCAAGGGGTGAACGTTGGATTGAATCCGGGCGAGCAAAGCGATACAGTCAGGGTGGTGAGGGTGAACGGCATAGTACGGATTTCCGCTAAAGGACAGCCGTACATTGAACCGCTGGTGGTCAAATTGGTGAGGTAAAACTGACAAAAATGAGAGGATGCAATAGAGGATGAATAAACAATTGAAAGGACGAAAGCTGTGTACCAGCTTCTTATTGTGCCTTTTCACCGCTTTTTTTATCGGTTGCGCGGCTGACTTCACTCACCAGGTAACAGAGGAACAAAATGGCAGCCAAATCAAAGTAAAGCTGGGTGACAAACTGCGGGTTGCCCTGGCAGGCAATATCACCACCGGCTATGCCTGGGAGATCGCTGAGAACAACACGAACCTGCTGGCGCTACAGGGTGAGGCGGAGTACCAGCCAGAAAAGACCAACCGGGTCGGCAGCGGCGGGACATTCATCTTCACCCTCAAAGCCGTTGGCAAAGGAAACACATCACTTAAATTGATCTACCGACGTCCCTTTGAAAAGGATGTGCCGCCCATCAGGGACTTCCGATTGACCGTTATGGTGGAGTAGATCTAACAAGTAATTTCAATTCAGCTGTTTAACTTTTCCTTAAACTGCTGACGCAGGTGTTGCAGCTTGGGGGAAATAACGATACGGCAATAGGGCTGGCTTTGATGCAGGGCGTAATAATCGCGATGGTAATCCTCAGCCGGAAAAAAATCTGTCAACGGTTCAATAATGGTCGCGATCCGTTGATTGAACTGGCCGGATTTTTCTATTTCTTGCATGGATTTTTCCGCTTGTTCTTTTTGGCGGGCTGAAGTGGTGAGGATGATCGAACGATACTGGGTGCCGACATCGTTGCCCTGGCGGTTGAGCGAGGTGGGGTCGTGCACATGCCAGAAGACCTGTAAAAGTTCCGCGTATGAAATTATGGCCGGGTCGAATTCAATCTGCGCCACCTCGGCATGGCCGGTGGCGCCGCTGCACACCTGCTCGTAGGTGGGGTTGGGGGTGCTCCCGCCGGCATAGCCGGGTGTGACAGCCACCACCCCGCGCAACTGTTTGAAGATGGCTTCGCTGCACCAAAAGCAGCCGGTGCCGAAGACGGCGGTTTCAGCTTTGCTCATTTGGCTCCTTTTTTGGGGACGAATTTCAGAGAGAGGGAATTGACGCAATGACGCACATTTTTGGGAGTCAGTTGTTCGCCGGTGAAAACGTGACCCAGGTGCCCGCCGCAGGCAGCACACAAGATCTCGGTGCGGCGTCCGTCCGCATCCGGCAGGTGCTTGACCGCATTGGGGATCTCCTGATCAAAACTGGGCCAGCCGCAGCCGGAATGAAATTTGTCATCGGAAATGTAGAGCGGGGCATTGCAACGCCGGCACAGGTAGGTGCCTTCCTCAAAGAAATCATCATACTCGCCAGAGAAAGGCGCTTCGGTGGCCTTGTGCAGGATGACCTGCTCCTCATGTGGGGTTAAAGGATTAAATTTCATTGTAGCTCCTTTAACCTTAAATTTACCCTCAATGCATATTTTGGTTTGTAAGAGAAATGTTAAATTTGCGTTCTTCCTGATTTATTTTCCTGCCAGTTATGCTTCTTTGCTCTATATATAAATGTTAGCAGCCTCCTACATGATGATGGGAGGGAGACAAGCACACCATCAGGTTTAAATGGCGGCCGCCATTCCACTCAACAGCAGCACCAGCACGCCCAACGCCGCATTGATGTGCATCAGCAGCAAACTGGTTTTCTTCCTCGCCAAGTCCTTGCTCTTCTCCAGATTGCGGAAGCCAAAAGCACGTACCAGTGCCAATATGACCATCAGGAACACCAGGATGTGTTTGACCGATAGCAGGGCACCAAATGAGGTGGTGAAATTGAACAATCCATTGAACCCGGCCGAAGTACGGGCGAGCAACACGCCGGTTATCAGCAGCCCAGGTATTGCAATGAATACGAACTTGCGCTGCTGTCTGGTGATGGCGTCCATTGCCTTTTCGCTCTCAGCGCTGTGACCGAAAACCTTCTTGAGCCCCGGCAGCACTGACAGACACAGCATCAGCAGTCCGCCCACCCAAATGGCGGTGAACAAATCATGAAGAAAAATCAGGATTCCCTGTAAAGTTTGAGACATGGTATTTCTCCTTTTCTACGAATTGTAGCGGGAAACAAGGATTGTTTCCATGACTTAAGTCGGAAATTGAGCTTTTCCGCTACGGGTTTCCAGGGCAGGGTGGTTAAGAATACGGATGCGCCGGCGGTCCATCTCGATCAATCCTTCCTCTACAAGACCGCGAAGCACACGGCTGAGCACATCCGGCACGGTGCCGATACGGGCAGCCAGTTCCTCCTGGGTCAGCCACTTCTCTCTTGTAAAAATATCACCTTTGGCTTTTTTGAGCAGAAATTCCACCAGGCGCCCTTCCACCGGTTGTAATGAGAGGGAAGCCAGCAAATCGGTCAATTCCTGGATGCGCCCCGCGAAACCGGTCAGCAGGGCGGTTGAAAAATCGGGTGAGCTGTCCAGTAAAGTTTTAACGACCGCATAATCCAGGTAAATCAAGGTTGCTCTTTCAAGGGCAATCACCCTCGCCGGATGGTTGCCGCGTGTGAACATGGCAATGGCATTGAAAGAATCCTGAGAAACGAGGATGTTCAATGTCAGTTCGCGCCCCTGTGGCGAAACTCGCACTACCTTGAGTGTCCCGCTGAGGATGATGTACAGTCCGGAGGCGGGCTCATTCTCCCACAATACCACTTCATCACGCAGGTACTCGCGCGTGGAGAGGTGGTTCGCCAGGTATTCCATTGCTTTTTCATCAATGTTGGCGAAGTAAAAGTTTTGCCGCAAAACGACTTTGTAATCGGGGTGTGTTACTTTCATCTTATATTCATCATTTCATTGCCGTAATCAGGCCTTCTGTTTCGTTTGTTACTGCTTAGTAATGGTTGACTGTTACTTCCCCGTCTTTAACGTTCCAATCTATTTGGAAGAACAGTCCGCGCGGTCGGTCCACCCGTTCATAGGTATACGCGTCAAGGTAATCCCGTTTCACCTGGATCATGTTAACCGGCAGCCAGCCGCGTTGTAATCGTCATAAAAGGCCAGCGCGCTGGGCTTAGCTGGGATGAGGATGCCCAGCAGAACTACGGTTGACGGTTTGCGCATTTCCACCGGCACTTGCTGTGACTTGGGATTTAAAAGAAAAGCGATCATGACTAGTGAGAGGATCATAGCCAGGATGTGGGTGGTTTGAATTTTAACCTCTGTTAGTGTGCAGTAAAGAGATTATCCTATCAATTTGCTAATGAAGGCCAATACGTTTCCCACCAGCCCGAAATCGGCATCGCCAAAGATGGTGTTGCCATAGTCGAGGTGGCGGATGCCGGCAAAGGCCGTCCCCGCCAGCAGGGTGAACATAAACCCATTGATGAAGCCCCCCAACAGGGCGCCCTTCCAACCGCCGGTGGCGTTGCCGAACACGCCGGCTGTGCCACCCAGGAAGTAGGACAGCAGCATGCTGGGCAGGATGACCACCCCGATACGGTCAGCGAGCAATGCTTGCGCTGCCATCACCAACAATTGACCAACCAGGCAGCCCAGCATGCCCAGCATGACCGCGTTGGGCGCAAACGGAAAAACCGCCGGGCAGTCCAGGGCGGGCAGGGCTTTTGGGATGACCTTTTGCGCATACCAGCGGAAAGCGGGCAGGATCTCAGCCAGGAACATGTTCACCCCCATCAGCACCACCCCGGTGCCGGCGGCAAAGGTCAGCGCGGTCAGGAAGGAACTCAGCACCCATGAGTCGGTACTGTTAAAAATGGCTGTGGTGGCTTGTTCACCCACCGCCAGCACAGAAGCAGCGCTGGCGGCCAGGAAGAGCAGCCAGGTGCTGAAGCCCATGCTCACCAGTGGCTCACTTAAAAAACTCATCCATTCCGGGAAGCGGATTTTTTCAGCCGAGTCGCGCGGCGAACCGATGAACTGGCCGAGGAACCCGGCCGCCACATAGCCGCTGGTGCCAAAATGGCCCATGACGAATTCCCGCTTGTGCGTGATTTGGTAAACAAAGGGCGCTGAGAGGGCGGGGAAGGCGGTCATGCACAGGCCGCTTATAATCGAACAGACTAGTATGAGCAACAAGGGATTCTGACCCAGGGCAGTACTACCCAAGGTGGCAGCACCTATGGTAGCCATGAAAAGGATATGGTGTCCGGTCAGGAAGATGTACTTCCAGGGGGTGATGCGCGCCAGCAGCACATTGACCAGTATGGAAAGGGCGAACACCACCGCAATGATCGGGCCAAACCCCATTTGTGAACGGGCTAAAAAGAGTTCGCCGGATGCCAGTACGCCGGTGATGTGGAATCCATTTTCCAGCAACTGGTTGAGTGGCTGGAGGGCGCCTGCGATGATGCCCGCGCCGGCATTCAATAACAAGAGCCCAAGGATGGTCTTGGCGGTGCTGATGATGACCGCCCCGGTTTTCTTTTTAAGCATGATGCTTCCCAGCAGGGTGATGAGCCCCATCAGGATGGCCGGCTTGCTCAGGAACTGCAATACGATTTCAAGAATTTTCATGTTGATTATGTTTAAGGAAATATTTTTGAATTAAATCCTATAAACCCAATGAAGTCAGCTGATAGTGAAACTTATACCCGGCTTGCTTGGCAAGGTCTTCAATATGGTTGTGCACAGTCTTGAAGTCAACTTGGTAGGAATATTTTTTACCAAACTGATTGGATTGATGTTCTATTCCACCTTCCCTCTGTCCGCCTTTTACAGTACTATAGGTCTGCATTTGGAAACCTGCTCCTGCCTGCATACCCGCTGAGGATTCTTTTAACATTTCGGTGAATTTAACCACCTTGCTGGATTGATTGATGCGCAATTTGGCCTCATAAATTAATTTCTGTTTGGAGAGAAAAGTCTTGCTTCCTGCCACGACGAATGAAAAGGTTAACATTCCGTTCTTTTCTTTCAGTTCGGCTGGCAAGTTACGAGCATATTCCTGCAGAGATTCAAGCAAGTCCATCATGACCTCCTGTAATTAATAATATATTTAACACCCGGAATTACCGGATTTCAAAGGGCGTGCATTTATTTCTGTATAAAATGGTAATAGCTTAGGTTAAGCGATCTCCATTAATCGATCTTCAATTCCTTTATGCCCAGTTTCTGCATGGCCTGTTTGAGTTCTTCCTCGGTCATCTCCTCTGGTTTGATCCCTGTGGTTTGTTGGATGCGCAGTAGGTCAGCCTCGTGCAGGCGGATGTTGCCGATCATCGCCCACCCCACCGCTCTGCCAGCCAGCATGGCGGTGCCGCGCATCATCCGCCGCGTGGTGCGGCGCATTCCGCGCCTCATCATCCTTCCCAATAATGGACTCATGTGTTCCTCCCGATTATTAATCTATTTTTTATTGTACAGCATCCGAAAGCGGATAGTCTTTCAACCTTCTTTGTATGGATGTGTTGGATATTTCAAACTCTTCGAGGAAGCTGCGAGAATCAACCCGGGCGGGGAAGAAGTCTCCCGTGCGTGTACCAAATTTCACATGAATAGCTGTGTTTATTTTTTGAACCATGTCCGCCAGGTCCGCCACGCGGATGGATTCACATGGCAAGTTATAGATTGAATACTTGGGGGTTTCGGCGGCAGCCAGGGCACAAATTTCCGCGGCTGAATCGCGGATATCCGCCATGGGGATGAGCGTATTTGCTTCAAAGCCGAAATCGATCTCCCCGCCGGTTTTCAATAAATTAAAGATGTCCATGCGCCAGGCGGAGGTTGGGATGGCTTTGCCCGGACCCACCAGGAAGGGGATGCGTGCGCTGATGAACTCCAGCCCGTACATCTGCCGGTACGCCAGCCCCAGCTGTTCAATAAAGCGCTTGGTCTCACCATACAGGTCGCTGGGCAGCACGGGTACCTCTTCATTCACTGCCCCGGCATCAGCAGGATAAAACCGAGTGCATCCACCGTACTGCCAAAGACAAAACGGGGAACGTGGTATTTTCGCGCCATTTCCAGTAAGTTGTATGAACCTTGCACATTGACCCGGTACGCCCCGGCTGGATCCTTCCACGAGGCCGTGTGCAGCAGCGCTGCCAGGTGGAGGATGGCATCGAACTTTTGCTCAGCAAAAACTGGCTCCAGTTCTACCAACCGGCTGATGTCCGCTTGGAAGGATTGGCAGCCTTGAATGGGGATGGTTTCCAAACTGACATCCAGTACAGTGTGTCCCTGCCTGATGAGATATTCGCAAACCGGTTTTCCCAAAAAACCGCTGCCGCCGGTGACAAGGAATGATTTAATGACCATCTCAGTCCGTAATTAAGGGGAGGTGGTATTACGAATTAACAAGATTCCACCGACCGCCAATAAGATGACCATCAGAATATAACCAACAATCCCGCCCATCACCACCACCATCCAGGGGCTGCTCATCTCAATTTCTCCGCTGGCCAATCCGGTAACCACCGCCAGCGCCTGGCTGGCGAAAAGCAGAAAGATTGCCAATCCGTAAGCCCAGCCAATGAACTTGACATATGCGCGAGCACGGATGGCTGTCCACAACAGCATCCCGCCGCCAATAACCACTGCCGGAAACAATTCGGCCGGCATCAGGAAATCAAAATGGAAACGGCCGCTTCGCAGGAGAAAGAGCAGGGCAAATACCACCGGCGCCAGGATGGGCAGGATCACCAGGAAGGTGCCTGAAAAGGTGAGGATCTTTGATAACCTGTCTTTTCTTGGAATGGGTTGTTGCATATTTTATTTTTCTTCTTTCATGATTTGGTCTGCCAATAATGCTGCAATGAATGAATTCTACCAAATGCTTTTTATAAAGAACAATACTGTGCGATAATATTTGGGTTTGGATTTCTGAGGAACTTTAAGATCAATCAAATAGTTGAGGTAATCATGCGAAAGAAAGTATTAAAGACCTTTCTTATCCACCTTTGTTTTGTCGGTATTATTTCCGCTTGTTCGCCATTGGCAGCCTCTGCCACCCCTGAATTGACAAGCTCCGCGTTGACGATTACACCTGGCGCGACATATACCCCAATAATTACTGCTACCCCGACCCTGAAGGAAACCCCTGCGAAAAATGGCAGGATCATAGAAGCGGATTGGAATGGCATTCATATTACTTTTGTCAAGGTTGATGTTTCTGCGACAAGAAAATCTCTTGATCCAAACTCCAGTTGGGAGAAAACCTGGGCGGATGGGGAAAAAACAGCAAATATCTATTTTTTGTCTAGTGAGAAGGGTGTAAAGTCTGATGGGTTTATTTCGAAGGACACCACTTATTTTAGGGTAGTTTTTTCCAATGGAAACGAAGAGATTGTTAGGGAGGGGCTAGGTGGAGAGCAAGGTCTTGTGGGAATGGCATATAGCGATCATGAGAATACGCTAGGGTATTTTTGTATTTCATATCAGATTCCCAAAGAAGGGATGAGGCTGATCAAAATGGAGATTGCCAGGGATAAGAGTGAAAAAGACAGGATGACCGTTATTTATCAGGAGTAGAGGGACATTGACATTGAACAAATCCACGATTGTTTTCGATTCGAATTTGTAAGAATAAAAACAGGCGAATGATCACTCACTCGCCTGTTTAATTTGAATAAGCTGTCTAGCCCTTGTTGGCTGTTGGTTCGCCCGGTTTGGCAGGTACACCCGCCATGGCGCTGTAGCGGTTCCAGCGGTCCTCGGCGTCCTTTTGCGCCAGCTTCATCAACTCTTCGGCACGGGCTTCGTTGCTTTGTACCAGCGTGCGGTAGCGGGTTTCGTTGTAGGCATAGTCCTTGACCGGAATGGAGGGTGCCTTGTAATCCAGGATGAGCGGGTTCTTGCCCTGTTCCACCAGCGTCGGGTTGTAACGGTAAAGCGGATAGACACCTGCCTTGACTGCCAGGTCTTGCTGCTCCAGCCCTTTTTTGAGGTCATAACCATGAGCAATGCAGTGCGAGTAGGCGATGATGATGGCCGGTCCGTCATAGGCATCTGCTTCGCGGAAAGCGCGCAGTGTCTGCAAGTCGCTGTAGCCCATGGCCACCTGTGCCACATACACATACCCATAGGACATGAAGATCATCCCCATGTCCTTGCGGGCCAGTCCCTTGCCGCTTTGGGCAAAGCGCGCCACCGCGCCGCGCGGGGTGGCCTTGGAGGATTGCCCGCCGGTGTTGGAGTACACGCCGGTGTCCAGCACCAGCACGTTCACATTACGGCCTGAAGCCAGTACATGGTCGAGTCCGCCGTAACCGATGTCGAAGGCCCAGCCATCGCCGCCCACGATCCACACGCTCTTTTTCACCAGGTAATCCGCCAGGTTAGCCAGGATCTTCGCGCGAGCGTCCTTTGAACTGGCCAGTTTCTTGGTGAGAACGGCCACCCGTTCACGCTGGGCTTTCAAACCAGCTTCATTGGACTGGTCGGCATTGAGCAGCTCGCTCACCAGGGGTTCACCGATCTCACCAGCCAATTCCTTCACCAGCTGGCTGGCATAGGTGTTGTTCTGGTCCACGGTCAGGCGCATACCCAGGCCGAACTCGGCGTTGTCCTCGAACAAGGAATTGGACCAGGCCGGCCCACGCCCATCCGGGTTGAAGGTCCACGGGGTGGTGGGCAGGTTGGCGCCATAAATGGAGGAACAGCCGGTGGCATTGGCCACCAGGGCGCGGTCGCCATACAACTGCGAAAGCAGTTTGATATAAGGGGTTTCACCGCAGCCGGCGCAGGCGCCGGAAAACTCAAACAAGGGCAGTAACTGCTGCGAATTCTTGACACTGTTGGGTTCCACCAGCGAGCGGTCTAGGTAGGGGATGGACTGGAAGAATTCCCAGTTCTCGCGCTCGCTCTCGCGGATGGGCGGCTGCGGGCGCATGTTGATCGCCTTGCGTTCGGGATTGGTCTTATCCTTGGCCGGGCAGTTCTCCACGCACAGGCTGCATCCGGTGCAGTCCTCTGGGGCAACCTGGATGGTGAACTTCTTGCCCGGAAATTCCTTGAAGAAGCGCGCATCCACTGATTTGAAGGTCTTGGGCGCGTTGGCCAGCAATGCCGGGTCGTACACTTTCTGGCGGATGACCGCATGCGGGCAGACGAAGCTGCATTTGCCGCACTGGATGCACAGGTCGGGTTCCCACACGGGAATCTCCAGCGCCAGGTTGCGTTTTTCCCATTGGGTGGTGCCGGTCGGGAAGGTGCCGTCCACCGGCAGGGCGCTGACCGGAATGCTTTCTCCGTTGTTGACCATGATCTCGCCCAGCACTTTCCTGACAAATTCAGGGGCGTCATCTGCCACCGGTTTGCGGCGGGAGAATAGGCTGGTTACTTTGCCAGGCACTTTCACTTCATAAAGATGATCCAGGGCGGCATCCACGGCGGCAAAGTTTTGCTGTACCACCGCTTCACCGCGCCGTCCGTAGGTGGCCTGGATGCTTTTCTTGATCTCCTTGATGGCTTCCTCGCGTGGCAGCACGCCGCTGATGGCGAAGAAGCAGGTCTGCATGATGGTATTGATGCGCCCGCCCATGCCGGTCTTTTCCGCCACGTCGTAGGCGTCAATGACGTAGAAGCGCAGCTTCAGGTCAATCATGTCCTGCTGCACCTCGCGCGGCAGGTGATCCCAGATCTGGTCCTTAGGGTAAATGCTGTTGAGCAGGAACACCGCGCCCGGTTTGGCGTATTTAAGCATGTCAAACCGTTCGACAAAAGAGAATTGATGGCAGGCAACGAAGGAGGCATCGTGCCAGCCGATCAGGTAGGGAGCGCGGATGGGTTTGGGACCGAAGCGCAGGTGGGAAATGGTCACCGTGCCGGATTTCTTGGAATCGTAGACAAAATAACCCTGGCCATAATTCGGCGTCTCTTCACCAATAATACGGATGGAGTTGTGGTTGGCACCCACGGTGCCATCTGAACCGACCCCGAAGAAAACGCAACGAATGGTGTCGTCCGACTCGATGCAGAATGAGGGGTCAACGCTCAGGCTGGTGTGGGTCACATCATCAGTGATGCCGACGGTGAAGGAATTGAGCGGTTTCTGCTTTTTGAGTTCATCAAAGACAGCTTTAACCATGGCGGGGGTGAATTCCTTGGAGGAAAGCCCATAGCGCCCGCCGATGATGACCGGCATGGCGGCCAGCGGGGAATTACCGGCTGCTGATGCTTCACGCACGGCTTTGGCAATATCCTTGTAAAGCGGTTCGCCATCTGAGCCGGGTTCCTTGGTGCGGTCCAGCACAGCAATACCTTTGGTTGTTGCTGGCAGCGCTTTCAGGAATGCATCGGCAGCGAACGGGCGGTAAAGGCGGACAGTGAGCACGCCTACTTTTTCACCTTTTACATTCAAATACTTGGCGGTTTCCTCGGCAGTTTCCGCCCCGGAACCCATCAGGATAATGACGCGCTCGGCATCCGCCGCACCGCTGTAATCAAACAGGTGATAACTGCGTCCGGTCAGCTTGGTGAACTTATCCATCGCTTTCTGCACCACGGCTGGGCAGTTCTGGTAGAAGGTATTGACCGTCTCGCGTTCCTGGAAGAAGACGTCCGGGTTCTGGGCAGTGCCGCGCAGGACGGGCTTGTCTGGGGAGAGGGAACGCTTGCGGTGGGCTTCAATCAGGCTCTGGTCGAGCATGGCGCGCAGGTCATCCTCGTCCAGCATTTCGATCTTGTTGATCTCGGCAGAAGTGCGGAAGCCATCGAAGAAATGCAGGAAGGGGATGCGCGCTTCCAGGGTGGCAACCTGGCTGATGAGCGCCATATCGTGCGCCTCTTGCACAGAGCGGGAGGCCAGCAAGGCAAAACCGGTCTGGCGGGTGCCCATCACATCCGAATGGTCACCGTAAATGGAAAGGGCGTGAGTTGCCAGCGTTCGTGCGGCGATGTGGAATACGGTCGGGGTCAATTCTCCGGCGATCTTGTACATGTTGGGAATCATCAGTAATAGACCCTGCGAAGCGGTGAAGGTGGTGGAAAGCGCTCCAGAGGTGAGGGCGCCGTGCACGGCACCGGCTGCACCGCCTTCAGACTGCATTTCCATCACGGTTGGCACCGTTCCCCACAGGTTGGGGATGCCCTTGGCCATCCAGGCATCGGCGTGTTCGCCCATCGAGGAGGATGGGGTGATGGGATAGATGGCGATGACTTCGTTGGTGCGGTAGGCAACATAAGCGACGGCTTCATTGCCGTCCATCATTTCTTTTTTGCGTGTCATGCAAAAGCTCCTGTAATAGTGAAATAGAAATTGTGGTTAAGTGCCTCTCAGGCACTTGAATTAGTGAGTCTGGGTGATTCCACCCAAAATCGGATTAATATTACCACGTTCAGGGAATTATTTACCGCTTAACTGGACAAGATGGGCTTGGCAAGCAGTAATGCCGCCAGACTTTTAGCGTCTTTGATTTTTCCTTCCTGCGCCATTTGATAAGAATCTTCAACGGAAAGCAGTTGAATTTCAATGAACTCGTCCTCATCCATGCTGAGGCGTGATCGGATCAGTCCGCGCGCCAGGAAGGCATGATTGATTTCACTGCAATAACCCGGTGCCAGGTAATAGGAACCCAGCAGCTGCATCTCAGCGGCTTTCATGCCAATTTCCTCCTGGATCTCACGCTGTGCGCACGCCAATGGGCTTTCACCGGTATCCATTACCCCGGCAGGCAATTCCAGCAGTTCCTTTTCAGCTCCCACGCGGTACTGGCGCACCCAGTGAATGTTCCCCAGTTCGTCCACCGGCAGGATGGTGACTGAATCCGCATGTCGTACCAGTTGATAAGGATGCCGCTCATGATTCGGCAGCTCCAATTCAATTTCTTCCACCTCAAACAGTTTGGTGTGCAGCAAGGTTTTTCGGGTAGTGGGTCGAGTAGTCAATTCATTCCCTCGATGTTTTTTGATGAGGATTGTAACCTTTTTAATAAAAATCACCCTCAGTAAAACTGAGGGTGATCGATATACTGAAAGTTCTTATTGAGTGGAATTATTATAGAACCAGTTGTAAGAGAAGAATTCGTTCTCCCCTTCCATGCGGATGTGAATTTGTTCTGATCCGCGCAATGCCTCCGGGATGGTATAGGTGGCGGTGAAAACGCCGCCGCGGCCGGAGTTGGTGAAACCAACGATGACGCCGTTCACACCCAGCGAGCCATAGGGTCCCATGCGTACCGTGAAGGTGTTGTTGGCAGGGTAGTTGGTGGTTGTTTGAATGGTGACCGACCAATCCTGAACCACTTTGGTTATGATGAATTCGGGCACCGCGTTGCCTGCTGAACCGCTGATATAGGTGGGCTCAACCACTGGCGGCGGTCCGGGGGTCAGGGTGGGGTATTGGGTGGCGGAGGCAGTCCTGGGGGTTGGGCTGGCATAAACGGGCGTGGAGGTGCCAAAGCTGACTGCCTGTGTGCCCGGGATGCTGGTGGTGCCGGGCAGCGGGGTTGGCATGACCGCCTGGGTGCCGCTGGATGCCATGGCCATGGCGGTTTGCGTACCGGCAATAATTTCCTTCATTAACGCGGACTGGGTTGAGACCGGGTTGGTTTGCCCGGACTGGGTGGGTAACTTCACCGTGGTGCCGGACGCCGGCCGAACGCAAGCAGCCATCATGCCGGCCAGGATGATGAAAAGTGCGATGGGTATGAATTTTTTCATGCTGATGAATCCTCCAAATAAATGATCGTGTAATTAGATTATAGAAAATTAATTCAATAAAGTCAAATCTTATGGTAGCACTTCGCAGCCATAAGGTCAAGGTGATCTGGGGTTAAATTACAAGGCGCAGAATCAACCGCGCCTTGAGATTTCACCAAATTTATTGCACCCTGGTGCCGATGGATGGCAGTTGGAACACGAATGGGTTGCTGCTGGGCAGCAGCATGGTTTCAATTGTCGGTGAAAGCTTGGAAATGTACAGGTAGCTTAACAGCTCTGGATTTCCCTTGAGCGCCTCGGCCAGCAGATCGAAGGCCTCTGCTTCAGCTTTGGCTTGCAGGATGCGTGCCTGGGCAGCTCCTTCAGCGGCAATGATGGCTGATTCTTTTTGACCTTTGGCAGTCTCTATCACCTGATTGGCTTCCTGCCTTTTTTGTTCAACGGTGTAAGCCGCCTGCTTTGCCTCTTGCTCGGCGATCTGCTTCTTCTCGATCGAAGCGGCGTATTCCTTTGAGAAGGTAATGTTGCGCAGAACAAAATCGATCAGGGTAATACCGTTCTCCGCGAATTTTGTGGAGAGGGTCGAGGTGACATATTTGGTCATGTCAAAGCGTTTGGCTGCCACAACCTCTTCCACCCCAAATTGCGAGACAGCATCCCGGATCACCCCGCGTACCTGTGGGCGCACCAGGTCCTCTCGATACCGGTTTTGCCAGGCGATGTGCAACGGCACAACTTTTAGCGGATCGACCTCGAAAATGACTGATGCGTCAATGATCACCTCCTGACCGTCTTTGGTGCGGGCGGAGATGGAATCATCTCCGAAAACCGCGCCTTCTGAAGGCAGGATGGACATGGTATAGGTTTGCTTGGAAATTTTATAAATCATGGATCTTTCCACAAAAGGCACGATCCAACGCAACCCTGGCTGCAGGACCTCATCCCGGTATCCTTTGGGGGAAAGGGCTGAGATCACCACCCCGCGCTCCTCCGGCTCAATGAACACCAGTCCGGCGCTGAGGGTGCTCAATACCAGCGCGGCAGCCAGCACACCAATGATGATATTGCGCGAGTTTTTGACCGGCTGGCCGCGGGAACTCTGAAGATAGATTAAAACAACCGCCGCAATTGCCCCCAGCCAAAGTAATAGTGACACTCCAACTAGAACATCCGTGATTCTCATAATTTAGTCTCCTTGAAAACTAATTATGCCCCGTTTTCAATAATAATGCATAAGAGAAGCATTAATGATTGCTGTTCAGACTTGCAAAAGAATGGTAACCGGTCCGTCGTTAGCGATTTCCACCAGCATGTGTGCGCCAAACTCCCCATTTTGGGTAGGGATTCCCTGTTCTATTAATTGTCGTGCAAAATGGTCTACCAGTGGGATGGCTATTTCAGGCGCAGCCGCATCAATAAAGGATGGGCGGTTGCCCTTGCGGGTATCTGCCATCAGGGTGAACTGCGAAACCAACAGGGCAGAGCCATGCACATCCAGGATCGAAAGATTCATCTTGCCGGCCTGGTCGCTGAAAATGCGCAGGTTGGCGATCTTTTGCGCCAACTGGCTGGATTTTTGGGAGTTATCGTATTTTTCCACGCCCAGCAGGATCACCAGCCCATGCTCAATTTCCCCGGTTGTGCGCCCGTCCACGCTGACCTTGCCATGCAGGACGCGCTGAACCACTGCTTTCATTGGTGCGTGCTACTTTCTTTCTGGCAAGCCGATGGCTGCGCGCACTTCATTCATCGTTTGTTGTGCGATGGCGCGCGCTCTTCCCGCACCCCGGTATAGGATGTCCCAAACGGCTTGGGGATTTCGGCTGATTTCCGCCCGCTTCTGGCGGAATGGCTCCAGGTGGGCATTGATGTTCTTTGCCAGCAGTTGTTTGCAATCCACGCAGCCGATGCCCGCTTTGCGGCATTCGCGGTTGACCATGTCAATTTCATCTTTACTGGAAAAAAACTTGTGCATGGAAAACACATTGCAGACATCCGGGTTGCCAGGGTCGCTGCGCCGCAGGCGGGCGGGATCAGTCTTCATTTGCATCACCCGTTCCCTGGTTTCTTCCGGGCTGGCAGCCAGTTCGATATCATTATTCAAGCTTTTGCTCATCTTACGCTCACCGTCAATGCCCAGCACCACCGGTGCTTCGGTGATCTTCATCTGCGGTTCAATCAGCACCGAGGTTTGATAACGGTGATTAAAGGAACGCACGATTTCACGGGTGAATTCCAGGTGGGGTGCCTGGTCAAGCCCAACAGGGACAATGGATGCTTTGTACAAAAGAATGTCAGCTGCCATTAGCACTGGGTAGCCGACCAGGCCGTAATTGATATTGTGCGGTTGTTCGCGCGCCTTTTCCTTAAATGTGGGAAGGTCAGTCAGCTTGCCCAGCATGGTGACCATGGAAAGGATGGTGTGCAGCTCGGTCACCTCGGGCACATGGGATTGGATGAAGAGAATGCTCTCTTCCGGCTGGATGCCGGCTGCCAGCCAATCCAATGCCATCTCGAAGGTATTGTTCACCAGGTCGCGGGTGGTCTCCAGGGTGGTTAACGCGTGGATGTCAACGATGCAGTAAATGCATTCGTAATCCTTCTGCAGTGCCACGTAATTTTGTATGGCACCCAGGTAATTGCCCAGGTGCTGGCGGCCGGTGGGGCGTGCGCCGGAAAATACGCGTCCTTTTTCCATGGCTTATTTCCCTCCCAATATGCGCGAACCAAGCAGCTGCTCCACCTCTCCCGGGTTGGGCAGGCGTCCTAATCGCTGCTTGGAAAAGATGAGCTCACCATTCAAGGTCACTTCCAGATCGCCTATCTTGTTTGAGGGAAAAATGGTCAGAGACTCAATTTTCCGTTCGAATAAGGACAATATTTCACCAATCAACGAAGTGACATGGTGTGTATATTGGCAGATGCTGCAATATTGAATAATGATTTTGAATGCCATATCAGCTGTCTCCTTGATGTCCAAAAATTATAAATCATCTATAGAAACAATTCCTTTTCCTTTCCGTAAGTGCAACATTTCCTAAAATCCGATGCGTATAAATATTTGCGAATGAAGCTTATCAACAAAAAGCGTTAATGTCCAGACAATATGATAAAATAACCTGAAGCAAGGCACAAAAGTTTGAATCCCACTTTTCACCTTCAGGATCAAACCGGTGCCAGGGTCGATTTCTTTCTTGATTCACCATTCGTCTGGATAGACACATTCCAAAATAATATGGAGTGCAGGTAAATTGGCATCATCGCTGATCTATATATTATTACTCATTGGTGGCCTGGTGTTGATGGTCATCTCAAGTAATAAAACCATTGATCACGCCGTTGAACTGGCTTCTGCCTTTGGCATCCCTCATTTTCTTATCGGTTTTCTGCTCATTGCCTTGGGGACCGACCTCCCTGAAATTGTCAACTCCATTCTGGCCAGTTATTTGGGACATGCGGAGATCAATGTGGGTGATTCGATGGGCTCTGTCCTGAGTCAGTTGACCCTGGTTTTTGGTATTTTGCCATTTATTGGAGGAGTAATAAAGATTAAGAGACGGGAGAGCTCAATTATTGGTTGCTGCCTCCTGCTGGCATTGATCATCGTTTATAGTATTTTCGAAAAAGGCACGTATACCAGATTGGATGCTTTTTTTCTCCTGTGCAGTTGGGCATTATTCGCAATCATCACCTCCACGATTATTGATAAGGAAAATTTTAATATTCAAGCTCAAACTGGTGACAGACAAAAGAGAATAAAAAATATACTCATTATTCTTATCGGCATGGCTGGGATCGGGCTGGGGTCTTATCTGGTTGTGGAATCGGTCATTTTTCTTTCAAAAGGACTGCAAATTCCAGAATTTTATATCAGCTTTTTCATTGTTGGAATAGGCACTTCGCTGCCTGAGCTGGTGGTGGACATCACCGCCATCCGGAAAAAGCACTTCGATCTTGCCGTTGGAGACATTTTGGGGAGTTGTCTGGTGGATGCCACATTTTCCATCGGGATTGGTCATTTCCTTTTTCCCCATGCTGTCGCAACCAGTCTGTTTAACCGGCTGATCCTCTACACATTGGTTGTAACATTCTTTGTCATCCTGATGATATCTGTACGAAAAAAGGTTGACCGCAAAGCCGGGTTTGTATTGATCCTGTTTTATTTATTCTCGCTCTCCTTTTTGTTTATAAAATAGATAATTGAAAAAAAAGTACATGACAATTTGATTTCCTTATGCTATTTATTGAATAATCGTGCTTTTCATAAAAAAGAAACCTGATAATAAAAAATTCCCGCCTGCCTTTCAATCAGCAACAATTAAATGGTTAACTAAGTAAATATGTCAAATATGTTATATTGGAATCTGCAATGAAACAGATTTATTTTGTCATCGGAATCATCATCCTGGCCGTCAGTCTGGTTTCTGTGGCATTTACCATTATCCAGGTTGATCAGGAAAAGGCGTCACTGACGGTTGACCTGCAGTACCGCACCTCGATACTTGCCAGCAGCTTGAAGGAAATTGTTGAATCGAACATTCAAAACCGCTCGAAGGATTATTTGCAATCTGTCGCAAACATGTTTTCCGATAGTGATAAGTTTGCCGGCATGGTAATTTATGATAATGACCTTCAGTTGATCGCAGTTACTACCAGCCTCAGCGATGAGATCACCACACCCCCACAAATAGTGACAGACTCAATCCAGGAAGAAAAGGCCGGTGTAACTTTCCTAAAATTTGCCCGGCATGATTTGTTCCTTATGTCAGTGCCTTATTATCAAGATGAAAGCGTTTCCGGGGCAATCCTTATCGCCCAAAAGGCGAACTACATCGATGAAAAAGTCATGGAGCGTTGGCAATCCAGTCTTTTGCGCCTGTTGGTACAGGATCTGGTTTTATTTGTTGTTCTGGCATTGTTGGGGCGCTGGTTTGTCTATGAACCTCTGCAGAAGCTTGAAAATGCCATCAAGTTATCAAAAATGCAGAAGGATGCGCTCAGTAAAAGCAAAACAATCGCTCCCTCCATATTTCAACCGCTTCAGAAGGAAATCTCGGTAACTGTTAAAAAGTTATGGGAAGCCAGGCAAAGCGCCAGTGAAGAAGCACGCCTGACCCTTGAACGATTGGATGCTCCCTGGACAGAAGAACGGCTGAAGGAATTTGTAAAAAAATACCTGTCAGACCGGCGCATCCTGACCATATCCAACCGTGAGCCATATATTCATGTAAAAGAGGGTAAGAAGATTTCCTATTATATCCCGGCCAGTGGCATGGTGACGGCACTTGACCCCATCATGCAGGCTTGCGGTGGTATATGGATTGCTCACGGCAGTGGTAATGCCGACCACTTGGTGGTCAATAAAAAGGATGAAGTGCTGGTTCCCCCGGATGAAATGAAATATTCCCTCAAGAGGGTCTGGCTGACCGCACAGGAAATAAAGGGGTATTACCTTGGATTTTCCAACGAGGGATTGTGGCCGTTGTTTCACCTGGCACATACACGCCCAACCTTCCGGAAAAATGATTGGGACGATTACCGACGTGTGAATGAAAAATTTGCCGGATCAGTATTGAGTGCCATCCGGCACACGGAAGATCCCATCATATTAATTCAAGATTTTCACCTTGCCTTGCTGCCTAGTCTGATAAAGAATAAACGTCCGGATGCCACTATTGGTATTTTCTGGCATATTCCCTGGGTCAGTGCGGAATCTTTCAGCATTTGCCCATGGAAAAAGGAAATCTTGGATGGCATGCTGGGCGCGGACCTGATCGGCTTCCATACCCAACAATACTGCAATAATTTTGTTGATACCGTTGGCAGGGAGATGGAATCCCTGATTGATTTCGACCAGTTTGCCGTTACCCGCAACGAACACAGGTCATTAATTAAAGCTTTTCCCATCAGCATCGCCTTTACGAATGGAGTTCGAGATAATCCGCCAGAAAAATTGCTGCAGGGTGATAAGCTCGACGTGATACAACGATTAAATATAAGCTTTAAATACCTGGGAGTGGGGGTTGACCGTATGGATTACACCAAGGGCATCATGGAACGGCTGAAAGGAATCGACCTTTTCTTGCGTAAGTATCCTTCGTTTCATGGGAAGTTCACTTTTATTCAAATTGCCGCCCCCAGCCGAAGTGAAGTTGAGAAATACCGGGAATTTGCTGAGCAGGTAAAAAATGAAGTGGCGCGTATTAATTCAGAACACGGTACTCAAAAGTGGAAACCGATTGTGTTGCTGTATGAGCAGCACACCCATGAGGAAATAAATTTGTTGTTCCAGCAAGCCAATTTCTGTCTGGTCACCTCGCTGCACGATGGCATGAACCTGGTCGCCAAGGAATTTGTGGCTGCCAGAAGCGATGAAAAGGGAGTATTGATTCTCAGCCAATTCGCAGGCGCTGCCAAAGAACTCAAAGATGCAATCATCATCAATCCATATAACGGCGAACAAACTGCAGACGCCATTTACCAGGCACTGACCATGTCTGCCACAGAGCAACGGCTCCGAATGGAAAAAATGCGCGAGGTGGTTAAAAATTACAACATCTTCCGCTGGTCGGCAGAATTTCTACGATCACTAATTAATATGGGTTAACGAGCATGAAAGTAGCCATCATCTGCTCCAACTTATATGATCTGAGTGAGAAGACCATCAAGGGTACGGAAATCTTCACATACGATTTGATAAAAAATTTAGAAACATATGGGCAGAAGTATAGTTTGGAGTACACAGTTTTTTGTTCGGGCGGTTCACAGTTGCCCTTTAAAATTGAAAGCCTGGATAGAATGCCTTCTTCCAGCGACCCGAAAATAATTGCGAATGGGAAGCATATCATCTTTGAATTGGCTTTGATCTCCAAGGCATTTACCGGTCAAATGGACTATGACCTTTTCCATGTGAATATCGGTGATGGGGATATCGTCATGCCCTTCACGCCTTTTGTTGACCGGCCGGTCCTGATTACCCTGCACCACATTTATGATGCCGACTATACCCGAAAATACTTTTCTTTTTTTAGTGAGCAACGCAACGTTTTTTTTGTTTCCATCAGCGATGCACAGCGTAGGATTCTGCCTGGTCTGAATTATGCTGCCACCATCCATCATGGCATTAACCTACAGGAATATGCTTTCAATCCCCAGGGAGGAAAGAGGATCATCTGGGCAGGGCGCTTGATTCCGGAAAAAGGACCACAGATTGTCATTGACGTGGCTGAAAAAACAGGCCAGGAGGCACTGCTTTTCGGGATCGTTAAAAAAGAGCATGAACAATGGGTGGAACGTGATTTGCGGTCAAGAGTTTTTCCCCGTAAAGCGGATAGCCGCACGAGGATTGAATTTGATCAGCCGCGCTCCTCGCTGATACCCTTCATCCAGGACAGCCGCCTTTTTATTTTTCCCATATCGGCTGAGGAAGCATTTGGCCTGGTGTTGATTGAAGCGTTGGCATGCGGCACCCCGGTGGTCGCTTATGCCCGTGGAGCCGTTCCTGAGATCGTAAAGGATGGGGTTACCGGTTTTTTGGTCAATCCCTCCGATGAGGATGTCCGCGGTAATTGGGTAATCCGTAAAAGCGGACCAGCTGGCTTGTGCGAGGCGGTCGAGAGGATAGTTGCAATGCCCGGGGAAAAGTATCAGGAAATGCGCAGAGCTTGCCGGGCGTCGGTGGAGGAACATTTCTCCATTCAGCGAATGATTGGCGATTATGAAAAGCTTTACAAGAGATTAATTCAATCCTACAAAAAGGGTGGAAATTGATACAATTCTTGTATGAATAAATCAAAGAATGTGTGCCGAATTTCTCCCATTAAAAGAATCTTTGACCTGGTTTTCAGTTCCATCGCCCTGATTCTTCTCTCCCCTGTAATGTTCTTGATTTCAATTGCCATCCTGCTGACGGATGAATTTCCCATTCTTTTTACCCAGCTGCGCCCGGGGCTCAACGGGAAGCTTTTTAACAATTTCAAATTTCGTACCATGCGAACAACAACGGATGAAAAAGGAAAACTGATACCGGAAAAAAAACGTTTGTTTCCCCTGGGGCGATTTCTGCGTCGTTTCAGCTTGGATGAGCTGCCTGAGCTGTTCAATATTTTACGCGGTGAAATGAGCCTGGTAGGCCCGCGCCCGCTGTTGGTGGAGTACCTGTCGCTTTATTCCCCGCAGCAAGCCCGCCGCCATGAAGTCTTGCCAGGATTGACCGGTTGGGCGCAAGTCAATGGCCGTAACGCACTGACCTGGGAGGATAAATTCAAACTGGATGTCTGGTATGTGGATAACTGGTCATTTGGATTGGATGTCAAGATCATCTTTATGACCATCGGCAAAGTGTTGCGCGGAGAAGGGATTTCACCCGCGGGGGGTGAAATTATGGAAAAATTTTCCGGCAGCCAGAAAATCCGACAATAAATGTATTAACTGCCCGCACTCAGGGGATTAAGCAATCCGGAGCGTATCAATTCCACTGTTTTTTGAAAATATTCCAGTTTTCCGGGGCTGATGAAAGCTGGCTGCACCTCGGAAAACCTCACCCCGCCATAGACGATCCTGCCCCCTTTACCGGCCAATAAATCCGGCCATATTTCACGCAATGGTGCCAGTCCGTCAACTGAAAGGGTGGTTGCCCAGCGTGGCCGCGCAGCATCCAGCGGGGTCTGGAAACCAAAAAGGGTGATCTCCCTTCCGACCAGGTAAGTGAATAGTTCCGGGCTGTACGCTTCGGGGGCAACATACAATACTCGAACTCCATTGATATACATCTGGTCAAATGCCGCCTGCCAGGAAGATGGGCTGCTCCCGGCTGGCTGGGTTGCCACCAGCGGGTATTTGATGTAAGGAGGTATGCTTGGACTGCACAGCCCGCAGAAATAATGTCCGCCATTGGTGAATGCCTGCTGCGAAACAGTGTCGCTGTCCAGGAGCAGCGCCCCACCGCGGAAGTTGTTGTTAAGGTTAACGCTGATAAAACCGGCGATGAAAGTGATGGATTCGGCTTTGCGGCGGATGACGGTCACATTGCTGCCGGGATTCCAGTTTAGGTCACTCAGCACGGCAAACTGCGTACTGCGCGCAGCGTTGGAAAGCGCACCGAGGTTTTCGGGATGGTGGAGGAATACAATGATCTTGACATCCGGGGTGATTTCAGCTAGGGTGATATCTTTTCGTAACTCAAATACATAAGCGGAGCTGGCAGCCAATTCACCAACCAGCTGCTGTGCTTCACTGACCAAAGAGTTGTCGGTTCCATCAGCTGCGACGAGAATGACCCGGTCTGGCAAAGGCGTGGCGGTGGCTGCGGGGGTCGGGATAAGCGTTGCTGTGGGAGTCGGCTGCAAGCTCTTGATGACGTTGCAACCGCTGATCAATATGAAGATGAACAGTAGAAATAGTCGGCTGATTTTTGGATGATTATTCAAAGTTGGAAAACCTCGCTAGCGAATTTTACCTGTTTTTCATGGTTGGCTACTATCAGTTATAATGTGGCTTGAGAAGATCATGATATAAATTTCTTATCATTCTACCAGCACGAACCCAATTGAGCATATCGATTGGGTTTTTATTGCCGGATATGAAATATGATTAAAAGAGGAGTAATGCATGCCCATTCATTTTGGTACTGATGGCTGGAGGGCGGTTATTTCAGACACCTTTACATTCGATAACTTGCGCCTGGTGGTGCAGGCGGTGGCGGATGCGGTTGCCTCGGATGGCTGGTCCAACGGCATTCAATTTGAGGGCATCCCCGACCCAAAGAAGATCATCATTGGTTTCGACACCCGTTTTCTTTCCGACCGATATGCGCGTGAAGCTGCCCGTGTGATGGCCGCCAATGGCTATCATGTACACCTCAGCCAGGCAGATTCCTCCACACCGGCCATTGCTTACAGCACCTATGCCATGCATGCCATCGCCGGCATCATGATCACTGCCTCCCACAATGCGCCCCGCTACAATGGCGTCAAAGTGAAATCACCTGCCGGCAGTTCGGCTTCCTCCGAGCAGTGCCGCCGGGTGGAGGTTTATCTTAACGATAACGAGGAGCAGGGACGCGGCCCCAACCTGATTGATTATGAATTGGCGCGCGAGAAAAAGCTGATCATTCGTTTTAATCCACTGCCGGAGTATAGGACCCATTTAAGAAAACTGATTGACTTTGACAGGATAGCGGAAAATCCCCAACTTATTGTAGTGGATTCCATGTATGGTTCTGGGCGGGGCATGATCAAGAGCATGCTGGAAGGCACCGGTTGCGAGGTATTTGAAATTCGCAATGAGATGAATCCCGGCTTTGGCGGTGTGCATCCCGAACCGATTGCTGCGTACCTGAATGCGCTCAGTGGCGCCATAACCACCGGCAAGGGCAACCTGGGGCTGGCTACTGATGGGGACGCCGACCGCATTGGCGCCATGGATGAGCGCGGCACTTTTGTGGACCCTCACAAGATCATGGCCCTGGCGCTGCGTTATCTGGTGGAAAAGAAAAAATTGACCGGCGCGGTGGTCCGCACGGTTTCCACCACACGCATGATCGACCGGCTGGCATCCAAATACCATCTGGAATTGCATGAAACACCGGTGGGTTTCAATCACATTGCCGATCATATGTTGCATGAGGATGTCCTTATCGGGGGTGAGGAATCCGGTGGAATTTCATTTAAAGGTCATATCCCCATGGGCGATGGTGTGCTCATGGGTTTACTGATCGTTGAAATGGTGGCGGATGCGGGTGTTACCCTGGGTGAGCTGGTAAAAGACCTGCTGCAGGAGGTGGGTCCTGCTTTTTATGAGCGCCGTGATCTGCGCCTGCATAAACCGGTCGCCAAACACGAGATGGTGACCAGGTTAAAAAATGACATCCCCGCCTCATTGGGCGGTGAAAAGGTCATGGAAGTCAGTTCACTGGATGGGGTGAAATACATCCTCGCAGACGATTCCTGGTTACTGATTCGTCCTTCCGGCACAGAACCCTCATTGCGGGTGTATGCTGAAGGCCGCTCGGAACAGATGGTGCAGGAATTGTTGAAATACGGAGAAAGAATTGCCGCCAGTGTAACCTGAGAAAAATCACAAAAAGAGCGTTTGACCCATTTTCTCCTGATAGAAGCGCTTCAGGATGTAAATGAACTCCTGCGGCAGCCTTCTAGCTGCCTGATTGATGATCTCTTCTGGAATTTGCCTGTAAAATGCCTCAGCAATTCCACCGGCGATGCAGGCTTGCGTATCGGCATCCCCTCCCAGGCCGATGGCTCTTCGGATGGCATCTTCATAGCTGTTTGAGGAAAAAAAGGCAATAAGTGCCTCGGGAACTGAACCCTGGCAGGTTTCATCAAATCGATATACTGCCTGGATTTCTGTGTAATCGCGGCTGAGCTCATATTTATAATCTCTTTCCAATCGGTTCTTAATATCTTTTTTGGATTTCCCCTGCCTGGCAAGGAAGATCGCCAGTGCGACGGACTGGGCGCCTTTAACCCCTTCCGGATGACTATGGGTGACCATTGCACTTTCTTTTGCTTTGGAGAGCACCTCAACTTCACTGGAGAAAGCAAATCCCACCGGGCTGACGCGCATGGCTGAGCCATTGCCGAATGAATGGTAAGGCGCCTGGTTCTCGGAGAGCGCCCATTGATAATAATTTGACCCGTAGCCGCGTTTAGGGTATCGATGAGTGAAACCTTTTATGAGATGTGTGTAATCCCCATCATCCAACAGCCATTTAGCAGTGGCAATGGTTAGAACACTGTCATCGGTGAATGTGGAGCGGTTGTTGAATAATGTGAAATCCATTGATTTGGTTGAATGGAATTCGTACACCGAACCGATGATGTCGCCAATGATTGCGCCCAGCATTGGTGTTAATCCTTTAAAAACGCTTGAAGAAGCGGTCTATTGTGGTGTACTGATGATGGTTGCCTGCACAGTGATTTGGGGTGTTTCCATCGCTTCAACAGTCGGGGTGAAATCGGCAGTTGGGAAAGAAGGCAGGGTGGCAATGAGAGTGATGTCAGCAGGGCTTGATTTAGATGAAGCGGATGCGGTCTGCAATGCATACACTTGTGCCTCGGCTTCCAGATCTAAAAGTGATTGCTGCACATAAAGAATTCCCCCCAAAATGATGGCAGCGATCAAGAGAAGAAAAAGAAGTTTTCCTAAAAATGATTTACCGCGCGGTTTACGCGGAGTGCGGGCAGGTGCAGCTTTTTTACTGATTTCATCTTCTGGGAGCTCATCGTGTGGAAAATCTGGAAGGTGATCGGTCATAGTATCCTCTTAAAAAATGTGTTGAGATGCTTTATCCTGAATCAGTCCTCATCAATCGATAGTGGCAGGAATCCTTCCGGAAGTGACTTGTCATCTTCTTGGCTGGAGTGTGTAGCTGTCTGATTCGATGGATGGCTGTTTTTTTGTTCAATGTTTAAGGGCGGGTGCAAAGGAGACGCCTGTTTGATGGATGGCTGTTTTTTTTCACTGGCGGATTGAAGTGTGACGTTTTTCTTCCCGGTGGTAGCTTCCTTGCCTTTCTGTGCGTCACCGCTCTGCCCAAACAGGGTTTGCTGGCGCCATTTCTCTTTTTCTTTTTCCCGCTCCTCGTCAGCGCGTTTGAGCTCGCGGATGCGTTTCAGCCATTCGGGAACCTCTTCACCCGATTGAGGTTCATTTGCTTTGTCGCCAGGTGAAATACGCAAAGGTTTTAGACACTGATGACAAAAGTGGTCAGCTGAAAAATTTGTCTTTCCACAATGTGGGCAAATGACTTCATCCATAGAAAATCCCTTGAAGTGCTGTGCTGATGATTATTTTACAGTATAGCACCTCTGGAGGAAAAGAACATATACAGGAATCCTATGAAATGGGGTTTTGACAATACACGTGAATCAGGGTTGCACTTTCCTCTTCCTGATTTCCGCTTATAAATTCCGGCCTGATGCGATTAAAAGATGCTAGATAGTTATCCATATCACTGGCATCCATTACAATCTCCACATGCCTGAATGCCTGCTGAAAGATTTCGCGGTAATTGTGTATGCGCAACCTGTTTAGGTGGCTGGTTGGATTCAGCCAATCATTCCAGATTGGCTCGCGGTAACACAGCATCTCAAATGGATACTTGAAATAATGATCGCGCAAGTCAATGAAGTGCAGCTGGCTGCCTTGCGCCTTGGTCATTTTTGCCAGTTGCGTGGCAATCGGCAGGGGTTCGCGCACATGTTCAAATACCGAATTGGATAACACCAGATCCACTTTTTCATAGTCAGTTCGTAGCGAAATATTTTCGAGGTCATCATGAAACAATCGCATTTTTCCTGGATTGGGAATGATTTTGCCCGACTGGTCAATGAAGCAAGCCGGATAATTTTGGAAAATTTTATTGATGTCAAAATCATCCTTGAATCCCTTTTGCTCAACCAGAAATACCCTGCTTGCACCGGCGTTCAGTAATTCACAACCAATGGATAGATTGCCTCCATATCCAAAAACCATCACTTTTTTATTGGCCAGTGCCAAACCATGCCGGGTTAATACCTGGCGGTAGTGATCGACTGCTTTTATAGGTGAATGGGTCTCCAAGCCAGGCTGGACAAGAATGTTACGATTTTTGAGGAATACAATCCAGCTATCCGGCAGGAAGTGGCGGATGAGACGCAAGAGAATATATCGTAAATTCATCTTTGTGTTTTATTCATAGATACGGCAGGAGTCATCAGGGGGTATTACACGTGGTATGAGAAGTTCCACCGATGGATTCTTATACGTCTGTAATATTCGATAATAGCATAGGATCGGTTTTGCTATCCATTCCACCCACACATCGTTTTCGGTGCCAAAGGAATAGTCTTCAGACTTATGTTCAATATAGGCGGGTTCGTTGATGATTAAAGAAAAACGATGGCTCTTAAGGTCTTGGTAGAATCTTTTAAATAAAACTTCATCGCCGCTCATTGCACGATCCATTAGGTATTTTTTCTCATATTCAGGTACCAATGGAACATTACTGACTTTTCCAAAGGTTAATAGCTGGCGCTGATCAATGAAAAGCACCTCACCGATATATTTCGCTTCACTGACTGATTTTTGGATGAATGTCAGCACGTTTTTTTGGTCATTTCTGGAGGGTGGATCAAAGGGATAAGCATTTATAAGAGTTGGAAAAAGTGGATATATCACAAGAAATAATAATGAAAGATTCACAAAAAGTCTGTGTTGATCGAACTTGAATAACCATTCCCTTCCCCCAACTCCCCATGCAACACCAGCAAGAAAAAGCAGGTTGATGAAAAGCATATCCAGGTTATGCAGGTTGCTTCCGCCACCAACTTTTACACTGGCAATCAACCCGACAACCAGGAATGCCAGGCACGACCCATAAATAGCCAGGTGTTGCCAGATATTGATTTTTAATTTCGTCTGCCGGATAAAAGCAATTAACAGAATAATTAGAGGAACGCTGGCTAATAAAATTCCCAAGGCAATCCCTGGTGGAAAGGTTTCATTTGGCAGTAACCGCGACCAGATTAGCGTCTGGGATTGAAGGGTTGATGTAGCAGAGGAAACAACGGCGCCTTGGAATTCCTGGTTTGCCCCGCTGGTGGAAAGAGGTGCCAGTAGCGGCAAAACTAATCCGCCAAACAAGCCGGCAAAACCTGATGCGATCACCCTCAACCAGTCGATTTGAAAGGTTCCAACCCCATTTTTTTTGTTATGGAAAAGTGCCAGCAACACTCCCCAGATGGCTGGTGCAACACTCCAGGTATAACGGGTCAGGTTGGCATAATATCCGGCGATTGTAAGCAATAGCAGCGATACGAGCAATGGCGCCCTTCTCGTTACCCAGACCAGCATGGCACACAGGATCAAAGGAGTGTATATCGGTCCTTGATTGAGAAAGATAAAAGTCCATAAACCAAGCAGCAGGGTGGTCGGCGCGGAAAAATTTTTTCTGAAAACCAGCAAGCCCAATAGGAAATAGGTGGCAGTGAACAATAATACATTCCATGCCCGCATGGCAGCAATGCCAATATTATTAAAAATGAAAGGTAGGCCCCAAAGGCTCTGTCTGCCAAGATCTAAAAAAGCAAAAATGGGTTTGGTTGATGGGTAAAGATACCGTTCACTGCCAAAGAGCAATGAGTAATCCCAAAGGCGATTCCCTTCAGACCAGTACATCGAAAAGGGATAATCCGTGATTTCCTTGAACCTATCACCTATCAGAAAAATTGCACCGATGAGAAGAATGGATTGGATGGTTGACTTTAGACTAAACAGGTTTGCGTCATTACTGGTAAGCAGCCAGTTTGAGATGACCACCATGCTGACAAAACACCATAGGTGCAGGATTGGGCTGGTAAATACCAATCCCCAGGCGCTGAATGAAAAAAACCAGACCGGGAAAAGGCATACCACAAGCTGAATTAACCCTCTAATCCAATTGTGGGGACGAAAGTCACTAAACTGTAATGAGAGGACATTGCCGGGCAGTAGTTTGGCAAAAAGAATGAAGAGTGCAAATAAACAAAACAGAAAATAGAGAATAAAAGCAAGACTGTTAATCCAGGAGAATACCCTGGCGTTATCCAATCCAGCCCAATATATGGCTTTTAATTCCACCAGGCATAGAAAAATGAATACGGTATTTCCCAGCAGGATGAGCAGTGATTTCTTATTATTAATTATTTCTTTTTCAAACATGGCAGAGTACGTGATAACGGTCTCCCCAAAACGGGAGATTCAAAAATAGGAGAAGGTAGGTGATTTCTGAGACAAGCCGTTTTTTCCAGTCGAATTGGCCAATCGTTGTATTTTCAGGCAAGTTCATTACCAGACGGCGGTAAAGGCTGTAAAGCGGGAATCCCCAGGCAATCTCCCTCAACACCTTGAAACCGGCCTGGCTAAGTTTTGCCTTAAGCTCATCCCGGGAGTAACCGTGTAGATGCCCGAGTCGTTTGCGCTCCTGGTCATAAAGCGGACCAATGGGTACAACCAGCAGCAGGTATCCGCAGGACATCTGGTACAGATGATTCAGTGCACTTTTATCATCCTCTATATGTTCCAGTACATCCACACAGGTGATCAGGCCAAATTTTTGGGGAAGTGACTGGCGGGTTAGGTCCATTTTATGAATTATCATCCCGGGATTATTTTTCTGAGCGGTTTTAATGGCGGTGTTGGAGGAATCAATCCCATGCAATTTTGCATCCGGAAATTGTGCATGGATGGCCATTAGCAGACTGCCCTCCCCGCAGCCTGCATCCAGGCAGGTTTTAAAACTAATATTTTTTATCATGCTCATGACCATGCGGCGGACGTGTCGTGAGCCGGGGCCGAGAATGGTCCGGTCATGCCAATGTTGCCAGGATTTTTCGTAATCATGCTGCTGTGGTTTTATTGAAAGGTTATTCATTGGGATGAACTTGTACACCACGCACTCAAGATTGCCAAAGCCCACAAGCGTTTGCCGTGATCTTCTTTGCCTTGCTCATGTTCTTTGAGCAACCGCAGGATGGCATCTGGATTGAACCACTCTTTGAAGGGCTGCGGTGGGTTTAATAATACTTCTTTAAACCAACCGGAAAGCGGACCGCGGCACCAGGCACTGATGGGAATTCCAAAGCCCTGTTTACCTCTTTTGTTAACCATATCCGGAAGATCACCAGCAAAGGTTTCACGCAGCAGTACTTTACCTCCCAAACCACGAACCTTGTATTTGGCGGGTAAACGAGCTGCCCATTCAGCCAGTTTATGATCAAGGAATGGTGACCGCGATTCGAGTGAATGTGCCATGCTCATGCGATCTGCTTTGACCAGCAAGTCCCCGGGCAGATAAGTATGGATGTCTGTAAATAGTGTACGATCCAGGAATGATTCAGCAAGGGCGGAGGTGAAGCGTTGAATGAGCCATTCCTCGGCGTGATGGATATTCAAATTATCCAGAAAAGGTTTTTTCCATAGAATATTCAACCATTCAGGACCGAAATAAGAGCCCCAGCCAAGCATGCTGGCCCGCGGGTCAACCTGCGTCAGGCCGCGAAGACGTTTCAAACCGTTTACAAATGAAGTGCCGCTTGGCTGGTCATTATCATCTTTCATTTTATTTACCAAGGCCGGTAAAAGATCTCTGCTGAGAAGTGAGGGCATTTTGCGATAGGCATTAGCCAGGGGGTCCAGCCAGTAACGGGCATAGCCGGCAAACGCTTCATCACCCCCATCACCGTTTAATGCCACGGTAACATATTGACGTGTCACCTTCGATAAATGGAAAAGCGGGATTAAGGATGGGTCTGCCAACGGCTGGCCTGTGTGATGAAGTATCACTGAAACAACATCGGGGATGTTTCCCCATTCAAGAATGAATTCATGATGATCGGTGCCATAGCGGTCAGCCACGCTGCGCGCAAAGGAAAGTTCTGAGAAGGATTGTTCCTTGAATCCGACTGAAAAGGTCTTGACTGGTGTAGAACTGATTCTTGCCATCTGGCTGACGATGATGCTGGAATCGATTCCGCCGCTCAGGTGCGCACCGATGGGCACATCACTGGTCATGCGCATCCTGACCGACTCGCCGAGGATTTCCCTCAGCTCCTCTTTTAATTCCTCACGCTTTGATTTCGTTTTCGGTTCATAGTCCAATTCCCAATATCTCTCAAGATGCAATGTTCCTTTATGCCAGGTGAGAAAATGTGCCGGCGGCAAACTAAAGACACCCTGATAGGCAGTCAGCGGGTCGGGAATGTATTGCAAGCTTAAATACAGGTTAATGGCTGAAGGGTCAATTTCCGGCCGGTTTTTCAATCCCTGCAACAGGCTGGTGATTTCAGAACTGAAATAAAGAAATTCCTGGTCTTGGAAATAGAACAGTGGTTTCTTGCCCAGACGGTCACGGATGAGCCACAGGGATTTTTTGGCTTCATCCCAAATGGCTATGGCAAACATACCACGCAAATATTTTATAAATCCGCTGCCATGTTGTTCATAGAGGTGGACGATGCATTCAGTATCTGATTGGCTGTGAAATTGATGGCCTTGCTGTACCAGTTCGTGCCGCAGCTCCGGGTAGTTGTAGATTTCCCCGTTGAAAACCACGTGGATGGTGCCGGTCTCGTTGGTCATGGGCTGCTCTCCGGTGGCAAGGTCAATCACCTTCAGTCGCCGCATACCCAGCCCTATGCCTGATGAATGATAATAACCATCACTATCCGGCCCGCGGTGGATTAGTGCATCGTTCATCCTTTTTATTCGAGCGGGATCAATCGCTTCTGATTTTTGCGTTGCAATTCCGCAGATGCCGCACATGTTTCTTATTCCACTGTCTTCTGCAGTAAAGCTAGATAGGCTTCTCCCGAATAAGCCCAGCTGAATTTTTTTTCCACCAGGGCACGGCTTTCCTGCCCCATTTTTATTCTCATCGTTTTGTTCGTCAGTAGGGTTTTAATGGCTTCTCTTAACTCATCCGCATTTTCACTTTCCACCAAATAACCATTTTTACCATTCATCACCAGGTCTTCATTGCCTGCTATCTTGGTGGCAATGACGGGCAATCCGCTGGCCATAGCCTCCAATACCGCGTTGGGCATACCTTCATGCCTGGATGGATTGACAAAGATATTTGCCCGGGCAAGGACTGGCAGGAGTTCCTCCTGTTTGCACCATCCATGAAAGCGCACGCGCGAGACCATGCCATGGCGCTCCACCAATTGATGCAGTTGATTCTTGAAGGAACCATCCCCGATGATGGATAACTCCCATTCAACATTCATAATTTCACTCAAGGCCTGGATCAACAGATCCAATCCCTTTTGGTACACTACTCTGCCGGTAAAGAGTAACTGGGGTATTTTGCCATTGCGAACATTCGGTTTGAAATATTCCAGGTCAATTCCATTGGGGATGACCTGGATGGGTACGGCATCATAAAACTTGAGCGCCAGATTTTTTAACCCCTCGCTATTGGCAACCACAGCTGATGCCTGATTCCATACCAAGCGGATGAAAGGGGCTCCCAGCCGGTGAAATTTCTTGAAATCATATGGGCGAAAACCAGGGACATCCCCCCCGCGCAGGGAAACAACAAAAGGAATCCTGAAAATGATTTTCATCGCCAGGGCGGTAAAACCGCTCGGGAATCCAAAGAAAGCCCAGATGACATCCGGTTTCCATTTGGAAAAATTTTTCAGACAATACCACGTGGAGGAAAGGATGAAGGAGATCTGTTCATTGGGATTGGTACGGTCAGCGCGTTCACGCTTGGAACGCACCCGCACAATCTCAAATCCCTCTCTTGTTTCCCTGGATGGCAGATGGTCAAACCGGGAAGTGCACACTTTCACATCCAAGCCCTGCGAAGCCAAATATTTCGCCAAATTGGCAGTGGCGGTACCAGCACCGCCCCCGATGGGGGGAAATTCACTATTCAAGATGAGAATTTTCAATGAATGGGGTGGCTGTGCTGTATTCAAGCCGTGCATTATACCTTAGACATCACATCCCTTGCTGATGCGGAACTTAACAGGAAGAGCAGGAATTGAAGTTATTTTGTCTTACCGCTTGCCTTAAGATTATCTCTTTTCGCTGTTGAATTGTCATTGAGTATGGTTCGAATGGTATAGGTGGGTTTCTTTTGAGATTCATGGTAGGTGCGCACCAGCAGCTCAGCGATCAAGCCCATTAAGATCGATTGAAATCCGAGGATGGTGGCAGTTACGCCCATCAGGAATAAGGGTGAGGCGGTAACGCCCACATTGTACCAAACACGCCTCACAAAGAGGAACAGTAAGGTAATGGCACCCAGCAGCATCATCAGGAAACCCGTTCCTCCAAAAAGGTAAATGGGTTTGTTGGCGTAACTGGTCAGGAATTTAACCGTGAAGAGGTCCAGTATGACCTTGATGGTCCGCTCGAGTCCATATTTTGCCTGGCCATAAGTGCGCGCGTGATGATGGACGCGTACCTCCACAATTTTTGCCCCTACCGAATTAGCATAGACCGGGATGAAGCGATGCATTTCACCGTATAACCGGAAACCAGTGATTACTTCGCGCCGGTATGCCTTCAGGGTGCATCCATAATCATGCAGATGCACTCCGGTAACAAATGAAATCAGCCAGTTAGCAATACGCGATGGCAATGTTCGCGTCAGGAATTTATCCTTGCGGTCGTGGCGCCAGCCGCTAACCACGTCATACCCCTCATTAATTTTTTCCAGCATGAGCGGGATATCCGCCGGGTCATTTTGCAGGTCGGCATCGAGAAGGATGATGATGTCTCCATGGGCATGGTCAATTCCGGCGGCGATGGCAGCTGTTTGCCCAAAATTCCTCCTTAATACAATGGCAGACGTATGCTTGACGTCTTTGTGGGTGATTTCTTTGATGACCTCCAACCCGCCATCACGGCTTCCATCGTCCACCAGGATCAGTTCCCAGTCGATCTTGAGCGGAAGGATGGCTTTTTGAATAGCCTGGTAAAGTGGCTTGATATTCTCTTGTTCGTTATAGACCGGCACAATCACGGAGAGATTCATTTATTTGAACTCCAGGAAACTGATGGATATGTCTGCAGTGATTATAACCAATGGAGGGCACTTTCAGCACCCAGTACCAATTCAGTTCACCGCTCGTTAAGAGTCTTGGGTGGATTTATTTATTGATTTTTTTGAGTTTCCATCGATCAGACAGGTAACCGCCGACTAAAATCATAACTGCCGCCCCCACGATCACCAGGATCATGGTCCAAAAGCGCAACCGCCCGAAGAGCCGGTAATAACGGCTCAGATACCATTGCAGGAAGACCATAACAAACATCCCTTCCACCAGGTAAAAACGTTTGAGCCACACAGCGTACCTTTCTTTAAGGTGGGTGAGTCCCCAAGCGGCGATGATGGACATGAAGACGGTGAACAGGGTACGGTAGCGGACGTTGTCCCATTGGTCGCCGCCTGCCCGAATAGAGGAGATGAGGACCCAGATGAAAAACGCAGCCCAAAACCAAAACATGGCGGAACGGTCACGGGAATTTTTATCACGCAGAATGGCAATCAGCGAGAAAAAGAGGATTGGCGCAATGGCATACCAGCCCAGCGAGCGGAAAAAGGCGATCAAGCGCATCAGCAGGATGCCTGGATAAGCCAACGCGGCGGGCAGCACCGGTTGAAAAAAACCATAGGTCACAATAAAAGGGATACGCCACTGCCTGCCGACAGCATCCAGTTCAAATTGGATCCGCCCGGAGCTGCTTTCCATCAAATATAGATCCCACCGTGCTGAATCAGTCAGCCAATTCAGGCTGAATAGAATGGCAAGCACGGCGACCAACACCAGCGCAATCCACCCATATATTTTTTGGGAGGGTCTTAATGATGGTTGAATATGATCCAGGAAGAACCAGATGAGAACAACCACCGCAAGGGCTGCTGCAGCCATCCAGGAAAAGAAAGCCGCCCCCAGCAATCCAAGCAGGATGGCAACAAGGGAATTGCGGCGGTTGTATTTCCATTCCACCACCCCCCAGAAAGCAACAGCGCTCAATCCAATGATGAAAGGCTCACGCATTTGGGACCCGCCAAGGACAATGCTCTCCGGGTAGAGCGCATAAATCCAGCAGCTGACGCTGGCCAATTCTTTATTCCATCGTTGTGAAAGCGCTTTCCATAGAAAAGGGATTCCCAGGGCAGGGAAGAATGCCGCCAGGATCAAAATAAGGACGGGTCGCTGTGCATCCGGGCTCAATGTGCGGTAGATGGCTGCACTGAGTGAAAGCAGCCCGCCATATTGATCGGTGGCAAATCCCTCTCCAAACGCGGCCGTCAGTGATTGGTCTGATTGGGCAAGCTGCCAGGCATCCTGGTCGCGTTGAAAGGCGTCCAGGTACAGGTACCCATGCTGTGGAGCGGGTTCGGGATAACCCCATTGGGGTAATAGGGCAACCATGCTGAAGCCAAATAGAATTCTTAACAAAAATGCCAGCGTTATACACACCAGCATCCATTTACGTTTTCCAGCCCATTTCCATACGACCCAAAGACATCCGATGCTGATTAAAGCTATCAGGAATCCAGTAAAAAATGCTTGCCATGGCAGGTTGCCCGGATTAAGGAAAGCAGTTCCGCATCCGATGAGAGCGGCTGTCATCAGCAACGTGGGTATTACCCAGGGTGTTGGAAAGGAAAAAGCATTACGCTTCATTGCTATTCAGCTTGCAGTTTTTCAATTTTTAGCAGGGTCTGTTTGGCCCGATTGGTCCAGGAGTAACGGGTAGCATCCTGGAAGGCAAAGTCAGCCAATTTCTTCCTTTTCTCATCGTCGGCAGCCAGGTCAAGGATGGCACGCGACCAGGCAGCCGTGTCTTCTGGCTGGCAGAAAACACAATTTAGATCATTGAGGATTTCATGAAAAATAGGGATGTCGCTGGCCAGGATGACCCGCCGCGAAGCCAGGTAATCAAACATTTTCATTGGATTGATGACATTCACAATATTCCCGCCGCTGCTGCCGGAAATTTCGCGCTGGTAGGGCATGAGCAGTACGTCACCGGCTGCCTGGTAGAGCGGTAAGCGGGCATTGGCAATGAAACCGGTGATTATGACGTTCCTGATCCCCATATCCGCCAGTTGGATTTTCCAGGGTTCGAGGTCTTTTTCCTGCCCACCCACCCAAAGGAATTGAAACTGCGGCAATGAACGCGCCAGTCCAACCATCAAGTCCATTCCCCGCCCGCGGTAAAAATGCCCTGAGTAAAGGATGGTGAAATTCTCTTCCAACCCAAGCTCCCGGCGGGCTTTTCGGCTGTCAGGCAGACCCTCGTACCTTTCCAGTTCAGTTCCATTTGGTGCAATCTGGAGATTCTTTTCAGGTAGTTCAATGCCGTACTTTGCGCAAAGGCCAACCGCCAGACTCCTGGTGGTAGTGAGGATGACTTTCTTGCCAGGTGCTTTGATGAATAATCGGAACCATAATGGCCCCAATGAACCCATTGGATAATCATGGAATTCCATCACGGTCAGCCTGTTTTTCATTGCACTCAAAGCGGCTGCCTGCAAGGCCCAGGTGTAGATGACATCCGCTTTCCAATCCGAAGCCATCTTTATTGATTTCCAGGAAAAATCGTACTGTTTCAGATACCGGTTGTAACTTAACCACTCAATATCAAAAGAAGTTGTTAAACCGTATTGTTCAGCCAGTTCTTTCCACCCGGCTGTTTTAAAACAGGGGGTTAAGAGTTTTACCTCTGGTCCCAGCTGGCGAAGTGCCTGGCTGACCTTCATCACCTGGATGCTGTTGGCCGTGTTGGAAGGAATGCAGGAGGTGCTGATGGCAGCTATTTTCATTGGCTGGCTCCGCTTGTTTGAAGTTCCCGTCTTCGCACCTCCGCCATCCCGCGCAGGATGATCAGGGTAATGGAAACAACGAAGAAGGCAGAGAGCAGGAACGCTTCAAAATTGAGGCCCAATCTCGGCACCATCAGGAATGCCAGGGCGATCTTTGCCAAACCGCACCACAGGCTGATGCGGTAGGGGACAAGCGGCAAGCCAAGGGATAAAAGAAATGGCCGATTCCAAAAAAAGATATTGGAAAAACCCAGCCCTGAAAGGAATATGAGCATCGGCATGTATGCCGGCAGGAAATCCGGGCCGTAAAAGCTGAGCAACCAGCGGCCGGCGATGGCCAATCCCAGTCCGGTCAGGATGGTCCAAGCGCCGGAAATCATGGTTACCCTTTTTAATAATTTCTTTAACTTTTTCCAATTGTTATCTGCGATGGTCCGATTAATTTCCGGGTACGTGGTGCTGATTAAGGGTGTGATGGGCATCTGCACCAGGTTGATGAGAGCAAGAGCAGTTTTAGCGTACCCGACCTCCAGCGGTGTCAGGAAGTAGGCGATCCATAAAACCTCATTGTCGCGAACCAGCATGATGATGGTGCTGCTCAGGTTTGTGCTGAAGGCGAATTGGAACAGTTCTTTGATGGGCGGCAGGTGTTTAAAGGATGTTCTCCACCAATCGCTTCCCAAAGCGCGTCCCACATCTTTGAATCCGAGCACCATAGTTCCAATACCGAGCACGAATTTCCCGGCAACATATGCAACCAGAACCTCTTGTAAACCTTTGCGGGTCAGAAATGCCCAGGCAATGATGAAAGCGGTGAGCAGGCTGGCTGCCACGTTGATGACCGCCTGGTTCTTAAAACGGCCATTCACCTGGAGAATGCCGGTCGCGGATTCATAGGTCAGATTGGCCAGGATGATGGTGCCATACAAGATGAAATATGGGGCGAGGGCTGCATCTTCAGCGAGATGCTGTGCAGCCAATGGGGCAAAGATGACCAGGATTAAAAAAGAGAGGATGGCGCTGACGGCTTCCGCCAGGGCAGCAGCTTTGATGACCGCGGCAGCCCGCTTAATTTTGCGAAGGCGCAGGGATTCGCCGTAATATTTGACCACCAGTTCATTCATTCGGAAGGATAGCAGGCGGTTAATAGTGGAGGCAAAAACTGTCACAGTCCCGATAATGCCAAAGCCCACCACACCCAGCAGGCGTCCGGCAAAAACGCTTTGCACCATGCTGAGCAACATGGCAAACATATTGCCGCTGAGCAGGTAACCGGAATTTTTAACCACTTTTTGCAGGAGTGGATCTTCTTTCCAGTCCTGTCTGATTTTTTCCAGAAAGTTCATCCCCTGGTATCCACCTGGCTGGCCCAGCTGCGGTTGTCCCTATACCAGTCGACGAGGATCGGTAAACCCTCTTCCAGGGTCATCCTGGGCTGCCAATCCAGCAGCTGTCTGGCTTTGCTGGTGTCCGCCCAACTGGCGGACATGTCCGCTTTCTGGGCAGGTTCATGCTCGATCACGGCTTTCCTGCCAATGATGTCCTCCAGGCGTTGTACCAGGTCAAGGATGGCGATGGTTTGGTGTCCGCCCAGGTTGATGATTTCGTATCCAAGTGGCTTGAGCGCCAGGATGGTCCCACTGGCAATATCATCCAGGTAAGTAAAACCGCGCGTCTGCCTGCCATCCCCGTAGATGGTGACGGGCTTGCCTTCACTGATCCATTGCGTGAAGCGGAACATGGACATGCCCGGCCGGCCGGCTGGTCCATACACGGTAAAATACCGCACCACGGTAACATCCAGACCATACAGATAATGGTAACTGTGACATAGCACCTCGGCTGCTTTCTTGCTGGCTGCGTATGGCTGCAGCGGCAGGTTGCTGTCAGCACTTTCCGGGGTGGGGTAGGGAGCATTGTTGCCATAAATCGAAGAAGTGGACGCCAGGATGAATTTTGGAATGCCGTTACGCTGGCAGAGCTCAAGCAGATTCAGGGTTCCGGTCAGGTTGGTATCGTAATATGACCACGGATCCAAAACCGAATCGCGCACACCCGCCTTGGCTGCCAGGTTGATGACCGCATCCAGTTTTGGTGTCTTTTTGAAAATGTTTTCCAAAACTGGCCGATTGCAAATATCCTTGCGGTGGAAGGTAAAGGCTTTGTGGCTGGTCAGCCGATTTAGACGCCATTCCTTCAGGCGGATATCATAGGCGGAATCGAAGTTGTCAACCCCAACAACCCGGTGACCCTGATTGAGCAGGAATTCACATACCCGCGAGGCAATGAAACCTGCTGCGCCTGTGACCAGATAATCAGCCATTAAAGCCTGACAACCTTCGGATTATTGCGTCCCCTGGCGCCCAGCGCATTGCGTGTGTCAACAATCAATTTGGCATTATGCAGAATTGCATCATAGTCATACGCCTTGTGGTTGGCGACAATCACCACGCAATCAACCTCACTGGTTGCTTTTATGTAGTCATTAATGCTGTCCATTTTCCAGTCATTATGGGCGACGGATTTAATGTAAGGATCATGGTAAGTGACCATGGCGCCTTTCTGCCTGAGCAGGTGGATGATGTCCAGTGCCGGTGATTCGCGCACATCGTCGATATCGGCTTTGTAAGCAGCTCCCAGTACCAACACCCGGCTGCCCTTGAGTGATTTGGTGTGCTGATTGAGGGCATCCTGTATTTTTCCCACGGTGAACCGGGGCATATTGACGTTGATCTCAGAGGCCAGGTCGATAAACCTCGCCGAGTAATTGTAGGTTTTCAGTTTCCACGACAGGTAAAGTGGGTCGATGGGGATGCAGTGCCCCCCAAGGCCGGGCCCAGGCAGGAATTTCATGTAACCAAATGGCTTGGTGCTGGCGGCCTCGATTATTTCCCATACGTCTATCCCCATCCGGTCACACATGATGGCCATCTCGTTCACCAATCCGATGTTGATCATGCGGAAGGTATTTTCCAGTATCTTGGTCATTTCTGCCACTTCAGCGGAACTGACCGGCACGACGGTTTGGATGGCTTGTTTATACCAGGCGGTGGTCACCTCCAGGCATTTGGTGGTCATACCGCCCAGCACCTTGGGAGTGTTGTAAGTAGTGAAATCCTTTCGGCCGGGGTCCACCCTTTCCGGCGAAAATGCCAGGAAAAAATCAACCCCCACCTTTAATCCACTCTCCTCTTCAAGTTTCGGGAGAATCAGTTCCCGCGTGGTTCCGGGATAGGTGGTGGATTCCAGGATTACTGCCATCCCGGCATGGATATATTTCTTGAGTGATTCCGTAGCAGTAATAATGAAAGAAAGGTCAGGGTCTCCGGTTTTGCGTAGTGGAGTGGGCACGCAGATGCTGACAGCATCCATTTCTCTGAGCACTGAAAAATCAGTAGTGCCTTTCAGCATGCCACTGGTAACCAATTGCTTGATTTTTGGCGAGGGAATGTCCATGATGTAACTTTCACCACGGTTTAGCATTTCCATTTTTTCCGGAATGGGGTCAATCCCGGTAACATGGAAACCGGCTTCGGCAAAAACCACGGCCAGAGGCAATCCGACATAGCCAAGCCCCAAAATGGATATTTTGGCAGATTTATCTTCAAAGTGTTTAATTAAGCTGGCGGCATGGTCCATTTTTCATCCTTATGATTCATTAAAAGAGGTTTAATTGGGTCGCATCCGGATGGTCATCGGCAGGCGATGTGTTATTAGTGGTATTGCTTGCGGGTATGGTCATGGTGCGGGCTTTTAGGATGTATTCCGGAAGTTTCAGAAAATCCTTTTCGATGGCAGGTTTCAGGTTGGGTTGATGCAAACCGGCGGCTGGATGATACATGGCAACGATCATCTGACCTTTAATGATGACCATCTTTCCATGGATCAGGCTGATTTTTGCGTCTGTGAAATAGCGTGCCATGGAGTGTCGCCCCAGGGTGATGATGATGCGCGGTTGGATGGCTTTGATTTGCCGTTCAAGGTAATCACGGCAGGCGGTCAATTCCTCATCCTGTGGGTCGCGGTTGCCGGGTGGGCGGCACTTGACCACATTGGTGATGAAAACATCCTCCCTTTTTAAACCCACCTTATGCAGTAATTCCTCCAGGAATTTGCCTGCCTGGCCAACAAAAGGTCTCCCTTGTTCATTTTCATAAAAACCCGGGCCCTCCCCGATGAAAAGCAGCTCGGCATTAGCCGGACCTTCACCAGGAACCACATTCTTGCGTGTATATGCAAGACCACATTTGGAACAGGCCTGGATCTCCTGGGCGATATCGGTCAATTGTTGCTTGGATTCAAGAAGGGACATTAAACCTCAGTTAATTATTGTAATTCTTCCCTGATATTTTATCCATCCTGGAAAAAGCGCTAGGAAAGTATGGGATCGCCTGTATGTAAATAGATGGGCGACAAAGTGACCGGATCGTCCGTTTTCCCGGCATTGAATCGCTGCCAGGCCAGCTCAGCCAGGAAGGCGGGGCGGCGAATACTGTTGGCAGGCGATGCCAGAAGCACGCTTTTCCATTTTCTTGCCAGTGTGCGCCGCTCTTCTGCATCCAATTCACCGCAAACGAGGGTGGGTGATTCAATTTGAGCGACCAGCTCCTTGGCGGTCAATACCCGGCAAGGGTTGTCGCTGACCCATTGTTGATTGACAGCATGGTAATCGGCGGCTGCCAGTTTTCCGCGGCCAGCTTGAAGAACACAGACCAACGGTTTATCGCTTACCGGCTGGGAATAAGCCAGGCAATCCAGCGTGGGTATTCCTACAACCGGCAGGTGCCGCGCAAAGGCAAGCCCCTTGATGAAAACTAACCCGATGCGCAAACTGGTGAAAGAACCTGGTCCAAGAGCCACTGCCAAGCCTTTCAGCTGGTCGAATGTGACTCCACTTTCCTCCAATGCGACCGCTACGGCTGGAGCCAATTCAACCGTGTGTCGGCGTTTTGTTTTCCATGTTCGCTCGTACAGTACCAATGGTTCATCATACAGGCAAATACCGAGCCAACTGGTGGAAGTGTCTATGGCGAGAATCATACTTGCTCCCGGTAAATTTCCTGGCGAAGCTTTTCCGCCTGGCTCACACCTCGCTGTCCATGCGGAAGAAAGACCAGACGTCTTTGTTCATCGGCAATCCAGTACATTTCAATCAATAAGTTTTCATCCGGCAATGCTTTTTCAATCCTCTCCGGCCATTCAACTAGGAGGATGCCCTGATCGATCAAACCATCCAGGTCAAGCACCTCTGCTTCTCCCTCATCTCTTAGGCGGTACGCATCCAGGTGGTGGATTTCGCTCCCATCCGGGCGGCGATATTGGTTGATCAGCACAAAGGTTGGGCTGGTAACCATGTCGCTGGATCCCCATCCCTGCACCAATCCTTGAACAAAAGTTGTTTTCCCTGCCCCCAATTCCCCATACAGACAAATCACATCGCCTTTGTTTAATTGGCTGCCCAGGCGTGCTCCGATACGTTTGGTCTGTTCCGGACTGCGGCTGATGAATTCAAAGGAATTTTCCTTCAATATCGGCATGTCAAATAGGATGATTTCAGGGATGAATATCCAGTAATGAGGCAGCCTGGCGGGCAATTTCCCGCGAGGCCTGCGGCCTGGCCAGCCGCGCGGCTGTCTGTGCGACCTTGTTGCGTTTTTGCGGGTTCTGAAGCCAGTCCGTTAGGGTGGAAATGATATCTTCCACTTCAGGTGCCCAGACACCCGCACCTTCATCAACGACATACGATACATTGCCTTCTTCCTGACCGGGGACCCGATGGTAGAGGATGATGGGCAATCCGGCGATGAACGCCTCGCTGATGGTGCCGGGACCTGCTTTGGTGAGCAGGATATCTGCAGCCTGCATGAAATCAGGCATTTCCTTCACGAAACCGTAGGTGAAAGCCGGAATATTCCAGTTGTGTTTATCCAGGCGTTTTTTCATGCGCTTGTTTTTTCCGGCGATGACTGCCACAGCGCAGGGCAGCCGGGCTTCATCCACGGCCAGGGCAACCTTGTCCAACGGACCCATGCCTTCGCCACCTCCCACCATCAAGACAATGGGCAGGTCAACCGGCCAACCCAACTTTTTTCTAAGGGCGGTGCGGTCTTTGGCCGGGTGGCAGAATCTATCGGCAACCGGCAGGCCGATAACCTGGATCTTGTTCTTTTCAAGGCCAGCCAGCCGTGCACTGGTGACTGCCTGGCGGGTTGGCACGATCACCCTGCTGGATTTGTTATTGAACCAGGCCACATGCGTGGAAACCAAGTCGGTCACCACCACCATGTAAGGTGTGCTGTTCTTTTTATTTTTCAATGCCCGCAAAAGCGGTTCGTTTACCAGCGGGTGGACTGAAATGAACAGGTCGCAGGGATGTTTGCGGATCAAGCGGTAAAGGGGCAGGCGAATATAAGGCCACAGGGTGGAATATACGCGCCTCATACGCGCCACATTATCGCTTCCTTTAAACATCAACTCCCACAGGGTGGTCATCTTGGACATGGCGGGATAGGTGGGTCCTGCCAGGTTGAGGGGGGGAGGGGCGTAGTCTTTGAAAAAATCCACCATTTCGGTGGTGAAGCGACCCGGAAATTCCAACCCAAATGCTTCAATGATGGCTTCAGCAGCGCTGCGGTGTCCACCGCCGGTATCGGCAAAGAGAAATAGAATGTGGGGTTTTCGATTAGTCTTGGTGGGCATCGGTTTCCTTGCTGATTTTCTTTTTCATCTTGTGGGAAAGTTCGCGGCGGGAAAGCATCACCCTGTGTTTGCACTGGCTGCATTCCAAACCGATGTCGGCGCCCAGCCGCACGACTCTCCAGGTGTTACTGCCGCATGGATGGGGTTTTTTCATCTGGATGATATCTTCCAGTCTCAAGTCCGGCAGCATGGCAGGATTATAACCCATGTTATAATCCGCCTATCTGACAGGTAAAACGAGTTCCGATTAATCAAATGTTGAGTTTATCCCCCCAATCCCTCATTTCTGCCATCATTACCCTGGTGGTGGCGTTGACCTTTCACGAATTTGCCCATGCCTGGATGGCAAAGCGCTTTGGTGATGACACCGCGGAACGCGCCGGGCGATTGACGCTCAATCCCCTGGTTCACCTCGACCCCATTGGCAGTCTTATGTTGGTTTTTGTCGGTTTTGGCTGGGCAAAACCGGTGCCGGTCAATCCATTCACCATCCGCCGCTCCGGCAAGACCGCCATGCTGCTCGTTTCTCTCGCCGGTCCCCTGGCAAATTTCCTCCTGGCTGTCCTGGCGGCCATCCCTTTGCGGTTTAATTTATTTCCGCCCCAATTTGCCTCCGCGAACATCCTGCCCACCCCCTTCATGTTCCTGTATTACTTCCTGATCACCAATCTGGGCTTGATGATTTTCAATCTCATCCCTGTCCCGCCCCTGGATGGGCACGAAATCTTATCCTTTCTGCTTCCGCCGGACCTGGCGGAGAAATGGGAGCGGATTGGATATCAATACGGCATGCTCATTCTGGTATTTTTGTTAATGGTCGCGCCCATGCTTGGTTTCAATCTGGTGCGCCAGGTATTACAGCCGGCAATTTTATTCCTCTCTAATTTGTTGCTAGGGATGTGAAGATGGAAACCAATCTGGCCATACTTGGTCTTGACCGCATTGGCATATCCATTGGCTTGGCGTTAACCCCCAAAGGAAAATATTCCTCAGTGACTGGCTGGGATGGTGACCCTGTAATAATGAAGAGGGTCCGTGCAATGAACGCTTTTTCTGCACTGCCATCAAGATTGGAGGATGCAGTTAAAACCGCCGATTTACTGATGCTGACCCAGCCATTAGGTGAAGTCAGGGATACTCTTGGCAAAATAAAAAAATGGATCAAGAAAGATGCGGTCATACTCTATTTTTCCTGCCTTCCAGCTGCCGCAGCTTTACTGACTAAACAGGAAACCGAAATCCCGCTTCATTTTATTGCCCTCACACCCGCGATAAATCCCAAATATTTACACTTCCCAGAGGATACCTTACCTCATGCTGATCTTTTTGAAAACAGCCGCATGTTCATCAGTCATCCGGCAGACCTGCCACCAGCGATAATCGAAATAGCAACTGATATTGCCCGTCTGCTGGGCGCTGAACCATTTTTTGCCGATATGGCTGAAGTGGACGGGCTGCAAACTCTCACTTACATTCTGCCTCATTTCACCGCTGCCGCGTTGATGGACGAGGTTTTGCATGAACCCGGCTGGCGGGATGCCAGCCAATTGGCCGGCTCTGAATTGGCGGGTATGCTGAGTTTGCTCGATTCATTCTCACCGGATAGTGTTGCCGAGTTACTGGTTGCCAACCGCGAAAATTCCCTACGGGTGATGGCAAATCTGGGGCGCTCACTGAGCGATTTGGCTGCCCTAATTGAGTCGGGTGACAGCCAGAAACTCCAGGAGAAGTTCAGTCATCTGCGTGATGAATATTTCGATTGGTTGAGCAAGCGTGGAGCTCTTCAATCCAAAAAGATGCCCTAGAATCTTTATTTTGGTGAAATAAGAACATGAACACTTACTGCTATCTGCTGAAATGTGTGGATGGCAGTTTTTATTGCGGCTGGACCGTGGATCCAGCCCGGCGTTTGTGGCAGCACCAATCCGGTAAAGGAAGCCGTTATACCCGCAGCCGTCTGCCGGTGCATCTGGTCTATTGTGAACAATATCAGGATCGGCAACAAGCCTTGCGCCGTGAAAGGGAAATCAAAAAGATGACCCATGCACAAAAAATCTGATCTGGGGGTGAGGAAGAATGATGATTGATGCAGCTAGGATTCTTATCCCTGCTCCCGGATGCAACCATTCTTTCTTCGGCGCCCGGCAGAGTGAATCTGCTCGGGGAACATGTGGATTACAACGGTGGTGTGGTTTTACCCATTGCCATCGACCGCCGTGTCAACCTGGTTGCCCGCCCAAGAATAGATGATGAGATTCATCTGACCGCATTGGACTTGAATGAAAACACTTCGTTCAAACTGAAGAATCTTGCAGATAGAGTTGATATGGAAGGAAAACCCCTCCCACGCTGGGCGCTTTACCCAGCTGGTGTAGCCTGGGTTTTGGTCAGCAAGGGATATTCAGTGAGTGGTTTGGATGCCGTTTTTTCTTCAACCGTACCCATCGGTGCGGGCTTGAGCAGTTCCGCTGCCGTGGAAATGGCTTTTGCGGTGACCTGGCAGGCATTGGGTGGCTGGGAAACCGACCGCATGACCCTGGCAAAAATCTGCCAGCAGGCGGAAAATCATTATGTGGGGGTCAATTGCGGATTAATGGACCAATTTGCCAGCGCCCATGGCGTGGCACTGCATGCCCTCTGGTTTGATACCCGTCCACTCGAATGGAGGCCGTTGCCGCTTCCATCCGGCACGGCCGTGGTGGTGGCGGATTCAGGCGTGCGCCGTGAATTGGCGGCTTCGGCGTACAATGACCGCCGCGCCGCTTGTGAAAAGGCAGTGGAACTACTGAAATTGCGATTGCCGTATATCCATTCACTACGTGATGTTACTCCTGATAAAATTGAACCGAATCACGATATCCTTCCATTTGAAATATACAAACGTGTAAGACATGTGGTCTGTGAGATTGAAAGGGTAAAAGAAGCGTCTGAATGTTTATTAAAGGATGATGCTGTTACATTTGGCAGGTTGATGGGAAGAAGTCATTTCTCCCTACGTGATTTGTATGAAGTTAGCTGCCCTGAATTGGACACCCTGGTCAATATAGCCATTAGGTTGCCGGGCTGCCTGGGTGCCCGTTTGACCGGGGCGGGATTTGGTGGCTGCACGGTCAACCTGGTGAAGCTGATCTGGCGGACGAATTCATTGCAGCTCTCAAGCAGGGATATTTAGCAGAAAACTCGCGCGAAGCCGAAGTCTATAAATGCCAGGCCAGCCGCGGGGCTTATGTTGAAAAGATGAAATAAAAACAGCCGCTGATTTGTGGCGGCTGTCTGAGAATCTTATGACTTGAAGAGCGGTAGGTTGCCCAGTGCAACCACCTGTTCCCAGTGTTTCGGGACACCCTCGGTGAAAATGGCGGTCACCACAGACACCGTGGCGCCGGCTTTCTCTATAATGGTGCGCATGCCTTCCAGTGTTGAACCGGTGCTGATGACATCATCCACGATGGCAGCCCGTTTGCCTTTTAGCAGGCCGATATCCTTTTCATCTAGAATCAGCATCTGCGGCTTGCCCGTCGTTATGGAGAGTGTTTCTGCCTGGATGGCGTCACCCATATAGACCTTGTACTGCTTGCGCAGCACAACATAGGGCTTTTTAGTTTCGACTGCCAGCATGTGAATGAGCGGGATGCTCTTGGATTCCGCCGTCACCAGCGTATCAAAAGAATTCAGGTCCAGTTTGGCTGCCAATGCTTTTGCCGCCGCGGCTACCAGTTCTGTATCCCCGAGGATATTCAATATGGCGATTTTCAATCCCGGGCTGACCTCAAACAAACGCAGTTCACGGTGCACGCCACCGATTTCAATGGGATGGGTTTCAGTTGATGACATAGGACTTTCTCTTGGATCAGGATGCTTTTAATAGTGTATCACGGCTTAAAAATTTGAGAGCCGGAATCGCCGATCCAGCTCTCGTAAAAGGAGGAGAAGATGAAGAGAAGTCGCCCTCAATTTTTATTATAGGGAATATTTTCTATTTTACTTGACGCTTACCCTACGATTACCCTACGTTATATAATAAGATGAAGTGACACAAAATACCCAAAAATCAACCTATCGGGCGGGCTTTGTGGCGGTGATCGGGCACCCCAATGTCGGCAAATCAACGCTCATTAATTCCCTGCTAGGGCAGAAGATCGCTGCTGTCTCACCCCGCCCGCAAACCACCCGCCAACGGCAGCTGGGCATTCTATCTTTGGAGCAGGGGCAGATTATCTTCATGGACACACCCGGCATACATCAGCCGCACCATGCCCTTGGACGGGCAATGAACGTCATTGCCCAGGCAACACTGCAGGAGGCGGACGTGATCGTTTGGATCACCGATGCCAGCCAGCCGCCAACGGAAGAGGATGACATGATTGCCGTCCAGTTAAAAAAGATGTCGGTCCATCAATCCATCATTCTGGCGCTGAACAAGGTGGACCTGCTTGCTGGGGAAAATCTGGAGGAAAGAGAACGGGATTTTACTTTGTTGCTGCCAGGCGCCCTCCCGATTCAAATTTCTGCACTGAACGGTTCCGGGCTGAAAGAACTAAAAGATGAGATCCTGCGGCGCCTGCCGGAAGGCGAAGCATTCTATTCGCCTGACCAGGTCACGGATTTTTTTGAACGCCAGATCGCTGCCGACCTGATCCGTGAGGCGGCTCTGGAAAACCTGCGCGATGAAGTGCCGCATGCCCTGGCCGTGCGCATGGATGAATATAAGGAACGCGAAAACCAGGTCGCTTTCATTGCTGCCACCCTGTTCGTTGAGAAGGAATCACAGAAGGGCATTGTCATTGGCCGCGGCGGGGAAATGCTGAAAAAGATCGGTATGCGTGCCCGCCAGTCCATTGAGGAAATGAGTGGGCGCAGGGTCTTTTTGGAGGTGCGCGTCAAGGTCAGTCGCAACTGGCGCAATGACCCGCGCATGCTTCGTCAGATGGGCTTTGAAGTTGAAGGGGAGGGTTGACCATGCTGAACGGCTGGTTTTTCCTGGCCTTGTGTTTTGCAGTAATGGATTGGCTGGCGCTCTGGTTGAAAAAGCTGCGCTGGAATTTCCTCACCAAACCCGCGGTGTTACTTTGTTTGATCTTCTGGTTTACCTCGCAGCGCGGCTGGCAGGCGGCACCACTCTGGTTTGGGCTGGCACTTATTTTCTCACTGGCTGGAGATGTATTACTTCTGTTTCCCGACCGATTTTTTATTTACGGCTTGTTCACCTTTCTGGCGGCACAGGTATGTTATGTGATCGGCTTTTTCCCCCGTTCGCAGGTGGATGGCCTGCCTCTTGTAGTGATAGCCTTATCAGTGCTACTTATTGGCAACTTTCTTTTTAGCAATTTGCGTAAAAGTGTTGTACGGAGCCATGTGCAACAACAACTGGTCATACCTTGCTTTATTTACAGTATGGCCATCAGCTTGATGCTGTTTTTTGCTATTCTCACCATTGCCCAGCCGGAATGGCCATCAGCAGCGGCTGCTTTGGCAGCAACCGGCGGTATGCTCTTCTTTACCTCGGACGCACTCCTATCAGCCAACCGCTTCATTCAGCCAGTCCCCAATGGGCAATTGCTGGTGCGCATCCTTTATCACCTGGGTCAATTGGGCTTGAGCGCTGGTGTCCTTCTGCGTTTTGTAAAATAAAAAAGATTAGTTCTTACGTAAGGGGTGGAAACCTTCCCCCAGCGCTTCGTTGGCCTGCCCGATGATCATGAACGCTTGCGGGTCGGTTTCACTGACTATGGTTTTCAAAATGTTGATCTCTGCCCGGGTGAGGACGCAGTAGAGCACCGGGCGCGGCTGGTTGGTATAGCCGCCCGTGCCTGGCAGGATGGTCACCCCCCGCTCCAGCTGCTCAAAAATTTGCTGTTTGATCTCATCCGCCCGGCTGGTGACGATCAGCGCCATGCGGTAGACGCTCATCCCTTCCGAGGTCAATTCCGCCGCCAGCCCGCTGACGTATATGACAATTAAGCCGTACAGCGCCCGCTCCCAGTTGAAGGCAAACCCGCTGGCCAGCACCACCACTGCATCGGTGACCAGGTATGCCTGCGAGATGGACATGCCGTGATAGTGGTTGAGGATGCGCCCCAGCACGTCGCTGCCGCCGCTGGTTCCCCGCCCGCGGTAGACCAACCCCAGCCCGGCTCCCAGCATCAGTCCGCCGTACAGGCAGTTCAGCACCAGGTCATCGGTGATGCCCTGCGCCGGGATGAAATAAGCCAGCAGGTCGGTGAGAATTGAAAAGAGAAAAATCGCCGCGGCTGTGCGCAGGGCAAAACGCACCCCACCCAGGTAGCGCCAGCCGATCAGGAAGAGCGGGATGTTGCCCACCAGCACCATCACGCCGATCGGCCAACCGGTAAAGTGATTGATGATCTGGGCTGCTCCGCTGATGCCGCCGCTCACCAGCAGCGCCGGCACAAGAAAAAGGCGCATCGCCAATGCCTGCACCAATGCACCCAGGAAGATGAAAGCCAGGTCGCGCCAGGTCTGGCGGGATTTGAGGATTTGCAGGATTTGGTTGTGAACTTTCATGCCTGGTGATTATACAGTAATGGTTTGTGAGGTGGCCATGGATGGCGCTTGAAATCGCTCGCAATTCGATGTAATATGATGTTGGAGGGAAGGTTAGCTCTTGGCAGCCTACTTTTAGGCTTTGAACTGTATTCATACAGTTGTGAGCAGCTTTCCCTCATTTATTTAAATGGCCTTTGAAAAATGAAAAATGGTAAAATATTAACCCCCGCGGGTATAGTTCAGTGGTAGAACGGTAGCCTTCCAAGCTACATACACGAGTTCGAGCCTCGTTACCCGCTCCTGTGGAGCAGGAACCCTTTCCTGCTCTTATTTTTTTAATCAATGTGATATCCTTAATTAAATATACTGACTGAATTATCAAGAACGTTTCGAGGATAACAATGAAAACCATCCGCAAACTTTTTTTGCTGGCTGTCTTTGCAGCTACCCTGCTGGCCGCCTGTCAGCCCAAACCTGCTCCATCCCTCACGGATGCCATCCTGGCGTCAGGTGAAGGTCCGCTTGTGCTGACCGGGAGATTTTCTTACACCAACGATTTTGTGGTGGAAACCTATTATGTCGAGCATGCGGTTGCCATCAATGACCTGACCGGTTTTGTCAAGCGGGACAAGCTGTGGGAGCTGCCGGTCAATGGCCAGGTGCTCGGCTTCATGAGCGTGGACAAGAAAAAGAATACCGGCACGTTCCGCCTGTCGCTGCCCATCCTGCCGGAAGGGCTGCTCAACGATGTCAACCATGATGGGCGCCAGGATGCCGGCGTGCAGGTCTTTGCCCTTACCTATTCACCCAACCTGACCGGCGGGCCTTATTCAGAAGGGGACGACCGCTCGTTTGGCTGGCCGGCTTACCTGGCTTCGGTAAAAGCGGATACGGAAAACAAGGATGAGATCACCGGCGGCAAATTGCTTATTTGGGCGCCGGATAACACCCAGCAATTCCCCTCCGGCTTTGGCACAGATGGCTTGCTTTTCACTGCCGATGATCCACTTATGTCAGTCCCGGCCGGCTACTCGGTCATCGACCTGGATAGAGCTCCCTTTGCCATCCAGCGCGAGCGCCAGGCGGAAATGACCCTTTATGAACCCGAGGATATCACCGTCAAGGATTACTCGGCGCTCTCCTACACCGAAGCGTTTGAAACGATGTTCGCCAAGATGCGCAAGGAATACGCCTTCAATGGCATTCCTGGCAAATTCCCGGATTGGGATTCCCTCTATAGCCAATTATTACCCCAGGTGCAGGACGCCCAGCAGAAGCGGGATTCCTATGCCTTTTACCTGGCCTTGCGCCAGTTGGAGATGGCTTTCAATGACGGCCATGTGGGTTTGGATGGCGGGCGCAATCAACAGCTTTACAACCAAAAGACCATCTTGGGTGGTTTTGGTTTTTCTGTGCGCGAACTGACCAATGGACAGGTGGTTGTGGTGTATGTCAAACCCGGCTCACCTGCTGACCTGGCTGGCATTAAGCTTGGCGCAGTGGTCAGCCGCTTCAATGGTCAACCAATTGCCAGCGCGATCGCTGCTGTGCAGCCGCTCAGCCCGCAATCCACCGATTTCGGCCTGCGTTACGAACAGGCGGTCATGCTCACCCGCGCGCCACTGGAAGCAACAGTCAGCGTGGATTTTGCCAATCCGGGTGGGGAATCCCGCCAGGTATCCCTGACCGCTATTTATGAATTAGATAGTCTCTTTGCCACCTATATGGGCGGTGAACGGGACTCGAATGTGCTGCCCACCGAATATAAAATCCTACCTGAAGGCATTGGCTACATCAAGGTCAATTCCAACTATGATGACCTGGGTTTGCTGGTGCGCATCTTCCAACGCGCTCTACAGACCTTCAGCGACAATTCCATCGTTGGGCTGATCATTGATATGCGCCACAATTACGGCGGCTCGCCGCTTGGGCTGGCCGGTTTCCTGCACGATAAGGAAATCCTGCTGGGGCAGCTGGAATATTACAGCGACAAGAGCGGCAAGTTCGAACCTGATGGCCCGCGTGACCGCGTTCTGCCCAATGTGGACCAGTATCGCTTCGATAAGATGGTATTGCTGGTTGACCAATTCTGCTACAGCGCGTGTGAAATTGAGTCCTATGGCTTCAGCCAGGTGCCCGGCATGCAGGTCATGGGACAGTTCCCCACCGCCGGCGTGGAAGCTGAAACCGCCCGCGGTGAGTTCAAGCTGCCTGACGGCATGACCTTCACCATTCCCACCGGGCGCTTTCTAGCTCAGGATGGCAGTATTTTCCTTGAAGGACAGGGCGTTCAACCTGGCATTAGGTTGGATGTAACCGCGGAGAGTGTGCTTGCCAGTGAGGATGTTGTTTTAAAGGCAGCCATTGCACATATGAATAATTCCCCCGCATTTTTTATATCTCCCACAACAATTGCGCCAGCATCACCAACGATGCAACCCACACCAACTACACCAGTTACACCAACTACACCACTTGAATCCACATCACAACCTGTACAACCTGCATCAGTTACCGGGAATGCTCAGAAGCAAAAGGAAGCCTTAAATAAGAAAACCAACCAGGAAGTCATTAATGCTGTCTATAAGGTGGCTGAACGGTTGAATCTTCAGGGTGGACCCTGGCCGCTTCTGCGTGCTGCCGGGTGGGGACAATTATTTGAAAAACGGAACGACCTTTATATTGGACTCTTTATTGATGAAATTCCTGCATTTACTTCTGAAGTCAAAAATGCACTTAAAACAGAATTAGGTTTAATCGAATAAATGTGAATTCATTTCTGGGCTAATATGTGAAGCGTTTTTACAAAAATAAGGATTTGATAAATTCTTTCAATTTTAATTTTTCACTGAAATAATTTATGTAAGCCATCCAGTTGAATAGCTCATGTTATAATGCCGCATGCAGGGGCCCGTAGCTCAGTGGTTAGAGCAGGCGGCTCATAACCGCTTGGTCGCAGGTTCGATACCTGCCGGGCCCATATTTTGACCCTGAGGTCAAGTCAATATGAAAAAAATACTCCGAATCTACCGGAGTAATTTTCTTCAAGATCGCCAATACCTAATCATTTATTTGATTCAATCCAACCTGAAGATTCTGTATATTTGGATCAAAATTTGTAAACAATTTATTTTTGTCAGCCTTCGAGAGCTTTCAATTTATCCTGTATAATATTTTATTATCTAACTTAATATAATATAACCCTTTTTTCTTTGGTTGTTTTAAATCCCCTCATAAAAACAATATGGTATTTTTTGGAGGAATAATGGGAATGACTTTTAAATTGCCGGAATTAATAATTGTTATTGTGTTGATATTGATCAGTCTCGTTGTTATAGGTCCAAGGAGGCTTGGTATGTTTTTTGGCGCGGTTGCCAAATCAATTAGTAACCTCGGCAATCAGAATCTATTAAACATGATTTTGGGAATAGTTGGTTTAGTTGGTGGATATTTATTAGGTTCAATCGTTTTGCCAATGCTTACCTACACTTCTTGGGAAAGACATGTTGTAGAAACATATTCATCAAATTATTCAAGTGGACTTCAGAGTGCCTATTCTGAAACTGCGTTTATTGGCGGGGTTGTTGGAGCCATATTGTTTGGAGTTCTTGGATTAATTGCGGCGCGTCTCTTGAGAAAATAAGTGTTTTGAAATTCTAGTGTATTTTATCTACTTCTAGGAAGTGATTGTGTGCCGCTAGGCTCCTGGCTTGAGTTCAAAAGGATTGTTTAGGTTTTGTAGCCGAAAACGCATGAAATGCATATCCGCTTGGTCGCAGGTTCGATACCTGCCGGGCCCATTCCCATTCTTACAGCGGTTTTTCTACGATAACTTTCTACGTTTTGAAAATTTGCAAAACACTTTGAATGGAATTTTCGTAAGGTATTGTATAGAATACTTGTTGGAGGGAACCAGAAGATGAATACCAACATGATTCAAAAAACGGACATTTCCTTTCTTTTTGCTCTGTTGTTTATCTTTCTTCCCCTCATTGTTTCCGGCGATTATCGCTGGCAGCAGGGCTGGTGGTATTGCATCATTGTGCTGATATTCACTTTTATTTCGCGTGTGATGGCCATTCGTAAAAATCCCGACCTGGCCAGGGAACGCACCAGCTTTCTGGCGGCTGAGGGGATCAAGGAGTGGGATAAAAAGCTGTTGCCATACATCGTTTATTACCTGCCCTTGCTGGCCATGGCAGTGATTGGCCTGGACCATCGTTTTGGCTGGAGTGACTTTTTGCCGGTATTGAGGAGCGGGTTTGCCAGCGGGCTGGGTATTGGTTTGTTCATTGGCGGTTACCTGCTTTCCACCTGGGCTTTTGTGGAGAACAGCTTTTTCTCGTCGGTGGTGCGCATCCAAACCGATCGTGGTCACACCGTGTGCGATAGCGGTCCCTATCGCTGGGTGCGCCATCCGGGTTATCTCGGCGGCATTTTTAGCTGGCTTGGCACGCCTCTCATACTTGGTTCCTTCTGGGGATTTTTTCCGATAATTGCTTTGGTTATTCTATACATCGTTCGAACCCGTTTGGAGGACCAAACCCTGCAAGCTGAATTGCCGGGGTATGCTGAATACGCCTCCAAAGTTCGGTTTCGCCTTTTCAAAGGGATTTGGTAGATTACAAAGAAAAAGAGCCGGGATTTATCTCCCGGCTCTTTATAAATTTATTATTTGATAATCTAAATAAACAAGGTCGCATTGGATTCGTCTGACGCTGCAACGAAGGTTGCCACGCCGACAATATCGATTCCATCCAATAATTCCTCTTTTTTAATGCCCATCATATCCATTGACATCTGGCAGGCCTGGATGACCACCCCGTTCTCCTGGGCGGTTTTGATCAACACCGGCAGGCTGTAGATATTCTTCTTTTTCATGATGGATTTGATCATCGCCGTGCCCATACCGCCCATGTTCATCTTGGAAATGGAAAGCTTGTCTGCCCCGCGCGGCATCATCAAGCCGAACATATGCTCGATCAAGTTCTTTTTCACCGCTGGTGGGTTGTCTTTGCGCAGGATGTTTAATCCCCAGAAGGTGAAGAACATGGTTACCTTGTGCCCCATGGCAGCCGCCCCGTTGGCGATGATGAAAGCCGCCATGGCTTTGTCCAGGTCGCCGGAAAAGACCACCATGGTCTTGTCCTGGCTGGTGGTAACCGCTGTGCTGGTTTGGGCTTTTGGGGCTCCTTTTTGGACCTGGGCGGTGATGACGTTGTTCTCGGTGTCCACGGAAAGTACGCTGTTGCCGGTGCGGGATGCCCAGGCATGCACGTCGCTGGTGAAACCGAAATCGGTGGCGGTGATGGTGATCACGTCGCCGGGCTTCACTTCCTTGACCGTATTTTGCAGTTTGAGGATCGGGCCGGGGCATTGCAGCCCGCAGGCGTCCACGTTGAGGTCGTGGGTGTGTTCATAAAAGGTACTATCTCCTGTATCTCCTCGCGTGTGGTGATGATCACGTTTTCGAACGTGTCAAAATTGGATTGCTTGTCAATGGCATGTGAATAGGTCTTATATCCGCCGTTCAGGTTGACGGCGTCAAAGCCATGCAGCTGCAGGCTGCGGCAGGCAAAATAACCGCGCTGCCCAACCTGGCAATAAACGACGATGCGTTTGTCTTGGGGGATTTCGCTCATGCGCTCACGCAGCTGCCCAAGCGGGATGTTGTGGCTGTCAGGCAGGCTGCCCAGAGTCAGTTCGTCCGGTTCACGCACATCCAGGACGTAATCCTTGTCTGGGTGGATGTCTTTCACGACATTCCAATCGATGGTTTTCAGGTCACCGCGTAGCATATTGCCCGCCACGAACCCGATCAGGTTGACCGGATCGCGTGACGACCCATAGGGCGGCGCGTAGGCCAGTTCCAGCTCTTCCAGGTCAAAGACGGTCAGACCGGCATGCATGGCGGTGGCGATCACGTCAATGCGTTTATCCACCCCTTCCAGGCCGACCATTTGGGCACCGTAAAGTTTCCCTTCGGGTGAAAAGAGTAGTTTGAATGCCAGTGGTGAAGCGCCGGGGTAGTACCCGGCATGGTTGGAGGCGTGAATGATGGCATTATGGAATGGCAACCCCAGCTCGTTCAGTTGATGGCTGTTTAAACCGGTGCTGCCCACGGTCAGGTCAAAAACTTTGACAATTGAAGTACCCTGCACGCCCACGTAGGATACATCCTTGCCGCATAAATGGTCGGCGGTGATACGCGCCTGTTTGCTGGCTGGTCCGGCTAAAGGCAGTGAGGTGGCTTTACCGCTGACGAGGTGGGTGACCTGGACGGCGTCACCGATGGCATAAATGTCTGCATCTGAAGTCTGCATGAATTCATTGGTGACGATGGTGCCGCGCACACCCAGCTCCAGGCTGGCTTCCTTGGCCAGCCCGTTTTCCGGTCGCACCCCCACCGAAAGGATGACCAGGTCGCTTTCCACTTGTCCCCCGCTTTGCAGGGTTACTTTAAGGCCTTTGTCCTTATGGATGGATTTCAACCCATCCCCCAATGCCAGGCGGATGTGCTTGAATTGCAGGTGCTGGTGCACCATGGATGCCATTTCGTAATCAATGGGTGCCATCACCTGTTCCAGCATTTCCACCAGGGTTACCTGCAGTCCTTGGTGTTGCAGGTTTTCGGCAATTTCCAGCCCGATGAATCCGCCGCCTACCACCACTGCCCGGGTGGGGTGTTTTTCAGTGATGAAGGTCTTGATGTGGTCCATATCGGGCAGGGAACGCAGGCTAAAAACGCCTTCCAGGTTGGCGCCTTCCACGGGCGGGATGATGGGCGAGGCGCCCGGCGAGAGCACCAGTTTGTCGTAGCTTTCTTCATATTCCCGGTTATTGGTCATATCGCGGATAAGAAGGATTTTTTTCTCCCGGTCGATGCGTAGGGCTTCGTGCATTGTGCGCGCATCGATATTGAAGGTGTCCTTGAGTGTCTGCGGGGTGACCACCAGCAGTTTTTCCCGCTCCTTGATGACCCCGCCGATGTGATAAGGCAGGCCGCAGTTGGCGAAAGAGATGTACTCCCCGCGTTCCAGCAGGATGATCTCCGCCTTTTCGTCGTTGCGGCGCAGGCGGGTGGCTGTGCTGGCTCCGCCTGCGACTCCGCCGATGATGATGACTTTCATGTTTCACTCCTTGTGGATGTGGATTGGATGGATTGTGCCACTTTTGCCTCCGCTTTCAGCTGGGTGGCCAGGATGGAACGCATCAGGTCCAGCGCCTGGATTATGCGTCGGTCTTTCAGAGAATACTGGATGAGCGTCCCCTGGCGGATGGTGGAAACCAGGCGCCGCTCGCGCAGCGTGCGCAGATGGCGCGATACGCTGGATTGCGGCAATTGCAGTGCAGCAGAAATTTCATTGACACACAAATCCTTCTCATTTAATAGGTACAAGATCAGGATGCGGGTCGGATCACCCAGCGCGGCACAAATGCGCTCGTGCAGCAACAGGATTTCTTTTTCCAGTTCTTCTTTATTCATCTTGAATATCCTTATATGCGCATAAACGCATATATTTTACTGCAAACCTGCCCGGGTTACAATACTTTTGTCAAATGCAAACCAAATTCCTCCCCACCACGCGAGAAGAATTGCAGCAGCGCGGCTGGAATCAGCTGGATGTCATCCTGGTCAGCGGCGATTCGTACATAGACAGCCCCTATATGGGGATTGCGGTCATTGGCCGTGTCCTGGAAAATGCCGGCTTCAAGGTGGGCGTCATTGCCCAGCCGGATTTAAATTCAGGCAGTGATATCACCCGCCTGGGTGAGCCGCGCCTGTTCTGGGGGGTCAGCGGTGGCAGCGTGGATTCCATGGTGGCCAACTACACCGCCAATAAGAAAAAGCGCCGCAGCGATGATTACACCCCTGGCGGCATCAATAGCCGCCGTCCCGACCGGGCGGTGATCGCTTATGCCAACCTCATCCGCCGGTATTTCAAGAACACGCGCCCAATCGTTTTGGGCGGCATGGAAGCTTCCCTGCGGCGGTTGGCGCATTATGATTTCTGGGATGATGCCGTTCGCCGTTCGATTCTCCTGGATGCCAAGGCGGATTATCTGCTGTATGGCATGGCTGAGAAATCGGTGCTGGCCTTCGCACGTGCGCTCTTGGCTGACGAGGATGTTCACAAGCTGCGTGGTTTGTGTTATCTGGACAAGATGGTGCCGCAGGATTATCTGGAGTTGCCATCCTTTGAGCAGGTCAGTCTGGATAAAATGGTTTTCATACGCATGTTCCATACCTTTTACCAGAACAATGACCCCCTTACCGCACAAGGGCTGGCTCAAAAACATGGCGACCGTTTCCTTATTCATAATCCGCCTGTTTCTCATCCGACTCAGACAGAATTGGATTCCTACTATGAAATACCTTTTCAGCGGGCTCAACATCCCTACTACGAGGGGCAGGGCAAGGTAAAGGCGCTTGAAACCATCCGATTTTCAATAAATAGTCAGCGTGGATGTTATGGGGAATGCAATTTCTGCTCGATTGCCGTTCATGAAGGCCGTACCGTCCACTGGCGCAGCGAAGCATCGATTCTGAAGGAAGCGGCGCAGATCGCATCCCTGCCGGATTTCAAGGGATACATCCTGGATGTTGGCGGTCCAACCGCCAACATGTATGGTTTTGAGTGCCCGCTCAAGCTGGAAAAAGGCGCCTGCCGTGATAAACGCTGCATTTATCCGCTAGTATGCAAGGGTTTAAAACCCAATCATCAGGCTCAAATAAACCTGCTGCGCCGCTTGCGCCAGATCCCAGGCATCAAGAAGGTATTCATCGGTTCCGGCATTCGCTATGACCTGGTGCTGGCCGATCGAACCCATGGCGATCCGTATATCCGTGAGGTAGCTGAAAACCATGTTTCCGGGCAATTGAAAGTTGCCCCCGAGCATTCCGAACCGGCTGTCCTTGAAAAAATAGGCAAGCCCGGAACAACCGACCTGCTGGAATTCAAACGCCGTTTTGATGACTATTCTCGCCGGGCTGGCAAGCGTCAATTCCTCACCTATTATTTGATCGCAGCTCACCCTGGCTGCGGTTTGGAAGATATGCGCCGGATGAAACACTTTGTCAGCCGGGAGCTGCACATTCTGCCTGAACAGGTGCAGATTTTTACTCCCCTCCCTTCCACCTATTCCGCCCTGATGTATTACACTGGCCTGGACCCCTTTACCCTGAAGCCGTTATTTGTTGAAAAAACACAAACCGGCCGTGAAAAACAAAAAAGGGTGATTGTTCAGGCAGGTAAAAAAAAGAGAAGTAATACTCGTAGCATAAAATAATCAAGTAGAATACATACAAAAATTGCGAGGTACCCATGTCTGAGAGTCTGCGCGCCATTGCCAAGATGATTGATCATTCCCTGCTACACCCCACCCTGACCGACCAGGAGTTGATTGCCGGCTGCCAGCTGGCACGCAAGTACGATGTAGCATCGGTCTGCATTAAACCTTATGCCATCCCGCTCGCCAAAGAGCAGTTAAAGGGGTCGGATGTCTTTGTCAGCACGGTAATCGGATTTCCTTCCGGCAGCCATAAAATTGAAGTCAAAGTACAGGAAGCCGAATTGGCGTTGGCTGATGGCGCCATTGAACTGGACATGGTCATTAACATTGGTAAAGCGCTCAGCCGCGATTGGGATTATCTTCACCAAGAGATCAAAGCCATTAACGATGTGGCAGTCCGGAGCAAAACCCTGCTTAAGGTAATCTTCGAGACCGACTATGTTGCCCAGGATGAATTGCGCATCCAGCTTTGCCATATTTGTAGTGAGCTGGCGGTTGCCTTTGTCAAGACATCCACCGGTTACAACTACGTCCGTCAAGTGGATGGCCAGATGACCTATGCCGGCGCTTCCGACCATGTACTGCACTTAATGCGTCGGGAATGCCCTCCCTCGGTGCAGGTTAAAGCAGCTGGCAAGGTAAAGACGCTGGATGACGTCCTGCGTGTCCGCTCGCTGGGAATAACCCGCATCGGCGCCACCACCACGGCGGAAATCCTGGAAGAAGCGAAAAAGCGCGGTTTCAGCGATTGATTTTTCTCCTGGAAAGTCAAGAGACAATAAAAGACCTCACCCATTTTCGAACACAATAGACAGGTCTTGACGATTTCGTATTCATACACAAAGCAGCAATTTCATGACTGTCACTCCAGTAAAACAAACCAGCCGGGCGATAACGAGTGAGAAAAAGAAAGCCTACGGATTCATCTTTTTGGGAGTGCTTTGCATCGGCACCGGGCCGATTTTTGTCAAGTTTATCAGCGCACCGGGCAGCCTGATCGCTTTTTACCGTATGCTTTTCGCCACTTTCTTCCTGACGGTCCCTGCTCTTATCCGTAATAGGCAGAAACCAAAAAACATCGCTCGAAAAGAAATAGCCATTGCCATGCTTGGCGGTGTGATTTTCGCAATTAATACCGCCTTGCAGGTAACCGCAATCACCATGACCACCGCATCCAAGGTTACCTTGTTGGATAACACCGCCCCCATTTGGGTGGGCTTGATTGGCTGGCTGCTGATGGGCAAGCGTGAAAGTTGGCTTTACTGGGTCGGTTTGCTGGTTACCATGCTGGGTGCTGCCATGATGATCAATATCACCAGCATGCGTTTTGATTCCAGTCAGAGCCTGGGGGATTTGATTGCCATCCTGAGTGGTTTTACCTATGGCTTGTACTTGCTGCTTACCAGCCGCATCCGTTCCCGCATGGACAGCTTAAACTATAGCTGGATACTGGCATTTTCTGGGACCTTGACCCTTCTGCTCTTTAATGGGGCGGTCGGTTATCTTGCCCATCCCATCTCCATCAATACCCTTCTGCTTTTGATTGCCATGGCTTTCTCTTCGCAAGTGCTTGGCTGGATTTTGATCAACCAGGCGCTCGGTATGCTGCCAGTGGCTCATGCCTCTGTCATCCTTCTCGGGCAGCCGGTCGTGACCACCCTGCTGGGAATATGGATTCTCAGTGAAGTACCCACCCCCTTGCAGGCAGTTGGCGGGGTCATTTGCCTCGCAGGAATTTTCCTCGTCCAGCGTTCCAATATGAATCAGAAAAACTAAAGTAACTTGACCGCTTGTTGCCTTTACCGTACAATGCGGCTGCTTCGCTGGAAAAAAATGCCAGATAAGAAACTGCACCATAATTCCATTATCTTCATTCTCATTTTAATAGGGGTCGTCTTTTCCGCCTGTGTGACTGATCCAATTGCCGTTGCATTACCGGATCCACAGCTTAAGTTGGTGCAGGTGATTCCTTCCCCATCCCCGCAGCCGCCCACTACCACCCCGATTCCCAAAACCCCCACACGCACGCCTATCCCGGATAAGATCGCCACCCTGACCCCCACGATTGATCCTTACCAGGACCTTTACATCAATACACTCAGCAACCGTAAGTATGGGGGTGGTGTATTGCAGAACGAAGGGATGATCTCACAGGAAGCAGTTTTTAAACGCTTTCTCTTCAAGTATCGCAGCGAAGGGCTGAACTTGTTTGGCTTTATGAATATTCCGGAAGGGCAGGGGCCTTTTCCGGTTGTCATCCTCCTGCACGGGGCTGTAGATTTTGCCGTTTACCAGACGGTGGGGTACACCCGCCGTTATGCCGACGCCCTGGCTCAAAATGGATTCATTGCCATCAATCCCAATTTGCGCGGCTACACGCCGTCCCAGGATGGGAAAAATGAATTTGGCTTCGGAGATGCCATCGATATTCTGAACCTGGTCAGTCTCATCCGCTCCCAGAGCGGGATCAGCGGATTATTGGAAAAAGCCGATGGTGACCGTATTGGCGTGTGGGGGCATAGCATGGGCGGCGGGATTGTCCTGCGCCTGCTGATTGTAGACCCTCAAATTCGTTCGGGGCTGCTGTACGCCTCGGTCAACGCCGATGAAGTGTTAAATCTCGTGCATTTCGGCAATGACGGACGTCGCGAAGACAAGATCAGCATGCCATCTTCAGCATTAAAGTTGATCTCCCCTGCTGATTTCCTGGATGAGATCCGTGTTCCGCTCAGCATCCACCATGGCGCGGATGATGAAGTGGTTCCGGTGAAATGGTCACAAGATCTTTGTGCTGACTTGAAGCAAATGGGCAAACAGGAGGAATGTTTTATTTACCCTCTGCAGCCGCATACATTTCAGAATGATGGTGATCTGCAATTCATCAAACGGGCGATTGAATTTTTTCGCAGTTCACTAAATTGAAAAAAGTCAATTGGTCACTGATTGATCAATGTGAAATTTCCATTTTTCGGAAACTTTTCCCTGTGCTATTCGTAAATGAAATGACACAAATCGTTCGGGCTGTTGGACAAAAAAGAGGAATATGATTTAATAGAATTGAAGTTTATCCCTGTGCCCGAAATAGAATTTATTTTAATTATCTAAGGAGGCAGTATGGCAGATCAACCGATCAAAGAAAAAGATGAAAAGCAGGAGAAAGAAGTCCAAAAACACGACGAGAAGGTGGAAGAGCGGGATGTTCTCAGCACGGTAACCTGGGCTTTCATCCTTATTTGGGCAGGTGTGGCGTTTCTGGCGGTCAATCAGGGTTGGCTCGAGAAACTGAATATACCCCTGCCGTTATACCACGATCTTCTCCCGCGCCAAATGGACATGTTCGAACCGGGCATCTGGAGCCTGATTGCGCTGGGTGCCGGGGTCATCATCCTGCTTGAGGCATTGGTTCGTTTGCTGGTACCAGCTTTCCGCCGGCATTTGGGCGGCAGCCTGATCGTTGCTGCCGTGTTCATTGGGCTCGGCTTGAGCCCCTGGATGGGATGGAATGTTGTCTGGCCCATTATTCTGATTGCTGTGGGTTTGGTCATTCTCATCGGCGGTTTCACCCGCAGGAGCTGATCGATTCTCTTGAAGAAATAAGAGCGGCATACATATTCATTTTTTATGCCGCTCTTTTGGTATTATTTTACAAACGCCCAAAATTCAGACTATTGAATTCGTACCAGGCATACTTCAACGGGGTCAGCCAGTGTTCCCGTCCAATGCAGCGGAAATAAGGCGGCTGGAAAGCTAGAATCAAGTCCCCAATTTTGTAACGCGCCAAAATCGGTGTGGAAATTACCAGGCTGCCCCATTCTCCCGCTTTCATCTCGTGCAGCATCTTCATCCCTCTGCTAGTCTGAACCTCGAACAGGAACAGGTCATAATTGGGTACCCAGGCCCGTTTTTCATCCATCTGCTGGCCGAACATTCCCTCTGTGGCGCCGTAAATTTCTCGGATGGCAGCTTTGCCATACATGGAATTTAGTACCAATGCCAGGCGGGTATTAATGCCCGGTACGCTTCCCAATGTCATTACCCGCGTGTTCCATAGGCCCTTGGGCAGTATGCCGTGTTTCCTCCGCAAGTAACGCCCGAATTCGATCGCCGTGGGTGCCACTCCGCCTACCAGGGCTACATCTAAATCTTTGCATTTTTGGTAAGCCAATTCAAACCTTTGCTCCCAATCCTTCACTGTGCGCCCGCCACCTAGCGCGTCAATTTTTTCCTGGGCGGGTACGGAACGGACCGGGGTGGCTATGGAGACATGCTTGGTGTAGATGCCTGAACTGTAACCGTATTCCACTTCGCGGTTTCCGGCCTTGATTTTTCCAACCACAGAGGGGAAATTGAGGTTTAAATTTACCCCGCTAAAGATCTCGAATTTCCGCTCAGTCAGGGCATAGTTCAACACCGCCCGCCCGGCTGAAACGCGCATCTTCAGATCAGTGGCTGTCATGGGAATGAACTTGGTTTCACCCTTGGTGGTTCCGCGCGTAATAGCCCAGCCGACCGGTTCTTCATTGAGCAGTAGATGCGTTTCGCCTGCCATGACCCGCTCGATGAGCGGTTTGTAATCGGCATGGGTCATTACCGGAAACTTTGAGCGGAAATCTTCCAGCGAAGAAATACTCTCTGCCTGTTGCTGTCTTCCATATTCAGTCTGTGTAAATATTTTCAGGTAGTCCTGGAGGACTTTTTCTTGTGCAGCAGCCGGGTTGGCGATGGCTGTATGCCAGGGTAGCAGCATGCCCTTGATGCGTTCCAGGCTGGCTTGTTGTTCTTTCGCGTCCATGGTGGATTCTCCTGGGGGGATGTATTAAGAAAGGTATACAGTCGAACAGGTCTGTAACTCGCTGTTGGAATATATAAACGAAATTTATTAAGGAGGATAATTTATGGGGCAACCCGCATGCCCTTGTCAAACGAAAGCAGGCGGTCAATGAAAGCCGATTGGTTAAGGGGATGTTTGGGTTGATTGCGCATTACCACGCCAATGATGGTTGCTCCGCTGCGCTGGAATTTCTCAATGATGGCTTTGGACGTTTCCGACTTGGCATATCCGGGATGTATCAGCAGGATTACCCCGTCCACTGCAGCAGCCAAACCGGCTGTTTCGCCATGAAAGAATGGAGGACCGTGAATGATGATCTTGTCAAATTCGTTTTTTTGGTCTTGCAGGAATTCGCTCATACGCGTTTGGAAATCCAGCGGGAAGGCATCGGTATTTCTTTTTCCGCTAGGGATGATGCTGATATGCTGGTCGGGATTAAATTGAATGATCTCAGAAGCAGACCGTTCTCCTGATAAAACATCGCAAAATCCCACCCGGTTGGGCAACTGGTAGATCTGGTGAATGATCGGCTGGTGAATATCGGCATCCACCAGCAGCACCCGCTTGCCGGTTTGGGCGATCATTTGTGCCAGGTCTGCCGCTACCGAGTTGCTGTCCGCATATGAACGGGTATTGGTGACCAGGATGGACTTGATCGATTTTAATTTATTCATTCATTAGTCAGCTGACGCTTAAACCGGTTAACAAGCACCATTTTGCCCCTTTTGGGGTGAATGGATTAACCGTCTGATTGGTTTTCAACCAACCAGCAGGAAATTGGTACCGAATAACCTTACTTGCCGATGCCGATGGTGGCGGCGGGAGCGCCAGCGCTGAGTACGAACAGGGCGATGGTCAGCACGAAGAGCATAAAGCGGCCTTTGGTGCCTTGCAGTTCGGTGGCTAAATTAGCGATATTGTTTTTCATGGTGATTTTCCTTGATGGTTAAATTAGAGGTTGGCCAGTTGATTGGCAAAATCGGCCAGGCTGGTGGCTTGGATGGTAGACATGCGCTTCTGAGCGGTCTGATCCAGGTTGAATTTTTCTCCGCTATAACCGCTATGAATGGCTTTGGCAGGATTTGCGAGCAGCATGCTGCGGAAGCTGGAATTGATGACTGCGGCGGAGAGAATACGGCTGTATTCCGTTGTATGAGAGGTGAATTTCTTTAACATGGGTTTGCTCCTTTGGATTTGATGAATTTATTTACCAATGCCAATAGTGGCGGCCGGTGCACCAGCGCTGAGCACAAACAGGGCAATGGTCAGCACGAAGAGCACGAAGCGGCCTTTGGTGCCCTGAATTTCAGTTGCGAAACGGGCGATTTGGTTTTTCATGATTGGTCTCCTTATTTTGATGATCTGAGTTTGATGATTATTTACCAATGCCAATAGTGGCGGCCGGTGCGCCAGCGCTGAGCACAAACAGGGCAATGGTCAGCACGAAGAGCACGAAGCGGCCTTTGGTGCCCTGAATTTCAGTTGCGAAACGGGCGATTTGGTTTTTCATGATTGGTCTCCTTATTTTGATGATCTGAGTTTGATGATTATTTACCGATGCCGATGGTGGCGGCGGGAGCGCCAGCGCTGAGTACGAACAGGGCGATGGTCAGCACGAAGAGCATAAAGCGGCCTTTGGTGCCCTGCAGTTCGGTGGCTAAATTAGCGATATTGTTTTTCATGGTGATTTTCCTTGATGGTTAAATTAGAGGTTGGCCAGTTGATTGGCAAAATCGGCCAGGCTGGTGGCTTGGATGGTAGACATGCGCTTCTGAGCGGTCTGATCCAGGTTGAATTTTTCTCCGCTATAACCGCTATGAATGGCTTTGGCAGGATTTGCGAGCAGCATGCTGCGGAAGCTGGAATTGATGACTGCGGCGGAGAGAATACGGCTGTATTCCGTTGTATGAGAGGTGAATTTCTTTAACATGGGTTTGCTCCTTTGGATTTGATGAATTTATTTACCAATGCCAATAGTGGCGGCCGGTGCACCAGCGCTGAGCACAAACAGGGCAATGGTCAGCACGAAGAGCACGAAGCGGCCTTTGGTGCCCTGAATTTCAGTTGCGAAACGGGCGATTTGGTTTTTCATGGTGATTCTCCTTTTTAAGATTATTGGATGAGTTGTGCTGCAAAATCTGCCAGGCTTACGGCACGCATGGAACTGATCCGTTGCCTGGTCTTGCTGCTGAGATGAAATTTCTCGCCGAAATATCCACCGGCGATGGCTTTGGCAGGGTCATTCAGCAGCGCGTTGCGAAAACTACGGCTGACGACCGCTGCCGTGAGAACACGGTTGATGTCTGCATTTGCTTGGATTGGGATTTTTTTAAACATTTTCTTTCTCCTGTAAAAATTTAAGGGCTCCCCAGCCTCCATAGCAGCCAGAAAGTCCCTAGGCTGATTAATATATCACCAAAACTGAAGGCTGAGCGATAGGGTAACCATTTAGGGAGTATGAATCGGTCGGAAAGGTACGCCAGTTTGGTTACCTCAACCGGCAGAATGATGTCCTTGGAATACCCCGCCCGTTGCCCGGTTTGCAGGTTGACGGTAATTCCCGGTTCAACCAGCTTCCCGGCGGTTTCAGGGCTGATCGGCATCATTCCGCCATTCAGACTGATCACGAGGAAATTACACAGCAGTCCCATGCCGAGCAGGATGAACCCGGACTGGGTGCGATTCAACCAGACGAAAATGAATAAAGGGATTTGGGATGCAAATAAAATCAAGGGAATCCAGGAGTCTGCAATCAACCGCCTCGTTGGTGCAAAATTAAAGGCGAAAAATTGAGGAAGGAATGCCAGGAATACCAGCCAGATGCCTTTAAGAGAAATAGATGAATATGCGCGCTTACCAACCCAAGCGTGTATGATTCCGGCGATCAACCCGATGATGACGGCAAATAATAAAATCATTGAAAGTTATGGTTGTAATGAAAAAGATTTCGGCCTGGTTAAAAAGCGGTGTGCCAGTTCCTATGCTTTCTCTCGATGTAACTTGCTCTCCTTTCAAATGATTGAAAATAGCGGTTGCTGCCCCCTCAAAGGGGAAGGGGGCAGCCGGGAGGTGGGGTTATTGACTCGGAGGACAATGATCCGTACCTCGCATTTTATTATGCCTTTCGGGTGGCTTCAAAAGTGGCTTCAAAACTGCTGTTTTCCTCAAATTTCTCCAAATAGGTTAAACTAAAAAACCCTTTAGCGGGCATGACTATAATTAGTTTGTCGCAAGAACAATACCAGTTGAACGGAGCAGCCATGTCGCAAAAACTTTCCCGCATGACGAAGGTAATCTATGGTTCCGGGGATATAGGTTTCAGCCTCACCACCACCATCATTGCGGCTTATTTCCTGATTTTTCTAACCGATGTGGTGGGCATCCGCCCAGCAGTGGCAGGCATTGCCATCCTGGTCGGACGAACCTGGGATTATTTTAATGACCCCATCATTGGCCATATCTCGGACCGGACACGCTCGCGCTGGGGTCGCCGGCGTCCTTTTCTCCTCTTTGGTGCATTGCCGTTTGCCCTGGCTTTTATGCTCATGTGGTTTAAACCGCCCTGGGACTATTGGCTGGCGCTGACCATCTACTACGCGCTGGCCTATGTGCTTTTTGAATCCGCGGCTACTTTTGTGTACATGCCTTATTACGCCCTGACCCCCGAATTGACCGAGGATTACGATGAGCGCACATCACTTACCTCCTATCGCATGTTTTATTCCATCTTTGGCAGCCTGCTCGCTTTTACCATACCCATGGCAATCATTGGAAATATCTCCCCTGCGAATGCCAACCGGGTGCTTTTGATGGGCATCATCTTTGGGCTGCTCAGTGCGTTGCCTTTATGGCTGGTTTTCGCCTTCACCCGTGAGAAAAAGAAATTCATCACGCAAGCCCAGCCAAAGTTTAAGGACTCTCTAAAGGCAGCATTGAGGAACAAGCCGTTCATTTTTGGCGCAGTCATCTATCTCATCACCTGGGTGTCCTTCGATATTCTGCTAACCGTCCTGTTATATTTTATAAAATTCGTGATGAATCGCGAAGCGGACAGCGATCTGATCATAGGTGTTATTTTCATCGTTGCCATACTGGCGCTTCCATTCTGGGAGTGGGTTTCGCGCAAGTTGAACAAACGCCTGGCCTATGCGTACGGTATCGCCTTCTGGGCGGTGGTGCAGGTGGTGCTGATTAATTTGAATGCCGCTTCTCCGCTTTCGTTGATCTTCTTCCTGTGTGGGCTGGCCGGTATCGGGGTGGGCGCCGCCCATGTGCTGCCCTGGTCCATCATCCCGGACGCCATTGAATGGGATGAATACCAGACCGGTGAACGCCATGAGGGCATGTTCTACAGTCTTATTACTCTCATGCAAAAGATCGCCTCTTCTGTTGCTATTCCGCTTACTGCGTTGTTCCTTGACCTTACCCATTACCTTCCCAATTCAGCCATTCAGCCGGAAAGCGCCCTGCTGGGCATTCGTATTCTTGTAGGGCCGATACCAGCCGCCTTGCTGATCATTGGTATCATATTTGCCCTTAAATACCCGCTCAGCCGCGAGGAATTCACCCGTGTGGTGAAGGAACTGGATGCCCGCCGCTTGAAAGGCAAACCATGACCGCTATTGAGATAAAGACAGTAGTATCCAGCCGGGACAAACGTATTTTCATAACTTTTCCCTGGCGCATCTACGAAGGTGACCCGCTATGGGTGCCGCCGCTGCTGGCCGAGCGAAAAAAGAGCATTGATCCATCCCGCGGGGTTTGGTTTGAACAGGGCATTGCCGATTTTTTCATTGCCTGGCGGGATGGCAAGCCGGTTGGCACCATTTGTGCCGCGGAGGATAAAAAGGGGAATGCTGCGGTGGGGAAACGGGATTGCGTGTTTGGTTTTTTTGATTTTATTGAAGACTTCAGTGTATTTACTTCACTACTGGAAAGAGTCACCCAATGGGCGTTGGATCACCAACTTAATGCCCTGCTTGGACCATTCAACTTGGATTATGAGGATGCCTATGGTATCCTGATTGAAGGACGCGACCGCCCACCTGCCATATTCTGCGGCCATACGCCTGATTATTACCAAGCTTATATGGAGCGTTACAGATTCGTGCCAGCCCGTGGGGATAATCTGGCTTACGAAATTGACGTGCGCAGTGACTCAACTGTACTTCCTCGCCTGTATCGTATGGCGAACCTGGTGCGCCTTAAAAAAGATTTCATCATCCGCCCCGCGGATTTTGCCCATTGGCAGGATGAGGTGGATCGCGTGCTGGCTTTGATCAATCCCTGCCTGCAGCATTTGAACGGTTTCATCCCCTGGACGCGCGAGAATCTACAAAAGCTGATGGAGCCGTTCCTGGAAATTGCTGACCCGCAGCTGGTCTTTTTTGCCGAGAAAAATGGAAAACCGATCGGGTTCTTCCCGGCAGTACCCAATATGAATGAGGTGCTCATCCATCTGAATGGGCTGCGCTACCCCTGGGATTATTTGAAAGCTTTATGGTTCTCCCGCCTCAAACCGAAATCCGCATCCATTAAGAGTGTACTGGTCCTGCCGGAATATTGGGGCAGCGGGGTGATCATCCTGTTGATGGAAGAAATGGCCAAACGATTGATTGAACGCGGTTATACATGGGCGGATCTCTCCCTTACCTCGGATGACAATCCCAATACCCCCATCCTGGCGGAACACATGGGGGCAAAAATTTACAAGCGTTACCGTGTCTATCGCAAACCGATCTGATGTTACTCCTGATTGTCACGTAATTTGATAAAATATATCGAGTTTGTACTATCAATAAAAAACATGGAAAAAAATGAAAAATCGTCAATCACTTTCCCGCCGTGATTTCATCCGCTGGCTGGGTGTGGCCGGTGCCGGTGTTACCCTGGGTGCTTGTGGGCAACCGGAGCTTGCCAATCCCCGCTTGACCAGATCCACCCAGGCCAGTGCTTTGTCCACTGCTGTTGAAAACACAGCAACCAATAACACCCCGGCTGGCATCCCCCACCTGGTAGTTTCACATGGCGAAAGCCCGGCTGAGATCACCCGCCGGGCTATGGAGGCGCTGGGAGGTATGGGGAGCTTTGTCCGTAGTGGGAATGATGTCATCATCAAACCCAACATCTGCACCGATTCTCATACCTATGAATATGCCGCTACCACCAATCCAGAGGTGGTGGCCGAGCTTGTGCGTGAGTGCCTGGCGGCCGGTGCCCGCCGCGTGAGGGTGATGGATTTCCCCTTTAGTGGTACTGCGCAGAGTGCCTACCGTAAAAGCGGAATTGCCGATGCAGTGGAAGAGGCAGGAGGGGAGATGGAGGTAATGATTGCTGGAAAATTCGCCAAAGTCCCAATTCCGCTGGGTGTCAGCATTAAAGAATGGTCCGTCTATCAGGATGTGCTGGCAACGGATGTTCTGATTGATGTCCCCATTGCCAAGCATCACAATTCAGCCGGGCTGACCCTGGGCTGCAAGAACCTGATGGGCACCATCCAGGCACGCACCATGCTGCATTCCAGCCTTCATCAGCGCATTGCAGATATCACCAGTCTCATTCGTCCGGACCTCACTGTCATTGATGCCTATCGCATCCTCACCCGCCACGGACCCACTGGCGGCAATCTGGATGATGTGAAATTGACCAGGACGGTCGTCGCCAGCGCGGACATTGTCGCTGCGGATGCCTATGCCTGCACCCTGTTTGGCAAAACAGCTGATGATATTGGTTACGTGCGTAGTGGCAGCTGAAATGGGTATCGGCACCAAAGACCTTGCCTCCATAAAAATTGAGGAACTGACCATTTGAAACCGATGACCTGGAAAAAGCTTCGCAAGCTCAGCCAGGTGATGGCCTCGCTGATTTTCATTTTCCTCTTCCTACAAACGCCCTACCTTCATAACGCCAGTCCACTGAACGGATTATTCTTTCGACTGAATCCGCTGGCAGCCATTGCTGCCATGCTGGCCGGGCGCATGCTAATCCCCTTCTTTTTCCTTTCGGCTGCCACTCTTTTACTGACTTTGATTTTTGGCCGCACCTGGTGCGGTTGGCTTTGCCCGCTTGGCACCGTTTTGGAATGGACCACACCCCGGTCAATCAAGAAAAAAAGTGCAAAACGAAAGGAAGTTCCACAGGCAAGGCGGAAAATTAAATTTTTCATTTTGATTGCCATTCTGATCCTTGCCCTCCTGGGCAGCCAGTTCCTGCTTTTTCTTGACCCCATCACCATCCTCACCCGCTCCATGGCTGGGGCGGTTTTTCCCGCTTTGCGGTTTGGAATTCAAAGCAGTGAAAATTTTCTTTACCAGTTCAAATTTATATGGCCGATTTTGGATGAACTGCATAGTGCAGTGGTGGTGCCTCTCTTTCATTTCAACCAGTCCGTATTCATCGCCTCATTGCCCATCTTTCTGTTTCTGCTACTGCTGATTGCGCTCAATTGGTCAGCGGAACGCTTTTGGTGCCGCTATCTTTGCCCCCTGGGTGGTTTGCTCGGCTGGCTTTCACGTTTTGCTCTGTTGCGCAGGGAAGTCAGCCAGCCTTGCAGTCAATGCGGTTTATGCAGCTCTCATTGCCCGACCGGCACCATTGACCCGCAGGCTGGATTTAAAAGTGACCCGGCTGAGTGCATCGTTTGTACTGATTGCCTGCAGAATTGCAGTCAGGGCAAGGTAGCTTTTCGCTGGCAATTCAAAAAATGGCAGCCGTCGGCAAAACAAAGCTACGATCCTTCCCGTCGGAACGTCTTGGCTGCCATGGCGTCTGCGGTGGGAGGTGCTGCCCTGGCGGGTATTGAGCCCATCGTGCAGCGCACTCCGGAGAGGTTCATCCGCCCGCCCGGCGCTTTGCTGACCGACTTTGAATCCCTGTGCATCCGCTGCGGTGAGTGTGTGCGCGTCTGCCCCACCCAGGGGTTGCAGCCAGCCCTGCTGGAAGCTGGCTGGCAGAACCTGATGACCCCGCACCTGGTTCCCCGTCTGGGCTATTGTGTTTTCAACTGCACCGCCTGCATTCAAAGTTGTCCCTCCGGCGCCATCCCCCGCATGACCGAAGAGGAGAAGCATGCTGTACCCATGGGGCTGGCATCCATTGATCGTGACCGCTGTCTTCCCTGGGCGTATAACACACCCTGTGTTGTTTGTGAGGAGATGTGCCCAGTGCCGGACAAGGCCATTGTCTTTGTGGAAGAGAACGGCTCAGACGGGCAATCGCAGATCTTAAAACCACGCGTCATCCGTGAAAAGTGTATTGGCTGCGGCATATGCGAAAATCGCTGTCCGGTGGGAGGCGAAGCTGCCATCCGCGTTTATGCCATCCCGGATGGCAGGTCATCCCTGACGGGATTGTAGTCGCCCATGGAATCTGGCCGAGTATCATTTCTATTTGGCTTAGAGTTTAATCATGCTGGTTTTTTTGTCTGTGAGTTGCCAGGCTGCAGGCATCGGGCAGGCGGCTGTGCCGACAGTAGTGCAAAAAACAGAACCTCCCTACAGTGAAAAGCAAGTATGGCAGCATCCTGAAAAGGATTCCAATAGTTTTCAAGAATCTCATTCGCTGAATCCTGCAGCGATCGAAGTCATCCAGCCAGCCATTCAGGTTACCACAACTCCGCACCAGGAAAATAATCCACTGCCGGAGGAACACTTCATTTGGAATATCTGGGGACACCGCCAATACTTTGATATTGGCTGTGAGGCATCCGCAGTGCGCGACTGGGCCGGTTATTTTGGGGTGGAGATCCATGAATCCAATTTTCAATTCCAGCTGCCTGCCTCGGATAATCCAGATTTTGGTTTTGTCGGCAGCGTCATAGATCCGTGGGGGCAGGTGCCGCCTTACTCCTATGGTGTCCACGCCTACCCGGTGGCCAACCTGCTGCGTAGCGCGTATGGCATGAATGCACGAGGCGTCAAGCACTTCACCTTAGAAGCAATTGAAACGGGAAATCGCAGCCAACCGTCCGGTCATTGCCTGGGTGATTGGCAATGTGGTAGGGGGTATTCCTTACCCGTACACCGACAAGGAAGGTCGTCAGGTTATCGTGGCGGCTTTTGAGCATGTGGTCATTGTCACCGGTTATACCCGTGAGAAGATCCGCTATATGAACAATGGCCGCTTTTATGATATCCCGCTGGAAACCTTTGAAAATTCCTGGAAGGTCCTGGAGAATATGGTGGTGGTGCTGGAGAAATAAAAAAAATGCACCGGGTTTGCCAGTGCATTTTACGGGGAATTGAATCGCTTACTTCTCGTCCTTGAGGATCAGGTTGAAAAAAATGGATACCAGGCTGACCACCAGTCCTCCCAGGAATGCCGACCAGAAATCCTTCACGGTGAATCCCAAGTGGAACCAATCGGTGGCAATGGTGGCTGACAACCAAAAGGTCAGGCCATTGATGACCAGGGTGAAAATGCCCAGCGTGAGCAGGATGAGTGGACAGGATAGGAATTTCAGGATCGGCCGGATGAAGCTGTTGACCAGGCTGAGGATGAGCGCCATGATGGCGTACACCACCCAGCCCGAGCTTTCGACCTGGATGCCTGGTACAATGGCGGCGGCCGCAAAAACAGCCAGCCCGGTGATGACCCAGCGCAGTAAAAATCTCATTTTGCCTCCAAAATAAACCGGTTAAATATTACCATTATTCTTCTCAAGAAATATACGCATGTCTGAAAAATTGGTTTCAGGGTGTATGATTATTTTTACCGATCTATCCGGCAGTAATATTTCCGGGTTTGTTAAATAGCCATAAGGATGACGTTGGTAAAAATCATGCCAAATCAAAAAACAAAACCAAGCATACTTTCCCTGCCGCGCAATATCTGGGCGGTCAGTCTCACCAGCTTTTTCATGGATATCTCCAGCGAAATGGTACTCAACCTTATACCCCTTTTCCTGGCCAATGTGCTCGGTGTCAAGACAGCGCTGATTGGCTTGATTGAAGGTATTGCCGAATCCACTGCCAGCATCCTCAAACTATTCTCCGGCTGGCTCTCGGATAAATTACGTGCCCGCAAATGGCTGGCCGTCTTCGGATACTCCCTTTCCGCCCTCTCCAAGCCTTTTTTTTATTTTGCCAATACCTGGAGTTCCATCGCCGCTGTGCGCTGGGTGGACCGCATCGGAAAGGGGGTGCGCACCGCCCCGCGTGATGCGCTCGTAGCGGATTCGATCAACGAGAAGCAGCGTGGGCTGGCTTTTGGCTTTCACCGCGCGGCTGATACGGGAGGGGCCATGCTTGGGCTCATCATAGCCCTGCTGGTGGTCTGGCTGGCACAATCCGCGGCCATTGAATTGGGGGTGAAGACTTTTCAACTGGTGGTACTGGTTAGTCTGCTCCCGGCTTTCCTGGCGGTCCTGTCGCTGATCATTGGCGCCAGGGATGTGCCGGTGAAATCCAGACATACTGTTCCTAAATTCGGTTTCAAATCCCTTGGGGCATGATTTTATGATCTTCATGATCATTGTCAGCATTTTTGCGCTGGGAAATTCCTCGGATGCCTTTCTCACCCTGCGTGCCCAGGGATTGGGCTTGAACGTGGTCGGCATCATGGGCATGCTCATCACTTTCAACCTTGTCTATACCCTCGTTTCCGCACCGGCTGGCTCGCTCTCTGACCGCATCGGCCGCAAGCGGCTGATAACCGCCGGATGGCTGGCGTACGCTGTTGTGTATTACGGCTTTGCCTTCGCCCAGTCAGCCTGGCAGGTATGGCTGCTGTATGCTGCCTATGGCTTGTTTTACGGCATGGCTTACGGCACCACCAATGCCATGCTGGCGGATATTGTCCCGCCGGAATTGCGCGGGACAGCCTATGGCACCTACAACGCGGTCATTGGTCTGCTTGCTTTCCCTGCCTCCCTCATTGCCGGTGTACTTTGGCAGGGGATCGGCGCCTGGCCTGGTATGGGGCCTTCAGCCCCGTTCTTCCTGGAAGCAACCCTGGCACTCATCTCTGCTATCCTGATGTTCTTTTGGAAACCAAAATTAGCATCAAAATGAACGCGCGGAAGCATCAGTGCTTCTTTCCAGGATCTATCTATGTTAAACTACATCCTATGTTGGTATTCCCAAGGAGGCAGCAGGCATGATCTATCATAAATATTTATGGGTGGTTGGACTGGTTTTTATCATTTTCGGCTTCATGGGCATTTCCCAGGGTAAGATGATGAGCGGCATTGGTTTTTTCCCTATCGCCCTCAGCATTTTTGTTGCGTATGACAAATACAATCCCAAAGTACGGTATGCCAAAATTCGCTATGCCCTGTTTATGACCGGATTGATCTTGGCTTTTTTGATATGGTATATCGGCCCTAAGATATTCCCGGGGCTTTAGTCTTTTTACGCTATGACATCTGAATTATTTCCTTCCATCCTTCAATTACTGGGGGGGTTGGCATTGTTCATTTATGGGGTCATCTACCTGAGTGAGGGGCTGGAGAAAGTGGCGGGTTCGCAACTACTCACCTTCCTGGAAAAGACCACCGGCAGCCGCCTCAAGGGATTTTTCTTTGGGGCAATTGCCACCGCCTTGTTGCAAAGCAGCAGCATGTTGATGGTCACCATGATCGGTCTGATCAATGCCGGCATGTTGTCCCTGGAACAAGCCATCGGCATCATGCTGGGACAGGAGATCGGCACCACCATCACTGGTCAATTGGTGGCTTTCAATATCAAGGGATTTGAACTCGTGTTCCTTATTTTTGGCTTTTACCTGCTGTTCTTCAATCAAAATAAAAAATGGCAGTCAGTCGGTCAGCCCTTGTTTGGTATTGGCCTGGTATTTTTGGGCATGAGCATGATGTCTGTTGCCGGTCATTCGTTCAGCGATATGCCTGTGTTTCAACAGATTGTGCAAACGCTCAGCAGGAATGTGCTTTTGGGCGTTTTGGTGGGGGCGGTCTTCACTTCCATTTTGCAGAGCAGCAGCGCCATGACTGGCCTGGTAATCGCCCTGGGTATTTCAAGAAGCATCACCTTGACCGTTGCGGTGTCGCTGATCTTGGGTGCCAATATTGGCACCTGTATTACTGGTTGGCTGGCCTCACTAAAATCCTCGGTTAATGCCAGGCGTGCCTCATATGCGCAAATTTTCATCAACATCGGCGGGGTTTTGCTTTTTTTGCCTTTCATCACACCCTTTGCGCAATTTGTCAGCCGGACTTCGGCTGATCTGCCCCGCCAGATTGCCAATGCTCATTCCATTTTCAATATCATTGTCAGTCTCTTGCTTTTCCCGCTTGTTAAGCCGTTAACTAAATTGGTGAAGAAGGTCATCAAGGGATCAGGTGATCAGAAAGAGGCTGTCAAAACAAAATATCTTGATGAGCGTTTTCTGGGCATCCCATTTGTGGCGGTTTCCATTGCCAAAAAAGAGGTTTTACGCCTCGGTAAAATAACCCATGCAATGCTCAAAAACGCCGAAAAAGGTTATGTGCAGGGAAAAACAAAATTTGCATCAAAGGTTCTGGAACAGGAGCCGGACGTGGATGAGATCAGTCACATCGTCAACCACTTCATGGAGATGGTCCCGGGCGAAAAACTTAATATCGAAGAACACAAAATGCTTGAGCGGTTAAAACACCTGGTGACGGATATCGAACGGGTTGGCGACCATGCGGTCAACCTGGCCGAATTTGCCATCCAGATGGAAAAGAAGGACATCAAGATCAGCAAGTTTGCCAGGCATGAATTGAAAGAATTCTTTAAAGTGGTGGACTGTACCTATGCCATGTCCCTCAAGGCATTTGCTGAGCAGGATTTTTCTTTGATCGACCAGGTTGTCCAAAATGAGGATGAGGTCGACCACTTGGAGAAGAAATGCAAAAGAGGTCATATACAGCGCTTGCGTAAGGGGCTTTGCCAGCCGGAAGCAGACCCGATCTATGTGGAAACCTTGCGCAACCTGGAGCGCATCAGCGATCATGCTTACAACATTGCATTGAGCTTGAAGTACTGATCCGAAAATGGCGCATGAAAGCGCTTAATAAAAAAACCGTTTACTAATCGAGGATGTGCCTGCCAGCGATGATCCCGCTGGTAAAGGCCCAGTGCAGGTTATACCCTCCGCAGGGACCGGCCACATCCAATACTTCACCTGCCAGGGCCAGGCCGGGTATATTCTTTGATTGCATGGTGGCTGCATCGATTTCGCTGAGCGGTAACCCGCCAGTGGAAAGCTGGCAATCCTTGAATCCTTTGGTGCTTTTGACGCTTACCACTTGCTGATGAATGGCTTTTTGAAGTGATGTTATTTCTGCATTATTTAGATCAGAATTTCCTTTGATGGGATCAATCCTGCATTTTTCAAGGAAATAATGAGCCAGTTTGGCATGGAATAAGGATTTTAGAACTGCAGAAATTGGTAAAGAACCAAATTCAACAATTGCCTTTTTTATTCTTTCTTCCTGGCCTGGCAGGAAATCAATACTCAATTGCAGGTTGGATGAATTTTGCGAGCTGACCAGTCCACTCAAGTCCATCACCCCCGGTCCGTTGATGCCCCAGCTGGTGAATATGATGTTGCCAGTGGTTTGTCCAATCACCTCACCATTCATCAACAGGCGAATACCTGCATCCACCCTTACTCCCTGCAGCTTATGGAATGGCCTGGCATCGGTCAGAAGCGGTGCCAGTGCAGGTTGAACCGGTAATACAGAGTGCCCCAGCTTTCTGAGCACCTGGGTACATGCTGTCCCTCGCACCCAGCTGCGGGGCAGCCGGACCGCCGGTGGCAAGGATCAGCCGATCTGTGGTGAACAGCCGGTCTTTTTCCTGTGTTAGAAGTAAAAATTTATCATTCTGGAATTCAATGTCAGTGATCAGCATTTGCGCATGCCGTTCAACTCCCAGCGCCATCAGGTGTGCCTGCAAAATATCTGCCACATTCTGTGCCGAAAACGAAAGTGGGTACACCCAGCCATCTTCAGTCATGGTGGTAAAGATGCCCAGCGATTCCAGCCAGGATAGCAGTTCCTGGTTTTTCATTTGCTTAAAAATTTTTTCCAGTTGGGAGGGGTGGTTGCTATGGTAGCGGTTGGCCACTGCATATTGGTTGCTGAGATTGCAGCGCCCACTGCCGGTGGCGGACAGCTTGCGCCCGGGGTTGGGGTTGGCATCCACCAGCAAAACTTCAGCTCCCTGCCTGGCTGCTTCGATTGCGGCTGCCATGCCTGCCGCACCAGCCCCGATGATGCCGACCTTCATTTTTTATTCCAGTTGCGCAATAATCCCTTGCGGGGGGAAAATAGATAAGCCAGGAGAAAAAAGAGTGTGGCGGTCAGGACGATGGTGGAGCCGGAGGCAAGGTTGAGGTAATACGAGGCATACAAACCAACCAGGGATGATAAGGCACCGAATACCGCTGCCAGCCCCATCATAGCTGGCAGCCGCTTGGTCAGCAGGTAGGCAGTGGCGCCGGGTGTGACCAGCATCGCGGCCACCAATCCGACGCCCACGGTCTGCATGGAAGTGACGATGGTCAGTGCCAGCAGCACCAGCAGCAGATTACGCAGGAATGTCACCGGAAGCCGTAAGGTATTGGCCAGCAGCGGATCAAAGGTGATGACCAGGAAGGGTTTGTAACAGACCAAAGTAGTCGCCAGGATCAGACTGCCCAAAATGGCCGTCAGGTACAGGTCTTGGGTGCTCACCCCCAGCACATTGCCAAACAGGATGTGGCTCAGGTCAACGGCGTAGGTCTGCATGGAACTGATGATGGCGATACCCAGCGCCAGGGCAGCGGTGAACATGATGCTGATGGCCGTATCCTCCTTGATCGTTCCCTGCCTGGAGAAAGCCCCGATGCCCAACGCCACTACGATGGCAGCCACCAGCGCTCCGATGGTCAGGTTGCCTTTCAATAAATAAGCGATGGCAATGCCGGGCAGGATGGCGTGTGCCATGGCATCTCCGAGGAACGCCATGGATCGCAGTACCACGTAGCAGCCTATCACAGAACATAGAACCCCCACCATTATCGCCGCCAGCAATCCGCGTCCCATGAAGGCATAAGATAGTGGTTGCAGCAACCAATCCATCACGGCAGTCTCCGTTCGACCGTTTTGGCTGGCGGATGGCAGTCATCTGTGATGCAGGCGCCATCCACCATCAGGAATTTATCCGCAAAGGCAACCCGGATGTTGCGAGTCGAAAAGACCTGCCTGGGTTTGCCAAAGGCCACCAGCTTTTTATTGAGCAGCAGGGCATGGTCAAAGCGCCGCATGGCTTCATTGAGGTCGTGGATGGAAACCATCACGGTTACCCCCTCTTTCTGCAGTTTATCCATCACCCGGTAAATGGCATCGCGGGTTGGGGCGTCTATGCCATTGAACGGTTCATCCAGCAGCAGGATATGCGGCTCTTGCGCCAGCGCCCTGGCCAGAAAAACGCGCTGCTGCTGCCCGCCGGATAGTTCGCTGATGGCACTATGCGCCAACCCGCCGATTTCCACCTGTTCCAGGCTGCGGGCCACCACATCGCGGTCATGCTGACTGGCTCGCTTCAGCCAGCCCAGTTTTCCGTAACGACCCATTATCACCACATCCTCCACGGTCACCGGGTAATGCCAGTCAATTTCCTCACGCTGCGGCACGTAAGCCACGCAGTCCTGGTGGGCGCCCAGCGGCTGGCAATGGATGCTGGCAAATCCGGAATGAATGGGCAACTCGCCCACCAGTGCCTTGAACAGGGTTGACTTGCCTGCCCCGTTCGGGCCTACCACAGCTACGCGTGCCCCCTCCGGTATCTGCACGGTCAGGTCTTCAATCGCTGCTTCACCCTCATACAGGACGGTTAGGTGATCAAAATCGATGCGCGCTGGCTGGGTTTTCATTGCAGGGCACTCACGATGACGCTCACGTTATATTTCATCATATCCAGGTAGGTGGAGGCTGGTCCCCCTGCCGGACTGAGCGATTCGCTGTACAGGTCGGTGATAATCTTCGCATTGGTCTCAGCTGCAATCTGCTCCGCCAGTTTGGGGTTGCTGCCTGCGTCAAGAAAAATGACCCGCACCGGCAGCACCCGCAGGCTGTCGCTCAACTGCGCCAGCTCCCTGGGTGCAGGGGATGCCTCGCTGCTCAGGCTTGCTAACAGCGAGCCGATCACCTGGAATCCATATCGGCTGGCGAAGTACCGCAGCGTTTCATGATTGGTCACCAGCAAACGATTTTCTAGGGGAATCTTTTCCACTTCCAGCTTGATCCAGGTGTCCAGTTCAATCAGTTTTTGCTTGTATGCTGAGGCGTTGGAAATATATAAATTCTTGCCATCCGGGTCAATACGCGCCAGTGCATAGCGGATGTTGTCCACATAAGCCAGTACAGAGATGGGGTCCAGCCAGAAGTGCGGATCGCCATTAACGGCGGTCAGGCCGGCGGATGCCTCAATGATCTTTTCGCTGCCGCCGATGTTGGTGAGGATGCCCTTCAGCCATTCTTCCAACCCCGCCCCGCTGATGATCAGCAGGTCGCTTTCCGCCACACGCGCCACATCTCGCGGGGTGGGTTCATAGGCGTGGGGCTCCATCCCGATGGGAATTAATCCTTCAATCTTGATCCGATTTCCCGCCACCTGCTGGGCAATATCGGTTAAAAAGGATTCTGCGGCCATGACCTTGATGAGTTGGCTGGAATAGTTTTGTGCACCATTACTGCAGCCGGTTATCATCAGCAAAGTAATGGTAATAACCATAAGGATTGATTTGGTCTTCATACGGGCTTGATTATAAAAGAGAATAGGATATGTCTGTCCTTTTACACATTGCCAAATGGATGAAAATTCTTAAAATGATAGTGGAGTATTCATAACATTATGCCTTCTGACTTGCTCTCCCGCCTGCTCAAGCAACCTCCTTTTTCCGGGCTGGACCAGGATGACCTAAAAAAGATCGCAAGCCGGTCATTGATCAAGGATGTTCCTACCGGTTACTTTATCATCCATGAAGGCGATGAGTCTGTCGCAGCCTACTACCTGCTTTCCGGCCAGGTGGAGGTTCTGCGTATGTCACTGGCCGGGCGGGAACAGGTCCTGGCTTTGCTCACCCCGGGGCAGGGGTTCAATACTGCCCCCTTCTTTTTGGATGAACCACTCAATGCTGCCAGCGTACGTGCTGTTACCGATGCACAGGTGCTGGTTATTCCTGCCTCTCATTTCTTGGCACTGCTGGCAGAGCTGCAAGCTTTCAATCACCTGGTACTGCGAGATTATGCGCAGCGCTTGAAGCAACTCACAAATCGTGTGGAAGAATTGGGTTTGTATTCCGTGCGTGCCCGGCTGGTGCGTTTCCTGCTCGAGCAGGCGGACCGGCATGGGCATTCCCAGCGCTGGACCCAGGATGAGATCGCCCGCCACATCGGCACCGTGCGCGACGTGGTCGGGCGCTGCCTGCGCAGCCTCGAATCCGAAGGGCTTGTCCAGCTCCAGCGTCAGCACATCCGCCTGCTGAACCGCTCTGCCCTGCAGAAGATTGCCGAGTCGGAATAGGATTTGTTTTTGATGACTCTGGCACATTCACCAGCGGCCAACGGAGGCGAGGGTAGCAAGTAATATTCGCGAGGAACGCAGTGACGAAACGATCTAACAAAAAACAGGAAATATTTTAAAAACATCCCTAGAAAAAAACCTATTTCTTGATTTATTAAGTAAAGTGACTTTAGTCGTAGTCACATTGGCTTGTTTTAGATATAGTAAGCAGGAAAGTAGAGGTTGTAATGAATCCTGCCCTGCCCATCATTGACAAAAAGAAATGCACCCTGTGCGGTGAATGTGTCGAACAATGTCCAACCCATGCCCTCGGAAATGGCAGGCAACCAGATCGTCTTTGTTCAGCCTTCGCCCTGCACCTACTGTGGTGATTGCGAACCTGCCTGCCCGCAGGGCGCCATCCGCGTTGAATATGAAATCAGCTGGTAATTAAAAGGAGTCATCATGAGCGAATATATCAATAACGTTTCCCGCCGCAAGGAGCAACTCAAGGAAGCCCTGCGCAAGCTACATCAGGGCACCCCGGTCGAGGAACTGCGCGGCCAGTTCGCCGATGTGCTGAAAAATGCCAGCGCCGGTGAGATCGCCCAGATCGAGCAATCCCTGGTGGATGAGGGCATGCCGGTGGAGGATATCCAGAACCTGTGCGATGTGCACGTCGCCCTCTTCCGCGAGGGGTTGGACAAGGAGCCCACCCCGGATATGGTGCCCGGCCATCCCTTGTACACCATGCGCACCGAAAATGAGCTGGCAGCCCTCGTCTTGAACGAGGTCAGGTCTGTGCTGGTCAACTTCAAGGTCAATCCCACCCCTGAAGTGCGCAGCAAGCTGACCGAAAAACTGCAAAAACTGAAGGAATTTGAAGTCCATTATGCCCGCAAGGAGAATCACCTGTTCCCCTACCTGGAGCGCTACGAATTTTCCGGTCCTTCTTCGGTGATGTGGGGCATCCACGATGAAATCCGCCGCGGCTGGAAGGCCATGTTGTCCATGCTCAAATCACCGGCGCTGCCCAGCCAGGCCATGGCGGCTGAACTGGACAAGACCTTCACCCCGCTGGAAAATGCCATGCGCGAGATGTTCTACAAGGAAGAGCATATCCTCTTCCCGGCCGCCCTGGAGCGCCTGACCTCAAGGATTGGCAGGAAATTTATGACCAGGAAGCCGACCTGGGCTTTGCCTATGTCACCCGCGCCAGCCAATGGCGGCAAGATCCAACCCCCTGACCGCCTGGCAATCCGTTACAATTAAATCAAATCAACCAGGAAAGGAATAACCCATGACCAGTGTACCCCTCAAGACCGGAGCGCTCAGCCCGGAACAACTCAGCCTGATGCTCACCACCCTGCCGTTCGACATTGCATTTGTGGATGAGACCGATACGCGTCCTTCTTTTATTCGGAAACCAAGGAGCGCATCTTCCGCCGCACACCCGCCATTATCGGGCGCAAGGTGCAAAAATGCCACCCGCCTGCCAGCGTGGACAAGGTCGTCCGCATAGTGGAGGATTTTCGCTCCGGCAAGCGCAATGTGGCCGAGTTTTGGATCCAGATGGATGGAAAATTCATTTACATCAGTTATTATGCCGTGCGCGATGAACAGGGCGCTTACCGCGGAACCATCGAAGTCACCCAGGACCTGACCCACCTGCGCGAGATCCAGGGTGAGAGACGGCTGTTGGATAGACTAATCCTTTCATTTGAATGCATTATTAAGGGCAGCTCCATGGCTGCCCTTTTTAATGATTCTCTGATGATGGAATCTCCCCCTTGTTATTGATAAGATTGAATAAAAAGTGAGGCAGACATGAACAAGGAGAATGCGCAAACATTGCAGAAGTACCTGGACTTGTTTGCAAAGAAGGCCTTTGCTCATCTCGCCACCCTGATGAAAGATGGCAGCCCGCAGGTGTCCCCGGTGTGGGTGGACTACAATGGCACCCATCTCCTGGTCAACACCGCCCGCGGACGGCAAAAACACCTGAATATCCAGCCGTGATCCCCGCGTGGCCTTATCCATCCAGGACCCGGATGAACCTTTCCGCAAATTATTGGTGCGCGGCAGGGTGGTGGAGCAGACCGAAGATGGCGCCGACGAGCATATCGACCAGCTGGCAAGAAAGTATACCGGTGATGTCTATAAGTTACGTGTGCCTGGAATGGTGCGTGTAATATTAAAGATCAAACCGGAGCATGTGTCCGGCTGAAGTTAATTTTACGCGTTTATGATGCAAAAGTCGAGTCGCGGATATTTCGTATCTGCAAACTGCCCAGGGTTTGGTATAACCTCGCATGGTAAACTTACTTCGTTAAATCCAAAAGAGAGTCATATTTATGAGAGCCGTTTATCCATTTACAGCTATTGTCGGTCAGGAGCGTATGAAGCGTGCCCTGATTCTGAATGCCGTTGATCCGCGCATCGGCGGGGTGCTCATCCGCGGCGAACGCGGTACTGCCAAGTCCACCGCTGCCCGCGCGTTGGCTGCCCTGTTGCCATCTGTGAAAGTGGTCAGTGACTGCCGTTTTTCGTGCGACCCCGACAAACCCGAAAGCCTGTGCACCGAATGCCGCGAACGCATTGCCAGTGGCGAAACCCTGCCCGTTTCCACCCGGCGTACCCCGTTCATTGACCTGCCCGTTTCCGCCACCGAGGACCGTGTGGTCGGCACCCTGGATATAGAATCGGCCATTCAGAAGGGTGAGCGAAAATTCGAGCCCGGCATCCTGGCTTCCGCTAACCGCGGATTGTTGTATATTGATGAGGTTAATCTGCTGGATGACCATGTGGTGGATGTGCTGCTGGACAGTGCCGCCATGGGCATGAATTTCGTCGAACGTGAGGGCATTTCCTTCGCCCATCCTGCCCGTTTCATCCTGGTCGGCACGATGAACCCCGAGGAGGGAGAGCTACGCCCTCAGCTGCTGGACCGCTTTGCCCTTTCGGTTGAGATCCGTGGTATCCGCACCGCCCGTGAGCGGGTGGAGATCATGGAACGCAACCTCGGCTTTGAACGTGATGCCGAAGCTTTCCGCCAGGAATGGCTGCCGCGTGAGGAAGAACTTTCCCGCCGCATTGCCAATGGTCGTGACCTGGTGGATGAGGTCACCCACACCAGCCGTGACTTGCTGGCTATTGCTGCGCTCACATCCTCCATGAATGTCGAGGGGCACCGCTCCGACCTGGTCATCTTAAAGCCTCCCGTGCCCAGGCCGCTTTTGATGGGCGCAGGACCATCAATGACCTGGATATCGCCCTGACAGCCGAGCTGGCTTTGCTGCATCGCATCAAGGGCGGTCCTTTCCAACAGACCGAGATTGGTGCTGAGGAACTGCGCGAACGCATTGAACACCTGGTGGGTTCCAGCAGTGAGCAGGAGACCGAACCGGATGAAGCCCGCGAGCCGGTTGAGGAGGCACAAGACAAACCAAAAAAAGCATGATGGGGGACGAGACGGGAGAGACTTCCCCTTCGCTGGAGAAGGATGCCCCGATTGCCCCCCAGGATGTTTTTGACCAGCGCAAAGCCAATTGGTGGGAAGGCGGCAACAAGGTAAAAGTGGGGGAGAAGTTCACCCCACGGCGTCTGGATACGCCCTTGGATAAAATAGTGCGTTCCTATGGAGGCCGCCGTTCCCGCACTCAGACTGAGAAGAAACGCGGGCGCTATATCCAGTCCCGTCCAGCCAATGGTGACCCGTTCGACCTGGCTTTTGATGCCACCCTGCGCGCTGCCGCCCCTTTCCAAAAGGAACGCAAGAAGAAAAACAAGGCAATCGCCCTGCATGTCAAACCTCGCGATTATATGCGCAAGGTGCGCGTCCGCCGTGCAGCCAACTTGATCCTGTTCCTGGTGGATGCCTCCTGGTCCATGGCGGTGGCTGAACGCATGACCGCCACCAAGGGTGCCATTCTCTCCTTGTTGACCGATGCCTACCAGCGCCGTGACCGGGTTGGGTTGATCGTTTTTCAAAAGGATCGCGCCACCCTGGTGTTGCCGCCCACCAACAGCGTGCAATTGGCTTCGCGTGCCCTCACCAATATCCCGGTAGGTGGCAAGACGCCCCTGGCAGCCGGCTTGCAGATGGCTTACGAGGTTCTTCAGCGTGAGATCCTACTTCACCCGGATGTACGCCCATTATTGATCATCCTCACCGATGGCGCCGGCAATGTTTCATTGGGTGCTCTGCCGCCCCTGGAGGAGGCCTATCAGGTTTCATCGCTCATCGCTAAAGCCGATATTCACAGCATTGTCATCAATATGGAAGCCCAGACCTATGATCAGGGTTTGTCTCAATCGCTTGCGGAGAAACTGAAGGCGCCTTGTCTGAGTCTCACTGACCTCAAAGCTGAACATTTATATCTGACGGTAAGACAGGCCAGCAATGAACTGCAGGCGGAAGCGAACAAACCTGGCCGCTGATTTCCTGTCAGTGGGTATAATACTCTTGGTTTTCAACATCAAATAAAGGAAAAACTCGTTTAAATGGTTTCAGGAAAAAAGAAAATAAAAAGCGAAAAATCATCCCGCATCCGTCCTGAACGGAACCTGCAAAATTTTATTTTTATCTTGGTGGTGGTCATCTTTGCTGTCAGTGTCATATGGAGTGAGCCAATCTCGCACCTCTTTACTGGTCTTAACATCACAGATAAGGTAGCCATTACCCCTTCCGCCACCACCCTGCCGGGTACGCCCACGCCGCTGCCGGCTGAATATCTGTCCGAACCGAACCAGACCAGCGGTATCCTGCTGGGGGTGGTACTTCTCTCGGTGATCATCATTGCTGGGACGCTGGGGGTCATCTTTCGCAGCCGGGCTTAATATTTTTTCTCCAAACAAAAAAAATTTAAAGATTTCGAGCCGGAAGAGAGCAACTTCCGGATTTATTTTGCGTAAATGAGGGTGATATTCAATTCATAAGGAGTCTTTATGCTGCAAAAATCCATAAAAAACAGGGGTTGGTGGGTGACCATTATCGTTGCATTTCTTTTATTTGTGATGGTGGTCGGCACGGTTAATGCCGCCGAATTTACTCCGGATGGCACCATTCCAGTCGGCAAGGTTATTGATGATGATCTATTCCTGTCCGCTGAAGAAGTGCTGATGGATGGCACGGTCAACGGCATGCTGATTGCTGCGGGAAAAACCATCACCATTAATGGCACGGTCCATGGCGATGCCCTGCTGATGGGCGAAACGGTGGTGATCTCCAACGGTGCACTGATCGATGGCAACCTGTTCACCACCGCCGCCAGCATTCAGGTGGATGGCCGGATAAGCGGTTCTGTCTTCGGCGCCAGCTCATCCGCGGAATTAATGGCAAATTCCCAAGTGGGCCGTAATCTGTACTATGGTGGTTTCAGTCTCACCACCAAGAGCGGGTCTGCGGTGAATACGGACTTGTTTTCCGGCGTGTATCAGGCAATCCTAAATGGTTCGGTAGCTCGCGATGCCAAAATCGCTGCCGGCGCAATTGAATTAAATGGTACGGTTGGCCGCAACGCGGTATTGAATGTTGGTCACGACAACGAAACACGCGACCCGGAAACCTGGTTTTCGTTCACTCCCGGGCGCAATTATTTCCCGCCTGCCATCCCGGCTGGCATCCGCATTTCTGATTCAGCCCGTATTGCTGGCAATCTGACCTTTACCAGCGATAGCGATGACTCGGCTGAATTTAAACCGGCTACTTCCGGGTCAGTCATTTACCAGACCCCGGCACCCATGGAAAGTTACCAGGCACCCCGGGACCGGGCTGAAATTGCTCGTCGTTCATATCAGGGCTTTTCCCTCTTCAGGGGATTGCAGCGCTTCCTGACCTTGTTCTTGCTGGGTGCGCTGGTGGTCTGGCTGCTGCTGAAACCCTTTAAGCGAGTGGTGGAAGCCGGGTATCGCAATCCGCTGCAGGCAGCCGGTTGGGGCTTTGTAGTCATGGCGGTTGGTTTCCTGGCCATGCTGATGATCCCGCTGGTGTTTGTGCTCATGGCTGTATTCCTGGGTTTTATTTCCCTGGGTGGGCTTCTTTTCGCCTGGCTGGGAGTGGTCGGTGTTGCAATCTTTTTCATCACCATGGCATTCCTCTTGGTGGTCTTCACCCTCAGCAAAGTGGTGGCGCTTTACCTGGTTGGCAAGTGGCTGTCGGGACATTTGTTCCCCAAATCAGCTGGTAATGCCTGGGTCATCCTGGTAGTGGGTGTATTCGTTTATGTACTTGTTGCCGCCATCCCGGTCATTGGTGTTCTGGCTGGCATCGCCGCAGCTCTGGTAGGTACGGGTGCCATATGGCTTACCTTGCCTTCCTTCGGGAAACGCGCCCGCAAAACGGCTGCGAAATAGATAATAGAATTTAAAGAAATGCCCGGGAAAGTTCCAATCCCGGGCAATTTCTATTTAACGGCCGTTTTAAATTTGGATGGCCATTAGCGGTATGACCATTTCTTCTTCCAGGAATCCGCCATGCCTGCCGATCAGATGGTTTTCCTTGCCAACCCAACGCAGGTAATCTTTGCCGGTCGGGATGGCCACCAGTTCACCGATCCTGTCCTGGATGACCTCGCTGGGTTCGCGGCTACCCAGCACACCTGAAGAAATGAATTCATCCCGGTGTAGAATTTGAAATTTCCCAGGCCAGGTCCTCTGCACATAGTTCACAACACTTTCTTCCTGACCGTTTTGCGGGTACAGGTAGGGCAGCCGGGATTCACCGCTCGGCATTCTCTTCAGCATGCCCATCAGTTCGGGGTGATTCCTTAATTCAAACTCCTCCCGGATTTCCTGGTCCACCTGGCCATGATCCGCGGTCAGCAGGAAAAGGGTTTTCTTCTTGGTTACCTGCTTAAGGTAAATCAGATATTCTGCCAGCTGGTTGCTGAACTCTAACCATGCCTGCCAGACCAGTTCATGCCCGGGTCCCCGCCGGTGAGAGAGGGTATCAATGTCGCCCAAATAGATATTGGTGTAAGTTTTCCCGGTGGATTTCTGCTGTTGCTCCAGAAGCATTTGCCATAATTCGCCATATGTTCGCCAGGGGTGCATTTGAGCATCCATCATCAACATCTGCGATAAACCCGAGCCGGCGATGGAAGCGTGCAGAAAGGCATTGCTGGCGATGCCCGCTTGCTTGAGCTTGCTGCCTACGCAATCCACCGGCAGAAATTTCAGCGGGTCGAATCCCAGCTTGCACAGGCTGCCGATATCATCGGCCTGGTCCACCGGTGCATGGCTGATCATGTTGGCGATCACGCCGTATTCCTGCAGCCACATTTCGTATCCGACCAGTCCATGTTGGCTGGCTTCCCTGCCGGTCCACAAGCTGGTCAGTACGGTGGTGGTTGTGCTGGGACAGGTGCTGGTAAGACAAGCAAAATGAATATGCTGCCATAATGGCTGCCAGGCGGACTGTGACGAATCTTGCTGGATATGATCAAGCAAGCGGTTGAAAAGCGTCATACCCAGGCTGTCCACCACCAGCAAAATGACCTCATCATAGGTGCCTGGCAGGGCATCTGTGAGGCTGGAATCCAGCGGTTTACCATCTTCCATCGTCACTCCCAGCCACTGGAAAATACTGGCTGGCAGGTTGGCTACTGAATACCCGTTTAGGTGAGGAAAAATGAATCCCCGATGGGCATCGATATTCGGCAAACGATGCCCTCTGATTTTTTTCAGGCTGGTTTCAATGAGGTTTTTGTGCATGGGCTGTCATCAAAGATTAAATGCGTGAAGATATTGTTCGGTCATTTGCTCCACTCCAAAACAATTTTCTGCGCGCCTTCTTGCCCCTTTGCGGAATTTCTTTGGCTGTCTTAGTATTTCCAGTGTGCGGTCCACTAATTTGGCCGGGTCGGCTGGTTCCAGTTTCCAAAAATCGCTGCCGTAGGCGGCGGTGTACCCACCTTCACTACCAATCAGTTCTGGCAGGCTGCCGGTTGCATAACCGATGACAGGTAAACCGCAGGCCATTGCTTCTATGACCGAATTGGGGCAGGCGGCATTCACATCCGCCGAAAAGAGCAGGTGGGCGGAACGGTTGAGGGCAGGTATCTCTTCACGCGCCACCCGCCCGACCCAGTGGATCAGACCTCCAGCATTCATCCCGGTTGACTCCCGCAGTGACTGGCTGACTTCACCCACGATGAATAATTCCAGCGGTTTTTTGATCTTCTTTTGCAATGCCAGTGAAAAATCAATGGCATTTTCAAGCCCGCTCTCATAACCCCCGCTGAAACGCGCTTCAATGACTAAAATGCGCACTTTTTTCTTTGGTGGATTTTCATTTCCTGCTGGATTGTAAAGCTCCAAGTCCACCCCGTTATAAGTCACCTGACTGGTGACTAAGGGTATGGAAGCGATGGAGTTCCACCAATCGCGTGAGAACTCGCTCTGGTACACGATATGGTCTGCCAGGTATCGCCGGGTGAAAGCCAGCATGCGGTTGTACCACTCTGCCCGCAGGTAATGCCAGACGCCTGTCCTGCGCACCCGGTGCATCCAATTCATCCCATCCAACCGTTGCACAATGCGCACGCCACGCTGCTTTGCCCGGTAAATATCCAAAAATTGGTGGCTGCCGCCTATTAACAGCATGGATGAATAGTCTCTTCTGTCAGGGTCATGGTGTGCTTCGATGCCGTGCAGCGCCAGCCCTTTTTTCAATCTGGTTTGGAAAGAAGCCGGTCCGCCATACCCCTCCAGCCTTGGCAGCAGGCAAATGTTTGTTTTTTTATTCATACGAGAATTAAATCGTCCAAAATACTTTATTCAGGCTTTTTCTTCCTGGTAATCCAGGATGGCCTGTACAATTCGTTCTGCTGCATGCCCATCCCCGAATGGATTGGTGGCATGCGCCATTTTCTGGTAAAGTTCCTCATCTTCCATAAGAATTCTGGTTTCTTTAAAAATTCTTTCGCTGCTGGTGCCGACCAGCTTCAATACGCCTGCTGCTACCCCTTCCGGGCGTTCGGTCACCTCGCGCAGCACCAGGGTGGGTTTGCCCAGCCCGGTCGCTTCCTCCTGGATGCCCCCGGAATCGGTCAGAACCAGCCGGGAATGTTTGAGCAGGTGCACCAGGGCAAGATATTCAACTGGTTCGATGAGGATGATGTTGGCTTTGTCGCCCAGCAGACGCCGTACCGGTTCCTGTACATTCGGGTTCAGGTGCACTGGGTAGATCAGCTCCACCCTGTCAGAAAAATAGTCAGCTATCCTGGCAATTCCCTGGCAGATGTCTTCGAATGGCGCTCCAAAGCTTTCGCGGCGGTGGGCGGTGATGGTGATCAACTGTTTTTCACCGCTGAGCACTCTTTTTTCCTCCAGCAAACGCCTGGTTTTTTCCGGCATCGGAAGTTGTGCCATTTGCCTCAATGCATCAATGACCGTATTGCCGGTCACCTTGATGCGCCAGTCCGGCACACCCTCCTGCAGCAGGTTCTGGCGGCTGTGTTCGGTTGGAGCGAAATGGAGGTCGGCGGTGACGCCGGCAATGCGCCGGTTGATCTCCTCCGGGAAGGGTGCATACTTTTGATGGGTGCGCAAGCCAGCTTCCACGTGGCCGATCTTTATCTGATGATAATAAGCACAGATGGCAGAAGCCATCACCGTGGTGGTATCCCCCTGCACCAGCACCCAATCGGGTCTTGTTTTTTCAATAAGCGGGTCCAGTGAATTGAACAAATTAGCTGTCAGGGTGGAAAGGCTCTGGTTGGCTTGCATCAGGTTAAGGTCAAAATCCGGTTGAATGGCAAATAAGCTCAATACCTGGTCGAGCATCTCGCGGTGCTGGGCGGTGACACAAATATGGGATTCAATCTGCGGGTGATCCTGCAACCATTTCACCACCGGGGCCATTTTTACCGCTTCCGGCCGTGTGCCAAAGATGGATAGAACTTTAGTTTTTGACATTCTGGTTGGTTTGTGGATCTTTGCCCACCCCAATGCGGAAATAGCGGAATCCAGCAGATTCCCATTTCTCCCGGTCCCATCCTCCGGTGCAGTCAAAGGCAATACGAGCCTTGGTCAACTTTGCCACATCGAATGGTACAAGCTTTTTAAATTCCTCATGAGCCGTGAGGAGCAACAATGCTTCACTCTTATTGACCGCATCAACAAATGTGCCCGCGGTTTTCATGGATGGATGCTGGAAGCTGTTCTTGAATGGCTCATAGGCGGTTACGATAGCACCAGACTGATGTAAACGCTCGCATACATGGATGGCCGGGCTTTCACGCAGGTCATCCACATCAGCTTTGTAAGCCAATCCCAGGGCGGTGATTTGCCTGCCTTTCAAATCACCCAGGTATTGTTTGCAAAGCTCAACCACATGGCGTGGCTGCGAGTCATTCACCTCGCGGGCGGTGCGGATGAGCGGAGTGATCTTTGGCGCAGCTTCCACCAGGAACCACGGGTCCACGCTGATGCAGTGGCCGCCAACCCCGGGCCCGGGATTAAGGATTCTCACCCGCGGATGGCGGTTGGCCAGTTGAATGGCTTCCCATACATCCACGCCGTAAAATTCCGCCAGGTGTGAAAATTCATTCGCCAGGGCAATGTTCACATCCCGTGAGGTATTTTCCATTAATTTGACCATCTCCGCGGTGGTGGCATCCGTCAGGAGGATTTCTCCCCGCACGAAGGTTGCGTAAAGATCCCTGCCTGCCTTTGCAGATTCGTGGTTGATACCGCCAATGATGCGGGTATTCTCAATCAGCTCACGCAGGATCTGCCCCGGCAGCACCCGCTCCGGTGAATAGGCTAGCAGAAAGTCGGTGCCGGCTTTCAATCCATTTTGCTCAAGGATGGGCGCCACCAGGTCAACGGTGGTTCGCGGCGGGCTGGTGGATTCCAGCACCACCAGGTTGCCTTTCTGCAGGTGGGGCAGGATGGAACGTGCGGCTGCTTCCACAAAGGACATGTCCGCCTTCTTATCCTCTTTAAAGGGAGTGGGTACGGCAATGATGAATGCATCCGCCGGCATGGGTTCATGATGAATGGTCAGGTTGCCGGATCGCAGGGCTGCCTGCACCAGCGTGCGCAAACCCGGTTCGTATAAATGCAGCTGCCCGTTCTGCAAACCGGCCACGATCTGTTCATTGATGTCCATGCCCATCACCCGTATGCCGGATGTGGCGAACGTGGATGCGGTCGGTAGACCAATGTATCCCAGCCCGATTACACAAATGGAATGAAATTTCACTCGCTCACCTGGTTCACCTTTTACCGCAGTTATTATCCCATATTTGTTCTTGACGCCTATGAATCGAGCGCCAACTTTGTAATGTTAAAAAACCATTTGAATTTAATAATCTATTCTTGCTAGCATTTTTCCGCATTAGTTGGGAATATGGCTTTATTCAAGCTCCTTGAGCCAGTCCAGCATTGCCTGAATTTGATAGATGCGGTATTTCTTGATCATGCGTGCGTAAGGGAATTGATTTGCCTGTTTTAAATTCTCTTCTTTTAACTTAGCAATCCATTCAGAACAGATACTGATTTGTTCCTGGATGAACTTGTGTTTCAAACTGCTATTATCATCGAGGATGAAAAATAATTTCGCCAGGAACTCCTGGCGCATATCCCGTCCATGCTGCACCGGGTTTGTCAGCCAGGTTTTGAAATTATTCCTGCCCAGTTCAGTGATTTGGAATTCCTTGCGTGCCGGGAAAGCAACGCTGAATAAAGTTCTGGAAACCAGCAGATCGTCCTTTTCCAGTTTGTCCAGCAGTGCATACAGGTGGCTTTGTTTGATGCGCCAGATGAGTCCGATACCCTGCATGTCTCCAATTTTTTTGTGCAGATCATAACCATGGATGGGTCCTTGTGCCACAAAACCCAGCAGTACGTATTCCATTGAAAGGGGATTCTTTTTTCTCGGCATCGCTTTTATGACTTCTTCTTGAATGACTGGTGAGATTATATCAATCCAAAAACAGTGCGTGAGGGCAATCATTGTATAATCTTGCCCATGTCCCGCGACCGCACTCAAAGAAATACAATTCTGATTCTGTTGTTGCTTAGTTTGCTCTACTTTGTCCTTTTCATCCCACCCAACAATGCCGCTTCGGAAAATCTTGAGATGGTTTCGGTTTTTGAACCGGACGAAGCGGTTCCCCTCCCTTATGTTTTAAATATGATCCGTCCGGCAGATAATCTAAAAAATGCCTTGATCCAATTTGCTTTTTATAAATACTATTTTTATGGTTTTCCTCATTTTGCCTATTCCGCGGTTTTGCTGCTGCTATTGCGTTGGCAAAGTTTACTGGAAAATACTTCGCTGGTTATGGTCACCCTTCGTCAAATGGTCAGTTTGCTGCCGTTGCTGGCTGCCATTTGGGTCCTGGTCTACTTGCAGACTCGCTTCAAGGGTTACCGCGCCATTCTCTTATTTGTCTTCCTCGTCAGCCTGCCGGTAGTTTTTCGTAACAATTTTTGGTGGCATCCGGACGGCTTGGCCATTTTATTTGCTATTTTGGCTATTTTCTTCCTGGAGAGGGATGATCTTCGTTTTGGAAAGAATTTTTATTTCGCGGCTGCCATGTGCGGTATTTCGGCAGGCACCAAGGGGATCGGTTTCTACTTTTTCCTTACTATTATTGTTTATCTAATTCTTGGTTATTTTGTTAAAAAAATATCCATTAGGAAGCTTTTCATTCTGGCATTCGGTTTTTTAGTGGGTATGCTGGCTGCCTACTGGCTCGTGAATCCAACCTTGGTTTATTCCAGTATTCGCGAGCGTTATTTCCAAGTCATGCTTTCCCAATCCCGCTTACTTTCGCAAGGGTATGAAGTCTTATACCCAAAAGGCTTGTTATCAATCCTACCTGAGATTCTAAAAGATTATGCTATTTTGCCTTTTCTGTTACTGGTTTTCGGGGCTTGTATTTGGGGTTTACTTTATGGCCAAAAGCGATTGTTATTTACCATCCTCTTCACTTGGACAATCCCAATTACCATTTCTATACTTTTTTTTATCCATTACAAGTTCCAATACTGGCTGCCGGTTGCGTTGCCTTTATTCTCCACCTTCGCAATTTTATTGCCGGAGAAATTGGATATTCATGAAATAGTCAGTGGCCGGGATATCAGGAAATGGATTCCTTTACTGGTCCTTCTTTTTTTCTCTACCCAGTTATCAATTAACATTGTCAAGGATGTAAATCTTTATACAGAGCGGTTATATCGTGAGCAGAATTCATCTGACATTCAATTTTATGATCGTGTTAAGAATATTCTTTCACCCCTGCCTGAAAACCGCACATACCATGTTTATTATGATGTACGCATGTATGTTCCTGCTCGAACTGATTGGTACTGTGAATCGATCTTTGAAATGTTAAATTATGCATACCTTAAAGAGAAAACTTTCGATGTGATTTTGCTCCGTCAGCAAAGGATTTATGATTATCTGAACCCTAGAGTGGTAGGTTTGAATGCTGATAATTTATCTGCTAGCCAGACCCTATACAAAGACGCGCAGAGTGGGGAAATCACAGATTATCAACTGCTCTATCGTGATGAGTATGGGCTTATCTTTGTTCGTGAAAGGTTATACCAAAACCATTTTAGTAAATAGAATACCCTCTATTTCCAATATCCGATTTCATTTTCCTACAACTCATTATCCAGGAGTGAAGAACAAAGAAAAGAGTGATTACACGGAAAAATCATCTCAATAGATTATATACATCAATCTTTACACAGATTTTGAATTTCAGCCTTGTAGGTGGTAAGATGATAATATTTTTTCAATAGGGTTTTATGATTTAAATGAATAAAAGACTTATGAAAGAGAAATATTACCCAAAATTCTTAACCCTGTTTTTTTTCCTTTCAGCCATCGAGGGATTACTTACATTAATCGGTTTTTTAAGTTTGCCTCCTTCAATGGAAAAAAATGCAGTGTTATTTGGTCTATCGTGGGTTCGCCTGATTTTAGTTACTTTAATTTTATTATTAAGCCTGTTTTTTTTGGTAATTTCTATTCGTGGATTTCTTAATCACTACTGGTCTTTTACACTAAGCAAAAAGATCCACCTATTCTGTAAAAAACACAATTTATATTCTTCTTCACTAATGATCTTGTTGCCACTATTTTTCTTCTTGAGTTTTATGCTTTTTTTATATTCTAATCCTGTCATTTTTCCGGGCTCTTCAATTTACCAATATCTTTTTCTTTATACTCGGCCTCTTTTAATTTTGGGATTGCTATTCTCTGGTCAAGGATTCATAATTTTTACCATTTTTGAATGGATTTCAGCATCCAATAACAGGGAAGAAAATCAAAAGATGAATCGAAATTTGTTCATAGAACTTTCAATCCTATTATTTTCATTAATTATCCAATCATTGTTATGGTCGAATTATTTTAGGAATCCACGCGATTTTGTTTACACAAAAATTGAAAACAATTTATTAATTTTTGTTTCACTAATTAGTATTATTTTGGGGAATTCGATCACTTTTATAATTAATCAAACAGGGAGGTATAGAGATACCCATTATGAAATTAGGAATAATTGATCGGAAAAGAGGTCATCGTGATTACTCAATCTTGTATTTTTCAACCTCTTTATTGCTTCTGATTGCTTCAATCCTATCCAGCTACTTCATATCAACAGGGGAAATTGAAAAAGATAATGCGACCAATAAATTATTCCAAAACATTTATTCTTTTGGTTTTAATCAAATCAGGAATGTCCCTCCAATAATTCTGCTCCAATTATTAATTGTCATTTTGGTAATTATTTTATTATTACGAAAATCACCTGATCGATTATTAATTTATTGGCAAAAAGCAAATGAAAAAATATCGGGGAGTAAAGTAAAGCCAATCCTGTTCAGTTTAATATTTGGTATCGTTTGTTTTGTTTTTTCCAGTCGTTACGCAAACCGTGATTTAAGATATTTCCGCATCTATTACCCCGAATATTCATATAGTAGCACTCCTTTTTTAATGTTTGATGAAATGTGGGAATCTTATTTACACCACCGTTTTTATATTTATACAAATGATTTATTTGGATGGAATGTTGATCTATCTATGAGGGTTTTTGCATGCATATGTGCAGTCGTTAGCATTTATCTGATATTCAAGATAGGGAAGCTGCTTTGGCCAACTCAACCATTACTTCCCTTTTTATTGATGATCTCTGGTGGATTTATGCAAATTCTTTTTGGAGATATGGAACAATATCCCTTGGTGACCGTATCCGTTTTTCTTTTTCTATTTACATCTCTTCTTTTTATTAATAAGAAAATCTCATTATTAATCCCTTCAATTTCTTTTTTATTGGCAATCACTTCTCATTTTGCCTCCATCTATCTTTTCCCAGCATTTTTATTTCTATTTATTGTGGAGATGCAAAGAAGAAATTATTTTTCAATCATTCGTTCAATTATTTCAATATTATTATCTTTTAGCTTAATCCTTCTTTTTTTCATGAATCAAGGAGCATTTTTGCAGAGACTGATTGATACAAGTTGGGGTATGGGCCGGGGAGGGAGCATTCTTTCAAATTTTGTTGCATCATTTAATTTGAAATATTTTCTAGGTCAAATCAATTTGCTCCTCCTCATTTTCCCGCTAATTTGGACTTTCATCTATCTGTTAAGCTCTGGATTAATTTATAAACTGCTGAAACGAGATCAGGGTCATTTTTTTCTTTCAATTGCTAGTTTAAGTGGGTTGATCTTTTTTTTCGTTTGGAAAACAGGTATCGGTTTATATGATGATTGGAATTTGTTTTCGATAATGTTATTGCCGGTCTGTATATTAATTTCTTCCGGTTTGTGTCAAATGAGTAATTTTAGATTCAAAAGGGAATGGTTGATTTTGGGAATTGGATGGTCATACATATCAACTTATGCCTGGATTCTTAATAATCACTTCTTATAGAATCATGATATTCTCTTCTTAGAATATTAAATCCTAACTTAGAAAAAGATTATTATTCGGTCTTTAAATATTTTTACATTGAGGCTATTAAGTTATAGGTTTATTTCATAATTTGTGAAAAGAGCAACTTCTAAGAACTAAGGACATACTAATTATTTCTGTAATAATTGCACATAATCATTGATATAAATTTACCAGAGTGCGCATAGAACCCGTAGGCCAGAAGACCTTCTCATCATGATTCCCAATTTTATGAGGAGCCTGGAAATCCAATACATGATTTTCATTTCATAGAAGTGGTTTCTATTCAATAGCGAATCTTAATCGATTGATTTAATTTCAATGTGTACTAAATCAGACAAGAATGCTCAAGATTACGAGTCTTAATTTTGGATTAAACAAAATCCAAATAATATTCTTGCCGCTTTTTTTTGGATGTAATTTTGGAAAAAAATTACCGTGAAAGAAGTAATTGTAAAATTGGGAGCCTATTAAAATTATACGGGTTTTGTTTTGGGCAAATCATTTAATAAAAAAATTTAACAATTGTGTTTCATCGATCTTCTTGGCAATCTCACTTGCTAATTCATTATGGCTACTGGGTTCCCAATGAATTCCATCCCTGTCACTGGAATGGATGATTTTACCTGCATCCAAAAAATTGCATCCATATTCATCCGCTTGCTGTTGGAAATGTTCCCCCAATCTGTAAGACTTCTCAGTCCCACCTTCAAACTCATCCTTGAAATTAGTCAATTGCGCCAGCGGTGGCGGCGCGATCAGCAGCACCTGCGGATTGCCGCTTTTCCTGCCTGCCTGGCTGGTCTGGATGATGCGAACGAGTTCGCCTGCATTTTGCGCAATTGACTGTGCTGAAGCAGAGAACCTCGCTTTGAGGTCATTGGTGCCGAGCATAAGGACTACCAGGTCAACAGGCCGGTGACTGCGCAGGCAGGGCAGGAGGGATGCCTTGCCGTTGCGCCCTTCTTCCTGGGGATCATCCAGGCAGGTGGTGCGGCCTCCCAACCCTTCCTCAATTACTTGATAATGCGTTCCCAATATGCTTTGCAGCCGACCAGGCCAGCGGATGGACCGTGGATAGCGTTCATGGAAAGTGCAGGGGATTGACCCGCGTGTGTTCGAGTCCCCATAACATAAGATGACTATTTCATCTGAACCTCTGCTCATTTTCTACCTTTTCTTTCCGATAGTTTTTATTGTAACCGCAGGATGGTTTCGGATGGTCTAAGGTTATTTGTTTCGAGACGTAAATTTCAAGTTATTGTGAAAGATGGCCATTAATTGACATGGATAAAGGGGAAGGGTATACTCACCCTATTCAATAAATGAGTATTCATTGAATAATAACCAAATAGATTGTGCAAATTCAAATGCTTGAATAAGTCATTTGAGGAGAAGGTATGAAGAAAAATTTCACTTTGATATTGCTTCTATCACTTTTTCTGCTGAGTTGCTCCACTGCGCCTATTTTAAAACCAACCGATATCCCTATGATTAGTTCATCTCAATCACCAATTGAAGTGGTGGATGCCCTCGGGCGCAAAGTGGTTCTGCCAGTTGCTCCCACCCGCATTGTCATGAACGGTGTTGGTTTGATCATGACCCAGGATGCTGCCTACATGTTTCCGGAAGCACCACAGCGTATTGCCGCCATGGGCATGGCCAATCAGGGACATGGCAATTTTGTCTCCTTGCTGGATGCCGATTATGACAAAAAAGCCATTTTTCAAATTGAAGCCGGCGCCGAACAAATGGCGGCTGCCAAATCCGACCTGGTGATCCTCAAGAGTTACCTGGCCGACAAGGTGGGCAAAACCCTGGAACAGCTTTCCCTCCCGGTTCTCTACCTGGAATTCGAAACCCCGGAAAATTATTCGCGCGACCTGGCTATACTGGGAAAGATTTTTCAAAATGAAAAAAGAGCACAGGAATTGATTGACTTTTATTCAAGCAAATCGCGGACCATTCAAGATGCAACTGCAGGAATTGAAGATAAGCCGCGTGTGTTGCTGCTGTATTACAGTGAAAAAGATGGAGTGGTCGCCTTCAATGTAGCTCCACAAACGTGGATTCAGACTCAGCTAGTTAAGCTGGCAGGAGGTATTGCTGTGTGGGAATCTGCTAACACGAGCCAGGGTTGGAAGGTGGTCACCCTGGAACAAATTGCCGCCTGGGATGCGGACCAGATCTTCATCATCAGTTATTTAAAGAATTCAGCGGAGATAGCCGCCTTATTAAAAACAAATCCCGAATGGCAGGCATTGCGGGCGGTACGGGAGGGGAATCTGGCGGGTTTTCCGGCTGACTTTTACAGCTGGGACCAGTCGGATGCGCGCTGGATTCTTGGCCTTTCCTGGCTGGCAGCGCGACTGCACCCCATCTCCCTCCCGGGCTTTGATATGCTCCAGGAGGCGCAGGAATTCTTCCGTGTTTTGTACCGGATTGATGAACAGATGTTTGAGTCGAAGATTCGCCCTGCTTTACGGGGTGATTTGAATTGAGCCTGCCGGTCATGCAGGGGGTTGCCCGCCAATTGCGCAGTCAGCGCTGGAGATTGTTGGCCCTCCTGATACTGCTGATCGGCTTATTTTTCATATCGCTGTTCCTTGGCCGCTATCCCAGCACGGGCTTTCTCTCATGGTCAGTTCTTAGCCAAGATGAGCTAGCGCAAAGGCTGGTATTTAATTTGCGCCTCCCGCGCTTGCTCACCGCGCTGCTGCTGGGCATGTCCCTCGCCGCTGGTGGCATGGTCTTTCAGATGTTGTTTGCCAACCCGCTGGTGGAGCCGGGTTTCCTTGGTGTATCCCAGGGGGCTGCCTTTGGCGCAGCTTTCAGCATCGTCCTGCTGGGGGGTGGAGCAGCCCTTGTTCAATTCAGCGCGGCTTTTTTTGCCCTTGCCGGGCTTGGCTTTTCCTACCTGCTCGCCCGCCGCATCCGTTATGGCGGCTGGGTGCTGCGCTTGGTGTTCGCCGGTATTGCCATCTCCGCCTTGTATTCAGCCGGGCTTGGTATTCTGAAATACCTGGCTGACCCATTGAGCCAACTACCTGAGATCACCTTTTGGCTGTTGGGTGGGCTTTCTAGCATCACCTGGCAGGATTTTCTCTCCATTTTGCCTGCGGCGGCCATAGGTCTGATGGTGCTTTTTCTGCTGCGCTGGCGGTTGAATGTCCTCTCGTTGAATGAAGCCGTTGCCTTTTCGGTCGGCACCTCCCCCCGCCGCGAGCGTCTCTTGCTCTTGGCAGCTGCTGTATTGCCGATTGCCGCAGTCACCTCGGTGGCCGGCATGGTCGGCTGGATTGGCTTGATCATGCCCCATATAGCCCGCCGCCTGTTTGGCACCGATACGCGTTTCAACCTCCCGGCCAGCATGTTGTTGGGTGGCATCTTTTCCGTCGTCTGTGATGATATTGCGCGCACCTTGCTGGCGGGTGAAATCCCGCTGGGGATTCTCACTTCCCTTTTGGGGGCGGGTGCATTCATTCTCCTGATGGTTTTTCGCGGTGTCAGGATCGAAAGATGAAATCCGCCTTGTTATCCTTCCATCAGGTTGAATTTGGGTATGTCCCTAAAGTGGTGTCCTTGTTCAAAGGCTTGAATCTTTCGCTGGAAGAAGGCAGTGTGACCACCATACTTGGTCCCAACGGTGCCGGTAAATCCACGGTGCTTCTTTTGGCCATGGGCTGGTTAAAATGCAGGCAGGGTGAGGTGCGCCTTTCTGGCAAACCTATCCAGCAATTCAGCCGCCAGGCATTGGGGCGTGAAATGGCATTCATCCCTCAAGCAGAGCATATCCCTTTTGAATATACAGCCCTTGAGTACGTCCTGCTCGGCCGCACTCCATTTCTACCTCCTTTGGGTGTGCCGGGTAAGGAAGATCTGAACAAAGCCTATGCTGCCCTGGAGCAGGTCGGTGCTGCCCATCTATTTAACCATCCCATTCTTGCCATCAGCGGTGGAGAAAGGCAGTTGGTGGTTTTAGCGAGAGCATTATCCCAACAACCCCGGTTGTTATTAATGGATGAACCCAGTGCTCATTTGGACTTGGCCAATAAATTCCGATTGGCGCACGTCATCCGCAAACTACGTGAAAAAGGCTGCACCATCCTCCTTACCACCCATGAACCCGATTTTGCGCTGGCGGCCAGCGACAACGCGATACTAATGAAAAAGGGCAGGGCCTTGTATTCAGGTCCAATGGCTGGTGCTGCCACTGACCAACATTTTTCTTCCCTCTATGACCTGCAGGTCAAGGTCAGAGAGGTGGAGGGCAAGCCGCAGGTGATTTGGCATTGAACCCATTCCTGGTTACCGGCGTCTCTGGCAGCGGCAAGACCACCTTCTGTCGGGAAATGGTGCGCGCAGCACAGCGATCCGCCTGGCAGGTGGCAGGTCTTTTATCGCTGCCCGAATTTAAAGGATCAGAAAAAACAAGTATCTGGGCGCAAGACCTTCGTTCAAGGGATAAACGGCTCCTGGCATCCGTGCAGCGACAGGCAGAAAATGACCTTCTCTTCGGAAAATGGTTTTTTAACCGTCAGACACTGGATTGGGGAAAGGATGTCTTAAAAGCCAGCATCCCCTGTGATTTGATGGTGGTGGATGAATTGGGTCCTCTTGAATTGAAATTTTCCCAGGGCTGGACGAATGCATTGGATGTCATTCGCACCGGTCAATACAAGCTTGCCCTGGTCGTCATCCGGCCGGAACTGGTGAAGAGGGTCCAACCGATTCTCAATTTCAGCCAGGTGATAACCTTGAGCAAGGTTGATGAAGTGGCTGAAAAAGTCCTTCAATACTCTTCGTTTTTTAATGGTATTTGTAATCCTCTCACGAGTGATACGACCGATCTTTGGAATTAAATAACCCGTCATTTTTAATTCCCAAGTAGGCAGGGTATCCGGCTTTATTAATAGGATCATATTTTGCCACTCCATCATTCTACTTTCATCCGTATTAATTATTGATTAAACAAAAACCGCCAGCTCTGAACCGGCGGTTTTTTCGTTTATTGTTGCCTTGGTTTTACAAGGTAGCCAATTCATCCAGGGCAGCCTGTTCTTTTTCGTCGATCACTGCCTGTCCACCCATTCCCAGGAAGCCGCCCGTCTTGGTTTGCGCTACCTGGCGTGACATTTCCAGTACCCACTGTTTGTACCCTTGCGCATCACCCAATGCAGCCGCCGCCTGGAAACCCTGCGCCGCCAGCTGCTTGGCTTCCGCCCGCAATGCGGTCGGGTCTTTGGCCTGGTATTTGTGTGAATTAGCTTGCATGTCCTGCAGGGTCATGGCCTTCATTGCCCCCAGCAATTCATCCACCAGGCCTCCATGGCTGGTTTGTCCCAGTTTTAATACCGATTCCTGTATGTACTTGCTGGCGGTGAATGTCTCCTTAACCATGTCCATCAGTCCACCGCTGGCGGATGAGACAAATGCCGCCGCGGCACCGGGCGTGTTCATCAATGCCTTCCATTGTTCTGCACTGGCTTGCTCTTTGTAAGTCATTAAATCCTCCATTTTTGATTATTATTTCCTTTTTTTCATTGTAGCACTTTTACCCAATATAATTATGACTTGCGCTAAATGAGGCTGATTGAGAACTTGCATCTCAATTCTTTGGTCTGCAAATCTATTCGAAAAAAGAAAACCTATTCGGTAATACCAAAACCTACAATGAAATCCAACCTCACTGAATTCATCCTAAATTCCTCCCACCGCATTCCCCTGACCATCGGTGTCTATGCCGGGCTGGAGATCACTGGTGCGAGCGTGAAAGATGCTGTATCCTCTTCACAGGCACAGACCGAAGCGGTACTGGCGTTGCATGAGCGTCTGCAGACTGAAATGTTGCTGACTGCCATGGACCTCAGCGTGGAAGCGGAATTGTTTGGATGTGACATCCATATGAGTGAGGAAGAGATTCCCACGGTGGTCGGGAGGCGGGTGAAAACAGCAGCAGAGATCGATCAACTTGCCATCCCGGAGGTGGGTGAGGGGCGCACTATGGTGCAACTTAAGACAACGAAGAATCTGGTAAATGCTTGCAAGCTGCCGGTCCTCGGCGGGATCATTGGGCCATTCTCTCTGGCTGGGCGTTTGTTTGGCGTATCCGAGGTGTTGGAATTGTCCATCACCGATCCTGCCACTTTGGAAAAACTGCTTGACAAGGTCAATCGTTTTCTGCTCAACTATTTGTTGGCTTTCCGTGAAGCGGGTGCATGGGGCGTGATCATGGCTGAACCGGCAGCAGGTCTGCTCAGCCCGCGCGGGTTGGGTCAATTTTCTTCCCGTTTTATTCACCAACTGGTTGAGGATGTTTCCAGCCCTGCCTTTACGGTTGTCTATCATAATTGCGGGGCAAGAAAAACTCATCTTGAAAAGATCCTTGAATCCGGTGTGGATATGTGCCACTTCAGCACCCCGATGAATATTCCCGAAGCATTGCCTTTGGTGAAACGAGGCGTCATCTTGGCGGGTAATTTGGACCCCACCGCGGCCTTCCATTCTGGAACGATGGAGCAGGTCCGTACACAAACCAGCCAATTATTGGCACAAACCAGTCAATATCCTAATTTTGTCATCTCTTCAGGCTGCGACATCCCCCCCAATACACCACTCGCCAACCTGCAAGCCTTCTATGATACGGTGCGCAGTTTTTCCAAATAAGATTTTATTTCTGCAAGCCGTTCCATTCCATTACCGATTCCAAGCAAGCTCATAACCTTTTTTCAGTCATCAGCTTGCCAAAATCCATCCCGGTTGGTTCCTGGAAGACATGCAGCTCAAAATGGCTGGCCGCCGCCAGTAAATGGTCAAATATTTCCGACTGGATGGCTTCGTATTCCTCCCATACTGTCGTTTTAGTAAAGAGGTAGATCTCGATTGGCAACCCGGTCTGCGTGGGCGCCAGGTTGCGCACCAGGATGGGCATGCCCTCCAGGTGAATGTCCTTGCGATTCTTTAAGTAGGATTCGATATAAACCCGGAAGATTTCCGTATTGGTAACCTGCGGCCCGTCCAGCTGCGAATCGTAATGGTCGGCATGTTCAACCTGGTATGCCTTGATGGACTTCATGCGCTGGTTGACATAATCCTGGATAAGATCGATCTTTTTCAGCCGTTCTAGCAGTTCATCGTCGCAGAATTTCATGCTGTTCATATCGATCAGGATGGAGCGCTCGATGCGCCTGCCGCCCGCCTCCTTCATTCCGCGCCAGTTGCGGTAGGCGGTATCCATGATCTTGGAGGTTGGAATGACTGAGATTGTTTTGTCAAAGTTCTGCACCTTGATGGAATGCAGGTTGATGTTGATCACATCCCCGTCAGCATCGAAAGCCGGCACCTCGATCCAATCGCCTTCTTTGATCAGGTCCATGGTATTGATCTGCACGCTGGCCACCAGCGATAGGATGGTATTCTGAAACACGAGTAGCAGCACGGCGGTCATGGCGCCCAGACCGGTAAGCAACGCAAGCGGCGATTCGCCCGAAAAGAGGGAAATGGTCAGGATGATAGCGACTAAAATGATCAGGATGCGCAGGATGTCCAGGTAACCCTGGATGGGTACGCCCTTGTAGGTTGGCCGGCTTTCATATATTTCATTGAGCGCATTGAGCAGGGAGGACAGTGTCAGCGCCACCAGCCAAAGGATGCCAAATAGTGCAGCGATCTCGATCCAGTGCTCATAAGCCGGGAATAATCTGGCTCCGAGGTAAATAGCCGCCAGCGGTGCCAGCCAGGCCACCCGCAGCGGTTTGAGGTGCTTGACCAGGATGTCGTCCACCTTGGTCTTGGTGTGGCCGGCAAAGGAGATCAGCCCGCGCGCAATGATGTTTCGTGCGATAAGCAGGATCAACCCTAGCCCAACTATTATGGCAACCGCTGCCATAAGGGAATTGCTTTCCAGGTAGGCTTTGATGGTTTCAAAATTCATCCTGACCTCGCTTAATTATTCGATAATCTAATTTTACTGATTTTTGGGATTTGATTTTCTTAATGATTTGTTGGAATTTGAAAAGATTGAACAGAAATCTATTGACTGATTTGTTTATTTGGGCTGATGATGCTATTGAATAAAAAAGCCTGGAAACGCTTAATGCGCCACACCCTTCATATATAAAAGAACAAGGCTGCTGAAAAAAAGCACCAAAAGAGCCAATGCATCCATTTCGATGAACCAGATCCTTTTTTCCAGTTTGGCCAGGTTGCCGATCAATCCCAATCCGGTCATAAGAACCCCCGTGAGAGCCACCAGCAACAGGGAAGGATTGATGGCTGCCAGGAAACTTCCCTGGGTGTAGAACATGTCATTTAGACCGATGATAAACATGTTGATGAGATTGCTGCCGAAAAGGTTACCGATGGCCATATCATTTGCCCCGATCTTGATCGCCACCAGGGTGGTGACGGCTTCCGGCAGTGAAGTGGTGAACGCCACCAGGGTGGTACCAATGAAGGATGTGCCCAGCCCGGTTATTTCCGCGATATCATTTGCGCCTGACACCATAAAGGGGGTGATGAGCACCAATGCCGCAGCGGCAAGGGCAAAGCCGAAAAGGCCTGCCCGCAAGCTTGGCAGACCTTCTTCAATTTCCTCTTCCTGTGGCTGACCTCCGTGGTCCGCGTTGCTGCGGATGAGCCAGACCGCGATGACATAAAAGGCAATGATTAACAAGCTGTCCAATCCCACCCATCCGATTTTGATATTGATTTCTGCCAGCTTGAAGAACACCACCGTGGCGATCATGAATACCGCCAGGCTGCCGGTCAATGCATGTTTGAATGCCGCTTTTCTCAACACACGCTCGTTGCGGGATGCAAGGTCAATGATGGCCAGCAGCACCATGTTCATGTTGTTGCTGCCCAACAGGTCGCCGGCTGCCAGGCTGGGTGCATTCAACCGGATCGCATTATACGAGCTGAGCAGTTCCGGCAGTGAGGTGGCGCCGGCCATCAACAGTACGCCGATGAACATGCCCCCCAACCGGGTGCGGATGGCGATCACATCACCGTATTTGGCCAGTTGTGTCGCTGCAAAGGCGATCAGCGCTGCTGTAACAGCAAATTGAACCCAGATCATTTCTTTCCCTCTTTTCCACTTTTATAAATTTGAACGCCTTTGGTAATGGATAATGGCCAGGCGCAAAAAACACCCGTGTCGGGGTCATTCAAATCTCCGACGACATTTTCAATCGCATCCAGACATTGTTTCACCTGCTGCCTGTTTTCCACGATCAGAAAGAGAGTGTTATTGCAAATTTCATCAGCAGATGATCCGCCGAAGGAAAACCGCATGGGGATATGCTTCTGCTGGCATTTATGCTGACCGGCGGATTCCATGATAGTGGCTCCGGCAAACCCCAGGTCGTTCCAGGCTTTGAGTATCTGTTCCAGAAATGTCGTGTCGTTCAATACAAAAAAGACCATGTACATGGGTTTTTTCTCCTCTTCCCGAATTTCGAATCACTGCCAATCATACCAATTTTTTCATTCAAATCATACAGAATAAAAATCCAATTCTTTCAACCGGTCTTATCTCTGATCGCGCTTTGCTCTGCTAAAATAAAAAGAAGGGAGTATCATCTCTTATACTTTTATTAAATGCGATCCTTTTTTGTGATGGATTGTCTAAATCACCTATTCATAGGGAGAATCAATGTCCAGAAATAATATTCGCAGGATTGTCGTTACCGGCATCTTATCCGCCATTGCCGTCTTATTGGGCGCCACCCACTGGGGTTTCATCCCCTGGTTTGGCGGGGTGGCCATCACCATCATGCAGATTCCCGCCATCCTTGCCGGTATTTTGGAGGGTCCACTCTCCGGTGCGGTGGTCGGGTTGATCTTCGGCATTTTCAGCATGATCCAGGCGGCGGTTGCCCCCACCGGTCCGACCGATGTGTGGTTCACCAATCCCCTGCTGGCGGTCCTACCGCGTTTGTTCATTGGACCCGCAGCCTGGGTAATATATACCTTGTTGAAGAAGCTGCCTGCTCTGGGACTGATTTTTGCCGGCTTAGTCGGCAGCCTCACCAATACCGCCCTGGTGCTGGGCATGATCGGATTATTGGGCTTCCTGCCCTGGGAGACTTTGCCGCCCATCTTTGTGGCCAACGGCATCCCCGAAATGATCGCCTCTGCCATCATCACCCTGGCGGTCATCACGGCGTATTGGCAGCTCCCCTCCAACAAAAAGAAGGGCTCCGACCTGCGTGATTAGAACAGCTTGAACGGGGGGAAGAGTCCCCAATAAGCCATGGCCAGTGCCAGGGTTAACACAACCAAGTCACTGGCAGTCAAGGCATATCGGTAAAAATGGGTGCGGATGCGGCTCACCCCGTAGGCGCGGCTGACGATGGCTTCCGTGGTCCTTTCGGCCTGTTGCAATGAAGATACAAATAAGGGAATGAGAAAAGGGAAGAATAGCTGCAATCGCTTGATCAGTCCCCCTTTGGCTGCATCCCATTCCGCGCCGCGTGCGGCTTGTGCTTTGGCAATTTGCTCCATGCGCTGCGCCAGGATGGGCAGGAAGCGCAGCATGATCTGCATTGCGAGGACGATGGGATTGGTATCAACCCCGATTTTTTGCAGCGGCTGCAGGATCATTTCCACTCCCTGCTGCATTTCCAGGTTGGAAATGGTGGCATTGGCAAAGATGATGCAGATGATGAGGATCAGGATGCGCAGCAACATCTTCAATCCCTCGCTCAGGGCGGTATCGTAGAGGTTGATGAAATTCCACTGAAAGAGCAGGGTGGACTGCGCCTGAGGATGGTGGAACAATACCTGAACGATCATGATTAAAAGGATGAAAAAGAAGCTGGTTCGCAGCGTGGCTCTAATCGGTCGCAGCGGGATTTTGCATATCAGGAAAAGGGTGATAAGCAGTAGAAGAAAAATACAGATTGTAATGATCGAATTGCAGAAGGTTATTGCAGTTAGCAGAAACAGGATGGCAAGGATTCTTATACTGGGATGGCGTTGATGAAAAAAAGAATTCCCGGGGACGTAGAGTCCCAGCCCTATTTTTTGCAGGTAATCGAAATTATCCATGGCTGATTGAAGACTCCATCATTTCATTGCCTCGCGGATATCCTTCCAAGATAAGGCCTCGGCGGGGATGGCACACCCTTTCCGGCGCAGGATGGTAGCAATTTGAACTTCAAGGGGCGGCTGCAGGTCATCCGTCTTTTCATCCAGGTTTTGGAAGAGAGCGGGGATGCCGCCAAAAAACGCTTGTTTTCCTTTTTTAAGCATCAGGGCGAGAGAGGTGATGCGGCACAGATCGCGCATATCGTGGGTGCTCAGCAGGATGGTTTTCTCTTGCTTATGAAGTCCGATGATAAATCCCGCGATGCGCTCATGGGTTTTCGGGTCCAGCCCGGCAAAGGGTTCATCCAGCAGGTAGATTTCCGGCTGGATGACGATGTAGGATGCCAGCGCCACCCTCCGCTTTTGCCCGCTGCTCAGCGTCGCCAGCGGGCGGTCCTTGTAAGTCTCAAAGTCCAACTCCACGATTTGCATCGCTTTTTGAACCACCTCGGCCAGCCTGCCATCATATCCCAGCGTGCGTGCGGCATAGGCGATCTCATCACCCACGTAGGTTTCAAAGAATTGTTCCTCCGGCTGCTGAAAGACCAGTGCGGCTTTTTTCCGCAGGGCACGCACATCAACAGCTGGGTCGGCCAGGTTGAATGAACCAACCTTGACCTGTCCCTCCTGCGGGCGGTAAATGCCATTGAGGTGTTGCAGGAGCGTGGATTTGCCGGAACCGGTGCTGCCTGCCAAACCCATTGCTGCTCCCTGCGGTAATTGAAAGGAAACATCGCTCAAAGCCTTGCGTTCCAAGGAGGACCCCTTCGAATAAGTAAAACTCAGGTTTTCAACTTCAATGATAGCCTTTCCATCCACGGGAGGCGTGGCAACCTTGTAATCCTTACCGGGAAAATCGGGCAATTTTTCCAAGTCATTAAAGAGGTCCTGAGAATTCTGATAAAAAGATTTCACCCCCTGAAAAAAATGATGCAGGTCGCGTGTGCATTGCAGCAGAATCGGGATGCCAAGGTCCATTTTTTCAAGCACCTGCTCATCCCTGAATATTTGGTTGGGATGGCCATCCATCACCACCCTGCCCTGGTGGAAGACCAGAATCCGGTCCGCCAGAAGTGCCTCGTCCATGTCGTGCGTGATGTGCAGGATGGTCATTCCCGATTTGTGCAGTTCATCCATCAGAATGAGGATTTCACTGCGCGAGCGGGGGTCGAGCATGGCGGTGGTTTCATCGAAGATGATGGCGGCTGGCTGCATGGCCAGCACGCCCGCTAATGCCACCTTTTGCGTCTCACCGGCGGAAAGCAGGAAGGCCTGCCTCTGACGCAGATGTTCGCAGCCGCTTTTGCGCAGCCCACCCTGTACCCTTTGGCGGATCTGTTGATATTCCAGTCCCAGGTTTTCCGGTCCGAAAGCCACATCTTCTTCCACAATCGAAGCCACAATCTGGTCCTGCGGATTTTGAAACAATAACTCGATGGTCGCAAAGATTTTCGCTGCATGCTTTTTTTCGGTTGTATTTTTCCCCTTGATGATCACTTCTCCCTCAGTTGGGTGCAGTAGCCCGTTCATCAGCTTGGCTGCCGTGCTTTTCCCCGACCCGTTGGCGCCGATCAATGCAATCCGTTCACCCTGGTTTATCTCCAAGGACAAACGATTAATGGCTGGGATGGTTTTACCAGACCGAAGGGTGTAGGCATAACTTACCTCTGAAAACTCGATTAGTGTTCCCATAATTCGACTGACTTATTATAGTATTTGAAAGAAGCTGGTTTAACTGCAAGTTCTCTACAATATAATAAATAGCATCAACCAAAGGATTGCCCATGCCCGAAACCCTTTACCTGCTCGACGGCCATGCCCTGGCGTACCGCGCCTATTTTGCCCTGATTGCCAGCGGCTCCCGCTTCCAGACCCGCAGCGGTGAACCCACCGCCGGGATTTACGGCTTTACCAACATCCTCCTGCGCATCCTGGAGCAGGAAAAGCCGCAATACCTGGCGGTCGCTTTCGATACCGGCAAGACCTTCCGCAATGAAACCTACCCGGAATACAAGGCCACCCGTGCCAAGATGCCCGAGGACCTCGTTCCCCAGATCGCGCGCATACGCCAGGTGGTGGATGCCTTCAATATCCCGCGCCTGGAAATGGAGGGCTGGGAAGCCGATGACGTCCTCGGCACCATTGCCCGCCAGGCGGTTTCGAAAGGGTTGGGGGTCAAGATCATCACCGGTGACCGCGACCTGCTCCAGCTGGTGGACGAGCGCATTTTGGTCAACCTCTCTGGCAACAAGCTGTCGGAAGCCCGTGACTACACGGCTGAAGCGGTGGAGGAGGAATTTGGCGTTCACCCCGCAAATTTTGTGCATTACAAGGCCCTCATTGGTGATAAATCCGATAACATTCCCGGCGTGCGCGGCATTGGTGAAAAAACCGCCCTCGCAATCCTGGAAAAGCATTCCACCCTGGATGAGATTTATGCACATCTCGAGGATTATCCTGACCGCATACGGAAATTATTGGAGCAGGGCAGGCAGGATGCCTATCTCAGTTATGATTTGTCGCGCATCCGCACCGACCTGCCAGTCACCCTCGACCTGCAGCAAGCCAAGGTGGGCGAATTCCATTATTCCGAGCTGGCTGAACTGTTCAAGGAATTGGAATTCCGCTCCCTGCTGAGTCGTCTGCAAACCCCCGTGGCTGTTCATCCTGAACAGCCGGCTGCCGGGCAGCCCTCCCTCTTCAGCCAGGCGCCCATCCATATTGGCACGCCTCCCCGCTATTCCATTATGACTCATCTGGTGGATTCCACCCAAAAATTGGACGAACTGCGCCATGCACTTGAGGATGCCAAAGTGATTTCTTTTGATACCGAGACCACCTCAACCGATCCAATGAAGGCTGACCTGGTGGGCATCTCCCTTGCTATCTGTGAGGGTGAGGGGTGGTATATTCCGGTGGGGCATTCAAACGGTCAGACAAACCTCGCGCTTGACCAGGTCATGGATGCCCTGCGTCCCGCCATGACCGATGCCAAAATCCCAAAGACCGGTCATAACCTTAAGTATGACGCGCTTGTCCTGCGCTGCCATGGCTTGCAGCCGACCCCGCTGAATTTTGACACCATGCTGGCTGCCTGGCTGGTGGAGCCTGCCTCCCGCCGGCTGGGGCTTAAGGACATGGCCGAATTGGAGCTGGATATCTCCATGACCCATATTGAGGAACTCATCGGTACCGGCCGTAATCAGCGATCCATGGCTGAGGTGGCCATTGCCGATGTGGCTCCTTACGCCGCCTCTGATGCCGAGGTGCCACTGCGCCTGCAGCCCATCCTCACCAAGCGACTGCAGGAGCATAATGCCCTGCGCATCTTTGAGGAAATGGAAATGCCCTTGTTACCGGTGCTGGAGCAGATGGAATTCAACGGCATCTCCCTGGATGTGGGGCTCTTCAAGAAATTGTCAACCGAATACAAATCCCGCCTGGTGGAAATCGAAAAACAGGTCTATGCTGCGGTCGGCTATCCCTTTAACCTCAATTCCACCCAGCAGCTCTCCAAAGCCCTCTTTGAGACCCTCAAGCTGGTTCCCCCGGATGCCGGCAACAAGACCAAGTCCGGTCACTATTCCACCTCCGCTGCCGTGCTGGAAGACCTGCGCGGCAAACACCCCGTGGTGGACGCCCTGCTTGAATTCCGCGAGCTCTCCAAGCTGGTCTCCACCTACCTGGATGCGCTGCCCCTGCAGGTCAACCCGCGTACCGGGCGCGTGCATACCTCCTTCAACCAGACCGGTTCCGTCACCGGACGACTGGCTTCTTCCGACCCCAATTTGCAGAATATTCCCACCCGCACCGAAACTGGCCAGGGGGTGCGCAAAGGCTTCATCGCTGCCCCCGGCCAGGTGCTGCTCTCAGTGGATTATTCGCAGATCGAATTGCGCATCGTTGCCCACATGTCCGGCGACCAGGCCATGCTGGACGCCTTCCATGCCGGGCAGGACATCCACGCCACCACCGCGGCTGCCATCTACGATGTCCCGCTTGACCAGGTCACCAAGGAGCAGCGCCGCCATGCCAAGGCCATCAATTTCGGCCTCATTTACGGCATGAGCGCCTTTGGGCTGGCCGCTGGCACAGACCTGACCCTGGCGGAAGCCGAAAACTTCGTCCGAGATTACTTCATCCATTTCCCGCGCGTCAAGGAATACCTGGACGGCATCCGCCGCCTGGCTGCCCAGCAGGGCTACGTGGAAACCCTGCTCGGCCGCCGCCGTTACTTCCCCAACCTCAAGAATCCGCCCACAGCGCAGATCCGTGCCCGCGAGGAGCGCGAGGCCATCAATGCCCCCATCCAGGGCACTGCTGCCGATATCCTTAAGCTGGCCATGATCCGCCTGCCCGACGAACTCTCCAGGGCTGGCTTGCAGGCCAAGATGCTCCTCCAGGTACATGATGAACTTTTACTTGAATGTCCAAAGGAGGAATTGCACGAAACCGCCCGCCTGGTGCGCAAAGTAATGGAAAATGCCTACCAGCTCTCCATTCCTCTCCTATGCGATGCTGCCTGGGGTGTCAACTGGGGTGATCTTCAGTCGCTGGAATGATGACCATCTTTTCTTGATGATTTCCATAAAATAATGCAGCAAACTAAGAGTATTTCCTTTTCTACCATTGACTCTCTTGCCAAGGTGACTGGCGCTGCCCTATACCCCGGGGATGTCAACATGCCCGGCCAGGTGGAGATGAAGACCATCTTCTCTAAGCACGCCCATGCCATTATTAAAAATATCGATGCCTCACAGGCTCTGAACATGCCGGGTGTGCTGGCAGTCCTCACTGCCCGTGATGTGCCCTGCAATGAGTATGGCCTCATCTCCATGGACCAACCAGTCCTGTGCGGGCCCGGTTCTTCCAAACTGCACGCGGACCGTGTCCGTTTTATTGGTGACCAGCTGGCGCTGGTGGTGGCGGAGACGGAATTCATTGCCGAAGCGGCAGCGAGACTGGTGCAAATTGAATATCAGGACCTGCCCATCGTCACCGACCCCCTGCAGGCCATGCAGCCGCAGTCCCCCTTGCTCCACCCGCAGCATGGCTCCAACATCCTCTGCCGACGTGAGATCCTTTTGGGGGATGTCCACTCTGCTTTCCGTTCGGCGCATGTGTTCGTCGCTGGCGAATACCACACGTCTGCCCAGGAGCATGCTTTCCTTCAGCCCGAGGCAGGCTTGGCTTATGTGGATGACGAGGAGCGTATCCACGTCATCACCTCAGGCCAGTGGGCGCACAATGACCAGCGTCAGATCGCCCATGCCCTCGGCCTGCCGGTGGACCGCATCCATGTGCAGTACGTGGCCATCGGCGGCGCCTTTGGCGGCAAAGAGGATAATTCCGTTCAGATCACCCTCGCCCTGGCCGCCTGGTTACTGCACCAGTGCGGCATCGACCGCCCGGTCAAGACGGTTTGGAGCCGCCATGAATCTTTCATTGGTCACCATAAGCGCCATCCCTTTATCATCCGTTCCCGCTGGGCGGCCAGCCATGAGGGTAACATCACCGCCGCTGAAATTCAGCTCATCGCCGATGGCGGTGCCTATGCCTCTGCATCGGAAGCGGTATTGAATAGCGCTGCCATTCTGGCGGTGGGTCCTTACTATGTACCCAATGTAAGTGTGGAAGCGGTGGCGGTCTATACCAATCATATCCCCAGCGGCGCCTTCCGCGGGTTTGGCTCCCCCCAGGTAGCCTTTGCCGCGGAGTGTCAGGTGAGCAAATTGGCGGAAAAACTGGGTATGCATCCTGTTGAATTCCGTCTAAAGAATTTGATCAAGGAAGGACAGCTGACTTCGTCGGGTTCTCCACTGCCTGCTGGTATCAGTATTGAAAAGGTTGCCACCACCTGTGCGAAGAAGTCCGGCTGGTTGCCCGGTCAAGGAGCCGCCAAAAAACAGCCCTTTCAAAAAATTGACAGGTTACCCGGTGATAGGATTCTCACCGGGCGGGGATTTGCCCTTGGCTACAAATCCTTTGGCATCCCGCCCGATGAATGCTGGGCGGAGGTGGAACTGCACGGAACCACCGAAGTTGAGCAGGCGGTGGTGCGTTTTGCCGGCGCGGATATGGGGCAGGGCTCCCAAACGGTGTATGCCCGCTTTGCTTCCCACGCGCTCGGCTTACCGCCGGAAAAAATTTCTGTCATCAGCGCCGATACAGATGAAACCCTGGATGCCGGTAGTGCTTCCGCTTCGCGCATCACCTATATGGCCGGCAATTCCATTTTTGCTGCCGCAAAAATTGCACAAGAGAAATGGGTTCAGGAGGATAGGCCGGCGGTCGGACGAAGCCATTATCAACCCCCGCCGATACAATCCAACATCGATGGTGAAACCCGGCAGCACCCCAATTTTGGATATGGCTACGTCGCCCAATCGGTCGAGCTCTCATTGGATGTTCTGACTGGCCAAATTAAGATTCTCAATGCTAATTGCGCCATTGACGTTGGTAAGGCCATCAATCCAATTCACGTGTTAGGCCAGACAGAGGGCGCCATTATTCAAGCGCTTGGCTATTCCACCCAAGAGGAGTTGCAATACCGGAATGCTGAACTTCTCTCGCATGGTTTGTCCACTTACCTGGTGCCCACCATCGCGGATATTCCGCTGGCACTTAATACCGTGATTCTCGAAGAAGCGGATCCCAATGGACCTTTGGGTGCACGCGGTATGGCCGAGATGCCCATGGTCACCCTGGCTCCCGCCCTTACTGCCGCATTATATGATGCTTGCGGCATCTGGTTTGATTCCCTGCCAATCACTCCTGAGCGCGTTTTAATTGCGCTGGGGAAATCCGGCTGAATTCTTTGGAAAGCAACTCAATCGACAGACAATCAATATTGCTTCTTCACATCTGATTGCAGGTGGGTTGTGAAATAATATGAATCTCCTACTTGAATTCCACCTCAAAAACGGATACATACACTACCAGCATCTGCATATATGAGAGGATCACCAGCATCGGCACCACCCATAGCCGCGCCTCTTTTGCAGCAGAAGCCTCTTGATTCGCAGCTTTTCTTTTTTTCTCTTTGTTTAGATGTGCTAAATAACATACCAGTCCGAAGAATGACAGCAGGAGAAAAACCACATTCCCCACCCACAACCAGGTTGGGTAAATTCCCCAGAACTCATCGTCTGCCTGCACCCGGAAGAGGTGAAAACACATCAACCCCGCCAATATCAATCCTATCCCTGCCAGCCAGACCAGCCATTTCATTCTTTTCATTTCCTTCAACCATCCCCAATGAAACTCCCCCTGCCGGGTCAAACCCAGGATGGTGAACACCCCGATCAGGGCAGATGAAGCATTCACCAGCATGTCGCTCGCCCCATAAAACCTGCCCGGGTGAACGCCCTGCTGCAGTTCGTCGGTCACACCCAATAGACTGGCATAAAGAAGAATAAGGAAAATGATCTGCCTGCCCAAGACGTCTTTTGAAAGCACCCAGTACAGCAACCATGCCATCAGCACGTATTCCGGAATGTGTATGTGCTTGTTGGAGTTCGGCTCAAGGGTGAAGATCGCCATGGTGATCAATCCGCATGGGATGAGGTAAAACAGGTTTCTCCAATCCTTGTTTTGCCGATAGACGATCAGCACATACAATCCCCCCAAAACCAGGGCGGTTACGAAGGGCACTTTTCCCGCCGTTGCTTGCCCAAACAGGTCGACTATTTTTCGGTAAATCAGGATGGCATCCGGCAGAACAAAAGTGTAAAGGCCAATAAGCACCCAGGCGATGATTTTGATATTGAATCGTTGATTTTTCATCAAGTCTGCGATTCAATTACCCGGCAGAGATTAAGATGCCTTTTTTATGCAAATAAACCCATTCGAGATTCTGTTATGCTTTTTTCTTTACTTTGTCCTTGCCTGCCTGATAGGGCGGCACAATTATTTTGTCGATTTGGCATACCCTTTCATCCAGCATGCGGCTGCGGATGCGGGGATCGATCTCTTCGAGGTTGGAAGCAGTGGTGATGACCGTTGGCAGTCTGGTCTCATAACGGTAGTTGAGGATCTGGTAGAGTTTTTCCCTGGCCCAGGGTGTGGCGCTTTGAGTTCCCAAATCATCCAGGATGAGCAGGTCTGCCGAACGTACCTGGTTGAAGACGTGGTCGTAGCTGGCGTTGCTGTTGGGGCTGAAGGTTGCCCGCAGGTGGTCCAGCAGGTCAGGCACCACGGTGAAGATGGGCTCATTGCCCAGCGCTGCCTGGTAATGACCGATGGCAGCCGCCAGGTGGGTCTTACCGGTGCCATAGCTGCCCATCAGCACCAGCCAGCCCTGCGGTTTTTCGGCAAATTTTTGTGCGTCATAATACGCCTGTTCCAGGCTGTGGATTTCATCGGGTTTCAGTTTTTCACCGCGCCGCTCGCTGAATTGGTCTAAGGTGCGGTGATCGCTGACTGCTGCCAGCATGGAAATAGGCGAGGGGGCGGCTTCCCCTACCGGGTTGCGGTAATCGCTGGCGTTGATTTGCACCTTGCTGACCAGTTCACGGTCCTGCAGGCGCGAGGCAATGCGCGGGTCAATTTCGTTCAGATCCTGGTTGGTGGTGACCAGGGTGGGCAGTTTGAGTGAATAGCGGTGGTTGATGATCTGGTACAGTTTTTCACAAGCCCAGGGCGTGGCATTCTGTGTACCCAGATCGTCCAGCACCAGCAGGCGCACGTTGCGGATTTCTTCAAACCGTTCCGAGTAGCTCTCGTCTTCCCCGGCTTCATAGGTGGCGCGCAGCCAATCCAGCAGGTCCGGCACGGTCAGGAACAACACCGGAAAGCCTAACGAAAGTACAAAATTGGCCACTGCTGCCGCCAAGTGGGTCTTGCCGGTTCCATACCCGCCCTGCAACAACAGCCAGCCGTTCAAATGTTCGGCAAAATTCCTGGCGCTGTTGTACGCCACTTCCAGAGTCTTATTGGGGTCTTTGGTACCAGAACGACCGCTGAGTTTAAACGTTTCAAAGGTCAGATTTTGGAAAGCGCCCAGGTTGCTCACCTGTTCCAGGCGCTGCATGGCCAGCTGGCGCGCTTTATCGCGGCTGCATTCGCACAACTCCAGTTTGCCAAATTCGGGGTCATCAATGGTGCGGTCGCGCCGAACATACCCAACTCCGCCACATAATGGGCAGTCCTTTTTTCCGAACATGGCTGATTGGTCTTCAACGCCGGCCATATTTTCCGTATTCACCTTTGAGATACCGTCGGTAATCCTTCTCAGCACCTTGCTGATCTCCTCCATGTCTTCCTTCCTCTTTCCAGCCTTTTAAGATGGCTTCCACATAGCGCCAGCGGCGGATGTTGTTTTGTACTGCAATTTTCATTGCTTCCTCCACCCATTCCGCCGGGTAAGTTTTTTCCGCTTCGCGCAGCGTGTCGGCGAGCATGGGTGTGAGCGGGCCGATGTTGGCTTCATACAGTGCAAACAGGTTGGGTTTCTCTTTGTCGGCATAAATGACAGCCGCCGTAGTAGTCGGCAATGTCTCCCCCCGTTGCAGTGCCTGGGCGGCCAGGCGCCCGCGCGGACTATTCAGGAAATAATAGGTCTGCCCACTGTTGGCATCCGTTGTAATGATGCGCAGAAGCGATCCTCTTTGTACTGCCCGTTCCAAACCCTCCAGCAGGCTGGCCTGGGCTTCCTGCGGGGATAACCCCAGCCCTTGCATCAGATGGCTGTCTTCAGCGAAATCCTGTAAAAGCAGGCTGTTGCCAAAATCGCCGCTTTTGCTGATCAATCCCAGAGCGAACAGGGTCACTTTTAATTCCACGAAATCATCAATCTGGGCGAGCAATTCGCTGAAGAACTGGTTAGGCACCGGCACCAATTGTCGCACATCATCCAAAAAACCCTTGAATTCATTCATGCGCGCTGTCTCTCGGTTTTGGGTGCCCGTTCCTGCTGCAGCATGGATTGCTCCACGCGGGTCAATGCGTTATCGAATTTGGTCAGGTCGCTGCGGAAGACTACTTCGATGCCGGATTCATTGGTTGGCCCATTGCGGTGTTTGGCGACGATCAGTCGGGTAATACTCTCTTTCTTGGTATCCCGGTCGATGAACATCACCACGTCCGCATCCTGTTCCAGGCTGCCGGATTCGCGCAGGTCCGACAGGCGGTATTCCCTGGGTTCATCCTTGCGCTTTTGCTGCTGGTCGCGCATTTCCGAGGCGCGCGAAAGCTGGGCAGCTGCCAGCACCGGTATCTTCAATTCCTTGGCCAGGGCTTTGAGGTTGCGCGAGATGTAGGATACTTCCTGCACACGGTTCTCGGTGCGTGCATCTCCCACCATCAGCTGAATGTAGTCAATCACCACCAGGTCCAGGCGGTGTTCCAGGTGCAACTGGCGGCACTTGGTACGCAACTGCATGGGGGTCAGTGAAGGAGTTTCATCCAGGAAGATGACCGCATTGTTCAGGATTTCAATTCCTTCGGTGAACAAATCCCATTCACTCTCAAAAATCCTGCCAGAGCGCAGGCGTTGGGTGTTGATCCCGGTTACCTGGGCCAGCAGGCGCTGCAGGAGTTGTTCGTTGGACATTTCCATTGAAAAGAATGCTACATGCTTCTTGGTCTTCAATGCCACATTATTTGCCACGGTCAACAGGAATCCGGTTTTGCCCGAGCCAGGACGTCCGGCGACGATGATCAGGTCGGAGTTCTGCATACAGCCGAGCAGGTTGTCGATATCGATCAAACCGGTAGGCAAGCCAAGGATTTCATCCTTCTGCTTGGAGGATTCAGAAACACGGTCATAATATTCGCTGATGATGCTCTGGATGGGCACTACTTCGCGCCGGGCACGTCTCTCGCTCAGCCCGAAAATGGATTTTTCCGACGCACCCAGGATGGTATCTACCGATTTTTCCGGGTTGAAGGCCATTCTCGCCATTTCATTGGCGGCTGCCAGCAGCCTGCGGCGGATGAAATTGTCTTCGACGATCTTGGCATAGGCTTCGGCATTGACCGAAGTGGGTGTTTGATTGACCAGTGAAACCAGGTAGGGCTGCCCGCCGGCTTCAATCAACTGGTTGTGCCGTTCCAATTCCTCTGAAAGGGTTAACAGGTCAATGGGTTCCTGGCGGATGTTAAGGCTGACATACGCCTGCCAGATCCAGCCGTTGCGGATGATGTAAAAATGCTCCGGCTGTAGGATTTGCGCCAAGTCAATGAAAACATCCGGGTTGATCAGCACCGCACCCAGCACCGCTTCCTCTGCCCGCTGGTTGAATGGCTGGGATTGAATACCTGTACTTTCCGATTCTATTGGAGGGATGAAATCATTCATCGGCATCATCAATTGCTGGTGGGATTGGGCGGTTCATCCGGGTGATTAGTGGGTGCATTTTTATCCCCCTGATCGCCCTTCCCGGATTTTTTCTTTTAAATATTCTTCAAAAACCGACAAACGCTGGTCTTTTAAGAGTCTTCTTTCCTCAGCGGATGATCCGCTGCTTTCCACCTCTTCGCTATTTTGCCCCTCATCGGTTTTCTCTTCCTCAGGTTCAATGGCAGCTTCCTCCATCACTTTGCGCGTTACCAAAATGGGCACATGCGCCCGCAATGCCAAGGCAATCGCATCCGAAGGCCTTGCGTCAATTTCCATTAGATTGCTGCTAACTTCTGCAATAATGGTTGCGTAAAAGACATCATCCCTGAGGTCGGAAATAATCACTCTCTGCAGGTTGGCTTTCAAGTTCTGAAAAACCCGATTCAGCAGGTCATGCGTTTGAGGTCTTGCCACCTCCACCTCCTGCAGGGCAATGGTGATGGCTTCCGCTTCAAAAGGACCCACCCAGATGGGCAGGTATTGGTCCTCGTCCTTGGACTTGAGAATGACGATGCGCTGCTGGTTGGTCAGGCTGACACGCAGGCTGTCGATCACCACTTCGATCAAATCCGCCATGATTCTCCTTTTGAAGTGTGGGAATAGTTGTTATTGTAGCATAGGAAGCCAACAGGTAGAATTCAAACCCTTGACTTTTTAAGGTTGGGGTATAATTTTTAAACACTTTTTAAGAATCACCTGTCGAATGGATTTCGACAGGGGGATGGAAATGAAATCAAAAGATAGCCATTTTCACCATCATTACATAAACGACCATAAGAATTCCCTTATGGCATTACTGATCATTTCATAATGGGGCAAGCATGCCAACTGTGAAACCATTGGTACTTTTAATTGAAGGCAAGCGGGCAAACCGCCCATCTTTTCGCGAGGGATTGTTGCGGCGTGGTTATGCTGTCGAATCGGTTCCCAATGGGGCGGCGGCTTTGGATTTCTTTGAAAAACAAAAACCCCGTGCGGTCATCATTGATGCTGCCTCCATGCGCACCAGCGGAACACGCATTTGTAATGAGTTGAGGAAAAAATCAAAAAAAATTCCCTTACTGCTCATACTGCCTGAGAAAAATAATATCGATTCCAAATGATATCGCTGACCAGGTGCTGGTCATGCCATTTACCATCCAAAAATTGCTTAACCGGCTGAACCCTTATGTAACCGCCAACAAGGAAAAGATCCTGCAGGCAGGTCCCATCCGGTTGGACCTGGAGCAGCGCTGGGTGTATTGCCGTGGTCGGCGTGCCCGCCTCACTCCGCAATTATTTGCCCTCATGGAAATGTTCATGCGCCATGCCGGCGTGGTTATCTCCCGTGAGGAACTTTTTACCAAATTGTGGGAAACTGATTACCTGGGAGATACCCGATCGCTGGATGTGCACATCAGCTGGCTGCGCCAGGCGATTGAAAAAGATCCGCGCAATCCGGTTTTCCTGCGTACTGAGCGGGGGGTTGGCTACCGCCTGCAGGTGGAGAAACCGACACGTCCCAGGAATCCATAACGTAGAAAAAAAGAACCTGGCTAACAGGTTCTTTTGATTATTAATAGTAATGGGGTTTGAAGATATCTATTTTATGATGGTCACCAAGGTTAACAGCAATCCACCGGCAATCACGCTGGCCAACTGCCCGGCTGTGTTGGAGCCCATGGCGTGCATCAAAATGAAATTATCAAAATCCTCGTCCTGGGCCATCTTGGCAGACAGGCGTCCTGCCATCGGGAAGGCACTGATTCCGCAAGCCCCGATCAGCGGATTGATTTTTCCGCCGGAAATGAATGCCATCAATTTCCCGAACAGCAATCCGGTGACAGTGTCCAGGATGAAAGCCAGCAACCCCAAACCCAGGATCATGAGCGTGTCAAGGCGCAGAAAGTCCTGGGCGGTCATGGTGGCACCAATGGTCAAACCGAGAAAGAGCGTGGATACATTGATGATCTCGTTCTGGGCGGATTTATTCAATCGTTCCACCACGCCCGCTTCTTTCAGGAAGTTGCCCAGCATGAGCGCAGCAATGAGCGGGGCGGCCTGGGGAGCCAGCAAGCTGACGATGATGGTTACTGCCACCGGGAAAATGATGCGTACAGTCCGTGAAACCGGCTGGGGGGCGTAATCCATGCGGATCAGCCGTTCCTTGCGCGTGGTCATGATTTTCATGATTGGTGGTTGGATGATGGGGATCAGACTCATGTAGGAGTAAGCAGCCACTGCGATGGGTGCCAGCAGCTCGGGGGCTAGTTTGCCAGCCACAAAAATGGCAGTCGGACCATCAATGGCACCAATCACCCCGATGGAAGCTGCCTGGTTGATATTGAAGTTCAACAGTGTTGCCAGCAGTAGGGTGCCGTAAATACCGAATTGCCCGGCAGCGCCCATTAGTACCATCTTGGGTTGTGCCAGCAGCGGGCTGAAATCGATCATCCCGCCCACCCCCACAAAAATTAAAAGGGGGAATAATTCAGTTTGGATGCCAGCCCGATAAAGCACCGAAAGAAAATTATCGCCTTCGGCGGTGGCGGCCATGCCCAGGTTGGCCAGGATACAGCCAAATCCGATTGGCAGCAGTAAAACCGGTTCATACTCCTTGGCGATGGCCAGGTAGACAAGCACGATTCCCACCGCGATCATCACCAGGCTGCCCCAGTAAAAATTCGGAATTCCCTGAAAGATGCTGCTGAGAATGTCTGCCAAGTTCATGCACACCAGCCTTTAGTCATCATATTTCATCAGCACCTGGCTGTGTTTTACCGAATCGCCTTCCTTTACCATCACCCTGGCGATTTTACCGGCGCGGCCGGAGCGGATGCTGTTTTTCATTTTCATCGCTTCCAGGATGCACAATTCCTGCCCATATTCAACCTGGTCTCCTTCAGAAACGTGAATGGAAATGATGGTTCCTGGTATGGGAGCATTGACCTGTTTGACAAGCTCTTCAGTGGAGGAGGTTGGTTCTTCAATGGCGGTTTGATTGCCCAATTTTTCCGGTCTGGCGGACGGTGGCTGATAATCCTGTGCCGGCAGGGTCATCTCCTCCGGCCAAACCTCATAGGTTTCTCCATCCACTGTGGCCTGGATCGGCCGGGCATGGATGTCGCCAATACGGACCACGTAGGTTTTGTTTTGAATTTTTACGTGAATTTTCATAAATGATGCCTTTATTGTTTTCTGGAGGAAAGCGTACGATTTTGGTTCATGCGCTGGCTGCGATGGGCTGCCTGCCAGGCACTGATACTTTCCCGTTCCTTGTGGGTGGAATACAAGATGGATGTGTTGTGCATTTCGATGGCAGTGGCCGTAGCAATGGCAACAGCCAGTCTCTTGTTATCCAAATCACTGGTGGCATCGGTTTGGAAAGCATCCTTTTTCCCGATTTTCTTGTGGTCGGAGAAAACCCAGACCATTAATACCATCATGCCCCATAGCAAGAGAATGCCAATGAAGACCAGCCCCATCCCATACAAAGTGATCTGAAGCGCGGTTTGCAGGTTGGCCATTTTAAACCGGGATATTGCCGTGCTTGCGGCTTGGGGTGTTGATTTGTTTCTCGCGCAAAGCGCTGAGGGCGGCGATCACCTTCATCCGCGTTTCGCATGGTTCGATGACCTCGTCAATATATCCTGCCTGCGCTGCGGCATATGGATTGAGAAATTGTTCGCGGAACTGGTCGGTGAATGCTTTTCTGGCAGCTTCCTTGTCTTTGGCTTCTTCAATCTGCCGGCGATAAAGAATATTGGTGGCACCTTCCGGCCCCATTACAGCGATCTCAGCGCTTGGCCAGGCGTAGGTCATGTCGGTACCAAGGTATTTGCTGCTCATCACCACGTAGGCGCCGCCGTAGGCTTTGCGGGTGACAATGCTCACTTTGGGTACGGTGGCGTCCGAGTAGGCAAATAACACTTTGGCTCCATGGCGTATGATGCCGCGGTGCTCCTGGTTGACCCCTGGCAGAAAGCCCGGACTATCCACAAAGGTGACCAGCGGGATATTGAAACAATCGCACAGGCGCACAAAACGGAAGATCTTGTCGGCTGCATCAATGTCGATCACCCCTGCGATCACCGATGGTTCCTGGGCGACGATGCCCACTGTACTGCCGTTCATGCGCGCCAATCCCACGATGGCGTTCTGGGCAAAGCTGCTTTGCAATTCTAAAAAAGAGCTTCGATCCACCACGCGCAGGATGATCTCATGCATGCTGTATGGCATGCTTGCATCCATCGGGATGATCTTGTTCAAGTCCTGATCCATGCGCATCGGGTCATCGGCGGGCGCGATGACCGGCGGATTTTCCACATTGTTATTTGGCAGGAAGCTGAGCACATTGCGGCACAGCGCCAGCGCATCCGTTTCGTTCTTGGCGGTCAGGTGGGCGGTTCCGCTGGTGGCTAAGTGAATTGCTGCTCCGCCCAGGTTTTCAAAATCGACGATTTCACCGGTAACGGACTTGATTACATCCGGTCCAGTCAGGAACATGTAGGATTGTTTTTCCACCATGATGATCAAATCGGTCAAAGCTGGTGAATAAGCCGCTCCACCGGCGCAGGGACCCAGGATCAGGCTGATTTGTGGTATGACGCCCGAATAAAGCGAGTTTCGTTTGAAAATACTCGCGTACCCTCCCAGGCTGCGCACGCCCTCCTGGATGCGCGCTCCGCCGGAATCGATCATCCCGATGATGGGGGCGCCGTTCTGGGCAGCCAGGTCCATGATCCTGCAGATTTTGTGGCTTTGCATTTCTCCCAGTGCCCCGCCCATTATAGTGAAATCCTGGGCATAAGCGAATACCGTCCGCCCGTTGACCTGGCCGTAACCGGTAATCACGCCATCGCCCAGGTAGGTTTCCTGCGATTCGTTGCTCAGGTCATCCCTTCGGGTGATAAACGCTTCCATTTCCTGGAAGGTACCCGGGTCGAAAAGCTCATCCAACCGCTCGCGGGCGGTCAGCTTGCCTTTCTCATGTTGTTTGGCAATGCGGCTTTCCCCGCCGCCCTGCCGGGCTTTGGCACGCATCTCGCGCAATTTTTCAATTCGGGGATCTTCTTGGGTCATGGCTTTTCCTGAAAGATGATTATTATTCGGATATGACTAATTATAGAAGAGAAAATTATTTTCCCGGTAATTGTAGTCATTTTGCTGGAGTTCAGTCTGGTTACATGATATTTCTTTGGCTGATATTCTTCCTCTTTGTTTTCTCTTTTTATCATTGGATGAATAACAGGGCAATGAAAAATAGGATCGGGGTGATAAATCCGCTGGCAAGGGTAAGGTATGAAAGTTGCCGTGTTTTTTGGCTGCGAAAAAAGAAAAAACCAGCCGTAAAAACCGGGACCAGCGAAAAGAAGTTTAACGTAGGCAACAATAGCAACCGGTTGGAGGGAGCGGGTTCACTTTGGATGTCAATCGCCTGGTAACCAAAGATAACCGTCTGACGGGAAGAGATGAGGATGGTGGTGGTGATTAGCAACGCTGCCAGCAAGAAGATATCGAGCAGGATAAAGACTCTTGCTAGGCGGTCTTTGAAAACAGAAGAAAAAAAAGTTCCCGCTTGTATTGAACTTGCCTCCAAGGGCGCAATGGATCCAAGTTCGAAAACCGATTGAAATGCTTTTAGAAAAGCATTGGTATCTTCTGGTGTAATGGCATAGGTTTTTTTTCTCGTCCCCACCAAAAGCAACCGGCGCTGGTCGGAAGCCAGGTATTCCACTTCTCCGAATTCAGGACGGTTGATAATCCCGCGTATAACCCCGCTGAAACTCCAGGCCGGCAGGGGCGGTTTTTTTTGGAGGGCTTCTGCTGTGCGTACCCAGTCGATATCCGGCATGGGGATGTCCACACTGCGCAGTCCCCAGCGGATTTTTAAGCCCTCGCGGCTCAACTCATACCTTGCCCTTGATAAAGAATACAGGGAATAAAGAATGAAAGGGATGGGCACCAGCAGAAGAATGGCGCCCACCAATGCCAGGATGAAGAATCCGCTACCTTGCTGGTCCAGCGCAAAGATCAACATGGCCCCACTTGCTCCTAGCAGCAGCAGAGTCAAACCCATATAGAGGAAAGTGCCCTTGCGTTTAGGCGGAGAAAAGATCATTTGACCGTTCATGCACCGAATTGGGAGGAGCCATCATTGCGCCAGGATGCACTGACGTACCTTCTGACAAACCAGGTCTACCTGGTCTTCACTCATCACGCTTGAAAAGGGTAAAGCCAGCCCGTTTTTACCCAACTTCTCTGTGATGGGGAAATCACCTTCTTGAAAATCGAAACGTTCAACCATGTAGGGCTGCAAATGAATGGGCAGGAAATATGGCCTTACCGGAATGCCTTCCTGCTCAAGGCAGGCGGCAATCCTGTCCCGGTCCAATCCATCTGCAAAATGCACAACATAGACAAACCAGCTTACCCTGGTGGTCTCGGGGGCCAGGCAGGGCACCTGTACACCGGGGATTTCACTCAGTCGTTCCTGATAGGCATCCGCCACTTGCTGGCGCTTATGGATGAGGTCATCCAGCCGTTTAAATTGCTCGATACCCAGCGCGGCACTCATCTCATCCATGCGGTAGTTGTAACCCAGGTAGGTATGCTGCAGCCAGGTATCCCCCACCGCGCGCCCCTGGTTGCGCAGCGAGCGCATCATTTCAGCTGCCTGGTCATCATCGGTGACCACCATGCCGCCCTCTCCGGTGGTGATTTGTTTGTTGGGGTAAAAAGCAAATACTCCGTAATCTCCGCCGGTTCCGGCTTTGCGCCCTTTGTATTCAGCCCCCAGCGCTTCACAGGAATCCTCAATAAATTTAATTTTTTGATCTTTGCAAATCTTTTGCAGGTTATCCAGGTCAGCCGGCTGGCCAAAGACATCCACGCCCAAAAGAGCTTTCAACCTGCCTTCCGACCCGGCTCCCTTGCGCGGCAGCCAGTGGTGGGCTTTCTCGCCACCTTCCATCAGGTCTGTAGCTGCCTGGCGGGTTTGGTGGATGTCCATATTACCGGTCTGCTCATCCACATCCACGAAAATTGGGATGGCGTTCTCATACAGCAGTACATTGGCGGAAGCAACAAACGAAAAAGGAGTGGTCAGCACCAGGTCGCCAGGACCAATGCCCGCGGCGCGCACACACAGATGCAGCCCGGTAGTGCCTGAATTGACCCCAATGGCGTTGCGCAATCCGGTGTATTCAATAAATTGCTGTTCAAACTGCTCGATGCGTGCACCCATGCTGAGGATGGGGGTATGCAGCACATCCAGCACTGCCTGGCGGTCGGCGTCATTGATCTCGGGAGAAGACATGGGAACCAGGAATTTAGGTGGTTTGGTCATGCCTGTTATTTTACTATCCATTCCCCGCCTGTATTGGTTTGACTCTTTTACGAAAAGAAATTAGATTTTAGTCCTTTTTCTGTTATGTTAAAAGTGGGTTGGACCTCACTGGACAAGATGATGATCAATCACCCGGAATTGGCTACTCTAAAACATCTTACCCGGATTGGTCATTCCTGGTTGACAGGTGTCTTGATCGTACTCTAAGGCAAAATGCTGAAAACCAACGGATTGCTCTCCAGTCCGTTGCCGCCATCATTGCGTGTTTGCACCAGCCATTGATACTCACCCGGCGCCAGCGCGAGGGCGGGTGTTACCTGGCACTTGATGCCGCTGCATGCTTCATCCGCTCCCACCCATTGCTCAAATACGGATGTGCCGTCTGCCCTGCGGATGGCCAGCCGATAAGCGCTGGCTTCGTGCACACCTGACCAGGCAAAGATGGGTGTGTTTAATTTGTTGGGCAGGCTGCCGCTCGGGCTGACCGGTGTGGCTGCTCCGGGCGGATTGGGTGGGACACTTACGGAAAAGTCAAGCACTTCACTCCAATCACCTTCGCCGGCTGGATTGCGTGCCATCGCCTGCCAGGTGTAATTACCTGCGGTTAAAGTCAGGCTGGGCGTTGATTCACAAAAATCTTTCCCACACATGTCTTTGGCGGATTGCCATTTTTCAAAAATAATTTTTGCGTCTGAATTACTGATCCGCAGCAGATATTCCTGCCCATCGCGAACCGATTCCCAGCGGTATGCCGGCAGGGCGGATTTGATGACTCCCTGCGGGGAAATCAAGCTGACCTTTGCGGGAATTAGGATTTGTGGTGTTGCAGTTTGTTCAGCCGTTGGGGTGGCTTGCGGGGTGGTTGTGTTTTCCGGCGTGGGGGTGATTTCCGGTGTGGATGTGGGCTGCGCGGTTGGCAGCGGTTCAGGTGTTGGTGTGTGGGTGGGAACAGGTGTGGGGGTTGGGGTGGGGGTCAGCTCTTCGCCTTGACTGTAAGCGGGCGACTGTCCCTGGCTGTTTTGCCAGGCGGACTGGTTGAGTTCTGCCTGCCTGGCAGGGATGCTGTCAATGGCAGGGAAGGTTTTCAATTCAGATAGTGATGCCCAGTCAACAAAAAAGCTGGAGGATGGATTGGCATGATTGAAGAAACTGAAGCCAACCTTGCCGTCTTTAAAACCTCCATCGCTGTTGGTCCAGGCCAACACGCCATTGATATAAAAATTCAATGCCGAGTCGCTGGCTGCCACGCGTAAAGTATTCCAGTCATCAATCGCCAGCAAGCTTGTTTCTGTCCAAGGTTGCAGGACTTTGGCACTGCCGTTCGAGTTAAATTTCCAAACTGAGTAAACTCCCTGGTTGGTATAACCAAATAGGTAACCGGCCAGCCAGGCATTATTGTCACCCAGCTTATCGCCCATGCGCACCGCCAGGTAAGAGGCCGGGTAGTAAGCTTTGCCCTCTGTATTAAGAACACCACCGCTGCGCAGCACGCGCGCGGAGAAATCCACCTGGCTGAGGGTGCTCTCAAAACGGACTGAGGACCATTTACCCGCTGCACCACTGCTGAAAAAATAAGCATTTTTATAGATCGACCACTTGCCGCCTGCCTGCGTCGTCCACCCGCTGGTAAATCCCTCAAAGTTGGAAATGACCGATGCCGCCCGGGTGACCTTGCGGGATTCACTCCAACTGCTCCAGTTGCCGGCAGCATCCCTGGCGCGTACATGCCAATAGCAGGGTGTGCCAAACGGCATGGATGGTGGGGTGTAGCTGGCAGCCGTCAGTATCTTGGAGGTATGCTGGATACTGCTTTCTGAAAAATCAATGTCGGTTGCGTATTCAAATTGATAAGCATTGGCCCACACCGAGCTTTGCCAGCTGAACAGGGGGGTGCTGAGTGTGGCGGCATTCTCCACGGGCAGTTTCAGTACCGGCTTGGGCGGAGGATTGGTATCCACGGCGAATTTAATGGCTGTACTCCAAGCCCCGAATATTCCATCAGTATTATTTGCCCTCACACGCCAGTGATACCAGCCGTCCGGGGATAGTGGTTCTTTCGGCGTGAAATCAATCTGCTTTTCAGCAGATGCTTCAACACGGGTGGAGCTGACCGGGTTGGCGAAAGAGGCATCCGTGCTGATCTCGAAATCGTACGAATTCCCGTATGGCACACTGCCCCAGGAAAAGATGGGTGTTTGGTCGTTGGTAAAAGACAATGCTACCGGCGAAAGTGGTGCAGGAGCGGTAGGGATTGGTGGCGAGATTGTCAGCACACACACTGGGCTCAACCCAAACCAGCCACCGGGCATTGTTTTCTCATTGAACATACAGGCACGCCAGTCATATCTAACACCCGCAATTTCAGTGGACATGCCGTGCTGACTGGAGCGGACATGTGCCTCTTCCGGAATAAATGTGCTGATTGCCATTGTGCAGACTTGGTTTTGAAAGCTCTGGCTTTCAGTTTGATTTCCCCAGGGGAAAAAAGGTTGTTGCTTTTTTAGCTCGGTCCCTGAGTAAGGTGATATTAATTGCAGGGCTGGATTTGCAATTCCCAAAGTAGTGAGAAATGCCAGGCAGAATAATGAGAGAATGCTGATCCCGAAGGCCGTGATGGAGAGAGTTGTTCTTTTCATGAAGACGTTTATCACCAGCTCAAATGGCCATGAATCATCAACAATAAAGCCCTTTGATTTAGCGCAAGATCATTCTCATTATAAAGTCTTTACTTCAAGATGCAACAAAAGTGGCCATGAGATTTTAATTATTCATACCCCGTGCATTCTTTACATATGGGATAATCGATTAAAACCTATCTTGGTCCTGAATAGCAATGAAATTGGAGTTGAAGAAACACCTGCTGATGCAGAATAAGAAGGCCAGAATCCTGTGGGTAATGGGATTTGTCATTTCTTTCCTTTTGCAGGGTTCTGTTTTGCCTGTCGACGATACTTCGTTTTTCGGCAAACCACTTCTTGCCACTTCCCCGCTTGCCGTTCAGTTGGTCAATTGCCCGGTTTGGGGGCGCTGTGCTGAAAAGCCAAAACTCACTTTTTCCCTCCCATTTGAGACCGGTGGTCCCAGCGGTACTACCATTCATGTGCGCCTCGGTGCTGCTGAACGGACCTTTCAAGGCTGGTCCTACACCGTGGAACTTCCCCTCACCACCAAGGATGGCTTGCAGGTCACCTATTGGACCAGCAATGCCCTCGGCCAGGCGTCTGAAAAGCGCAGCTTTTTCATGCGCTGCCTGCTCACCGATGGGGTGGGTGGCAAGTATCTGGTGGAGCTGCTCGGCAAACAGTGGGAAGCAGAAGCGCCCGGCTGTGCGGCAGTCTGGAATACCTTCCCCGACCTGGCCTCGGAGGGTTACGGCTGGCAGCAGCGTCTGGAAGATCCCATCCAGCTTCAAACCAAATATAAATTCCCACTCCTGGCTGGCCGGCTCATCTGGAGCGGGCTGGTAGATGCTTCCAGTTGCCTCAACAAAGGACTGCTTTCAAACGGCTCGGCAGATGCCTGCGGCCAGAGCCTGGCACAAACCAGCGTGGAACGCTGGCAGAATGAAAACAACGCCGCCATTTTGCAGGCAGCCCGGCAGGCGTATATTCCCACCCGCCTGCTCAAAGGTTTGATCGCCCAGGAGTCACAGTTTTGGCCGCACTGGGAAAAGAAGGATGAATATGGGCTCGGCATGCTCACTGACCTGGGTGTGGATATGGCTTTGCAGTGGAATTATGGCTTCTACTACGATAAATGCACCAGTTTCTACAGTGAGCCATATTGCTCCCAGGGTTACCAGTATCTCTCCACCACTGCACAAAAATTCTTACGCGGGCGGCTGTTGAGTGAAATCGGCACCCTGGCTGAGTACCGTCTGCTGGCGGAAACGTTGTACGCCGGCTGCCTCCAATCCGCCCAGCTGGTGCGCAATATCGCCAAAAAGGAACCGCGCGAAGTTGCCTCGTATGAAGACATGTGGCGCATTACCCTGGGGGTTTACCATGCCGGCTGCGGCTGTGTCCATGACGCCATGCAGCAATCCTGGAAGACCAGCAAGAATTTTTACTGGGCAAACATCAATCGTCACCTCTCTGGTGTGTGCCAGGGTGCCGGTGATTATTTTGACCGGATTATTCGTCTATCCTGATGAATCAGGCGATGACCATGCCGCCATTCTAAAGGTGATCATTTCTGCTCTATCACGATAGCCTGCTAAAAAGAATTCCCCCGTTCTTTAAAATCTTATTTCTTTTCTTCCACTTTGATTTCAGGTTCTTCTTCTTCCGCAAAACCCTGCCCCTCTGCCGCAATGTTCCCCAGCTTCAGGTCCAGCTTTTCCTCCATCTTCACCTGCCCGCGCAGGAATGCGCCCTCCTCGCTGGCAAAGGCCACCACGGTCACATCGCCCCACACCCGCCCGGTGGCGCGGATCTCCAGCTTCTCAGCGGTGATGTTGCCTTTGACCACACCCGCCACGATGACCGTGTTGGCGCGCAGATCGGCGCAATTCACCTTGCCGGTCTCGCCCACCACCAGCAGTCCCTTCAGGGCAATTTCACCCTCAAAGCTGCCTTCAATGCGCACGCCGCCCTCGCCGTTAATTTTTCCATTCCAAATGACGCCGTTGCCCAGCACCGAGGTGATCCTTTCCAGGCTGGTGACCGTTACCGGCTGAGGCTGGCTGCGTTTAAACACGGCCGGTGTCTTCCTTTTTATCGGGTTTTACATGGGGTGGCCAAATGGCGCCGGCATGGATGCGGGTATCCGCTGGCACATCCGCTTTCACTGTCGCCCCGTTGCCGATCAGTGAGCGTGTGCCCACCCGTACCCCGATGTTGATGGTGGCATTCATGCCGATCTGTACGAAATCTTCCAGGACCACATCTCCCGCCAACATCGCGCCAGGTGAGAGATTGGTACATACCCCCAGTACATTGTCATGTGACACTACTACTGAGTTGTTGATCAAGCTGCCCATGCCCACCCGCGCGTTGCCGCTCACGTAGCTTTGCGCCAGCACCAGCACGCCCGGTTCCAGCACGGCGGTCGGGTCGATGTGGGCGGTGGGATGCACCAGCACCGGGCAGACAAAGCCTGCTTCCGCCAGGGTTTGAAATACCTTCAGGCGCACGCGGAAATTACCGATGCCGCCCACCGAATTGAACGCAGTGCGGATGCCCTGCTGGTAAAGCTCAGCCAGTTTTTCTGCACCGCCCAGTAACCGGCAGCCGATCACGTCCGCACCGGGAGGGAGCTGGTCATCAATGATGCCCACGATCTGGTAGGCGCCGGTCACGCGTACATGCTCGATGATCATCTTGCTCAGACCGCCGCCGCCGTAAATGATCACCTGCGTGGGGTCGTAGGTGAAACGCGGAATTTCCTCGTCTGAATGTGTCTTTGCCATGTTCTTTTTATACCACGACTTGCCGATTTGGCTCTACTTTTTGGGCGACTCTGCCAGGAAGCGCCATGGTTTACTGCGCCAGGGTTCCGGTACCGAATGGATGCCGATCCGTGGCAGGGTGTGCACGTTCTCCTCAGGGATGGCGGGTCCATGCTCAATGAAAAGCGCGCTGTGCGGCGAACACAGGTCTGCCCCATTCATGGCTTTGTCAATCTGCAGCGCGCTGGCCAGCTTGGCCGGACCGTTGCACCAGTCCTTCTGTTTGGCCGGCAAGCGGTTGCTGGCGATTACCTCAATACCCTCAACCGGTTGGATGGCGCGGATCAGTACTGCCGCGGCATAGCCCTCCCGACCGGTAACACAGTTGAGCAGCCAATGCATGCCGTAGGTAAAGTACACATAAGCGTGCCCCGGCGCGCCGAACATCATCTCATTGCGTTTGGTCCTGCCCACATGCGCGTGGCAGGCCAGGTCGCTCTCTCCATCATATCCCTCGGTCTCCACGATGATACCCGCCACCCGCTGTCTGCCCAGCATGCGCACCAGGCGCATACCCAGCAGCTCGCGTGCCACCGCCAGCACCTGCCGGTCGTAAAAATCTCTCGGTAATGGTGTTCCCTGCTTCATGAATTCAGCTTGTATTTTTCCGCATTTATTCTAATGGAATTTTTCCACATCACTGTGGCTATGAAAAGAAGAAGGATTGTGTTTTAATAGGCTAATATTTTTCAATCCATTAAAAATTATTAAGGAATTTATCTTTGAAAAGAAACAAGATCCATTTGGATATTTTCCCGCCCGAAGAGTACACCCCCATTGATATCCATGACCCGCTGAAGTTTTACTTTGTGCCCGGCTTCCGCAACCTGTACCGCAAAAGGATGGAAATGTGCCTGGCGGAATGCAGCGGTGGGGAGAAGGTGCTGGAGGTCGGCTTTGGTTCCGGGCTGTCCTTCTCGAACTTGAATCGCTTGTACAAAAGAATTTATGGACTGGAAAAGAACAGCCCCATCTCCATTGCGGATATCACCGCCTACTTCACCAACCGCAGCATCCCGGTGTTTCTCACCTCCGGCGACCTGCTCAGCATGCCTTATGCCGATGGTGAATTTGATACGGTGCTCATCATCAGCGTGCTGGAACACCTGCAGCCGCACGAGCAGGCGCGCGCCTTTTCCGAGATCCACCGTGTCGTCCGCCCCGGCGGGCAGCTGGTGTACGGCGTGCCCTTTGACCGCCCGCTAATGACCTTTTTGTACCGCGTGCTGGGCTACCGCATCAAGCATTTTCACTTCTCCAATCAGGATATCATCCACGCCCAGGCTCAACAGCAGTTCAGCCAAGTGGAGTATGAAAATATTGAATTATTAAAAATGAAATTCTTATCGCTTTACCAGGTGGTTCACTGCACTAAATAGTCAATCTGGTCAATTCAAAACATCATTCACGATCTCGTTCATGATGCGGCTGAATTTTTCAGCTCCCAGGTCATTGACATGGTCAATGCTATAAAAGTCTGATGCGTTAAATCTTGGGTCTTTTAAAAAATCATAGTAAGAAATATCATGTTTTAGCACTATTTGGCTGATTTCATCCTGCATTCGTTGATATTTCTCCGGATTGATGTAATCGTAGTAATTATGAAAAGCGGGTGGTGTGAATAGGATCACCTCAATTTTTTTACTTTTACATTTTTCGATAAAAGAATGCAGTAAAGGTATATTAAATTCAAAATTTTCTGGTTTCTTAAGAAATAAATCAAGGTATTCAATGCTCTGCTGCCCAGCCCGTGCTGATTCCTTTCCTTCAATAAGCCCATTAGCCCCAACCTCACGCCAGCCATCCCGGTACATTTTATTGGTCATCTTGTCTGCAAAATTGGTGCCAATGAATCCGATCACCTCGCGCCACCCATAGGCAAAGGTGTGGCTGTAAAAACCCGGCTGAAGATTGGAAAATGGATCAGACGGTGGAACATTGAAAATGAATTTGTAGAACGGCGCTCTCCACATCCAGAGGCTGCGTTCCAGGCGGTAATCCAGGGAAAAATATGAAATTGGCAGGAGCACGGCTTTTAATTGGGGCATGTGATCCATGTATTTTTCAATCACCTTGATATCGTAATAAAGGTCTTCCGCATCATTAAAAAGGTTGAAAGCTCTGCGGTCAAAAAAACGGGGATTGATGGCATCACCATAGGAATGGCCTGTCGATAAAACCTCAATTTCATCCAGCTGCAATTCCAGCAATTCCTTCTTCAAGCTCAAATAAGTAGGGATTTGCCTGAGTCTTATTTCCAGAACTAAGAGCAAACATATCAGTGGGATTAGAAATACAAGTGATTTTTTAATGAAAGTCTTCATTTGTAACAGCGGATCACTTTAAGGTTGAAACACGGGTTTTGACGTTTTAGGTTTAAAGATTTAAAGATTTTATATGCAAATAAATCATGTATTCGGTTCCCAGATGCTGACCTTCCAAATCTCATTGGTATGAGGCATTGGGATGGTCAGCATTTCCACTGCATGATAATACACCGTGATGAATTTTTGATCTGCTTGAGTTCTGTCCAGTCTTTCTCCGATCAGGAACTTCTCGTAATTGTCATTTTCAATTGTCTCGAGGAAATCATATTCCTTGTTTCTGACTTTTTCTGCCATATTACGGGTATATTTTTCTCCTTCCAATTGCATTAATTGCGGGTCAGGAAAAAGGAAAAATCGTTCGGATGGAAACAGGAAATAGAATTGAGTATGCCCGCTCATGGCAATGGGCTTGTTTTGGTCAAGCAGGATGGATACATCCAGCGGGGAATTAAGAACAAATTTTGAATTCGAAATCCTATTTTCGAGCTTTTTCCAATCCGCGAGGTCCACCGGTACCAGGTCAGATTTGAGGTTTTCGATAGATTGTGTCAAAAGTGTAAAAACGGCCAACAAAAATAACCAACTTTTATAGTTCTTAACTTCGTCGATCTTTGACATCATCAGGATAATAAAAAATGGAGTGACCAGGTGGTAGTAATATACCTGTGAAGTGCCGTTGTTTAAAATTAAAATCACAATTATCAAGGTGACCACCAGGCAATAACTGATGAGATTGGGCTTGGCGGATAAAGCCGGTGCGTCTAATACCTTGAAATTAATTTCGATATTTGAAAGGGCTTTTTTAAAATGGTTGAAGTTAAAACCATTGAGTAGAATAAACGCAAACACATGCAATCCCCAGTAGTCACGGAAAAACTTGAAAAGTTGTTCAAACATCTTTTCAAAATTCATGGATAGAGAGCCAGAGGATACATACAGAGAATTAACAAAAAATGTGTCAAAACTCAAGTAAAGAATAAAAACGTTCAAGATAAACAATGCGCTTGCTGCAACTGTATATATGATTGCTTTTTTCTTGGAAACAAAAAGAAAAAGATAGCTGGCGATTATTACAATGGATAGAAAAAAATAAAATTTTGTTTGATAAGAAAGGACTCCGAGCAAAATACTCAGGGTTAATGATTTCAGATCAAACTGGAATAGCCAGGGGATAAAAATGGCAAGCAGGAAGAGAATTCCTCCCAGCGCATCCGGACGTGCCAAAGGGGTTGAAAAATATAGCTGTCCCAACCAAATGAAGCATGCGGACAGGAATGATGCCAGCCAGCTTTTTTTTTGAGTACGCATCACTTTAATAATGATGGCAGCCTGTATCAGGATAAATAAACCGTTCAGCAGCCGGTGCAATTGGAGGGTATTACCCAACAACCTGGCAAAGGGCAGCATGACCAGGTTAAATAGAACTCCGTAAATATTAATGTACAGGGGATTATTGGGAATGGCATAGGGATTGATGCCGTTCAGGAATGCATGCGTGGTAAGCTGGGTGTTTCCTTCCCTCAACTCCAATTGGTAGGGGAAGGTGATTATTTTAATATGAACAAAAAGAAAGAGAACAACCAGAAGGACCGAAAAGAAGATGATTGCTCTTTTTAGCACAGGAGATGTCTGAAATCTAATAAGACTGATTTGAAGTCTAGGTATTATCTTATCGTTGATCTTGTTTATTAGTTGTGTCCCTGTCCTGCTTGCCCGGAAAAGAAAAAAAGCTAGGCAATAAATCACGGCGAAAAATATGGTGAATAATGATCGAATGATGTTTTGAACGGGCTCACTTCTGGCCGCGAATGATTTTCCGCCCAGGAGGATGGGTGCAAGTGAGGGCGTTAATTTTGTTGCCGTCGGAATGCTGACTAGCAACAAAACAAAGATGATGAATATTATCTTCTGCAATGTATTTAATTTCATTGAATAATATTCCTTGGGCTGCCTAGCTGATGGGCTGAAAACAACCTTTTCATTCAGATCATTGACCGGCTAATTGATGGCATGGATTGTATCCGCATAAAAATAGCGGCTGATGAAAATGAATTGGGGATAATTACTCCATGTGCCGCAAATGGAATACCGCCCGGATTCATTAAATCTTGTTTCCTCCTTGATAACCAGCATCATGTCCTTGTTGGAATAAAGGTCAATCGTATTGCCGATTTGAATGCGCGCTGGAAGCAGTTTCACTTCCTCTCTCATGTTTTCAACCCTGGAAGAAATGTAGGAGCTCTTAAAACGCGTTTCATGCAAGTTAGGCACCCAGTCTAAAAAGAATTCCTCGTTTGGGAATATGTTCAGGTAGGAACCAGTTGAAATTTCAATCGCCACGTTTTCCTGTCCACCCGGGCAGGTTCGTTTGCCTGAGGTTTCAGCTTGGCTGAGATGACGTGGGAAGATGGCAAGAATGGGCAATGCGATGAGCAGGATGACCATAATCAAAATTGGATAATTCAATTGAACACCAGGAACCACAGCATTTACCTTGGCCAGTTTTGGGAATCTTCTTGTTATTTCATTTAAGCCAAGCGCGGGAAGTATGACCAGGAAGGTAATGGAAGCGGCATAAGCCCGCATGTAACTGGCATCCGCGGTGATGAAAGGAACTGAAAGCATGGTCCCGGTCAGGCCGAGCAACAATAATTGATAAAAAAGTTGTTTTCGCCATCGTACGGCGTAATATAAACCGATAGCTGATAAAAAATAGAGAAAGATCTGGACAAGAGAATAGATAACCGCATTCTCGCCATACACAAATGAAAAAACGCTCAAATTGGAGTGAATAAAATTGAAGAAGATTCCGTATTGTCTGATCAATCCCCCCATCAGGTTCCAGGGATTGGCGCGTATGGCGGATAGGGAATATTCATAGATCCTGCGGCTGATCTCCGATTCATTAAAACTCAGGATGTCCGGATGATCAGTGTAGATTTGTGTCCACCCTTTGCCGCCCTGGGCTAACCCATAAAATGTGTGTGCAAAATTGGAAAAGGGTGTTCCGGTCGGTGATCCCAGCGTCGAAAATAAGAACAAATTGATCAGGAATCCAGCGGCGATCAAGGCAATTGCCGCTCCTATTGTTTTCCAGACGGCTTTTCCATCCTGGAGTTGAATCAAGCCGATAAGCAGCAAGGGGAGGATAAAAAATGCTCCGGCGCGCACATTGAGCGCATAAGAGAGGAGAAAGAGGGCAAAAAGGACCCGTTTTATTTTTCCTTCGAATGAACCGGTGACCAACAAAGCAAAACTTAATAAACCAAGCGAAAATCCGAGGTTTTCCGACATGACCAGGCCGCCGTATCGCCGGTAATAAAAGTACACCAGGATAAGAAATGCCGCCGATACCAAATGGCCGAAGTAATTACGGATATTCGTTATGACCAGCCATGTACACAGGGCGGCTACCAGCACCATCAATCCGATTGTCACTTGCAAGTTTTTACTGCTCAACCAAAGCAATGTGGCTAGGTAGGAGGGAAAAACCGGCCGCCTGGAGCTGTAGTCAAAGAAATTGCTGCCATTCAGCAGGCGTAAGGCGTCGTAGTAGTATTCAGCGGCATCCACATTGGGCAGCAAGCCCCCGATGACCTGTGGCTCGGTCTGACCGCTGGCCCACAGCCCACTCAACCCAAGTGCAAACAAACTCAAAATGGCGATAAAACTCAGCAGCCTGCCGGCAAATCCTTTGATGGAAAAGATAAGGTAGAAAACCAGCAGGGCAATGGGTGCAAACAGGGTGAACCCGTAGCGCACCTGCACCGCCATTGGTCGCAGGGGGATGGGCTGGCGGTTGACCAGGATGAAGACGAAACAGGCAATACCCAATAGAAAAATGAGCAAAGACTGTGCCCATCCGGGGAGGTTGATTTTACGGATTCTGCCCATGAGGGTGTTTTTAAATGAATTTTATCCGCCTGGCGGCGAACAGCACCATCTGCAACAACAGCCAGCCGTGCTTCCAGCGCTGGATGTTGGTGGTGCCGTAGGTGCGTTCGCGGTAGCGGATGGGCATATCCACGATTTTTAAATTAAGTTTGGCTGCCCCGAACAACAGGTCATAATCGCCGAAGGGGTCAAAATCGCCAAAGTAAGCCCGGTTGGCGGCGATCTTCTCGTAATCCGCCTTCCACAGCACCTTGGTGCCGCACAGCGTATCCTTCACCGGCTGCCCGAGCAGCGAGGAGAAGATCAGGCTGAAGGCCTTGTTGCCCAGCAGGTTGAGGAAGCGCATGGCTTGTTTTTCCATCGGGTACACCAGGCGCACGCCGTTGATGAAATCCGCCTTGCCGCTGGTCAGCGCTTCGTAGAAGCGCGGCAGGTCTTCGGGTGCCACGGTCAGGTCAGCATCCAGGATCATCAGCACTTCGCCATCCGCTTTGGTGAAACCGGTGCGCACGGCATCCCCCTTGCCGATTCCGCTCTGCCGGATCAGCATGCTCGCTATTTGCGGGTGCAGTTTGATCTGCTTTTGGATTTCCTTATAGGTGTCATCTTTGGAGTGGCCTTCCACGAAGACCAACCGGGTGCCCTGGCCCATTTGCGGGGTGCGTTCGAAGATGGCGGCGATATTGCCGGACTCGTTGCGCGCGGGCACAACGACCGATACGGAATGCTTGTGAGCATTGCGGAAGCGGGCCGGGTTGGGACGCGCCAGGCTGAAACAGGTCATGCCCATTTCGCGGAACGGCCACAGGCGGATGAGGAATTTGTTGAAAAGCGGCGCGATCAGCGGGATGGGGAAGGGGAACAGCACTTCCGCCCAGCTGCGGATGACCTCAAAATCCCCCAGGTGCAGCAGGTTGTCGGCATCCTGCACCGACAGCCAGTTCTGTTCAAGGGTGGGGGTGGCCACGTGCAGCGCCCTGGCCAAATCCAGTGGGAGCTGCCACAGGTTGTTGAAATAATTGATGATCAGCCGCGTGGATGGATGGCAATGAGCTGCCAGGTGATTGAAGGCCAGTTCCACATCCCAGCAATCATTAATCCCGTCTGAAAAGATGATGTAATCAAATGTCTCTTTCAGGTCAAGCTGGTGCACATCCGCCTGAACGAAATGCAGGTGCGGTTGCCTTTCCTTTGCCGCCGCCACCATCTGCTCAGAAATGTCAGTGCCCACCCCGTAAGCGGGCTTTACCGCAGCGAGCAGGTCCCCCCGCCCGCAGCCGACTTCCAGCACGCGCATACCCGGTGGGATGAGGAATTTATAGATGAATTCAATACGTTTGCGGTAATAACCGCCCCAGCCCTTCCAATGGCTGGTTTTTTCGGCGCGTTCATCCAGGAATGTGCGCAATTGTTCCTGGTGGGCGCTGAAACCGCTGTCTTTTATCATCGGGTGCATCCTGTGGAAAGAAAAGAGTTCTTATGCAATATTAGCTTTATTTTATGGCATGAATGATCAGTGAGCCGGAAATCTCCTTGACCAATGGCGTCTTTTCCAATATGCTGCCCAGCATTTCCACGGCATTGATCGAAAAATCCGGGATCCAGGGGAAGAGAAAATCGTTGTTGAAAACCCTGATGTCCTTGAATCCAATGTCCTTTAAGTAATTTTCCACCTCCCAGCGCAATAAGGCCTGTTCATTGGGCGATGCTTCAATGACCTTGCGCAGGAACGGTATGGAAAAAAAGGTTAGTGTGATCGGGTTCAGCCGGTTGGGTTCCGAAAAAAAGATCTCCCCGCCTTCTTTGAGAATCCGGTGGCATTCCTTGAATGCTTTGCGGTAATCCAGATGGTGCAGGATGGAAATGCCGCTTACAAAATCCAGCGAATTATCCCGGATCGACAGCGACTCGGCATCATCCATCTCAAAGCAGAGGTTCCCCGCTTTGCGGAATTCGTCCTTTCCGGCCGCCCTTTTAAGCACTTCAAAGGTGATGTCGCTGGCGATGAGGGTCGCATCCAGGCTGATCAGCCGCCGGGTAAACTCGCCATCCCCGCAGCCGATTTCAAGGATAAGGTCGTTCTTCTCCGGGCGGCAGAACTGCTTGAACAATTCCAGCCGGTTGTCATATCTTTTCAGGCCGGCTTTGGTGGTCGCCCATTGCCAGATGTTCTTGTGATTCGAAAAGTGGTTCTGTTCGTTTTGAACGACTTCGGATTTCGAGGGTGAATGTTTGCTCAATTGGACTTCTTTAAATGAAAAAAAGATTGATCTGTCGGCAATGGATTATAGTTGAGATTGTTTTTTCTGACAAAATGCGGAGGTCATCACTTTCCCCTGATGGTAATATTAAAGAAATGAATCCCTTTGGTTGCAATCATGTACTGGTTTCGTGACGCCAACCTGCTCGGCGTGCTCCCCTTTGCCCTGGCACTTTTCTCATGGACCCTGGGCGGGTGGCTTTTGGCGCGGCATTTGTTTCACCTGCCTGCCCGGCAGCGCCTGCTGATTGGCTTTGCCCTGGGTCTGGTGGCTTATTTATGGCTGTTGAACCTCATTGGCGGTCGCATCGAGATCGGCCTGTCTTACTTTTTGCCTGCCGTCCTGGTATTGCTGGCGGGGGTTCTCTCTGCCCGGGGATCGGGCAAACCCTTCCTGGAGTGGGAGGACCTCAAACTGTCGCCCTTCTTGTTGCTGTTTGCCGGGCTGTTCATCTATTCGCTTTTTCTCGAACGCGGCTTGGGAATTTATGATGACTATCACCACCTGCCGGCTATTTCAGCCATGGGCGCCGGCAACCTGCCCCCGCGTTATATCCTCAACGCCGCCTATGATTATTCCTATCATTATGGTTTTGAGTTACTGGGCGGCAGCCTCATGCGCCTTGGCAACCTGTTCCCCTGGAGCGCCTTTGATGTGGGCAAGGCCATGTTGTGGGTGTACTCCCTCATCCTGGTTGCCATATTACTGAAACAATTCCTTAAGGATACATGGAAAGTCATCCTGGCGGTGGCATTGTTCCTCTTCATGGGTGGCACGCGCTATTTATTGATGCTCCTGCCGCAGCCTATTTTGCAGACACTCGGTAATTCCATCACCTTCAGCGGCGTCAGCCAGGATTTAAACCTGCCATTTGCAAAGATCCTTTTTGCCCCATGGACAGTGGGTGGGGGACCACCCCAGCCGTTCATCTATGGATTCACCAACAGTCTCAATTCCGGCTACATTCTCAATCACATGGGTGAATTTCCGCTCAACCTCATCATCCTCCTGCTGCTGTGGTATCTGGCCGATAAGTTCACCTCCGCCAAAGCGGTGCCGCTGCTGGCCATCCTCTTTGCCCACCTGGCGCTCACCTATGAATCCACTTACGGGTTGCTGCTGGTATCGCTGGCGCTGGCGGGTGCCTGGCTCCTTTTGCGGAAAAAATCCATCCCGAAAGCTTTCTGGCTTTTCACCCTGGCGGCTGCCATTTCGCTCCCGTTTGCGGTTTTTCAGGGTGGCTCACTTTTCAGCATCTTCCAGGGTGTTTTTGAAAAGGCGCTCGGCAGCCGGCCGGCGGTCATCATCCATCCTGATGCGGAGAGCGTTTTCTCATTTCAATGGCCGCCTGCCATTCCCACCTCGCATTTTGGCGCTCTGAGTATTGTCTCCTTGCCGCAGTTGCTGGTGGGTTTGTTTGAGATCGGCCCCATCCTTTTCTTTTCCCCTTCCATCACCCGCTGGATTTGGAAAAAATTTCAACAGGGTGATTGGGTGCTGGGGGTGGTCATCCTCAGCGCCTGGGTTGGTTTCATCATTTCGCTGCTGATTTCCTACAACCTGTCCGAACGGGATATCACCCGCTTTACCAAGCATGCCCTCCTGCTCTGGAATCTTTTTTTCCTCATCATGCTTCTGCAACAGGAACAGGGCTGGGGACGCTGGGGTCGGGTGCTGGCTGTGCTTTCCATTGCCCTGATGCTGGTCAGTGGTCTGGTGAACACCTGGGTACAGAATTCCGCCCTCAACCGACCGGTGCTTTCGGATGGCATTGACGGCCTGGATGCGCAGATGACCAACCGCGTGTGGGGCACGCTGGACCAGCAGGACCTGGTGTTTGACCCCGGCTCCAATGAGTGGCGGGCGACCACCGTGACCGGTCTGCTGACCGTGTCCAGCATGAACCGCCAGACCACGCCCTTGTGGAATCAGTTGTCCCGTGACCCATCGTTGCAGGGTTTCCTCCAAAATGGTTTTCGCTATTTATACGTGGACCAATCCTGGTGGCGGGTCTTGAGCGATTCGCAGCGCAGCTCTTTATCCGACCCCTGCATCCGCGTTGTGGCTTCCGCCTCAATGGATGGTGATTTTCAATTCAGAAGGTTGTTGGATATGGGGGCTTGTCTGCCCGGCTGAGCAGGCCGGAGATTTGGATAAAACATGCAGGCTGACACTCAAAATCATCACAAGAATTGGGTTTGGGAAGCGGTTTGCATCTTATTTTTTATTTTGGTTGCGCTGGCATATGCCAGCGGCCGCATCGGGCAACATTTTTATGATCACCTTCTTTCCAGCAGCGATGCAGCCAACATTGCCTCCTTCAGCGCCGCGTTGGACCACCCGCAATTGTTCTCTAATGATGCCCTGCTCAACGATCCCGCTAATTTTGCGTTCTACAACACTCTGCATATTCCCCTCATCCGCCTGCTGGCAAAATGGTTTGGCAATTACAGCACACCTTTTGCTTTTTTGATACTTCCGGTCACCTTCCTGCACCTGCTTGGATATTACTGGCTTGGCCGCGAGGTGCTCAAAGACCGCTGGCTGGCGTTCGTGTTTTCGCTTGCGGTTCTCATCCCGGTCCGCTTGAATTTGGCCGAGATCTGGGGCTTGTGGCAGGATGTGATTCCGCGCTTCCTTTTCCAATCCCTGCTGCCTTTCCTGCTGGCGGCAGCGCTTCGCTGGGGCGGCAAGCCAAGGTCCTGGCCGTGGCTGATGGCTGCCCTGGGGCTGCTGGTATACATACATCCGGTCAGTCTCCCAGCCTGGGGCCTGGCGTTGTTTTTCAGTCTCTGGTTTTTGTCTCCTCCCATGCCATTGAAGCAAAAATTGCTCCGTCTCCTGCTGGCTGGCATACTTTTCCTGCTGGTGATCATGCCTTTCACCTTCAATTATCTTTCCACCACAACCTTTGGCACGCGCGGCAGCATGCCGTACGCCGAGTTGATGGAAATCATCCGCAAGCGCTTCATCCCCGGCTTTTTGGATTTAACGTTTGCTTTCAAGGAATTCATAAAAACTGTCGTTATCAGCGATTTATTGATGACATCCCTTTGGGGAATAACGCTGATTGGCGGCATCCTTTTATTCTTTACACAAAAACGAAAAAAAGATCCCATCCTGCTTTCGTTGATTTCCTGGTGGGCGGCTGTATTTGTGGTTTCCGTTTTGCTGCCGGTGGTTGACCATACCTTAGCCAGCCGGATGCAGCGCCTTCCCTATCAATTTGACTTGGTGCGCAATTTGCGTTTTACAATTCCTTTGCTTCTGCTTTCATTTTTTTATTTGCTGGTTCAATTCGGTTCCTTTCTGCGCTACAGGTTTTCTGCAAAAAAGAAGGTTGTTTCTTTTTCAGCAGCAGCATTGGGTTTGTTGCTGCTGATGGGATGGATGGCCCGCAATGATTTTTTTCACAATTCTGCATTTCTGCAGACCGCCCGCTGCTGGACGACCGGCAGATTGGTTTGTCCGTTTACCGATGAGAATATAATTAATGACCAGGTTGGTTTGCTGGAAGCGGTAAAGAAATTAACTCTGCCTGGTTCGCGCATCCTGGCTGCCGCTGATACATCTGAATTAATGATCCGCTATTTTTCACTGCGGCCGCTGGTGTATTCATATAAAGATGGCGGCTCCTTCATCTACGCCAGTTTGGATGGCTTGCGCGTTTGGTGGCAGCAGTACCGCGAAATGAGCCGAATCCTGGCGCTTGATACAAAAAAGGCACTCCTGGATAGTTTGGAGGGTTTTGCCCAAGAAAATAATGCTGCTTTTCTGGTGCTGGAAGAAAAATTTGCTCCGCAACAATATTACCCAGGTAGTTTAACCAATATATACTCGAATGAGGGTTTCTCATTATTTCAATTGACAGGTTAGATGCCATGACAACTAAGAAAAACGATCTCATTTCCATCATCATCCCTGCCTACAATGAAGCCGATTCCATCCGAGAGGTGCTTGAAGACATCCGCAAGGGATTTGCCTCGCATAAGGTGGAAATCCTGGTGATTGATGATGGCTCCACCGACCAGACTGCCGAAATTGCGAAAAAGGGCGGGGCAAAGGTCATCCACCATTTGCATAACAAGGGATACGGTGCCTCTCTGAAAAGCGGCATCCGTGCCGCGGCGGGTCAGTTTGTACTCTTCATGGATGCGGATGGGCAGCATCGTGCGGTGGAAGCCCTGAAACTGGTTGATGCGGCTAGTTCAACACCTGTGGATATGGTGGTTGGGCAGCGTTCCCGGTTGATGCACAGTCCCATGTGGCGTATGCCGGGTAAATGGGTGCTCGGCTGGATGGCCAATTATCTTACCCGCCGCCGCATCCCTGACCTAAATTCGGGCTTGCGTTTGATCAACCGCGAAGTGGCACTACGGTATATGGGTCTTTGCCCGAACGGTTTTTCGTTCTCCACTACCATCACCATGGTCTTGATTAATCGCGGCTTTGAAGTACTGTACGTACCTTTTGAGATTAATAAACGAAAGGGTAAAAGCACGGTCACTCTCTCAACTGGCCTGGATACGCTGCTCTTAATTATCCGCATCGCCACCCTGATTGATCCGCTGCGTATCTTTGTCCCCCTCAGTATGTTGATCGCATTCGTTGGCATTGCCTGGGGCATCCCGTATGCGCTGATGGGCAATGGCGTCAGCATCGGCTCCATGCTTGCCATCGTTACCTCGGTCCTGTTGTTCTCCATCGGACTGATCAGCGACCAGATTTCCCAACTGCGCTTGGAGAAGATGTAATCCAATGTGTGGGATCGCTGGTATTTTTCAATTGGATGGCGCAGCGCCATCCAAAGATGTACTAGAAAAAATGACCCGTACTCTGAGCCACCGTGGCCCGGATGGTGAGGGCTTTTACCTGGATGGCCCAATTGGGCTTGGACACCGCCGCCTTTCCATTATTGACCTGTCAGAGGCTGGCCGGCAGCCGATGGGCAATGAGGATGGTTCCATCTGGATTACCTTTAATGGTGAAATATATAATTTTCTGAACATCCGTACGGTCCTGGAATCACGCGGGCATCAGTTTACCTCACACACCGATTCTGAGGTGATCGTGCATGCCTACGAGGAATGGGGGGTGGACTGCCTGCAAAAATTCAATGGCATGTTTTCATTTGCCTTGTGGGATGGCAAACGGAAAAATCTTTGGCTGGTACGCGACCGGCTTGGGATCAAACCCTTGTTTTATTGCCAGTTGCCACAAGCCGTCCTTTTCGGCTCAGAAATCAAGGCCATTTTGGAATATCCACTGGTAAAGCGTCAGGTGGATCTTCAAGCTCTTGCCTATTATCTTTCTTTGAATTACACACCGGCACCTTTTACTCTCTTTAAAGATGTACGGCAGTTGCTGCCCGGCCATTATGCCCTGGTTGGCATGGATGGGAAGGTATGTCTCAAGGAATATTGGGATGTACACTACCAGGAGGATTCATACAATAAATCCGAGCAGGAATACCTGGAGGAATTTGAACAGCTCCTGCAGGATTCCATCAAATTGCGCCTTGTCAGCGATGTTCCCTTTGGCGCATTCCTCAGCGGGGGGATTGATTCCAGCACCGTTTCCTATTGGATGGCAAAAAACCTGTCTGAACCGTTGAAAACATTCACCATCGGTTTTGATGAACCCAGTTACGATGAAGTGGATTATGCCCGCAGGACGGCGCAGACCATCGGTTCTGTACATCACGAGCAGATCGTTACGGCGAATGCTGCCGAAATACTGCCCAGGATCGTCTGGCATGCAGAAGAGCCCACGGCTGACTCCTCCATGGTGGCGGTTTATTATTTGTCGCAAATGACCCGCCAGCACGTCACCATGGTGCAGAGCGGGGATGGGGCGGATGAAATTCTGGCCGGGTACGAAACCTATCCGGCGACCCTCATGCAAAAGCAATATCTGCGATTGCCCGCTTTCATCCGCAAAAAGATGATTGCGCCCCTGGTCAATTCCCTACCGGCTTCTGATGCCAAGGTTAGCCTGGATGCGAAATTGAAACGTTTCGTTGCCGGTGCTGATATTCAGGGAGAAGCTGTCCACGGAACCTGGCGCATGATTTTTAATGCTGATGAGCGTCAGAACCTGCTTGAACCGGTTTGGGATCAACCGGATTCTCAAAGCGATTTCCTGGACCTTTATCAGCAATATTTTAATGAAACTGATGCCCGGCAACCCTTGAATCGTCTGTTAAATGTGGATACCCGCTTGTACCTTCCCAATGACATGCTGGTCAAGGTGGACCGCATGAGCATGGCGCACGGATTGGAAGCGCGCGAGCCATTCCTGGACTACCGACTGGTGGAGTTTGCAGCTGCTCTGCCACCCAATTTGAAATTGAAGAACCTGACCCAGACAAAATATTTGTTGAAAAAATTAATGCAGAAACACCTGCCGCGTGAGGTGGTCTGGCGCAAAAAAGAGGGATTCAATGTACCCAATGCCCGCTGGATCAAGGGTGAATTGAAACCGCTGGTAATGGAGGCACTTTCCGCAACCAATATCCGCTCAATGGGTATCCTTAACCAGGCGGCTGTCAATGATGTATTGCAACAGCACTTTTCGGGCACGGCTGAAAACAGCCATAAAATTTGGTGCCTGCTTACCCTGGCATTGTGGTGGCGCAGATTCATTGACGATCAGGTTATCTAATGGCAGATCCTGACCGTCAGACCATCCAGGATTTTGGCAAACAGTGGAACCGCTTCACTGAGAATGAGGGCTATTATGCCTCAGCTGATTTGTTCAGGGATTTCTGTGGTCCCCTGCTATCTGATGCGGATATTCGCGATAAACGCATTCTGGATGTAGGCAGCGGTACCGGACGCATTGTCAATATGCTCATCGAGCTGGGTGCCAGCCATGTGGTGGCGGTCGAACCTTCCGATGCCTATAATGTATTAGTCAGTAATACCCGCAAAAACCAGGGTAAGGTGACTTGCCTCAAAGTTAGCGGCGAAAAAATCCCCGATATCAACGTTGATCTGGCCGTCAGTTTTGGTGTCCTTCACCACATACAAAATCCTATGCCGGTGGTGCGGCGCGTGTACCAGGTTTTACCGAAGGGCGGCAGGTTCATCGCCTGGCTTTATGGCGTTGAAGGCAATGAGGCTTATCTGTCTTTTTTCAAACGGGTTCACAAGGTCACCAAAGACCTCCCGGATTTCCTCTTGGGAGTTTTGGCAGGCATGCTGAATGTGCTCATGTCGGTTTATATATGGTTGTGCAGATTTATTAATCTTCCCATGAAAAAATATGTCATGCATATTTTTCAAAAGATGGATTGGAAAAACCGCCGCCTGATTATCTTCGATCAATTGAATCCCGCTTATGCCAGATATTACACGCGAACAGGAAGCCAGGAATTTGCTGGCATCAAACGGCTTTAAGAACGTTTCTGTTTTTCACCGCCATGGATACAGCTGGACAGTAATGGGTGAAAAGCAGTAGCAATACGAATGACTACGGATTCATGAAAAGTGATTACTTCAAGCCTTTATTTGAGAAAACCAACCAGATTATTATTAAGAACAGTAGGGCTGTGTTTGGTTGACGGGAGGTATGGGAATGAAAGGTTTTTTCTTATATGGAAGTGCAATTGATTTATGACGGACAAGGAATGAAGAAGTGATTAAAAATTTAAAACCTGAAATATTTTTTCTTATTTCCGGTCTGGTTGTTGGGATTCTTCTCTGCTTCCTGGTTCCCATTGGTGCCGGTTACGATGAAGATACACATGTTGCCAGGATTTGGGAAATGTCCCATGGCAACTTCATTCCGAATAGCTATTTATATACAGGTCCGAACTTCCCTAGTGTTTTTTATGAAATGTCTTATCGGCAAAAAAACCTCCTGGACCCTGTTTCTTTGGATCTCTTCTCCGGAAATTTGAATCGCCACATAGATTGGGATAATATGATCTGGCATTCCACGCGGTCGCTATACAATCCCTTCCTCTATCTCCCTCAAGCATTCATCATTGGACTCATGGGTCGGCTATTCGATGCTCCGGTGATGATTATCTACTTCCTTTGTCGTTTTTCTTGCCTTCTCTTTTACATCTTTTTTTGTTACCTTGCCATTAAGATGATCCCTTTTGGCAAATGGTTGCTAACCACATTGGCTCTCGCGCCTATGGCGATTACCCAGGCTTCTATTATCTCAGCCGATGCCATCACTCATTCGGTTTGTTTCCTTTTCCTGGCTTATCTTCTACTTCTAAGATTTAGAGAAAAAAATATTTCCAGTCGGGATTTGTGGATATTATTGGCAATGATCGCGCTCCTCTTTACGGTGAAAATAAATGGCCTGGTACTGGTTTTACTTCTCTTTTTGATCCCTGTAAAAAAGTTTGAATCGAAATCCTTGTTATACCGCTTGATTGCCGGCATGGTTATCCTTTTTATTTTTCTTGTAGTCGGATGGAATTATCTTGCCTTTACTGTAGAGAGGCCATTCATTGTGGAGGCCGGTGTGGACCCAACCGGCCAGGTATTGTTTATTCTCACCCATCCGCTGCAATTTGCAGGTATTGTTATCAATAACCTCATTCAGTATGGTGCAGTATTGCTTAAAGAATGGATAGGTGTCATGGGTTATCGCTATTGGGCTTATCCTGACTTTTTATATATTCTATTTATCGGTATGGTTGTGATGGCAGTGTTGTTCGATTCCAAGCCTCCTAAGGATTATTCTCAAAAAGATCGAATGATCCTATTCTTTGCATTTGTCATCGGGATATTTTTAACTTTCTCTTCTCTCTATATCCTGTTAAATCCAGTGGGTTCTGATCTAATCAATCGCGATGGAAGATATCTTATCCCACTCATGCCGCTCCTCTTGTTTGCAGCATATCCTTCAAAACGGGTTTCATTACATGCATTTAAACCTATCTTGGTGTGGGGAATTTCGGCTTTAATGGTGTTGATGGTTTTAGCGATGTTTTTCTCTTATCATATTACTTGTGGGGTCAATTATTATGCCTCGCCTGAGAATTGTTATTACCCGGTTTATAAGAATTGGATGCCTAATCAGAAATTCATTGACACAACACAAAGGATTTCACATTTGAATCAGGTTTTCATTTCAAAATGTTCATCTTTTGACCAATTGAGGTTTTGGGTAAAAGACAGTGGAAATTCCTTGATTAATTATGAGCTCGAGATAATGGATCAGGATTCCAAGAAAATATTGGTAAAAAAGGTAATTCAAGATCGAATCAAGGGTGTTAATGGTTGGTCAACCGTAACCTTTGAACCCCTTATTAATATGCTATCCCGTTCTTTGGAGGTTCAAATTCATCCAATTGATAATAAAAGTGTGCCGATATTTGCAGTTAGTATCAGGGATGAATACGAAAGTGGTGTTCTAGAAATTAATGAGAAGGGCCAAGAGTATGATATTCTATTTCAATATCATTGTTTGCTAGATCTATCACGGGACTTATCCATTTTTTTAAAATGAACAATTTTCCTTAACCAAATATTGAAGTGATTAAATAAATATGTCATTTGAAGGGATATAACAGCCAGACCATGAGCCGTAGAAACCAAAAAGGGAATCAGGAGGAGACTAAAAAAAGGCTTTCAGCTATAGACAAAACCGTTCTTATGTCATGGATTAATCGGTTGTTCATCGCCGGTTTGGTGTTCTTCATTGGCTGGCTGCTGGTCTACGCCTGGAATGTCATCGTAACTTATGGGCCTGCGGGCTACCGTGAGGGCGCTAATATGCTGCTAACCGAGTACATCTTGAAGGGCAGGAATCCCTTCGTACTAATGAACCAGCCACTGATGAATACCAACAAGGGGGCTTTTTATAATCTGCTGGTTGTCCCGTTTGCCGTCATCTTTGGGAATACCCTTGCGCTTCACCGTGTGATTTCTATAGTTTTCATTCTTCTTTCCGCTGGTTTGATCGTTTTGTGCCTGCGGTATTTTAAGATTAGCTGGCCGGTCTCAATTGCTGGCGGCACACTTGTTTTCGCGGGTTTGTTGTTTTATGTCGGGCCGACCGCGAGGGCGGATGGCTTGGGTACTTTTTTATACCTGGTTTCCGGTTTGATACCTTTCATACGGAAATTTGACCGGCAAAGCTTGCTGATCAGTGCAGCAGCCGGCATCCTGGCGTTTTTCACCAAACCCTATTTTATTCTGTCATTTGGTATCGTCGCTTTCTACATCTTTCTTTTCCTCTCGAAAAAGAAAGCGCTGGTGCTGATGATCGGCACCTCGCTCGCTCTTCTGACGGCAACCCTGCTGGTTCGCCGATTTTTTCCCTGTTATTTTCTTAATACCATTCTGAATAATGCCTCCAATGAAGCCAGTCATGTGGATTTTCTCCTTAAGCAATTGGCTGTCTTTGCTGGCGTATTTGCACCACTATTAATAATTTTCTTTTTTACCAATCCAATTCGCCTGGATAAACCCTTTTTAAGCATACCTTTTGATTACTTTGGCTTTTTCTTCTTCTGTGCTTTCGATGCCATACTGCTGCTTGGTCAAAATACCGGCAATTACATGGTCTATTTATTTCAGTTAATGGCCCCGCCATTGGTGATCATTGGCTTTGAAGAATCTCAAGCCGCAGGTAAGCTTCCGCGCTTTGGTTACCCTGCCATTGCTCTTGATCAACCTATTTTTATTATCCTTCCACATGCTTTACCCCAATACGCCACCTCCCGCGGAGCAGTGGAGTGAAGTCAATCAATTGCTGGCTGAATCGAAAAACGTCCTTAACTCCCCCATCCTGGTGCCGGAGATGATCCGGCTTGGTTTGCAGCCAATCGATTCCGGCTCAACGGAATATTATTACCGGACTCAGCCTTATGATGGCAACCTGATCGCCCCCCTGTATTCCGCCACCAAGATGCGCGGTGATGATTACCTCTATGAGATCGAGAATAACATCCGCACAAAAGGATTTGACAAAATCATCATCACCAGGGGCTATTCACCCTTTGCCAAGTTGGATTTATTGCAGCAGTTTTACACCCATGTGAAGGATTTTCACATCGAGATGCCGCAGAGCCGGGAAAGCTGGGACTTGGAATATTGGGAGCCGATCAAGTAAGAAAATGGAATGATAAAGTTCCTAACCCCTCTTTACATTCTCAAAAAACCTTCTCTCTCTGCAACTCAAGTTCCTTCATTAATTTCTGTACAATCGGATCTTGCATTCCCAGGCTGGTGATTAGATTATCCTTTTCATCCGGGTCTTGCTTGTAATTGAAAAGAAAATATTGATTTCCACGCAGCACTAATTTATAAGTATCATCCATCACCGCAAGGTAATTTTTGTATCTTGCTTGGAAGGTATTGCCGGAAAAAATGACCCGATCAGAAGGTGGGTCGATGAATAGTGAGGACCCATCAAACCATGCAGGTTGATGGGGAATTTTCAAAACATCCAGGATGGTGGGTGCCAGGTCTATGGTTGAGACAATATCCGAGATCCATTTACCCTCAGTTTGCTTGGGGTATTTGATCAGCAATGGTACATGAGTTTCATTCAGGGTGATCTCCGTGGAACACTGGGCAAGCGATCCCTCCCTGAAAACCTGTCCATGATCGGCCATCATGATGATCATCGATTGATCATACATTCCCTTTTCTTTCAACTGATTGATGAATTTGCTGAACTGGAAATCAAAATTGAGTATGGCTTCGCTGTATTGCTGCCTGATGTCTGGCTTTTCTGGATCTAAAAATGTGCCTTGGAATGTGCCGGCTGGGTAGACCCATTCGATCCCAGGCATCACGTGCACGCCGTCAAAGTGCAGGTATGAAAAAAACGGCGATTGGAAAAATCCCTCGTTCAAAAGATTCATCGCTCTGGAGAAACGATAATCGTCATACTGGATGGAGGAGGTTTTCTCAGGTTGCTGCATGGAAAGTGGAATATATGGAAAATATTGCTTGCGGATGGCTTTCATCTGCAACCATGCATTCATCAATTGCCTGCTGTAGGGCATGCCAAAGACGGTCTCAACTCCACCACCGGTGTGGTAAAAGCCGGGCGGCAGGTATCCGCTCCAATAGGTATGGTACCCGTTCTGTTTCAGCACTTGAAACAGGTCGGTCCAGTTGTCTGAAGAACGGATCTGATCGCCGTACTGCGTTAATGGCCTAAGAATGTAAGGATAATGCCCGGTGATGAGGGAGGGATAAACCCCGATGGAACATACCGAAGGTGTGTGGGCGTTAGAATAAACAGACCAGTTTTGTGTGATTTGCTTTAAGCGGGGAGTCGTCTCCAGTGGGATATCCGAACAGCGACATATCCTGTGCGCTGAGCGCATCCACAATGATCAAAAAAATATTCGGTCTTTCGCCATCAGCGGGCATTTTTACAGTTCCAGCCTCATTATCAATAGAAAGTAATGGCGTAATGAGCAGGATGACCGTTGCGATGATGCAAAGGGAGGCTGAAATAAGGGTAAATTTTTGGAGATTGACTGTGGTTTCTTCAAACCAGCGATCAAAATTGACCAGGTCTCGCCCACGGGCAAGTCCATTGATCAGGAATTGAATGATGGGGTAGATGATGAAAAACAGGGTAACCAGGGCTACCAATGCAATGGAATTTCTGCTTAGCTTCGGGCTTGAAAACGGGTAATCAAATTTGATTTTCTGCTCTTTTTCGGCTGTCAGGTGGATGAATTGTGCGTCCGTTTCATTCCAGTGTATGACCGCTTCCCCGCCGAATGGGTTTTTCTCAAATTCAATATAGTGTTTTTCTGTCATCCATCCCGTGTATTGAATGGAGGCGGCTTCCTTGCCGGTGTGCTTGAGTGTATTCTGCGCGATGGTTTCCCACTTTCCTTCCAATTTCAATGAAGCATAACTGACCGGGGAGAGTCCATTGAAAAAACCCGTCAGGCGGATGTCCTGGTCAACCTCACTGGCACGGATCTCGATGGTTATAGTCTGGCGTGGCAGGAGGAATAGATTATTCGGAATCTCTCTTTTTTGAATGCTGAAATGAAAGATACCGATTGATAATAATGCCGCCAATATGAACCCGAAAATGAAATTGTTGGGGGAAGATTTCAGCTTTTTTTGAAGGGAAGATGTACAACGAAAAGGAATGCGCTGGCAATCAATATCCATAACACCATTGCCAATAACAACCTTTGCCGGCTGATGATATCGCTTGGCTGCAGGAACCAGAAATAAGTTGAGGAAGCAATGAAAAAACCTGAAAGAATCACAAGGAGCCAGGTGCTTCTATTGGAAGCTGGTTGAGATTTATTCATTTTTCTAAATGAAGGCGGCATTGAATTCGGTCAAGAAAAGATTGACCCATTCCAAAACCAGGAAAACCAGAATGATCGCGGTGAAAACCGAGGATAGATCTACTGCCAGAAATTTTTCCAGGGCGAGTCGTATGGCAGCTAAAAGAAAGGCCGAAGCCAATGCCTCGAGCATAAGCAGGAACCCGAGAAAACCAAAGGTTAGGATAACATCCAGGATAGGAATGCCGTAGGCATTGATCAAATCGAGTGAAGAGAACAGATTGGTCAGCAGAAATATCATCAGGATAAAGAATACCCAAACAAAATATTTGGTTGAGAGAATGAAGAAGGGGGATGACTTGATATGATTAAACCGTGTTGTCATGGGCAGGCATCAATAAAAATTGATTTTACATCCAAATCCTGGTATTCATTTGAATGATCTTAGCTCTGTTAATTAGGACTGATTATTGTTTGATGTATAATCTTGCCTGCTTGAATCTATTTTTGAGGTGAAAAATGGGATATTTGGACCCCGGTCTTTTCGGCCAGTTGGGGCAGATTGGCATAGCCATCCTGCTGGTATTTGTCTCTGCTTTTGCGCTTTTTTCAAAGGCGATTAAAAATTTCTTTGCCAAATTATTCAAGAAAGATCAATCGGATTCCGGAAAGAAATCTTAATCCATCTTGAGACACTTAAATTAAAGGTCATGAAGACACAGTTAAGCGCAGAACGTGATCCGGTTGGGGTTACCTATGTAAAAGGCGGCAAGGTTCTTAGAGAAATCAGTAACGAATTCAAGGATTTCTTTTTATCCTTCCTGAAAAGTCCTGCGTATGAATTGCTGTTCAAGCAGGGTTTGATTGATACCTCCATCGCCAGCCAGTCTGGAAAAACCTTGACGCTTGAACATCCCTTGATCAGTCCGGTCAATTATGTCTATGAATGGCCGCTGCCAATGGTGAAAGATGCAGCGCTGCTTACCCTGGACCTGAATTTGGCGCTGTTGGATAATGAAATGGTGTTGAAGGATGCCACCCCCTGGAACATCGTCTTTCAGTGCACCCGCCCGGTCTGGGTGGATTTCACCTCTTTAATGCCTCAGGAGAAGGACCTGCTCTGGGTGGCTTATGACCAGTTTTGCCGAACTTTTCTTTTTCCTTTGTTGCTTGGATTTTTTTTCACGGGCAGAATGGCGCGTTCCTTGCTGTTGGAATCACAAAATGGCATTTCCCCCAACGAGATCAGCAAAGCCCTGCCTGGGTTGGCCCGTTTTAAATTTGGTTGGTTGAACAGCCGCGTCTATTTACCGAAACTCGCCATAGACCTTGCGCATAAATCCGGTTCTGAGAAGGACCTGGCTAAAAAAATCCAGGTATCCTCTTACACAAATGCCGCCCGCAGGAGTTTTTTCGAATCCTTGCGCAAGGATGTCAATAGCATACCGCTTGGCAGCGCCTCCAGCGATTGGTCAAAATACTACGCGGATATCAACTCATTCTTTGATCCAGCGTCCTTTAATGCCAAGCAGAAAAAAGTCACTGAATTGATCACGAAGCTGAATCCTAAAACTGTGGTGGATATCGGTTGCAATCAGGGTGGATATTCCGTCCTTGCCGCCCAGCAGGGAGCCAGTGTGGTGGCTTTTGACAACGATGAGGATTCAGTCAGTCTCCTCTACAAGCTGGCTAAAGAAAAGAACTTGTCCATCCTGCCCCTGACAGGCGATGTTTTATTCCCTGCGCCGCAGTCTGGCTGGCGTGCGCAGGAATTCCCATCTGCTCCTGTCCGTTTTCGTTCTGAAATGGCATTGGCGCTGGCGCTTGTCCATCACCTGGCCATTACGCAAATACAAACCTTTGACCGCATTGTCCTCACCCTGTCCGAATATACGGACAAGTGGCTGTTGACCGAGTTTGTGCCGTTGGAAGACCCGCGTTCGCAGGAATTGCTCTTGACCAACCGCAGGGACATGTCCTGGTATTCTTTGGATGGGTTTTTAACTGCCCTGAAAAAGGAATTTAATGAAAGTCCAAACTTTTCCTTCTCACCCTCAAGGCCGCGTACTTTGCCTGTGTGAGCGATAACGGTAAACCAATTAAATTGGTCAATCCCAAGCGTTTTTTAGTCTAAGACCCCTGCTTTTCCACAACTACCAGCGCGAACATTCCCCAATTTTTCATAACTGGATTAAACAGCTTTTCGACCCATTTCCAAAAGCCGGTGCTCCAGCCTGGCATGAGTGAACGCAATGACACGCCACCGCTCAGCAGATAACGAAATGGCATCATTGGGTGGATTTTCAAAGATTTTTAATTGAGGAAATTCCCTGTCGAATTTATCCCTGTCGCGCTCAAATATGATCCAGGACAGGGCCTGGTTTGAACCGCTTAGCGGACCGCTGGATGGAAATTCCCAGCCTGCCATATCCGGGTTGAAAGGTTCGTGATGGAAGCGGGGATAGATAAAACCCGACCATTTGGAAACCCAGGGTTCGATCATCACCATCCTCCCGCCAACTGGCAAGGTACGCACAATTTCCTGCAAGAAAAGCCTGGGGTTTGGCAAATGATGGAACACATCCGTCATCACAATGGCGGAAAGTATCTGGTTTTCAAATGGCAGATGGGCGGCGTCCAGGACAAGGTCAATATTGGAAAGGTGAAAGATCTCCGACTTGATCAATCGCGGGAGGTAATGCTCAAGAAACCCGGCTCCTGATCCAATTTCCAATATGGGTCCGGGTTTGGCAGGGATTTCATCCTTGATCATCCGGAACCAATCCTGGTAAATCTGTTCGAGAAATCTTTTTTGGTGAACCAGCTCTTTGCGCAACTCGGTGGTGGCAGGATCATCAACCGAACGGTTGCGCATCAGCGGGTGGGTGAGCAATTTTTTAATCATGAATGCCCGCCACCGATGAATCTGCAAAATAAATGGCTGACTGCTCTCCAATGATATTCACCAGGATGGCTTCAAATCCGCTTGCGGTTTCCCTGCCAGCCACGATCACCTCGCTGCCATTGGGAAAGAATTCCGGGCTGGATTTGATTGGCAATAAGATATCCTGCCGTTTGTCGCTGATGAGCAGGAAGAGTATTCGCGGGAATGGTTCCGGCTTGTAAATGCCCGGATTGAGCCCGGGTTCGCCATCATCCTCTTGATAAAATCGTGGATAGAATGCCATCCCCTTAAAGATGGTCAAATCTTTGTTGGCAAGTTGCGATTCAATCTCATTTTTCTCTGCAGAATGCATCCCCCAGTTCTTATCGGAAAAGAGTTGTTGAATGAGTTCTTCTCGATTTTGACCCGTGTAACGGGGAGGAATGGCTGTCATTAATAAAGGAAATAATGCGCCCAACGCAAGCAGGATGGAAAGGGTTGCCCATGTTTTTTTGTTGAGTGTATTAGTTTTCTGTCCGTTGAAGGCTTTCGTTTGCGACGGATGGTTCTCTTGCCCCGTAAAATCCTTGATCGAAATGCCAAGGAAACAAAAAGTCCATTGCATGACCTGGACGATTCCGAGTGAAAAATAAAAGATGAGTACCCATTGGACTGGCAGAAAGAATCGCCATCCGGAAATACGCGAAATGGCATTGCTGAAGTTATATGCCAGATGAATAATGAGAGGAATCAACCCTCTTAATTTCCAGTGGGTAAATGCATAAGCGCATCCAATGGCAAGCAGCGCCAAATAGAGGCTTAGCAGCAAAATTTGAGGAATGTAAATCCCGTTTTCAGATTTTAGCCAGAATAGACCCCTTGCATCAAACAAGTCCGTTACTCCTTGAAGCGGGATGGATCGGACAGGGAGGATGAAAATATCCAAAATTTCATTGTGGAAAAAATTATTGGCGACAAAACCGATGTATTGGACAGGATTGTTCAACATGAAGCGAAAGGCAGCTCCAAACAAGTCGGTATTGGATTCATTTAACTCTTCCTGTTGAGGGATTCCGCCTATATCTTTCTGCTCTTCAAATCGCTGGATGACCGCTTGGGTGTAGCGCGGATCTTCAAAAGTGAGCTTCCCGGTGATTTGCGAGTTTCTAATCAATAATGGTGAGATGAGTATCAATACTCCAAGAATAAATAGACCGGATGAGAAAAGAAATGTTTTCCAATTACCCTTGAGATAAATGAAAAAGATAAGGAAAATAAACGGGATGAACACCAAAGACTGTGATCGCAAAAGAATTAATCCCCCCAATGACCCCCCAACAATCAGTGGGCGATATCCCCATTCTTCTGACTTGTCAGCCCAATTGACCAGGCTGTAAACCAAAGCCACCAACAGGAACATGGCTGGCCATTCCGTCATTAATAATTTAGTGTTGGAAGTGGTTGTCAGTGAGGCGACCTGCAGAGTATTCCATTCAATCAATATGGAGAATATGGCTGCCAGGATCCCGGCTGGCCGGTTTCCCATACGACTTCCCAGCAGATAGATCAAGGCGGGAACCAGTGTCAATACAATCGTTTGCAGCAAAATGATGGTGATGTAGTCATTCCCACCAATGGTGTGCAAACCTGCCAGGAAGACCGCATATAGCGGCCGGCGGATGATGCGTTGGGATGCATTGACTTCCCCCAACAATATTCCCAGAGAATCCGAATCATGGATACGGGCATCAGAATATGGATAAACTTCGTTGTTGGGCGGCTTGACCGGTGGAGTGAAGTAGCTGTTGGGGATGGGCGCCTGCATCCACAACAGAATTGCTGATAACCAGATGACAAGGAAGATTCCTGCGGTAAGCCAGCTTTCATTCTTGGAATTCATCGTCTTGGCGCTCTGCTGCCGCGATTTTTGTTTTTTTACTGTATGATAAAGGAGAAAGAAAAAGGCAGCTGCCCAAAATACCACAAAAAGCTGGCCTTCCATGAGTGGGACTGGCTTATGGTCATCCCAATAGGTGGGATCGGGAATTGTACCGACTCCCGTTGTTGCAATGATGACCCACAGTGCGATCAGGCAGGTGAAGATGACCAGAGTGACTTTGACTTGTCTGCGCTGATTGGATAAAAGGGGGCGTTGTTCATGTTTTTTAAGATAAAGCAAGCAGATGGGCGTGATAAAACTGAAAACCAACAGCCAGGTAACCAGGGGGGACAACCTTTGGTAGTGAGCGATGAATCGCCCGCCTTGAAAAATGGGCAGGAAAAGATGGAAGGAAATGGTAAGAAACAGAAAGATGAAAGAAATGATTGAAAGAAATGATTGGAATGATTGATCTTCCATCCCCTTTAAGAACCACTTTCTTATCTCATTGAGTGGTCTGAAATTGCTGCCCAATAAGGTAAAAAAAACAGTGATGACCAATAAGATGCCCAATAAGAGCAGCCGTAGAGGAGAGAAGCCCAGAAGAATGCTTCCTTTTGGGTCTGAAGGAATGAGGATCAGCCACAGGCAACCAGCCAGCCCCATTATGGCGAGGATCCACCAATAGATACTGAGAATCTGATGTTCGTTCTTTGCTGCAGGAACTGCCTTGGATGATTTATGAGTCATTTTGTTTACATGCTCTCACATCCAAAAGAATTCTTTGCCCGCCAAAATCATCCTTAAAATCCGCCAGGACTTTCACGCAAGGATCATTTAACCTTTGGCTGACAGAAACCGGTAGTGATTGGATATATCTTCCATTGGCGTAGAGGTAGCCATATCCTCCTTTTTGCATTGCATAAGGATCAGGGTTGTTCACCAGGCTCAGGTATTCCGGCTTGAATTCAAACCAGGTGATGGCCGCATTGGTCGGACGGCCAAACAGGACGGCATCCCGGATCGGCTCTGCATCCAATACCCAGTATTTTTCATCCAGTTTATTCCAATATTCTTTCATGATCTTCGCATCCAGTGGTTCGATGTAGGTGCTGAGGATCGGTTTTTGAATGGCAAGTAATTCAATGCTGAAGACTGCCAGGCCGCCAAAAAGGGTGATGAACAAGAGTACTCCTGCAATGATTCTGGTTGATTGCTGCCTGCGAATGAGCCATAAGAATAAAATCGGGATGGCGAATATCCTGGTGATGAATAAAAACGAATTCTGTGCTCGTGAAAGTGCCCCCAGGCTGCTGGATTTGAAACTCATCAGGATGAATGACAGGGCAAAGCTGACAATCACCATTCCCACCAAAGAGGCCTCCACCCATCTTTCTGATTTCAATGCGTGATATCCCCATTTGATGGTGGGAATAACCAGAAGGATCATCGGGCCCAATTTCGAGCAGTAAGACCAAAAGGTGAATGGGGTTGAAAAAGGACAAGAATCCCAATTGAGCATTGACAAATCCGGGGGGAAAGGCCAAAAAGAAAGAAATGTTATGGAAGGAACCCCCTTCCCCGGCGATATTTGGAGCTCGGTTGAGCCATCCCTCAAATACCCCCGAAATAACTCCTCCTTGAAACAGGGTGAGGATGCCTGAAAAAAATATGGCTGAAAGCAAATGGATGATTTCCGGAGGAAATTTTAAAGTCCGGTTTTTAATGATAAAAGCTGCCAGCATGACAAGAAATCCCAGAATAAATACAGCATAGGTGACTTCATTGGACAGTTCAAGTGCTGCCAATAAAATGGCGTATACAATGATCGCCCCCCAATTCTTGTGGCGCTTAAAAGTAAGCAGGAAGATCATTAAAAACAGCAACTGTTAAATTGAAGATGTATCCCAGTGCAATGGTGAAGGAACTGTTGAAACCATTGCCGTAGGCAAATGGGATGAGATAAGGACCGGTACCGCGTGCCGCCCAGGGGCTGGTCAGTGCGGCTTGCAGGGTGGCTCCGCTGTTGAGTCCGCTCCCCATTCTTTCGATGCTCTTGTCCATCAGGCTGATCAAAGGCTGCGGCAGGAAAAGCATGAGCCAGCGGGTGCCGCCGGAAAAGAAATAAAAGAAACCGGCACAGATTCCGGCAATCTTATTCCGAGTAATCCGATAAACCCATAATCCCAGTAAAACCATCGCGAAAGTCAAAAAGATGGCTTGCTGCAGGTCCAGACCTGTCCAGGGGAATAAATCACCCAGGCGCATCAATTGCGCGGAGAAAAGAAACGTAAAGTAGTGATAGTTATAAACAACATTTGGGTCGAGCGCAAAGTGCGGAGGCAGATCGCCCCCGGCAATTTGTGAAATGAGCGGCAGGATGGGATACTCATCCAGCAATCCCAATCCATTGCCAATTCCCCAGAAAATGAAAACTAATAAAAAGATGACCGCCCATAATTTAAAGTCAATTTTTACCTGGAAAAGCTGTAATAACTCATGCCGATTTTTGGGGAAGTTCAACAGAAATCCACTGACAAGGAGAATGCCCGCACCTGCCCAGCAGGCAGCTGGAAAATCAAGAAACCGGCCTAAGAAATTGACCAGGTAGGTGGAAATGAGCAGTCCGGTGGTAATGCCAACAACCAATTCTTCGTGGGCGTGCAGTTTGAAAAGCGCCCGGACCAACCAGAAGCCACCGATTGCACAAGCAATCACCCAAACCAACAAGGGAATTATTTTTAACGCACTTTGCAGCATGCTCAAATCCTTTTAATCTCTTGAAGTTTATATCAGCACTGTTTTTATTGTGAACTCGCGGGCACAGCTTTCCCCTGATGGCCATTGAATTTTAAAATGGCTGGCAAGAAAAATGCACCCGGCAGGCTGTTGATCACAAATGCCAGGCGGGAGAGTACGGCAAGTGCCAATGCCGCCTGTACGGACACACCGGCGAAATTGGAATACAGGTAGGTGATCGACATTTCCTGAATACCCAACCCCCCGATGGAAAGCGGGATCAGGGTTGCCAGGTAGCTCAGGCTGTAAAGAAAAGCGATTGTCCAATAAGGGACATTTTCTCCGACTGACTGTAGAAAAAACCAGTACATCCCAAATAAAAGCAACTCATGCATGAGGGTGAAAATGAGAGCGTAAAAGAGATTCTTGGGATGTTTTAGCCAGAACAGGATGTCTTTGAAAATTTTCTGGAGGTAGCCGATCACTTTTTTCCATAATTTACCGAAGAATGCCGCGAATCCATTGAATGAAATGGCCAATGAAGGGATTTCTCCGCCAATTGCAATTGACCGGGTGATTAATAACAAACCACCAGGTACCATGATTGACATTCCGACCAATCCAACCACCCGGTCCATGATGAGCGAAGCCAGTACCAGGGCGGAATCCACCCCTGCTTGAGTGGTGCCAATGAACCTGACCAGGTCGCCGCCGATGGAGGTGGGCAAAAAGTTGGTGGCAAACAAGCCCGCATAGGTAAGCCGGATCGTTTCCCAGTAACTGATAGGTTTTTCAGCAATCTTCAGCAGGGCATGCCAGCGGGCGGTGACCACCTGCCGTGACAGGAAGAGTATTGCCAGTCCCGCTAATGCCAAGCCCGGGGACGCGGTTTGCAGGATTGTGATAAAGTCATCGCGACTCTGATACAGGATGAATGCAAACAGTCCGACTGACAGGATGGTGATCAACCACCGCCACCAGGGTTGTTTTTGCTGTTTGAATGCCTCCGGTTTGGATTTGATTGCCTTTTGGGAACTCATGAGATGTTATCAACCAATCAAGGTAGTTTTCAATTTTATCGCCTTATTGCATGGCTTGCCCAGCCGGGTTCCTTGGCGCGTATATCTCGGTATCGCTGGATCTCAGCCAGGTGATGGGCTGGTAGTATTCAAGGAGCGGGATCAAGATGGATTTTACCCAGGCGTTATTCTCTTCAGGGAAGGCAGTGGTCCCATCTTTAAATATCACATATTGTTTATCCATGATGATCAGTCCGAACCGCTGGCGGGCCAAGTCCTGGTAAAAACCATTCAAGAACCCCTGGTTTTTGGAAATGGCCATTTCCATCAGGGTCAGCAACTCATAGTCAGGTACCAGCTTTACACCCTTGATGTTCTGAAAAGTCAGCAGGTGCCTTTCCGAGATGAACAGGATTTCCCTCCCCGATGCCGCAACTCTTTGGACGCTCTCATCCAGCAAATTTAGCTCCTGATAGGCAGCAGACTTGTCCAATTTTGGGAAAGGTGACCATTGTTGAATGGACCAGCCGGTGGGCATCAATACCAGCAGGATTGCCAGGAGTGCAGAAACCTGGACCGAAACCGGATGGTTCGTATCATCTCTTTGTATTCGGTTAAAAACAAGGTAGGAACAGAAAACGGTCAATAGTAAAAGAAATGCATCCAGGTTATGCAGGTTGCTGCCACCGCCGATCTTGACGCTTACCACCAATCCTCCCGCAAAAAAACTAATCAGGATTCCCAGGCTGATTGCTCTCCGCAGCCAGTGAAGGGTGCGGTTGATGCCACTAAAATTGATCCATATCAAAATTAGCAGGGGCGCGATCAGGATGAATAGACCGGTCAGGATCCCTGCCGGGTAGGTTGGGCTGGGCAGAAGACGGTACCACAGCAAATCAGAGGTAAAGCTGGATGCGAACAGGGCGGGATCCTGGTTGCCGGAAATTGGGATATAGGATGCCTGTGAAACCAGGCTGGCGCCGAGGCCAATGACGCCAAACAGGGCGGGTACCCGCAGATAATGAAAAAGCCTGTCTTTTTGATTGACAGGTTTTTCCAGGACATACAGCAGGATGGCTAATGCTGCCGGCAGCGGGAACCAGTTGACGCGGCAAATCCCTGCCCACAGGGATGCCAATAATACAAACAACAGGCTTTTCTTGAAATTATGTATGTCAAAGCCATATAGAACCAGGATGGCACAAACCATCAGGTGGTAATAGACAGGTCCTTGCAGCAGGAAGATGAAACACCACGCATTTACAGCAACCCCGATAAGCCGGTCTTTGATCTTAAGCCGATGGAGGATGGCCAGACAGCCAAGCCCGGTAAGAGAAATCCATAAAAAAATCTGCCAACCGCGATGGATCCAGATAGGCAGATCTTCAAATAAAAAAGGCAGGGCCATCAGCAAATAACGGGAGGGATGTAAAAAAGACCAGGGCAGTGTTTGTCCATACAGCTTTTGGCTGAAGGGCAGGGATGCATAGTAATACCGGCTGCCTTCCGACCAGGCCAACGAGAACCGGTAAGTGGTCAGGTCGCGGAAAAAACTGGCAGCCTGGTATAGTGCGGTGGAAACCAATAAGGAAACCAGGAGGAGCTGGATGAATGTGGTCTTTTTAAAAAAGCCCTTTAAGAAAAATGCAGCAGTTAATGAAATAACCCAGAGAATGGAAATTCGGAAGAAAAAGCTTTGCAGTAAAAGAGGGTCCAAACGAAATAGCATCAACGGGAAAATAACGCAGATAAACCCTGCGAAGACCCAATTCAGAAATTTGAATGCACTGATTTTTATCAATAGGTACTCATAAATCCTCAGAAAATAGTCTTTTTTTGAAAAAGAAGCCAAAGTGGAACAAGCACTTATCAATATCAGGAATAACCACAAAATGAGCACGGTGTCCGCTGACTTGCCAAATGAAAAAACACCTGATTTAAAATTCTCCGCCAATGCAGCGCATAAGAGAAAGAGGGTAGTGAATTGAATAAATTTGGCGGGAAAGATGGCTGTATTCTTTAGTTTGGGGGATGTTTTTGTCATCGGCTTTTTGGATTGTGCCAATTGTAAGGGCACTTATTGATGATTTTATTATAAAGTGGGATAGCACTTCGTTTCAATCACTTTGATAGGAACTCTCCATCCAATTCAGGATACTTATCACTATCCAAAAACCGGTCTTGTGCAATAAAATATATATCCAGGAGAAAAAAATGAGTAAGAAAAATAGAAAAAAATACCGCAATAAAATCGCTGTCGCGGCCAGATTGGATAACCCCAGTCCTGTTAGCCCGATAGTCAACCGTTCAGCAGAGTTTAACCCGGACTATTCATACGTAATAAAAGACCTGAAAAGGATTGGCAGCCTGGCGATCTTTTTCCTGGGTGTGCTGGTGGTGTTATCGTTCGTTTTACGTTAGCAAAAATTTGTTAATAAAAAAGGAGTGGATCCCATGACACGCATGTTTGTCCCCGGCCCGGTGGATGTTGCTCCCGAGGTTTTGCAGGCGATGACCAAGCCCATGCTGCCTCACCGCAGCAAGGAATACGAGGAAATTCACCGGCGTGCCGCTGAAAAAGCGCAAAAGGTCTTTTATACCCAGTATCGTGTTTTTCTTGGAACTCATTCGGGTTCAGGCATGCAGGAGGCAGGCATCCGCAACTTTGCCAATAAGGACATCCTTTGTTGCACAAGTGGAGCCTTTTCTGAACGCTGGTATCAATGTGCACTGGCTAATGGCAAGCAAGCCGATCGTCTGGATACGGAATGGGGCAAACCCTTAGAACTGGATAGGTTGCGTGACGCGTTGAAGAAAAAGCAATACGAGTCCATAACCATTGTTCATAATGAAACCTCAACCGGTGTCGAAAATCCTGTTGAGGAATTATGCAAAGTCCTTCATGAGGTCAGCCCTGATACCATCATCATGGTGGATGCGGTGTCTTCGCTGGGCGGCGTTAAAATTGAAATGGATGCATGGGGCATTGATTTTCTGCTGACTTCTTCGCAAAAGTGTTTCGCCCTGCCGCCCGGCCTTTCAATGGCGGGTGTTTCCGACCGCGCCCTCAAAAAAGCAGAGTCGGTGGAAAACCGCGGATGGTATTTCGACCTGTTGCTGCTCGAAAAACACCGACTGAAAGACTCCACCCCCATGACGCCGGTGCTGCCGTTGGTTTATGCCCTTGATTTCCAGCTGGACCGTATGTTTGCCGAAGGGTTGGATGCACGCTTTCAGCGTCATGCTGCCATGTCACAGAAGGTATATGATTGGTCGATTGCCCATGGATTGAAACCTTATCCTGAGGATGGTTACCGTTCAAAAACGGTGGCTACTGTGAACAATGACAAAAAATGGGTCATTGGCGATTTGAATAAATTCCTGCTGCAAAAAGGCATGCGCATCGCCAATGGTTATGGTGCTATCAAGGATGTCACATTCCGTGTCGCCACCATGGGCGAAACCAGCCTGCAGGATGTGGATAATTTGCTGTCCGCCCTCGAAGAATTCATGCAGCAGTAGAACCCCGGGGATGTTCAGGAACCGGCATGGCTGTTCATGCCGGTTTTTATTTAAGATTATTACTGAGAAAATTCAGCATCCGCTGATAATAATCGCGGATCGTTTCTGTCTTGCGAAAGCCATGCCCTTCATCAGGATAAGTTATATATAAATGAGGTGTACCTTGTTTTTCCAATTCCTCAACCAATTGCCGCGTTTGGCCGATGGTTACCACCCGATCATTTTCTCCGTGAAAAATAGCAATCGGATCAACAATTCTTTCGGCGGTAAGGAGAGGTGACCGGGCGAGATAATTTCTGCGATCCCTCCTGGGGTCTCCGACTAGGTAGTGGTTGTAGTACCTTTCCAGCTTGTGCGTTTTTTGGATATCTTCCATCAGATCACACACCGGATAAGAACACACAGCCGCTCTGAAAAAGTGTGGAAACTGGATCAGCGTGTTCAATACGGTAAAACCACCTGCGCTGCTGCCCATGATTGCCATGCGGTTTTCATCACAGAGTCCGCGTTCAGACACCGCTTTGGCGGCACCTATGGCATCCAAAACGTCCACAACCCCCCATTTCTTGCGGATTGCATCCTGGTAGCGACGCCCGTAACCGGTGCTGCCGCGGTAATCCACCGCCACCATCGCATATCCGCGCGAGGTGAAATAAGCCCGTTCGGGCACAAAAACCCACAGATTGTTCATGGTCGGACCGGCATGCACCTCTACGAGCAGGGGCGGTTTGCCATGCGCGATGAAAAATGGATTTGTCGGCGGATAATAGGTGCCAAAAATGGTTGTGCCATCCTCCGCCTGCCATTGAATGGGCATGGGGGCTGGTAGAAATTTCCTTGATATTTTCGCGAAGGATGGTTTGGTTAATTCTGATATTTTGCCTTCTTCCCATTGAATCAACCGCTGAGGGTGGAATGGAGAAGATGCCCGCATGAGAACCTTTTCTTCAGGTCGCGCAACATCCAATTGGCTGATCCATGTGTAGGGTGGGATGGATAATTGCCTGGCTTTTTGTTTGTCTACATCCACCGCCCAAAGCGTGGCAACTCCCCCCTGAACCTGGCGGTAAAAAATTTGTTGGCTGTCACCACTCCAACCATAAAACCGCTGACCCTGTACCCAGCCCGGATTGCCAAAGCTGATGCCCTCACCTTGAACAAGAATATTTTTCTTTTTGCGTTTTACATGGTAAAGCACGAGTTGGGACCAGTTTCCAGCAGATTGAATGTAACTGAGCCATTTTCCATCCGGACTGAATTGCGGGTGCGTGGCCGGCATTTTTTCGTCACCTGCCACCCAGTCTTCCGAAAAAAGCTTGATCTGCATTCCGCCCGTTTCGCCGATTTTAACCCGGCTCGCCTGCCAGGGCAGGGCGGGGTTATCCCATTCAACCCAGGCAATGTACTCCCCTCCCGGGTGCCAAACTGGCTGCATGTAAAAATCAGCCCCGCTTGCCAACACCAATGGCCAGCCATGTCCTTTTGCATTGACCGCACCGATCAAATCTTTTTCGCCATCGCTGAAAACGAACAAAACCCATCGCTGGTTGGGAGAAATGGCTGGCGAAGCCATGCTGCCCCATCCGGGTGTGATGGGAATGCAATTGCCGGTCTTGAAATCCTGCCGGTACAAACGTCCATCCCGGCTGGCAAAAATTATGAACCCGTCTCCACTGGCGAATTCACCGCCGCCATACCCAATTGTGCCACGCACATCATTATCAATTCCGGTCATTGGTTTGATCGGTTTTCCTATCTGCGAATGGAAGATCCTGCCTTTACCATCCTTGACCTGCAGCCAATCCAAGCCTTTACCGTCGGTATACCATTTGGCATCTCCCACCCGCTCGCGGTCGGCCAGCATATCAGCGGTTATGGGACTCTGCCAACTGCCATAGGGCAGGATCCTTTTCTTTTGATCACCGTGTGATGATTTCATGGTTTTGATGACAAAAAAACTCCCCTCAAGATTTGCTTCGGGGAGTAAAGGATATTATTCTTCGCTCGGTTTCCAAAAATTCTTCAATTTAATTTTGGATTCCAGGGACAGATTCTTCCATTTTTTTAAATCCGTCTGAAAGTAAACCACATTGGCCGTTGCCAGGCTTTCAATTTTTCTGGATAGCAGCTGTACCAGCGCCTCCATGCCCGGGTTGTGGCCAATTACCATCAGCGTCTTGATCGAATCGGGTTGGGATTGAATGAGGTCCATGATGGCACTGCCTTCAGCCATGTACAGGCGGCCAATGAATTCGACCTCCTGCTTATACCCGCATTTGTCGGCAACCACCGTGGCGGTATCGGCTGCCCTTACTGCATCTGAAGACAGGATTTTGTCAGGCACCAATCCCTTGTGCTTGAGGATTTTCCCGATTTCCGCGGCGTCTTTCAGTCCGCGTTTCTTTAAAGGCCTTTCATGGTCGGCAATGCTGCTGTCTTTCCAGCTGGATTTCGCATGGCGCATGATCAGTAGTCTTTTCATTGGATGGCTCCACAAAAATTATTGAAAATAGTATAACACGCTCATTTCGGGGAAAAAATCAATTGTTATAATCAGATTATGCCTCAAGATGAAGAACAGTTTATGAAAAAATTCATCGGAGAAGAAATAGCCGTAGTCTTTAATTCACAGCCCCTCTTTTCCAAGCAGCCCAAATGTCCGGATGGATTTGTTTGGCGAAATCAAAAATACCGCATTGTAAAAATCCTCATGGCTTGGCAGGATTTTTCAAGAAGGGGTTCACAGGAAAAGAACATGAGTCCTGAACACGCAGAACGTGCCAGGCTGAAGGGTTCTTGGGGAGTGGGCAGATATTATTTTCGAATTGAAACATCAAAAGGTGAAATTTTCGAGATTTATTATGACCGTGCCCCTGAAAAATCAGCCGATCGAAGTGGTCATTGGTTCGTATTAACTAAATATATTAATAATATTCAACAATTTTCCGTAAAAAATTAATAAAATAAAGCAGCTTATTGAAAAAAATAAACATTTGTGTTATTATTATTAATAATTACTATTTTACGGTAGTTTTTTTGGTGAAAAAGTGAACCCTTTAATTGACAAGTGCCCTGTTTGCAAAGATGACCTCATCATCACCCATCTCCATTGCCCGCATTGCCGTACCACCATTGAAGGCAAATTCAATTTTCCCCATTCTCCTTTTACGAATTTGTCCCCGGACCAATTACAATTTTTACTGATCTTTATTCGCTGTGAAGGCAAGTTTAATCGCATGGAGGAAGAGTTAAAACTCTCCTATCCAACCTTGCGCAACCGGTTTAATGAAATGCTTGAGCAAATGGGTTTCGAAGCAGAGGAAACCCCTGAGGAGATTTCTCCTGAGGAAAGAAAAAAAATCTTGAATGAATTAAACAAGGGGAAAATTACTGCCGGCGAAGCCCAAATCCGTTTAAAGGGTATGGTCGAAAAGTCGCCAGATCATTAGAAAGGCTGATAAAAAATGGATGATGAAAAATTATTAATCTTGAAAATGCTTCAGGAAGGGAAAATTAATGCCGAAGAAGCGGCAAATCTGCTGGATGCACTCAATTCAGGCAAAGAGGCAAAAAAGCAAGGAGGGGCAACCACTGAAAAAGACAGCGGCAAACCCGGTCGCTGGCTGAGGGTGGTCGTGACGGAGACTCGTACCGGCAAATCGCGGGCGAATATTCGCATCCCATTGGGGGTGATCAATGCCGGAATGAAAATGGGTGCGCACTTTACCCCCATGGTTCACGGTGTTTATAACGATGAAATCTCAAAGGCCATACAGGCAGGCTTGACCGGCCAGATTTTGGATGTGTTTGATGACGAGGATGGCGAACATGTTGAAGTGTTCATTGAATAGCCAATGACCAGCCGGGGAGAGGTATCAGGGTGAAAAAAAGGTTCTTTACCAAGGACCTTTTTCATTATCTGGATTGGACAGGCCATCTCGTTGTTGGGCAGCAACATGATTCATATTGGGCGGTTTTAGTAGCCTGCCGTTGGTGTTAATTGTTTTTCCAAATATGGTTATTATGAAATTAATAATTGAACGCGCAGAAATAAGGCAACCGGCAAGACTTAAAACCCAAGCTTGATCCGTTGTTGATGGTTTATTCTGCCCTGATGACTGGTGTTTTATTAACGGATGATGAATTTGGTCAGGGCAGCCAGGAAAATGAGAATGAGTTCAATCAGGACAGCACGCTCCAAATGGCGGCTTTCCTTTTCCACCAGGGTGGTTCCGAATGGGGTCACCGTTAACTCGTAGAGCGGACCCGCCATCCAGGCAAAGATCAAACCGCCGATTAGACCACCCAGATGGCCAAAATAATCTATCCCCGGCAGTAGTCCAATCGCCATGTTGATGAAGATGATGATACCAAGATTCATCAGCATGGGCTGGGCTGCCCGTCCGAAAAAGGCGCGGTTGCGGTATACATAGACGGCCTGGGCTGCAACCAGCCCAAAAATGGAGGTGGACGCTCCTAAAGAGGGCGCGAGGGTGAATAGGAATGAAAACACATTGCCAAACATCCCTGAGAGAAGGTAAAGCGCCAGGAATCGGTTGGAACCGTAGCTGCGTTCGATGGTTGGACCGATGATGAACACGGCATACATGTTGGAGAGGATGTGCGGCAGACTGCCATGCAGGAGGATGGGTGTGATCAACCGCCAAAGCTGCCCCTGCAGAATCAATTCATTGATTTTGCCGAAATAGATATAAGGCAGATCGCTGCCAATGATTAATGTGGAAAGGATTTGCAGCCCATAAACCAGCGCAGTGATCAGGATGATTCCCAGGGTGAGAGGTGGAAATTTCCTGCGTGCGGATGGCGGCAGTGGTTTATTTGTCTGGCTTTCATTCAGTCTGTTGTCGCCAGGCTGATTATCAATCAAAGTGTGGTGCTCCGCGGGCGGGTGCGGTGGTGTTCGGCTGTGAGGATGGCTTCCACGACCGCCACAGCTTCCTCCAGTTTGTTCTTGGAATTGACCACCACGTAATCAAACAGGGAAACCTTTTGCAGTTCCTCCTCGACCTTTTTCATTCTCACTTCCCAGTCTGCCGGCAGTTCACCGTTCCGTCCCCTGAATCGTTCCAGCCATTCTTCTTCATTGGCAGGCACCAGGAAGATCAACAACGCTTCCGGGAAAAGTCTGCGGATTTTTTCCGCCCCTTGCACATCCAGGCGCATGATGACATCCTTGCCGCTGGCGAAGGCCTGTTCCACCTGTGATTTTGGTACGCCCTTGTAGTCTTCATAAACGCGTGAGTATTCAATTAATTCATCTTGCTCAATCATCTCTTGGAAACGCTCACGGCTGACAAAAAAGTAATCCACGCCCTCTTTTTCATCCGGCCTGGGGGCTCTGGTGTTGGCGGTGATGACAAAATGGATGGGCAGATTTCGCTTTAATAATTCATGGATGAGGGAATCCTTACCCACGCCGGAAGGTCCTGAGATCACGATCATCAGTGGTTTTTGCACCAGGAGGTTCAAGTCAACAGTCATTAGCAAGCACCATTTGCATTCTGAAAAGTGAACTGATTATAATATCAATCAATTTTTCGCCCAGGAGGCGAGGTGCCATTTTACGATTTTTTATGCCTGGAATGCGGCAGGAAATTTGATCAGTTTTTTTCCTATGCAGAGTATGGAAAAAAACCGGTAATCTGTCCCGGTTGCCATCATCAGAGGGTTACCCGCCGTATTGGGCGCATCCGTGTGGCGAAATCAGAAGACCGTCGCATGAGTGACCTGGCTAACCCGGAGATGCTGGATGGCATTGATGACGATCCCAAAAAACTGGCTGGCATGATGCGTAAAATGAGCTCGGAGTTGGGTGAAGATATGGGCTCTGAATTCAACGAGGTGGTTGGCAGGTTGGAAAAAGGGGAGACGCCCGAGCAAATTGAAAACGAGATGCCTGACCTGGGTCAATCAGGTATGACTTCTCATGGCGGCGCGGATGATCTGGGGGAGGATTTTTAAAGAATTCCTTTTAATCTGAAATGGCTTTTTGAAGTGCTTCAAATGAGGTCATGAATGAAATCCGTTTCAGGAAATCCTGCAAGGAACGGCTTTTTTCGCGCAGCGCCCGCACCGTCGGCCCCACCGGGTCTTTTCCAGCCGCTCCCAATGGTTTGTCTGCATAGGCGCCATAGAAAGCAAAATATGCCTGGTTTAATTTGCGGATCTGGTACCCGTTTTCCCAGAAAAATTCGCGTTTTTCTTCCATTAACTGTTCCGCCTCTTCTATTTTTCCTTGTGCGAGCAATTCATCCACTGCCACCCGGGTGGCGTGCATTTCCTTGTTAAAGTTGAATGATTCATTTTGGTTATAGCTGACCGCAAACACATCCTTGTCCTTGCCAGTGGCTGACCGTTCTGCATAAAAACCGTGCAGAACGGCCTGGCTGATTTCGGTGGCGCAAAGCTCTGCAGTGGTTTCGTTCATGGTGCGTAACTGCGGGCTGGCATCATAATTCCAGCCGAGCGGTTTGAAGGCAAGATAGTTATGGATCCATTCGTGCGCGATGACTCTGACCAGGTATTCCAGGGATGCTTCCCGGTAAACCATGGTGGGATAAACCCCCACACCTCCCAGAGGAACCACCAGCGCGGACACATCCAGTTTATCACTGACATTTTTTTCCAATTCATCTTTTTGTTGATCCGTTAACCCCGGTTCGAGGGAGATGGATGCCTCTTCACGGATAATGGATCGCGGTGAAAGGATGAGTTGGTCCGGCAGACTGGTGATTTTAAATAAAACAGGAGGAAAGGGGGATTGAATGAAATTCAACCCCTTCTGAGCTAAGAATGGCACTGATCTGAGATTGGAGAATGGATTCAGCCAGCAGCCTTTGCTGGGCAAAAATTGCTTCTGCCCTTTCCTTTTGTGCTAATCAGCGATCTTGCTTCCTCACCATGATTGGTGATTTCCGGGTTGGAATAAACCTGCAGGATCTGTTTATCAAGGTCATGGATTCGCTTGATGAGGTCCAGAAAATCCAGGATGATAACCCTGGATTTGAAAGAGTTGATTCCGCTTTCAACCGCCAGGGTTGCCTGGCTGCTCTTTTCCCACAGAGATTGCAGCGTCCAGTAAAAATAATCAAACTCAAGTGGTCGTGTGTATTGCCTTGCCTGGTCGCCTGGCTGCTGCGGATACCAGATGCTGCTGGTGGTGATCAATGGCAGCAGCAAGAGGGGCAGCAGGACCCCGATGACAAGAAGGAATCTTTTTTTCATAAATGCATGAAGATTATAGCTGAGCTGAAAGGCTCAAAGAAATATTAATGAAAGGTTAATAAAAAACACCTTGACAAATATATATATACAGTGTATTATATACTCTGTATATTTTAGAGGTAAACATGCCCAGGAAGAAACAATCTGACGAAAGAGTAAACGCCATGCGTAACCGCATCCTGGATGCAAGTGTCACTTTGTTGGATACCTTGCAGCCGGAACAGATCAGCATCCGCAAGATTGCGGAGAAGGCGGGATTATCGCATATGTCAATTTACACCTATTATCAGGACAGGGATGCGCTCGTCCAGGCATTGATTTCCCGTCAGGAAGGGCAGATCCGCAGCCGCTTTGAAAAAATTCTGCAAAGCGGGGAAGGTGAGGACCTGGTGCTGAACCTGAAAAAGGCGCTTCAGGATTACATTGAAAAGGCGAAATCCAGGCCAAAACTGTTCCGCCTTCTCTGGATTTTGCCATTTAAAAAAATTAATGGCCCCGTGGGAAAGAAAATGCTTTTGGATAACCAATTCAGCACGCTGGTTGATTTGATCGAAAAAGGGCCAGCAAAAAGGTTTCTTTCGTGAAAAAGAACCCCGCGTGGCTGCCATGACTTTGATTAGTCTCATCAATGCGCCTCTGTTCTTATTTCATTTGGGTCGCCTGTCGGATACAAAATTGCGCGATCAAATGATTGATGAAACGTTGGACATTGCGATTAATTACATCACTGCAAAATCGAATTAGAAAAGGAAGATGAAAATGACAGCAATCAAAAAAAACAACAATAAAGATAAAGAGGCAAAGTCATTGCCTGAGAAAAAACAGAATTTTCTTTCTGCAGCTTATTTAAAGTTTAAGAACCTGGGAAAAAAAGCCTGGTTGCTGGTTCTTGCTGCCGTAGTGGCGATTGGAATTACTCGTTTCCGTTGTCAACAATAATATCAATCAGCAAAAATTGATTGCCTCGATGCAGACCACGGCTGTCAGACGGGGCGACCTGGTGGCCATTGTCGGGGCGACCGGCACGGTCAATGCCAATCAGAGCGCGGATCTGTCCTGGCAAACCAGCGGACGAATAGGACAGGTCAATGTCAAATTAAATGAGCAGGTGGTCAAAGATCAGTTATTGGCAGAACTGGATCCAACTACGGTTTCGCAGGCAATTAATACTGCCCGTGCTGAACTGGTGGCTGCCCGGAGAAACCTGGAAGATGCCCTGCAATCAAATACGGCTGAGGCGGATGCTTACCTGACTTTGGTGAGGGCGGACGATAAAGTTCAGACTACAAAAAATGATCGTGACCGCTGGAATTATAAAAATTCTAATTGGGTGAATGTATACAAGGCACGCAGTGAGTTCCTGCTCGCTGCCAATGAGTTGAAAAATGCCCAGTATGAATATGACCGCATGATCACTCACCCCACGCCGGATGCTGAATTGACTGCAGCGCTTGAAAAACTGGCCACCGCGCAATTGGCCAATGATAAAGCCCTGCGCGCGCTTAACCTGCTGCTGGGCAGAACTTATGACAATACCGTGGCCGAGGACTTTGCCCGGTATGACCTGGCCAAGGCACAGGCAGACGATGCCCGCCGGGCTTGGGCAAGGCTGGTTGACAGTCCCACCAGGGATGATATTGAAGCGGCCCAGGCGCGGGTGGATGCGGCAGAAGCAACTGTCCGTATGGCAAAGATTATCGTGCCATTCAGCGGCACGGTTACCAAGGCAGATGCCAAGGCGGGTGATCAGGTCACCACCGGGCTGACTTCTTTCCGGGTTGATGACCTTTCCCACTTGTTTATCAAGGTGGAGATACCAGAAGTGGATGTGAACCAGGTTCAGGCAGGTCAAAGGGTTGAACTGACCTTCGATGCCGTCCTGGGGAAAAAGTTCACCGGAATTGTCACCCAGGTTGAACCGGTGGGAGTTGATAAACAGGGTGTGGTCAACTTCACCATTACCATCGAACTGAATGATGGCAATGGAGAGGTGCGGCCAGGTATGACTGCTGCGGTCAATATTGTCGTCAGTGAGATCAAGAATGTATTGATTGTGCCCAACCGTGCCATTACGAAACGCGGTGGAGCATATATTGTCTTTGTGCTGCGCAATAATCAGACCATCCAGGTTCCTGTCGAAATCGGCGCTTCATCGGATATTGAAACCGAGATAGTGAAAGGTGACTTGAATGAAAGCGATTTGGTGATCGTTAATCCACCCACCCAGTTGTTTGATAGCAGCGGCAGCTCCATGCCGGGCGGGGGCATGCCCGGATTCCTGAGGTAAACAATGAAACAGGATCATGTCATTGAAGCACACGAGCTATGCAAAGTCTACCAGATGGGTGAAGTGGAAGTGCGCGCATTGTGCGGGGTGAACCTGAACATCCGGCGTGGCGAAGTGATTGCCATTATGGGCCCATCTGGTTCAGGTAAATCCACCCTGATGAACCTGCTTGGCTGTCTTGACCGGCCGACGAGCGGCGAATATTTTTTAGATGGTGAGAGTGTGGCCAACCTGAATGATGACCAGTTGGCTGAAATTCGCAACCGCAAGGTTGGATTCGTTTTTCAAAACTTCAATCTGCTTCCCCGTATGACCGCTCTTGGCAATGTCGAACTGCCGTTGCGGTATTCGGGTTTGAATGGCAGCCGGCGTGACCGCGCTCTTAAATCCCTGCAAGCGGTTGGCCTGGCAGACCGCGTGAATCACAAACCCATGGAGTTGTCTGGCGGGCAGCAGCAACGCGTTGCGATTGCCAGGGCTTTGGTCAACAATCCCGCCATCATCATGGCGGATGAACCGACTGGCAACCTGGATTCAAAGTCTGGCCGGGAGATCATGGACTTATTGGTGAACCTCAATAAGAAGGTTGGCACCACCCTGATCATTGTGACCCACGACCCAACGGTGGCAGCCAGGGCACGGCGGGTCATTCATTTATATGATGGATTAATTTCAAAGGACAATGGAAAATGAAAATAGGTGAAGCCATCCTGGAAGCATTGGAAACATTAAATGGCAACAAGCTTCGCTCGGGGTTGACCATCCTTGGTATTGTCATTGGTGTGGCAGCTGTCATAGCCATGCTGGCGGTCGGTTCGGGGGCGCAAAATACCATCACCGGTTCCATCAGTGGTATCGGCACCAACCTGTTGTTTGTTTTCAAGGGTAATACCCAGCAAACCATCCGCAATCAAAAACCTTTGACCATGGGGGATGTCAATGCCCTGGCAGACCCGATGCAGGCTCCAAACATTGACAAAGTCGCCCCGGTCATTCAGAAATCCCTGTTAGTCACCTTTGAAGGGGAGAGTTCCACCATACAGGTTAATGGTGTGACACCAGATGAACAAAGCGTTCGCAACCGTGTATTGACAGAAGGGGACTTCATTTCAACGGAAAACATTAATGGCCGCGCGTCCGTTGCAGTCATCGGGCCGCAAGCGGCTGATAAGCTTTTCGGCACCCGTACCGGGATTGTGGGTGAAACCATTCGTATTTCAGGACAGCCATTTCGTATTATTGGGGTGTTGGAATCCAAAGGCGGCGGATCATTCGGCAGCCAGGACAATATTATCCTGGTGCCACTGACGACTGCCCGCACCCGCCTCATCTCCAGGAATTTGGACGAAGTGGATATCATTTTCGTACAAGCCAGCAATCCGGACAATGTGGCTATGGCGCAAAGTGAAATACGCCAGGTATTGAGCACCCGCCATCAGAACCAACCCGGCGCGGAAGATTTCACCATTTTCACACAGCAGGATTTTCTGTCGCTGGCGAGCACCATTACCGGCGTATTAACCATATTCTTGGGAGGTATTGCTGCCATTTCACTCCTGGTGGGAGGCATCGGCATTATGAATATCATGCTGGTCTCGGTCACGGAAAGGACGCGTGAAATCGGCTTGCGCAAGGCCATTGGCGCTCATAAGCGCGATATCATGATCCAGTTTCTGGTCGAATCTTCCCTGCTCAGCTTGTTCGGTGGCTTGATCGGGATTCTTTTTGGCTGGTTAATAGCCTTTGTGGTGGGCAGGATCGCAGCCGCCAGCGGCACACCTTTCACTCCAACCATTGGCCTGGATGCGATTTTATTGGCGACCATTTTCTCGACCGCAGTGGGCTTGTTTTTTGGCTTGTACCCTGCCAACCGTGCGGCCAGCTTGCAGCCAGTGGAAGCGCTGCGCTACGAATAAATGACAAAATGCCGATGGAAAGCGTCGGCATTTTTTTATGAGCCACACATTATGGTAATTGATATACATATATCTTGAAAAATAGGTATACCAGCACTATTACTTCTTTATCAATTATGGCAAAATAAGTAAATCACAATAAGGAGAGGTTCCATGGGCAACTGGAGGATTTTACTGACAGATGGTCTGGAAGAGAATGGCAAAACCATTTTATCTGCAGAAGGTCAGATTGATGACAGGAAGGGAATTTCTGCTGATGAATTATTGAAGGTTATTGGCGAATATGATGCCATTATTATTCGAGGACGCACCAAGATGACCCGCGAAGTGTTCGCTGCTGCCAAAAAGTTAAAAGTGGTCGGCAGAAGCGGGGTGGGTGTGGATAATATTGACCTTGCAGCCGCAAAAGAACATAATGTAATCGTGGTCAATGCACCGGTGGCCACCACCCGCGCAGTGGCTGAGCTGGTCATGGGGATGATCTTTGCCCTCGCACGTGAATTGCCGCGTGCCGACCAGTCCTTGAAGCAAAACCAGTGGTTGAAAAAGGAATTTGAAGGCGTTGAGCTGGAAGGAAAGATTTTAGGTGTCATCGGCATCGGGCGCATCGGTTCAACTGTAGCCAAAATGGCCACCGTCATGGGTATGAAGATTCTGGCTTGTGACCCGGTTCTTTCACCGGAAGCCATTCACTCCGCTGGTGGGGAGGCTTGTGATTTCGAAGAATTGGTGGGCCGATCTGACTTTATTACCATTCATACCCCCCTGACCGATTCCACCCGTAATATGATCAATGTGGACATGCTGGCGAAGATGAAAAATGGCGTCCGTATCATATGCGCTGCCCGGGGCAATATCATTGATGAAGCAGCCCTATTGGCGGCCCTCAACTCAGGCAAAGTGGCTGGCGCGGCGCTGGATGTTTATTCGGTTGAGCCACCCCAGGATGGTGAACTGGCGCGCCATCCCAGGGTTATCGCCACACCGCACATTGGTGGCCAAACAGTGGAAGCCCAGATCAGGGCGGCTAATGATATTTCCAATGAGGTCTTGGCTGCGTTGAATGGTGCTCCCTTGCGCTGGAAAGTAGTATAAAAAATCATTCATAAAAAGAGAAGAAACATGGAAGAAAAATTGAATCAGCTTAAAGCAAAATACGCCGAGATCTCAGACTTGGTGGCTGCGGATGCCATCATGGGTTGGGACCAGCAGGTGAATATGGCACCGGGCGCAGCCGAGGACCGCGGTGAACAACTGGCTACCATCGAATCGCTTATCCATTTAAAGGCAACATCACCTGAAATCGGTGAATTATTCCAGCTCCTGGAAGTGGATTTAAAAAGCTTGGATGGTGATAGCGATGAGGTTCGCCTGGTCAAAGCAGCCCGCCGTGATTACGATAAACGCACCAAGGTGCCAGGTGAATTTGTCGCTGAATTCGCCCGCACGGCGGCACTTGCTCAGAATAAATGGGAAAAAGCCAGGAAGGAAAGTAATTTTGACCTTTTCAAACCGCATTTGGAAAAATTGATCGCTTTACGCCGGCAATATGCCGATTTTTTCAAACCCTACCAGCATGTGTATGATCCATTGCTGGATGATTATGAGCCCGGATTAAAAACTGCCGAGGTACAGGAAATATTCAGTGGCTTGCGCGCCAAACAGGTTGAACTGATCAAAGCCATTCGTGAGAAACCCCAGGTGGAAAGCAGCTTCCTTCGCCTGAATTACCCGGAAAAAAATCAATGGGATTTTGGCGTCAAAGTCATCACCGCATTCGGCTACGATTGGAATCGCGGCCGCCAGGATAAATCCGTTCATCCCTTCACCACCGGTTTCGGATTGAATGATGTGCGCATCACCACCCGCGTTTACGAGGACTACCTCAATCCGGCCATGTTTGGCACCATGCACGAATGCGGGCATGCACTTTATGAACAGGGGATTGACCAAAAGTACAAACGCACCCCGCTGGCAACCGGCGCTTCCATGGCCATTCACGAATCCCAGTCCCGCATGTGGGAAAACCTGGTCGGGCGCAGCTTGCCCTTCTGGAAACATTACTACCCGCATTTGCAGCAGATCTTCCCAAGTCAGTTGGGCAATGTCAGCCTGGATACTTTTTACAAGGGCGTCAACATTGTTGAACCATCCTTCATCCGTGTCGAGGCGGATGAGGCCACCTACAACCTGCATATCATGCTGCGCTTGGAACTGGAGATCGCCATGATGGAGGGCAGTCTGGTCGCTGCGGACCTTCCCCAGGCGTGGAACAGCAAGATGAAGGAATATCTGGGCATCACACCCGCCAATGATGCCGAGGGAGTGCTGCAGGATGTTCACTGGTCCACCGGTTCGATCGGTTACTTCCCCACGTATGCCCTTGGAAACCTGGTGGCAGCCCAATTATGGGACGTGCTTCGCAAGGACCTGCCTGACCTGGATTCCCAGATTGAAAAAGGCAAGTTTGACGGCCTGCTGGACTGGTTAAGGAAACATGTGCATCAGTTTGGCGCCAAGTACGAACCACAGGAACTTGTGCAAAAAGTTACCGGATCAAAGATCAATCCTGAACCTTACTTGCGTTACTTGCAGGAGAAATTCGGAGAAATCTACCACCTCTAAAACCAATAAAAAAAATCTGCTCCATAAAGAGCAGATTTTTTTGTTTATGCACCACCCGCCCCGTAAAAAGCCGGGTCGGTGGGTGTCCGATTGCTGGGATCCCAGACGTAGACCCAATCGCCCACTTGTGCCCAGTCGTACAACCAATGCGCATCGCCAATGGAGATGTTGACGCAGCCATGTGATTGCGGGTATCCGTACATGGCCCGCCAGTATGCTCCGTGCAAAGCGCGTTTCTGGTCAAAATACATCGTCCAGGGTACATCCTGCAGATAGTAGTAGTCCACCTTGCCGGAAGCGAATGATCCGGTCATGGTTTCCAGCGGCTTTTTCTCGCTGATTTTGAACAACCCTGGCCGGGTGTAATAGGGTTCAACTCCTGTCGCGATCAGGGTGGCAAAAACCAATTTACCTTCATCGTGAACCGTTAGTGTTTGTTGCAGAAGGTTGACTTCGATCCAGCGGTTCTTGTCCACCCCGTTGGGCGCTGCTGATTTAGTATCCACAACACGAATATAGCGTTCCTCCACCCACTGCCCAAGTCCGATCATGTACCAGTTGACATTTCCCACAAGTGCCCGGTCATAGATTTGCACAACCGTTTCGCGTGACAGTTTTTCCGGCAGTGCCTTGGCGGCATAATTGGGAGCGATGCGCGGGTTGACTGCATCCACGATCCATCCGAAATCATTACTGGGCAGGCGGTCAAACAATAAACCCTGGAAAGAGGAATACCTGGTCGGCGAAGCCCGCACCCATTCACCCTTTTCGGTGATGATGTAGTTGTGTTTGTTGAACACCGTTGCGCTCTTATAGGAGAGGTATTGCAGCTCGCCTGGCGGCAATTGGCGGATCCAGTTGATGCCCGCCTCGGCGGATTCGACATTGGGATAAAAGGTTGCCTGCTGGGGGTAAGTCAAATTGAGCTTGGCATATTTTGTATCCAGGGCAACCAGGGCTGGGTCAGGTTTGGATGCGGCCAGGGGCTTCAGCGGTAAAGACAACCCTTTTTTGGCCAGATCGGTCAGCACCCTGGCAGGCCCCTGCAGCAGGCAATCCACCGGGGTCAGCAGATACACGCCTGGTTTGCAAAGTGGCAAGTCAACCGATGGTGCTGCTGGTATCGGCGTTTCCGGTGAAGGTGTGGCGGTTGGATTGGTCTGGGCGTGCACCAAGCCTGTGCCCGGGAGCAGCGTGGCGATAAAAACGATCAGTAGAAAATGGATAAATGATTTGTTCATAAGGGTTAGTATTATAACGTCAGGTGGAAGCGTGGGGTTACGTGCTATAATCACCAAAATCCTACCCCCAATAATGGAATGAGATGCGATTTCTAATCACAGGTGCCGCGGGTTTCTTGGGAGCTCCATTGGCCAATCGGCTGGTGGAGGAGGGCAATATGGTGGTCGGCTTGGACGATCTCTCCACGGGAAACCCCGAACGCTTGTTGCCCAAAGTCAATCTGATCCGCGGTGATGTTAATGACCGTCCCAAACTGTGGAGCCTGCTGCAGGAAGTGGATTGTGTCTACCACCTGGCTGCCCGTGTGATCGTTCCTGAATCCGTCCTCTACCCCCGCGAATATTCACAGGTCAATGTGGGCGGCACCGTCAGCCTGATGGAAGCCATGCGCGATGTGGGTGTCCACCGGGTGGTGTTCATCTCCTCCGGTTCAATTTACGGCAATCAGCATACCCAGCCGTTAAAAGAAACAGCCCGTCCCAATCCGCGGTCACCTTATGCCGTTTCCAAACTGAGCGCCGAATATTATGTGCGCACCATCGGTGATCTTTGGGGCATTGAAACGGTCTGCCTGCGCGTGTTTAATGCCTATGGCCCAGGGCAGCGCATGCCTCCCTCCTATTCGCCTCTCATCCCGCACTGCCTCAAGCAGGCCGTGGAAAATGGAACGATTGTCGTCCATGGGGATGGCAAACAATCGCGCGATTATGTGTATGTGGATGACGTGGTCAATGCCATGGTGATTGCCGCCACAACCCCTCAGGCGGATCATTTGATTATCAATGTTGGCAGCGGGGTCGAGACAAGCGTGAATGACCTGGTCAAATTGGTGCTGGAAGTCACAGGACGCTCCCCGCAGATCATCCGCAATCTTCAGCATGAAGGCGGTCCTTCCCGCATGCGTGCCGATCTCACCCTGGCTAAATCAAAGCTGGGTTATAAGCCAAATGTTACCCTCAAAGAGGGGTTGCAACAGACTCTCGCACAGGATGAACACTTTAAGAAATAAGGAACGATTAATCTTCTTTCATTGCACGAAATTTTTGTGATGATCTCATAATTCTTCTTCATAAACACACCTTCAAAAGTTGGTCAAGACCGCGATTCAACAACCCATTTTTCTGGAGTGCACATGTCTAAACCTAGTACCGAGATGATTAAAAAAATGTATCTGGATGCCTACACCATCCGCCGCTTTGAAGAAAAGGCTACCGAGCAATACCGCTTGGGCAACATTCGCGGTTATGTACATGCTTACATTGGTGAAGAGGCCATTGCGGTGGGAGCCATCAACGCCTGCCGCCCGGATGATTACATCACCAGCACCCACCGCGGGCATGGACATGCCCTCGCAAAGGGGGCCGAACCCAAATACATGGTTGCCGAGCTGTTTGGCAAGGTGACCGGTTACTGCAAGGGCAGGGGCGGGTCCATGCATATCACCAATATGGCCCAAGGCAACCTGGGCGCCAATGGCATCGTGGGTGGCGGAATCCCTATCGCGGTTGGTGCCGCCTTGGCGGTGAGGCAGAAAAAAGGTGACCAGGTGGTGCTTTGTTTTTTCAGTGATGGTAGCGCCAACATTGGCACCTTTCACGAGTCGTTGAACATGGCCGCTGTCTATCACCTGCCGGTCATTTTTATCCTGGAAAATAATCAGTATGCCGTTTCCACCCCCATTCAATCTGTCACTTTGGTGGATAAGCTCGCCACACGTGCCCAAAGCTATGGCATGCCGGGCATCACCCTGGATGGCAACGATGCGGTCAAGGTTTATGAAGCCATGGAGGAGCCCATTCGCCGGGCAAGAAAAGGTGAAGGCCCCACACTGGTCGAATGCATGACCTATCGGCATGGCGGACATCATATCAACGATCCTGGCGCCTACATGCCGGCTGAGGAAATGCAGAAATGGAAAGCCAGAGACCCGCTCATCGTGCTGGAAAAGCATCTGAAAACAGCACAGGTTCCTCAAGCGGAGGTGGAAGCAATTCGAGCCAAAGTGGAAAATGTCCTGGATGAAGCCATCCAATTCGGTCTGACAAGCCCGGAACCATCCCCGCAGGAATTCCTGGCTGAAATTGAGATTTGATGATTAACACTACGAATTTTCAAGGTTAAGAATATGGCAATTATTAAATATCGAGACGCTCTCAATCAAGCCCTGCGCGAGGAAATGGACAGGGATCCTTTGGTGTTTGTGATGGGGGAAGGAATTGGTGAAAAAGGCGGGTCTTATAAGGTCACTGCCAACCTGATGACGGAATTTGGTGCTGAACGGGTGATTGACACCCCTATCTCCGAAGCATCCTTCATTGGCATGGGAGCGGGAGCTGCCATGCTGGGTACGCGCCCGGTGGTGGAACTGATGTTTGTGGATTTTGCCCTGATGACCCTCGACCAGCTGATGAACCAGGCTGCCAAATGGAATTTTATGAGCGGTGGGCAGGCCAAAGTACCGATGGTGGTGCGTACCCAGGGCGGCTCGGGTAATGGGCTGGCCGGACAGCATTCGCAGAGCCTGGAGGCCATGTTTTATCACATGCCGGGTTTGAAGGTGGTCATGCCTTCCACACCTTATGATGCCAAGGGGCTTTTAAAATCCTCCATTCGTGAGGATGAACCGGTGGTTTTTATTGAACATAAGTTGCTGTATTTGACAGAAGGGGAGGTGCCTGATGGTGAATATCTCATCCCATTGGGACAAGCGGATGTAAAACGTCAAGGTAAGGATGTCACCCTTATCACCTACTCACTGATGACCCATCGCTGCCTGGAAGCGGCTGAACAACTTGCCGCGGATGGAATTGATGCAGAAGTGCTGGATTTGCGCACGCTTCACCCGCTGGATAAAAACGCCATCCTGGAATCGGTAAATAAAACCAGCCGCGTCGCCATTGTTCACGAAGCGGTCAAACGCGGTGGGGTGGGCGGGGATATTTCCGCGCTGATCATGGAAGAAGCCTTCGATGCGCTGGATGCACCCGTACTCAGGATCGCCGGCACGGAACACCACCATCCCCTACAATCTGGACCTTGAAAAGCTGTGTGTACCCTCGGTTGAGGACATCGTCAGTGGTGTCCGTTCCCTTTTCTAAAAAATTGGAGCATAGATCATGATAACCAAAGTTCTCATGCCTCAGGTTGGCCAGGATTACGAAACTGGCCGCATTGTCCGCTGGGTAATCAAAGAAGGTCAGGCGGTTAAAAAGGGCGATGCCTTGTGCGAGGTGGAAACCGAGAAGGCGGTGGTTGAGGTGCCGGCACCCGCGGATGGCTGGCTGGTCAAGGTCATTTATCCCGATGATACCGAAGTAAAGATCCTGACCGAGATCGCTTTTATTGGCGACAGGCAGGATGAAATTGACCCGTCCACCCAAAAGACAGCGGATGATAAAGGTGATGTCATCCATACGCCTGTAGAAAAAGAAGAAATACAAAAGACCGCTATCGTACGGGTAGATCGTGTCCGCATTTCACCCAAGGCAAAAAAGATTGCCGCAGAAAATAATATTGCGCTGGAGAAACTCCAGGGCAGCGGACCGCTGGGCAGGATCGTGGAAAAAGATGTAAGGGATTACCTGGCTCACCAACCTATGGCGGCTGCAAAAAAACTGGCCACCTCTGCACAAAAAGGGAAAGGCATCATTCCATTGAACAAGATTCGCAAGGTGGCTGCCCAGCGTTTGCAGCACAGCAAGCAGACCATCCCGCATTTCTATATATCCGTTTCAGTTGATATGGGTCCGGCATTGCAAACGCTGAAGCAGATGAATGAAAAGTTCAACCTGTCCAAAGTCGAAACCATATCGGTCACCTGCCTGGTTGTCAGGGCGGCGGCTCTCGCGCTGAAGGATTTCCCTGAGATGTACGCAACTTATACAGAGGAGGGAATCCATTTATCCGATCATATTGACATCGGTGTGGCGGTGGCAGTTGAAGATGGATTGGTGGTGCCGGTCATCGAAGATTGTGACCAGTTGCCGCTTCGTGAATTGTCATCCAGCATCCGCCAGGCCGTGGATGCTGCCCGCGCCGGCCGGCAATCAATGACCCGCCCCGGCCGCTTCACCATTTCAAACTTGGGCATGTACCAGGTGGACGAATTTGCAGCCATCATCAACCCGCCCGAGGTGGCCATCCTGGCGGTCGGCTCCATCCGCAAACAACTGGTAGTCAGTGATGATTCTTCAATTTCCATTCGGGAAATGATGAAGCTGACCCTGTCGGTTGACCATCGCGTAGCGGATGGGGTCATGGCGGCAAAGTTCCTCAATCGAATGCGGCAAATTCTGGAGGAAGGGCAGGATTTCTAAGCGTTCTTTGAAAAAGATGGCGGAAATACCGCTTCTTGCAGCCAGTTCACCACTTCTATCTTTTCACTTATCTGCAGCAGCCGGTCCAGGTGATCTGGTTTTTTAAAGAATCGTGAAAGCTTTTTGAGTACGTTCACATGCTCACGTGGATTCCGGTTGGCCAGCAAAAAAACTGCCCGCACCGGCAATTCCTTGTTGGGTTCCTCCATACTTCCGAATGAGACCGGATGGGCAAGTGTGGCGATGGCCAGCGAGGACTGATACACAGTGGATGGTTCCGCATGCGGGAAGGCGATAGCGTATGGCTGGGTGGGCACCCCGGTGGGAAAGGATTGTTCACGCTGTATGGCTGATGGACCAAAATGTATGTTGACGCGCCCTTTTTTCTCCAGCAAGCTGGCTAATGCGAGAATGGCTACAGTTGAACTTTCAACTGTCAGGTTTAATATGATGGATTCTTCACTAAGATAAGGCATTTGCAAACCTGTTTGAATAATTGTACCTTGTGGTGATTTTGTGAAATTGGACCTCGATTTAATAAAAAATGAATCATTGAAAGCCAGGAATCTCACGGTCGGCTAATCTTTTTGTTATAGAAAGAAATAATTGATAAACTTATCCATATGCAATCTACTTCCAGCCAGGTCATAAAGAAAAAGAATCTTCTTCAATCCTTTTGGGATTTCATTGGCATTCCATTCCGCTTTGTGCTGTTTGACCAGAAGTGGCTGCCGAAATTCGGTTGGACAACCCTGGAAGAGGAACGAATTCAAAAAGTACTGCCCTTCATTTCAGGATACTTGCTGGATATCGGTGCTGGTCCTAATACCCTCGTGAAAAAATACAGCAATGGTGTAGGTGTTGATGTGTTTGACTGGGGGGGCGGTGCGTTGGTTGTGCAGGATACCGCCGACCTGCCCTTTGAAGATAAGAGCTTCGATACCATTACCTTTATTGCCTGTTTGAATCACATTCCCAACCGGCTGGAGGTGCTCAGGGAGGCAAGACGATTGCTCAAACCGGATGGAAAAGTGATCATCACCATGATCGATCCCATCCTTGGGAATATCGGTCATGCCATCTGGTGGTACAGTGAAGATAAGCAGCGGGGCGGAATGAAGGCAGGTGAACAGGGTGGTATGTGGACGAGAGAAGTGGTTACTCTGTGTCAGAATGCCGGATTTACATACATGGCTCATCATGGGTTTCAATTTGGATTGAACCATATTTTTCTATTTACAAAAAAATAGATCACCTCTTTATTTACCCATCTAATTTTTTAGGGCAATGAAAAAACCAGGCAAATTATCCCCAATGTTTAAAAAATACCCTCTTCTCATGATTTCCGGTTTATCCGGGATCATGGTGGGAATTCTTTTTTTATTTCGTTCGCTGAATGAATTCCTCATTGGCTTATTATCTGACTGGTTAAATTATGCGCTCAAAACCTACTGGGTGGATCGGCTGCAGTATTTGGGTTTATTCTTGCTCATAATCGGATTGAGCCTCATCGGGTTGGTGTTTTTGCTGGATAGAAATAAAAATCTCTCGGAGAATATATCAAAAAAAATTGGCGATTCTATTAAACTGCTCCGATGTCGTTTGGGAAAACATTTCAATTTGGAAGTACCCAATGAAATTGAACAGGAAAGGAAGAAGCTCGATCGTGTTAACTATTGGGATTTCGGAATAGTAGTTATTTTCCTTCTAATCGCATGCCTATTTTTTTATAATCCTTGCCAAAATCAAAATAAATTCATTGAGTTGGGCGGAGATGCGGCAACCTATACAACTGGAGTAGCTGCTCTGGATCACCCGGAATTATTTACAAACGATGTTCTTTATGGGGAAATGAAAAACTTTGAAATCTATCTGGGCTTTCATATTTTGCTTATAAGGCTATTATTCTTTTTTACAAATAATTACGGATATTCTTTTCAAATTCTTATCCTCCCACATGTGTTCTTTCATTTACTAGGCTTTTATATCCTTGGGAAATTATTATTGAAGAATAGATTTTGGGCTTTTTTCCTATCAATAATCATTTCTATTCCAATATCCTTAAATCAGGAACGTTGGGGTGTTTGGCTTCCATTGCCAAGATTCCTTTTTCAGACTTTTTTGCCGTTTTTGCTTTATTACGCAATGAAATGGAAAAATGAACCTCGAAAATGGCATTACTTAATGATCTTGACTGCTTTGTCGGTTTATCTGCACTCTTTTAGTGGATTAATATGGGGTTTTTGTTTTTTTCTCGGATTTGTTGCATTTCTTCCAGAGGAATGGTCAAGGTTAAAAAAAATAACCATGCTCCTTGGTCAAGGATTCTTATTCATGGTTTTAATCACCCCTTATGCAATCAATTTCTTACCCGGGCATCAATACGGTTCATCAATAGATTATGATTTTGTTATTTATGTCTTAAAGAATTTTTTTCCAAACAATATATTTAATGTTGGTGAGGTGCTGATTTCATTCGTAAAGATGACATTAATGAATGGCATTTTTATCTTTGCCCTTATGTCCATTTTTATTTCTTTCATATTATTCTCAAAAGAAATTAAAGAACAAATAAGACTCATATTGATTTGGTCAGCTGGAATTCTATTCGTAAGCATTCTTATTCCGTTTGTTGAAAGACTTGTTGAAAAAATTTTTCGATTAATCCCATTTGAAGTTGTATTGACACGCGGGATTAGATTCATTTATCCATTAATGCTCCTGGTAATAGTAATAACATTTTCGAATTTGTATTTGAGATCAAGAGGGAAAAACATCAAGAATTTGATAATTATTTTTGGGCTCGTTTTAATAAGTATTTATTCTTTTTTGGAGAGAAATATTCTTATATATGAATGGCAAAAAATTAAACCTTTCAATACGGATTCATCATCTGATTGTAGGGATATTGAAAACAAATCACAAGCCATAAAATCGATTGAAATCATGACCCCCCCGGGTTCAAAAATTCTTTCGTACACATGGGACGGTGTTGAAACAGTTGAGTTTTACGAAATTCGCTATGCTGCTCTTCGACCTCTTGTTTTCAATTTCAAGGACAGTGGCCAATTTGCCTATCGTGATTATGACAAATTAAAATCATGGTATCAAACCTATTGGGAATTAAAAAAAATTACTGAGAATTTTGGGTTGCCTTGCGAGAGGCTTTCCGAATTGATCAAATTAAAGTCAAACCTAAATGCAGATTTTTTATTCGTAAATTCGAAAGGTAACCCCATTAACAATTGTAATAATGGATCTAGAGCAATTTTTAATGTTGGAGAATATTATTTATTTCAATGAGTCTTAAATAGCCTCGTTTTTTCCTCATCTCTTTTTTGTAACTGCTTTTTGAAGATTGATTTACTTTATTAATACTTGACCATATTCAAGAGCAGGTTTATAATTCAACCATTGAATATTGGTTATCCTTTGATGCAATCCAGCGAAGCCGACCTCACCATTTTGGAACACATTGAATCCCAGCCCAACACCACCCAGGCCACCCTGGCCGAGCGTTTGGGTGTGGCGGTGGGCACCATCAACTGGCATATGAAGCGCCTCATCCAAAAGGGCTATGTGAAGGTGAAAAAAGCCGGGCGGCGCAAGCTGTCCTACATCATCACCCCGGAAGGCATTGCCCTGCGTGCCCGCCTGATGGTGGATTATGTTCAAAACTCATTTAAGCTTTACCGCCTGGTGCGCGAACGGTCGTTGCGAGCCATCGCCAAAATAAAGGACAATGGTTTTCAACAGGTGCGGCTGGAAGGAGAGGGGGAGGTGGTGGATATTTGCCGCCTGACCTGCCTGGAACAGGGGCTGCATGTGGTTGACGATCACCACAGCCCCATGCTCAAGGTGGTCGGCCTCAGAATCATTGTTGAAGAGGAGACTGTTTGATGTCCGCTGTTGAATTTTTTAAGAGTCGCCGTTTTTGCGTCACCGGTGGTGCAGGTTTCCTGGGTTCGGTTGTCTGCCGCAAGCTGCGCGAGCGCGGCGCCACTGACATCTTCGTCCCGCTCATTGATAATTATGACCTGGTTGACCGCGATTCCATCCATCAGATGCTGGATGATTCCAAACCGGATGTCATCATTCACCTGGCCGCCCAGGTGGGCGGCATCGGCGCCAACCGTGAGCATCCGGCGGAATTCTTCTACAACAACTTGATGATGGGTGTCCAGCTCATGCATGCCGCCTGGCAGCGCAAGGTGGAAAAGTTTGTGGCCATCGGCACCATCTGTGCCTACCCCAAGTTCACCCCCGTGCCTTTTAGGGAGGAAAACATCTGGGATGGTTATCCAGAGGAAACCAATGCCCCTTACGGGCTGGCCAAAAAGATGCTGCTCGTCCAGGCCCAGGCCTACCGCCAGCAGTACGGCTACAATGCCATCTTCCTGCTGCCGGTCAATTTGTACGGCCCGGGTGATAACTTCCATCCGGATTCCTCGCATGTTATCCCGGCCCTCATCCGCAAAAGTGTTGAAGCGCGCGAACGGGGCTTGCCGGAGATCATCGCCTGGGGGGATGGCTCGCCCACCCGCGAATTCCTGTATGTGGAGGATGCAGCCGAGGGGATTCTGCTCGCCACTGAAAAATACAATGGGGCTGAGCCGGTCAATTTGGGTTCAGGGTACGAGATCAGCATCAAGGATCTGACCAATCTCATTGCCCGCCTGACGGGTTATACCGGCCGTATTACCTGGGATGCCAGTAAACCCAATGGCCAGCCGCGCCGCGGTCTGGATACCCGCCGGGCAATGGACTATTTCGGCTTCAAAGCCGGGATGCCGTTCGAAGAAGGCCTGCGCCATACCATTGACTGGTTTGAAGCGAATAAGGGCAGGATCAAGTAAGTGGAGTGAAGTTCAATTGGCATTAAAAACCGACGATAAAGTCATCCTCATCAAACCATCCACCGGGTGGGCTGCCTTGGATCTAAAGGACTTGTGGATCTACCGCGAACTGGTTTATTTCATGACCTGGCGCGACCTCAAGGTACGTTACAAACAAACCCTTCTGGGCGCCAGTTGGGCGGTCCTGCAGCCTTTTATGACCATGGTGGTTTTCAGTATTTTCTTCGGCGGGCTTGCCCAGGTTCCCTCGGATAATGTGCCGTACCCAATTTTTTCTTTCACCGCGCTGCTGCCCTGGACGCTCTTTTCAAAAGCATTGCTGGATGCCAGCAAATCCCTCGTCTCCAGTTCCCATATCATCACCAAGATTTATTTTCCGCGTATCATCCTGCCCCTGGCAACCATCCTGGCCGGCATCGTTGATTTTCTGATTGCCTTCGTGGTCTTGCTTGGCATGATGGTCTTTTATCATGTTGCACCAACCGTTCATATTTGGACCCTGCCGCTTTTTCTCCTATTGGCGCTGGTGACGGCCATGGGGGTGGGGCTTTGGCTTTCCGCACTTAACGTCCTTTACCGGGATATCAACTACGCCACCCATTTCATCACTCAATTCTGGATGTTCATCACACCCATTGTCTATTCCTCTTCAATGATCCCGGACCAGTGGCAGTTGATTTACTCGCTGAATCCCATGGCCGGGGTGGTCAATGGCTTTCGCTGGGCACTGCTGGGGGTTGGCAACCCGCCCGGGCTGGACCTGCTGGTTTCTGTAACCGTGTCTTTCATTTTGCTCATCAGCGGCTTGTTTTTCTTTAAACGCACCGAGCGGCTTTTTGCGGATATGGTGTAGACAAGTATGAGCAATCTATCCATCCGTGTACAAAACCTGGGAAAGCGTTACCGCATTGGTGTGCCTGTCATCAAGTACAACACCTTGCGTGAAACCCTTTCCGAATCCTTTTCCAAAGCCCGCCGGCGCCTTTCACACAATAAAGCAGCTGAGTATATCTGGGCTTTGCGCAATGTGTCTTTTGAAGTTAAACAAGGCCAGGTGCTCGGCATCATTGGCCGCAATGGCGCGGGAAAAAGTACCTTGTTGAAAATCCTCTCGCGGGTGACCGAACCCACTGAAGGTGAAGTGGAAATCCACGGCCGGGTTGGATCCTTATTGGAAGTGGGCACCGGCTTCCATCCCGAGTTGACTGGCCGGGAAAACATCTATCTCAACGGCGCCATCCTGGGCATGCGGCGCGTTGAAATTGAGCGCAAATTTGATGAAATCGTGGATTTTGCCGAGGTGGCGCAGTTCATTGAAACACCGGTCAAGCGCTATTCCAGTGGCATGTATTTGCGCCTGGCGTTTGCCGTGGCTGCCCATCTGGAACCGGAGATCCTGGTGGTGGATGAGGTCCTGGCGGTGGGCGATGCGGAATTTCAGCGCAAGTGCCTGGGCAAGATGAGCGATGTCGCCCGCGAAGGCCGCACGGTGCTGTTTGTCAGCCACAACATGTCCGCCATCCTGCGCCTGACCGAGGAAACCCTGGTGGTGGATAAAGGTCATCTCTTGCTTCGAGCACCCACCACGGAAGCCATTGATTTTTATCTCTCGCATGGCTTGACCCAGGAAGGGCAGCGGGAATGGAGCCGGGATGAAATCCCGCGCAGCGCCCATCCCTTTCAGCCGATTGCCGTGCGCATCCGCAACCATGCCGGCAAAGTGGTGGATACCATCCGCTCGGTTGAGCCGTTCACGGTGGAGGTGGAGTATGCCCTCAGCGCACCCATCACCGGATTGCGCGTGGGCGTTTACCTCACCAGTGCCCGTGGCGAATTTGTCTTTACTTCATTTGACACGGATGATCCGCATAAATTTGAAAAACACGCCCAGCGACCGGTTGGCCGCTATGTCAGTCGTTGCAGCATCCCGGCCAATTTTTTCAATGAAGGCCGTTTTGTGGTGGGTGTCAATGCCAGTTCCTATAAGATCAAGCGTTATTTTCAGGATGAACAGGCATTGCTTTTTAATGTTGACCCGGCCGGCGCGCCCGGTATGCACTGGCCGGAAAAACGTCTCGGCCCCATACGCCCCATGCTGGATTGGAAAATAGAGGAAATAAAATAAATGCCTGAACCGAATCATCGCAAAAACCGCAGGAATTCCATCACCGCCACCAAGGATTTTGTCAAGCGCATTTTAGGGGAAGTGCCTTTGACAGCGGAAATTTACTGGCTTCTCCGCCATCGCAGCGGCACCATCACCAGCCGTTTTTCGCTGAGTTTTTTGGATCAGTGTTTGCCGGAAGCGTGCGCCCAGGTTCAAAAATGCCGCAAGGATTTAAAACCGGGCAAAAAGGTTTTCCTTTTCTCTTCCCTCCATATTTGGCTTAACCATGCCACCATCCTCGGATTGGGACTGGCTGCCGATGGCCATGATGTCACCCTTGGGTATCTGCCCTATTCGGATTGGTTCACTCCCATCAACCGTTTTGACCTGCGCCGCCAGAACCTGTATGCCCAGCGTGTATTTAAAAAAGCCGCTGGTTGTATTCACACCGTTTCATTTCTTTCCACCAGCGCTGCCTATAAATCCCTCCCGGCTGAATTGGAAGAGTGTATCACCCAGGTATCCCGCTATGATGCCCAGTACACCGACCAGGTGGAAATGGTTGACGAAAAAAATACCATTTTCCAGCTGCGCCAGCAGCGCAACCTCAGTGCAGCCCGAACGGCATTAAACTGGCTTCAGGAAAATCGCCCGGATGTGGTCATCGTGCCGAATGGAACCATATTTGAATTCGGTGTCGTCTATGAGGTCGCAAAGTATCTCAAATTGCCAGTGGTGTCCTATGAATTTGACAATCAAAAGCAGCATATCTGGCTGGCGCAGAATGACCGGGTCATGCTGCAAAACACGGATACGTTGTGGGAGGCCTATCAGACAAAGCCCCTGACCAATGAGGAATCGGAAAAAATTCAAGCTTTGTTCGAAGCCCGCAAAAAGGCTTCGGTTTGGAAAAATTTTTCCCGCCTGTGGCAAAGCATTCCCGCCGAGGGGGTTCAGCAGGCGCGAGAAAAACTTGGCTTGGACCAACGGCCGGTTGTGCTCCTGGCCACCAACGTGCTCGGTGATAGTCTGACGCTCGGACGGCAGATCTTTTCACAATCGATGCAGGAATGGATAGAAAGGACGGTGCAGTACTTTGCCGGTCGGGAGGATGTCCAGTTGGTCATCCGTGTTCATCCTGGCGAGGTGCTTACCCATGGGGTGTCCATGGTGGATGTGGTCAGCCATGTATTGCCGCGCCTGCCGGAACATATCCATCTCATCCGGCCGGAAGAAAAAGTGAATACCTATGACCTGATTGCCGCAGCTGATGTCGGGCTGGTCTACACCACCACGGTCGGGCTGGAAATGGCCATGAGTGGCGTGCCGGTCATTGTCAGCGGCAAGACCCATTACAGCAACCGCGGTTTCACCATTGACCCGGATTCCTGGCTGAGATATTACAAGGAACTTGGCATCATCTTGTTTAATCCGAAAAAAGCCCGCCTGCGCGATGAACAGGTTGCTAATGCCTGGGCTTATGCATACCGCTTCTTCTTTAATTTCCCGCGTCCTTTTCCCTGGCACATACATTTCTTGCGTAATGATTATGCACAATTTCCGATTAAAAAGGTTTTTAGTCGAAATGGGAGGAAGGAATTTGGCTCCACGTTTAAATACCTGGTCAATGAGCCATTGAATTGGGATGTGATTCGCAAGTCCGGATAATTCCTCAGGAAACGATGACTGCTGAAAAAGCAACCCGACAAGTGCGCAGGTTTTATGATGAAATTGGCTGGAAAAAATCCGGCCGGTTGGAATTTCAAAATGCCCGGTTTGAAGACTTGCGCCCGGTCTCCAGCGAGTATATCCACCGCTGCCATCTGCGCGTTAACCGTTTTCTCAACGAGGCAGGACAATACCTGTTGGATATTGGTTCAGGTCCGGTGCAATATCCTGAATACCTGACCTATTCTGCCGCATACCAGTTCCGCGTTTGCCTGGATATTTCCCTGACAGCTTTGGAGCAAGCCCGTAAAAAACTGAAAGGACATGGTTTATATGTCCTGGCGGATGCTGCCCGCCTGCCTTTTTGTACCGATTGTTTTGACGGAGCGGTTTCTTTGCATACCTTTCATCACCTGGTAATGGATGACCACCTGAGCGCCTACCGCGAAGTGTATCGCGTATTGAAGCGTAAAAGCCATGCCGTGATTGTGAATGGCTGGAAGGTTTCCCCATTGATGAAGCGGTTTGACCGATTAATGGCATTGGCGGAACGTTTTCTCCAAAAAAAGGATCAACCCCGCCAGAAGAAAAATAATCCGCAAAATGCTGATTCCCTGCAAAAACCAGCACGCACCTTTGTGGAGGAATTTAACGCTCCTCTTCTCAAAGCCAGGCTCGCCGGACAGGTTCCTTTGGAGATACGCGTCTGGCGCAGTGTCAATGTCCGCTTTTTGCGAACGCTGATCCATCCCTGGCTGGGTGGCAGGATGTGGTTGAAGATTATTTACTGGCTGGAAGAAAGGTTCCCGCAATATCTGGGTGAAAATGGGGCCTATCCAATGGTGATTGTGGATAAAAAATGAAATATAGTTAAGGCAAGGCAATGGAAGGAAAAATGATGGATTGGAAAAACAAGGTCATACTGGTCACCGGTGGAACCGGCTCTTTTGGAAAAAAATTCATTCAAATCATGCTGGAGGAATACCATCCTGAGAAGATCATCATCTTCAGCCGCGATGAGCTCAAGCAGCATGAGATGAGGGTTAAGGGGTTCAATCACCCTTCCCTGCGCTACTTTATCGGCGATATTCGCGATTATCCGCGTTTGAAACGCGCCTTTGAAGGGGTGGATTATGTGGTGCATGCGGCTGCCCTCAAGCAGGTGCCCGCGTGCGAATATAATCCCATGGAGGCGGTAAAAACCAATGTGCTGGGAAGCGGCAATGTCATTGATGCCGCCCTCGACACGGGCGTGGAGCGAGTGATTGCCCTCAGCACCGATAAGGCGGTCAATCCGGTCAATTTATACGGCGCCACCAAACTGGCTGCGGAAAAACTTTTCGTACAGTCCAATGCTTATGCAGCAGGCAAAAAAGCGCGCTTCAGTTGTGTGCGTTATGGCAACGTGGTGGGCAGCCGCGGCAGCGTGGTGCCCATTTTTCTGCAGCAGAAAAACAACGGGGCTATTACGATTACCGATGAACGCATGACCCGCTTCTGGATTTCCCTTGATCAGGGTGTGCGTTTTGTCATCCGTTGCCTGGAAGAGATGCATGGTGGTGAGGTGTTTGTGCCCAAGATTGCCAGCATGAAGGTCAAGGACCTGGCGGCTGCCATTGCACCCAAATCCAAAATTGAGATTATTGGCATTCGCCCGGGGGAAAAGCTGCATGAGGTGCTCATCTCTGAGGATGAAGCCCGCACGGTGGTGGAAATGGAAGACATGTATGTGGTCCAGCCGGCTGAGGCATTCTGGTTCGGCCGTGACTGGGAGCAAAAAGGAAAATTGATCGCGGATGATTTCCGCTATGCCAGCAATACCAACCAGGTATGGCTGACGGTTGACCAGCTGCGCCAGATGACTGGTTCAGTGGAAGAGGAATAGCACGGGCAATTGCCATGACGCGCTTTTTGATTACCGGTGCGAGCGGTCTGCTGGGGCTGAACCTCGCCTTGCAAGCCCAGGAAAAGGGGGAGGTTTTTGGCACGGTTTATTCGCATGACTTGGCGAAGGTGCCCTTCAATGTCATCCAGGCTGATTTAAAAGACGAACGTGAGTTATCTGCATGTATTGATGAAGCCAGGCCGGATATTATTTTTAATTGCGCAGCACTGGCCAATTTGGAAGCGTGTGAAAGTGACCCGGTTTCTGCCAAAGAATTAAATGTCACCCTGCCGGAAAGATTGGCAGTGATCAGCCAACACCATTCCATCCAATTGGTTCATTTCTCCACCGACGCAGTCTTTGATGGACAGAAGGGAAATTACTCCGAAACTGATCAGCCAAACCCTTTGAGTGTGTATGCCAGAACCAAGCTGGAAGGGGAGCAGGCAGTCCTGCGCAGCGATCCCCGATCTCTTGTGGTCCGGGTCAATTTTTTTGGATACAGTCTTACCGGCAAGCGCAGTCTGGCGGAATTCTTTTTATACAACCTGGCTGCCGGCACGCGTGTATTTGGCTTTAACGATGTCTTCTTCTGCCCCTTGTTGGTTCAGCATCTCGGCGATATTCTTTTTGAAATGGTCAATAAAGACCTCAAGGGACTTTACCATGTTGTCAGCCCACAGAGTCTCAGTAAATATGAATTTGGCGTCAGCATTGCCAGATTATTCGGTTTGAATGAGGGGCTGGTTGAATCGGTCTCTGTTAATCGCGGAGGCTTGAAAGCCCCCCGTTCGCCAAATCTAACCCTCAATATAGAAAAATTAAAGGGGATCCTTGCCCTGCCCATTCCGGATCAACAATCCAGTCTGCAAAAATTTCACCAGTTGTTTGAAGATGGATACCCGGAAAAATTAAAATCATACTGGCCTGCCAAAGATGTGGATGATGTGAGAGGAGATGAATGATGGAAATAACGATAGGTAAGCAGAAGATAGGATTCCAACACCCCACTTATTTCATTGCCGATATCGCCGCCAACCACGATGGGGACATTGAAAGGGCAAAGCTGTTGATCAAATTGGCGAAAGAGGCAGGTGCCGATGCGGCCAAGTTCCAGAATTTTTCCGCTCCCAAGATCGTATCCGATTACGGTTTTCGCTCACTGGGTGGCCAGCAGTCCCATCAGGCTGTCTGGAAGAAATCTGTTTTTGAGGTTTACCAGGGTGCATCCGTGCCTTTCGATTGGACACCTGTTCTGAAGGAGACCTGCGAAAGAACGGGTATCGAGTATTTTTCATCGCCATATGATTTCGAGGCGGTCGATCAATTGGATGCCTTCATGCCGGCGTACAAGATCGGTTCTGGTGAGATTGACTGGCTGGAAGCGCTGGAACGGATGGCTGCCAAGGGGAAACCAGTTCTGCTTGCCACCGGCGCGGCAACCATTGGGGAGGTGCAGCGCGCGGTGCACGCCATCCTTGCCATCAACCCGCAGCTGGTACTCATGCAATGCAATACCAATTACACCGCCTCGTTGGAAAATTTTGACCACATCCATCTCAATGTGCTCAAAACCTATGCGCAAATGTTTCCGCAGGTTGTGCTGGGGCTGTCGGATCATACTCCCGGGCATGCCACCGTTCTCGGCGCAGTCACCCTGGGTGCACGTGTGATTGAGAAACACTTCACGGATGATAATCAGCGTGAAGGGCCTGACCATAAATTTGCCATGAATCCAACCACATGGGCTGACATGGTGGAAAATACCCGCCGTCTGGATAGGGCGCTTGGCTCGGCGGATAAGGTGGTGGCTCAGAATGAAAAGGATACTGTGATCATTCAGCGCCGCTGCCTGCGGGCTGCCCGCGATATAGCTGCGGGAGAGATCTTTGACCGTGGGATGATTGATGTGCTTCGCCCCGCCACTCCCGGTGCCATTAAGCCGGACCAGATCCAAAACGTGGTTGGCTTGCGGGCGGCTGTTTCATTAAAAGCAGGTCAGGAATTGTGCTGGAAAGACCTGATTGGGTAGAGTTTAGTTACATCACTTGAAAATTCTTTATTGTTCCCAGGGATACAGCCCGCATGATTTTCGCTTCCTCTCTGCACTGGCGCAGAGCGAACATGAAATTTATTGGTTGAAGTTGGAAAAGAACCTGGTCCTAGAAAACCGCCGCTTGCCCGCGACGATTCATCCAGTCTCATGGGCTAATGAACAGAATCCCGGCCAGTGGCTCAATTATGGCAGGCTGAAAAACGAATTCAAGAAGGTGCTCCATTCCCTCCAGCCTGACCTGGTGCATGCCGGGCCGATTCAAAAAGTATCTTTCCTGGCGGCGTTGAATGACTTTCACCCTCTCATCAGCATGTCTTGGGGAACGGATTTATTAATGGACGCTGACCGGGATTTGATTTGGCAGGCGGTTACCCGCTTTACCCTCAAACGTAGTGACTGGATGATTGGCGACTGCCAGGCAGTGCAGGAAAAGGCAGTCTCACTTGGTTTTGACAGGGAACGTACAACCATCTTTCCCTGGGGGATCGATCTGGATATATTCAAACCATCAAAAATCTCCCCTTTACGACAGCGACATCAATGGAAGGATAATTTTGTCATTCTGTGTACACGAAATTGGGAGCCACGTTATGGGGTGGAATTGGTGGTACGCGCATTTTGTGAAAATGCTGGCGGGATGCAAAATGCCATTCTCGTGCTGGTGGGCGGTGGGTCGCAGGAAGGATTATTGCGAAAAATGGTAAATGATTCCGGGTTGGGTGACCGTGTATTCTTCGCGGGACGGGTGGAGTATGCCGGTTTACCCGCGTATTACCAGGTAGCCGACCTATACGTCAGCGCTTCCCACAGCGACGGGTCATCCGTTTCCCTCATGGAAGCCCTCGGCTGTGGCTGCCCGGTGCTGGTTTCGGATATCATAGCCAACCGGGAATGGGTGCAGACTGGAAATCAGGGCTGGTTGTTCAAAGACGGGGATTGGCAAAACCTGGCGGAGGGAATGCTGGATGCCTATCAGCAACAGGGCAACCTGCATACCTACAGGCAGAATGCCCGTCAAACTGCTTTGCAAAAGGCGGACTGGAAGAAGAATTCTCTGACCCTATTGTCCACTTATGACAAGGTTGCTGGTCTTAATGTCGGGAAGATCCTCACGCGATGATTAATCAAGTTAATGCCTCAAATCATCCCGATCTTAATATAGTGGCAATCATTCAGGCGCGCATGGGCTCCAGCCGGCTGCCGGGCAAGGTGATGAAAGAAATATGCGGCAGGCCGATGATGGAATGGGTGGTTCAACGTGCTCAAAGAGCCACATGTATCAATGAATTGGCGGTTGCCATGACCACGGATGCTGCCGATGATATCTTGGAAAATTACTGCCGGGAACATGGCATCGAGTATTATCGTGGAAGCCCGGCTGATGTGCTGGATCGTTTTGTTCGGGCTGGACGGAAATATCATGCTGATGTCATTGTGCGTCTCACTGCCGATTGCCCGTTCATCGATCCTGACTTGATCGACCAAGCATTTGCGGCTTTCACCGAATCCGGGGCTGATTTTGCTGCCAACCGCTTGCCGCCGCCCTATAAACGCACCTTCCCGATCGGCCTGGATGTGGAGATCGTGGCGATGCCTGCGCTGGAAAAAGCATGGCAGGAAGCGGACGAGCTTTACCAACGCGAACATGTCATGCCGTACATTTACCAGCACCCCGAACAGTTTAAGATGTGCATCGTTGATCATCCCATGGATTATGGCTCATACCGCTGGACGGTGGATACTCCCGAAGATCTTTTATTCATCCAGGCCGTCGCAGAAAAACAATCCTGCCGAATGGATTTTGGCTGGCTGGAAGTGATTGATCTCTTGAAGCAGCAGCCCGAATTGATGAAAATTAATGCTCTGGTAAAGCATAAATCCTACTTGGACGTTGATGAGAGGGTGAAGAGGACCAAGAAATGAGCGATCCCTTGCTGACTATCTTCTCCACGCCCAAACCGTTCACCAATCCTCTTGTAAGTGTCATCCAGGGTAATGCGCTGACTTCATGGGTGAATCTTGGTTCCCAGGTTAAAGTTTTTCTTATTGGGGAAGAAACAGGGGTCAAACAGGCAGCCGGGAAGTATGGGGTTGAATTTTTTCCGCAGGTGAAGAGGAATTCCCTTGGCACGCCCCTGATCAGCTCCATGTTTGAAATCGCCCGGCAAAATTCAAAAAGCCCATACCTAGCCATCGTCAATACGGATGTGATGATGACACCGGATTGCCTTGACACGTTAAAAAAGGCAGCCAATTCTTTTCAAAAATTTGTTTTAGCTGGCCAGCGTTGGGACTTTGCGGTAAAAGAAGAGTTGAAATATCATCCCGGATTTTATGATGGGCTTCTGAAACGGGTGAGACTATCGGGCAGCCGACATCCCCCGATGGGCAGTGATTATTTCATTTTTCCGCGGGATTGCTACCTGGATGTTCCCGATTTTGCCATCGGCCGTGCCGGCTGGGATAACTGGATGTTGTATAAAAGCCGCTTTGAAGGCTGGCCGCTGATTGATGTGTCAGATGCCATCACAGCCATTCATCAGGACCATGATTACAGCCATTTGGCCAACGGTCAGCCCCATTATCACCTGCCTGAAACCAGGCAAAATGTGACCTTGGCTGGTGGTGATTGCACCATTTTCTTGTTAAGAGATTGCACGCATCACTTCTCCAAGGGTCAGATCAAACCAGTCCCATTTTCATTAAGCCGGTTGTGGCGGGAATTGGAGATCCTGCCCTTGACCAGGTGGCATTCACGCATGTGGGGGGAAGTCTTTTTTTATCTATTCCACCCGCTGAAATTGTATTGGTTTCTAAGATCCAAACTAAGAAAAATGATCAGCGGTTAGGTTTGGGCGGGCACTGGCTGCCGTAATCCATTAATTCAATATCCCTCAGGTCGCTGCGGGCGCTGATGTCGTTGGAGAAAGGGCAAAAATCCTGTCTGGCAAAGTCTGCTGTGAAATAGGAAAAAATGGGCAGGGCAGGGATCTCCTGATTGAAAATCGTTTGCAACCTGGCCTGGATTTCTGCCTGGGTTGTATCATTCACCATGGGTTGGAGTGAGGCAATGCACAATTGGTCAAATTCCTTGTTTGCATAACCTCCAATATTTAAATCAGGCCTGTTCTCGGGCTTATCCAGGTACTTTTGGGCAGCACTGGAAAAGAGATAACAAGGTGAAATCCGTCCGGATGCCCAGGCGAATTCGGCCAGGTCAAAGTCACCTTTCCAAAATCGGCTGTTCTCTGCCAGAAATTCGTTGGTGTCAAGGATGGATGCCTGAACATCAAATCCGCATTTTTTCAAGGAAGCGATGATTAAATCAGAAAAGGTTTTTCGCCAGGGGCTGTCGTTTGCGAGAAAGCGGATGGTCAACGGGGTCCCATTTTCAATTCCCTGGATGTTTTCGGATACCCTGGGGGTATTTACATTTCGATCATTTTTCTTCCAGCCCAGGTCATCCAGGATGGCCATTCCCTTTTCAATGCCATCCTCAGCCTCAAAAGATCGCAGCCCTTTGAGATAAAAGGGATTATTCTCGGTCAGTAAGGAAACGGGTGCATTGAACAATTTGACAAACTGTGATTTCATGATACCGGCCAGGTCTGCACAATAGGAAACGGCCTGCCGCATGCGCAGGTCAGCCATCGCCAACGGATTCTGGTTTTTGGTTTCTCTGGTATTGAAAATCAGGTATTCCACGTTGGGACCGAGCCCAAAGAAGGCTTTGTTTTCCGGGATCTTGTAATATTTCAGGAAAATTTCAAGCCGCTCAGTCTGGTCAAGCATGAGCGTGGTTTGATTACTGATATCACATTCGGACTTTCTGACTGCCATGAGGTTGGTATCGCCCTGCTTGTTAATGAATTTGAAGACCAACCGGTCAAATTTCGGTAATCCCTCTTCGGCGCGAAAATAGTGGACATTCTTTTTCAAGCTGATGTACTGGCCTGGCTGCCATTCATCGATGGTATAAGCCCCCCAGCCGATGGGGTGTTTATTGACGGCATCCAGTATGAGCAGTTCTTTGGCTGAATATTTTTCCCAGGTGTGCCTGGGCAGGGGAATCCAAAAATAATTTTCAAAGGATGTGGTGAGCAATCCTGGTTTGCCTGACCATTCAACGGTAAGTTCATCTTTCACTTTGTATGAGGCGGTTTGTTGTATGGCGCGTTTCTCGATGGGCGTTTCGGGGTCGCTGGCGATTTGAAAGGAAAAAATGGAATCCCCGGCACTAAGCGCTTGCCCGTCAGACCATTGGATGCCGGATTTGAGCTTGAAAGTGGCTGAAATTTGATCCATTTCCAGATCCCTTGATCCGTCCCAGCGGATGGCACAACTCATATCCGTGCACCCGTGAGGAAAAATTTCCGAGCCCTCTTGGAGGGCTATTGGATGCCCGTGAATATCCACCACCTCGTCGCCCCCTGTGACTGGAACAGGGATTATTTTTGCGTCACCATTTGAAAAAGAGGGAATCATCTCCAGGATAACCGGTTCCGGTTGATAATCACGGATATCGATGGGACCATCGTATATTGCTTCAAGCACGCCCCAAGCCGCCTGTGTTTTCGCTGCATAGAGATAGAGGCTTTCGGGTTCATATCCCAGGCAAATGGTCAGCGTTCTCGCAGCGTTTGTTTCGGGCGGGATACTTTCCTGCGCTGTAGGTGTTGCCAGGCTTCCCTGGCAACCAAAAACCAACCCTATCAGAAGAATTATTACGAAATAAAGAGAAACCTTACTTTTCATTTTGGCAAGAGAAAGTATTATACAATAATCATTATTAGTCAAAAACCAATTAATAAATCCAAGACAGTAAGAATCTAATTGCTCTCATAGGAGAATTGATGCGGGTCGGAGAAAATCTTGCCAAGATTATGAAAAATGTGGCGCAGCCAAAAAGGATTACGGTTGCGGTGTTGTCTTTTGTGCCATTCTTGAGCGGGTATTATGCTGAAGCGTTGGAAGTGCTCAGGGTCTGCCTTGGGCATATCTGGCAGAATACCGACCTTCCTTATGACCTGCTGGTCTTTGATAATGGCAGCTGCCAGGAAACCCGGGAATTCTTGCTTGCTTCAGAACGGCAGGGCAAGATCCAATACCTGGTTCTTTCAGAAAAAAACGTTGGCAAGGGTGGTGCCTGGAACATGATCTTCCAGAGTGCTCCAGGAGAGATCATTGCCTATTGCGATGGGGATGCAATGCTTTATAAAGGCTGGCTGTCCGCCTGTGTGCAGGTGCTCGAGACTTATCCGCAGGTGGGCATGGTCACAGCCCGGCCGATGCGTACCGATCCAAAACTTTTTTCCTCCACAGTGAAATGGGCGCGTGACAACCGATCCGTAAAGGTCGAGGAAGGGCAGTTGATCTCCTTTGAAGACTTCCGGGATTTTACCGATACAATGGGGTATTCCCCCCAAAAGGTCAGGGAAATTTATTCAACCACCAGGGATGTTCGCCTGGAATACAAGGGTCTGACGACATATGCGGGAGCGAATCATTTTCAATTCGTCGGTTGGAAAAAGGTGCTTTCAGAATTCACGCCTTTTGTGATGAATAAACCGCTTGGACAGGTCAGGCAGCTGGATGAACGCATGAACAAATCCGCTTACCTGCGTTTGATGACTTCTGCATCGCTTGTGCAAAACATGAGCAATCGCGTTCCGAAAAATTTGCCGCCAGCCATCGCTACCGATCAAAGTAAGCATTCCTGGAAGGATTTTCCCCTTATTAAAAAGACCTTAATGGCTATTTACAATCGAATCTTTAAAATCTATTTCGAAAAATAAAAAGCAGGTCTTAGAATATATTGTCCTCGTCATTTCTTAAGGCGATTTATGGAAAAGCACAAAGGCTTAAGGGGGATGGCCAATAAATTAAGAAATTGATATTTACGATAAAATAGACGCGTTAAAAGATATGATTCCTGAGATCATAGTGCAAGATTTGTTCAATAAGGAAATTTTCCATCTCAACTTTATAGAAATCATAAATGCCTACAAATCCTGAACGCGTCTTTATCAGTGCCGATCACGGCCTGGCAATTGTCTATTTTTTGCAAAGTGGGGTGGTGCCATCCTTGCTCTACGAGGGGGTTGAAGTCGTCTTGTTAACCGATGATGAACTGGTTGAAAAAATCAATCAAAGGTTTGGACAACCCGGTTTGATCATCGAGGGGCTGCAGATGAAGCAAGCTCGTCAGTATATCGAACAGGTTTCACCCACCACCCAGTGGTGGCTGAGCTTCCTGCGGCGAGTGGGCGCTTCCAGCAAGATCAATGTCCAGGCACTTGACAGCCATGTGCGCCAGGTGGAAATGGAAGCCACCGGTAGGCGCAGTTCCATCATTTTCCTGATGAAAATCGCCATCAGCGCCCTGCGCCGCTCACGCCCCATTCGACAGCGTCTGGTGGATCTGCAAATGCATTACACCCCGCTGGAACCGGGCTTATATGGCGAATTGTTTGACCGTTACCAGCCCAGCCTGGTGATTGCCAGCACACCCGCCTGGAGAATTGACCGTTTTCTAATGCGCGAAGCCTGGCGCCGATCTGTTCCAACCGCTTCAGTCATCGTCGGTTGGGATAACCCCAGCAGTTATAGTCTCTCCGGTTCAAAAATTGACTGGATCACCTGCTGGTCAGAAATTCAAAAAGAAGAATTGGTCAAGGGGTCCGATTGGGATCCCAACCGGGTCAACGTCGCCGGTATTCCCTCCTATGATGGCTATTTCGAACACCAGTGGTTGATCTCCAAGGATGAATATTTCCGTTTGCATCATCTGAACCCCAACCGCAAGCTGCTCAGCTATGCCTGCAGTTTCACCACTTTTTCCCCCAGCTATCAAAATATCGAAGCTCTGGCGCACCTGGTCAATTCAGATGATTTAATTGAACCTTGCCAACTTTTGATACGGCTCCACCCCAATCACTTTCTGGATGACCCCTTGTTTGCCGGAGAGCGGGAGAGGATTAAAAAATTGGCTGAGGAAAGCCCCCATGTTCATGTGGTTGAACCGGTTCCCCTGGGCGGTGAATTGGGCTACTATTCCGGGGAGGATATGCCGGAAAAGAGTTCCATGATGGCCTATTCCGATATTTTCCTGACCGTCTATTCAACCATGGTGGTGGAATGCTCCATCCATGAAACCCCCATCATCAGCGTCTGCTTTGATGTGCCAGGCGGCTGGAATAAACCCAACCGGTTTTACCTGCCGCTCTCCCAGATCGGCGGCTGGCCGACCCACAAACGTTTCATTGATTCGGGGGCAGGCCGGGTGGCGATGAATGAAAGGGAATTGCGCGAATTAATCAACTTATACCTGCGCAGTCCGCAGGAGGATGTGGAAAAACAGCGTCAATTCATCCGCGATGAATGTACTTATACCGATGCCAGTGCCGGCAGGCGCACAGCTGGTTTCATCCTATCGCTGTTGAAGACGAAGTGATCGAGAAGGAGAAAAAGAGATGCCCCGCATTGGAATGAATCCCGCACGCAGCCAAAATACCGATTACAAACCGGCCAGGATCACCCTGGCGATGCTGATGCATATGCCCAATGACACCGGTTATTTTGAGCGCCGCTTTGAGGTGATGCGCACCAGCCTGGAAAGCTTCATGGCGCATACCCCTGAACCCTACGATCTGATGGTTTTTGATAACCACAGTTCGGAGCAGGTGGTCAATTATCTGAAACAACTCCGTGATGAAAACAAGATAGACTATCTCATCCTCAGCAGCCGCAATATTGGCAAACTCGGCGCGCTGCAGATCATGTTCCAGGCAGCTCCGGGAGAGATCATTGCCTACAGTGATGACGATATTTTTTTCCTGCCTGGTTGGCTGGAAAAACACCTTCAAATCTTGGAGACTTACCCAAAGGTGGGAACTGTCAGCGGCATGTACATCCGCCCTCATATGAAGGAAGGCATCAGTTCGGCACTGAATTTTGCCAAGCGTACGGATGTGGAGGTGAAGACGGGCAAATTGATCCCGCGTGAACTGGAACAGCATTATATTGACAATACCGGTCGCACCTGGGAACAATACCAAAAGGAAACCGAGGGACTGGAGGATATTCAGGTCACCTATAAAGGATTATCAGCTCTGGTTTCAGCAGGTCATTATCAGTTTGTCACCCGCAAATCGGTGATCCTGGATGCCCTGCCCAAAGTCTGGTACAGCCAGTTGATGGGCAAAATGCGTGAATTGGACCTTCAAGTTGATTTAATGGGGTATATGCGCTTATGCACCAATCCGCCCACCATCCGTTTATTGGGTAATTTGATCAACCCGGAAATGGCAGACGAGATTAAGCAATATGGCTTTGCCGTGGAAGCCAGCAAGTATACCCAGTCAGCCCCGCGCATGAGTACGCGCTTGCTGCGCAGCCCCATTGTGCGGAAAATTGCCTATTCTCTTTATAACCGCTTGTTTAAGATCATCAATGCCTGAAAAGGATACCTGGTTAAAGAAATGCGTTTCTTAATCGCCGGTTTGGGTTCCATCGGCCGCCGGCATTTGCGCAATTTAGTCTCACTTGGTCAATCGGATATCATCCTGTTACGGTCACGGGCGAACTATCCGCCTGATGATGAATTAAAAGCATTTCCGCTGGTAACGGACATGGATGCTGCCCTGCGATACAAGCCGGATGCCGTTATCGTGTCCAATCCAACCGCATTGCATTTGATGGTTGCCATCCCGGCAGCGAAAGCTGGCTGCCATCTTTTATTGGAAAAGCCAATATCTAATTCGATGCAAGGGATGGACGAGCTCCAATCAGCAGTGAAGAGTGGCGGGGGACGGGTGCTGGTGGGTTTTCAATTTCGTTTTCACCCGTCCTTGCTAAGAATTAAAGAAATCCTTTCCAAGGGGCAGATTGGCCGGGTACTTTCCTGCCGCAGCCATTGGGGGGAGTATCTGCCAGGCTGGCATCCCAGGGAGGATTACCGCAAGGGTTACAGTGCCCGCAAGGACCTTGGAGGAGGTGTCGTCCTTTCCCTTTGCCATCCTTTGGATTATTTGCTTTGGTTGTTTGGTATGGTGAATGAGCTGGCAGCCGTCACCGACAAGCTGAGCGATCTGGAAATTGAGGTGGAGGATACCGCAGAAATCATCCTGAATTTTCACTCGAAAACCATCGGCAGTCTCCACCTGGACTATATTCAACAGCCACCCAGTCATACCCTTGAGGTGATTGGGACGGATGGCTTTATCCGCTGGAATTATTCCGATGGGGTCGTTCACCTTTTTCAGAATAAAGAAAAGCAGTGGGAACAATTTCCTTTGAAGGAAGGGTTTTCAAGAAACGACCTTTTTTTGGAGGAAATAAGGCATTTCATAAATTGCGCGCAGGGATCACAGAAGCCGGTGTGTTCGCTTGATGATGGTATTTATACCCAAAACTTGATTGAGGCGGTCTATCGTTCTTCCCAACAAGGCTGCCTGGTAAAGGTTGATCAGGGTGGCGCGATTGGATAAAAACATTTTGGAAAAATTTGACTTGGGTGACCAAGTGGCAGTCGTCACTGGCGGGGCGGGGCTGCTGGGAAGTCAATTCTGTCAGACGCTTGCCAGGGCGGGGGCCAGGGTGGTTTGCGCGGATGCTGATCTCAATTTAGCAGAGGAATTGGCGGGCAGGTTAACCTCACAGGGAATGGTGGCTTTGCCATATCAGGTGGATGTCACCTCACCGGATGAGAATAAGGGAATGGCAGACTTTGCGCTTTCCCACTTCAACCGTCTGGATATTCTGGTCACCTGCGCTGCTATTGATCCAAAAATCGATTCCGCATCTCCCGCCCAGTTTGATTACCGGTTTGAAGATTATCCGTTGTCTCTGTGGCAAAAGACTTTGGATGTAAATCTTACCGGTGCTTTTTTATCCGCCCAGACAGCCATTCCTGCAATGCTGAAAACAGGGAGTGGTGTGGTCGTTATGATCTCATCCATCTATGGCATGGTGGCGCCCGACCAAAGCATCTATCAATCTGCCGGGAAATCACCCCGTTATAAACCGGCCGATTATCCGGTGACAAAATCCGCCATCCTTGGATTGGTGAAATACCTGGCTGCTTATTATGCCGGCCAGCCGATCCGGGTCAATGCATTATCGCCTGGCGGGGTTTATAATGGTCATTCGGATGAATTCATCCGCAATTACTCCGCCCGTTCCATGCTGGGTCGTATGGCTGGGGTGGAAGAGTTAAATGGAGCGTTGCTGTTCCTGGCTTCTCCGGCTTCCAGCTATATGAATGGTGCCAATCTGGTGGTGGATGGCGGCTGGACGGCTTGGTAGATTGGAAAAATGAATCAAAAAAAGACTGAAGTATTGGCCATCATTCCGGCACGTGGCGGGTCAAAGAGCATTCCTCATAAAAATATCCGCCTTTTTGCGGGTCATCCGTTGATTGCTTACAGCATTGCCGCCGCTTTGCAGGCAGCTTGTGTCACCCGCACCATTGTATCCACGGATGATGAACAGATCGCCGATGTAGCCAGAAAATATGGGGCGGAAGTCCCCTTCCTGCGCCCTGCCAGGCACTCCCAGGATGGCACCCTTGATTGGCCTGTCTTTCACCATGCGCTTGCCTGGCTGCAAAAAAAGGAAAATTACATACCGCAGGTCGTTATACAGCTCAGGCCGACCTCGCCGGTTCGTCCGCGCAATTGTGTGGATGAAGCGGTAAAAATCCTACTGGAAAATCCAACCGCTGATTCTGTGCGCGGGGTGGTTTTGGCCGGTCAGAATCCCTATAAAATGTGGCGAATCCAACCGGACGGCAGGATGAAACCGCTGATCACGGTCAAGGGGGTTGCCGAGGCATTTAACGTCCCTCGCCAGGAATTGCCGGATGTCTATTGGCAAACCGGCCATATTGATGCCATCCGCCCTTCGGTCATCCTTGAAAAACAATCCATGAGCGGTACGCATATACGTCCATTGGTCATTGACCCTGCCTATACGGTGGATATTGATACCCTGTTGGATTGGGAAAATGCCGAACGCTTGGTTAAATATGGTCATTTGGAGATGGTCATGCCTGGGTCAAACCGGCGCCGCCTTCCCGAAAAACTTGAAATGCTGGTGATGGACTTTGATGGGGTACTGACCGATGACCGTGTCTGGGTTGACGAAACAGGTCATGAAATGATCGCAGCCAGGCGCGGAGATGCTCTCGGATTAAATATGCTTGAGGGATAAGACCGGTGTAAAGGTGTTTGTACTTTCACGCGAGGCTAATCCGGTGGTGGCAGCCCGCTGTAACAAAATGAAAATTCCCTATCGACAGGGTGTGTTGGATAAAAGGCAGATCCTTTCAGAACTTCTTCAAGAGGAATCCATTAACCCTGCTCATGCCATCTATATTGGCAATGACATTGTGGATATTCCCTGTTTCTCACTGGTTGCCTGTGCGGTTGCGCCGGCTGACTCGCATCCACAGGTCTTGCAGCAGGCGGATATTATTTTACAAAAAAATGGCGGGGAAGGGGCAGTGCGGGAATTGACGGATCTGCTGCTGGATTTCTATGGACTGCAAGGATCAAGACGGGTAGCGAATCCGGGATGACCAAGAGTATAATAACGCCCCGATTTTTAATCGGGAATATGTTATTGGAGAGATGAATGTTCGATATTGATTTTTACATGAAAATTTTTGACCTTAAATATGCCATGATGAATGGTCAAAAATTTGAACGCGAATATATTCTTGCAGAAGATGGAAGAATTCCGCAATCCCGAACCGGTTGTCTACAACATTGAAACCACCAATGCCTGCAATATGCGCTGCGAAATGTGTCCGCGCACCACCATGATGACCCGACCGATTGAAACAATGTCGGCAGAGCTGTTCAATAACGTCATCCGTCAGTTAAAACCCTGGACGGAAGAGCAATGGCAAACCTGGGAAACCTTTGTGGAAGAAAAATACAAAATTCCCAAAAAATGATGTCAGCGAAAATCACTTCTTCCTTCATATAATTCCGAGGGTGATTGTGCTGCATGGTTATGGCGATCCCCTTTTGGATAAGAATATTCCGGATTATGTGGAAGCCATGACCAGGCAGGGGCTGCCCAGTTATTTCAGTTGCAATCCTGCCAACATTAATATGGAACGCACCATCCGCACATTTGAGAATGGTCTGGACTACATCAAGTATTCCATTGAGAGTGTGGATGATCTGCGCCACAAGGAAGTCCGCGGTCAAAAGTCCAACTTCACCGAGAGCTACCGCAATATCCTGGCACTCTTGGATATCAAAGCCAAGCGAAATTTTAAGACCACCATTGTCATTACCATGATCAATCTGAACAAATCCTGGCAGCAGGAGGAATTTGAAAAATTGAAGGACGCTTTCAAGGGAATGGATGTGTATGTGTATCTGAAAAGCCAGGATCAGCAATGGTACGAGGATAACAAGCAAAAGACCGCTTCCATTCATTGGATTGAATTCTGCCATTTTCCCTGGTCATCCATGACCATTAAATCCAATGGCGAATCCGTGGAATGTGTGGAAGATTTCAATAATGAAATCATACTGGGCGATGCGAAGAACCAGTCACTGTATGATATTTGGAATGGTGAGAAATATAAAAAATTCCGGATGGATCATTTTGATCTGACGCCCGGTTTAAAATGCACTGAACAATGCGATATGACACTTATCGGCGAACTGTCTGTCAGCGAAATAAAGTGTCCATCAGTCATTCAAGGAGAACTTTAATGGCGCGAGAAATTAAAATTGGAAACCGGATGGTGGGTGATGGCCACCCGGCATTTATCGTGGCGGAAATTGGCATTAATCATAATGGCGATCTCGAGATTGCCAAGAACTGATCCTCGCTGCCAAGGAAGCGGGGGTGGATGCAGTGAAATTCCAAAAAAGGACACCGGAATTATGCGTTCCTCCGGAACAGCGCAATCAAATGCGCGAAACCCCGTGGGGCTATATTTCTTATTTTGACTACCGTAAAAAAGTGGAATTTGGTGAAGCGGAATACCATGAAATTGACCGTTTATGCAAGGAACTGGATTTGCTTTGGTTTGCTTCCGTCTGGGATGAAGAGGCGGTGAATTTTATGGAAAAACTGGATTCCCCCTGCTACAAGATGCCCTCGGCCTCGCTGACCGATCATGGTTTGCTGCGTAAAGTGCGTTCCACCGGCAAACCGATCATTCTTTCCACCGGCATGTCCACTATTCATGAAATCGATGGTGCAATAAAAGCGGTTGGGATGGATAATCTGCTTATCTGCCATGCCACCAGCGCTTACCCATGCGATCCAACCGAATTGAATCTACGCATGATTGAAACCCTGCGTGAGAAATTTCCCGCCTGCCCGATCGGCTATTCCGGTCATGAAGTGGGTTTGATCACCTCGGTCGTGGCTGTCGCGCTTGGCGCCTGCATGGTGGAGCGCCATTTTACCCTCGACCGGGCCATGTGGGGCAGCGACCAGTCCGCCTCGGTTGAACCCGCTGGTTTTGAACGCCTGGTGAAATATATCCGCGTTACCGAGGATTCGCTGGGCGACGGGGTCAAGAAGGTGTACGAGAGCGAAAAAGCGTCAATGAAAAGACTGCGCCGTGTTTACAGTCAGCCCTCTGAATAAAAATATTTCCTACGCCACAAAACAATCTTGAATGAAATTCGCTCAAAAAGTAACAGGCCGCATCAAACGCGAATGGGTGCAGTCGCTCAACTACCGTCGCATTAACAGCCTGGCTGAATCGGCTAAGAAATCTGTCATTGCAAATCCCGCTGCGCAGCCTGTCCTTTTTTTTAATGCCTCCACACGTTTGCAGGGGTTAAGCCTGAATGCCGCCTTTTCATTGCTGGCCAGCTTTGGGGTGCAATTGGCTGGCACCCCGGTAATTCAATACGTATGCAAAGGCGGCTTATCCCATTGTGTGTTGGGGACGAATAACCAGGATGTTCATCAACCGCCCCCCTGTCGTTTTTGTATCCAGAATTCAACGAAACTCTTCAATTCACAAGATACCCGCTGGTTTGAATACTCGATCAATCCCGCGCTGGAAAGCAATTTACAGGGTATGACACTGACGCAGTTGATTGAATTTCAATATGATGGTTGCCCGTATGGCGAATTGATCCTTCCTTCTTTACGCTGGATCCTGAGGCGCCATCATTTGCAGGATGACGAGCCAACGCGTTGGCTGGCGAGGGAATATATTCTCTCTGCTGCCAGTTTGCTTGGCGATTTTCGGGCATTCCTTGAAAATGTGAAACCGCAGGCAGTGGTGGTCTTCAATGGCATGTTCTACCCGGAAGCGGTCGTCCGCTGGCTTTCAAGTCAAAAAGGCATTCCGGTGGTCACGCATGAGGTGGGTATGCAGCCATTTTCTGCTTTCTTTACCGACGGCGATGCCACTGCTTATCCGTTGCAGCTCCCGCGAGAATTCTCCCTGTCTCCTGATATGAACGCTCAACTGGATGATTATCTTTCCCGGCGTTTCCTGGGTGATTTCGTTACCGCTGGTATCAAGTTCTGGCCGGAGATGCATGAGCTGGGGCAGGACTTCTGGCAAAAAATCAATCAGTTTAAACAATTCGTGCCAATTTTTACCAATGTCGTTTTTGATACCAGCCAGGCGCATGCCAATGTGATCTTTCCAGATATGTTTGCCTGGCTGGATGAGATGTTGCAGACGATCCCCGACCATCCGGAAACCTTGTTCATCATCCGTGCTCATCCGGATGAATTGCGTCCCGGCAAGGAAAGCAGGGAAAGCGTGGCTGAATGGGTGCGGCAAAACAAGGTCGATTCAATGAAGAATGTGATCTTCATCAACTCAAATGAAATGATCAGTTCTTATGAGCTGATTGAACATGCCAAATTTGTGATGGTCTATAACAGCACGGTGGGGTTGGAGGCTGCCATAAAAGGAAAAGCCGGTGCTTTGCGCCGGAAGGGCTCGGTACACCCATATGGAAACCGTCTTTTTCCCTGAATCGATCAGCAAATTTCAAGACCTGTTTTCACAATTTTTAAGAATTGATGAAATTACTGTTCCACCCGTTTTTATCGAAAATGCGAGGAAGATGCTCTACGGCCATTTGTTCCTTGCCTCATTGCCCTTTGATGAATGGATTGAATCGGATGGCGTTTGGAATGGGTTTGTCAGCATCAAGGATTTCCCACTGGAACAATTGCACCCGCAGCGCTCCTCAACGGTTAAAATACTTGTGGATGGCATATTACATCAGCAGGACTTTTTGTTGAAACCATGAAACCGGATTGTTCCATCGTCATTCGCGCCTATAACGAGGAAAAGCATCTCGGCCGTCTATTGGATGGCATTCAGCAGCAAACCGTAAAAAAGAAGCAGGTCATCGTCGTGGATTCCGGTTCCACTGACCGTACGGCTGCTATTGCCGCGGAAAACGGCGCAGAGCTGGTGCATATCAATCCCAAGGATTTCTCATTTGGCCGGTCATTGAATGCCGGCATCCGCCAGGCAAAATCGGATTTTATTGTCATCGCCAGTGCCCATGTCTATCCGGTCTATCCGGATTGGCTGGAAAAACTGCTGGACCCCTTTTCAAATCAACAGGTTGCCCTGACCTATGGGAAACAGCGCGGAAGTGGGCATTCCCATTTCTCAGAAAAACAAATATTTTTACACTGGTATCCGCAGCGAGCTGAGCGGGTCCAATCCCATCCATTTTGTAACAATGCCAATGCGGCCATCCGCCGCTCGCTTTGGGAGCGCCAACCCTATAATGAGAACCTTCCGGCGCTGGAAGATCTTGCCTGGGCTAAATGGGCTTTTGACCGGGGGCATCGAATTATGTATGTGCCCGAAGCCGAGATCATTCATGTGCATCAGGAGACCAGTCGCGGAATTTTCAGCCGTTACAAACGCGAGGGCATGGCATTTAAACAAATCTATCCGCAGGAAAATTTCCAGTTGGTTGATTTATTCCGCCTATTTTTTTCCAATGTCTTCAGTGATTGGCAGGCAGCCCGGCGGGTCAGGCAATTTCCCCATCAGATGATGAAGATCATGGATTTCCGCTGGCATCAATTTTGGGGTACCTACCAGGGCTATCGTCAATCCGGGCCGCTCACCTGGCAATTGAAACGTTCTTTTTATTATCCCCGTCATCAGGTTGAAGAAACAAAGCCCAAAAGCAGAAAGGGAAATTGAACCGATCCCTTATGAAAAAATAATGGCAAAAAATGGAAAGCAATAAACATGGAGGGCAGCATGGCAATTGATAAAGTTGCAGCATTGGTTCCGATGCGCCATCATAGCCAGAGGGTTCCAGGCAAGAATTACCGCCCATTCAATGGAAAACCTCTTTTTTATCACATCCTACAGGCGCTGGAAGGGGTCGCTGGTATTCAAACAGTGGCTGTGGATACCGACAGCCCTTTGATCAAGGAAAAAGTAAAAAGCGATTTCCCGGCTGTGCAAATCATTGACCGTCCGGCGCATTTGCAGGCGGATGATATCCCCATGAATGAAATCCTCATGTATGATACCGGGCTGGTGCCGGCCGATTTGTATTTACAGACGCATTCCACCAACCCGCTATTGACCAGTGACACGCTCGCCAAAGCATTGGATAAATTCATTTCCGTCTACCCGGCATATGATTCCTTGTTTTCCGTCACCCGCATCCAGTCGCGCTTGTGGGATTCCCTGGCCAGGCCGATCAATCATAACCCTGCCATCTTGCTGCAGACCCAGGACCTCCCTCCGGTGTACGAAGAAAATTCCTGTTTTTATTTGTTTACCCGCGATACCCTCAGCCATCATCACACAAGAATAGGAAACCGCCCCTATCTTTTTGAGATCAACAAGACCGAAGCTTGGGATATTGATGAGGAAGAGGATTTTGAAATCGCTGAACTTTTGTCCAAGAAAAAGCAAAAATAAATCATTGGTATAATCCCAGCCAGTCCTGATTGTTGGCACTGACAAGAAATGCCTTCCATATTATTATCTGCCCCATACATGCTCCCGTTTAAGGATCGTTTTGTGCCCATCCTTGAGCATTATGGTTGTCAAGTGATTCTTCCCGAAGTCCATGAGAGGTTGAACGAGGATGAGATATTGCTCTACGCCGGGCAGTTTGATGCCACAATATGCGGTGATGACCACTACTCACAGAAAGTGCTCGATCGTTGTGCGCCGCGCTTGAAAGTAATTTCAAAATGGGGGACAGGCATAGATTCCATCGACAAGAAATATGCCCTTTCCATTGGCATCCAGGTTTGCAATACCCCCAATGCCTTTACCCTCCCGGTGGCTGACAGCGTGTTGGGCTATATCCTGACCTTTGCCCGCAAGCTGCCCTGGATGGATCAGGCGATGAAAAAGGGTGAATGGGAAAAGATACCCGGACGATCGCTCAGTGAATGCACGCTCGGTGTGATCGGGGTTGGAAATGTCGGCAAAGCTGTCCTGCGCCGCGCCCGTTGTTTTGGCATGAAATTACTCGGTACCGACATTGTCCCCATTGCCCCGGATTTTATCCTGGAGAATGGTCTCGAAATGACCGATCTGAAAAATTTGCTGCAGAGTTCCGATTTTGTCAGTCTGAACTGCACCTTGAACCCAACCAGTCATCATTTGATGAATCAGGATACTTTCAATTACATGAAGGAGACGGCAGTCCTGATCAACACTGCGCGTGGTCCCATTGTGAATGAATCAGATTTGGTCAATGCTCTGCAAAATAAAAAAATTGCCGGGGCGGCCTTGGATGTATTTGAAAATGAGCCGCTGCCACATGATTCGAACCTCTTGAAAATGGATAATGTATTATTGGCTCCCCACAATTCCAATTCAAGCCCTTCCGCCTGGGAGAGGGTTCATTGGAATACGATCTTGAATTTGCTGGATGGCTTGGGTATTTCGCATGATGATTTGGAGCAGATGAAAGCGGCTCGCTGAATTCATCTTGTCAAAAATATTTCAGAAGAGGTAAAAATGGAAAACAAACAGCGGGTGGTATTGATTACGGGTGCCGCTGGAGGCATAGGCCGTGCCACGGTTCACCTTTTTCATCAAAAGGGCTGGCAGGTGATTGGGGTTGACCGGCAGGATTTCGGAAATGACTTTCCCCAACCCGGGGTCTTCATCCTGGCAAATATTGCCAATCCGGCCGATATTGAGAAGATATTCCAAAAAGCCTCGGAATTCAGTCCGGTTCTGCATGCCCTGGTGAATAATGCCGCCATCCAGGTTTCAAAACCCCTGGTGGAAACCAGCGTGGAGGAGTGGGATGAGGTCATTGCTTCCAACTTGCGCTCAGCATTCCTTGGCGTGAAACTGGCACATCCATTATTAAAGTCGGCAGGTGGAGCGGCGATTGTTAACACCTCTTCGGTTCACGCAGTAGCCACTTCGGCGAATATTTCCGCCTATGCTGCCAGCAAGGGCGGTTTGCTGGCCCTCACCCGTGCCATGGCCATAGAATTTGCCCGTGATGAAATCCGTGTCAACGCCATTCTCCCCGGCGCAGTGGATACGCCCATGCTGCGCAGCGGCCTTGGCCGCGGCCACCTGGGTGGTGCCAGTGTGGATGAACGCCTGGAAAACCTGGCCCGCAAAACAGTGAATGGACGGGTGGGTAAGCCGGAGGAAATTGCTTCAGCCATCTATTTCCTGGCGGATTACGAGCAATCATCCTTCATGACCGGCCAGGCCTTGGTGGTGGATGGCGGAGCAACCTGCCGGCTGAGTACCGAATAAATCTTATGTTGAATTATCTTAAAGAGAACCTCCCTCAGCCGATGGTCAGATTGGTGCGGGATGGGAGGGATTTTCTCAGACGCATGCCTGAATTGCCAGCGGCTTATTTTCATCCCTGGCGGCGAGCATCCATGCATGCCATCGGCAACTTTAAAGACCAATATCATGGCAAACGCTGTTTTATCATTGGCAATGGACCCAGCCTGCGGCAGACCGAATTGAAGAAACTGAAAAATGAATTCACCTTTGGCATGAACCGCATCTACCTTGCGTTTCCCGAGATGGGTTTTACAACGACTTTTTTTGTTTCAATCAATGACCTGGTCATCCAGCAGACAGCCACCGACATTCAAAAAATGAACATGCCGAAATTCATCGCCTGGCGTTCCCATCAATGGCTGCAGCCCGGTGAAAATTTATTTTTTCTCTATTCAACTTACACGGAGCCGGTCTTTGCAAAGAATGCGGCCGGACGCCTGTGGGAAGGTGCCACCGTCACCTATACTGCTCTGCAACTGGCTTATTACATGGGGTTTGAAGAAGTCATCCTGATCGGTGTTGACCACAGTTTCACCACCAAGGGCAAGCCAAATGAAACGGTCACCTCTAGTGGAGACGACCCGAACCATTTCAACCCGGCTTACTTCGGCAAAGGTTTTCGCTGGCAGCTGCCGGACTTGGAAACTTCCGAAATGGCCTACCGCATGGCCAAACAGGCATTTGAGTCGGATGGCAGGCGGGTGCTGGATGCAACCATCGGTGGAAAATTAACCGTTTTCCCAAAAGTGGACTACGAAAAATTGTTTTAACAGTGTCCGTAAACCCGTTCGTAACCATTGTTACCCCTTCTTACAATCAGGCCAAATACCTGGAAAAGACCATCACTTCGGTCATTGACCAGGATTACCCATCATTGGAGTACCTGGTGGTGGATGGCAAATCAACTGATGGGTCCCAGGCGATCATTAAAAAAATTTGAAAAACACATTGATTGGTGGGTGTCTGAAGTGGACACCGGGCAGGCAGAGGCTATCAATAAGGGATTGTCTCGTGCCAAAGGAAAAATTGTCGCCTGGTTGAATTCGGATGATTACTACCTGCCTGGTGCTGTCAGCAGGGTGGTGGCAGCATTTAACGAGAATCCGCAGATGGCTTTTGTGTATGGGGATGTTTTGGCGTTAAATGCGGCCGGAGATGCCATCAATCATATGCGCTACCAGCAAATGAAATTAGCTGATTTAATGAAGTTCAACATCATCGGTCAATCTTCAGTTTTCATCAATCGCTCATTGCTTGAACAGGCTGGCTTCCTGGATTTGAGTTATCAATATTTATTGGATCACCATCTTTGGCTTCGTCTTGCTCAAAAAGCTGCCATATTCTATCTGCCCGAGCTCCTTTCTGCTGCTCATTTTCATTCCCAATCCAAGAATGTAGCCCGGGCGGGAGAGTTTGGTCAGGAGGCTTACCGCATCGTTGAGTGGATGCGTGAAAATCCATCTTTAAAGGAAATCTTTGAGCAGAATCAAGCCCAAATCCTCGCTGGTGCGCATCGCATCAATGCCCGTTACCTGCTGGATGGAGGGCAGCCCTGGCCTGCATTTGTTGCCTATATGAAGTGTATGAAGACTCATTTTACGACTGCCATGACCGAATGGCCCAGGATTCTTTTCTCGCTTGCCGCCAGTGCAGGTTTGGGCAAATTAAAATACCTTCACCCCCGCTGGCGGAAGCGCGAACGGGAATGATGAATCTTTACAATTGTTGTGGCTTACAATTATTGCTGATGAACATCCATTAATTCCGGCAGGAACAAAATTGAAACCCAGAAATACCGTTTACCTCTTACTAGTGCTGGTAATTTTTATTGCCGGTTTGGCTGTTCGTCTCTATGACTTGCAGGATGCACCTTTGGATTTTCATTCCACCCGCCAGCTTCATTCTGCCCTGATGGCACGCGGGATGTATTTTTCCCTGACCTCTGATACTTCAATCACGGAAGAACAGCGGCAACTTGCCATCCGCCAGTGGCATCTGGAGGGACTGGTTGAGCCTCCTTTGCTGGAGTGGCTGGTGGCGCTTACCTACCGACTGGCAGGCGGTGTTTATCTTTGGATTGCCCGCTTGTACGCCATTGGTTTTTGGCTGTTGGCGGCATTCGGCATCCTGCTCATCTCAAGGGAGTTGATCGGACCGCAGGGTTCCCTGGTCAGTGTGGCACTTTTTCTTTTTTATCCCTATTCAATAATCGCCAGCCGCTCCTTCCAACCGGAAACGCTCCTGGTGGCCAGCCTGGTCTTTTCCTTTTGGATAGCCATGAAATGGCACCAGCATCAAACCTGGAAATGGGCAATTGTGGCGGGATTGGTTGGAGGTCTGGCTATACTCATCAAGGCGGTGGCTGTTTTCTTTGTGGCCGGTATCTGGCTGGGTCTGCTGTTTAGCCGGATGAAAGTAGCTGAAATCATCAAAAACCGACAGATTTGGCTGATTGGAATTCTTTGCCTGGCTCCCTACGGGTTATTCCTGCTGTACGCAAACACCTTCATGGGGGGTTATTCCGGGCAATTCAGTTTGAGATTTTTCCCGCAGTTATGGACCCAGGTGGGTTTTTATCTTCGCTGGGTTGGAACGCTGCGCAAGGCGGTGGGGCTCGAGTGGCTCGTGCTGGGGCTGGCTGGCGTGTGGTTGGCCAGGGAGAAAACCTGGCGCTGGATGTTGCTGGGTGCCTGGCTGGGGTATATTGCCCTTGGCTTCACGCTTTCATATCACATCTCAAGCCATGATTATTACAACCTGCCGGTTTATCTAATGGTCAGCCTTGGTTCAGGATTCTTATTTCAGAGTGCCATTAATTCTGAAAGTGCCGATTTAATAAAACGCTTGGCATTTTTGCTTCTTCTTCTCTTCACTGTCGTCATTTACGGGTACGAGGCCTATGGCACCCTAAAAAAGACTGATTATTCTCAGGAGACCGCCTTTTGGGAAAAGATGGGAAAAGATTTGGGCATGAATTCAAAGGTTGTGGCTTTGAGTGAAGATTATGGATACCGTCTGGCTTATTGGGGCTGGCTTACCCCGGTCAACTGGATGAGCATGGATGATATCCGCTTGCGGACCGAATCCGGGCAGGGGTTTGATTTTCGGCAATATTTTGAATCAACTGTCCAGGACAAGGATTATTTCCTCGTTACCCAAATGGATGAATGGGATCGGCAGCCTGACTTGAAAAATGCATTGGCGGAAAAATATCCACTGGTAGATGAAACCGGACGTTTTCTATTGTTCGATTTAAAGCATCCCAGGATTTGAATTTTCTCTGGTCGAATGAAATAATGAAAAAATGCTCCATCGTGATCCCCGAATACAACGAAGAAAAATTGATTTCAGTCACCCTGGCTTCGCTGGCGGATTATGTCAGCCAGCATAAATTGGATTGTGAACTGGTTGTGGTGGATGATGGCAGCTCAGATAAAACTGTTGAACTGGTGAAACAATTCATTCAACAGCGGGGAAAAGAAATAAAAGTCCAATTAATCGAAAATGATGTCAATCATGGCAAGGGTTTTGTCATCCGCCAGGGAATGTTATCCACAACGGGTGAAGTTGCCATCTTTATGGACGCTGATCTCCCCTATGAGTTGGACATCATCGGTGAGATGCTGGATACGGTTGGTTCTGACTTTCAGGTCGCGGTTGGTTCACGGGTGCTGCCTGGCTCCACCCTGGTTGAGGTGCCCTTTTTCCGATTCCTCGCCGGTCAGGTATTCAGCTGGTTTGTGCAGTTGATGGCATTCAGGGGCATTCGCGATACCCAGTGCGGGGTGAAGGCTTTCCGCCAGGATGTGGTTAAGAAAATCTTTCCTTTGTCAAGAATCAATGATTTTGGCATTGATGTTGAGTTGCTTTTTCTTGCCAAAAAGTTTGGCTACAAGATTCGGCCCTTGCCGGTGCGCATGACCGGGTACAGGGGGGATAGCCGCGTAAGGTTATTATCGGATTCGGTCAAAATGTTTTGGGAACTACTCCTTATCCGCTGGAATGATTGGTCTGGAAAATATTCTCCTCCTCCGGGTGTTTGATGTCCGGTATAACATTTGACTATCAGTCCGTTGCGGGGGATTACCAGTACCATGCCATGCTTCACGGCTTCCCCATGCAGCGCTTTTGGCACAAGGGCAAATTGGTCTTTTGGGACAAGGTGATTGCACCGCGACTCGGGCGTTTGCAAACCAACACCCCTATCATGGAGATCGGCTGTGGGGCAGGTTTGCTCATTCAGCACCTGGCTTCAGCACCTCAGCTCAAGATTGGATTGGATATCAACCTTCATGCCCTGACTTTTTTACACAAGCGTTTTGTAGAAATGCACAAAGCGGATACGTTTTTCCCGGTCTGTTCCGCGGGCGAAAGATTGCCATTCAAAGAAAACAGCTTTGGCGGGTTGATTCTCTCGGAAGTATTGGAGCATCTTCCTGAACCCCAAATCATTCTCAATGAGGCCTTTCGCGTGCTTGAGCCGGGTGGATGGTGTTATCTCACCACCCCCAACTACCGCAGCTTTTGGCCCTGGATGGAAAGGATCCTTGATGCGCTCAGGTTGACCCCTCCCATCGCCGGTGCTCAGCATATTTCCCATTTCACCATTCAGACTTTACGCGATCAGGTGAAGGGTTGGAAGGTGGAAATGATAACCCCCTTTTTTTCTGCAAGCCCTTTTTATGCCGTTTTTTCTGAAGAATTAGCCATGCGCGCACTCAACCGGGAATGTCAACCAGATTCATATAGAGGAATGTTGATCGCCTGCCTGTTGCGCAAGCCCGATTGAAAATTGTTTCAGATGATAAAATTCCTTCGTTGGGTTTAAATCAGGATCATCCCGTATGTCAATTTTTCAATGCCCCCTGGATCGGAAAAAAGTGGACCGCCTGTTTCATGTGGTCATTCTGCTCGGCCTGGTGATTTTGCTGCTGGTATTGGTCGTCTATTCCATCCCCGGTTTTTATTCCCGTCATCTGGCGGATGATTATTGCTTTTCCGAGCGGATTAAAAATGAAGGGTTCTTAAGAGGTCTATCCTCCTTTTATCAAGAAATCTCCAATCGGTACGGGGCTTTTTTATTTATCTCCCTGACCGAATGGGCGGGTGAGAAAGCCATACAATTCATACCCGCGTTAATGGTGGCTTTTCTATTCTTGTCGTTTTCTTACTTCATTAAAAAGCTGCTGGTTTCAATCGATCTTACTCAATCAAAATTAATTCCCATCCTGCTATCTGCAATTATGGTTTTCCTGGTTTTGTTTCAGGCACCCAATTTATTTCAAAGTCTATACTGGCGGGCTGGCATGGCCAGTTATTTTGCGCCGCTGCCTTTTTTCTACCTCATGCTGGGTCTGATTTTGCAGCAGAGTCCAAACGCAAATTCCACTGAAAAACATCTTTGGCTTTTTTCTGCCCTGGCATTTCTACTGACTTTTTTCAGTGGGGGCATGTCTGAAACATATGCCGCTTTCCAATCAGCTTTTTTGATTATATTCATCATCCTATATGGGCTATTAGTGAACAGGAAAGTTGCACTCAACTCTTTCCTGCTTGTGAATGCGGGTGCGTTGCTTGGCAGCCTGGCTGCGATGGCGGTAATGGTGTTGGCTCCGGGAAATCAATTGCGGCTGAGTTCGTTGCCCCAGGCGGGAAATTTGTGGATTGTGTTGCAGCTCTCTTTCCGTTATGCCTTGGATTTTATCGTTGAGACACTGCGGGGTCTGCCAATCCCGACTGTTTTCACAGTGCTGGTATCCGTTTTGTTGGGTTATCATCTTTCGCATGGCAAAGTGAATCTCTTTCAAAGCAACCGCTTGGTCTGTCTGGTTTTGATCATTCCCTTGTCTGCCTTTATTCTCATTGCTTCCATTTGTGCCCCGACGGTCTATGGCATGCTGGCTTACCCGGAACCCCGTGCACTGATCATTGCCAGGCAGACCCTTTCACTCGCGTTGCTCTTGCTGGGCGGGGTGCTGGGAATTCTCAGCCATCGCTTTATGGATCGCATCATTAATGTATGTTTTGCTTCCATCCTGCTGCTGGGCGTCCTCTGGTTTTACCCGCTGCGTGCCGTGAGCCAGGTTTGGCAGCAACTCCCCGCCGCAAAAAATTGGGCGATTGCCTGGGACGAACGCCAGGTTGAAATTGAAAAACAAAAGGCGAACGGGCTCAGGGCGATTTCCGTTAATTCGCTGGATAGCGTCTCCGGGGTAGCTGAATTGTCACCCGACCCTCAATTTTGGGTCAATCGATGCGCTGCCGGTTTCTATGGCGTGGAATCAATCAAGGCTTTGAATAATACCCCATGACCGATTCTCCGCTGGTTACAATCGTCACCCCTTCTTTTAATCAGGCGCCATTCCTGGAACGCACCATTTGTTCCGTGCTCGCCCAGACTTACCCGCATATTCAATATATTGTCATGGATGGGGGTTCAACGGATGAAAGCCTGTCAATCATTAAAAAGTATCAAAATAAGATCTCTCATTTTGTTTCCCAAAAGGACCAGGGTCAGACGGATGCCATCAATAAGGGCTTTTCTCTTGCCCAAGGCGATATCCTTGCCTGGTTGAATGCTGATGACACTTATCTACCATATGCGGTATCTCGCGCGGTGGAATGTTTGCAATCCGATCCCTCATTGGGTATGGTGTACGGCGATGCCCATTACATTGATGGAAATGACCGCATCATCGGCCATTTTCCCTCCGCTCAAACCGATCTCAGCCGCCTTAAACGAGGTTATGTGCATATCCCCCAGCAGGCAGCTTTTTTCAAGGCAGATTTGTGGAAACAAGTGGGTCCGCTCGACCCGAGTTTTTATTTCGCGATGGACTATGATTTATGGGTGCGGCTGGCCAAAATATCACGGATCAAATTTGTCCCTGAGGTTTGGGCGAATTTCCGCCTTCACTCAGATGCAAAAACCATCGCTGCCGATGACCGTTGCTGGCCTGAAATGCTGCGGGTTCACTTCCGTGAGGGGGGTTCTGTTTTCTCTGCAATCGTGGTGAAATACCTGCTGCGGAAGTTGGCTGCGCCGATCATCACTTTCCGCCGAAAAAGAATGTTCATGAAAAGTGATGAGCAATAAATTTCTGTCATATTCAAATAAAATATAGAACCCTGGGCTCCAAAATACGTATATTGAATTGAATATGATTTTTGGAGATTATGGTGAATAACAACAAATTATTTCGTGGGCAGGATTCGGGTGGTTCTTTTCTCAGCGGTGTCTGGCTGCGGTTTCGTTTGATGATTCGTTTATGGAAAGATGACCGCATCAATAATTGGCTAAAATTGATCCCCTTATTCAGCCTGGCATATTTGGTCATTCCCTTGGACATCCCTGGTCCATTTGATGATGCGGCTGTACTTTGGTTTGGCATGCAGCTTTTTATTGAGTTATGTCCTCCGGAGATTGTCCGCAAACATTTGGATGAATTGACAGATGATCACCACAACACCCCAATCGAGAAAAATGAGAATGTCGTTGATGCTGATTTCAAGGAAATCAGTAAAGAGGAATGACCTGGCAGCAGGATTTTTTTGGATTTATTGGATCACGCCTAATTTCTTGCCAACCTTGGCGAATGCCTCCAATCCCTGATCAAGATCTTGTTGGCTGTGTGCTGCCGAAACCATCACCCTTATGCGTGCTTTGCCTTTAGGGACGGTTGGGAACCAGATGGGGGTGGCAAAGATGCCGAGTGGTGAATAATTCCTGGCTGAATTGCTTAGCCAGGCTGGCTTCTCCCAGCATCACGGGTGTGATGGGGGTCTCACTCTGCCCGGTATTAAAGCCAAGATTCTTCATTTCCGTTTTGAAATAACGGGTATTTGCCCACAGTTTGTCCACCAGTTGGGTTGAGTTTTCCAATAGGTTTACTGCCGCCAGGCAGGCGGCGGTATCTGCCGGGGTGACGGCTGACGAAAACAGGAAAGGCCTTCCGCTCTGCCGCAGCCAGTCAATGATGATCGCTTTGCCCGCCACGATCCCGCCCACCACCCCAAATGCTTTGGAAAAAGTGCCAATCTCGATGTCTACTTTTCCATGCAGGTTGAAATGATCCACGATACCCCTGCCGCCTTTTCCGAGCACGCCTTCGCCATGGGCATCATCCACCATCAGAAGAATATCATTGGCTTGGGCAACCGCGCATAATCGGTCCAGCGGTGCAATATCGCCGTCCATGCTGAAAACGCCATCGGTGATGATCAACGCGCGTCGGTATGTGCCTTTGTTCTCGTTAATCACGGCTTGCAAGTGTGCAGGGTCGCAGTGGTTGTAACGCAGGATTTTTGCACCGGATAACCGGCAGCCGTCGATGATGCTGGCATGGTTCAGTTCGTCCGAGAAGATCACATCTTCCTTGTTCACCAGTGCCTGGATGGTTCCCAGGTTGGCTGCAAAACCGGATTGAAAATGGATCGCACTGTCCACATGTTTGAATGCAGCCATTCTTCTTTCCAATTCCAGGTGTAATTCAATGGTGCCTGCGATCGTTCTCACTGCCGCAGGACCGACCCCAAAATCCCTTAATGCCTGCTCAGCTGCCTTCACCAGTTCTGGATGGTTTGCCAGTCCGAGGTAATTGTTTGAACAGAAATTCAGCACCTTTTTGCCATCCACCTGCAGCCAGGCTCCTTGCGGTGATTGGATGGTGCGGATTTGTTTATACAGCCCCTCATCCTTCAGACGTTTGATTTCGCTTTCAATCCACTCATAACGTTTTGTCATTGCTTCCTCTTTTTTCTTTTATGAAAAAAATTATAAGGATGTTTGGTCCTCTGACAAGTATCCAATTTCCATCAGCGCACGCTGAATGACCTTTTCTCCTCCAGGTTTTATCAGCATGAGCTGCGGGCTTACCCGTTCCACAATGAACCGTTTCATCCGGCCTTTTTCCAACTCATCCAGAATGCTCGGATTGGACACCCGCAACACGACACTTGCCTGCAATTTAACCTGTAGTTGATTTTTTCCCCAGCGTGCCAGGGCTTTAAGAAAAGTTGGCGGGATGGGGGTTCGGGCATGTTTCTTGATCAGCCGGTCAAGCTGATTGATCTGGAGTTGTTGCTTTTCAGCCCTGCTCAGGCTGCTGGCGGAAAGGAAATATTGATATTCAGATATTTTTACCCCCCCCCATTCACAGAACCTGGCGATTTGATAACGGACTGCGCGGGGTGTCAACAGCGGGCAGAGGATGGCGCCATTTGAACGGACGATGATCTTTTCTGTTTCTTTGGGAAGGTTGGGAATGTCCTGATGGTTGAGCAAATACTTCGCCCAGCTTGAAAGTCGGAAAGCTTGTACCGCTCCATTATCGGGCAAAATGGCAAGTTCGGTCACGCCCAGCCAGTGCAGCCACTGTGTGAGGATACTACGGATAAACCTTCCTTCCACTTTATCCCAATGGATGAATCCTCGCAGGTATTCCCCACTTGAAAGGCTGCGGATGATCCAGGAATCGTAATCGCCGGATGGTCTTAAAAAATCGGGCTGGAATTGATGGACATCCGCAATAAATGCATCCAGATCCCACCAAACCTGGTTTGGGAGTCCTTTTATTAATCCAAGCAGATGTTTACGGGCAGCTTGCGGTCGGTTCTTCCACTTGCCTTCGCACTTGATCTCCTCTATCAGCCAAAGTTCATTGAGAGTTTCACTCTTTTCCCATGCTTGAAATAATTGTGCCAATGCTTGCGAACGCTCTGCTTCCAGAAAGCGCCGCGTCTGATCCGTCTTGGGTTGACGTGAGCCATCCACTATCCCGGCAGCGCTCAGCAGCTCCAAAAGCTTACGAACAGGAATATTGAAATGGCAGAATTCTTCTAGGTTCAAATCAGCCCTCAGGGCAGCCAGCAGGGTGCAGGCATGATCCAGAATGTGGCTGGTGGCGGGAATGATTTTTAATTTCGCAAGGTCTTTAAATGGATTTCCAAATACCGCTGCAGCGCCTGCCAGCGAGGGCAATTGCATCAATTCGATAAATTCATCCGGCAGGTAGGCATATTCAATTGGTTCATGATCCCCTTCAAAAAAAGCGCGGAACAGCAGCCCGCGATACCACAAGAATTCAGTAATTGAATCCTTTTGCAGATATCTTTTTTCGCGTTCGATCTTTGCCTGCCCGGCTTCGCTTAGGCTCCCAAAACGGCGACAGAATTCCACCCAGCGCATCTTGCCAAGATGGCGTGCCAGTTCAGCCATTGCTATTTTGGCTCGGTCAGAAACACCATCCATCATCTCTTCAAATTGGGTGACATCGGACATCTGGTCCGCCAATTGATTGACAAGTGAGGGCTGTGCCTCATCTTTTACTTCTAATCCCCAAAAATCAGCCATGATGGTTAAGAAACCTGGATCAAGGGTGGATAGGGCAGTTCTAATGTTGGGCATTTTGGTCAGCAGGCAATTTGAATGGCGCCAGGTAGAATGCCGATTTTAAGCGATGTTTTGGTCGAATCAAAGCCGGCAATGATTTCGCCATCTGCATGGATTTGCATCGGTCGGTCTGTTTTGATTTCGAGCTGTTTGAGGTTCCCGCTTTCAACGTAGGGCAATCGCTCCTGGGTTCCTTGAAGGAAATAGGGGAGAGTCATCAACATCCGCAGGCGTGAAATTTCCCGTACACCAACAAAATCGAGCAGGCCATCGTCCAGCTGCGCTCGTGGGGCGATTTTGAATCCACCACCTTCCCGTCTTCCATTGCTGATGATCAGCATTAGGAATCTTCGCTCAAAAGCGCGATTGTCCATCCTGCCAATGAATTGGTAGGGGTTGTGGTTTTGCACGATCGTTTTAAGCGCGCTGAAAAAATACAACCAGAATCCTGAAAAGACAGGCATGTTGCGCGTGTGGATATCCACCACGGCGTCAAAACCGATGCCGACTACATTGATCCAATGATAGATGTCCGTATGATCGGTTTGCAGCGTGCCGATGTCCACCATCCTTGTTTTGTTTTCGAGCGCTCTCCAGAGCGCTTCTTTTGGGTTTGTTGATATCCCCAATCCCCCCGCAAAATCATTGCCCGATCCAACTGGCACGATACCGAGAATGGTTCGCTTTCCTGAGGGTGATGAAAGTATGCCGTTGATCACCTCTGCGGTGGTGCCATCTCCACCGATGGCAATGATGCGGTCATATCCGTCGCTGACTCCTTTTTGGGCAATCGCCCTGCCTTCACCGGCTTTCGTTGTTCTATGCCAGGCAAGGTTTTCTCGATCCTGCAATTCTTCTTTCAAAGACGCTTCCAGCCGCCCGGCATACCCCTTGTTCGCCGCCGGATTAAATATCACGATGGTTTTGTATGGCTGCATTAAATTTTCTGGTGATTTCAAGTAAAATTTGCTTCGTTAGAAATTATACCTACTCCGCAAAACTGAACAATGAACCCACTTGGTGATTTAAATTTGAAAGTTATCAATAAGATTTCAGAGGCATTGCTCTATTCCACGGTCGACATTCTTGGGCAGCAGGTTTTTGAAGAAAAATTAAAAGCGGACGTGACGCTCTCTATTCTATTTTCCGTTCCCGTCTTTACCACGGCTGACTTGCTGAAATTATTATCCAAATTTTTGTATGATTACCACCCGGTTGCCGCCCAGGGATTCAGCCAGCGGATCGGCAAGGTCTTTTTTCATTACCTGCGCTGGACTCGCCCTGAAGAAATCATGAACAATTCGCTTGAGTTTAGGTTACTGCCATTCCATCAAAGGGTGGATAATTCGTTGGAACTTTTTTTTCAATGGCTGAAAAAGGAACTTAATCTAACTTTTTCCATCTCCCGGCAAAAGACTTTTTGGCAAATACAATTGGCAACTCCAATTGTGAACCAGGATCATGCGCTCATTGCGAATTTCTTCAAGGGCATCCTCCTGGAAATTTTTGGTTGGATGGACTGCCATTACCGCTATGTAGTAGAATTTTCAGGTTCAACAAAAGGTGACCATCAATTGGTCTGCTTCGTTGTCACATATCTCCCCTTGGAATGAAAAATAAATGAAATTAGTTAAAGACCTTCGCGGAAAAACTTCACCCCATTTAATTCCGGATTTATTGGTCATTGGGCAGGCGACCATCGACGATATCAATCGGGAAGGGGAGGGCTTGGTTGCTGAACGCATTCCCGGAGGCGATTCGATTTACTCTGCGCTGGGGGCATCCATCTGGCCGGTTAAAACAGGTGTGGTGACCATTGTCGGGCGGGATTACCCGTATGAAAAAATGCATCTGGCGACCTGCCGACCGGAGATGACCGATTGGGCTGGTCTGATGGCTTATGATGGTCCGAGTTTGCATGCCCGCGCTTTTTACGCCAGGAATGGTGCCAGGGAATTCAGATGGGATGATGAATCGTTAAACACTGTCTTGTGCCCGGGTGTGGAAGATATCCCGCCGCAATGGCTGGATGTGCCCTTGGTTCACCTGGCTCCCTCCGCTCCAAAACAGCAGTTGGAATTAACCCGCTATTTTTCAAGCAAGGGTGCGCTGGTATCCCTGGATGTGGAGAAGCACTTTATCCAATATGACCGCCAATCCATCTTGGACTGTCTGGAATTGAATCCCATCTTCATCCCCAGCATTGAACACGTCCAAATGCTCAGCGGCGTGGATTCTGATGAAATTGATGATCTCTGGCCGTGGATTTCGATCTGCGGTGTTTCCCTGGCGGTCATTAAGTGCGGCAGCCGCGGTGCCTGGGTGGTGGATAGGGAAAATAAAAAGAAATGGCTTGTCGGCGTGGTGCCGGATCTATCCCTGGTGGATGTGACCGGGGCGGGGGACGCCTTTTGTGGAGGGTTCATGGCTGGCTATCTCTTCACCCGTGATCCTGTTCTTTCAGCCGCATATGGAGCGGTGTCCGCCTCTTTTATAGTGGAGAGTTTGGGCGCCCGCCGCCCGGCTCATTTCCAGGAATCCCTCGCCCAGAAAAGGCTGCAGCAATTGCAGCATCAATCGCCAGTGGCTGGGGTACTCCCTTAGATTTCCTACCCGCTTGAGAAGGTTGACACTTGAATATTTAAATATATAATCATCACTGTAGCACCCGGGGAGCCTGAAATGCCAGGCTGAGAGGAGGACGCGCAAGTCCTCGACCCGCTTAACCTGATCCGGATAATGCCGGCGTAGGGAGCAAAAAAACAAGAAAAACTCCCCCGCAGGCAAGGGAGTTTTTTGTTTGAAAAGAGCGGTGATTTTTGCCAATGGCGAAATGCAAAATGCAGGTCGGGTTAAAGCCTGCCTGAACAATGACGATTTCCTTATTGCGGCGGATGGTGGTCACCGCCACCTGGAGGCGCTCGGACTGCTGCCTCATCTGGTCATTGGCGATCTGGATTCCCTGCCGGATGGTGAACAACAGGCGCTCACTCGCGCCGGTGTGGAGATCAAAACATTCCCCCCGGAAAAAGATGAGACCGATCTGGAACTTGCCCTGCTGGAAGCGGTCGATAGGCGCTTCAAATCCATCCTGGTCGTGGCTGCTTTGGGAGGCCGCCTGGATCACACCCTTGGCAATCTTTCTCTGCTGGCGGCTCCATTTCTCGAGGATTGCGATGTGAGCTTGGACGACGGTGCCACCCATGCCTGGCTGATGACCGCTAAACGTTATCCTGCCGGTTTGGAAATAAAAGGTCCCCTTGGGGACCGGGTATCTTTGGTGGCTATCCTTGGAGTGGTTAAAGGTATTTTCACCAAAGGTCTTAAATACCCTCTATGCCATGAAAATTTATTGCCTTACCAAACCAGGGGGATCAGCAATGTGATGTTGGGAACTACTGCTTTGATTCAAATCCAGGAAGGGCAATTATTAGTATTGCATTCTCAAAAAAAATTCACGAAAGGAGATGAATGGAAATGAAAATCAAAATCTTATTGTCAATTTTTATGCTTGCTTTGCTTGTATCAGCTTGTGCACAAGCTGGGCCTGTCCAGTTGAATGTGATGACCCATGACAGTTTTGCTGTCAGTGAATCGGTGATTCAGGCGTTTGAAAAAGAGAATAATATCAAGGTCAATTTCATCCTGAGCGGTGATGCGGGTTCAGCTCTCAACCAGGCCATCCTGACCAGGTCAGCGCCGCTGGCGGACATCTTTTATGGTATTGACAACACCTTCCTTTCGCGAGGATTGAATGCTGGGATTTTTGAGCCCTATCAATCCCCCATGCTTGATGCGATCCCGGAGGAATTTCAGCTGGATAAAACCCATCAGGTATCACCGATTGATTTTGGGGATGTTTGCATCAATTACGATAAAGCGTATTTTGCCCGCAACCAATTATCCATCCCCCATAGATTGGACGACTTGCTCAAACCGGAATACCATGGTCTCCTGGTGGTGCAGAATCCAGCTGTATCTTCACCCGGATTGTCCTTTCTGCTGGCGACGATTGCCAATTATGGTGATCCCGGTTATTTGGATTTCTGGCGCCAGTTGCGGGCAAACAATGTTGCTGTGGTCAATGACTGGGAAACAGCTTATTACACCAATTTTTCAGGTTCTTCCGGCCAGGGGCCTCAACCGATGGTGGTTTCGTATAATACCAGCCCGGCGGCTGAAGTGATCTTTGCTACTGCCAAACTGGATGAATCGCCGACAGCTTCCCTGGTAGGGGATGGCATGTGCTTTCGGCAAATCGAATTCGCTGGTATTCTTAAAGGCACAAAGAACCTTCCCCTTGCCCGGAAATTTATGGATTTCTTACTGGGCAGTTCATTCCAGGAAGATATACCCTTGAAAATGTTCGTATTCCCCGTGAATCCCAATGCCGCCTTGCCTGATGAATTTGTGAAATATGCCCAACTGCCTCAAAAGTCCGCTGGGTTGGCGCTTGATTCGATTGCAGCTAAATTGGATAATTGGATTGCCCAATGGCGAAAAACTGTGCTGGAATAGGAGGATAGCGGCTTGCAGCGGACCCGATTTTGGTTTTGGTTGCTTCCGGCAGCCTTCCTTGGTGTTTTCTTTTTCTATCCGTTGGCTGCGATTTTTAATACAGCCTTGCGCGATGCAGGTCAGGGTTGGCAGGAGCTGCCCTGGGCAAGGATAGGTAACATCGTCGGTTTTACGATTTTTCAAGCCGGTTTATCCACCATCCTGACCATCCTGGTTGGTCTTCCGCTGGCTTATTTCTTTGGAACGTATGCTTTCAGGGGAAAAAATATCATCCGTTTGCTGACCACCCTGCCTTTCATCCTGCCCACTGTTGTTGTCGCGGTCGCATTTAATTCGATCATCGGTTCACGTGGCATGCTGAACATTTTCCTGATGCAGGTTTTTCAATTATCCCAACCGCCCCTCCAGGTCATGAACACCCTGTCCGCCATCCTGCTTGCGCATGTCTTTTACAACTCGGCTATCATCATACGCATGGTTTCTTCGGCCATCGAACAACTTGACCCGCATCTCGATCAGGTGAGCCGCGTATTGGGTGCCTCTCCCTGGAAGAATTTTTGGAAGGTCATTTTTCCACTCATCAAACCGTCGCTTGGGTCTGCTGCCCTGGTGGTCTTCCTGTTCGATTTCACCAGTTTTGGTGTCATCCTGATGATGGGTGGAGCCCAATTGGTGACCTTGGAGGTGGAAATTTATTTTCAGACCATGCAGCTGCTTAATCTGCCGCTGGCTGCCTGGCTTTCGATCATTCAATTGGGCTGTACGATCATACTTACTATTTTAATTTTATCGGGCGGGGGTGGTCTGCCTGTTCCTGTCAAACCGCGAACATCGCAAATCGCTTACCGACCAGTCAGATACTGGTGGGATAGGGTTTATTTCTGGCTTGTTTTGGTCGTTATGATTTTCCTTTTTACCATCCCGCTGCTTTCACTGGCCTTTCGCTCAATTATGGATATTCAATCCGCTGGCATTCCTGGCAGCAACGGATTTGGTTTTACATTGAATTTTTACCGCGAGTTATTTGTAAATCGCCAGCAATCACTGTTCTATGTCCCGCCGGTTATTGCTCTGCGAAATTCATTACTCTATGCTCTGGCTGCCAGTGTGATTGCATTATTTTTTGGCAGCCTGGCATGTTTCGCCCTGATGAGCAAAAGTGTCTGGGAGAAAATACTTAGTCCGCTTATCATGCTGCCAATGGGTACCTCGGCCGTCACCCTTGGTTTGGGTTTCATCATCACTTTCGGTTCGCTGCCCAATGCCAGGAATTCCTATCCGATCCTGATCCCCATTGCTCATAGTCTGGTGGCATTGCCTTTTGTTGTGCGCACATTACAGCCAGCTCTTGCTTCCATTCCCGATTCCCTGCGGCAGGCGGCAGCCATCCTGGGTGCCTCACCGTGGAAAGTATGGTCCAAAGTGGAATTACCACTCATAACCCGCGCCATGGTTGTGGCGGCTTTGTTCTCGTTTGCCATCTCACTGGGCGAGTTTGGGGCTACGGCTTTCTTATCCAGACCTGATCTCCCTACCTTGCCGGTTGCCATCTTCCGCTTTCTGGGTCAGCCGGGTGCCATGAACTATGGTCAGGCGATGGCCATGGCAACCATTTTGATGCTGTTGTGTGCGTTGGTGATGTTCCTGGTTGACAAATTGTCCTCCATAAATTCATAATTCAGGATCAAATATGCAGGAACTTCTTTCAATCAAATCCATCTATAAAGAATATGAGGGAAAAAATCTTCTTTGTGGGGTTGATTTATCTGTACACGAGGGAGAGATCCTTTGCCTGCTTGGTTCATCCGGCAGCGGAAAAAGTACCCTCCTGCGCATCATTGCCGGCTTGGAAAAAGCGGAAAAGGGGCAAATTCTCTGGCAGAAGGAACCCATTGATGAAATCCCGGTTCATTTGCGCAATTTTGGTTTGATGTTCCAGGATTATGCCCTCTTCCCCCACCTGGATGTATTTTCAAACATTGCCTTTGGTTTGCGCATGCGTGCAATGAACGAAGAAAAAATTGCCACGCGGGTTAAGCAGGTGCTCCGCCTGGTGGGAATGTCATCCTTTAAATCACGCCGGGTTTCCGACCTATCCGGTGGTGAACAGCAGCGCATTGCCCTGGCACGCGCTTTGGCACCGGAACCACGCTTTATGATGCTGGACGAACCGTTGGGAGCCCTGGATAAAAAAATGAAGGACGAGTTAAGTAAAGAACTGCGTACCCTGCTTCACCAACTGCGTATTCCTTCCATCTATGTGACCCATGACCAGCAGGAGGCCTTTACTATCGCTGACCGACTGGCTATCCTGCATGAAGGCCGGATTCACCAGCAGGGCAGCGCAAGGGAAATTCTGGCTTTCCCACGTTCCTTATGGCTGGCTGGTTTCCTGGGTTTGGATAATCAATTGCAGGGAACGGTGCAAAAAACCTCACCATTAGAGGTGATGACTTCTCATGGATTATTCCATTGCCAAAAGTCCGACCTGCCTTTGGTGAAAGGTCAAAAAGTTGTACTGGTGCTCAAACCGGATCGTTCCAAGCCAATAAAAGGGAATATGAACCATAATGTGATAACAGGCCGGGTAATGGATGTGACATTCCAATCGGATGGTTTTCACATACAAGTGGCAGTAGGTGAAAACCAATTCATTTCTTTTTTTTCTCGTCAACAGAAAGAGATCGGTGCAAACATAAAAATACATTATCCTGTCGATTCGGTTTTATGCTATGCAAAATGAAATTTCACTGATCAAACGCAACCAGTTTGGCGTAGAAGTTTGGCGCTATCCAGGTCGGATGGTGAAAAAAAACAGCAAGGGCGTATTGGTGCAAGCGGCATTTAACCGTCCAGACCTGCCTTTTCATGGGTTGGTTTTTAAGCAAAATGACCGCTTTTTGGAACTCTATTTGTTCGACCATTGGTTTAATATTTACGAGATCCATGATCGTGACTCGGATGAAGTCAAGTGCTGGTACTGCAATGTCACCCGGCCGGCTGAAATTGATCATGATTCCATTGCTTACGATGACTTGGCATTGGATTTGCTGGTTTACCCGGATGGTCGTCAGCTCGTTCTGGATGAAGATGAGTTCTTATCGCTCAATTTATCTACCACGGATGCGCAACAAGCCCGGTCAGGTTTGGCTCAGCTGCAAACCATATTAAAAAATCCCGCCCTTTTTAGCTTTGACTCTCTGCTGGGGCGGGATTAATAATACCTATTGGGTTTTGCGTTTTTTGGGGGGTTCAGGTTTTTCCCTGAGAAAGAAATAATAAATAGCCCAGCTGGCAAAGACAACCAATAGCAGAAATGCCACCAGCGGGGCAACGATGGAGGCGATCGACACGGCGGTGGAGGTGGCGTCCTCTGCCATACTGACCGGCACATTGGCGGTTCCACCGCTGGCCACACCCACTGCCGGCCGGATGACAGCGGATTTTGTGACATGCACGCTGCCAGCCATCACCAAGCCCAGTGCCAGGGCTGCCACCGGGCTGATACCCGAGACGATATTGGTATTGGCTGCAAAGACGATTGCACCGGCAGCCGGGCGAATAAGGGTCTGAATGGCGTCATTCACATGGTGCACAACCGGTATTTTATCGACAAAGAATTCAATTAAGAGCAAGACAGAAAGTATTCCTATGATCCACCAGCTGGTTAGTGCGTCCCAGGGAGCCTCCAGGTGGATCCAATTGGTGAATTTGGCCATCAGCGCCACCACCAGCAGGGGGATATAGGCATTCAGCCCGGCGCTGGCTGATAATCCAAAAGCAGAAAAAATACCCAACAATGTTTCCATTACTTCACTCCGATTTTAATATTTTATTGTAAGGTGTTAAGCCAGCTTCCTGTTACTGAATAACGAACCATATCAAGCAGGATGATCTGTGCCATTGCAGAAACAAAACCAAGATTGGCAATAAAAGACAATTCTTTCCATTTTATATGACTATTCTCCTTGTGCAATAAGATGACCCAGATGATGGTATAGAGAGTAACCAATAGCGTTAAGATTGTCATCACACTTATATACGAGAAAATTCGCATCAGGATTTCATTTTGCCAGTTGATTAAGATCAAAAAAAGAATCCCTGCCAAAACCATTTGTAGGAGAACAGGCCATTTCAATGATGCTTTACTCCCCGGTTTTTTCCAAACCACAAAATTGAACAGGAAGAAAATCGTAACAGCGATGCACAGTCCCATACCGAATCCGGTGAGAAATCTCAATAAGTTGGTAGGTTGATAGAAGGTAACTCTGCCAAGGGTGTTGACGAAAAATGAATTTCCGCCATCAATGACCCAGGCAACAATTAGTATCGCAAAAAAAGCAAATTGCCATTTTGATGGGATGATTATTCTTTGCCGTTGCATCAGCAGGATGACTATGCCTGAAAAAACACCCAGGTACATCCCGGCGCAGCGGCTGCAAATGGGGAATGGGTCTGTTCCGATCTGGAAGGAGTGTGAAGGGATCTGATGACAGACCGAATATCCAATGGCGTGAAGTATTCCATCCAATCCGGAGGGTGTGTGCGTTAGCCAGAACCATACCATCAGGGATGAAAGGCCAAGAAGTCCAGGTTGCAAAAAGGAGAATTTTTTGTTGATATTCGCCATACCTGTCATTATAGCTGCCTGCTTGACAGCCATCATAATTCATGCCATACTTAATTTTGTAGTTTGAGAATCCTTTGCCATCCTTTGGATGAGGAGGTGATGTGCACTATGTGTAGTAGTAAACCTAGTGCTGCAGCGTCCCTCCTCGGAATCCGATAAAAGGGCGCTGCAGCCAAAAACAAAAAACCGCCGGATGGCGGTTTTTTGCTTCCTTGGATGTAAAAGGCATGCATTTTTTTATATCGAATATCTTGTGCACGCAGGCGTTTGTGCAGCGATTACTGGTTTGATATTCTGGAGATTTTCAAGTAATTGATTGACACATGCAAAAAGCAGCGCCTTAACTCGTATAATAAAATTGTTATATTGAAGATTGCCACAAAAGTATTTTAGTATTTCATCTGTATAGCAACGCCAATCCTATAATTAAATCAAGGGAAATGAGGATTATTTTATGAAATTAAGCAAATACTTTAGGACCATCTTAGTATTCCTGTCGATTTTTCTCATCTCCTCCTGTACGGAGATAAATTTAAGTAATGCTGCCAAAACCGCCGATACGAATTTGTCATCTCCTCAATTTGTTTCGGGTATTCAAGGCATCATTCAGTCAAATTTGCGCTCCCAGTACCGGCAGCTTCCACAGTCATTGGATAAAGCCAGCTTTTATCAGGTGCAAATTGTCATCGCTGACGATTACCAGTCAATGACTGGCAAGCAATCGATCCGTTATTACAATAACGAAAATTCAGATTTGAAAGAGTTCTACTTGCAGCTTTATCCTAATGCTTTTGGCTCTTATCTCAAAATTAAAAATATCAGTATTGATGGGATAGGCGTACAACCTCTTTATATGTGGCATGATACTGCCGTAAAGTTGAACTTTCCGGTTCCATTAAAACCGGGTGGTGAAGCGGTCATTCAACTGGATTTCGAATTAAAAGTTCCTACGGATTTCACATTTAGCTATGGTTTGTTTGTTTATGCCGATGAAATCCTTTCTCTTTATCAATTCATCCCTCTCGTTCCGGTTTATGAGCAGGATGGCTGGCGGGTGTATGAACCAAACACCATTGGCGATCTAACTTACACCGATTCCTCTTTTTTTGAGGTCACGGTGGATGCTCCGCAATCGCTGGTAATGGCAGCCTCTGGTACCCGTGTTTTCCAGGAGGTAAAAAACGGCAGGCGTCTGGAGGTTTTCCAGGCTGGCCCGGTGCGTGATTTTTACCTGGCTGGCAGCCCCAATTTCCAGGCCACGACCCGCAAGTGGCAGGATGTGGTCATCACCAGCTATGCCCCAAAAGAAAATCAATCCTCATCTGACCAGGTGCTTTCATTTGCAGAAAATGCTTTGAAAATATTTTCAGAAGAATTTGGTCCTTATCCATACACCGAATTGGATCTGGTCAGTGCCCCCATGCACAATGCTTACGGCATGGAATATTCAGGCATTGCCACCATATCCATTGATCTTTATGATCCTCACGGACGGGAGGGTGTCCGTTCCAATCTTGAATTTACCGCCGCCCATGAAATTGCCCACCAATGGTTTTTCAACATGATCGGCAGCAATCAGGTGATGGAACCCTGGCTGGACGAAGGTATGGCTCAATTTGCCAGCCGATTGTACTTTTTGAATACGGGAGGAGAACAGGCGGCTTATCAGAGTGAACAATCCTTCCACCAGCGTTGGATGCGCATCCAATCCCAGCCGATCCCCATCGGTCAGCCGGTTGCGGCGTATAACGAAAGGGATTATTCGGCTATCATTTACGGCCGGGCTCCGCTGTTCATCCTGGCGCTCCAGGAAAGTATGGGCATGGATGCATTTGAAAAATTCCTATCTGCTTACTATCAAAAATTCTTATGGGGAAATGTTTCTACGTTGGATTTTCGAGCAGAGGCGGAGAAAGCCTGTCAATGTAGCTTGGAAGACCAATTTAATGATTGGCTTTACGCCAAATGATGAAATGATCCCCTAAAATGGTTTTCTGCTATTTGGCATAGGATCTTCTATCACATACCCATTTTACCGGGTATTAACTGCCACTAATTTATGGTTTGCCAGGAGAGGTTGATCGAACTGATTTTCGATTCGTTCAGAATGAAGGTTTTAGCAGTTTAATTTGAAAGTACGGGTTTGTTCTGTGGATTAGATAGGAATCAGTATTCTGCATCTAAAACCACCCAATAAATAAAAATGAGGTCTACTGAAAAGTAGACCTCATTGTTTTTGGTCCGGGTCGTATTCCTTCAACAGGAAAGATTTACAAAATTAAAGACCCTTCACTACGGTGGCAACTGCCAATAAAACCCAGGCAGCAATCAGAAAAAAAGTTGAATATCCGCCCAATGGTGCAGGAAGCTTAACTCCCAATTCCGGGAGGGTTCCCAGTACGCCCAATATAACTGCGATGATCCAAGTAACTTTCATCGGTGCTTTCCACTTCATTTTTTCCTCCAAAACAATTGATTTGACCTATTTATTTCCCCATATATATAACCCCTGAGGGTTGATAAGGATGCAAGGTGCGTTGAATGCATTGCAAGATTAAATTAACGAATATATTCAAGCATCCGCGATTCGTCAAAAATACTGGGAATGTTTTGGTTACCACCAAAAAGAATATGCCCCCAATGGGACTCGAACCCATGTTTCGGCCTTGAGAGGGCCGCGTCCTAAACCGCTAGACAATGGGGGCATGCAGTTTCAAATTGTAGCATGCTGTCAGGGCACTGTCAATTAATTGACAACTGAAGGTTATGGCCGAATTAATAATATCTTATACATTTCTGATTGACTTCAGTGCTCGCTCGTGTTATTATGATTTTATAGTGCAATTATTCCATTATTTTGCACCTTAACAATTGATGAAAGGATTTGAAATGAAAAAAGCAGAACTTATTTTTCGCTTTATTGGACTTATCGTTTTTGCAATTATCGGTTTTATTTTGGTTGCACCCATCACGGAGCTTCTGGCGCTAAAATTTATTAGCCTGATTCCATACCAAATCGGCGCGGCAGCCTTGCTCGGATTTATCGGTTTCCTTGTTTTTCCCTACATCTCATTGCATCCCGTGCTTTGGATTAGCTCCTACCTGTCCAAGATCTCCGGGCAGACACTCTTGTTTGCTTTGATCGGTTTGGTGGTTGGATTGATCCTGGCTGCTCTGGTGACCATTCCCATCTCCCAGCTTCCCTCTCCATTCAAGGAAGTACTACCTTTTGTCGCCGTTTTGATTTTTGGCTATCTGGGCATTGCCATCTCCGATTCGCGTTCCCGCGATTTTGGGGATCTGTTTAAAACTTTCCGGCGCCAATCACGGGCATCATCCTCTGAATCTCCATCGCGTGTGACTAAGCAAAAGGCAATCCTCATGGACACCAGCGTCATCATTGACGGGCGCATCGTGGATATTGCCAGGACGGGTTTTCTCCCGGGCGGTTTGCTCATCCCCCGCTTCGTTTTAAATGAACTTCAATATGTGGCGGATTCTGCCGAGAATCTCCGCCGCCAGCGCGGCCGTAGAGGCATGGATGTGGTTTCCCAGCTTCAAAAGGATAAAAACATCTCCGTGACGGTGGTTGACCTGGACGTGGAGGGAGTGCGCGATGTGGATGAGAAGCTTATTTCACTTGCCCGCCAAATGCATATCCCCATTCTTACCAATGACTTTAACCTGAACAAGATTGCTGAATTACAGGGTGTCCAGATCCTCAACATCAATGATTTAGCCAATGCGGTCAAATCCATCCTCATGCCCGGGGAGATGCTGCCAGTGCGGGTGATCCAGGAGGGGAAAGAAGTTGGGCAGGGAGTGGCTTACTTGGATGACGGCACCATGGTGGTCATTGAAGAGGGCCAAAAGTTACTAAACAAGGAAATTAATGTGGTCGTTTCCAAGGTTCTTCAAACGGCTGCCGGCAGAATGATCTTCGCCAAACCGGCGGAAAACGATCTTAAGGATAAGAAACGCCGCAAATAGGAGCGCAAATGGCTATCCAGATCTACAACACCTTAACCAGAAAAAAGGAGAAATTTGAAACCCTCCAGCCGGGCAAGGTGCTGATGTATGTGTGCGGTTTGACCGTTTATGCCAAAGCCCATGTTGGCCATGCCATGTCTGCCCTGGTATTTGACGTCATCCGCCGTTATCTGGAACATGCCGGTTATGAAGTACGCCATGTGATGAATTACACCGATGTGGATGACAAGATCATCCAGCGTGCCAATGCGCTCAAAGTGGATCCCTTTCAGCTTTCGCAGACCTACATCCAGGAATACAATCAGCATCTGCAGCAGCTGAATATCGAACCTGCAACCGTCAACCCGCGTGCAACGGGAGAAATGCCCAATATTATTCACCTGGTGCAGGTATTGATTGAAAAAGGATATGCCTATCCCAAGGATGGGGATGTTTATTTCCGTGTGCGCAAGATGAAAGATTACGGCAAACTCTCCGGGCGCAAGTTGGAGGATATGCAGGCAGGTGCCAGGATTGATGTGGATGAACGCAAGGAAGACCCGATGGATTTCGCCCTATGGAAAGCCGCCAAGGCCGGGGAACCGGCGTGGGATAGCCCTTGGGGTAAGGGTCGTCCCGGCTGGCATATTGAGTGCTCAGCCATGAGCATGGCTCACCTGGGTGAACAGATTGACATCCATGGTGGCGGGAATGACCTCATCTTTCCCGCACCATGAGAATGAAATTGCCCAGTCAGAGGCCGCCACCGGCAAACCCTTTGCCCGCTACTGGATTCACAATGGCATGCTGCAATTCAGCGGGGAAAAGATGTCCAAATCACTGGGAAACCTGGTGACCATTGAAGAGTTTATTTCCCAACATCCTGCAGATGTCCTGCGCATGATGGTCTTGAATGGCGGATACCATAATCCGCTTGTTTTCAATGATGAGGTGATCGTCCAGACGGAGAGTGCCCTGGAAAGACTGCGTACTGCCCTCAAACCTGCCCAACCGGGAGCTGCCGCGATTTCTGCCGATAAAGAATCCAAATTGAAGGCTGAAGTTGAAAAAGCCAGGATTGATTTTGAAACCTTCATGCAGGATGATTTCAATACATCCGGCTCATTGAGCGTTATGTTCAATCTCGTCCGATTGATCAACCAGCTGCGCGATGAAGGCGCCACGGATGAACAGCTGCAGCCGGGTCAATCCACCCTGCTGGAGTTGGCGGGTATTCTTGGCCTTCGCCTCGAAGCAGCTCATGGTGAACATGCTGCCGACGAATTCATCCAACTGTTGGCGGAAGTTCGCAAGGAAATCCGGGAGCAAAAATTGTGGGCGCTTTCAGATTTGATCCGCGACCGGCTGGCATCGCTGGGGGTGGTCATCGAAGATTCCAAAGCCGGCAGCACCTGGCATTGGAAATGAAGGAATGGATCAGCGGACGCAATCCTGTTCTTGAAACCCTTAAATCCGGGCGAAGAACTTTCTTTCAATTAAAATTTGCCCGCGGGCTCGAAGAACAGGGCAGGTTGGATGAGATCAAGGCTCTGGCCCTTAAGAAAAAGATACCCCTGGGGGTTGTTGATCGTACTGAATTAAATAAAATTACAGAAAACCACCAGGGCGTGGCCTTGCAGGTTGGCAATTATCCCTATGCGGATGTTGCGGATATGCTGGATTTGGCCCAAACTGCGAATGAACCACCTTTCATTCTCATCTTGGATGTCCTCCAGGATCCGCAAAACTTTGGCACGCTCATCCGCAGTGCCGTGGCTTTTGGAGTGCATGGCATCGTCATCCCCTTTCATCGTGCAGTGGGGGTCACCCCTGCCGTCGTACATGCTTCCTCAGGCGCCAGTGAACATTTGCTCATTACCCAGTCCAATTTGGCGCAAGCCATTCAGGCTCTCAAACAAAATAATGTCTGGGTGGTTGGTTTGGAATCCTCAGCCGAAGCGCGGGATATCGCCACAGTTGATCTGCGTGGAGCGCTGGCGCTGGTGGTTGGCAGTGAAGGACAGGGTTTGCGCGAATTGACCCGCAAATCCTGTGATTTTCTGACGCGCCTGCCGATGACAGGCCGCATGGACTCCCTTAATGCTGCTGTGGCGGGTTCCATAGCCCTCTTCCAGGCATTCAATGTCCGTCAGAAAAAATAAGAGAGAGCTGATTGCTCTCTCTCTCGTGTTTATCATTGATTAGTATGCGGGAATCAGTCTTCCCGTTCGATGCGAGAAATTCCGCCCATCCATGGTTTTAATGCTTCCGGTACGAGGATTGAACCATCCTTTTGCTGGTTGTTTTCCAAAACGGCTATAAGCGTACGGGGCATACCCAAACCAGAGCCATTCAATGTATGCGGGTGATCTTTCTTGCCGTCTGAATCTTTGAATTTGATGTTGGCCCGCCTGGCCTGGAAATCACCCACATTGGAAACAGAGGATACTTCCAGCCACTCGCCGCAGCCGGCTGCCCAAACTTCCACATCGAAAGCCTTTTTACCGTTGAATCCCAGGTCGCCGGTGCATTGCTGCACCACGCGGTGGGGCAGGCCGAGCAGGGCGCAGGTCTCTTCGGCATCTGCCAGCATTTTTTGCAGTTCCTTCTCTGAATCTTCCGGCCGGCAGTAGCAGTACATCTCCACCTTGTCAAATTGATGTCCGCGCTTGATGCCGCGCACATCGCGCCCGGCGCTCATTTTTTCACGCCGGAAACAAGCCGTGTATGCAGTATAGCGCAGCGGTAATTTGTTGCCGTCCAGCACTTCACCCATGTGCAGCCCGGTCAATGGCACCTCGGCGGTGGGCACCATCCATAGGTCCTCTTCGTGGTCCTTGTACAGGTTGTCCACGAATTTGGGCAGCTGGCCGGAGGCGAACAGCGTTTCGCCTTTCACCAGGAAGGGCGGATATTTTTCAAGGTACCCCTGACGGCTGTGCAGGTCCAGCATCCAGCTGATCAGGGCGCGCTGCAACCTGGCGCCGGCACCGCTGAGCACATAAAAGCGCGAACCGGTGATCTTCACGCCCTGTTCAAAGTTGAGGATGTTCAGCCGTGTTCCCAGTTCCCAGTGCGGCAGAGGGTCAAAATCAAAAACGGGTTTCTCGCCTTGGGTGCGGACCACCGGATTATCTTTTTCATCTTTCCCCACTGGCACATCTTCATCCGGAATGTTGGGAATGACTGACACCAGGCGGTTGAGTTCTTCATCAATTTGGCGCACCTGTTCGTCCAATGCAGTGATACGGTCACCCACAGCCCGCATGGCGGCAATCTTCTCCTCCCGCTCATTGCTTTCCTTGGACTGGCTGATTTGTTTGGAGACGCTGTTCCGTTCGGATTTCAGTGTTTCCACTTCCACCAGCAGTTTTCTTCTTTTACTGTCGACTGCCAGCACCTCTTCCACCATGGCGGGATCAAGCTGTCGCTTTTTAAGTGCTTCCCGTACCAGGTCGGGTTTTTCACGGATCAATTTGATATCCAGCATTTTCTTTCTCCTCGTTAAAAAACGGCACCCCTCCAATCTGCAGGACGAGGGGTGTTCGTGGTGCCACCTGCTTTCACTGATTTGCTCAGTCTCATTGGACGGTAACGGCGTCTCCGTCTCCCTTACGGCTTTGCAGCCCCTGCGGGAGCAACCTGCTTTTCAAGCGGCCGGGTTGGATACCCGGGCTGGTCTTTGTTTTCATGATTATATCATTGGCTGTCTTTTCCATTTTTGGTAAGTTATAATGCCCCTCATATCTCTTTAGTCTTACCTTGGATCATGTTTGACGAAAAAGAATTAGTCCAAAACGCCCGGCGGGGTGATGCCGCTGCTTTCAACCAGCTGGTGCTCGCCTGCCAGCAGCAGATGTTCAACCTGGCGCTGCGCATTCTCCTGGATGAAAAGCTGGCGGAGGATGTCACCCAGGAATCCTTCCTGGCTGCTTTTCGCGCGCTGTCCGGATTCCGCGGTGGTTCATTCCGTGCCTGGATGGCCAGGATCGTCACCAACCGCTGCTATGATGAGTTGCGCCGCCAAAAAAGGCAGCCCAGCCTGCCGATTGAGCGTATGGATGAAGATGGCGAGGAGATGGATGATCCGCCCGTTTTGAAAGATGAAAGTGACCTGCCGGAGGATCGGCTGGCAAAGTCAGAATTGGAAAATGCCATCATGAATTGCATTGGGGAACTGGGCATTGATTTTCGCACAGCCCTGCTCCTGGTGGATGTGCAGGGATTTGATTACCAGGAAGCCAGCCAGGTCATTGGCAAGCCAATTGGCACCTTGAAAAGTCGTTTGGCGCGCGCCCGCCTGGCCGTGCAGGATTGCCTGCAGGGCGCATGGGAACTTTTACCCGAATCGTATCGTCAAAAAGGTGACAGCAGCCATGCTTAAGAACATTTCCGCCAGTGACTTTGAGCTGCTTTCATCCTATTTGGATAATCAGCTTTCCCCTTCTGAACTGAAGCACCTTCAGGCGCGCCTTGTGCTGGAAGAGGGATTACAAACAGCGTTACAGGGACTGCAGCGTACCAAACTCATCTTAAAAGCATTGCCTCATCACCCGGTACCGCGGAACTTTTCCATTCCGCTTGGGGTGAAAAGACCCAGGTTTGACCTGTATCAATATTTCCAGGCCTTTCGTTTTTCTGCCGTCGGCGCGGCGTTGGTCTTAATGGTCCTGCTGGCGATGGACTTCTTCCTGCCTTCGCTGAGGATGGCTGCACCTCCTGCCGACCTGGCAGCGCAGTCACCCGTAGCCGCGGTTCTCTCGGAACCATCAGCTGATAAACCGGTCATCATCACCTGGGGCTCACCACAGGCGGAAGCTTTTGGTCGCGGGGGAGGTGGCGGAGGGGCTGCCGAACCATCCGGGGCAGATGCTGCCCCGCAGGCTGCTCCTTTGGAAAATGCCAAGAAAGCCCCGGATGAAGCTCTTACAGCTCCCATGCTTGAACAGGCGGTTACACCCGAATTGGAAACGGTACCACCGGTAAATGGCGCAGGCCCGATCCTGGGTATTCCTCCTTCCGCTCAAAGAGGTGTTGTTCCCACTCTCTTTCCAATGCCTGTCGAAAAAGGATCGGTCTCTCACGATGCTTTGCGGTTTCTGCAGATCGGTTTTGCCTTACTGGCAGTCGTAGCTGCTTTCCTGGCACTGCTGGTTCGCCGAAAAATTGGGTAATATGTGTGTTGGGGATATTTTTTACCCCAATGCTATAATTAGAACAAGATTTCGGATTAATTGTGACTAGAAATTCCTCCCGCAAAAAACAAACCCGTAAAAACCCGCTGATCACCATTAAACCGACCAGGAAAGGTGAGAGCATCGGCAGGGCTGCCCGCAAATTATCGCGGTCGGTGAGCAGTATTTCACCGGAACGCAAAAAGGACATTCTCGGAATCGTTTTGGCATTCCTGGGTTTATTGTCCCTGGTCAGTCTCATTACCGGCGGAGAGGGCGGCATGTTGGGCGGAATTTCCAAATTCCTGCAATTCGTGGCTGGATATGCCGCTTTTCTGGTTCCCTTTGCCCTCTTGCTGCTGGGTATTTGGACGCTGTTTCGTAAAGAACAACGGCTTCCCCGCCTTTCCACTCAAAGGCAGCTGGGAGTTGGTTTGCTTGTTTTCAATTTATTCACCTGGTTGCATTGGCTTTTTGGTGGTGGCTGGGAACTGGCGCAGACCGGTCAGGGTGGGGGAGTATTGGGTGCCGTCTTTGAACGGTTATTGACCATCACCCTGGGGGATTGGGGTGGTTTCATCGTCCTGCTGGCCTGGTTGTTGATCGCGCTGGTGTTGACTTTGGACCTTGCCATCCCGGACCTTTTCCAAAAATTTTCTACTTCCGCCCGTAAAACCGGGCAACTGGTTTCCAACGGGGTTGATCAACTTTCAACCTTGAAAAAGGAAACGGGTGGTAGATCAGCAGTCAATTCCGCCACCGTGCTGGATAAATCCGTCTTCATCCCCTTTAAGCAAAACAATCAATCGGGAGATTCGACCAAAGAGGCGGTTCATAAGTTTCCGTTACAAAAAAAACGCAGCCAGGAGAAAGACCCTGGTTTTTCACTTAATGGCGGACTCCAGGTAAGGCGCAAGAGCGGGAAATCAGCTTTTCCTCCCCCTGCCATTGGTGACATGCTTGACTTGCCAACCAGGAAGAATTTCCGCGAAGATGTGGATAAGAACCGCGCCAGTATCATCGAAGAAACCCTGGGATCTCTAGGTGCGCCTTCCAAAGTGGTGGAAATCCATCATGGTCCCACCTTTACCCAGTTCTGCCTTGAACCGGGTTTGCTCGACCGCCGTGCTGGCCCCAAGCGGGTGATGATTTCCAAGATCAGCAATCATGCCGGTGATATCGCCCTGGCGCTTTCTGTGCGCAATGTGCGCATGGAAACCCCCGTGCCGGGCAAATCCTATATAGGCATTGAAGTGCCCAACAGTGACCTTGAGTTGGTCTCACTGCGCGAAGGTATGGAAAGCGAGACATTTCATAAAACGCGCGGTGAGCTTAAATTCGTGCTGGGCAAGGATGTGGCCGGAAAAGCGCATACTGTTTCGCTGGGGGAAATGCCGCATTTGCTGATTGCCGGTTCGACCGGTTCAGGCAAGTCAGTGTGCATGAATTCTATTTTGGCCAGTCTTCTGCTTCAATATTCACCGGATGAAATGAAACTGCTGATGATCGATCCCAAGCGGGTGGAATTGACCAATTACAATCGCATCCCGCACTTGATCAACCCGGTCATTGTCGATCCAGAAAGGGTGCCATCTTATCTCAAGTGGCTGGTGCGTGAGATGGACCGTCGTTTGGAGGAATTCCGCAACGTTGGTGTCCGCGATATTGGCGAATACAACGCCACCCAGAAGGAAAAAATGCCCTTTATCGTGGTGGCGATTGATGAATTGGCCACCTTGATGATGTTATCCCCGGTGGAAACCGAATCCACCCTGAACCGCCTGGCGGAAATGGCACGTGCCACCGGCATCCACCTGATCATTGCCACCCAGCGTCCGTCGGTGGATGTCATTACAGGCAAGATCAAGGCCAACTTCCCCAACCGCATTTCATTTGCGGTCGTCTCCGGCACCGATAGCCGCGTGGGCATTGACAAAAGCGGTGCCGACCGCCTGGTGGGCAAGGGTGACATGCTCTTCCATGCACCGCATTTGGGCGCATCCCGGCGCCTGCAGGGTGTGTTCGTGTCAGACCATGAAATTGAACGCATCGTGGAATATTGGCAGAACGTGGGCGAGGAACGTAAAAAGATGGCACAGGCAAGCGGCGAGCCGCTGCCGGACGAAATGCCGCTGATTGCCACGCAGCCACAGATTCCCCTCAAAGACCTGGAAGATGGCAATGAGGATGAGCTCATTGAAAAAGCAATCCAGGTGGTGCGGCTGGAAGGGAAGGCATCCATTTCCCTCTTGCAGCGCAAGCTATCCATCGGGTACATGCGGTCAGCTCGGATGGTGGAAAAATTGGAGCAGATGGGCATCATCGGCAAACCCGAACCCGGCACGGGGGTCAGGCCGGTGTTGAGTTTTGGTGATTCGCGGGAATATTAAAAAAGAGAGACTGAAAAACCAGTCTCTCTTTCATCCAAATCGTTTTTATTGTTTATAAACCAGCTGCTGCTCTTAATTCGGCTGCCTTATTGGTCTTTTCCCAGCTCAGGTCCAGGTCATCCCTTCCAAAGTGGCCATAAGCCGCCACCTGCTGGAAGATCGGTCGGCGCAGATCCAGGTCGCGGATGATGGCGCCCGGGCGCAGGTCAAAGTGTTCACTGATCAGTTGGGCAATTTTCGTATCCGCGATCTTGCCGGTGTTAAAGGTTTCCACGTTTACGCTGACCGGGCGCGCCATGCCGATGGCATACGCTACTTCGATTTCCACCCGGTTCGCCAGCCCGGCTGCCACGATGTTTTTGGCCACCCAGCGGCAGGCATACGCAGCTGAGCGGTCCACTTTCGTCGGGTCCTTGCCGCTGAAGCAGCCGCCGCCGTGCCGGCCCATGCCGCCGTAGGTATCCACAATGATCTTGCGTCCGGTCACCCCGGAATCACCCATCGGGCCTCCGATGACAAACCGTCCGGTCGGGTTGACCAGAAAGCGTGTCTTTTCATCCAGCATTTCCGCCGGAATGACCGGGCGGATGACATCTTCAATGACCTCCTCCTTGATCTGTGCCTGGCTGATCTCCGGACTATGTTGGGTGCTGACCACCACCGTATCCACCCGCACTGGTCTGCCCTTGTGGTATTCCACGGTCACCTGGCTCTTGCCATCCGGCCGCAGCCATGGCTTGCTGCCGTCCTTGCGCACCACGCTCAGCCGCCGCGTCAGGTTGTGCGCCAGGTAAATGGGCATGGGCATCAGCGTCTTGGTTTCATTGCAGGCGTAACCGAACATCATTCCCTGGTCGCCGGCGCCGATGGCTTCCACTTCGGCATCCGTCATCTCACCGTTCTTGACCTCTCCTGCCTTGTCCACGCCCAGGGCAATATCCGTAGATTGCTTGGAAAGTGCCGAAAGGACTGCGCAGGTGTGGCCATCAAAGCCCTTGTCGGTGTGGTCATATCCGATCCCCAGCACCACTCCGCGCACCAGGTCATCATAATTGATGACGGCATTGGTGGTGACCTCGCCCAGCAGCATCACGAACCCGGTCTTGGTGGCGCTTTCACAGGCCACCCGGGAGCGCGGGTCTTGCTCAAGGCATGCGTCCAGCACCGCATCGCTCACCTGGTCGCACAATTTGTCCGGATGTCCCTCGGTCACCGATTCCGAGGTAAACAGGTATTTTTCCGACTCCATGAATGTATCCATATAACACTACCTCCGATAGAAATGAAATTGCCCCTCCGGATTTGAGGGGCAATCGCAAAGTCTGGGAATGCGTTTCCTCTCATCTTCCAGTATCGTACTCTGCCGGATTTGGCACCCTGGCAATCGTTTCCGCTTGCCGGGTTGTCGAGGCTTCACAGGGCCGGTCCCTCCGCCTCTCTGGATAAGAGTCCCGTTAGGGCTGTTCTTTTGGAACTGCGCTTTTATATCATACTCATCTGATTGTGTCAAATGATCATGACGATTCAATCACCTTTTTCACATCCTTCTAAATCAAAACAGGATTGAAAGTGTTAATTGTTATCGAGGTGTGAGAATGTTTCATGCAGTCTATTCCCTCATTTTTCTCCTGCTGGCTTACCTGATTGGCTCTCTCCCCACGGCATTGCTTGTCTCCCGTGCCATTGCACATTTGGATATTCGCCGCCTTGGGGATGGCAACATGGGTGCGCGCAATACCCAGCATGTATTCGGTTGGCGGGCAGGATTGATTGTGGGTTTTGTGGATTTTATCAAAGGCGCAATGGTTGTATAAATAGCCAAATCTTTTGGATTCAACCTGGTCTGGCAGATGTTGTCCGGCGTGGTGGTGGTGGCGGGGCACGATTTCCCCGTTTTTGCTGAGTTCCGCGGCGGCCAGGGGATGGCAGCTTCGCTGGGAACGATGAGCATCCTTTTTTGGCAGGAAACCATCATCGGGTTGCTCACCTTTACCCTGGTCTACCTCTTGACACATCATTTTGATTTAAGCGCCTCCGCCGGGCTGGGTTTGATGGTGCTCTTTTTGGTAAAAAATTCGAGGTCTTTTAGTATGATCGCCTATTCGGTTTTTCTTTTGCTGGTCATCCCTATTAAGAAATATTGGGATTCACACCATCGCTTTAATGGTGGCGCTTGATGTTTTAATTTCCCTCTGCCTGGCTGTGTTTAATTTGAAAAAGGTCAAAATCGCGCGCAATCTCAGTATTGGCAAAAACGCTGTGAGCTTCCTTTTCAATATCCTTGTCGCGATAGCGGCGCGATACGTGGGTGAGGATCAATTTTTTCACGTTCGCCTCGACCGCCAGCCGGGCGGCTTGGCTAACGGTGAGGTGGGCGAACTGTTTAGCCATCTCTTTTTCTTCTTCCAGGTACGTGCCTTCTATCACCAGTCCATCGGCATCCTTGCAGATGGGAATTAGAGATTCAATTTCACCCGCATCGCCGACCAGCACGAACTTCGTCCCGGCCTGGTAATCCCCCAACACCATCTCCGCGCTGATCTTGCGGCCATCCGGTAATTCCGCCTCCACACCGTTGGCCAGGTTGCGCCGCCAGGGTCCTTGCGGGATGTTCAGCGCTTCCGCTTTGTCTGCCAGGAAGGGGCGCCGTCCTTTTTCTTCAAAGCAAAATCCAAAGCAGTCCGGGCCGCGGTGGCTGACTGGGAAAGCGCTGATGGAGAAGTCATTCTCTTCTATGATCACGCCCGCTTGGATGGGTATCATGCGGATGGGGAAAGGTGCCTGTGCGCCGCGGATGACCACGCGGAAGAGCAGGTCGTGGATGCGTTCCAGTGCCGATGCCCCGGCATAGATTTCCAGGTCGCTGATGGCTTCCCAGCGCAGGTAGGTGGATACCAACCCACCGATGCCCAGGATGTGATCGAGGTGGCTGTGGGTGATCAGCAGGCGGTTAAGTTTTTTAAAACCCAGCCCTGATTGCAGGATCTGCCGCTGCGTTCCCTCCCCGCAATCCACCAGGAAGCGGTGTTCATCGTGTTTTACCACCTGGGCGGGCAGTCCGCGGTGGACCGAGGGTGCTGAGGCGGATGTTCCAAGAAAAAGGATTTCAAACAAAGGTGTTCCAGAAGAATAAGGTGACTTATTGTACCTTAAGCTCCTACTGAACGGATTCATAAAGCTGTAGGGAAAATTTCCCTTGCTGTGCGGACTTGTTTTGTATATCATGTACAATAATCATGAGACGAATTGGAGAGTGATAGATGGATATCAAATCGATCGCCATACAAAAACCCGAAAATGTCAATTTCATCCTCGGTCAATCCCATTTCATCAAGACCGTTGAAGACTTGCATGAAGCCCTGGTGTCGGCCGTCCCGGGCATTAAGTTCGGGCTGGCTTTTTGCGAGGCATCCGGCAAGTGCCTGGTGCGCTGGTCAGGCACGGATGAAGCCATGATCAAACTGGCTAAAGACAATGTGCTATCCATTGGCGCGGGTCACAGCTTCATCATCTTCCTGGCGGAAGGATTTTTCCCGCTCAATGTGCTTAACGCGGTCAAGGCCTGCCCCGAGGTTTGTTCCATTTACTGCGCCACAGCCAATCCCGCCACGGTGCTGGTGGCCGATTCGGGCAAGGGTCGTGCCATCCTGGGCGTGGTGGATGGCGAATCACCGCATGGCACGGAAGGTGAGGAAGATATCAAGTGGCGCACGGACTTCCTGCGCAAAATCGGCTATAAAAAATAGGACTACAATTACAGAGTATGACAAGGAGATGGTATTCATTATGAAGAAATTATTTTTATTGACATCATTGCTGTTATTGACCGCCCTGCTGGCTGGTTGCGACCAGATCCCCCAGTTGGGGCAGTTGCGCGAGGCATACGTCCAGACCCGTGTGGTTCAACTGGTGACCCAGATGGTCACCCAGGCGCCTGCCGAAGGCACATCTGTGGCTGCCACCGAAGAAGCACGGGCCATGGAAACCCCCGGCGTCGAACAGTCAACCGCCACCCTGCCTTCGTTCCCCAAGGACATCACCGAAACAGCGACGGTTTTGCCGCCCACCTGAACGCCAACTCTGGTGCCGACAGAAATTCCGACGACTGAACCCACTTTCACCCCCATCCCCACCCAGACTCCGCCGCCCGTGCCGACCCTGACGCCGGTTCCGACCGTCGTCTCCACCGATCCGGCTGTCTATCTGGGCAAAGCAGTCTGGAAGGACACCTTCGATGAAAACAAGGGCTGGGCAGTGGACACGGATGAATATGCCTCCGTCTCCATCTATAATGGCACAATGTCACTTACCGCCAAAAGCTCCATGGATGCCTGGCGTCTGGCGCCCACCGACAGCCTGGGCAACAATTACGTGGAAGCCATGTTCACCCCGGGTCAGTGCGACCCCAATGACCACTTCGGGTTGATTTTCCGCATGGTCAGCAAGGTACCCGCCGACCAGGGTTACCAGTTCGGCATCACCTGTGACGGGCGTTTTCTGATTCGCAAGGTGGACCTCAAATCGGGACCCAACGGTACGGTCGTTTCCCTTCTCCCCTGGACGCCCAGCGCCGAGATCCGCGCCGGCGCCAACCAGACCAACCGCATCGGCATCATGACCATCAATGACCGCCTGGTCATGTTCATCAATGGCGTCGCGGTCGGCGAGGTGAAGGACGCCACCTACCCGCAGGGATTCATCGGTGTGTTCCTCGGCTCGCGCGTCACCAAGAACTTCACCGTCCGCGTGGATGACCTGGCTTACTGGAAGAATCCGACCACACCATAAAATGTATTTCTAAGGTCATGATACAGCGCACTCGCAAGGTGCGCTGTTTGGTTTAAAATCATTCTTGAGTTTACGCAATAATGGAAAATAGAATCTATTTTGCTGATAATTTGTCGATATTACAAAAACTGGATCCCGATTCCGTTGACTTGGTCTATATTGACCCGCCCTTTAATACTGGCAAGCATCAGTTCCGCCAGCAATTGAAAACAATCTCATCTGAAAATGGAGACCGCACCGGCTTTAAGGGCAGACGATATAAAACTTTACGAGTGGGCAATCAGGGTTATCGGGATAAGTTCGATGATTACCTGGCTTTCCTGGAACCACGCTCTGATGGAAGCCCATCGCGTGCTCAAGCCTCACGGCAGCCTGTATTTTCATATTGATTACCGCGAAGTGCATTACTGCAAGATTCTGTTGGACAGCATCTTTGGCCGCAAGTGTTTTCTCAACGAGATTATCTGGGCTTATGACTATGGCGCCCGCACCCGCAAAAAATGGCCGCCCAAGCACGATAACATCCTCTGGTATGCCAAAGATCCAACCAATTACATTTTCAATTACGAGGAGATCGAACGCATCCCGTACATGGCGCCCGGCCTGGTGGGGGAAGAGAAAGCCAAACGCGGTAAATTGCCCACTGACACCTGGTGGCATACCATCGTGGGTACAAATTCGAGGGAAAAGACCGGTTATCCCACCCAAAAACCGCTGGGCGTCATCCGCCGCATCATCCAGGCATCTTCCAATACCGGCGATTTGGTGCTGGATTTCTTTGCCGGCAGTGGCACAACCGGCGCCGCCTGCCTGGAACTGGGCCGCAATTTCATCCTGGTGGATGTTAACCCGCAGGCCATCCAAACCATGCAAAAGCGGTTCAAAGGAATCCGGGATATCCGTTGGATGGTTTGATTGCATTCACTCTTCGTGCAAAATTCCCTCTAGGATACCACCGACGTCTCGTCGGTGGTCTATTGTCATCGCGAGGTAGCCGTAGGCTGACGTGGCGACCTCCCATGCGCGTCCCAAAAAATGATCTCCCCAGTCAGTACACATGGAAAGGGGAGGTGGGGTGGGGTGGGGTTCCTCTATTCCACTTTTACCTGTATCTCCTGCACCACCACCCGCTAGCTACCTGTATTCTTGAGGAACGCAGCGACGAAGCGATCTCTTTTTATAAGCCGCCCATCACTGGGTGATAAAAATCATCTATATATGAATCTTGGTAACCCCTGCTTTTTAAAGAGAACCTATAACCTCAGTAAACCGAAACCCAGTCCATGGCGACCCTCGCAAAGGCATGTAATCCGCTTCGCGCTTCTGTTGTAAACTGATAGATTTCGTCTTCACTCACCCCGGCTTCCCGTAATGCCATCGAAATTTCAAGGATTGCATCCGCTTCGGTTTTACCAATGACCTGGACTTTGATGTTTGGATATTTGCAATCAGGATCTGTGAATGTCATGTTGATTCCTCGTTATTATTTTGGGTTGCAAAAGTATTTCCTAATCATTATATATTGGCTATATCTCCAAATCAATAACCTCATTTGGTCACCCATCCCGGAGAATCCTCTTGAGGATATTTGGGTGACATAATATCATATTGTCTCTTTGATACATTCGCGAGGAACGCAGTGACGAAGCGATCTATTCTTCGTAGATCAGCTATTCCTGGCTGACAACATCAAATACTCTTCGCTTCTCAGTAGCCCCTTCAATGCCCCGCTCTTGTAATCCAGCACTCGCCCGTTGGCGAAGTAATCAAACTTGAATTCCGTGCGCTGTCCCACGCGCTTACCCGGGATGGGCATCAACCGTGCCGTCAGCGGCTTGTCCAACCGCAACGCCAGCGCGGCCATATCCAGCAGCAAACCTTCCAGCTCCTCAGGTGTGATCTCACCCGGCAGTGGCACTGTGTCCAGCCCCGTTCCGCATACTGCCGAGTACAGCAGGAAATCATACACGCCCATGGTCCCTTCCGCGCTGCATTGAGCCAGATGGCTGTCCTCCAGCACTGGCAGCATCACCCCGTTGAAGCCGGACTTCTTCCATTTGCCTGCCTGCAGGCAGTCCGCCAGGAAAGCCGCCGCCGCCAGCGATCCGGCAAATCCCAGTTTTGCCACCCCCAACACTTCCATGGCTTTGCCTGCTGAGGTGTGCTCGTCAGGGAAGGGTGCCGAGGAAAAGTCAAATCCCTTGAACTCCGCCTTGTATTTTTTGGCCAACCCGCGTGCCACCGGTTCGATGCGTTCCGCCCAGCGTTCCAGCCGTTCCAGCAATGTTGCCCTGGCATCCTCCAGGCTTTGTGCCTGGGTGAAGACCTCCTGGATGTCGCCGGCGGTCTGCATGGCAAAGGCAAAAGCCGTCCCGTTTCCTTCGGAATACGCTCCCGGGAAGAAGGGCGTAAACGGCGCCGTGTTGGCCAGCGCCGCAAAACGCAGGTTGATGAACCCGTCGGTGCTGTCCCTGGCGATCTTGTGGATCGTGCGTGCCGCCTCCTGCACCGCCGGCAATGAGATGCCATGTTCCTTGTCCGCAATCATTGCACTCAGAAAGCTGTTTTCTGCTGCCGCCAGGATGCGCGGGATCAACTGAAAGGTGCCTGGTTCTTCGATGGGCGCCGGTCCCAATGAAAGGTAATCAAACCCCAGCTCTTTCACCTGGGCGTCGAATTGTTTGGCCAGCTCAATGCCCAGACCGGGCTCCTGGCGTGGAAAGAAGCCCATGAAGGGTGTGGTTGCCAGCCGCGCTGTTTGCAACTCGCAGTCGATGGTCGGGAAGGTCTCGCGTGCCTCGCGCACCAGCTCGCTCAGCCGCTGCAGGTCGCGTGTTGCATCCCTGCTGACCGGGTTGTAAAAACAGGTGATCGACCGTATCTTCATGTCTGCCTCTGCCGCATGATCTCATAAGCCAGGATGCTGGCTGCCACTGCCGCATTGAGCGATTCGCTACCAGCCGGCATGGGGATGAGCAGCTTCCCGTCGGCGATGCTGTACAACGCCTGGGTGGCGCCGGCCGCTTCCCCGCCGATGACCAGTGCCAGCGGCTGGCGCAGGTTGACTGACCAGCAAGGCTTGTCTGCCTGCATGTCCGCCAGGAGGATCTGCAGCGCCGGGTGGGTTTTCTCCTTGCAGGTCTTCCTGAATTCATCCACGCTCATTTCAATCACTGGCAGGCGGAATTGCGCGCCCATGCCCGCCCGCAGCACCTTGGCAGAGAAGGCATCCGTGCTTCCAGGCAGCAATATCACCCCCTGGCTTCCGAAGGCGCAGGCGCTCCTCAGGATGGTTCCTAGGTTGCCAGGATCGCGCACCCCATCCAATGCCAGCAGGAAATCTACTTGCTGTGGCAGCGGCATGGACTTGCGCTGCACAACTAAAAGCAATCCCTGCGGGGTTTCCGTATCCGAAATGCGTGCCATCAGGGCAGCCGGGATCTCATCCACCGTTACTTGGTTATTAATTAGATTACTAATGATTTTTTGTCCGCGTTCACCCAACGGCTGGCTCCATAATGCATATTCCACCGGCCAGTCATTGAGCAGCGCTTCCTCTGCCAGGCGCACCCCTTCCACCGCCAGGCTGTTGCTTTCCTCACGCGCCTTGCGCTCGTTGATCAGTTCGCGTGCGGTTTTGATGCGTGGATTTTGAGTTGAAGTGATCATAATAATGTAAGAATACTTGGGTGATAAATCCTCAAGTATTCGCGAGGAGTGTAGCGACGAAGCGATCTCAATTGCCAGGTTTGCTTGATTTGTGGTTTTTGAATTGAAGTGATCATGATAAAGGTCACCTATCGCGGAGCATCCTCTTGAGGATTCCTGGATGACATTGATTGCTTTGCAGCAGGGTAGTCGAGCTTGAATTGTTCTAAAAATACCTGATAGGTGGGTTGGTCGATGATTACCAGCCGCACCAGGGTGATTTTTGTTTGATTATTTTGCCTGAAATAATCCTGGATGATCTGCAGAAAAACAACCGCCGCCTTGTCCTTGGGAAAACCGAAGATGCCGGTCGAGATTGGCGGAAAGGCGATGGAAGTCAGCCCGAGCTGCTCTGCCAGCTCCAGGCTGCCGCGGATGGACTGGCCTAATTTCTTTTCTTCATCCCCGCTGCCCCATACCGGCCCCACCGCGTGGATCACATACCGGCAGGGCAGCTGCCCTGCCTTTGTGAAGACCGGTTGGTCATGACTGACAGTGCCATGCTCCCGCACCCAGGTATTGCTTTCTTCTTGTATGACTTCTCCACCCTTGCGCAGGATGGCGGCTGCCACGCCCCCGCCATGCATCAGGTGTGCATTGGCAGCGTTCACGATGGCATCTACCCTTTGTTCGGTCAGGTCGCCTTGGATGAGTTCCAGCTTTTGCCCGCCGGGGAATGTTTGGAAAGTAATGGTTGCACAGACATGGCTATTGTTCTTTATTCTAATGGTAATTGGTGATTAAATTAAAAGATGATCATGCTGTTCATCTTCAATGACAATAGTAAAGAGTCGATTGCTAAAATAATCCAATGTGATCTGCGATTTATTGTTTCTAAACCCTCTTTTTTATTCAAGTAATACTCTTGTTTGCACTTAAATCTGATAGTCGAGGTTCAGATTTGAACATGGTGAAATCATGATATATTTATTCGCATTACAGCCAGTAAATATATTGACTGATAATTATTAATTGATGGAAGCTCCATTGGTCCTTGAAATACGTAAACATTTAGCAGGAGGATTGATTCAATGAACCCGTCACTATTAATAGGTCATAGAATTATGCTGACTTTGGCGGCTAATTGATCTACTATGCTCTTATTGAATGCATGTGATGCTGGAACATCGGGACGCGCTGAAAAATATCAATCGCATCCAAGTTTGAGTAGTATCAGGAGTACGCGCAAGATCCTTGTTTGCTGCTCATAACACTAGCCAATCCGTGCACGGTGACTTGGAGACTCGTATCGCCTATTGAAGCGTTGACTCGGACAGGGCTGACCAATGTTTCGGATTCATTGGGATGCTTGCCGCTTTCCCGTGTGATTCACCAGATTTAGAGGACATGCCGGGGGTGCGGTTGGCGTATTGCATAGCGTTGAGCGCAGGCGGGATTAATGTATTTGACACTCGGACCGGAAGCATCGAACAACTGATGTCGCGAATCGCAGTCGCCCCGACTTCCAATGGTGATGCATCTCCTATTGCATTCCAGGGAGGTGGGGTCGAGGCTTAACATGCTGGAGGGTGCAACCGTGGATCAGCGTCTGTCGGCTGCAATCCAGCTTACGAACAGTGCGGCTTTCGACCACTGCTGAATGGCCTTATTTCAGCCCGGTTGGAACACAGGATCATATTTGTTGCAACAAACAGGCAGATCATGGATGGCGATGGGTCAAATAGCGCAGCAATCCCAGCACCTGGTCGGAAACACGGTTTCTCATATGACGCTTTAAACGCCCGGATGGGACTGAGTTTGTTCGATCCTTAAAATCTCACAAGCTACTCAGTTCAAACCGGTGCTGCATAGGAACGCTCAACGATCTCAAGAATACAACAACTATGATGGATCAACCATTCACCGATTGGGATATGAGGACGTGCCAAAAACCAAGGCTCTCGGTCAAGGTGATACAGGGAACTTTCGCACCTCGGCTGGACTGGTCACGTAACGGCAAGATGCTGGTTTTTGATGCACTTGTTCAGGATGCAACCACCGGCAACATTAAAGGAATCGCCAATGTTCGTTTATGCGCGTTCAAACGGACAACCCTTTCACTTATGCCTTCGGTTCAGAACCGTAGCGTACTATGAGGAATATCAACAGAACAACTTCCCCTAACGGTTTTCAACGTTATACGTCCGAAGCCATTGGCATGCCCATTCCGTTCTTAGCACTGCGCTCATCTGATCTGCGTAAGATGGATGTCCATCGTTCAATCTGCACGGCTTGGTTCACCAGCAGTCGAAACAATATGTCGAAACAAGTGTACATCCAATTCCTTGTGTCCATATCAGTTCTTCCATGGCTTTCAAATTCTTAGTCATGCAAATTATCGATTTATCGTCGACATACTTTGCAGCATCCGGACTAGTTTTCCGGTGAACGGTCAGAAGCATACCGGAATAATCAACGTCTTTTTTGGAGTTCAGTGCCATCAAAGAATTTTACTGATTTTCTTAGATGGCTGAAGATTCTTTTTATCTTCAGATCGTCCAGAAAATCATCAACCACTTCATAAACATTTTTGGTTTGGATAAATGAACATCATGCATTGCATTTACATCTTCACCTGGACATCTTTTAAGATCGAACGTATTTTATCGACATCCTTATCATCTAATGCACCCAGCAATCCCCAGGTCTTATGCCTGGACCAATAGGCATGAATGAGTAGAACAGGGCACTCAATTTTCTTTAGTGTTTCTTCAGGATCAAAGTCTTCGGTTAATCTTCCATCAATGGTTGCTTTTGAAAAATCAACATCATACTCGCTGATGAATTTCAAGCCAGCCCTTTGATCGAATCGGGCATTGAGCAGGTCATATTCTCTCGTTGGGCGGATTTTCTTATTAATATCAAGACTTGTTGCCCTATAAACTGCAATAAAAGAAGGCATATACAGCAGCTTTTCTTTGCCTTCTATTGGGATTCCCTGTTTGGCAAAAAAACCCTTTAATGTCTCTGGTTGGTTTTCCAAGTGTTTCGATCGCGGTTTCAAAGAGGGTATGCATGTATTTCTCTTCTTTGATTCTTGGGTACATCGAGGAAAAAAGAGGAGGATCTTCACTGATCGCCACAGCGAACAATTTCAGGAGCATTGGCTGCCAGCCAGAGTGAGAGGATGGCCCCTGAAGAAAGCCCCGATACAATAGCGGGTGCTTTAACCACTTTCTTTAGGAATTCTTTGAGGTCTTCCCCGATAATGTTATACGAATAATGCCCCGGGGTTCTTGTGGATTTTCCATGGCCCCTGATATCAATGACAAAAACGTGGTATCTTTTTGAGAAATGGGGCATTACGGGTATATATCCCTGCCAGGATTCCATTTGTCCGGGAATGAATAAAATTGGTGGCCCGTTATCGGGACCTTCTACGTAATTTAAGGACACGTTTCCGGTATTGAATTTCTTTTCTACAAATCCTTTGGGGATGGTCTCAACCGACTGCCTGAAAGGATTAAAGGTTTGTACAAGCAGTAGAAAAATTGCTCCCAGGAATATCCAAAATCCAGGTACGTGAAGAACGACTACAGCGATGATCGCGAATATTCCAACAATAATGGATAAAATCGTTTTGTTCATACTATTATGATACTCCAATGGTTATGAATAAATGGGATTTGATTCTATGTGTCATTACCAGCCATTCTGTGAATTGAGCCCACTTCAGCTAGGTTAGACTTTTATCCGGTGATAAAGATCCCAAACCATAAAAAAAGAACTCTGTATATGTCAGAGATAAAAAAATACCGCACTTGTGCGGTATTTCAGTGACTCACTAGTTAATCGAATTTATATATTATTGATTTCGCTTTAAATGGCTGCTTTGGCTTTTGCTACCACACTATTGAACGCCTGCTGGTCGCGCACTGCCAGGTCGGCCAGCATCTTGCGGTTGAGCTGGATGTCGGCTTTCTTCAAACCGAAGACCAGCTGGCTGTAGGATACGCCCTGCTGGCGTGAGCCGGCGTTGATGCGAGCGATCCATAATCTCCGCATGTCGCGCTTGCGTGCGCGCCGATCGCGGTAGGCATACCATAATGCCTTCAGCAGGGTTTCGTTCGCCCGCCGGAACAGGCGATGGCGTGAACCAAAGAAGCCCTTGCTGGCTTTTAAAGTTTTCTTGTGGCGTAAGTGGGTATGTGGTCCGCCTTTGACTCTTGACATGCTTTACTCCTTGGCCCCGTTGGATGCCGGCTTGCGCCCGTTGGCTGCATCCGCGGCTGCCTGAATCTACTATTATCGGTTCTTGTCCATATAGGGCGCCAGGCGGGCGACTCGCTTTTGCATGCGCTCACCTTGCACGGGCACCATTTCGCTCAACAGGGCTTTCGTCCGCTCCGAGCGGTTGCGCCGCAGGTGGCTCTTGCCGCCCTTGGTACGCACGACCATGCCAGTCCCGGTGGTACGGAACCGTTTGGAGGTTGCCTTGTGGGTCTTTAATTTCAACTTGCCGGTTTTACTCTTTCTGGGCACGTTCTTGCTCCTTCACTCCGTTCTTTTCTTGCGTAAACACGAAGCAGCATTATACCAGAAAAAAGAAGGGTCTGCCATTCCAATTTCCGGCAGACCTTAATTTCATAGTAATGAAAAGACTATTTCGTCGTTGATTCCTTGGCAGCAGGCGTCTCGGTCGCTTTCTTATCTTTCTTGTCTGCTGCTGGTTTATTCCCTGCATCCTCTCCCGTTTCCTTCTTGGCTTCCGCAGGAGCTTTTTTGACCGTGCGCAGTGGGACCAGTACCATGCTCATGGCGCGCCCTTCCAACGCCGGCGGCACTTCCACCGTGGCGCAGTCCTTTAGCATCTCGGCCACCTCACGCAAGTCCTCCAGCGCCAGCTCTGGGTAGGTGGCTTCCCGTCCACGGAAGCGCACCGTGGCGCGCACCTTGTTACCCTTGGCAATCCACTTGCGTGCCGCGCTCACCTTAAGGTTGCGGTGATGCACATTGGTCTTTGGTCGCATTTTAATTTCCTTGACCTCGATCTTGGTTTGCGCCTTGCGCGCCAGGCGTTCCTTCTTATTCTTCTCGAACAGGTATTTGCCCAGGTCGAGGATCTTGCACACGGGTGGGGTGGCGTCCGCGGAGATCTCGATCAGGTCGAGGTTGGCTTCACGGGCGATTTGCAGGGCAGCTTGGATTGTGACAACTCCCCGGTTTTCCCCATGGTGGTCGATCAAACGGACAGATGGCGCAGTGATCTCCTGGTTGATGCGTACGTCGGATGGTGTACTTATGGTAATTTACTCCTCTGATTAATTAGTAACTTTCATATTACCATAAATGAAAAGGCCTCGTCAACTATTTTTTAAGCAAAGGCAGATAGAATTAGGCCGTCATGAGCAATGGAATCCCTCCCACTGTACTGCCGGCCACCTGCATTGGCAGCTTTGCCCGTGATCAACTTGCCCAACCGGGCAGGGGGCGGGTGATGGGCAGCACCTCGAGCGGCGTATTCTGCCTGATTGCCTCTCAGTGCATTTTTTTTCTCACCACGGGAAAAAAGCTTGGTCCGCTGAACATTAATTTAGATTCAATGCCAGAAATATCACCATCCCGCTGGCTGGCGGTTGAAATGGAGCATTCGCCGGATACTCTTTTATTTCCGTCCTTGGGCATACAGGTGAACCTCGCCAATGCAGAATCCTGGCAGCCACCCCCATTGCCGCCGATAAAAACCACCGCGAAAGAACGGGGGGAATGCATTCAGGCGATTGCCTGCGAGCTGCTCCGCTCCGGACGAGCAACAATTCTTCTTCCGATATTAAAGTGGCTGGTGAATCCATCTTTGCGAATTGTCACCCCTTTCCTTTCTCGTTTTGATTGGCTGGAAAAGCGGGAAGAGCTTACTCGAGCCATTCAGTTGAACGAACCCCGCCGGGCAGTCCTGGCTCTTAACCCTTTCATCGGTATGGGAACTGGATTGACGCCCTCCGGGGATGATTTCACCTGGGGATTCCTGCTGGCCCTCAACCGCTGGCAGCTTATCCTCTGTCCGCACTTTGATTTGGATAAATTCGGTGCACTCCTGCTTGCTTCTGCCAGGCGCAACACCACGCTTCTCAGCACATCCCTGGTGGAATGCGCTTCCCTCGGCTCGGCGGATGCCGGTATTCTCTCTGTATTGGACGCCCTCTTCATGGGGCAAATGACCATCCAGCAGATGATAGAGATCTTGCTCGCTTACGGCAGCACTTCCGGTATGGACGCCTTTGCCGGTATGGCGACTGCCCTGCAAATTTGTTCGCATTTGGATACTGATCGGCCGTTGTGAGTGTCTTGCATCCCTTGAAAAATTAATTTTATGCTATAGTCGTATTACATACCCAAGGAGTAGCTGATGAAGAAATTATCCATTTTTATGATGTCGCTCTTGCTCGTTTCATTCCTGCTGGTTTCCTGTTCGGCGCCGGTAAAACTGACCGCCGACCAGGTCCTCCAGAAGCTAGCTGAAAACAGTAAGAATTTAAAGACCGGTCAAATCAAACTGGACATGGAAATGTCAGTTGCCGGTTCAAGCATTAACATCAATTCAACCGGCGTCTTTGAAAACCCTGATAAATCTTTTTTGACCATGGATATGATGGGCAGTACCATCCAGGTGCTTGTCCTTTCTCCGACCGAGGTATATACCCGCCAGGGTGAATCCGGTTCCTGGACCAAATCGCCAGCCGCCGCTGAAGCCCAGACCGGCAGCTTGTATGACTTCACCAGGAATCCGGAGCTGCTGCTGAAGTATTACAAGAACGCCAAACTCCTGGAAGAAAAAGCAATCCCTGAATGCATCGCTGCCTGTTACCATCTCAGCTTTGAATTGGATGTCGCTGAGCTTTTTAAAGCAACCGGTGACATGCAGTCAGCTTTGCAGAATGTAAAGTTCAGCGCCCCTGCCTTGGTGGAATTATGGATTGACAAAACCGACTTCTTCACCCGCCGCCAGGAATCCAATTTCGCCATGGAAGTGAACGGCCAGGAAGTGGCGGTTGATGGCGTGATCACCCAGGCTGGCATCAACCAGCCAGTGACAATTCCTATTCCTTGATAAATACGGAAATAAATAGAATATGAAAAGAGGGCTGCCAGTTTAGCGACAGCCCTCCATTATCTTGGTTCCTGAGCAAATTTATGTGCAGGTGGTTTTTGTCACGCACTTATTAGTGCGCGTGTCGATAAGTTATGTGCAGACTACTTTCGTTGTGCAAACAGGCCTTCCACCTTGAGGAGGAATGACGCAAGTGGTGACGGTCTTGCATGTCAAATAGGCATCGCACATTCCTCGAATGCTTGTCTTGGTGGTGAAACCTTCCGGTAATCGGCAGGTGTTATCCAGGTTGGCCAGTTCCTTGACCGGGTAATATTTGGAGGTTTTGATCGGTGAACCGGCATCCGGCTCTAGGATGTGGTCGTTGTAGTCAAAGCGCGTTGGGTCGCGCCAGCCCTTGTCGGCCCAGGCGCCCCACAGGAACTCCTTGGGGAAGTCCAGCAGTGCCTTGCTGATGGCGAACTGGACAATGGTCTCGTCCTTGGGGTCGATGCGGGCATAGGCAACGCGCTCGCCTTCCAGCCGCTCTTCTTTTTCATACCCCATCTTGTCGTATTCCTTGTCTGCCCACATCGGGGTTGGGCCTCCCACAGTTTTATCCGCATCGCTGAATGCCATTACTCCTTCCATGGACCATTCCTTCTTGATGTCAGTCGCCCAAACTAGCAGGTCTCCCTGCCCGGTCTTGGTGCGGTCGAACTCGATGCCGTAGCTTGCGGTCAGCTTCCTGGCTTCGGGATCCACCCCGTGCAGTTCGATCGTGAAGAAATAGAAAAAGTCATCCTTCGCAAAGGTGACCACGCGGATGTCCACGTCTTCCAGGTAAGCCATTTCGTTGCTGGTGAATGGTCTCTCATACAATCCTTTATAGAAATCATCACCGGTCACGGTCCGCTTTTCCTTGGCTTTGAGGCTGGCATCCGTATCGTTAAGGGTGCGTTCAGCTTCGGGAATTTCGACCGGGGGCATCGGGGCTGCTTTTATTGCGGAGGCTGCGTTGACCTGGTTGTTCGACCCCGATGCTGATAGCAACAATATGACCAGTAGGAAAACGGAAAGACCTGGCCAATATTTTCGGCTTGTGTTCATTTCTTTCTCCTGTTTGCGTGTATGGATACTATAGCACAAAATGGATACATTAAGTCTTGTTTGAACATGGGTTTATGTTACAGTTTTTCGAAAAAGTTCTATGGCGTAGAGGCAATCTTTCTTCAAATTTAGCCGGGAGATGCCGGAAGGATATAAATCAATTATCATTATTGAAGATCAGATGTATCCCTTGAAAATATTATCGGCACTCAAAATATCTGTAGTCTGTTATGGCTTTCTCCTTGCTTGTTGCTTGTTCCCCGGCAAAGGCGAATACTCTCTTTAATATGCCGACGGTATCCACCCCAACGGTGACTGCGCTGGTTGCCGCATCCACTGCAGTGGCAGCAACCACCCCGCGTCCTCCGGAAAAAATGACCATCGGCAGGCGATATTCTTTCCCAAATAGCAGTTCCAACCTGATCGTCATCAACGCCACCACCCAGACTTTGTTTCTCTCCACTTACACCCTGACCGCCGCTGCTTCTGGAGAACCGGTCGAGACAACCCTGATCGGCATGCGCTATGGGCGCACTTATACCTTCCCGGACGCCTCTTTCGGAACCACCTATGTTCTGCGCGATGCCAGCGATCTGGTCATTGCGGTCTATGCGGTCACCTCTGCACCGCAGCAGGTCTTTCGTGTCACCAATCTAAGTTTGGTGGCAGCCCGTGCCGCAGCACCGGTGGTGGAGCTTAAAGCGCTCCGCTCGTTTTGGAGCGGCACTGCCAGGCAGGTCGCCTTGCACTTTGAGAACAACTCAACTCAAACGGTATTGGTCAATTGGATGGATTTTGAGGGTGCGGAAGAGCTGAAAGCCACCCTGCAAAAAGGGCAGCGCATTAAATTCGAAAGCCGTTATGGCCATGCTTGGTCGGTACGTACCCAGTCTGGGCAATCCGTGATGGCCTATTATCGTCACCGAGGCCGAAAGCCAGGGGATTGACATCACCGATGAAATCATCGCTGGCATCCAGCCCACGCCTGTTCAAGAAAAATAAGCAAGGTACAATCAAGCCACATAAGAGGTTTTAATGAAAATCGGCATCGTCTTTTATTCCCTTTCCCGCCATACCCTTTCACTTTCGAATAGTCTCAAACAAGCTCTTGAGCAGGATGGCCATACAGTGACTGCCACCCATCTCGAACCTGCGTCTTACCAGGTCAGGGCGCAAAAGGCGGAATTGAAATCCATTCCTTCCGTCTCTGGCTATGACCTGCTTATCCTGGCTTGCCCGGTGCACGGCGGACGCATGGCACCGCCCATGCAGGCTTTCATTGAAAACATAACTTCTTTGAAAAATAAAAAGGTTGCCAGCTTCATCACCCAGGTTTTCCCGCGCGCTTGGGGCGGTGAACAGACCCTGGCGGCCATGCGGACGTTGTGTGAGTCCAAGGGTGCACAGGTGATTGCCAGCGGTGGCGTCAGCTGGTACAGTTTTGCCCGCCGCCGGCAGATCCAAGCCATCATTGATGATTTGAAGGCAGCCATCAAATAATCCAAAGATAAAAAATTAATATTCTTGTTTAAATAAAAAGAGCAGGAAAAATCCTGCTCCGTTTTGTAAGAATTTGGACATTACTACCCGGCTGGCTGCCTGACCTCGCGGATGGTGGCGCGCATGATATCCACCACGCTGCCGATCAAGCCCAGGATGAGGATGATGCGCAAGCCCAGGTTGACGCCAGCATCGATGCGGGCGAAGTCCCATTCCGCGGCAGTGAAGAATTTTTGAAAACCACCTGTGGTCACGAGCGGGAAGGCAGCCAGCATCAGCACGGTCACCACGCCGCTGGCGGCTTCGGTTACCACTTCCCACCAGTTGGTCAGGCTTGTGCGCCGTCCCTGTGCCAGCAGGGTGGCATTGCGCGCGATGCCCAGTCCGGTGAAGACCATCATGGCTGGTACGAAGCGCATGAACCCATCCAGGAACACGCGCGCCTGTTGCACTGCTTCACCCATGCTGGAGACGAAGGGGATCATGCCCCCCGTGCGGATGATGTAAGTGAAGAAGGCCAGTCCAAGCACGCCCAGTACGATCTCGAAAATACTGCCGGCGGCTGAAAAGCGGCTTTCCGTTTCAGCCAGTTCAGGCAGGTCCTTGGCATCGAACTTGTCCAGCTCGGCCAGCTCTTCCAGGTCCTTGCCTTCATTGACCCGTTCCATGATGGCAAATACCAGTGTGACGAAGGCGGCCGACATGAAGGCTCCGTTCCACAACGTGGACAGGTATTCCAGGGCGGGGAATTTGCCGCCAATCGGGTTGCCCGCCAGGGCGCCGATCACCAGCGCCAGCGTCAGCGCGCCCACCACCACCGGCACAACGATCTTGAGCACCAGCAGGTAAACGCTGAAAAAGCGCGGCCCGATCAGGTACTGGCGCGGGCTGTACTGTGCAGCCAGCTTGCGCGGCGACCCGTGTTTTTCCAGCACGTTCAGCAGCTGCTTTTCGCTGATCTGTGCCGTTTTGGGATACTGCTCTTCCAGGCTGTCCAGCAGGTACGAGCGGACTTCTTCGGTTATATCCTTGCCCTTCTTGACGGGCAGGTTGCGCTTCACTCCCAGCAGGTAGCGCTCCAACACAACTTGGGCTTTATTTGATAGTTTCATCGATTATTCTCCTTGTATTTTTTTCGATTTTTTGCCATTCTGCCTTGAGGGCGTTGAACACCTCCAGGCCTTTGGGGTTCAGGCGGTAATAGCGCCGCGGGCGGGGGTCGTCCATGCGCCATTCACTGTCCAGCAGTCCCTGCTCCTCCAACCGGCGCAGCAGGGGGTAGAGCGTGTCCTGCCCGATGTCAAAGCTGGCATCGTTGAGACCCTTCAGCAGGGCGTAGCCGTACTGGTGCTGGCGCAGGCGGCTCATGACTGCCACCACGGTGATGCCGCGGTACATTTCCTGCCTGATCCTTTCGACTGATTCCGACACTGTTTTATCCATAATATTTCTCCATATTTCTCATCCTTTCGCCCTTATTATACTGTATAAAACACAGTATTGTCAATAGGCAATATTATTAATTACACATTGATTTTATGACATATTACGTGGTTTTACTGGTCTGGTTGCACCGGCTTTTCGGCGCTTCCACTACCGTATTTGCGAGCCCCGCGTTCGTGGCGGGGCGTGGCAATCTCATGATCTGGAACCAGGTACTTTTTGTTTATTAATTGGCAAAGCCAGCCTCTTCCCAGTGATTACGATACTTGCCTCCTCTGCAATCAGTTAAATTCTAGAAAAAACTACAGTCCCCGTTTCATTTTAAAAGGGGTCATAGACAGGCGCTCTTTGCCCGTCTTGAGATCAGCAAAGGATCTGGTGGGTGTTTTAGAGGGATTTCGGTTAATTCGTTTGCATATACGTGGCTTTTGCTCTTTACTGCTTCTGCCAATCCCCCAAAGAATCCGCGAGGCGGTTGTCCGAAGCACCCTGCAGGGGCAGGGTGCGCAAGTACCAGCGCTGAGCGTCATCAAGATTATCAGGTGCAGGGCAAGCCGACGTGGTTTTTTATCCTGAGCCACTATGCATGTTCTTGCCCGGTCATGCTCTTACTTGATAATCCCCCTGGATTACCCACTTGTAAGTCGTCAGTTCGCGCAACCCCATCGGTCCGCGCGCATGCACCCGCTGGGTGGAGATGGCCACTTCCGCCCCCAAGCCGAACTGCCCTCCGTCGGTGAAACGGGTGCTGGCATTGACATATACTGCTGCAGAATCCACTGCCTTTACAAACTTATCTGCATTGGCATCATTCTGGGTCAGGATGCCATCCGAATGTCCGCTGGAGTGCAGCTGGATGTGCTCAATCGCCTGCTCAACGCCATCAACGGCGCGGATGCCAAGCACCAGCGACAGCCACTCGGTGTCGAAATCTTCTACCCTGGAGATGTGCACTAGTTCCGTTGGGTGCATGCCAAGTTCCTGCAGGGTGGCTGCCTCCACGCGGAAAGTGACCCCTTTCTGGGAGAGGCTCTCAATGACCAGTGGGATGAATTGCTTGGCGACGGCCTTGTGCACCAGCAGGGTGTCCAGCGCGTTGCACACGGTCGGCTGCTGCAGCTTGGCATTGGCGATCACCTGCAGCGAGCGGTTGAGGTCGGCGGATTCATCCACGAACAGGTGGCAGATGCCCATCCCGCCGGTGATTACCGGGATGGTGGAATTTTCGCGGCAGAAGCGGTGCAAGGCAGCCCCGCCGCGCGGGATGAGAAGATCCACATACTCATACATCTTGAATAATTCCAGAACCCGTTCGCGGTCAGGGTCATCCATGAATTCCACCGCTTCCAATGGAATGCCTGCTTTGCCCAGTGCGGTATGGATGCCGGTGACCAGTGCAATATTGGTATGCAGCGTCTCGCTGCCGCCGCGCAGGATGACCGCGTTACCGCTCTTCAGTGCCAGGCAGGCTACATCCACGGTCACGTTGGGGCGCGATTCGTAAATGACCGCCAGCACGCCCAGCGGTACGCGCTGCTTGTGCACGCGCAACCCGTTGGGCAGCGTGTCTTGTTCAAACACCTCTCCCACCGGGTCCGGCAGTCCGGCCACATTCAGCACGTCCGCTGCCATGGAAACGATTCTCGCCGGCGTGAGCGTCAGTCGGTCAAGCAATGGCGCAGCCAGACCTTGCTGCCGGGCCAGAGCCACGTCTTTCTGGTTGGCTTCCAATAGGGAATCCTGCTGCTCGACCAGCCACTTGGATAACCGCTGCAGGGCATCGTTCTTCTGTGTGCTTGGCAGGCTGGCCAGTTTTTTGGAAGCAAAGCGGGCATCCTGACAGATAGTGGGTACGGATTTCATTTAGTATTCCTTTAAGTGAGCACCATGTGATTGTGATGCACGATTTCCTCAGCAGAGGAATATCCCAGCCGCTGCTCGATCTCACTGGTTCGGCAGCCTTTGAGCGCATCCACCTCGCGCGCAGAGTAGTTTACCAGCCCCAGCGCGCAGCGGCTGCCATCAGGTAACAATAATGCAACGCAGTCGCCCTGCTTAAATCTTCCTTTCACTTCGCGCACACCGGCCGGCAGCAGGGATGCCCCGCGACGCAGCGCCTTCAGTGCGCCCTGGTCAATGGTGATGCCGGCATTTCGAACCACGCTGGCCAGCAGGAAACGCTTGCGGCTTTCCATCTGGTCAACGAGGGGTGAAATGAAAGTACCGATCTTTTCCCCGGCTGCCAATCGCAGGAGCACGTCCTCTTCGCTGCCCGCGGCGATCACCACCGCCGTTCCGGAACGGCGTGCCACCTCGGCTGCCTGCAGCTTGGTGAACATACCGCCGGTGCCAAGCCCTTCAGCGCTGCCTCCGGCAGCCTGCCAGACCTCTGGCGGGATTTTCGCATTGGTAATTTCGCGGATCAGTTGTGCCTGCGGGGTTTGGCGCGGGTTGGCTGTATAAAGTCCGGGCTGGTCGGTGAGTAGGATGAGCAGGTCGGCCTCCACCAGGTTTGCCACCAGGGCGGACAGGTTGTCGTTATCGCCAATGCGGATTTCGTCTACCGCCACCGAGTCGTTCTCATTAATGACCGGCAGGATGCCATGCGTCAGCAGCAGCTCGAGTGTGTTGCGCGCGTTCAGGTAGCGGCTGCGCTGGCTGATGTCTTCGCGTGTCAGCAGCAGTTGCGCCACTTTGATCCCATGCGCGCCGAACACCGATTCATACCGTTTCATCAACTCTGGCTGGCCGACGGCGGCCAGCATTTGCTTGGCAGGGATGCCATCCGGCATGTCGGGCTGGCCGAGCAGCTCACGTCCGGCGGCGATGGCGCCCGAGCTGACCAGAATGAGCCGTTCCCCGGCTTTCATCAGGACTGCCATCTGGCGCGCGATTTCAGCCATCCGCCTTTCATCCAGTCCTTGCGTCCCGCTGGTGAGGGTGGAGGTGCCGATTTTGATGACAATGCGTCGATTGGACATATAAAAAAATTCGCTGCGAATTGATGGGGTATTTTATACCTTTATAAAAATAAATGTTTAAAATGATGGTCATGCCTGGAATTTTTTTTTCGGAATCCCCTCATCCAAATATGCATCGTAAAGATTTTGTTTGATTCATCCACCAGGCGATATATAATGAAAGGGAGCTTTCAGATCGAGACCGATAAAACACAAAGGAGCCATTCATGACCATCCATTTTTACCTGTCGTTGATCCCTGAAGCGCTGATTGCTTCCATGCTCGAGCCGGAGGAGTTCGGCAATTATTACGCGGTGGGGTCAAAGAAGAAATCCCGTGGGCAGGCCATCTTTTTCGAGGTGGACCCAAAATTCAAAAGCAGCTATTTCCGTACCGAGGAAGCCGTCAAACGCTGTGTGCCGCACGAGGACGGTTCTCCCAAGCGCTCCATTTACCTATCTGTCTATCGTGTGCTGGAGAATGTGCCGCTTTCCTCGTTGGGCAAATTGTACCTGGTAACCCAGGATGGACGAACTCTGGGAATTGATAAAAGCCGCGAACTGCCCAAGGAAGTCGAGGGGTTGCACCTGTATCGCGAGATCGCCCCAGTAATACCAATGGTAGCCAGCGCCCTCGCTCCGCAGGCATTTTACGACTTGATCGTGCGCAATCCGACCAGCTTGGTCAAACTGCCCGCCATCTGCTTTGCGGAACTGCGCCTGGGTGAGCTGGCCAAAGACCCGCAAAACGGGGATATCTGCGACCTGCCTTATGAGAACATCGACCACCTGCGCAACTGCCTGCTGGAGCTGCGCGGCAAGTCCATTCATACCAAAATGGTTGACCGCCTCCCGTCAAAGGTGATTCCCTACCGCACCATTCAGAATGGGCTCTATGTCGGCAGCGCTGAAAAGCTGCTTTTTTATACCTTGCCTCCCTGGGAGGAACTGAAAAAGACCCAATACGATTGGTGGCGCTCGGCGGTAATGTAAAAGTAAATTCTCCTCCCTAATAATTCCAAACTCCCGCCGGGAATTCCATCCGGCGGGAGTATAATTTTCCGAATTGTGCATTTTTCAGGATAAGGAGTACGGGCATGTCAACAATATGGTGGTTAATCATTGCAATGCTGGCGGGGGTGTTATCATTGGGAGTTGCCATTTATTTATTTTTCTGGGTTAAGCGGCAGAATGCGGGCAGCGAGCGCGCCCGTGAAGTCGCGCGCTGGATCCGCGAGGGATCATCCTCTTACCTAAAAAAGCTTTACACAGCCCTGGGCATGGTGGCGGTGGTCATCGCCATCATCATCGCCCTGGTGTTCAGCTTTCAACCGGGCAGGGCTGGTCCGGGTGAGGCGCAGATTAACCCCATCGTGGGGTTGGAAGTGGCCCTGGCTTTTATCGCCGGCGCGCTTTGTTCGGCGCTGGCGGGTTATATGGGTATGAGCGTGGCGGTGGAAGCCAATGTACGCAGCGCCACGGCTGCCAGCCAGTCCATCAACAAGGCTTTCCGCGTGGCATTCTATGCCGGTTCGGTGATGGGGCTGGCCATGGTGGGGGTGGCCATCATCGGCATGAGTGTCATTTATCTGTGGACGCGCAATCCCGAGGTGGTGCTGGGCTTCAGCTTTGGCGCCTCCACCCTGGCGCTGCTGGCCAAAGCCGGCGGCGGCATCTATACCAAAACGGCCGATATCGCCGCTGACCTGGTGGGTAAGGTGGAGGTCGGCATCCCCGAGGACGACCCGCGCAACCCGGCCGTGGTGGCTGATAACGTCGGCGACAACGTGGGCGATGTGGCTGGCATGGGCGCCGACATCTTCGACAGTTATGTGGCCAGTGCTGTGGCGGTGATGCTGTTGGGCATGTCCTTTTCCTCAGCGGCCCAGGACCGTTACATCGTCTTCCCCCTTATCCTCTGCGCACTGGGCATTGCTGCCTCTCTGCTGGGTATCCAATTTGTACGCGTGGGCAAAGATGGCGACCCTGGTGCCGCCCTCAACCGAGGCACCATCATCACCTGCATCCTTTTTGCTGCTTTTGTGGTGCCGCTGGTGCTGCTCGGCGGATATGACCTTTCCATCCTGTGGTCCACCCTCGTCGGACTGGTGACCGGTATTGTCGTCGGTTTTACCTCGGATTATTTCACCTCGGATGATAAAAAGCCGGTGCGTCTGACGGCCAAGATCTCCGGTTCTGGTGCCGCCATGACCATCATCACCGGCTTCAGTTACGGACTGGTCAGCATCGTTCCACCGGTGCTGGCGGTGGTGGTGGCCACCCTGGTCTCGTATTTCCTGGCGGAAGCTTCGGGGGTCATTTCCGGTGTTTATGGCATCGGTATCAGTGCCGTGGGCATGCTGGCGGTCAGCGGCATGATCGTCTCGGCGGATGCCTATGGCCCCATCGTAGACAACGCACGCGGCATTGCCGAGATGGCGGGCATGTCGCATGAGGTCATCGAACGTGCGGATGTGCTGGATTCAGCCGGCAACACCGCCAAGGCTATCACCAAGGGTTTTGCCATCAGCGCCGCTGCCATGACCGTGTTGGCGCTGTTTGCCGCTTATGCCGAGGTGGTGGAGGCGCGCGGCATGGCTCTGGATATCAGCCTGCGCGATCCGCTGGTGATTGCCGGGGTGTTGTTGGGGGCGATGACCCCGCCGCTCTTCAGCGCCCTCACCATGCTTTCGGTCACCCATAACGCCTTTGACATGATCGATGAGATCCGCCGCCAGTTCCGCGAACGGCCGGGAATCCTGGCCGGCAAGGAACTGCCGGATTACAACACCTGTGTCGCGTTGGCCGCCCAGGGCGCGCTCTCCTCGCTCATCTTGCCGGCTCTGCTGGCCGTGGTGCTGCCCCTGCTGGTGGGTTTCGTGCTTGGCCCCAATGCGCTGGGCGGTTTCCTCGGTGGAAGCATTTTCACCGGCGTCATTTTTGCCCTGCTTATGGCCAATGCCGGTGGACTATGGGACAATGCCAAGAAGCTGATTGAGTCCGGAGAGTTTGGTGGTCCTGGCTCGGACGCACACAAAGCCAGTGTGGTCGGTGACACTGTTGGCGACCCCTTCAAGGATACAGCCGGTCCTTCATTAAATACTCTCATCACGGTCATGTCGCTGGTCTCTTCCTTGTTTGCCCCCGTCATTGCTGCCATCCATCTATTCAAATAGTCATTTGCATATACACAAAATCAGCCGCCTATATGGCGGCTGATTTTTAATCTTATTTTTCTGGTACCTTTTATTTCCAGTCGCATCGCTTGGGTAGAGCGGATTGTTCCCTGGCAATGCAGATGGCTTGATTAAGATTATTCATTCCAACCAGTTCATTTGCTGAACCGTGCAGCCGCAGGGTGAAAGTGCCTTTCCTTCCCTCACTGGATGACCAAGTCCCAGTAATATCCAGTGTAACTGGATTAATGCGCCCTTCGATTATGACTTTATCATTTCCAATGGTATTTAACGAGCCTGTTATCACATCACCCTTTTGAATTAAGGTTCCCTTGGTGGATTTTGATTCATTGGCTGTCAAGAAGAACCAATCTCCCGTCAGGTCAAAATCGATCGGGTTCTTGGTGGGGGTGATGGTTGGGCTGGGTAGCGGGGTGAAGGTTGGCGCGGGGGTATCGGTCTCCATCGCTGGTGGCGGTGGGGTGGGCTGCGCGACTGGCGCAAAGGAACAACTAATGATCGCCAGCGGCAAGAGCAACAGGGACATCGACTTAATAAAATTTTCCATGATGACAGTGATTCCTTTAATAAAATGGATTTTGGATCTTGTCATTAATTATAGAGGAGAATCATTTTGTCCATCATCTTGCTGCTAAAAAATGGTAACCCTTCGCTAAGTAACCTCTGGAAGTTCTAGTAAGTTAAAATATTCAAGTTTCTTCTTGTATTGCCACATCAATTAAGAATTCGCGAGGAGCGAAGCGACGAAGCGATCTCATCATTTTGCCTGGAAAGCAGCAATTCAAAACTTATGGAAAGATATTAGGTCACTTTAGCAATCATAAAGGGTTTCCAGGGTGACCATTCTTCTTCATCTCTTCCAGAATTGCCACTTCTGTTTATAAATTCGCGGGGAGCGAAGTGACGAAGCGATCTCATTATTCAAACCCCAAGGTATCATTTCCAGGGCTTCAGGCAGAATCTTAAAATCAATTTCTGTGGAGCGTGAAAGGTAGATTTCAGGTTGTCTATTTTTATTATTTCTTCCAGAATTGCCACTTTTTCTTTTTGGGTTCCATGAATTCCAGCGGTGTAGCCGGTTTGCCGGAATTGGGCAGTCGTACGCCGGAACCCATGTTGACATCCAACGTAGAAGCAGCCCCTGTGCCAGGTGGCTGGAAGTTCTTATCCTGCCACCACTTCTCGGCATACTCATGCATCAGGTTCTGGTCAACCGTAAACATTCTCACGCAATTGCCGCATACGATCCACGGTGTACGTTGCCCGGCCAGCGTTTGAATGACTGCCGGACGCAAAAGTGGGTTGGTACAAAAATTCGCGTAGGAATGGATCCCCAACCCGGTGAACTCGCCTTGATGGGTATGGTAATACTTCTGCCAGTAGGCCGGTGTGCTCACCACCTGGCGCGTGGTCAGCAGGTAGCCGTCCGGGCGGACGATCTTGGAGCTGCAGATATCGCACACAGCCGATTCGGCAGGTATGGCTATCGCTTGGTTCTGCGCCATCAGGCTCGGTTTTACCTCTTTTTCAAAGACACCATTGAGAAATTTTGTCTGACAGCCGCCCGACTGGCAGAAGAAGCGCCCGTCGGTTAGCTCCATTCCATCCTTGTCATCCACCGTCCTGCCGCACGAAGAACAGATTTTGGTCATGGGATCACCTCCTGAAATTTAAATAACAATCATTACAGGCAGGATTGCCTGATCCAGGATTCGCACGCTGAACATCTGCAGGTTGGTTATGCAGCGCGCATGATTGGACCCAGCTGCCATTGACCGCAGTTGGGGCACTTGGGACCAAGGTTTCTGAAATTATGGCAGTTCAGGCAAAATGCTTTGCTGCAGCCAGCGCATTCAGTACCCTCGTAAATGATGGCCCCGCCCACATGGCGGGGGCTGGCATTGATGGAGTGACCGCAAATGGCGCAAACCGGGCCGGATGAAACAGGCTTCTTTTTCCCCAGAAAGCTATCAAAAATTCCCATGGCTTCCTCCTAAATTTAAAGGCAATATCATCATAGCATAAGCAAGAAAAAATACAACTGTTTTCAGATTCATTGCTTTAGATGAAAGATGTCCCCGAATTTTTGAGGAGGCTTTGTGACTTACATCAATGTTTAGTTGTCTACCATTATTGTTGTTGGAGGAGGTTGGGAAAGATGTCCATTTTTAATCCATGCTCTCTCACCGTAATAAAAGAATCCTTCACCAAAAATTAATCTTTCCTGCTTGACGCTCATTTTTACTCCGTGATAACATTCTCTCCATGTACATACGAGGTAGACGCTGGAACATGCGCCAGCCGCGTCGCTACACCAACTTCTGGCGCTTGCTGGTGCTCATTCTCATCGCCGGTTTTCTTTTTTATGTCAACCGCGTGGTGGAGCCGCTTTCCCCCAGCTTGTTCCTGCCTTCGCCCACTCCCACAACATCACCCGAGAACTTCATCTCCCAGGCTGAGGCGCTTGCCACCCAGGGCAAGTACACTCAGGCCCTGCAGCAATACCAGAAGGCCCTGCAGGCTGACCCGCGTAATCCGGCTTATTACCTCTCCATGGCCCGCCTGAACATTTTCAGCGGCAATTATGCTGATGCGGTCACCAATGCCAGCAATGCCCTCCTGCTCAGCAACACCAGCAGCCAGGCGGAAGCCATCAAGGGCTTTGGCCTGGCTTTAACCGGTGAGTACCTGGAGGGGGAAGCCTCCCTCAACCGCGCCATTGAATTGGATTCCGGTAATGCCTCTGCCTATGCCTTTCTTTCCATTCTTTATTCCCAGCAGATCATTAGCGGCCAGGGTGCTGTTGCCAATCTGGATAAAGCCATCGATGCTTCCCGCAAAGCGCTTTCCATTGCTCCCAATGCCATCGAAACCCACTGGGCGCGCGGTTTAGTTCTATACATCACCGCAAATTACGAGGAAGCTATAGCTGAGCTTGACGCAGCTACCGCCCAGAATAGTAATATTATGGCGTTGCATATGGCTCTCGGAGGCAGCTTTAGTGCATTACAGCGTTATGACCGTGCCGTAGAGGAATATACCCGCGCCAGCGCTCTTAATCCCACTGATCCAAATCCATCCCTGTATGTCTCTCGTATCTATTTTGGAATCGGTGAATTTGGCCGTGCTGTCCAATATGCCGAGCAAGCGGTCAGCAATGCAACAACTGATCCTTATTTGTATGGCAATCTTGGTATGACTTATTTTAAGAACCGCGAGATTGATAAAGCCTTATTTGCCTTGCGGCTGGCCGTGCGCGGAGGTGCAACTCCGGAAGGCATTGTGGTGGATGGCATCCCCCTCGCTCCCGGCCGGGTGGGTGAGTACTATTATTATTATGGGCTTACTTTGCGTAGTCTTGGTTACTGCGATGAAGCCCGCCAGATCGCCCGCGCTGTTATCCAGGCCCTTCCAGATGATGAGTTTGCCCAGTCCAATGGCGAATATATCTTGGAAAATTGCCCCCTCAACCCGGCGGTGCCCACTCCCACCATGCTGCCCACTCCCACTCCACGCCCGACGGCCACCCCCACACCCCCGCCGACTCCCGAGGTTACCCCCACCCCCACCCCCTGACACATGATCATCCCTGGTAAGAAGCCCCTTTTCCGCAAGGATGACAGCCAGAATGCCCCCTACCGCATTGTGGTCTGGGTCCTGATTGTGTTTGCGCTTATTTTTGTCCTGCGCAGCATCAACCGTGGTGCAATAAATCCATTTTTTCTTCCCACACCCACGCCCACCCGCACTTTCGCCTCCTACGCCGCCGAGGGTGAAACCCAGTTCATCGCTGGTGACATGGGCAAAGCCATCGAGGCTTACCAGCAAGCCCTGCACGTGGAACCGCGTAATGTGGATTTGTGGGCAGAGCTGGCTCGCATCCAGATCTATTCCACCAAGCTCATCACCATTGATGCCGACCGCAAGGTCCGCTTCGAGGAGGCGCGCAATTCCATCGACACCGCCCTGAAAATTGATCCCGATAGCAGCCAGGTGCATGCCATCCGTTCCTTCTACCTGGACTGGTACGCCACCTCCGGCCTGTTGGTGGATCAGGCCGAGCGGCAGTCACTGTTGAACCAGGCCGAACAGTCTGCCACGCGCGCCCTGCAGTTGGATAGCAATAATGCTCTCGCCCTGGCGTATTACGCCGAAATTCTCACCGATCAGCAGAGGATCATCCAGGCGGATTTGTACATTGAACAGGCTTTGCAGGCTGATTCAACCCTTATGGATGTTCATCGTGTGGACGGTTATATCAATGAAAGCGCCGCAAATTATCCCCAGGCAATAGCAGCTTATAAAACCGCTCTGCAGATTGATCCCAATCTGACCTTCCTTTACATGTCGATAGGGGTCAATTACCGTAAAATACTCCAGTACGACTTTGCCTTGGAATATTTCTCCCGCGCTGCCCAAATCAATGAGGGGCTGGGAGTAAAGGATTCAGGACCCTATTTCTCCATTTCCAATACCTATTTGCAGATGGGACAGGCTTTTGCCGCCGGATTGAATGCCCGCAAGGGATTGAACTATAAGCCGGATGATGCCGATGCCTACGGCCAGTTGGGTATCATTTACCACCGCACCAAGAATTATGAAGGCGCCATTTTAGCATTCAAATGCGCTCTCAGCGGCTGCACCGCCGAAGAATCCTGTGAGGTGCGCCAGTGCAATTCCGCCGTGGACCCCATGCCAGCCATCCAGGGGTTGCCGCTCACGACCAGTACTGGCGATTATTACATCACCTATGGTTCTGACCTGGCTGCCCTGCACCGCCCCAGCAACAATTACTGCCAGGAAGCCATGCGCATTTTGGAATTGGCACGCGCTGCCTTCGCCCAGGATGAAATTGCCATCGCCAATATCACCGAAAGCGAGAACATCTGCAAATCCTACGGTTTTTAGCGGGCGATTGTTAATTCTTTGTAAGAACTTTTTAAAATCTCTTGACTAATTAATCGAAGCTGATTAAGATTGAATCAGATTGGCACTCTATACCTATGAGTGCTAAAAAATTCTAATCTGTTGGAGGATTGTATGGCACTTAAACTCAAACCGTTAGGCAGCCGTGTGGTGGTTGAGCCCATTGAGCAGGAAGATATCACGCCCAGTGGCCTTATCCTTCCCGAAACGGCCAAGGAAAAACCCCAAAAGGGCAAAATTCTCTCCGTCGGTCCCGGCGACCGCGACGAAGAGGGCAAACGCATCCCCATGGATGTCAAGGCCGGCGATGTGATTCTGTTCGCCAAGTATTCCGGCACGGAAATCAAGATGGATTCCGTCAAGTACCTGATCCTGAAAGAAAGCGACATCCTCGCAATTCTCGACTAATTAAACGTAAATAGAATCAAGGAGTTAAGTTATGGCAGCTAAACAGTTACAGTTTGGAGAAGAGGCGCGTCGCAAGCTGCGCGCCGGTATTGATGTTCTTGCGGAGGCGGTTGCCACCACCCTCGGCCCCAAGGGCCGCAACGTGGCCATCGACCGCAAGTTCGGTTCCCCCACCATCACCCACGACGGTGTCACCGTCGCCAAGGAAATTGAACTCGAAGACCCCTTTGAAAACATGGGCGCCCAGCTTCTTAAGGAAGCCGCCACCAAGACCAACGATATCGCTGGCGATGGCACCACCACCTCGACCGTATTGGCGCACGCCATGGTCAAGGAAGGCCTCAAGACCCTGGCCGCTGGTTCCAATCCCATGATGCTCAAGCGTGGCATTGAAGCCGCATCCAAGAAAGTGGCTGATGACATCAAGTCCCAGGCCATCACCATTTCCACCAAGGAAGAGATCGCCAATGTTGCCACCATTTCCGCCCAGGACCGCCAGATCGGCGATTTGATCGCCTCGGTCATGGACAAGGTGGGCAAGGATGGTGTCATCACCGTCGAAGAGTCCAAAGGTCTTGAATTCGAACAGGAATACGTGGAAGGTATGCAATTTGACCGCGGCTACATTTCCGCCTATTTCATCACCGATTCCGAGCACATGGAAGCGGTCATCACTGACCCGCACATCCTCATTTATGACAAGAAGATTTCCGCCGCCCAGGACATGCTGCCCCTGCTGGAGAAGCTTGTCCAGGTGGGCAAGCGCGAGCTGGTCATCATCGCCGAGGACATTGACGGCGAAGCTCTCGCCACCCTCGTCCTCAACCGTCTGCGCGGCACACTCAATGTGCTGGCAGTCAAAGCCCCCGGCTTTGGCGACCGCCGCAAGGCCATGCTGCAGGATATCGCCATCCTCACCGGCGCCGAGATGATCTCCGAGGAGACCGGCCGCAAGCTGGAAACCGTCACCCCCAAGGAACTCGGCCATGCCGAGAAGGTTGTGGCTGACAAGGACAACACCACCATCATCGGTGGCAAGGGCGATCCCAAAGCCATCAAAGGCCGTGTCGAGCAGATCCGCGTTGAAATTGAGAATACCACCAGCGATTACGACAAGGAAAAATTGCAGGAACGCCTGGCCAAGCTGCAGGGCGGGGTTGCCATCATCCGCGTCGGCGCTGCCACTGAGACCGAAATGAAGGAAAAGAAGCATCGCGTGGAAGATGCCCTTTCCGCCACCCGTGCCGCTGTGGAAGAAGGCATTGTTGCCGGCGGTGGCGTGGCTCTCATCAACGCCATGGTTGGCTTGAATGATCTCAAAGTCGAGGGCGATGACCTGAAGACCGGTGTCAACATCGTGCGCAAGGCGCTCGAAGTGCCCATGCGCCGCATTTCCGAGAATGCCGGCTTCGATGGTTCTGTCATCGTCGAGAACGTCCGCCAGGCTCAGACCAAGGAAAAGAACAAGAAGTTCGGCTTCGATGTCCTCCAGGAGAAATATGTGGACATGGTCAAGGCCGGCGTCATCGATCCCGCCAAGGTCACCCGCGGCGCACTCGAGAATGCCACCTCCATCGCTGCCATGATCCTCACCACCGAGGCGCTCATCACCGACATCCCGGAAAAGGAAAAACCGGCACCCCCCATGCCGCCGGAGTACTAAACCGGAAAGAGTAAATCAAACAGGCAGACCGCGCAAGCGGTCTGCTTTTTTTCATCAGGTATAATCCATCCAATGCATCACCGGAGAATCCTTTCCACCCTCGTCATCGCCTGCCTCCTCTTCTTGGCCGGCTGCGGCAGCTTCAACCCCTTCGCCACCCCCACACCCGCCAATACCCCCACCCCCACCGAATTGCCCATGGCGTTGCGCGTCAATGGCGAGGGCATCACCATCACAGATTATCAGCATGAATTGGATTTATTGAAAACCGCCTGGCAGGAAGCCGGCAAAACCGCAGATGAAGCCGCGCAGAAGAAATTGCTGCAGGACTATTTTGTCGATGAACTTTTGCTCTCCCAGGCAGCCAAAGCTGAGGGTTATGAGGTCAATGATGTTTTCCTGCAGGAGCATATCACTACGCTGGCCAGCCAACTCGGCGGTCAGGATAAACTGGAACAGTGGAAAACCAAATATGGCTACGATGACGCATCCTTTAACCAAAGAATGCGCCGCGCCATGGCTTCCGCCTGGATGCGCGACCGCGTGGCCACCCAGGCTGGCACTGCCGCAGACCAGGTGCATGCCCGCCAAATCCGCGTTAACTCAGATGGTGAAGCCCGTGCTGTGCAAGCCCAGTTGCAGGCTGGCACCGATTTCACCGAACTGGCAACCGAATACGATCCGCTAACCCGCGGTGACCTGGGTTGGTTCCCGCGTGGTTACCTTTACCAGAAAGCCGTTGAGGATGCCGCCTTCGCCCTCCAGCCCGGCCAGGTCAGTGCCATGCTCACCACCGAGATCGGCTATCACTTCGTCCTGGTCATCGAACGCGATGCCAATCACCCCCTTGCCCCCGACGCCCTCCAATTCGTCCGCCGCCAGGCGCTCGAGAAGTGGCTCGCCCAACAGCGCTCCACTGCCAAAATAGAAATTCTTCTGCAATGATGACGCCGGCGTCCTCGCCGGTGAATATTTGTGTCATCCTGAACGAAGTGAAGGTTCTTCTATGATTTATGCTGATACCCCCACCGTCTTTCCCAACTGTCATCCTGATGCCGTTAGCGTCAGCCGTGAAGACCTCCAAATTTGCGAGGAGCAACGCGACCGAGCGATCTCATTGTTTTCACCATTGAAAAACCTCCGCCATTTCCCTGTATTCGCGAGAACCGAAGCGACGAAGCAATCTCACAATTTACACCACAAAAAAACCTCAGCCAGTCGGGTAGGGCGGGATTCTAATCCCGCCGTATTGACTGACACAAGCATCTGCGGCTAGTTCTTATACTCATAACGGTACCCCTGTCCATAAAAAAACCTCCGCCAGTTGCAGCGGAGGTCTGAATTCACCTTACATTGATGAAGCTGGCGCCCCCGCCGGCGATCTGCTTACTCCACCCGCACCTGCACCGCCTGCACCACCACCCGCTAGCGAACCATATTTGCGATCGCGTAGCATTTCCTTGGGGAGGAATGCAGTGACGAAGCGATCACATTATTTTCACTAATAACGCCGACTTCTCGTCGGCGTTTTTTTCTGCACTTTAGAATTGACTTTATTATCCGGCAAATATTTGGTTAGAAAAATACCTTCAGTAGCTTCAGCGCCTTTTGCTTCCACGGCACGCGGTGCGTCACCCCGCCCTGCTCATTGAAGCGCCCTTTGTTCTCCAGGTACCATTGGTAGTTGCGCACCAGTGCCTCTTTGTTGGAATACTTCGGGCTGAATTTCAATTTATCCTGCGCTTTTTCGATGGAGACGAACGATTCCTTCGATGCTGTCTCGTAGATCCACGGGTATAGCGGTGAGAGCTTTAACACTTCCAGCACTTTCAAAGCCAGGATTACCGGCTTGGCAGGGAAGGGCACAATGCGCTTGCCAAATCCGGCAGTGTCCAGCACCGATTGGTAATCCTCTTTCATCGTCGTAAAACTGGCCGCCCCTATGTTGAAGGTGTCGTTCACCTGGCTGCGCTCCAGTTCCATGCACGCCAGGATCGCTTGGCACAAGTCCTCCACATCCAGCAACTGGTAGGGGTTGTTGCCCGAACCGATCATCGGGAAGTGTCGCCCCTCGCTTGCCCATTCATAAAAGATGGCGAACACACCCAGCCGCTCAGGCCCCACGAAGGATTTTGGCCGCAGGATCGGCAGGCACAACCCTTTCTGCCGGAATTCCCCGCAGATTTCCTCCGCACGCACCTTGGCTTCCCCGTAAGGCCCCACACCGCTCATTGCGTCTGACTCATACAGGGGATGGTGATCGGGAACTCCATACACGGATGTTGTGGAAATATGGATGAAACGCTCCACCTTGTAGTCCAGCGCCTGCTGCAGCACGATGCGCGTCCCTTCTACATCGGTGGAAAAGATCTCCTCCCGTGAATAAAGCGGCAACGCTGCCGCCGCATGGATGACGTAGTCCGCTCCCGCCATGCTCTTGCGCACCGATTCGGGGTGGCGGATATCTCCCTGCAGGAAATCGATCTGCTTTCGCTCCGGGTAATCAAAGTCCACCAGGTCAATGCCAGAGATGTTTTTGTACCCGTGATTCAATAGATACCGCACCAAATTAATGCCCAGGAAACCGCTGATGCCGGTGATGTACACCTTCTTTTGTGATTTGTTCTTTTGTGGTTGTGTAGAATTCATGGGCACTATTTTAATGCAGAAATATTTCACCAACGATTTTTTCCACGCCATTCCGGGATGACAGAGATCTGTTGTTGATATCTACTTATCCCACTTGAAATATTCGCGAGGAGCATCGCGACGAAGCGATCTGCCTTGACTCCTCCCCTTGGAAAGGGGAGGCAGGGTGGGGTCATCCTGCATATGTCATCCTGAGACAGATGCACGCTGTCGTGGAGACATCCTTTTTTTCTCCCCACTATTTCGCACCAGATCAACTTCTAGCCCGCATCGGGCTGAGCGCCCGCACCTGTTCCGCCGCACGATTACGAATAGATAAAGCTGGCGTCCCCGCCAGCGTTTCACTCCCCCTGTAGTTTCATCTATCGCGATTACTTGCCCGCATCAGGCTGAGCGCCCTCACCTGTTCCGCCGCATGGTAACTGGAGCGCACCAGCGGCGCACTTTCCACCCAGCGGAAGCCGATCCCCAGCCCGTACTCCCTCAATTCCTTGAACTCTTCCAGGGTGTAGTAGCGCTCGATCGGCAGGTGGTGCCGGCTCGGCTGCAAATACTGGCCGATGGTCAGGATGTCCACTTCCCAATCCCGTAGCAGACGCATGGTCTCCTTTAGCTCATCCATGTTCTCGCCCAGTCCCACCATCAACCCGGACTTGGTTAGTGAGTAGGTTGACATTTTTTTGGCATCGGTCAGCACCGTCTGTGTCCATTCCAGCTTGTCCTGCGGCTGCACCTTGCGGAACAGGCGCGGGATGGTTTCGATGTTGTGGTTGAGGATCTCCGGTTTTTCGTCCATCACCAGCTTCAGCGCCGCCAGGTCCCCGCGGAAGTCCGGGATGAGCACTTCCACTGAACAATCCGGCGCCAGCTCGCGGATGCGGCGAATGAGCATGGCAAACACCCGCGCCCCGCCCAGGTTATCGTCGTCGCGGTCCACGCTGGTGATGACCGCGTGTTTCAACTGCATCGCTTTGACCGCCTGCGCCACTCGTTCCGGTTCGTCGTAGTCCAGCGGCAGCGGCTTGCCGCGTTTCACGTCGCAGAATCCGCAGCGCCGCGTGCAAACGTCACCCAGGATTAAAAAGGTGGCTGTTCCGCTCCCCCAGCATTCGCCCAGGTTGGGGCAGTTGGCTTCCTCGCATACCGTGTGCAGCTCCTTGCGCCGCATCAGTTCGCGCAAATGTGCACTCGTCTCGCCGCTGGGTGCGCGCACCTTGATCCAGTCCGGCCGGCGGCGCGGCGTGGTGTCCATCTCTTGCGGGTTGACCCGCTGGCGGGTGGGGTTGTTGGTCATTGGATTGGGTGATTATAATTTGAATACATTAAAAATGCTTTATCTTATTTCAACCCCCATCGGCAACCTGGCGGATATCACCCTGCGCGCCCTCGAAACCCTCAAACAGGTTGACCTGGTTATCTCCGAGGATACCCGCAAGACCGGCGTCCTCTTGAAACATTTCGACATTCATAAACCGCAAGCCTCTTTCCATGTCTATAACGAACAAAAAGAAGTGCCGAAGGTCATCCGCCTCCTGCAGGAAGGCAAACATGTCGCCCTGGTTAGCAATGCCGGTACGCCGGGCATTTCCGACCCCGGTTATTCCATCGTACGCGCCGCTATTGATGCCGGTCTGGAACTCACCTGCATCCCCGGTCCAACAGCACTGACCACCGCCCTTGTAATTTCCGGTTTGCCGGCGCATGCCTTCACTTTCCTCGGTTTTCCCCCGCGCAAGTCCTCCGCCCGCCGCCGTTTCATGGAAGTGGATGTTCACTCGCCCCACACCCTCATTTTCTATGAAAGCCCCTACCGCTTGCTGGCTTGCCTGCAAGATGCCCTTGCTGTCTTTGGCGACCGCCCGGCGGCCATTGCCAACGACCTGACCAAAAAATTTGAAACGGTCTACCGCGGAACCCTGTCCGAATTGATCGAAAAAATGAAAACGGAAAAAATCCTGGGGGAATACTGCCTGGTCATCGCTGGACGACCGGAATGATCAGATCGGCGAAAAGCGCGTGCCGATGTCGTAAAAATCCTCGTTTTCGGCCTTTTTCAAAAAGTGCACCACCTGGTAGGTGAGAGGCGTGAAAAGGACTTCCACCCCGACCTTGAACAGGTAATTGGTCAATACCAGGCTGGCAAAGACCTGCCATTGGAAAACACCTGCCAGCGTGGCGATGAGCACGAAGACAACCGTGTCCACCCCCTCGCCGACGATGGTGCTGCTGATGGTGCGCATCCACAGCCATTTTCCCTTGGTCGCCACCTTCATCACCGCCATAAGGATGGAGTTGCTGAACTCACCCTGCCAGGTAGGCCAGCAGGCTGGCCAGCACGATCCCGCCGGAACTCATCCCGCCCAGCACGGCTTCATACGCTTGCTGCCCCACGCTGGTTTGCCAGCCAGCTTCACCGGGCATGGCCTGCACAGCCGAAAAGAGCAGCGCGCTCAGCGCCAGCATGGCAAAGCCCGCCCAAATTACACGCCGCGAGTTACGGAAGCCGTACACTTCCACCAGCACATCCCCGAAGATGTAACTGACCGGGAAGAGCAGTGTGCCGGCATCGAAGGCCAGGCGCGTCCCCGCCAGTGAAATTCCCCAATCTACGATCTTGGCCGAGGAGGCGATGTTGCTGGTGATCAATACGGTCACGAACAGTACCATCACCAGGTCGAAGTAACGGTATTGTCGTTTTGATCCAATTTTCTCTTTATTTTTAACCATCCCGGCAAGTATAATTCAGCTTGCATCCTATCCAGGAGGTGCTGCATGCATCGTTTTTTTCTTCCCCCTGAGAATATTGGTGATAAAGAGGTCATTTTTCCGGAAACGACTATCCGCCAGATCCGCAATGTTCTGCGTCTCAAACCGGGCGAGCAGGTCATCGTGCTGGATAATCATGGCAGTCAGTTCCTGGTTCAATTGGATGTTGTCAGCCCGGAAGGAGTGCATGGCAGCTTATTGAGCAAATCACCCGCAGAAGGAGAACCTTCCATCCGCCTGCGTTTGTTCTTTTCGGTCACCCAGCGCGAAAAAGTGGAGTGGATTTTCCAAAAATGCACCGAGATCGGCGTGACCGCTTTCTTCCCATTTGTCAGTACCTATTCCCTTTCGCGCGAGAAGGGTATGGATGTCAGCCGACTGCGGCGCTGGGAGAAGATCATCCAGGAAGCCGCCGAGCAATGCGGTCGCGGACGCATCCCGGCACTGCATGAGGTTTCCACCTTGCAGGATGCGATTAAGAAAGCATCGCCCAAGCGGGAGATCAATCTGCTAGCCTGGGAAGGCGAGCGGGAGCTTTACCTGCACCAGCTCATGCGCGGCATGCTGCCCGGCATGGATGCGGGCAAAAAGGTCAACGTTTTCATCGGGCCTGAAGGTGGTTTTGCTGAAGGCGAGGTGGCGCTGATGAAGAAAGCCGGCTTTACCAGTTTCTCGCTTGGCAAACGCATTTACCGCGTGGAAACGGCGGCCATGGCGGCATGTTTGCTGATCCTCTACGAGCTGGAATATCCCTGGTTAGAAAAGCCGGTTGGGCAGCAGGTTCTTTAATTGGGCGGTTAAGATTTTTCCCCTTCCAAGGTTTCTTCCATTACCATCGGTAACCACCACCACCCTTCCTTTGGGTAGGGCGGGTGTTGAATAAGGGCGCAAATCTTCCCCGCGCAGCCAGGGTTTCACTTGCTCTTCATCCAATTGGATTTTTCCGCTTTGAAATGTCAGCCCAAACCTGGCTGCAAATTCATGCCCGGGACTGAATTCGTTTTCAATATGCTCACCCAGTCTCAACCCAATGCTTAAACAGGACAAATCAGCGAATTCATTCAGGTAAGCCAAAGGGATGAGGAATAGGTAATTTTGAAGCTGTCCAACAATCAGGTTTTGTTTTTCCATCAGTGAATTCAAGTCAAACCCATATTGATCCAACAGTATCTTGCTGATAGATTGGATTTCCTTCTCCGCCAGCAAGCGCGGAGCCCTCCATTTAAACAACGGCGGTTGTGATGAATGTCTGTGCGATATGTCCTTTAATTTGGTCAACCTGGCGGCAAAAAAGCCGGCGGTGTGGCAGAGATGCGGCCATAACCGAAAGCTGTTGCGAATGGAAGGTGGATATTGGATCTCCCCGGTTTTGTCCAATCCGGGAGCCGGCACAGGGATTTTTTGCTGCAGGGCATCCACCTGGAAGGCATTTGGATATTCATCCAGCACAGCCGCCAGGACGGATTCGTTTTCCTCCGGCGCCAGGGTGCATGTTGAGTAGACCACCTGCCCGCCGATTTTCACGGCTGTTAAGGCGCTTGCCAGTAGTTTTTGCTGCCGCATGGACAGGCGTTCCCTTTCTTTTGTACTGATGGAGCGCATTTTGTGCGATGTTGCCGCTCGCAGCCCTTCCATGCTGCAGGGGGCATCCAGCAGTACCAAATCGAACCGTTCCCGGGTGGCTTGTGCAAACTGCTCACCCGGCAGGCAGGTGACCGCCTGGTTGATGACCCCCCATTTGCGCAGCACAACCTGCAGGGCGGGCAGGCGTGCGCGGCTGGCATCATTGGCGATGATCAGACCACGATCTTGGCTGAGGTCCGCCAGGTGGATGGTCTTGCCACCCGGTGAGGCTGCCATGTCCAATATCAGCGGCTGCGATGTTTTGGAAAAATCAAACAGCTCAGCCGGCAGCATGGAAGCTGCCTCCTGGATGTAGAAATCACCCATGCGGTGCTCGATGGTCTGGCTTGGTGAGATGGTGCTGGAGACGACACGGAAACCAGAAGGGCAGTAGGCGATAGGTTCCAGCTGCCATCCATAAAGCAGCTGTAAACGTTCCGCCATTTCCCAGGGTTGATGTTTCAATAAATTGATGCGTATGGTCGTCTGAAGCGGTTGGGTGGTCTCATCCCTGAGTTTTTCAAATTCCGCTTCACTCAACAATGGACGGTAGCGCTCCAACAGTGTTTCGGTTCTTTCGCTTTGGGTTATTGGTGCGGAATGGCTCTTCTTTTTGCGGCTCATTTTTCTATGCAAAAGATGATCTCGTTACCCGAAAGCAGTTCCTGAACCTTCCACGGCAGGCCGGATACCGTGGTATCGACCAGTTTGCGCATCTGCCGGCGGAGGTCATGCTGTCCGCTCAGGCTGGCGGCAGGCAGACTGACCACCAGTGATTTGACCTTCAATGCCTGCCATAATTCGTGGTTGGCGCCCTTGCGGCGCTGTTCCATGCGGTGCGCTTCCTTGAAAAAGAAGGCCATGTCCGCTTTAAGTTCTGGTGGATTCACCAGCACATCTCTTACTTCTCCAAGTGCCGGCCTATGCTCGAGTTGAAAAAACCGGTTGATCAGCTTGATGCGCGCTGAGTGGATGTCATAGGCGTGGTATTGCGTGGTTTGCGGCAGGTCCATCCATGGCAGGGCAAATGGGTTCAACCCGCAGGCCAGGTCCAAAATGCTTTCCGGTTTGCCACACGTAGCAAAGATGATTTGATAAAATATTTCCAGGTGCGCCATCCGTTCCCGGGTTGAGGCATGACACCCCATGATCCTGGTGCAAGTTTCCTTGATTGATCCCTTATTTGGAGTGGTATAAGCTTCTTCAAGCCATTTTTCCGCCTGCTCGTAATTCACATCCCCCAGGTAATCCGCCACCAGGTGATGCATTTTCCGGCGTACGTTTTTTATTACTGTTCTTTCGTTCTGTCCTGCTTCTCCTTCACGACGGATCAAGTCTTCCACGGTTTCGCGGGGAATTCCCAATTGCCGGTATTGGCGTTGGGTGAGGATTTGATTGATCAAGCTGGAGGTCTGCTCAGGTGACAGCATCATTATTGCCGCTTAGTGGTGAAGCAGATAAGCCAGCTCGGTTGGAAATTGAAAATATGCCACCCGCCATTGGCTGTTGGCTGTTAATTGCGCGAAGCGGTCACTGTAGTGGGCCGGCATGCCCTTGCCTTTACCGCCCAGGCTGGCGGTGGGAAAACTGACCAGGATGTGCTCCGCCGGGATGCTTTCCAGCCAGGCACGGGTGATGCCCTGGCTGACCTGGTCGATCAGCGGGATGATCTTCAAGCACAGCGCTAACTGGTAGCGCTGCTTCGGTAGATTGCCCAGGAAATCCGCGTGCAGCACCCGTCCGCGCAGCCGCACATGCTGCAGGAAGCGCTGGTCAAAGTCGGTCATCTCCTTGAAGATGTCCATTCCCAGGTACATCGGGTCTTCCGCCAGCGGCATCCACGGCAGCGCCAGCGGATGAATGCCGCAGCCCAGGTCCAGCACGGAGTGAATGGGTGCGATGGACTGCAGGCAGGTCTGGTAGAACTCGTCGATGAAGGGCAGCCGTTCGCTGGTTGAGGCATGGCTCCGCATTTTTTCAAGGCAGAAGGATTTTACTTCCGCTGCCCGCAGCTCCTCCGGCTAGTTCGACGATTTCACGGCTCCATTGCGCAAAATCCGGCTTTTGTTCCAGGTAGGCGCCGCCCAGCTGGTGCAGTTTGGCCAGGGTGCCTTTGATGGCTTCTTTCAGCGTTTTTCTTTTTTGCATTTCCAATGCAGCAATCCGCTGGATGATATCCGTCGAGATACCGGCATATTTTGGTTTTTTCATCACCTCGGCCATGATTTGTTCGACTTTTTCGGCTTCAGCCATTCTGGAGGTCCCCCAATTTTTCACACAGCTGGGTCATGAAGCGCAGGTTGTGCAGCGTCGCCAGCCGCTGGAATAATCCATCGCCGATTTTAAATAGATGATGCAGGTATGCCAGGCTTACCGAGCGGCAGGTCGGGCAGTCGCATTGTTCATCAATCGCTTGGTTGGCTTTGATATGGCGCTGGTCCTGGATATAGACATACTCCCACCATTTCTTCCCGTATGGAGTGAACGCACCGGTAAAGCGGTACAGACGCCCATGGCGTGCATCCCGTGTAGGCATGGCGCTGTCGAACAACTGGTATCCCAGCGCGTGGCTCCTTGCAACGTTGTCCGGCTTTCCGATTCCCAAGGCATGCAGTGGAAACTGGCTGGGAATTAATTCGCGCAGGTAAGCCACCATCTCCTCCACCAATTCGCCTGCAGCGTTCAGCGGCCATCCGCCGTACCCGTAGCCGTCAAAGCCTATCTCCAGCAATGCCTGTGCGCATTGCTGGCGCAGCTCCCGCGATTCGCCGCCCTGTACGATCCCGAATAGCAGCGGCCGCTGCCCGCTTTCATTTTTCCTGCTGCTCGAGAATTCTTCTGGTATTCCTTCTTGCAGCGTTTTGCCCAGGCGATCGTCCTCTTCACAGCCGCCTGTTGGTCCGCTTGTGCCTCATCCACATGGGTGCAGTCATCCAGGCAGAACAGCAGGTCGGAGCGGTAACTCATTTGCAGGCGGATGCACTTTTCCGGTGTCAGCAGGAATTTGCGTGTGCTGCCCTCGGGAGTAAAGCTGATGCCATCATCGGTCACCTGCCCGAATTTGGAATTTTCGCGCATCAGCGAAAAAGCCTGGAAGCCGCCTGAATCGGTGAAGATGGGTCCCCCCCAGCCGCTGAACTGATGTAAACCGCCCGCTGCCCGGATGGTGGTGGAACCCGGTTTTTGCATGAGGTGAAAGGTGTTCATCATCACCGCCTGCACCCGGCAGGCCTGCAGGTCGGCCGCATCCACGCTGCGCACCACCCCGTAGGTGCCATCCGGTACGAAAATGGGCAGTGTCAGTTCTTTTCCGGCAATTGATAATAAATCCGTCATATCAACCTTCATTATCCTGCATGCGAGGCCTTCCTGCAAGATGGGCTTGACGAAATCCGTTATGTTAAAATTCAGTCATGCAAAAAGCGGAAAATAAAGTTGACATTAAAGGCATTGGCCGTTTTGGGCTGACCTCTTTTTTTGGCGGCTGTATCGGTTGCCTGGGTGCCTGGGTGACGACGGTACTCATCATCCTCATTGCCAGCCTGGTCTTTGGCAGTGTTTTCTATAACTCCATCGTCAATCTGGTCAATAACCTCACCAAAGAGATCCCGGCCTTGTTGCAGGGCGCCAGGGGACCTTTCAGCATGGGCCAGGCGTCCATCCCGCCCACCCCCACCGGCAGCCTGCCGGCGCTCACCATTTATGCCACCAGGGGTGATGATCCACAGGCTAAGGTCATTACCGTCATTTCACAGAGCGAATCCGCCCAGACTCATTTTTGGGTCAAGACAGAACAAGGGATCAATACTTCATTCATTTTATGGATCACCACCCCGGAAGGCTCCTCCAATCAGTTCGGCGGTCTATTCACCACCAAAACGGATGGCAGCCCGCTCAGCTGCGGCCGCTGGGGTACGGCAGCCAAACCGGGTGAATACAGGATGCAGGCCTTCATCGGCAGCACCCTGGTCGGTGAATTTAAATTTAACGTCTTGCCCAACTAAAAGGAATTATTCCTCAATCCCACCTGACTCATCCGCTGCGGATGGGTATTTTATTTAACGTAATAGAACAATTCGCCCGGCTGCAATTGGCAGCGGTACTTCTGGCGCGGGTTGTACTTGTGTACCGCCTCGGCCAGCGAGCCCGCCCCGATGGTGTTCCATTCGAACAGGTCGTTGTGCCCGCCAATGACCATGTCCCAGCCCATTTCCATCGCCAGCCACACCGCCTCGGCTGGGTGCAGGTTGCCCAGCACATCCAGCGATTTGCGGTATTCATCCCGGCCGTTGGCTGCCACCAGGGCAATATCCGCCGCCGGCAGGGTGTGCAGGTGGGTCAGGTATTCCGCTGTCACCCGCGTATCTCCGGAGTGGAACAGGCGCACCCCTCCCCATTCCATTTGAAAGCTGAAAAAGCGGAAACCTTTGGCGGGGTCGAATTCCATTTCATCATGCACCGCCGGGATGACGCTCACACGTAGTCCATCCAGGTCGAGCGGTTCGCCGTGTTTCGGGATGATTCTCCTGTTTGGCTCGATGCCAGCCTCATCCAGCAGGCTGCCCGCCCATCCGGTGGTGATGAATTTTGCCTGCGGGCTGGCCTTGGCCATCGGTCCGAATGTCAGCGGGTCGGTGTGGTCCAGGTGCTCATGCGAACAAAAAACAATAATCGGCATTGCTGACCTCTTCCGGTTTGAGTGGGGCAGGGAAGGCGCGTGTGAATTTATCCGCTACGGAGGGTATTTTTATCGCCACCACGTTGGTCAATACCGGGTCGATATAAATGATCCGCCCGTCGCTGCTCTTGACTGCCAGCCCCATCTGCCCCAAACCCCACACGGCCAGGCAGTTTGGCTGCACGGTCAGATGATTCATTTGGTCGATCAAATTTTTTCCCTGGTAAATGGCCATTTCCAATCCTCAATAATGAGGTAAGCCGATTATAGCATCCGCTAAATAAAAAAAGCCAATGACGCATCATTGGCTCTCGATATCGATGGAAGTTTTTATTTTCGTTTGAAAATGGCGCTGAACAACACCACCACGCCCGCCACGATCAGCAGCACCGGCCAGTATTGAGCGGCGTCCCAGCCAAGCCCAAGGAATCCGCCGAACATCAGGAAACCGGCTGCGCTGATGGCCACCAGCACCAATCCGCCGCTGTCAAAATGGCGGTGGCTTCGGTCCAGCATACCGGAGAGCAGCACGCCGATGCCCACGAAACCCGGGATGAGCGTCCAGGCATAGGACCAGTCCAGCAGGTTGCCCGGCATCTCCTGCACCAGCATGATCGCGCCAATGCCGGCCAGGATGCTGCCTGGAACCGCCAGGCCACTGCGCCCGGTGAACAGCGCCAGGATCAAAAAGATGGCGCCCAGGGTGATCAACACAAAATTGCCGCTAAAGAGGTCGAACTGAAAGTTCAAATACTGGTTGGCCAGCAGCAGCGCGCCAACCGCGATGATGACCAGCCCGACGATGATTCCGCCTTTGTTATCCATAAGTAAGCTCCTTATAAACTGAATGAAATAATACTACTCTTAAATATTACGATTAAATATGATTTTGGTTTCGGCTGGGTGTTTTGATGGAGGGATCATTATTAATTTTGTGCAAATGATTAACATCTAAGATGTAGAGGAGAATGATTCCCTTCTTTGGGACAGGTTTCATCTCTTTTCTTAAATGAAATTCATCCAAACAAAACACTGTATCCCGTTGGTTTGCTAAAGAATTAGGATGAAAGTCATCGCAATCATACTTTCATTAATGATATTATGATTGTCATCAAAATATTTTTAAGTCAGGAGGAATGATGGCGGAAAATGGAAAAAATAAAATACAAAGGATCGGAATTGCATCTCTTAATCTAACCGGGTTAGGATTGGGTTACTTATTCCTGAAAAACTGGAAACGCTGGGCAATCCATTTTGCAGGTTTGATTGCACTCATCCTGCTCGCTACCCTCGCTCATGCCTCAGCACAGCCAGTCCTCTGGATTCTTGCCTTTGCAATTTACTTCATTTGGATGGCTTATGATGGCTGGAAGCTGGCGGGCAGGGATGATGTAAAACTTCCCGGTCAGGTGGTTAAAATCCCCTGGATTCTTTTTGCGGTGACAGCCCTGATAATGGTCGGTGAGGTATTCGGCTTCCTCTGGTTCCAATCCTCTCGCCCGGGCTGTTTATCAATCCGCGCTTGGAGAAATGAAAGAAGAAAATTATCCAGCGGCTGCCTCGCTTTTCAAAAATGTGGTCAGCTTCTACCAGTTGACCTTTGATCCTGTCGTCTCTCAAGCTGAGGCAAAGTATCAGGAAGTCAATTATTTGGTTATTGCCGATCAAGCCTATCAGCAAAATCAATTTGAATCGGCTATTGGCGAGTATGATAAATATTTAAAAGCTTACCCGCGCTCATCGCAGGTGAAGGCGGTTCAGGATCAAATTGCATCTACCTACCGCGACTGGGGTTTGTCCTTGCAGAAACAGGCGAAGTATGAAGAGGCGTTGGATAAGTATGCCGCTGCATTGAAAACATATCCCAACGCGCCGGTGATCACTCATTTCTATGAAGAAAGGGCTGCCTTGAATTTGCAATTGGCCAGGCAGCAGGTTGAGAAGAATGATTATTCTGCAGCCATCAAGACCTACCAGGTCATTTTAGCCAGCTTTTCAAGGTCGGCTGTAGCATCGCAGGCTGTCGCTGAAATTCCCGCCATTTATTTGAAATATGCCCAGGTTGAAGAGGCGAAAAAGAATTATGAGGTCGCCCTGGACGCGTTGAATACCCTGCTGGCGGATTATCCTTCCGCCTCCGTGGCGCAAAGGGCGCGGGACTTTCTGCCGGAAGTGAAGCTTAAGAAAGCCGGGTCGCTCATTGATCAAAGCCAATTTCTTGATGCCCTGGCCATGCTGGATGAACTCAAGGATGCATCGCAAAACGAGTCCTTCCAGGCGCAGGTTGCCGAAAAGAGGACATCTGCCATTGATTTATTTGCCCGCGATGATGGCACGGATGCCAGGGCTGTCATGGAATTAGCCAGGTATGTTTCCTGTGGCGAAGTGGAGGAAGCCGATCCTGATTTGGTTAAATCCATGCGGCTGGTGGTGGGCATCCTCAAGGATGAGCCAGCCAAGGCATATGTTTGTGGAGCAATTCCATTGCCGCCGGAAAAAATGGCTGATATCCCCGGCACATTCCGCTACGTCATTCAACGCGTGGATGGCCAGGACCGCATTCAAACTTGCCCTTACACCGGTGGCCATAAATTGGAGCGCATCCGCTATTCGGTCACCTTGTCGCTCGTGGATGTGGTCAGCGGAAAAGTGGTGTCGAAAATAAAATTAGTGGGAAACAACCCGGAGGTCTGCCCGCGGCTCAGGTCATTTAGAATGCCAACAGAGAAAACCTATGGCGGCGATGTTACCACTGGACAAATGGAAGCCTGGATTCTAAAAGTTTTGAAATAAACGGCTATTCTGGAAAATAAAAAGAGCATTGCAGGTCAATCCTGCAATGCTCTTTGCTTTTAACGGTTCTCTAACCTTTGATCACACTTCCGAATCGGTTACCCAGTTCCCTCCCGCGTGCAAGCATTTCCGCAGTTGGCCGCCCGGGGAAATCCAGCGACTCGACCAGCTCCCACTTCAGCCCTTCCAGCTTTTCGGTCAAGGCGCGCAGGCCGCCGCCGCCCCAGCCGTAGCTGCCGAAATAAGCGGTTTTTCTTGTCCCCAGGTGTTTGATGCCCGCCATTTCCAGCACCTGGCTCATCGCCGGGTACAAACGCCCCTCGTAGGTGGGCGCGCCGATCATCACTCCCTGCCGTGCCATCAGGGATGGCAGGATGTAGCTGACGTGATCACTGCAGACCTCAAAGCGCTGGCAGGGTACCCGGCTCTCCCGCAATCCTTCCTCAACTGCCGCAGCCATCTTGTCGGTGTTTCCATACATGGAACCGGTCAAGAGCGTCACGCTCGCCTCCGCTTTCTCACGGTAATTGGACCATTTCTCATACAGCTGCACGATGCGCATGGCGTCCTTGCGCCACACCAGACCATGCGAGGGTGCCACCATGTTGACCTCCACCTTGGCCAGCTTGGCGATCGCCATCAGCACTGGCTTGCTGAACGAGACCACGATATTGGCAAAGTAGCGCATGGCTTCCTGTTCATACCAATCCCGCTTGCCGCAGTCGTCGTCGAAGATGCCCCCATCCAGCTTTCCGTACCCGCCGAAGCCGTCGCAGGAGAACAGTACTTTCTGGCTGGTTTCGTAGGTCATCATCGTTTCCGGCCAGTGCACGTTGGGCGTGGCAAAGAACTGCAGGGTATGTTTGCCCAATTGCAATGTGTCACCCTCACTGACTGCTTGCACCGGGTCGCTGATGCCGTAGAAACTGGTCAGCATTGATTTGGCTTTTTCACTGCACAGGATGACCACCTGCGGGTTCAACTGGCGCAGCAGTTCGATCGCTCCGGTGTGGTCCGGCTCCATGTGATTGATCACCAGGGTATCGATCCTGGCCGGGTCAATTACTTTTCTTAATTCCGAAAAATACTCTTCGCCGGTGTCGTCCTTGCACAGGTCCACCAGCACGTTTTTCTCATCCCTGATCAGGTAGCTGTTATAGGAAATGCCTTCCTGCCTTATCGGCCACATCCCTTCAAACAGCTCGGTCTTCTCGTCGTTGACTCCCACAAAAAAGATGCCGGGCTTGATTTCAATCGGTTGCATGTTTCCTCCGAAACAGTTGATTTATATTGTCTATAATTATAAATAGAACCTTGCCGGAGGGAACTGCCATGTTGAAAATTGAAAAAATGCCGTTCTCAGGCTGGACCAATTGCGTCCAACTGTCAAATGACCTTGTCGAATTGATTGCCACCACGGATATCGGTCCGCGTGTCCTCTTCTTTGGCCGCAAGGGCGGCGACAATCAATTGGCGGTCATCCCCGAAACCGCCGGGTTGACCGGTGGCGACCAGTGGCGTCTGTATGGCGGGCACCGCCTGTGGAATGCACCCGAGCATTTCCCCAACAGCTATTACCCGGATAATGGTCATGTGCAGTTGGTGGAAGAGAAAGATTTCATCCGCCTCATCCAGCCCGAGGAAACCACCACCCACATCCGCAAAGAGATCGAGATTCGCCTGTCCCCTTACGAGCCGAATGTGGAAATTCTACATCGTCTGGTTAACTGCGCTTCCACACCTCAAATGCTTGCTCCCTGGGCCATCACAGCTTTTGCTCCCGGCGGGGTGGGCTTGCTGCCTTTCGAGATGAATAAGGATGATCCTAAGCCCAAACCTGGTCTCGTCTTCACCGCCTGGGATTACACCGACCTGGCTGACCCGCGCCTGCACTGGCACAGCCGCTGCCTGCTCGTTCGCCAGGATGCCGGCATCTCGCGCTGGCTCAAAGTGGGCTTGAATTCATCCCTGGGCGTGATGGCCTATTTACGTGGGCGCGACCTGTTCATAAAGAGATATCCGGTTATATTCGGCGGGGACTATCCCGACAACGGCAGCACCAGCGAATGCTGGACCAATGATGTCTATCTTGAACTGGAATCGCTTGCCCCGCTGCAGATGGTGCAACCCGGGGGAACGGCACAGCATACCGAGACCTGGTCGCTGCAGGAATTGGATTTACCTATCCACAAGCCAGATGAAATGGTGGAGCAGGTCTTGCCTTTACTCCAAACCAAATAATGAATATACACACCCGAACAGGGTGTTGAAAAAGATTCTATAAGAAAAGAAGGGGGTTTCTAAAAACGCTAATCCTGCAGCGTGGCGGCATCATCGATGATGGTCTTACCCGCCACCACCTCGTCGATGGAGTGGATGGAGACGCCCTGGTCCTTCAGATACTGTGTCACCTCTTTAGGGTTGATATTCTCGCCCTCAATCGTAACCTTGGCATTTTCCACCTTGAGGTCTATTTCCACGATGCTGATGTTGACCGCCTCCACACCATCCAGCTCACTTAATTGCTTGGCCATGTCCACGATGCTGACCTCCAGCGGTTTGAGCGTGTCCAGCACCAGCCTGCGTATCCTTCCTGCCATTAATATTAAACTCCTGTGTTAGATTGTCTGAATTTATATCACAATTTACAACCTCCTCCCCCTGGTTCGGTCAGGGGGAGGCAGGGTGGGGGTCTCTTTGATAAAGCCGGCGTCCCCGCCGGCGTCAACTTTCGCAAGAACTTCCTTGCCGCACCTCGTCATCGCGAGGAGTGTGTCTGCACGACGAAGCGATCTCATATTTTTCATTTTCGATAAAGCCGGCGCCCCCGCCGGCGTTTTGGTCATTCTGAGCGCAGCGAAGAATCTCTCTCCACTGCAATTGCGAGGCGCACTCCGTGCGCCGTGGCAATCTCCCACTTATCTGATAAAGCTGGCGTCTCGAAGCGTTCTGCAAGAGCAGAACGCGTAGATACCCGCACAGAGCGGCTTCTCGCAGTGTTCCGCAGGAGCGGAACACGAAGATACCCGTGCCGGGCAGCGCCAGGCTGCCCAGGCACAGGGCAATGCCGCTCATGTGCAGGGCACTCCGCCAGCGTATCCCGCCGCTTTCGCGAGCCGTCTTACGGCGAAGCGATCTCCGACTCTCGATTTAGCCGGCGCCCCCGCCGGCGTTCCTTGCCAGTACCGCCCCATACTATAATTAAAGAATCTCAATCGAGGGATTCAAGATGAAAAGAACTACATTGATTTTATTCATTCTTTGCCTTTTCCTTATTTCCGCCTGCTCCCTTCAGCCCACACCCATCGCAACCCCAACTCAACCTCCCATTCCAACAACTGCTCCCAAACCCTTCACTGGCAAACTCTTCTTCGACATGAATGGCTCCGGGCTTGCAGGATGAATCCTCATTCGTATATGACCCCGAACGTCTCGCTGATCCCCGCCAACCCCTTCAACCCGACCTGGATCAAAGCCATCAAGGATTATGTCTCCGCCCATCCAAACCTGAAAAATGGCGACCTGGTCACAATTTCCCGAACCAGGGCTATCGGGTTACAAAGTCTGCATTGACCAGCAATGTGCGACCACATCATCAGATGGCAGATTTTCAATTTCCAACAGTGCTGGAAGTACGAATCCTCTCTTGAAGATTACTGACCCTTATGCAGGTAAACTCGCATTAGCTATGAGATTTATCAATGCATGGAATGGACCAATAGTAATTCCTGCTTATGAGATGAATGGTGTGAAAATCCCAAATCAACAAATAAATGACACAAAAGTAACTCCAATTGAAAATGGTATTTATTTAACCTCAAAGAAGGAAAATATTATTGGACTTATGCAGGGGTTTCTAACTTTTCCTTATGAAAAAGAATCAGAAATAAAAGTCTATTTGAGTACATATTTTGATTTAGATCCTAAATTCGGCAAAGTTCTCAATTTTTTAGAAAATAGAAAAAAAAGTGATTGCAATCTAGATGTTGTAGTTAATGGTACATGTGATAATCATAATGGAATTGATTATGTTATGCCAGAAGGGACATTGATTATTGCTTCTTCATCAGGAACGGTTAATTACGCCGATTCATTATCAACAGGGGCTTTGCAAGTAACCCTTGATCATGTTATGGGGAAAAGAAGATTTCAATCTGGATATGGTCATTTAAGTAGGATTCTTGTATCAATTAAATCTGAAATAGTTCGCGGTCAAATTATAGGTTTGTCGGGTAAAACCGGTGTGCTCTATAAACACCCGGAAGGTACATATGAACACCTTCATTTTGCACTCTATGATTCGACAGATTGTTGTCGGGAAGGTACAAGCCCCCCAGATATAGATCCATATCGAAATATTGGAAATAATATTTCAATTGTATTTTGGACAGTCGATAATCTTCCCCAATTCCCTCTTGTGAGCTAGAAATAATGAAGAAGATTAATTTCTTTCTTTTTATTATTCTTTTCCTTTCTGCCTGCTCCCCCCAGTCCACACCCGCCGCAAACCCAACCGCCAACCACCTACGCCGTCTGCCACCCCCAAACCCTTCACCGGCAAGCTCTTCTTCGACATGAACGGCTCCGGCCTCCAGGACGAATCCTCATTCGTTTATGACCCCGAACGTCTCGCTGATCCCCGCCAGCCCCTGCAACCCGACCTGGATAAAGCCATCAAGGATTATGTCGCTGCCCATCCAAACTTGAAAAATGGCGACCTGGTCACCCTCCCAGAACCAGGGCTATCAGGTTACAAGGTTTGCATTGACCAGGAATGTGCAACCACATCGTCGGATGGCAGTTTTTCGATTACCAATAAGACAGCGGAGCACAACTGCATTATTGAAGATCACCGACCCTTATGCCGATAAACCTGCATCTGGCAATGAGATATATCAATGAGTGGAAAAGCGGCTGGTAATTTTCCAGCTTATGAGATGAATGGTGTAGAAGTTCCTGAACAACACTTGAATGATACTGAAATGATTCCAATAAGTAATGGAGTATACATAGATCAATTCAAGAAAGAAAATAAAATTGGGTTAATGCAGGGATTCTTGACTTTACCATTTAATGAAAGAATTAAAGTAATCCTCAAATTAAGATTTTGGTATGATCTTGATACACAATAATGAATCATGTCTTGAATTACTGGGATGCGAAATAATCAGATAGATTTCTTCATCCAAGTCAAATCTGGTACTGAATGATACTGCATGATGGTGTATGGATTACAGTTCTTGCAAAAAAAGGTATTTCATTATTGTCGCTATCAAGGGAATGTGACTTCTGACTCAATGTTAATACTGAAGGTTTATGAGAATATCTCCTGACTCATGTCGTAGATATCATTGATAATAAGGTGATGCGATCAATACTTACTGGTCATGTTGATAATGTAATGGTTCATAAAATACGTAATGCCAGTTGTCAGAGGGTCAGATAATTGCTATTATTGGAATAATACTGGATCTGCATGGGAACATTTGCATATTGTTCTATAATCGAACCGATCTCAAATGATACATAAGCTCCATTTAGACTATTGTATTCAGCCAGAAAGATTGATGGTAGTATTTGGATCCATTCAAGACTGATTTGTTTGATAATCAAAAGATACTTTAAGTTATTGGACTGTCGATAATCTCCCCCAATTTCCTCTTGTCGGATAATAGGAGAAAAAAATGAAAAAACCTTCCCATAAAAAAGAATTAAACCAGGTCCTCGCCTCCGCCCACCGCCTCGGCGTTGAGCTGGATGAAGCCAAAGCCAATGAGTGGCTGCAGGCCATCCGGGAAACCAAAAACAGCCAGCAGGTCAGCGTCGACCCGCGCACCGGCATCTTCGGCCACAAGGTCACCATGCTCGATTTCGACCCGGCTGACCTGGAGCACTTCCGCCGCATCGGCCGCGTGGTGGAGTTTGCCGACCAGCCCGGCCGGGTGGAGACCGCCCTGGCCCTCTCCGGCTCGGCTGCCCAGTCCAAGGTGCAAAAGTACCCCGGTGATGCCGACTACTTCGAACGCGTCAACATCATCGCCCCCACGCGGGAAGAGGCCTGCCGCATCCTGGCGGACATCATGCGCGAAAAGGTGAAAGCCACCGCCCGCGGTCCATTCTACGAGATGATCGAGGTCAAGTTCGGCAGCTACCCAGCCGATGCCCAGCGCCAGGGGAAAGTCCGTCAAAGCCGGCAGCCCCATCTCCTGGAAGCCGGACGAGGTGCTGGCTGGCAAAATTGACATTGAAACGCCCGAAGGTCAGCCGGCAACCGTCACCTGGGAGCAGGCCTCCCGTGACCCCGGCTGGTGCAAGCTGGACTGGGTGGTGGTGGACGCCGTGCGCGAGGTGCTCGTCAACGCCAGCAACATGCTCGATGTCACCTGGCAGGCGCCGGATGGCAGCATCACCGCCCTGGATGGCTTCCTCGACCCCTACTACCAGGAGGTCTATCTCGAATCGGAATCGCTCACCCTCTTCAATAAACTCGCCCAGCATGTCTCCGGCGACGCCCTGGATAATTACGTGGACGCCCTCGAAAAGGAGATCCGCAAATACCTCACCAAGGACCTCAACTACGGCAAGGTCGCCCGCCGCCTCTACAACATCTTCCGCCTCACCGGGAAATATGAGGCAGCCGCCTATGTGCGCGAGCTGTTCGACGAACCTGCCAGCATGCTCTACCAGGTCTGGTCGCTCATCCGCACCATTGATGACACCTTCACCGCCAACCCGCGCTTCACCCTTGACCACCTGCTCGCCCATGCCGACAAGCTCATCATCAACGTGGTGGACACCCTCGAGGGCGCCGAGGAGACCGAGGTGGTGCGCCTGCTCCTGCGCCTGCGCGACATCCTCTCCCGCCAGGAAACCGGTCAGGTGATTTCTCCCGAGCTCGAATCCGCCCGTGCTGAATTAATCCGCATGATCAACAACTTCTTTTACGAGAAGCTGGTGGCCGTACCGGTCATCAAGCTATACCTGGATCAGGTGTCACAGAAATAATGGCAGTCAGTATTCGCGGGAAACGTAGTGACGACGCGATCCCCCACTTTTATGATAAAGCCGGCGTCCCCGCCGGCGCTTGGGTCATTCTGAGCGCAGCGAAGAATCCCTTTCCCCGTACTTGCGAGGCGCACTCCGTGCGCCGTGGCAATCTGCCGCTATCGAGATTCAGATGACGCCCCCGCCAGTAAAGCCCCCCGCTTTTGCGAGGAGCGTAGCGACGCTTTCGCGAGCCGGTCTGCCGCAGCACCCTGCATGCGCAGGGTGCGCAGGTACCCGCGCCGGGCTGAGTCAGACCGCCCAGGCGCAGGGCACGGCGAAGCGATCTCATTTGTTGCACATTAATGAAATGTTCAAGCGACACTCCCAACGGCTATTTGGTCATACTAAGCGCAGCGAAGAATCCCTTTCACTGCACTTGCGCGAAGTGGCTATCTTCCATGACCGTGGTTAATATTTATTTCAGTTAATTAATTCTCACTCCCGCCTTGCCACAGCGATTATGGATGTCCTCCGCCGCGGACTGACTTCATTTAAATTTCGACTTTAGGGAACGGCGCAAAAGGCCTGCCTGATTGAAGGATCGCCTGTATTTTGAGATTCTCTTGAAAAATTATGAATTTACCAACAATATCCACGCAGGCATTGCTGCATTCAGGGCAAGGGAGTTTCAGTCTGGGTCGGGGTCGCCGTGCTGAGCTGAATGGTGACCTTGGGTATCCAGCCCACCCTTCCTTCGCCATCCGTGACCTTGGTCCAGATCAAACCCTCGAATACCTTCTCTTGTCCCATGATTACAATTTCCTGTCCTGGTCTGATCTCACCGATGACCGGTCCGCCCGGTTCCTGGTAGATATTGAGGGCTGGCGGATTATATCGCGTGATGATCCCTGAACCCGGTGTTGGGGTGGGTATTGGCGTCCTTGTGGGAACCGCTGTGGCGGTCGGTACAGGTGAGGGTGTAATACCTGGTTTGAGTGTCGCTGTGGGGGTGGGTGGAACCAGGGGATCCAGCCTTTCGGCGAAGACCTGGTTGATCTGCAGGCTGACTGTTTGGTCAAGGCTGCTGACGATCTGGTCCTGGATTTCCACCACCTGCTCATATCTTAAAGGATTGTTGGTACGAATGGTTAGCACCAGGTTCAGCGTATCCCCATTCAAGGTCTGGTTGATATCCACCAATTCGATGTTTTCAATGCTGCCGACTGCCTCGGTCACTGCGCTGATGATCTGCCGGTTGTCGTTGGCTTTCTTTACAAAGGTATAGGAATAATAGGCCAGCGGGAGGAAGATCACCAGTAAAAGGATGGCGGAAATGGTCAGGTTGCGTTTTAAATTTTCGGTGGAAATTCTGCTGCGTGGGGAAAACCCGCTAAAAAGAAAAGTTATAGCAGAAGCAAAGGCGATGGTGATGGCGTTGACAAGGAATAGTACCAACGCGCCAAAGGCAATATCCCATTGGAAAAAGGCTATGCCGATACCCACTGTGCATAGCGGTGGCATCACAGCGGTAGCGATGGCCACGCCTGGCAATGCCGCAGAAAGATTCTTGCGTGTCATGGCATAGGCAGCTGCGATGCCGCCTGCCAGCGCGATCGCCAGGTCGATCGGGGTCGGGCGGCTGCGGGTGATTACCTGCTCCGGCAGTTGGCTAAGGACAATAAATGGGAAAATGCGGTTGAAGATTGCCACGATCAGTGAAAGAAGGATTGCCAGGGCTATCCCGCGCAGAAGGGTGGACAAGGATTTGCTGAGCAGCTCACTATTACTGGTTACCACAGCCAAACCGATGCCGATGATGGATGACATCAGCGGGGCGATCAACATTGCCCCGATGATCACGGCCGGGGAATTGGTCAGCAGGCCCAGCGTGGCGATGCTGCACGAGAGTACGACCAGCAGGTAATAATCAAAGCTGGGGGTGGTCGCTTCAGCTATGCCCTCTGTGATTTCTTTTTTTTCATTTTCATCCAAACGCGGGATGAAAAATCCGGAAATGTTATAGAAAAATTTTAACATGGTTCATTTATCTATCTTCGCATCTTTTATATGATTAGTATATCTATGTATTTTATTGGATGAGACAGATGTTTTATATCTTTATTTACTATCCCTCTTTGCCACTGCAATAATGGATGTTCCCCGCCTGATGGACTCGTATCTCCTGATCCGATTCACTTCAGTATGAAGTATGCGAAACGCAATTTCATTTGCTATGGGCAATATTTTCAGCTCATGGCTGAATTCCTCCCGGGACCGCCGATCTTCATCTGCACTCATTTCCTCGAGAAGAATTGGCGCCGACGGGCGCATCTTCGCCAATGGGTGTAATGCCTGCATGCACTCGCTGATGTAGTCGATCTGAAAGCCGCTCTTTTCCAGTTTCTCCTTCAACTCATTTATCTCATAGCGGCGCTGGTGATGGGCGATCAGGTCGGTCGTGCTCCACAATTGGTGCTCAGCTGGCACGGTCAGCATTAGTTTCCCGCTTTTTTTCAGCATATTTAATACCGAAACCAGGATTTCTTCATCATTTTCCAGGTGTTCCAGCACATCGAACATGCCGATCAGGTCGAAATTACCTTCGGCAAATGGCATCCGTTCCGCCTGGCCCTGGATCAGGCTGGCACTGGTACGCTGGCTGGCGAATGCCAGCCCTTCCCAGAACAGGTCCAGCCCGACCACCTCGCCGTTCACGCAGGTATCCTTCAGGGTCTTAAGCAGATGCCCGGTGCCGCAGCCGATTTCCATTACCCGGTAGCCGGCTGGCAGATGGGCAACGATGTTACTGCACAGTGCTGCCACCATCGCCTTCCGTGTGCGGAACCAGAAGTGGCGGTCCTCCACCTGGTAAAGTTTTTCAAAATAGGTTTCGTCGTAACTGGCTGACATTGATTTTTTATGAATGACCTGCCAATTATAGTGGCAAAGCGGTTAACCGAGATTTAGCTTTTACATGCGCGATTTTGAACTTTTTTAGTCACACGCTGTGTACTTCCATCCAGTAGTTGGATTTCTTTCACTCGTAATTGCGAACCGCGTCCAGATAAATATTTAATGCAATATATTCGCGATCACGCAGCATCCCCGGAGGTGAGGAGCGCAGAGGCGCGACGAAGCGATCTCATGAATCATTCCTCCCCTCTAAAGAGGGGAGGCAGGGTGGGGAGCGTTGCCTTGGTTTTACGATTTAACCGGCATCCCCGCCAGCGGGTGGCTTTCGCGAGGACCGTAGTGACGAAGCGATCTCAAGATGCGATATTCTTTTGATTAAGCTGACGTCTCGCCGCGCATTTCCTCTCCCTTGATGGGGGCTTCCGTAGGGCGGGATTCATATCCCGCCTTTTCTGTACCCGTCTCTTATGGCAACCGCGCCATCTTTTCACTATGAATTCGCGAGGAATATAATTTCGTAACTATCTCATGACACTACCTTCTTTTTAATTTGGCCGGCGACTCGCTGCCCATTTCCTCTCCCTTGATGGGAGAGGATAAAGGGGAGGGTGATAATTTGACTTTGGCAGGTTTACAAGACCCTCTGAAAGGGCTAAATTTCAAATCACACATGCCGGAAGATATCTGTGTCACCTATGCCCAGGTCCATGACCTCCTCACTTCAATGATGTTAAAATAATGCCATCTTAATCCCTCGGAGGCATTATGGAATTCCCTGACCTGAAATTTCACCTCAAAATGCGCAACGGCGACGTCGGCCGCTACGTCCTCCTCCCCGGCGACCCCGGCCGCTGCGAAATGATCGCCAGCTATTTTGATAATCCCCAAAAAGTCGCATCCCACCGCGAATACACCACCTACACCGGCACCCTGCTCGGCGAAAAGGTCTCCGTAACCTCCACCGGCATCGGCTGCCCATCGACTGCCATTGCTGTGGAAGAGCTGGTGCAGCTCGGCGCCGATACCTTCATCCGCGTCGGCACGTCCGGCGGCATGCAGCCCCAGGAGCGCCCCGGCGACCTCGCCATCATCACCGCTGCCATCCGCGACGAAGGCACCACCCTGCATTACATGCCGGTGGAGTTCCCCGCCGTGGCAGATATTGATGTGGTCATGGCCCTCAAGGATGCCGCCACCCGCCTCAACCACCGCCATCTTCTCGGCATCACCCAGTCCAAGGATTCCTTCTACGGCCAGCACGACCCCAAACGCATGCCCGTTGCCGACCGCCTCCTCCAGCGCTGGAAAGCCTGGACTATGGGCGGCGCCATCTGCTCCGAAATGGAATCCTCCACCATCTTCGTCCTCAGCAGCATCTACCGTAAGCGCGCCGGCGGCATCATGCTCATCATGGGCAATCAGGAAGCTGACGACCCCGAGGTGCGCAAGAACTACACCGAGGATCTGCACGACCTGCTTGAAACCGCCACCGAAGCCCTCAAACTCCTCATCCAAAAGGATAAGGTAAAAAAGTAGGAAAGTGAACTCCTCCCCTTCGTAAGGGCTCTTAGGCTGGCGCACTTTGCCTGTCCTGAGCTAAGCGAAGGATCTGGTGGGGTTTGTTTATTGATCAAGGCGGCGCCTCGAAGCATCCTGCATGAGCAGGATGCGGAGATACCCGCACAGAGCGGCTTCATGCCGCTCATGTGCAGGGCAAAGCCGCCTTTTCATTAAACATTCGCGAGGATGCGCCCCGCGCGCCGAAGCGATCTCCTGAGCATCCCTCTCGTATTTGCGAACCGCGTTCTGAAGTATTATGGAAAAAAAATTTGTGAGGAAAGAAAACTACTATTACATTAGTTAATCATTGCGCGGTGTGGCAATCTGCCCATTCTCCACTCTCAAAATTGTCATGCTGAGCGCAGCGAAGCATCATCTTAATACGCCCCTGTATTATTGATTCTATATATTTTCGCGAGGATGCGCCTTGCGCGACGAAGCGATCTCATTTGCTTTGTTTTAAAAAATGCAGGTGCACCCTCTTCTTGGATTCTCCTCTCCCTCGATGGGAGAGGAAAAAGGTGAGGGTGGAAATATTTACCAATCTGGCGGCACTCTCCGTTTTTTCACAATATTTATGATGAAGTATCTTTTTTAATTGTTTGATTTATTAACTGTTTTTTTATTTTTATTTTCCTAAAAGCCAAAAAACAATTGCCTCCCTGCGATTTTTCCTGTAAGATTAATCATCAGACTCCAACCTACTCCTCTTTAGAAAGGATCGCAACGATGAAAACCACCGCTGCCCGGATTGAAGTCCTCGAACGCCGTCGCATCAATTTTCTTGTTCTTGCATTCAGCTTTCTTCTTTTCGCTGCCGCATTTTCTGTAAACACCCACTCGGAAGTATTTCAGGGGGAATGGCTCATCCTTACTTCTCCCAGCATCTTAATAACCGACTATGTCGCCTTGGCGGGTCCTGGTGCGGCATTGTTTAATTCCGCCCTGGTCACCCTTATTGGTCTTCTCGTTGCAAATCTTGTTCGTGCTCGTTTTAATGGTCTGCTCTTGGCTGCTATTTTCACCATGTCTGGCTTTGCCTTTTTTGGCAAGAATCCTTTCAATATTCTGCCGGTCATGCTGGGGGTGTGCCTGTTCAATGCTATTTTTCACCGGCAACCCTTGCGCGATCTCATCGCTCCTTTGCTGTTTGGTACCACCCTCGCCCCCCTGGTCAGCCAGACCGCCTTTGGCTTTGGTTTCGGCTGGATGGGACTTATACTTGGTATTCTCGTTGGTATATTGGCTGGCATGCTCCTTCCGGCTCTGATGAATCATATCTATTCTATTCATCTGGGTTATAACCTGTACAACACTGGTACCACTGGTGGATTTGTCGCCCTGACCATCTTCATGTTCATGCGCGGTTTTGGCCTGGAGATCGAACCACTCCTGTATTGGTCAACGGATCACACCCTTCTGTTTACCCTGCTGGCATTTGTTATCCTGGTGAGTGTGATTATTCTCGGATGGGTCTGGGGTGGTCGGTTGCAGGTCTACCGCCAGCTTCTCGCCCGTTCCGGCCGGCTCCCCTCCGACTTTATCCAGGATTATGGTTTGGGCATCACCCTGGTCAATATGGGTCTGGTGGGTTTGCTGGCCCTTGCTTACATCCATCTGGTCGGCGGGGACGTCAACGGCGCCACCCTGGCCGGGGTATTTACTGTATTCGGCTTTGGTGCTCTGGGAAAGCATCCCCGCAATATCCTGCCCGTCATGCTGGGCGTCTATCTCATTTGCTTCATCAAGATCTGGGCACATAACGACCCCGGCCCATTGCTGGCCGCCCTCTTCTGCACCACCCTGGCCCCTTTTTCCGGCCGCTTCGGCTTCCTGGCCGGCTTGCTGGCTGGAGCCCTGCACTTGCCCATGGTCATGCACGTGGGCAGCTTGCATGGCTTCATGAACCTCTACAACAACGGCTTTGCCGGGGGGCTGGCCATGCTCATTATCATCGGATTTGTCAAAGCCGTCCGCCCTGCCTGGCTGGAAGATTAAATTTTCACGATCAAATTGCATCCCCGCAGGGGAGGACGCGCCCCGCGCGCCAAAGAGTCCTTGTTGTTAATTCTTCCTAAAAAAATATCTACTGGGGTACTTTTTTTGATTCTCCTCTCCCTGGATGGAAGAGGTCAGGGTGAGGGTGAAAAAAACCGATTCAGGCGGCACCTCGAAGCGTTATGCATGAGCAGAACGCGTAGATACCCTTTCCGGGCGGCATCAAGCCGCCTAGGTACAGGGCACTGCCACCATTTCGTTGTCATGCTGAAGCAACCCTTATATATTTATAAATCCCATTCGTTTCTCAAAAGACAAAACCTAAATTCAAATTTCGATTTTTATGGAACGAATATTCGTTTCGATTGGTTTCCAATAACCTGTCCGTTTTTGTCCGTTTAAAAAAAATCCTCTCCCTTTTTGGGAGAGGAAAAAAGTGAGGGTAAAAACAGGTGGGCGCGAGAGGGCTCGAACCTCCGAACCTCACGGATGTGAACCGTGCGCTCTAACCAACTGAGCTACGCGCCCATTTTCAAACCGATTATACCAAAAATCAGCGCCCATCACCTGGCATATTCTTGCTTCAAGGCAGGATGCAGATTGCCTCACCGAATTTCCGGTAGTCAATGAATGAAGTGACCAATTTCCCATCCATCTGATGAATGGCGCAGAAGGACGCCAGTTGGTGTGGTTGGTTGCTGGCATAACTGATCGATTGGCCGCTGGCCAGTTCCATCTGTCTCTTCTCTTTCACCACACAGTCATTCAACCGCGTAGGGTCTCCCGTGAGGGCATGGTCGGTTTTGCAGTAGCCGTTGCTGACTTTGTACAAAACAGGTTCCAGTGTGGCTGTGGCGGTCGGCTTTGGGGTGTTGGTGGGCAGCAAGGTCGGTGTGGTCGCTGGCTGGGTGGCTTTTGGGCTTGGGGATGGGGTCGCTACTGATGCCGCCTTGCAACTGCTGGCGAATAACAGCAATCCGGTAATGGTAAAAAATATCACTTTCCGGTTCATTTCACTTCCTTTTTTGCTGCATTAATAATGACTTTTAAATATCGCGGGCTTCTTCACTTATCATGCGCTGAAATACATAAGCACAATTGCGCGATTATCCAAACCGGCCTTCAATGTAGTCCTGGGTGCGCTTGTCCTTCGGCGTTACGAAGATGCTTTTGCCCACCGCATACTCGATCAGCTCACCCTGCAGGAAGAAAGCCGCCGTATCCGCCATGCGCGCCGCCTGCGGATGATTGTGCGGCACCAGGATGATGGTGTAATCCTTCCGCCCATCCAGCATGAACTGCTCGATCTTGGCGGTGGAAACCGGGTCCAGCGCTGAGGTTGGCTCATCCAGCAGGATGATCTCCGGTTCCAGCGCCAGCACGCGTGCCAGGCACAGCCGCTGCTGCTGCCCGCCGCTGAACTGGCTGGCTGGGGATTCCAGTCGGTCTCCTACCTCTTCCCATAGCTGGCTTGCGCAGCGCTTTTTTCACCTGTTCATGCAGCACCTTGTCGTCTTTTTCGCCGGCTACCTCCAGCCCGAAGCTGACGTTGTGATAAATTGTCAGCGGCAGCGGGATGGGGCGCGAAAATACCACACCGATCTTGCGCCGCAGCTCGATCACGTCCGTATCCTTGTCCAGGATGTTCCTGCCATCCAAGAGCATCTCTCCGTCGCAGCTGCTTACATCAGCCAGGTCGATCAGGCGGTTGAGGTACGCAAAAGTGACGACTTGCCGCCGCCGGCGGGTCCGAAGAAGACGTTGATCTGGTTGCGCTTCCACTTCCAGGCTGATGCCGTGCAGCGCTTTCCGCCCGTCCATGTAATGCACTTTAAGATCGCGGATGCTGATGCTGCTTCGCTCATATTCACCACTGCCTTTCCTGCGCGCGCCGGGTGCGGATGAGGGAGGCGATCAGGTTCATCCCCAGCACAAAGACCAGCAGCACCAGCACCGTGCCGTACTGGATCTGCACCGGCATGCCCGGCACCTGGGTGGAGATGACGAAGATATGGTAGGGCAGCGCCATGGTGGCGTCCATGGAGATGGAGCGGGCAGGCGCGGCAGGAAGAAGGTCGCGCCGGTGAACAGGATGGGCGCGGTTTCGCCCACCGCGCGCTCCAGTCCCAGGATGATGCCGGTCACGATGCCCGGCAGCGCCTGCGGCAGGATCAGCTTGCGGATGGTCTGCCACTGCGTGCCGCCCAGTGAAATGCCCACGATGCGGAAGCGTAGGGCACGCTGCGCAGGGCTTCTTCGGTGGTGCTGATGATCACCGGCAGGGTCATGATGGAAAGCGTCAGCGAAGCCGACAGGATGCTGATGCCGAAGTTGAAGAAACAGCACGAACAATCCCAGCCCGAACAAGCCGTAAACCACCGAAGGCACGCCGCCAGGCTGATGATGGCGATGCGGATCAGGCGCGTCCAGGGGTTGTCGTCGGCGTATTCGGCAGATGTAGATGCCGGCAGCCAGCCCGAGCGGGATGGAAAAGAGCGCCGTGCCCAGCATCAGGTAGAATGTGCCGATGATGGCCGGCAGGATGCCGCCCGCGCGCATCCCGTCGCGCGGCATGGCGGTCAGGAATTCCCAACGTGAGATTGCCCGCCGCCCTTGATGATGATGATAGACCACGATGCCCAGGATGGGCAGCACGGTGAGCAGCGCGATCAGGCGCATGCAGGTGAAGCCCAATGCCTGGGTGCTGTTTTTGTTCATGCGCGGTTTAAGCGTGATGCTTTTCATGCTTCATGATACCACCTGCTCCCGTCTGCGTTTGCGCAGGCTGACCCAGGAAGCGGCTGACGTTGATGATCAGTGAGAACATGAACAGGATGATGCCGATGAAGAAAAGCACATGGTAATGTGTGCTGCCGGTGGCCACTTCACCCATTTCCGAGGCGATGGTGGCGGTCATGGTGCGCGCTGGCATGAATGAGGGAATTCAGTGCCTGGGAAGCACCGGGGCGTTGCCGGTCACCATCATCACCGCCATGGTCTCGCCCAGCGAGCGCCCGATGCCCAGCATCACGGCGGTCAGCATGCCGGTGCGCGCCGCCGGCAGGACCACACCCCAGATGATTTGCCATTGGGTGGCGCCCAGCGCGTACGCCGCGTTCGCGGTAGGATTTGGGCACTGCGTATAAGCGCGTCCTCGGCGATCGATACGATGGTCGGGATGGAGATTAGCGCCAGCAGAAACGCGCCGGTGAAGGCGGTCAGCCCGGTTGGCAGATTGAAGCAGCCTGCGCAGGAACGGCGACAGCACCAGGATGCCGATGAAGCCCAGCACCACCGAGGGGATGCCGGCCAGGATCTCGATTACTGGTTTTAGAATCTCGTTGACGCGCTGCGGGGCGATCTCGCCGATGTACACCGCGGTGCCGACGCCGAAGGGTAGGGCAATCAGGATGGAAAAGACGGTGACGATCAGTGACCCGCCGATCAAGCGGCAGGATGCCGAAATATCTTTCGATCGGGTACCAGCGTGTGGCTGAACAGGTCAGATAAGGATACCTCGCCCAGGGTTGGCAGCCCTTCGCGCAGCAGGAAGGCGAAGATCAGCAGCAGGAACAGGATGCTGGAAGAACCGGCGATCCGGATGCTGCTGGGATGAGGTTTTCTTCGCCTTTCTGGTTTCATGGCGTTCACCGGCGGGACAAAGCCAAGCTCAGTGACGATCGCTTGCGCCTCGGCTGAAAGGATCCAGTCCAGGTAGATCCTTTGAGCGCGCCGTCGGGCTGGCCGCGGGTGTACATGAAGAGATGCGCGTGAAATGGGTAGGTATTGTCGTGATGACGGTTTCAGCAGAAGGCAGATACATACGGGCTGCCGAATGTCCTTGGCCAGCGCGATCATCTTGACTTCTGGGTCACATATCCCAGCCCATCGTAGCCGATGGCGTTGGGATTGTCGCGCACTTCGGAGATGATGCCCTTCCGATGATGGCAGCAGCAGGGTATCCGCGGAAAAAAGTGCTCTTGTCTTCTTGGAATTGCCCAGCCGGATGACCGTTTCCAGAAAATAGACATGCGTCCCGGAATTGGTTTCGCGCGAGAGGCGCACGATCGGCCGGTCCTCGCCGCCCAGCTTCCTGCCAGTTGGTGATCATCCCTTGATAGATGCGCGAGACCTGTTCCAGGGTCAGCTGGCTGACCGGATTGGATGGATTGACGATCACGGCGATGGCATCGTTGGCGACAATGAATTCAACCGGTTCAAAGCCGTTCTCCTTGGCTTCGTTGGATCTCCTCGGCTTTGATTTGCCGCGCGAGGCGTTGGCAATATCAATCGTGCCGTTGATCAGCGCTGTGAAGCCGGTGCCGGTCCCGCCGCCGGTGACCGAGATCTGTATATCCGGATGGTCGTTCTGGTATTTTTCCGCCCATGCCAGTGCCAGGTTGACCAGCGTATCAGACCCCTTGTTTTCGAATATAAGATGCTGCGCCGGATGGCTGAGTTTCGCGTTTGGCTGGGTTGAGGATGCACAGGCGTTGAAAAAAACAAGCAAAGAATCAGAAAAAATAAACCCGGTGTTGCGCTTCATCGGCAAATTATAACTGAGATGGCTTATGAGCACAGTCGTTTACTTTTTATGAAAGATGGCTGTTAAAAAGATGCCGTATGTTATAATTGACCTGCCATTTTACGAGAGAAAGAGAAATTTCTGCATGGAAGTTAGCCAGGTAAAACAAATTGATATTGACCAGGAGATGCGCACCTCCTACATTGATTACGCCATGAGCGTCATCGTTGCGCGCGCCCTGCCGGATGCCCGTGACGGCTTCAAGCCGGTTCACCGCCGCGTGCTGTATGCCATGATGGATATGGGTATGCGCTCGAACAGCTGCATACAAAAAATCCGCCCGTATCGTCGGTGAGGTGCTGGGTAAATATCATCCGCACGGCGACATGGCTGTCTATGATGCCATGGCGCGCATGGCGCAGGATTTTTCCATGCGCTATCCGCTGGTGGATGGGCAGGGTAACTTTGGCTCCATTGATGGCGATCCGCCGGCGGCCATGCGTTATACCGAAGCCCGCCTGGCGCCCATGGCTGAAGAAATGCTGGCTGGACATTGACAAGGATACCGTCGATTTTGTTGATAACTTTGATGGTTCGCTCAAGGAACCGGCAGTGCTGCCTGCCCGACTTGCCCAATCTGCTGCTCAATGGTTCCTCGGGTATCGCGGTTGGCATGGCCACCAATATCCCCTCGCACAACCTGCAAGGAGTTCTGCAAAGCCATTATGTTTCATGATTGACCATCAGGACGATATTGATGATGTCACTGTTGAAGATCTGATGAAATTCATTCCGGGTCCGGATTTCGCGACTGGCGGCATCATCGTTGGCTCGGAAGGCATTCGCCAGGCCTATATCACCGGCAAGGGCAAGATTGTCATGCAGGGGCGCGCAGCAGATCGAAGAGATCAAAGGCGGCCGTTATGCCGATCCGCATCACCGAAATTCCCTATCAGGTCAACAAGACCTCCCTGATTGAACGCATTGCCGAATCTGGTGCGCGAAGAAAGCCTGTCCGAGGTTACTGACCTGCGCGATGAATCTGACCGCAACGGTATGCGTATCATCATCGAACTAAAGCGCAGCGCCCAGCCAAAACGTGTGCTTAACCGCCTTTATAAATTCACACAGCTGCAATCCACTTTTGGTATCAACATGCTGGCACTTGGTCAATGGCGAACCGCGCCTGCTGCCGCTCAAACGCTCCTTGCAGATCTTCATTGATCACCGCCGTGAGGTCATCAACCGCCGCACCCAATTTGAACTGGAAAAAGCCAAAAACCGCGCCCACATCCTGGAAGGGCTGCTGATCGCCCTGGCCAACCTGGATGAGGTCATTGAAACCGATCCAGAAATCGCCGGATGCAGATGTGGCCAAGGAACGCTTGATGAAGCGCTTCAAGCTTACCGATATCCAGGCGCAGGCCATCCTGGATATGCAGCTGCGCCGGCTTGCTGCTCTGGAACGCCAGAAGATCGAGAACGAGCACAAGGAACTGCTGAAGCGCATCGCCTACCTGGAAGACCTGCTGGCACATCCCAAGAAGATCTTGGGTGTCATCCGTGACGAATTGGATGAGGTCAGCGAGAAATACGGTGATGAACGCCGCACCCGGATTTCCGCCGAGATCAAGGAGGATTACCGTGAGGAGGACTTGGTCTCTGATGTAGCCCTGCTCATCACCCTCACCCGTAATGGCTACATCAAGGCCGTTTCCCCGCGTGTATACAAAACTCAGGCGCGCGGTGGCAGCGGTGTCTTCGGTCAGGCGGTCAAGGAAGAGGATGAGATCGTCATGCTCCTTCCCACCCGCTCACTGCATACATTGTTGTTCTTTTCCGACCGCGGCAAGGTGTATTCCGAAAAGGTATTTCAGCTTCCGGAAGCCGGGCGCACCGACAGCGGCACGCCCATTGTCAACATCCTCTCACTGGAAACTGGTGAACGCATCACCGCCGCCGTTTCGGTGCCCAATTTTGATGCTGCCGAGTTCATCACTTTCGCCACCGTCAAGGGTGTCATGAAGCGCGTGGCGCTTTCAGAATTTGTCAGCGTGCGCACCTCCGGTCTGGTTGCCATCAACCTGGATGAAGGTGACATGCTCGGCTGGGTGCGTCTGACCAGTGGCAGGGATGATCTTATCCTGGTTACCGCCCACGGCAAGGCGCTGCGCATTGCCGAGAAAACCATCCGTGCCATGGGTCGCACCGGCCGCGGTGTGGTGGGTATCCGTATGAAACCCAACGATTATGTGGCTTCCATGGAAGTGGTTGCCAAGGATGATTATTTGTTATTGGTCACTGAAAAAGGATTCGGCAAGCGCATTTCCCTCAAGGAATTCCGTACCGCTGGCAGGGGTACCCAGGGAGTGGCCGCCATCAACCTGGATGCGCTTAAATCCATCGGCAATGTCGCCACCGCCCGTGTGGTTCGTGCGGAGGATGAAGCCACTCTGATCACCACCAACGGCGTGGTGCTGCGCCTGTCGGTGAAAGCCATCCGCACCCAGGGACGCGCCACCCGCGGCGTCAGGCTGATGAATGTGGAAAATGGTGACAAGGTCTCCACCCTCGCCCGTGTATCAGAAGCTGAGATGGACCAGAAGGTGAAAGAAGAAAAAGCAGAAGACGCCACTGCCCAGGAAGAACTCTTTGACTTGGCGGAAGATAAGGGTATTAAACCTCAGCCGGAAGATTCCGAAGAAGAAGATGAGAATCCTGATTCCACTGAACCGGAAGAAGAGGAATAGAGCGGTCTGCCTCAATAATTCATTTCTTTGAATTCTTGAGTAAATCCATTAAACAGTTGGCATTAACCTTACTTCCCCCATACAGAAGGTCATTTTGTGACCATCCTTGCATTGCAGGATGAGGTTGCCTAGTGGGTCAATTCCCTCGAGCAAGCCGGTTGTAATTTCTCCTGCGGAAATTTCCATGCTTACCTGCTCACCTTTGAAAGCCAGCAATTTTTGCCATAATTGAATAAATTCAGGGGTTGTCAGCATTGATCGTAAGTCAAATAACGCCTGGCAAAGCGCGCGTAAGAAGGCCAGCCGGTCAAAGGTCTGTCCCGCTTCGCTTTCCAGACAGGTGGCCGGGTAGCGCAGGTTCATCTCCTGCGGCACAGCAGTGGGGGTGAGGTTGACTCCGATGCCCAGCACAAGTGCATCCGCTTTATTATCCAGCCAGCGCGTTTCTGCCAGCACCCCTCCAACTTTTTTTCGGTTCACCAGGATGTCATTCGGCCATTTGACTTGTGCTGGTAATGCAAACTCATTTTGCACTGCCTGGCAGACTGCCAAAGCGCCCAGTGGCGAAAACAGTTGCAGCTTTTGGGCTTCTTCTCCGGTTGGACTAAATATGAAGGAAATCGCCAGCCCGGCGCCGGGGTGGGTGACCCACTTGCGCCCATGTCTACCGCGCCCGCTGGTTTGCTGATCCGCCACCACCAGCGTGCCATCCTTTGCCCCCTCTGCCGACCATGCCAGGGCATCCTCATTGGTCGAGCCGGTACTGGGGTAATAGCGCAGGTCCGCGATGGGTAATCCGGCCAGCGCTTGTCGGAGGGACTCCAGTTGCATGGGGATATTGTAGTGGAAAACAGGAAAGGCGGCGTAGTTTGCCAACCGCCTTCCCTGGAATGTACGGATCTATTTGGCGTTGATCTTGATTGTCTTCGGCTTGGCTTGTTCGGCTTTCGGCACGCGCACGGTCAGCACGCCGTCCTTCATTTCCGCTTCCGCCTTGCTGGCATCCAGCAGGTCCGGCAGGGTGATGGTGCGGCAGAACTTCCCGCCCGGGATCTCCTCCAGCAGGTAACCCGCCTTCTCATCCACGTTGAACTTGAATTCACCTTGCAGGGTGACAGACTCGTTCACCACCTGGATGGAGACATCCTCGGCTTTCAATCCTGGCAGCAGCGCCTTGATTTCAAAGTCCTCTTCGCCGATCTTTACATCCACCGGGAAGAATACATCGCTCTCCGTGCCGTCCCAGCCCGCATAACGCCGCATCGGGTGGCGGCCCATTCGTACATAAGGGGTTCTGAAGTACATGTTCATTTCATCCTCCAAGAATTATTTGTTTTGAGACAATCATACTTTTTCAGTATTAGAAATTTGCTATAGAAATGTAAAAAGAAAATAAAAAATTCACTATCGAAAAACCCTGTCATTGAGATTTATGGTATATTCTTCTGCCGGAGAAACATGGAAGACAAGATCACCATCATTGAAGGTCCACCGCCGGTTTTTGAATCGGTGAATGACGGCTGGGCGCTCGGCTTGAATGAAAGCCCCTGGCTGTATGACCTCACCTTTACCCAGGTACGCACCTACAACGGCCAGGCCTTGGTCGAACGCTGCCACCGCGCCTGGAAACAGGGCGGTACTATTTACCTCCATTACCGCGATGAGATGGGTCTGGAGGAAAAAGCCCCCATCCTGGCTGCCCGCTCCATTACCAGCGAAGACGGACAGGTGCTGGTTTTATGGGTGCGTCTGATGCCGGAAGTGTCCGAAGCGGAGATGGAAGGGGATGATGAACTCGACGATGAGGATCTGGACGAAGAGGGAGACGAAGACGAGAATGAAGAGGAAGATGAGGATGAGGACGGGGATTCGGATTTAATGGACCCCGATGATGCGGAGGATGACCCGCAGGCAGAATAGAAACCTGAAAGGTATTTGACTTTTCCCCTAATGCAAAAATCCATCATTATCATCGGCGGGGGTATTGCCGGTTTGGCGGCTGGCTGCTATGCCCGCATGAACGGCTACGAGACCAAGGTCTTTGAGCTGCATTTCCTGCCGGGCGGGTTGTGCACCGCCTGGGAACGCAAGGGTTATGTGTTCGATGGCTGCCTTTCCTACCTCTATGGCAGCGGCGAGGGCAAGCCGTTCAACTCCCTTTGGAAAGAATTGGGCATATATGACAGCCGCAAAATGATCCAGCGCGATGAGTTTATCCGCATCCGCAATGAAGCCGGGCGGGAACTGGTGGCGTATGCCAACCCGCAGCGCCTGGAGGACCATCTGCTTTCCCTCTCCCCGCAGGACCGCAAACCCATCCATGCCCTGGCAAAAGCGGTGCAACGCTTCAAAAAATTTGACCTCTCGGTGCAGTACCAGAAACCGCGCGAGCTGATGGACGGGCGCGACTGGCAGCAATTCGGTCGGCAGATGATGCCTTACCTGGGTGACCTGGCGCAATGGGCTTTCCTCTCCGCCGAGGATTTCAGCCGCCGCTTTACCGACCCCTTCCTGCAGAAGGCGGTTTCGCTCATGTTCGGCTGGTCGGAGATTCCCATGATGGCTGCCATCTCCATGCTCGCCTACATGGATGAGGGCAATGCCGGCTTTCCCGCCGGTGGTTCGCTCGCTTTCGCCCGAGCCCTGGAACAGCGCTACAAGGATCTGGGCGGCGAGATTTATTATGAATCCCAGGTGGCAAATATCATCGTCAAGGACGACGTTGCCGTGGGTGTTCACCTCTACGATGACCGCGAATTCTTCGCCGACCAGGTCATCTCTGCCGCGGATGGGCGCGGTACCATCTTCGACCTGCTGGGCGGCAAATATGTCAACCGCCAGTTGAAGAACATCTACGATGGCAGTCTGCCCCTCCATTCGCAGGTGCAGGTTTCGCTGGGCGTCAAGCGCGATCTGTGCCGCGAGCCTGCCTGGGTCATCCATTTGTTCGACCAGCCCTTCACCTTCCTGACCGATAAGCGCGATATGCTCAGCGTCAAGCATTTCTGCTTTGACCCCACCCTGGCGCCCAAGGGCAGATCGGTCGTGGAAATGTTCCTGCGCTACGACTATGATTATTTCCAGCGCATCTACGGGCGCCGCGTGTATGACAGCGAGCAGGATCAGCTGGCCAGCCAGGTCATTGACCAGCTCGATAAAATTTACCCCGGCATCCGCGCTGACGTCGAAATGATCGACGTCGCCACCCCGCTTAGCTATGAACGCTACACTGGCAACTGGAAGGGTTCCTCCTGCGGCTGGCTGCTCACCAACCAGACCATGCGCTACAACATGTTCGGCATGAAAAAGACCCTGCCCGGGCTCAAAAACTTCCGCATGGCCGGCCAGTGGGTGGAGCCGGGCGGCAGTGTGGCGCTGTGCGCCGCCTCCGGGCGTAACGCCGTTCAGTCCATCTGCCACGAAGATGGCATTGAATTTAAAAACACCCCATAAAGACCAATAAAAAAAGCACCTGTTGAAATCAGGTGCTTGCAGTGCCCCAGGCGGAACTCGAATCCACAACCTAAGCGTTAGGAGTGCTTTGCTCTGTCCATTTGAGCTACTGGGGCATTATTGAAATTATAACATCCTGCGCAAGTGCTTGTAAGTGAGTGCTTCGTTTGGCTAACCATTTCGTAAAAAGAAACCACCGGGATTCGCGCCCGGTGGTTTTAGAGGAGGAATCCACCAGCTCCTTTTCAGGATCAGCTAACGCGAGGAGGGGCGCTTTAGCTTAATCTGATGGTTCGTCAGCGCTTGTGGCGCCGATTGAATCTATTCTATACCTGATTTGTCCAATTAATGTTAACGTTTTGTTAAAAATCCCCGCCTTTCTTTTCACCTTTGCTGAACAGGTCCAGCCACTCCTGGATGTCATCTTGGTCTTCCCCGCCCGGCGGGCTTGCTTTGCTTTTCTTAATGGAGCGGCTGTCCTCCCCAAGCTGCCGGGCAAAGCTTTGCGAACTGAGGATTCCGGCTCCCAGCCGCCGCGCCCGTTCCTGCACCGCGCGGTCGCCGCTCACCACGGTGTAGTTCCTGGCGGCTTTACCGATCCCCAGCAGGCGGGCAAGGATGGCATCGTCGGCGGTCATTGGCCGGCGCACGAAGTGCACGTGCACCCGGCTGCGCTGGAAATCATTGACGTTGTTCACCTGCCCGCGGTCAAAGAAAACCTCCACCTGCCGTTTGTGCCGCGTGCTGTAGGCCGCCAGCCGCTCGATTAGCTCCTGCTCGTCATCCAGCTGGTCCAGGCTCATCCCCGCCAGCTTGGGGATCAGGTTGTGCCCGTCGATCAGGTAGGTCATCGGCAATGAACCTTAAAAATAACCGCCATTCGTCTTTCCTGCCTCAATTGGATTAAAATCAATTCATATTGTAATCCGAACACACAGGGAGCTGTATGGCACAGGCGTATTATCGTAAATGGCGGCCGAAGAACTGGGAGGAGGTGCATGGGCAGGATCATGTGGTCATCACGCTGAAAAGCGCCATCCGCCAGGACCGCATAGCGCACGCGTATTTGTTTACCGGCCCGCGCGGTACCGGCAAGACCACCACCGCCCGCCTGCTGGCCAAGGCGGTCAACTGCCTGCAAGCCGACCTTGCCCAGCGTCCCTGCAACGAGTGTGATAATTGTCGCGAGATCAACGCCGGCAGCTTCCTTGACCTGATCGAGATCGATGCCGCCTCCAACACCAGTGTGGATGACGTGCGCGCCCTGCGTGAGAAGATCAATTTCTCCCCCTCCAAGGGGAAGTACAAGGTCTACATCATAGATGAAGTTCACATGCTCTCCAACGCGGCTTTCAATGCCATCCTGAAAACGCTGGAGGAACCCCCGCCCCACGCCATTTTCATCCTCGCCACCACCGAGCCGCACAAGATTCCCGCCACGGTCATCTCGCGCTGCCAGCGCTACGATTTCCGCCGCATTCCGCTCAACTACATCGTCTCCCAAATGCAACTGATTGCTCAGGAGGAAAAAATTCAAGTGGAGCCCGAGGCGCTCACCCTTATCGCCCGTCAGTCCACCGGCAGCATGCGCGATGCCATTTCCCTGCTCGACCAGCTCGCCTCCGGCGGCGAAGCCATAAACCTTTCCAGCGCCCAGCAGGTGCTGGGGGCGGCCACCAGCGAACATGTCGTTCATCTGCTGCAAGCCCTATCATCCAAAAAAGCCGCTGAAGGACTGACCGCCATCCATAACGCCCTCGACAGCGGCAGCGACCCGCGCCAGTTCGCCCGCCAGGTGGTGGATTTCCTGCGCGGCATGCTGCTGACCCGTTTGGGCAATGCCGCCCAGTTGGAGGTCACTGCCGAGATGAAAAAGCAGTATTCTGACCTCGCCCAGACTTTTACCGCCCCGCACCTCATCCGTGCCGTCAATCTCTTCAACCGTGCTGCCTACCTCTCCCAGGCTGCCTGGCAGCCCGCCTTGCAGCTGGAGCTGGCTTTTACCGAGGCGCTTGAGGAATCCCCTCAGGCAGGGCAGGTTGGGGCGCCTTCCTCCCCGTCGCTTCAGAAAGAGGTAAAAGCGCACCGTTGCCCCTGCGCAAACAACCAGGCCAACCCAGGTGTCGACCGCTTCTCCATCCCAGCCATCCAAACCTGCTTCCGCCAGCCAGGTTCATAGCCCGACGGCTGTTGTGTCCCCCAAGCCCGCCTCGACTACCATAGCAATGGCTGCCGGCGGCCAGGATACACCTGAATTGAAAAAGGTTCTAAGCCAGTGGCTGAACATCAAGGCAGCTGTTAAAACAGCTTCGCCCGAAACGGCTGCGCTGCTCAACTCGACCAAGCTGGTCAGCATGCAGAATCAAAAATTGGTGCTGGGTTTTGCCAGCCCATTATTAAAAACCAAGATGGAGAATAACAGCCATATTGACCTCACCCGCCAGAAGGTCAAGGAATTCTGTGAGGTTGACCTGCCGATTGTGTGTACGGTGGTCAACATCAACGACAAGACCATCACCACCAATATGAATATTGACCGCGAGGGGCTGCTCGGTACCGCCCTGGCCATGGGCGGCAAGATCGTCAAAGAAGATAAGGATGAAGAAAAGGACGACAATAAGCCAGCCGATAACCGCGGTAAGAAGGAGTAGCACATGTCCAAGGGATTTAAAGGTTCATTCGGGGGAGGGGCTGCTGCCGGCGGCGGGGGCAACCTCATGAAGCAGGTGCAGCAGATGCAAAAGCAGATGCAGGCCGCCCAGGAACAACTGGCGGTTGAAACCGTTACTGCCAGCGCGGGTGGCGGGGTGGTCACCGTCTCCATGACCGGCGCCCAGGTGTGCAAAGCGGTGCAGATCGACCCGGCCCTGCTCAAGGATGCCGACGCCGAAATGCTCCAGGACCTCGTCCTCAGTGCGGTCAATGCCGCCCTCGACCAGTCGCGCGAGCTGGCTGCCCAGAAGATGGGTCCGCTCACCTCAGGTCTTGGCGGCTTGGGCGGGCTGGGGTTCTAACCGTGGCGCTCCTGCCCGACCCACTGCAGCGCCTCGTGCTGGCGCTCGAACGCCTGCCCGGCATCGGTCCCAAGACCGCCTCGCGCCTCGCCTTTTACCTCCTGCGCTCGCCGGATGAACTCTCCCAGGACCTGGCTGGTGCATTGCAAAACCTTAAAAGCTCCATCGGTCAGTGTTCCGATTGTTTTAACTTCACCCTCAGCGGGCGCGGCAAGTGCGAGGTTTGCGCCGACCCGCAGCGCGACCCCGCCCTCATCTGCGTGGTCGAGGAAGCCCTGGATGTGCTCGCCATGGAGCGCACCGCCGGCTATCACGGCCGCTACCACGTCCTGCACGGCGCCCTCTCGCCCATCGAGGGCATCGGCCCCGATGACCTCAAGATCCGCCAGCTCATCGAGCGTGTCAAAGCTGGCGGGATCAAGGAGATCATCATCGCCACCAACCCCAGCATGGAAGGTGACGCCACCGCCCTCTACCTCAACCAGCAGCTTCAGCCCTTTGGCGTCAGGGTCACCCGCCTCGCCCGCGGCCTCCCCATGGGCGGCGACCTGGAATACGCTGACCAGAGCACCATCCTGCGCGCCCTCTCTGGCCGCCAGGAGATGTAATCCGATTCAGATTTTTTCTTTATATTTTCTATCCAGATAAATATATTCAACTTATTTCAGAGTACTTAATATTCACTGCAAATGAAAAAAGAAATAGTATCGAGGTAAAAGATGCAATATCGTAAATTTGGTAAATTAGACTGGCAGGTATCCGCCCTCGGCTTTGGCTGCATGCGCCTGCCGGTGATCGATGGCAATATGGCCAATATTGACCAGGAAAAAACAACCGCGCTCATCCGCCATGCCATTGATGCCGGCCTCAATTATGTGGACACGGCTTACCTGTACCATGAGCAAAAGAGTGAGGTTGCACTCGGCATTGCCCTTAAAGACGGATACCGTGAGCGAGTCCGCCTTGCCACCAAATCCCCGGTCTGGCTCATCAAGCAAGCGGATGATTTTGATACCTTCCTGGATGAGCAATTAGAGAGGCTGCAGACCAGCTATGTCGATTTCTATCTTCTTCATTCGCTGAATCGAGCCAATTGGAAAAGGATCATTGACCTGCATCTTTTGGAGAAAGCCGAATCAGCCATCGCTGACGGCCGCATCCGTTATTTGGGTTTTTCCTTCCACGATAACCTGGAGGTTTTCAAAGAGATCGTCGATGGTTATGACCACTGGACCTTTTGCCAGATCCAATACAACTATATGGATGTGGATTACCAGGCTGGTACCGCGGGGCTGCGCTATGCCGCCGGCAAGGGCCTGGCGGTGGTGGTCATGGAGCCCTTGCGCGGCGGGGTGCTGGCGGCCGACCTGCCCAAGACCAGGCCCATTTGGGCGCAAGCCGCCCGGCAGCGCAAACCGGCTGATTGGGCGCTGCAGTGGCTTTGGAGCCAGCCCGAGGTGACCACCGTCTTGAGTGGTATGAACTACCATGGAACAGTTAAATGAAAACCTCGCCTCGGCGGAAAAATCCCAACTGGGCCTTATTTCCACTGAAGAAAATAAACTGTTTGACCAGGCGCGCGAGGTCTTGATGGAATTGCGCCCGATCGGCTGCACCCAGTGTGAGTATTGTCTGCCCTGTCCCAATGGGGTCGCCATCCCGCGCATCTTTGAATGCTACAACCGCATCGCCATGTATGACGATCCGCAGACTTCAAGGTTTCTCTATTCAAGGATTTTTGCCGAGGATGAGAAGGCTATGAATTGCATCCAGTGCGGGGAATGTCTGCCCAAGTGCCCGCAAAATATTCCCATCAGTGATTGGATGCCGGTCATTGAGGATGTTCTGGCGAATGATCAGCCGTACGTGACAAAGCTCTAAAAGAATGTAAGCATTGGATTCAGGTGACAACCAAACCGCTGTGTGATTTACCCTTATAGATTCGCGAGGCGTTCTTCGCCGAAGCGACCTGGTTCTCGTCAGAGGTCGTATCGTCAGGTCTAGCGACCTTCCTCGCGAATGTTTATTACCCAGACAGATTCGCGAGGTGTACTTTGCCGAAGCGATCTAGTTTTTTCCAGAGATCGCGGCGTCGGGTTTGCGCCCTCCTCGCGAATATATTGATTCAGGCGGCGTCTCGCCGCCGTTTAGCGCCTTCGTCATCCTGAGCGCCAGCGAAGGATCCTCCAATGTCACCTATATGTTTTACAGTCGACTCTATTAAGAATTGTGCATGAGCAGAATGCTTATTTACCCGTTCCGGACACCGTTATCATCGCTTAGCCCGTTCACAAAGAAGCTCATAAGCGATATTCACATCATCAATATTCAGTAACAGTTCTTCAGTTTGACAGTCGATTCGTTCCACCAGTACATCATAGGTATGTTTCATGCCTGCTTTGCCAAAAACCTCATCCGCCAATTTGCTCATCACATCCCCGTGCACACTCCCCACTCCCAGCCTGATCATTAATAATGCCGCTGCTTTTCCCACCACCTTATCATGCACACTCAAAGTGGAATGATCACAAGGATGGGCTTTTAAAAAGTCCTCAAGATCAAAAACCGGGTAAAGCCATTTTTGTTCACTCTGAAAAATGATGCGTTGGTTCTCAAAAACTTCTAATGTGATTTCTTTCATTAAAACCTTTGCAGTGTAAGCGCTTATTATATAACCCTGCTTCCCTTTCCTGGGAATTAGGAATTCTCGCTTCGAATTTGCACCGATAACCCCGTTATTCGTTTCGGAAAACGAATATTCGCTGGTTTTTAAAAATGTCGGGTTTTGTCGGGTTTAGCAAATGAGCATCCAGACTGCCCTTGATTTGACGCGCTGGTTCATTGGGACTATCATCAAAATATGAACACCATAAATGATAAGAATAAGTCGTTGTCACCAGCGCAGCGCGATGCGCTTCTTGCCGCATTGAAAGCCCGGTTTGAGCAGCACAAGCAGCGCCATGCCGGCCTTGAGTGGGCCAGGGTCGCAGCCCGCCTGGACGCCAATGTTGAAAAACTTGCGGTCACTCAGTGAAATGGAAAAGACCGGTGGCGAACCGGATGTGGTCGGTCTGGATCCGAAATCTGGCGAGGTCATCTTTTACGATTGCTCACCGGAAAGTCCTGAAGGCCGCCGTAGTCTTTGCTACGACCAGGAAGCCCTCGACGCAAGGAAGGCTAACAAACCAGTCGACAGCGCCATGCACATGGCATCCACCATGGGCATCGAGCTGCTCAGCGAGGAAGAGTACCGCCAATTACAACAGCTCGGCGAGTTTGACCTGAAAACTTCCAGCTGGGTGAAAACCCCCGTCGCCATCCGCAAGCTGGGCGGCGCCCTCTTCATGGACCGCCGCTACGATTTCGTCTTCCTCTATCACAACGGTGCCGACTCATATTACGGTGCGCGCGGCTTCCGCGGCTCATTAAGAGTATAAAAAAACGAGACAGATTCGCGAGCCGGTTGTCCGTAGCATCCTGCATGAGCAGGGTGCGGAGGTACCCGCATCGGGCGGGGTCAACCCGCCCAGATGCAGGGCACGTCGAAACGATCTGATTCTCACCAGAGGTCGCTTCGCCAGGTCTGGCGACCTTCCTCGCGAATGTTTAATCCGCCTTCCACGCCAACCCAAAGGCCTTGATGACAATATCCCGCTTGGAGGGGACGATGCGGATCTCCTGGATATCGGTGTGCACAGCCGCTTCACCGGGTAGCACATCTCCCTGCAGCTTGGCTAATTGCTGCTGCAGGCGTGCCAGTGCGGCCTTGGCGGCATCCAGGCGCGTTTGTGCCGCCGCCCGCCGCCGGTTGGCGGAGAGGGTGGAACTGGCTCCCGTGGTCCGTCCGCGGGTGAGGATGTTGATCACTGTGCCGAGTGCGCGGCTGCCCGAATCGATGGTGTAGTGCGTCACGTCGCTCTGGTACTGTTTGACCTTGGCCTGCTGCGCGTCGATTTTGCGCTGCAGCTCCGCCCGCTTGCGGTCAAAGGCGGCATTGCCGCTGCTGGCGCCTTTTTGCAAGGCCTGCCGGCATCGTTCGCTGAACTGTTCGATACTCTCCCCTTCATTGGAGACAAAGCCCAGCTTTTTGTGGGCATACACCACCGCTGGGCGGCTTTCATAGATCCAGTTCTCGAACTGGTCGCTGCGTGCTTTCCACCATTTGGCATCCTTGAGGTGGCCGGGCAGCGCTGCGAAGCGCGCATTGGCTGCCGGGGCATCCGGCAGGTCTTTGAGGTCAAGCGCTTTCATCTCACCCGTCTCCCAGTCCAGGCTGCTGTTGCCTGGGTTGGGCAGCAACACGCTGTAAGTGCGCTGGAAACTCACATTGGGTGTGCGTGAATAGTAATTCACCTCCGCCTGCGCCAGCAGGGCGGATTGATAGAGCGGATTATTGCCGCGTACCGGCAGGAAGTATTCTCCAATTTCGGCTGGTACCTGTGGTTTACCACTCACCGCCGCGGTTGTGCCTGTGACAGCTTGTTTCTCGCGCTCGCTCTGTACGAGTTTTTGCGGTTTGCCGCTGAATGGCGCAATCCCTGCCAGTTGGTTAAGAGCCGGAATCTGGTTTAGCGTCAGCGGCCCGGCCAGGTAGTCCATTGCCCAGCGTGTCTGGAAAATGAGCGGCTTTTTGTTATGCACATTTTGATAGAGAAAGGTGCGCTTGGGCAGAGCGGAAATGGTGCGGTCGTACTCGCTGCGCGCCACGCCGCCGGCGGCGCTTTCCAGCCCGTCCAGCAACCGCTGCTTGTCCTGGTCGGTCTGCAGGCGGCCGATCATCCAGGTTCCGGCATTGGAAAGGGCTTTGTAATCCACGTCCACCGGGTTCTGCGTGGCGAACACCAACCCCAGGCCAAAGGCGCGTGCCTGCTTCAGCATGCGGATCATCACCGGTTTGGAGGCTGGGTTGGCCACCGGGGGTAGGTAACCGAGGATCTCGTCGAAATAGACCAGCGCGCGCAGGTTGCCCGTGCCGCGCTGGGTGCGCATCCAGGTTTCCACCGCTGCGAACAACAGCGTTACAAAGAACATGCGCTCAGTCTCGTCCAGATGGGCGATGTAAAAGATGCTGTGGCGCGCCTTGCCGCTCTTGCTGTACAGCAGTTCTTCTGCGTTGAGCGCCTGACCGCTGATCCAGGTTTGAAAAGAAGGCGATGCCAGGAAGTTATTCAGCAGCATAGCCAGCTGGTTACGCTCCTTTTGCGGGAAGAAATCATCCACTTCAAAAGCTCCCAGGCGTTGGAAGGGCGGCTCTTGTGTCTGCAGGATGAGGTCCTGCAGGGTGGGGGATTGCTTTTGCTTCCAGCATTTTTCCAAAATATTGGAAAGCAGGATGTGCTCGCGCGAGCGCAGCGGGTCAATGTCCCGCAGCCCAACCAGCGTCAGCAGGGCGGTGACGTTGCTGGCGATCTTGTCGCGCAGCAACTCCTGGTTGATGTCCCAGTCTAACTGCGGTGCTTCAAAGGAAGCCAGGATGTTGACCGGGATGCCGCCGGTGGAGCCGGGTGTGTAAATGGTGCGCTCCACGCTGTCCTTGAGTGCCTGCAGGTTAGCCTGCCCCAAGCCCCACTCCGCCAGACCTTTTTTCCAGGTCGCTGCAGTCTCGGCTGCCAGTTGGGCGGTGGTTTTCCCGGCGCGGCGGGCGCTGTCCGGGTCCACCCAGGGCTCAAAATCTTCGGCTAGCTGCCCGGGGAAGTGCAGCATCAGGTTGGTCAGGTCGCCCTTGGGGTCGATGATGATGGCCGGGATGCCCTGCAGGGCGGCTTCCTCCAGCAGCCCGATACATAATCCGGTCTTGCCGGAGCCGGTCATGCCGGTGACGATGGCATGCGTGGTCAGGTCAGCCGGGTCGTACATTAAGGCCTCGTTGCCCGTTTTGCCCGCCTTCAGGTCGAACAGGCGCCCAAGAAAGAACTCGCCGGATTCAGGGTTCATGGATGTCCTCGCTGAATGATTTTTTTTATCTATGGGTTTATTGTAAAGCTAATTTATTGTACTGTCGTCCATTTTGATTAATTTTAAGAAGATTGTCGGTATAATCAAAATGAGCAAATACAAGCCACATGGGTACTTCATTTGACCTTCATTCATACCCGTTGAATATCTCGGGGGGCAGCGACCTGGGTGAATTACCCGGCGGGCTGGCGGCAGCCGCACCGCGTAATGCCAACCGCTTGCGCCGGGATGACCTCATCGCCATGCTGCTCACCATCCGCGGCGGTAGGGCTTCCGAGGAAGAGGAACTGCCCAAGATCACCCACCAGCTGGCGGATGTCTTTTTCCGCACCCTCGGCTCGGTCACGCGCGCCATGAGCGCGGTGGTGGAGGAGATCAACCGCATCCTGATGGATTACAACCTGGATGCCGCCCACGAAGGTCAGCAGCTGGCCGGCATGCTCAACCTGGCTGTCATCCACAAGGGGACGCTCTTCATCTGTCATTGCGGTCCCACCCAGACCTTTGTCCTGCATCCCGAATCGGTGGATATCTTTGGGCAGAACATGGATGTCAAGAGCATGGGCGCCAACCGCACCGTGCAGGTGCAATTCTTCCAGGCCGACCTGAAACCCGGCAATGTGCTGGCTTTTTGCGCCAACCCGCCCTATTCCTGGACGCCCTCCAACCTGAATGGCTCTTCCTACCTGGCCATGGAGCAGGTGCGCCGCCGTTTGCTCAACCAGGCTGGCGAGGACCTGCAGGCGCTGGTGGTCAAGCTCAATCCCGGCCAGGGGAAGACCCATCCCGGTCAATGGGGCACCCTCTCGGAGGAGAAACGCCGCGCCGGGGAGGATCTCAACCTGCGCCCATTGAAAGGCTCGGCTTCTCTGTCAGATGAGGATGGTATACTCTCAAGAGCAGGGGAGGAGTTTGGATTACCGGGCGGTTCGTTGTTTGCATCCAGCCGCGAAATTCCCCGTGAAGAGCCACTGGAGCAGCCATTACAAAACCCACTGATTCACGCCCGCAGGGATGAAGTGCCTGAGGAAGAATCATCTGAGGAACAACCTTTGGCGGAGCAGCCACTCCCCATTCGACCTGGTCAGGTGGAACAATCCGCTCCGGATTGGTCTTTACGCAGAGGCGCGCGCAGGAGCGGTTGGCTGGCTATTACCAGTGTCTTTGAAGATTTTGGTCAAAAAATACAAAGAATTTTTACCAAATCATCTACTCGGAGTACGCCTCAGGAGAACCAAACCGCAAAGGTCACACCAGAACCAAAGCCGCTCTTATCGGCCGCATTAAAAACCCTCTTATTGGTGCTCGTTCCGCTCATCCTGATCGGAATATCCCTAACGGTTTATTCGCGCAGCGGGCGGCAGGGACAATACCATGCCTACCTGGAACTTGCCCAGCAATACCAGACCCTGGCCGGCATGGAAAACGACCCATTCCGCCAGTACGATTATTGGAAGAAATCGCTTGAGAATGTGGTCAAAGCGGAGCAATATGGTTCCGGCACAGACTCCGCCAGCCTGCGCGAACTGGCGCAGAACAAGGTGGACTCGCTTGACCTGACCAAACGCCTGGAATTCCGCCCGGCGCTGACCGTCAGGCTGCCGGAGAGCATCCGCATTCAAAAGGTGGTGCCTTCCGGTTCGGATGTCTACCTGCTGGATGGCAGCTCCGGCAGTGTGCTGCGCATTGCCTTTAATAGCAAGGGATACTTTGAGCTGGACCCGAATTTCAAATGTTCCCCCGGTCCCTCCGGTTTGTACACCATCGCGGCACTGATTGACCTGGCGCCCCTGCCAACCAACCAGCCGGATAACTACCGCGTGATGGCCATGGATGCCGAAGGCAACCTGCTTTATTGCAAATCGGATGGCACTCCCTCCTCGCAGCGCGTGCCGGCTCCGCCCGGCGGCTGGGGCAAGATCGCCGGTTTTGCCCTTGACCAGAGCAGTCTCTACATCCTCGATGTCGACAAGAAGACGGTCTGGATGTACCGCGGCAGCGGCATCAATTTTGTCGCCAGCCCGCAGTCGTTCTTCGATGATGATGTTCCCGACCTGGGTGGTGCCATTGACCTGGCGGTGGACGCCGGTGAGCTGTATGTGCTGCACGCCGATGGGCATATGACCACCTGCCAGTACGGGGAGAACAAGGCGCTCAAGAAGACGGCCTGCAAAGATCCTACCCCATACACCGATGCCCGCCTGGGGCATGACAAGAGTCCGTGGATTTTCATGGATTCACGCTTTGTTTCCATGCAAGCCACCCATTTGCCTAATTCTGCCATTTACGTATTGGACGAAACCAACCGGGCGGTATTTCAAATGAGCTATCAATTGAATTTGGAGGCAACCCTCAAAATCGCCCCCAGCCGGACTTATCCCGCGCCTGTCCGTGCTCCCACCGCTTTTGGCGTTTCCACTACGCAGTACCTCTTCCTGGCATTTGACAACCAGCTGTACTTTGCCAACCTGCCCTGAGGGCGGGGTTATCGCCTATTCTTCAGCCAGTCAAGCAGTTTTTCGGTTGGCCAGGTGTTCAACACTGATGCTTTTTCCACCCATGCCCGCCGGGCGATTGCCACCCCGAATTTCAGTTGATCCAGCTTGTGGGTAGCATGCGCATCTGTATCGATGCTGAGCAGAACACCCCGTTCGACCGCCTGCCTGGCGTGCACTTCGTCCAGGTCAAAATGCACCGGGTTGCTGTCAATTTCCATTGCCACCTGGTTCTCTTTGGCTGCTGCATAGATCAATTCCCAGTCCAGGTCGATCCCTTCGGTGCGCGGCAGTTCACGGCCTGCTGGGTGGGCCAGGATGTCCACCTGTGGGTGGCGCATGGCTTTCAGTAGGCGCTTGGTGATGACCTCGCGCGACTGGCCAAAATCTTCGTGCAATGATATCAGCACAATATCCATTTGTGCCAGCACTTCATCGCTGGTATCCAGGTTGCCATCTGCCTGTATCTCGGTTTCCAGCCCGTGCAGGATGGTGATGGACTTGCTGTATTTTTCCCGCAGGGATTGCACCGCCACTGCCTGGTCCTGCCATTTTTTGGCATTCAAGCCGTTGACGCGCGTGGTGGTGTGTGAGTGGTCGGTGATGGCCAGCAATTTCAAGCCTTGCTGAATGGCGGCCTGCACCATTTCCTCCATGCTGGCGCGCGCATCCGTCCAATCGGTGTGGATGTGCAGGTCTGCCCGCATGTCTTCCAGTGTTAACAGGTTCGGCAGGCGTTTTTCAATTGCCGCGCTGATCTCCCCGCGGTCTTCGCGCATTTCAGGTGGGATGTATTTCAACCCCAATTTCTGGTACACATCCTCCTCCCTGGGGCAGAGTATTTCCTTAAGGTCCTTGTCCAGGAATCCGCGTTCGGAAAGCGAAAGTCCTTGTTTGATGGCGTACTCGCGCAGGCGCACGTTGTGCTCCTTGCTGCCGGTGACGAATTGCAACAGGCTGCCAAACCGTTCCGGCGGCTGCAGCCAAAGCTGCAGGTTAAATCCGTCTTCGGTCACCACGCTGGTCTTGGCGTCACCCTGGCTGAGCACCTCGTGGATGCCTTCCAGCGCCAGGAAGGATTTCATCACCTCGGCCGGTCTTTTGGATGCTCCCACGAAATCCAGGTCGCCGATGCTGGTTTTCCAGCGCCGCAGGCTGCCGGTGATTTCCACATTCTGCAAATGGGGGATGGCCTTGATCTTTTCCAGCCATTTCTCGGCGATCGGCTGGGCTTTATGGATGGACAGGCGCCGTTTTTGCTGCCGCAACCTCTCAATGCCGGCCAGGATGTGTGCCTGCGATTTTTCACCCATGCCGGGCAGCCCGCTCAAGCGGTTGGAACGCGCTGCCTGTTCCAATTCATCCAGCGTGGTGATGTTAAGCTGCTTCCAGAACAGGGAGGCTTTCTTGGGGCCAAGGTCGGGCACCTTCAGCAGGTCCACCAGTGTGGGCGGTACTTCTTTTTCCAGTTCCTGCAGAAATTTCAATTTCCCGGTGGAATGCAGCTCCTCAATTTTTTCTGCAATCGCCTGGCCAACGGCGGGGATTTCCTTGAGCTCTTTTTGGCTCAGTCCGGCCACCTCGCTGGTCTGCAAGCGGATACTCTCCGCAGCACGGCGGTAAGCCAGTGATTTGTAAATGATCTCCCCTTTGATCTCCAGCAGGTCGACAATGTGTTCAAAAAGGTCAGCAATTTCGCGGTTATTCATAACGGTATTATACTTTTGAACAAATTTATTCCGGCAGGCAGGCATGCAGAACTCTCTCTTTGACCTGGTCACCAAGCCGACCCTTCTCCTGGATGAAGTCCGTGCAAGGCGCAACATCGCCATCATGGCTGAAAAAGTGAGCGCGCAGAACATTCATTTCCGCCCGCATTTCAAGACCCACCAGTCAGCCGAGATCGGTAAATGGTTCCGCGCTGAAAAGGTGAAAGCCATCACCGTTTCCTCGCTGAGCATGGGGGAATATTTTGCCGACCATGGCTGGAAGGATTTTTTGATTGCCTTCCCGATCAATTGGCGCGAGATGGATGCCATTAATGCATTGGCGGACCACAACCATGTAGAACTCCTGGTGGAATCGGTCGAATCGGTTCGCTTTCTGCAGGAGCATTTACGGCTGCTGACCGAGGTGTGGATCAAGGTTGATGTGGGTACGCACCGGGCGGGTATTGATTGGCAGGATGATGCTGCCATCGCCGCCCTGGTGAATGCCATCCAGGATTCCAAAAAACTCGTCCTGCGTGGCCTGCTCACCCATGATGGCCGCACCTACCATGCCAGATCAGTTAAGGAGGTTGCCTCCCTTTACCATGAAGGCATCCTGCATATCAAACAGGCCGCCAAAAAAGCCGAACCCAGCCCGCATTATCCCTTGGAAATCTCCGTGGGGGATACCCCCGGTTGTTGGCTGTGCGATGACCTGGGCGCGGTGAACGAGGTACGCCCCGGAAATTTTGTCTTTTTTGATTCCACGCAGTTTTCGCTGGGTGTTTGTCAAGCCGGGGAGATTTCCGTGGCCGTTGCCTGCCCGGTGGTGGCCAAACACGCCGGGCGCAGAGAAGTGATCATCTATGGCGGCGCTGTCCACCTCTCCAAGGAATTTCTACTTAAGGATGGCAATCCTCACTATGGCTTGGTGGCATTACCGCAGGGCAGCCGCTGGGGCGCGCCGAAGGAGGGCTGTTATGTGGCGTCGCTCTTCCAGGAACATGGCATCGTGAAATTGAGCGGGGACGTATTCAACCACGTCCAGGTGGGTGACTGTCTTTGCATCCTGCCGGTGCACTCTTGTTTGGTCGCTGACTGCCTTGGCCGTTATCTCACCCTGGATGGACGCTGGCTGGAAATGATGAAAAAATAAAGGGAAAATGTAATAGGCGGGAATGGATGGGAGTCGAACCCACCGCAGCCTGCAGAGCAGCCCGCCACGCGGTTTTGAAGACCGGGGGACCCACCGGGATCCAACCATCCCCGTCCCCAAGCATACCCGACAGGAAATGGATTGTAAAGGCTTTTTAGAATAGAAACGGAAAGAGGGATTGGAAGACCAGCTGCAGCGCCAGCAGGACAGGGACCATCCCCAGCCCGAGCAGCCAGCCGGCAATGACGTCCACCAGGTAGTGCACGCCCATGCTCACCCGCGCCAGACTGACCAGCGGCGCCCAGATGGTCAGCAGCCATGCCAGCGGCTGGATGCCCAATCCCCAGCACAGGCCGGCCAGCAGCACCGCCCTGGCGGCATGGCCTGAGGGGAAGGAATGCGGGTCGGTATTGCGGTAGATGGCGCCCCAGTCGCCCTCCGGTCGCCGGCGACGGACGAGGAATTTGATCGCCAGAACCAGCGCAGCAAGGATGAGGATGCCGGCTGACAGGAAAGCTGCCACGGAGTGCCACTCATCCTTGCGCAGCAGCCAAACCAGCAGCAACCCCGCCAACCAGAACCAGGAATCGCCCGAGTGCGCCAGGAAAATGGCAATCGCCCTAAGGAACCTGGCGTCTTCCGGTAGGCGTAGCTTTTGTGAAAGTTCGTGATCGATTTTCAGGATTTTCCCGACCATCTTATTCCGTCTTTTTCAGCAGCTCGTTTCGCATGATCTCAAGCTGGAAATCCTTGTCAACATCCATGCCCATCTCGGCATATGGCAGCAGCACCGCCTGCCCGCGCATGCCTAACTTGCGGCTGATGAATGCAGCTAATTCTTCAAGCGTCATTTGCCGGGTGAGCAGCAGGAACAGGGTGTCCAATCCGACCAGCGAAGCCTGTTTGAGCGGATTCTTGCGCGCCGCCAGGATGCGTTCCCACAATGGATTATTCTGGACGGCAAAGGCCGGGCGAAAGGCATGCACATCCCCGCCACAGATTTCAAAATCCTTCAAACGGGTGTAGGTGCGTTTGGATTGCGGATAGCGTTTTTCCATTACGCTGCGTTCCACCACCGAATAGAAAATATCATAGGGTAGTCCCTGGATGCGGTCGACCATCCAGTCGATCATTTTTGCCGTGATGGCGGGAACATCAGCAGGCAGAAGCAGGCTGATTTCAGCAGCGGGATCCAGGCGCAGCAGCGCTTCTGCCCCGGCGCGCACGTTTTCGAACAGGTCGCCGTGGTTGTCCACCTGCGTAAGCGGGTGGCGGCTTTGAAGCTTAACACCTTCCGGCAAACCAACCAGGATAACCTGTTCAATCCGCTGGCAGCCATTCAGCGCGTCCAGGATCCATTGCAGCATGGGTTTGCCGCCAATGTCAATCAGCGCCTTGTTGTCGCCCTGTGTGATTGGGTAAAGGGATTCATCCGGCCTGGGGTATCCGCCGGCGGAAATGATGGTGTGCATGGCTACAGTTTTTGCACCTGCGGTTTAAGACCCACCTGGCGGATCAAGTCGCTCATTTCCTGGTAGTAATTGCCGGGATGGGCATAGTCAATGGCCTGGGTATGACCGCTGACAGCCAGCAGTGCCGCTTCCAGCATATTGGTGCCGAAGGAGCGCCCGTCATACACCGGGGTGGTGGTCACCATGTGGCTAACGCCCGCTGAACGGAACAACTCCATATCATCGCGGGTGGTGGTGTTGGTCACCACCACCTTACCCGGCAATTGGTCCGGCATGTACTTGGTGATGTAATGGCAATCGCCGGCGACCACATCCGCCCACTGGAAATAATTGACCATTTTGGGCGTGCGTTTTTCCTGCGCCTCCCCAGTCGGATAGAGCCATTCAAAGGGCAAACGGCTCATCAATGGCAGGAGCAGCTTGGCAATAAAGATGATGGTTTTTTCCTTGCGTACTGGAATGGGTACTCCCAGGCTGAATAACAGATCACCAAACACGGTTTGGTAGCCATGATCGACGAAAGTTTTGGCCAATCCCCAGCGGTCCACAGCGGTGGTTACTAGCGCTTTTCGTCCCGAAATTTCCTTGGCAAGATGTTTATCGAGCACGTCCCCCACTTGAGCTTCCAGGGTGGATTTCAAGCCCGTACCATCCGCCACCGGGGTTTTATGTACATCTTTCACCAACGGGAGTATTGAATGGAAAGGGTACCAGCGCCCGGCCACCAACATGCCCAGCGCTGCGCCGCCCACACCAAAGGCATCCACCTTGCCGTCCATTTCCCGGTACAACTCGGCGGCTTTTTTCATATCACCATCGGTGCCAATGCGCTCGATGAGCACCTTTTTACCCAGCAGGGTAATCTCGGCTTTTTTATCGCGTTTGGAGGAACCGATACTGATGGAAACGGCATGTTTCATGATTTAAATCCTTGTATGGGATAACTTGGTGAGTATACCTTCAAAGAAAACATTCTGCAATTTGAAAGAACACTAAGGATGGTCTTTGGATGCAGGTTGGTCATTTTAGGTAGAAATCAACGTTCAAGTGGACTTGATGGCATAATTAGGATGAAAATCTTTTGGAGTGCAAATGGCAATTCCTATTTTCCAGGTGGATGCATTTACCAGTGAGCCATTCAAAGGCAATCCGGCTGGGGTCTGCCTGCTGAAGGAGAAAAAGCCGGATAGTTGGATGCAGCAGGTGGCCCTTGAGATGAACCTGTCGGAGACGGCGTTTTTATTACCCGAGGGGCAGGTCTGGCGCCTGCGCTGGTTCACACCCGTTGTGGAAGTCGATTTGTGTGGACATGCCACCCTGGCCAGCGCTTTCGTGCTTTTTCATCAACAACTGGCTTCCCCGGGCAGCATAATCCACTTTTATACCCGCAGTGGTGAACTGACCGCTCAGCAACAGGATGGCTGGGTCACTTTGGATTTCCCGGCTTTCTTCGAAAGGCCGTATTCTCACCGGGATCAATTGATGGAAATCCTGAATATCCAGCCAAATGAGGTGGTGCAAAGCGGCGAGAATGTGATCGTGGAAGCGGCATCAGCACAAGAAGTACGCGATCTGTCACCTGACTTTGAACGATTAAAGCAGCTGCCCATGCATGGGCTGGCTGTCACTGCCCGTTCTGACCAGCCGCCCTTTGATTTTATTTCCCGTTATTTTGCACCCTGGGTGGGGATCAATGAGGACCCGGTCACCGGTTCTGCACATGCCTGCCTGGGACCTTTTTGGCAGCAACGGCTTAAAAAATCGAAATTTCGAGCTTTCCAGGCATCCAGCCGTGGTGGTGTCGTTGGTGTGGAAGTGAAAGGTGAGCGGGTTCGCATCAGCGGACAGGCGGTTCTCGTCTTTTCCGGTGACCTGACGGTTTAAGTTATTTTTTCTGCACGTTAACCGATTTCCATAAAAGAAGATCTCTGATTTCCTTTGCAGGGTAAAATTGGTCAGCATCAAGCATGAACGAGCATTCCCATCCACACCCACATTCGGCGGTTGGCAGTCTGCGCCTGGCATTTTCCCTTAATCTGGCTTTTGCCATCCTTGAAATGGTGGGTGGTTTTCTCACCAATAGTATTGCCATCCTGGCCGGCGCCCTGCATGACCTGGGAGATAGCGCCACCCTGGCAGTCTCCTGGTATCTGGAACGGGTTTCATTGAAAGTCGAGGACCAAAAATATTCCTACGGCTATAAACGCTTTTCATTGCTGGGCGCGGTAGTTTCTGCTGTGGTATTGCTGACCGGTTCAGTCTTTATCTTTTATGAAGCCATCCAGCGTTTGATCTCTCCGCAGCCCTCTGATGCAAGCAGGATGATCATCTTTGCTGTTGTCGGCATCGTGGTCAATGGGGTGGCAGTCCTGCGCATTCGTCGCGAAAAGAACATGAACGCGCGCATGATCGCCTGGCATCTGCTGGACGATGTCCTCGGTTGGTCGGCTGTTTTGATCATGAGCATCGTCTTGTACTTTGCGGATATCCGTTTGTTGGATCCCGTGTTTTCGCTGTTGATTACTGCTTTTGTTGTCTTTAATGTCTTTAAGAACCTGCGAAAAACAGCAGCCTTATTTTTGCAGGCAGTGCCGGAAAAGATAAATATCGCGGATTTGGAGGCACGTATCCGTGACATGCAGATGGTCAAGGATGTTCACCACACCCATGTCTGGTCATTGGATGGTGAACAGAATGTGCTCACCACTCACATCGTCCTCGAAAGCGACGCCAAGCGCGAGCAGATCCGCCGCATCAAATGCCTCATTCATGAAATGATTCCGCAATATGACCTGGTCCACACCACCATCGAATTTGAATACCTGGATGAAGACTGCTCGATGAACAATCATCATTCTGAACATTTGGAAAGGAAATCTGACAATGGATGACAATTCTCACAGCAAGTTCAATTTTCTTAATAAACCTCTATCCCTGCGTGGCTGGCCGGTCTGGCTCATCCTGCTGCTGGCTGGAGGTGGGCTGATTTATTTACTGAATCCCGGGCTCGGTATTTTTGAATTCATACCGGACAACATCCCTTTCATCGGAAACCTGGATGAGGGTGGAGCAGCCATCCTGGTCTGGTATGGGCTGCAGGAACTTCTCGAAAAACGCAGACGGAACAAGAATCTGGATTAAGCAACCTGTTGGTTCCTGTTGCGTATTTAAGATAAATATCAAGTATGAGAGGTTGTCATGGCATATAAAAAAGTAGAAAAGAAAGTTGCCGTTACCAGGAAGAAATCAGGGTTGAAAAAACCAGCCATCAAAAAACCGGTTGAAATCCAATCTGTTGAAAAGGTGGAACCAAAAAAGGAAGTAACGTTGGATATGGCACCTTCTGAAACCAAGGTGGGCGGGTCAGTGGACCGCGGTTCCTTGTTGCTGGGTGCCTCACTGCTGGTGATCGGTGCGGTATGGATACTCAGCCATTTCCTGCGCATTCCGCTGGCTGCTTATCTTTGGCCGTTTGCTATCATCCTTCCCGGCGTTTTCTTGTTCATCGCATCCCTCAAGATGCGTGATAGCAGCGGTGAAGCATTGTCCATTGTTGCTACCATCATTACCGCCACCGGCTTGCTTCTCTTCTTCCAGATGCTTACGCATACCTGGGCCAGCTGGGCTTATGCTTGGGCATTGATTGCGCCGACCTCCATTGGGCTGGGTCAGATGCTCTTTGGGAGTTTGAAAGGAAATGAAACTCTGCTCAAAAATGGCTGGCAGGTGGCTAGGGTCGGTTTGATCATCTTTGCTGCCGGTTTCATCTTTTTTGAATTGATCATCGGGTTGCATGGCTTTGGTCTGGCTCACTTCGGTTTACCTGTTTTTCCCATCATCATCATCGCTGTAGGCACTTTTATATTGGTCAGGGCATTAACACACCGGAGTTGATAATGGTTGATCAGGGAGATGAATTTTCATCTCCTTTTTTTACATAATATGTTTGACGATATAGGAGGTCGAAATGAATATATATTATCTGCTGGCAGGATTGCTGCTACTGGTCTTTGGTCGAAAATTATTCTGGCTTTTTAGCGGGTTGGTCGGGTTTTTATTAGGATTGAATTTTGCCCAGCAAAATTTCCCTGCCTTATCCCCCACCAACCTGGTGCTGATTGCCTTGGCGGTTGGCGCCCTGGGGGCGGCCTTGGCGGTTATGCTGCAAAAAATTGCCATCGGTCTCATGGGTTTCCTGGCTGGTGGTTATTTGGTTTATTTACTGCTGCCCACCCTTTCAATCCAGCTCGGCAATTTAATCTGGCTGTTTGTCATTCTGGGGGGTATCCTGGGTGCATTGCTCGCCAGCACCATGTTTGATTGGACGCTGATCATCCTCTCTTCAGCGCTTGGCGCCAACGTCATTGTCTCCCACCTGGTCATGCCCCAGCCGTTTCCGGTGGTGATAACTATTGCTTTATTTATTTTCGGATTGATCGTGCAGAGCAAACTGATGCGCGGCAGGTAATAATTTACAGAAAATCAAATCCCATTTCTTTCTGTTAGATTTGCTCCACCTATGAGATGAATATGGCACATGTAAATTTCCTTATGTGGAAAATGGATGTGAACATTATTTATTAGGAAGTGAGGTTTAACGAATGTATATCTACCATGTACTCAAGAGGACTGACTGGGTTGAAAACACCCCAGCCCCTTATGCGGCCGATTCCCTGGCAAGTCAGGGTTTCATTCACTGTTGTACCGAGGAGCAGATTCCTCATGTCATTAAACATTGGTTTAAAGGGGAGTATGACCTGGTCATCCTGGAAATTGACCAACAATCACTGAAATCAAAGTTGGTTTATGAAAACCTGGAGGGCGGCAAAGAGCTCTTTCCGCATGTTTATGGACCAATTAACCGGGAAGCGATTAGTAAAAAACAATCACTTCAGGATTTTTATAAATCTGTTCCATTAAATCGGCAGACAATTCCCATTGACCAATTTATTGCCCGCTCTCATTTCATTTTTGACCAGGGATGGTTCTTGCTTGCCAGTGGAGATCTCAATAAGAAGCAATTCAATTGCATGACCATTTCATGGGGGTTGCTCGGAACCATGTGGAGCCTGCCGGTGGCAATGGTGGCTGTGCGTTATTCACGCCATACATTCAAATTTATGGATGAGGGCAATTCTTTTACTTTGAATGCGTTTGCTGACCCATATTTGGAAGCGTTGAATGAGCTTGGCAGCCGATCCGGGCGTGAGATCGATAAAATAAATTACCCTAAAATCACACCGATGGCGTCGGAAAAAGTTTTATCGCCTTCGTATCGCGAAGCAGAATTGGTGTTGGAATGTAAAAAGATTTATTGGGAGGATATGAACCCGGCTCATTTTCTGGATGAACGCATCCTGGGTAAATATTCCAAGCCGGATTATCATCGCTTTTTCATCGGTGAGGTGGTTGGAATATTCGGGACCGAGAAATATTATCGGTAGAACTTACCTTGACAAGTGGATTTATGCTAAAATGCTTTAAGGTCTAAAATAAAACAAACCTTATAGGAGGCATTCATGACCAAGATTGTTGATATTGAAGGTGTTGGACCCGCATATGCCAAGAAATTAAGCGGGGCAGGTGTTAAATCGGTTGAAACTCTTTTGAAGCGGGGGGCGTCACCCAAGGGCCGTGAGGAATTAGGCAAGTCCACCGGAATTGATCACAAGCTGATTTTGGAATGGGTTAACCATGCTGACCTTTACCGCATTCGCGGAGTCGGCTCGGAATATTCCGATTTATTGGAAGAAGCCGGCGTGGATACGGTGGTGGAGCTTTCCAAACGTGATCCGAAGAATCTGACTGCCAAGATGGCCGAGTCTAACTCAAAGAAGAAGATCGTCCGCCGTCTGCCGACTGAAAAGCAGGTGGCAAACTGGGTCTCGCAAGCCAAGAAGCTGCCGCGCGTTGTAAACTACTAACTCATCAAAAGAAAGAGCCGGTGGTGATCCATCGGCTCTTTTCATTTAACCAAACATTTATTGTCCTAACTGGATTCGGATTTTTTCCGCTGCCGATTTAAGCCCGGCTAACTTTTGCTTTTCTTTGTCCACGACTGCTGCAGGAGCTTTTTTGCCAAAATCCGAGCTTAACAATTGTTCGCTCCGCAGAATCTGCGTATTCAATTCAGCCAATTCCTTTGTTAATTGGCTGCTCTTTTCAGCGGCGGCAGCAGCGATATCCAATTTCAGTACAACCACCATGCCGCTTGAACTGATGGTCGTTGTCGGTAGTGACTTGAGAATGTCGCCCCTGGGCATTTTGCCAGTCACTTCCAGCCTGCCAATTTTTGCCAAAGTGCAAATGATGCCATCCATTTCAGCTAATTGGTTTGCCTCATGTTCAAAAATGATAAGCGCTTCCGGTTTTTCTGTAATGGATAATTTGCTTTCAATTTGCAGTGTTCGCAATGCTTTTACCGGTTCGATCACCAACCGGTTGAATTTCTGAATGGCTGCTTCTTCCCATTCAGCTGGTGGTTCAGGGCTCGGGAATTTGGCGTTCATCAATGCGCTCGTCCACTCCTGGTCGTATTCCGTCTGGAGTTTAAGCTGCTGGCTCAACTTTTTCAGGTAAGACCACAGCTCCTCAGTGACATACGGTGTGAATGGGTGCAATAATCGTAAGCAACGATCCAGGATGCGTATAAGTAGTCTGGCTGTTTGAGCGGCTCTTGCAGGGCTCTCGGTGAATTGCACCTTGGCAATTTCAATATACCAGTCGGCATATTCACTCCAAAAGAAATCATAGATCTGTCGGCCGGCCTCACCAAACTGGTAATTGACAAACATGCGCTCCACATCACTGATAAGTTGATTGGAACGCGCCAGGATCCAATCATCCGCAAGGGTATTTTTAAGGTTTTCTGAGGATTGCAGGCAATATTTTTTTGCCATACCCAGCACAAAGCGTCCTGCGTTCCAAATCTTGTTGGCGAAATTGCGGTTGGCCTCCACTTTTTTCACGCTCAGGTTCATGTCATTTCCAGGTGTGGATCCAACCAGCAGGGTGAAGCGCAGGGCATCCGTACCAAGTTCATCCATCACGATGAGGGGGTCAATCACATTGGATTTGGTTTTGGTCCGGCTCATCTTTTGGCCTTTTTCATCGCGGATCAAACCGTGCAGATATACGGTGTGAAATGGGGGCTGCCCGGTAAACTCAATGCCATCCATGATCATGCGCGCCACCCAGAAGAAGAGAATGTCATACCCGGTTTCCAGGACAGAGGTGGGATAAAAATATTTGTAATCCGGTGTTTCTTCCGGCCAGCCGAGGGTGGAGAAAGGCCATAATCCCGAGGAGAACCAGGTGTCCAGTACATCCTCATCCTGGTGGATCTTGGCGCTGCCGCAATGAGTGCACTTGACCGGATCCTCTCTCATGACAGTCATCTCGCCGCATTCTTCACAATACCAGACCGGGATGCGATGCCCCCACCATAACTGCCGGCTGATGCACCAGTCCTGGATGTTCTCCAGCCAATTGTAGAAAACTTTGGTGAAATGCTCCGGGATGATCCTGATCTTTCCGTCACGCACGGCTTGCAGGGCGGCCTCCGCCATGGGTTTTATTTTTACGAACCATTGCGTGCTGATCAAGGGCTCAATTATTTCCCCGCCGCGCTGGGAGCGGGGGATATTCAAGGTGTAAGGTTCTTCCTTGAGCACCAGACCTTCGGCACGCATGTCTTCCCATATTTTCTTTTTGCATGCAAAACGGTCCATACCCGCATAAGGTCCGCTGTTTTCATTCATGGTCATATCCTTGTTGAGGATATTGATCATTTCCAGGTTGTGTTTTTGGGCAAGGATATAATCGTCCGCGGCGTGTGCCGGGGTTACCTTTAAAGCCCCGCCGCCGAATTCGCGGGTGATGTATTCATCGGCGATAACCGGAATTTGCCGATTAAGGATGGGCACGATGACCTTCCGGCCGATGTATTTCTGATAGCGTTCATCCTCAGGATGTACGCACACGGCTGTATCCCCGGGTATGGTCTCCGGGCGGGTGGTGGCAACCGTGATGTATTCATCCGGTGCATCCGCCAATACGTACTTGAAATAATACAATGTGCCCGGTTCCTGTGAGTATTCCACTTCCAGATCGGACACCGCAGTTTTTAAGAGCGGTGACCAGTTGACCATGCGCATACCGCGATAGATCAGCCCTTTTTCATACAAGCGGACAAATGCTTCCCGGACTGCCCGCGATAATCCCTCATCCATGGTGAAGCGCTCGCGCGTCCAGTCACATGAGGCTCCCAGCCGTCGGATCTGATGGGTGATTTTTCCGCCAAATTCATCCTTCCAGGCCCACACCATCTTGACGAATTGTTCGCGTCCAAGGTCTTCCCGCTTCTTGCCCTCCTTTTCAAGCACTTTCTCCACTTGCAGCTGGGTGGCAATTCCGGCATGATCTGTTCCCGGAACCCATAGGGCAGGGACTCCCTTCATGCGTTGGTGGCGAATCATCAGGTCTTCGAGGGCGATGAACATGGCATGCCCCAGGTGCAGTTCGCCGGTGATGTTTGGTGGCGGAATGGAAATAACAAAGGGTTTGCGATTGGGATCAAACCCCTTTTTTTGCGGGTCATTTGTCGGTTGGAAAAAACCGCTCTTTTCCCACCAATCATAAATTCTCCCCTCGGTATTCTTAAAATCGTACGATTTCGGCAATAAAAAATCTTCCATGTCATCACTCCTGTAATAAAAAACCTTTCATCCTAAGGACGAAAGGTTCACTTCCGCGGTACCACCTTGATTTGCCGGATAATCCGGCACACTCATACCAGGGTTTTTTCCCTGGTTTTCGCGCTAACGGGCTCTCCCGTGCCGGTCTACTCTCAAAATGATTTCTTCGGCAACTCAACTGGCGACTTCACCGGTTATTCTGGACGGATGCTTTCAACCATGGCATCCTTTTCTGTCATCCTTCAGACCCGGTTACTACTCCAGTCTTCAGTATTTATTAAATGGATTATAGTGATTAATAAGTGGACTGTCAATAAAATCTTCAGCATTTTGAATGGAAAGTTTTGGTAAGATTATCGCGATGAATCATAAAATGTTATTCCGGTTATTTCTCTATGCAATCATTATTTTTCTTATTCCTGCCTGCGCAGAGACTGCTGCGCCGGTAGTGGTGATCCTGCCCACCGCAACCACTGTTATCCAGCCTGCAACTACCACCCCTTTCTCTCAAACCAAACTGCCAACCCAGGATGCACTTATTCCTGATTTTGAAAAATTCCCAAATTTGGTGGAGGTGGATTTCTGGTATCCGTGGTCAGGGGAAATGGCGAAAGTGGTTGAGAAACTCGTATCCGACTTTAATATTTCCAATACCTGGAATGTGAGGGTAAAGGCATCTCAGATGGGAGATGAAAATTTCCTTGCCGGAAAGGTCATTTCATCATTGGGCAAGGAAGAACAACCGCATATTATCTCCGCACCGATTGTATTATTAAGAAACCTCGCCTTGGTGGAAGAAGTGATTTTGGACCTTTCTCCCTATGTCTCGTATGCAAGATGGGGCATTTCGCCACAGGAACAGCTGCTTTATCCGGTTGCTTTTTGGCAGCAGGATACGGTGGGAGATTTTCGTTTTGGACTTCCCGCTCAGCGCAATGCATATTTCCTTTTCTATAATAATACATGGGCTCAAGAACTTGGGTTCACTTCACCCCCTTCCACGCCGGATGAATTATTAAACCAATCCTGCGCCGCAGCTCGCAGTAATTCGTTTGACAAAGATCCGGAAAATGATGGCACGGGCGGCTGGATATTTGATGCGACGCCAGCCACCGTGTTAAGCTGGATGAAGGTATTTGGAGGCGGGCAGATGCCTGCATCTGAAAGTGGCGCTTATCTTTTACAGACCAGTGCCAATGAAAGGGCGTTTGGTTTTTTACAGCAGTTGATGCGCTTGGGTTGTGCCTGGACCCCGCTGGAACAAAATCCGCATCTTTATCTCAAGGAACGGAAAGCCCTGTTTTACAGTGGCAGCATGGAAGATATTGTTCAGCAGGGAAAAATAGACATGAAGGATGAATGGGAAATGATTCCTTACCCATCACTGGAAGCGAATGAAGTCATTCTTTCCGATGGATTATCCTATGGGATTCTCCGTTCGGATGCCAATCATGACCTGGCTTCCTGGTTGTTTATCCGCTGGCTGCAAGCACCGGAGAACCTGGCGAGAATAGTTGCATCATCTTTAACCTTGCCTCCCGTTTCGAGCGTTCGCGAAGAAGTCATTAAAATCGGCAAACCTGACCCTGCTTGGGAATTGAGCCTGCAATACCTGCCGCTGGTTAAATCCATGCCTTTGCTTGCGTCCTGGCTGAATGCTGGGAAGGTGCTCCAGGACGCCGCCTGGCAGGTTGTACAAAGCAACATGAAACCCGGCGATGTCAATACCATCCTGGTGGATGCGGAATTATTAATAAAAGAGATACTGAACCGCTAAGCATGAAGGAGATTAACTCTTCCGTGGTAATTTATACCGATGGTGCCTGTGACCCCAATCCAGGCCATGGCGGCTGGGCAGCGATCATCTTGGGGGATGGGAAAATTAAAGAATTATCCGGATTTGAAAACCCATCCACCAATAACCGTATGGAATTAATGGCAGCCATCCAGGCGTTGAGCTCATTTCAAATTTCATCCAGCATTGACCTTTACACCGATTCGGAATACTTGCGCCTGGGTATCGAAAAGTGGATGGCGGGATGGGTCAAGCGTGGTTGGAAAAGGAAACAGGGGAAATTGGCGAATCAGGAATTATGGCAGGAATTACACCAATTAAACCAAAAGCACCAGGTGAGGTGGCATTGGGTTAAAGGTCATGCCGGTGATCGATATAATCAGCGGGTAAACTACCTGGCTCAGAGGGCAATTCGCTATCAGTGAATCATGGGCTGATTAAAACAAAAAAGGCGACGATGGGATTTGAACCCATGATCAGGGTTTTGCAGACCCTTGCCTTGCCACTTGGCCACGTCGCCATGCACAGAAGATTATAAAATTAGCCTGGGTCTTTGTCAATCTGAAAATAAAAAAAAAGCCAAACCTGGGATTTGGCTTTTAGGAGCGGGCAACGGGTCTCGAACCCGTAAACCTCTTCCTTGGCAAGGAAGCGTTCTACCAATTGAACTATGCCCGCAACAGCAGTAGATTATAGTGCAGTTCCAAGATTGTTGTCAACCTGCCAGTGGATAATTTACAACTCGTGGGAATACTGACTCAGAATGGAAAGTACCCGGTCAGCATAATCATAGCCAACATCGATGGGCCCATAAGAAAAAAGAGCTTCCCGCCAATTTCCGTTTCGGTTAAAAAGGTCTTTCAACAATCCGGTTCCATATTCAATATTGAATCGTGGTTCAAATAATTCCACCATGCTGGGGCGGTTGGCGAAACACGGTTGGCCGTTGCAGGTAAAACTGGCAGATAACCCATCTCTTGGCATCACCTGCATTAGGCCTACCGCACCACAGGATGAGTAAGCCAGCGCATCTCCACCGCTTTCCATAAGAATCACGGACGCGATCATGTTTGCATCAATGCCATTGACGCCAGCCTGGTTTTCAATCTCTAATTTCCATTGCTGAATGGCAGGAGGAAAAAAGGGACTCAACTCAGATTTTTGCTCGGTAATTTGTGCAGGTGGGTCCTGAGGAGAGATGGTTGTAAATGCCCATGCGGTATTTGGGGATAACAAGAAATTGGTGCAAAAAACCAACAAGACGATAGCAAAGATGAGAAAGGGAAATAAAAGATTTCTCGCGGTGATTTTTTCCATATAATTATTATAGCACAATAGTTCTAATAATATGTAAAAAAAGAGATTATTGACGTGATAATGCAACGATGTGGTTATAGCCCTCGGAGAGGTATTCTCTAATTTCCTTTAAAGAATTTTGATGGTTAAATAATAGAGAGCCATATGGGTCGATGATGTCTTTTTTGACATTGGTCATTTCACTTAATAAAAAAGCCTTGTGTGCATGATCTGGAAAAAACCCTTGAATTTCTTGAAGATGCCAGCTTTCCATGACAAGGACTAAGTTGAATTCACTCAGTAATTCGTTGGTAAGTTGCGTGGAAAGATGGTTGTTGAGGTCATAACCGGATAACCGGCAGGCTTCTTGTGCAAATGGTACTGCGGGTAGGTCTGCCCAGGCATGCAAACCGGCTGATTTCACCTGCCACTTTCTGGATTTATCCTCATCAGAATTGACCAGGTGTTTAAAAACCACTTCTGCCATGGGAGACCGGCAGAGATTGGCTGTACAGACAAAAAGGACGGAGTGATTTGACACCAAAAAAAACTAACGCTCCATACTGACCACCTGGTGTTCCCAACGGTGCCAGTCATCAAAAATATTTTCCACGATCTTCTTGCCTTCACTGGGGCAGGGTTGTCCTTTGAGTTCTAGGTCAGCATCCACCATGATTCGTACCAAGTCGTGAAATTTGATCTTGGGTGACCATTTTAGTTCCTGCCTGGCTTTGGATGGATCGGAGAGCAGGTAATCCACCTCGGTTGGTCTGAAATAACGTTCGTCGATTCTTACATAATCGTCATACTTAAGACCAACATAAGAAAATGCGGCTTCTAGGAATTCGCGCACAGTATGTGATTCGCCTGTACCAATGACGTAATCCTGAGGTTTATCCTGCTGAAGCATCATCCACATCGCTTCAACGTATTCGGGAGCATACCCCCAATCGCGTTTGGCATCCAGGTTGCCAAGGTAAAGGTGCTTCTGTTCACCTGCTTTGATGGCAGCCAGTGCCCGCGTGATCTTGCGGGTTACAAATGTCTCACCGCGTCTTGGAGATTCATGATTAAAAAGTATGCCATTGCATGCAAAGAGTTTATAAGCTTCCCGGTAATTGCGGGTGATCCAATAAGCATATACTTTGGCGGCTGCATATGGGCTACGCGGTTCAAAAGGTGTTTGTTCATTTTGGGGTGGTTTTGCGCTGCCGAACATTTCACTGGAGGATGCCTGGTAAAACCGCGCTTCCGAATGGGCGTTTCTCACCGCATCTAAAATTCGAGTGGTGCCAAGTCCGGTCACATCGCCTGTATATTCGGGCATGTCAAAGCTGACTCTCACGTGGCTTTGGGCTGCCAGGTGATAAATTTCATCCGGGCGGATGTTGTAGATGATATTCAGCAGGGTTTCGCCAACTGAAATATCTCCATAGTGAAGATGCAGGTGGACTTTATTGCCGTTATGTGGATCATGGTAAATATGGTCTATCCGGTGGCTGTTAAATGTGCTGGCTCGGCGGATGATGCCATGAACTTCGTAATTTTTGCTTAAAAGCAATTCAGCCAGGTAAGATCCATCCTGGCCGGTGATGCCAGTAAGAAGTGCTTTTTTCAAGTTTTACTCCCAAAATGATTGATTACGGCTTGTAGTATATCCATGCTGGTTAAGGATGTCAAACGGGTCATAACAAGAGTTGAAATGAATTGACGTAGGTATTAAAGTGAATAAAAAACAGACCGATTTGTTTGCCGGTCTGTTGTATCTCTTGAGACTGTTAGGATTTCTTGAATTTTATTTCTTTTTTCTTTTCGTCCAGATCAATCAGAACCTTGTCGCCTTTTTTAAATTCATTTGCCAGGATGCTGATCGAAAGCGGGCTTTCTATATACTTCTGCAGGGTTCTTTTTAGCGGTCTTGCGCCAAAATTGGGATCATATCCTTCGTTTGCCAGCCATTCGCGAGCTGGATCGGTCAACTCCACCGTAATTCCATGTTCCTGTAATCGTGCTTCGACCTCTTTCATTTGTAGGTCAACGATTTTTACCATTTGTTCGCGGGTTAGCGGCGAAAAGATGATGATCTCATCTATCCGATTGAGAAACTCCGGGCGAAAGGTGGCTTTGAGAGCCTTTTCTATCTTTTCGTGTGTTTCGCGGTCTTCCTCATTGCCTTCGCTTTGCAGGAATCCCAGCGTTCCGCCCTTCTTGATGAATTCAGTACCAAGGTTGCTGGTCATGATCAAAATGCAATTGCGGAAATCAACCACCCGTCCTTGTCCATCGGTCATGCGCCCGTCATCCAATATCTGCAGGAGCGAATTCCACACTTCCGGGTGGGCTTTTTCAATTTCATCAAAGAGGATCACCCTGTAAGGGCGGCGGCGCACGGCTTCCGTTAGCTGTCCGCCTTCTTCATAACCGACATATCCGGGAGGTGCTCCAAACAAACGTGAAGCGGTATGCTGTTCCCGGTATTCGCTCATGTCCAATCTGACCAAGGCGTCTTCATCATCGAACATGAATTCCGCCAATGCCCTGGCCAATTCGGTCTTGCCGACACCCGAAGGTCCGATGAAAATGAAAGAACCGATAGGTCGGCGCGGATCTTTTAACCCGGAGCGTGACCTTCGAATAGCATCCGCCACTGCATGGATGGCTTCTTCCTGGTCGATGATTCGCTCATGCAGTTTCTCTTCCATCTTTAATAGCCGGTCCGCTTCCGATTGCATCATTTGGGTAACCGGAATGCCTGTCCACTGTGAGACTACTTCAGCGATATCGTTCTCTTCCACCACCTCATCCAGCTTATGCTCGGATTCCCATTTGTCTCGCTTCTGTTTGAAATCATCTTCCAAGCGCAGACGCTCGGCTTTCTTGCGGGCGGCACTTTCATAATCTCTGGCGGTGCTGGCTTGTTCTTCTTCAGCCCTTATACGGTCGATGTCCGTTTTCAATTTTTTGAGGTCCGGTGGCATGGAGTAGAGGGCTACTCGCAATTTTGCGGCTGCTTCATCCATCAGGTCGATGGCTTTGTCTGGAAGGAAGCGGTCTGTGACATAACGATAGGAAAGCCTCGCTGCTGCCTCGAGGGCAACATCGGTGAAATTAACTTTATGATGCGCTTCATACCGGTCACGCAGTCCCTTCAACATTTGGATGGTTTCATCCACACTCGGCTCTTCCACAAATACGGGCGCAAAGCGCCTTTCAAGGGCTGCATCCTTCTCGATGTATTTTTGGAATTCGTCCGAGGTAGTCGCACCGATGCATTGCAGTTCGCCGCGTGCAAGGGCTGGTTTGAGCATGTTGGATGCATCCATTGCACCTTGAGCTGCACCGGCACCCACCACAGTATGCAGCTCGTCAATGAATAAAATGACCTCGCCCGAAGATTTTTGCACTTCTTCTATGGATGCTTTCAGTCTTTCTTCAAATTCACCCCTGAATTTAGAACCGGCAATCATAGCACCCAGGTCCAATGAAATCACTTTTTTCCCTGAGAGAATTTCTGGCACATCATTGGCTGCAATTTTTTGTGCAAGCCCTTCCACGATGGCGGTCTTTCCAACTCCGGCTTCGCCAATTAACACCGGGTTGTTTTTTGTCCTTCTTGAAAGGATTTGGATAACCCGTAAGATTTCTTCATCCCTGCCAATGACCGGATCGAGTTTGTTCTCCGTGGCAAGTTTGGTAAGGTTTCTTGAATATTTTTCAAGCGTCCTGAATCTTCCATCTGATTTTGAATCCCCTGTTTTTTGCCCGCGCACATCCTGGGTGATAAAGGCAAGGACTTTTTGGTGGTCCAAGCCGAAATCCTGGAGCAATCGGGAGGCTGGCGTGTTTTGTTCTGCCAGAATTGCCAGGAATAAATGCTCGGCGCCAATGAACTGCACCCCCAGTTTAGTGGATTCCTCGTTGGCTATTTCCAAAATTCGCTTCACACGCGGGGTGATGAAGATCTGTCCGGATCCTCCGCTGAAGATGCTGGCTCTTGAGCTGTTTTGCAGGAGGTTTTCCAATTTTTGCTCAAATTGATTGACGTTGATCTTCAAGCCTTCCAGAATCCGGGATACTGTCCCGTCGGTTGGTTCAATTAATGCCAGCAAGATGTGTTCTGTATCAATTTGGTTGTGACCAAATCGCTGGATCAACTCTGCAGCGCGTTTAGCCGTTTGCTCTGCTTCCCCATTGAATTTATCAAAATGCATCATTGAGATTACCTGTCACTATTTTTGGAGATTATAACATTTGCAGTTCTACTACGAACGCAGTGATGATTAATAGTCTATATGAAATTTCTAATTTTTATATTAGAAATCGACACCGAATTTAAGCGTTAATAAAGGAAAAAATTCCACTTTTAAGATGATTGCCAATCAGAAATAATACAAACAGCTTTTCTAAAAAACTATCAATTTTTCATGGGCCGAACTGCTATTTTTGATTATTCCGTTAAGGTTTTGAAACCCACTCATCAAAACCTAGAATGAGATTGCTGGTCGCGTCTGTCACCCATAATTTCCCTTGCGAGTCGAATTTTAAATCAATGGGTTGGCTGGCGATATCCTCGCTCAGGTTGAAACCTGTCCAGGCATTCAGGAATTCACCCTGATTGGAGAATTCAAGAATCCGTGCACCTTCCGGGTCAGAAGTAAAAATGTGTCCATTTGGCGCAATGGTCAGGAACGGTTTATTGTTCATGGATTGACCATACCAGCTGTCGATGTCCCAGCTGGTTACAGGGGAGAATAAAAGTCCATTGGCATCCGGCTGAAAAACCTGGATGCGATGATTCCATGTATCAGCGATGTATATCTTCCCGTCCAGATCCATTGTTATCCCAACCGGTTCATCCAAATTGCCGGGTTCCATGCCCGCTGTGCCAAATTGACTCAAGAAATTTCCGTCGCTGTCAAAAATCACCACCCGCTTATTACCGGTATCCGTGACGAGCACGCGCCCATCCTTGGTGACCAGAATTCCTCTTGGGCCATATAAACCCTCTTGGCTTGAACCTATGTTGAAGTTCCCCCACATCTTAATAAACCGTCCTTGGGGGGTGAATTTTTGGATGCGGTAATTCCAGGTATCGGCTACATAAACTGAACCATCCGGCCCTAAAGCAATTCCCCAAGGTTCATTGAAAGTACCACCGGGTGCTTCACCATTCAAAATATTGGCGTAGGTACCCCATGAATTGATCAATTTTCCATCCTGGGAAAAATGCTGAATGCGGTGGTTGTAAGAATCGGCCACATAGATGGAGTCATCCAGCCCCAAAGCGATACCCCTGGGAGCGGCCAGTAGACCAGGGCTGCTGCCACCACCGGAGATGACCTGACTGTGAAGCAGTTTGTTTGTTTTTTCTACGTAAGGATCGTTGACTTGAAAACCTGAAATGGCGGTGGATACGCCTAAATTCCAAATCTGTGCTGCAATATCCTTTCTTAGATAGAGGCGCATTTTTTCTGCCGGCGACCAAGTTTCCAAGGTAAGGCTGGTGTTGCTGGTTACCTGAGAATACAATGAATAGTCCCGGTTGAACCAGATATTGAACAGCGCCTGCCTCATTTCCGGATTGCGAATTGAATCCCAGATGCGCTGAAGATTCAGGTAGTAATAATCCATCATCGGCCACCACAAGCGCATATATTCAAAGGTGAAGTAATTGTTGCGGACGATCGGGTCCAGTTTTGAGTAATTCGGTTGACCGGCGATAATGATGGGATAATCTTCAATGCCTTTGGTGGGGTTTTCTGAAAAATCAAAACGATTATTGAAGTGGCGGAAATACCACCAATAGGGATATCGTGAATAATTGTCATACGCAACTTTTACTCCCAGTCCCTGAGTTGTACGTTGTGAGATTTCTTCAACCTGATGCAGTACCTCTTTGGGAGCGGGCGCAGCATGAGCATAGACCAGGAACTCAGTCGGGTAGTCATGATTGATGAATGAGGCGAAATAGGAAGTCCGCACGGTGAGTAGAGCAAGCAGACAGAAAAAAGCGAGGAGAATGGTTGCGAATACTCGCTTCCAATGCCATTTATCACCGAATCTCTTAATCAAAAAAGCAATAATCAGGGTGAGGCAAATGTTCAATAAAAAATAATTGGTACGTTGCAGTTGAGCTTGGGTCTTCCCGGAAAAAGGGGGTGTACTGCCGAGAAGAATAATGAAAGAGTTGCAGAGGAAGAGCATAAACAGAAATGAAAGAGAAAGAATGATCCAAAAATTCCTGTTATTCCTTTTAACCCAGACCAGCTTGATCAAAAAGCCGATTGCCCAACCTGCGCACAGGATCAACGGCAGGGTAATGTGGACGGTCAGCCAGGGCATCTTTTCTCCGGCTATCGAGAAGGTAACCAGGCTTGCCAGGCTCCAGAACAAAAGCAGGGGTATCACTGGTAGCGGCTGGGATGGCTGCTCCGCTGTTTTATCATTTTGTTTTGTTGCAGCTGCATGATCTTGCGGTTTGATAGAGAACTTTTTTAACCGCACTGCAAAATAGACGGTCAATAAAGTCCCTGCTGCGGCCAGGTATTCGTAGATGGGGATTTGTAATAAGGCGTAATAATATAATGGCTGATTTCCGCGCTGGATGCCATGTTGAGCCATCCAGTATCCCAATCCACCGACAATTCCGGTGAAAAAACCAAATCCGTTGGTAAAGACGGTTGTATATAAAACTAAAAAGACCATGTAAAAAAGAGCCGCGTTCTTCAACCATAGGATTTTGTTCCATGCTGTGCCAAAGAGAATGGCAGCTGCGGATATAAACACAATAAAAATAAAAGTGGTGTATATGCCCATTTGATTGGTGTAATCAATGGGGTCAATGCCGGCCAACTTTGAAAAGATGGGGCTCAATAATGGCAGAACAAGAGTCGCCACGAGGACGAGAAGATGGAATGAACGAACTGCTGGGAGTTGGTCCCAAGTCATTTTTCGTTTGAGATACACCAGCATAATAAATCCGATTATCAGGGGAAGAATAATCGGGATGAAATAGGCACCATACGATTGCCAATAAGAAAGCAGTTGCGCGAAAACATTATTAAGATTGGTTTGCTGAATAACCGATAATGATTTTTCCTGCAACGCAGGGCTGGCGATTCTGGCAATGATAATTGAAACAATCAACGAACCGAAAAAGATAAAGAGCGCAGTAAATGTGGATAAGAAAAATTGCTGCTTTTGGTGTTTATTCTGCCAATCATGCCGCCAAAGATCAAAGAGGACCAATACTCCAAGAAAAACCAGTATCTCGGCTGCGTAAATATAAGCAGTTTCTTTGCTGGAAAAATGGAGGGAAAGGGAGAGGGTTAGAAAGTATAGCCATAGAGGTTTGCCATCATCCAAATATCTTAGAAGTGCATATAACATGACCACACCAAAAAGCATGATGAATGCTTCGTTGCGGGTATAGCGACCATAGAAGAGCATGTAGGGGGAGATCATGAAAAAGATGCCGGCGAGGATCCCGCCCATTCTGCCCAGATAGCGGCGATAAAAGATCAACACAAAGGCAACTGCCGCTGTACTGAATAAAGCAGCCGGCACCCGGGAAGAAAAATCGTCGTCGCCAAAAAGAAAATAGCTCAATGCAACCAGGTGAAACTGCAGTGGTCCATGTGTTACCGGATCGTGTCGGTAGCCTCGCCCCATAAAGAGTTCATAAGCGGGAACAACATGGTTGACTTCATCATGGCTCATTACCCTTTGCTCAAGTTGATTGAACCTTGAAAATAATGTGAGCAGGATGATGACACCGATCAGCAGGTGTTCAAAAGTGATATTTGACAAGGTGGCATTAATTGGTCTGTCGAGCCAGGAAGATCTTGAGGTATTTTGTTTCATTATTATAAAAATCGGGTTGTAAGATTGCTTGAATTTTAATACAACTTGGTTTGGGATTTGTACTGCTCTAAAAAGAGTGGTAGAATAATCGGCTTTTGATTGACGATTAATAGATATTTTGATAAAATGATATTTTGCCAGCATATTGGTCGGTTTATGCTGGGTGGAAATACAAGCAACAGTTCAGGAGAAACAAATGACTTCCGCTTTGCCAATTAAGTCATACGCAAGAATTCCCTCTATCTTGGAGCTGCCCAATCTGATAGAGGTGCAGCTGGATTCTTTCAAGAGATTGAAAGATGAAGGGTTAAAAGACCTATTTAACGAAATCACTCCCATTGAATCCTATAACAAGGGTATCAAACTTTACTTTCCCAGTGAGACTCCTGAAAGCAGGCAATTCAAACTTAAGTTCTGGTTTGAGGATCCCAAAAACTCCATTGATGAATGCATAGAACGTGATCTGACTTATGCAAGTCCTTTATATGTTTCCGTGTTAATTGCTGGTCCAGAGGTTCCCGAACCCATCAAGCAGGATATTTTTCTCGGTGATTTTCCTGAGATGACTGAGAAAGGCACTTTCATTATTAACGGAACAGAACGCGTTGTGGTTTCTCAACTGATCCGTTCCCCGGGTGTTTATTTTAATTCTTCCATTAACCGGGCAACCGGTCGCCAGCTTTCCACCGCAAAGCTAATTCCGGATCGCGGCGCGTGGATGGAATTTGAAACCCGCAAGAATGACTACATCATTCTCAAATTTAATCGCAAGCGAACTGTGCCCATCTCCATCTTTTTACGTGCCATGGCAATGGTTGACGATGGTATCAAAGATTCACCCATCAAGACCGGTAAAGATGAAGAATTGATTTCTCTTTTCCAGGATGTTGATAAGGACCTTGACCGAACATTCATCATCAACACCATCAACCAGGAACCCGAATGGGATCTAAAAGAAAGCAAAAGCATAGCCGAACAAGCGTTACTGGAGTTTTTTAGAAAAATGCGCCCCGGCGATCCGGCGACATTGGATAATGCCCGAGAATTCTTTTCCGAGCAACTTTTTGACCAGCGGCATTATGACCTGGAAAAAGTGGGACGCTATAAATTGAACCAAAAGTTGGATCTGACTTCCAAAATTCCGGTCTCACACCGGACAGTGACCAAGTGGGATTTGGTCTATCTTATCCGGCGCATGATTATGATTAATAACGAGATGGAGTTCAAAGATGATATTGATCATCTTGGAAATCGGCGGGTCAAAACTGTTGGCGAACTGATCCAAAATAAATTACGCATCGGAATGCGTCGCATGGAGCGGGTCATCAAAGAACGAATGTCCATTCGCGATCAGGGTGACCTCTCACCGATGAATCTCATTAACATTCGCCCGATGGTGGCTGCCTTGCGTGAGTTTTTTGGTTCAAGCCAATTATCCCAATTCATGGATCAAACCAATCCGTTGGCTGAACTGCGCCATAAAAGAACATTATCTGCTCTTGGACCTGGTGGTTTACGGCGTGAAAGAGCCGGCTTTGATGTTCGTGATGTTCATCATTCGCATTATGGCAGAATTTGCCCGATTGAAACGCCCGAAGGTCCTAATATTGGCCTGATCGGTCGTTTATCCAACTATGCCCGTGTAAATGAATATGGCTTCATCGAGACACCGTATCGGAAAGTATTTCGAGAACTGGAGGCAACTGATGATCGTTTGATTGGTCGATTGTTGCGTGCCCCAGTAACATCTCCAAAATCAGATGAAGTGATTGCCCGGGAAGGCGAAAGAATTACTGCAGAGTTGTTTTCTAAAATTAAAAAGGCCAAGCTTGAGAATATGGTGGCCGTTGTTCCTTTTGTATCCGATAAATCCGATGAGGTGGAATTTCTCTCAGCAGATGCAGAGGATAAATTCATCATCGCGCAGGCAAATTCTCCGTTGAATGAATACAACGAATTCACTGTGGAACAAGTATCCAGTCGTCACCATTCGGATTTCATCAACTCTTCCATTGCTAATGTCCAATACATGGATGTGGCTCCCCACCAGATCGTCGGCATGAGCGCCTCATTGATTCCTTTCCTCGAACACGATGACGCCAATCGAGCCCTGATGGGTTCCAATATGCAGGCACAGGCAGTTCCATTGGTTCAACCTGATCTGCCTATTATTTCTACAGGTATGGAGTCTTTTGCCGCCAGAGATTCTGGACAGGTCTTGATTGCGGAAGAAGATGGAGAAGTGGTTTCAGTTTCGGGAAGACAAATCACCGTTCGTTCAGGCCGTGAAACACATACTTATCACCTGAGAAAATATCAGCGTTCCAATCAAAGCACTTGTATCGATCAAAAGCCCATTGTAGAAAAAGGTGACCGCGTCTATAAAGATGACATTTTAGCGGACTCATCTTCAACGGTGGATGGCAGCCTTGCGCTCGGACAGAATGTGGTGATTGCCTTTGTCTCCTGGGAAGGTGGAAATTTTGAAGATGCCATCCTCATCTCGGAAAAATTAGTACAGGAAGATCGATTTACCTCCATTCATATTGAAAAATATGAGTTGGAAGCTCGAGATACAAAACTGGGTCCGGAAGAAATCACCCGTGATATTCCCAATGTTGGTGATGAAGCCATCAAGGATTTGGATGAAAATGGCATTGTCCGCATTGGCGCTGAAGTGGAGCCCAATGATATCTTGGTCGGAAAAATTACCCCCAAGGGTGAAAAGGAATTAACCCCCGAAGAGAGACTATTACGGGCGATCTTTGGCGAAAAGGCCCGGGATGTAAAAGATACCTCATTACGCATGCCGCACGGCGAGCGCGGGAAAGTGGTGGATGTCAGAGTTTACACGCGTGATGACAATCCAGACTTACCCGCTGGTGTGGATAAAATGGTCAGGGTTTCCGTTGCTCAGCAGCGTAAGATTACCGCGGGAGACAAAATGGCCGGCCGTCATGGTAACAAGGGGGTGGTTTCCAAGGTTGTACCAGTGGAAGATATGCCTTACCTGGATGATGGTACTCCGATTGATTTGATCTTGAATCCCTTGGGTGTTCCGGGACGCATGAATATTGGCCAGGTACTTGAAACCCATTTGGGTTGGGCTGCCAGCCGCTTGGGTTTTAGGGCGGTGACTCCTGTTTTCGATGGCGCGACTGAAGAGGAGATCGAGGCTGAACTTGCCCGGGCGTGGTTGATGGATCAGTCATGGAAGGAGATCACTGAACGGGCTTGGGAATGGATCAAGTCTGATGAGTATTCCCCTGAGAGTATTAAAGATGATGAAGAGGTTCGACTCCTCTACTTGGAACAATGGCTGGGTGAAAAGGGCTATGATGTTGCCAATTTGCCTATTGACCGGAATTTTGCACGCCGTTCAGTGGTGGCCGAATGGTTGAAGGAAAAAGGTTTCGATCCAGACCAAATATTAAGCTTTGAGAGTATTCAGCTTGGTGATCGGACTTTCAAGATACGTGATGAAGAAGCTATTAATGCCTGTTTGAAAATATGGCTGGAAAATTCAGGTCAGAATGTAACCAGCTTGGATGAGGAGAAAATCAGGGCTAAAGCTGAAGAGTTTATGAAATCCCTTGATTTTTCCAAAAATAACCTTGAGCCCATGCCCATATTGGGAAAGCAACGTCTGCATGATGGAAAAACCGGAATATTATTCCATCAGCCGGTAACTGTTGGTGTGATGACCATGTTGAAACTGCACCATCTCGTTGAAGATAAAGTCCATGCCCGCTCCACAGGACCGTATAGCCTTGTCACACAACAACCCCTTGGTGGTAAGGCACAATTTGGTGGTCAGCGGTTCGGTGAAATGGAAGTTTGGGCACTGGAAGCATACGGGGCTGCCTACTCGTTGCAGGAAATGCTCACCATTAAATCGGATGACACACAGGGAAGAACTGCCGCCTATGAGTCCATTGTAAAGGGAAATCCAATTGAAGAACCAAACCTGCCCGCTTCTTTCAGGGTATTGGTCAAGGAGCTGCAGAGTCTCGGTTTGGCAGTTGAGGCTGAAATGGATTCGGGTGAAGTGATCCGTTTTGGAAAAGATGAAGAAAAACAGAGGACTCCGAAACCTGGGACTGGGCTGATGGGCATAAGACCAAAATTTGAGGATTTTTTCTAATCTGTCATTGACGCGGAAGAATCCTATGATAAAATCAAACTTCGGTTTTCTTGACTGATTTGATATATTTATTTTTGTACTTGGAGAAGAAAAAAGTGCCAACGATTAATCAATTGATTCGAAAACGCAGGATGAGCAAACGGCAAAAAAGCAAAGCCCCGGCTCTACTGTATACCTTAAACTCAAAGCGGCAGCGTCGTGTCCGTCAGCTCAAGGGTGCACCTCAAAAACGGGGTGTATGCACTGTGGTGAGAACGATGACGCCTAAAAAACCAAACTCGGCACTGCGTAAAATTGCCCGCGTACGCCTTTCCAATGGAATGGAAGTGACTGCTTATATTCCAGGCGAAGGTCACCAGCTGCAGGAACACTCAGTGGTGATGGTGCGCGGAGGCCGTGTAAAAGATCTGCCGGGTGTCCGTTATCATATTGTGCGCGGTGCCTTGGATACAACCGGAGTTGCGGTCAGGAGCCAGGGACGTTCCAAGTATGGAACCAAACGGCCAAAAACCGCTTAATTATTGATGGAGAAAATGAATGCGTAGGACAAAACCAGAAAAAAGAGCTATTTATCCAGATATTCGTTACCAGCATAAAAATGTGCAATTGCTCATTCATCACATTTTGAAGCGCGGCAAAAAGAGCACAGCTACCTCGGTGGTTTATAAAACACTTGACCTTCTCAAGGAACAGGTTAAGAGGGATCCTGTGGAGGTTTATGATTTGGCACTTAAAAATGTTGGACCTGTGATGGAGGTTCGTCCGCGCCGGGTAGGTGGGGCTACCTATCAGGTTCCGATGGAAGTAGACGAGGGACGGAGAGTCACTTTGGCATTACGATGGATTATCGATGGCGCAAAAGCACGAGCTGGAAAATCATTCGCTGAAAAATTGTCGGCAGAACTGATGGACGCTGCAAACAATCAGGGTGCAGCTGTTCATAAACGCGATGAAACTCATAAAATGGCAGAGGCAAACCGGGCATTCTCACATTTTAGAATTTAATATTCATTAGAACAAGCAACACTGGTATTTAAAATGGCGCGTATAATCCCCTTGGAAAAGATTAGGAATATTGGGATAATCGCGCATATCGATGCGGGGAAAACCACAACCACCGAACGCATCCTCTTTTATACGGGGAAAACCTACCGTTTGGGAAATGTGGATGAAGGTACTACTGTAACGGATTGGATGGTCCAGGAACGTGAACGGGGGATTACCATTGTTTCCGCTGCCATCACCGCAGAATGGAACGGCTATCAAATCAATCTGATTGATACCCCCGGACATATTGACTTTACGGCTGAGGTTCAGCGGTCTTTAAGGGTCCTGGATGGGGGTATTGTTGTCTTTGATGCCGTTCAGGGAGTTGAACCACAAAGTGAAACTGTCTGGCGCCAGGCTGACCGATTCCACGTCCCGCGCATTTGTTTTGTCAACAAGATGGACCGGGTGGGTGCTTCTTTTGATTACACCATTAAATCCATTAAGAAACGCCTGGGTGCCAATGTGATTGCCATGCAGATGCCGATTGGTTCGGAGGCGGAATTTTCAGGGGTTGTTGACTTGCTGGAAAATAAAGCCATTTATTGGGAGGATGCCCAGGGTACCACATTGCGCATCGAAGAAGTTCCTCATGAACTCCGGGCGGTGGCAAAAGAGCGCCACGAAAAAATGATTGAGAAGATTTCCGAACTGGATGAACGACTTTTTGAAAAATTTGTTAATGAAGAAGAAATTTCCATTGCAGAAATCAAAGCAGCCCTCCGTAAAGCCGTCATTCAAAACCGGGTCACCCTTGTTTATTGCGGAACAGCTCTGCGTAATAAGGGAATACAGCCTCTTTTGGATGGTGTCGTGGATTATTTACCTTCACCTTTGGAAATTCCCGAGGTCAAAGGGATTGACCCCCGTCATGATGATGAAGTCAGTCGCCCCACAAATGAAAACGCGCCTCTCAGTGCCCTGGTTTTTAAGATTGTAACTGATCCATATGCTGGAAGATTGGCTTACATCCGTATCTACTCCGGCAAACTCGAGCAAGGGTTGATGGCCTACAATTCCTCTTCCGATAAAAAGGAACGGGTGGGGCGCCTCATTCGTGTTTATGCTGATCATCGTGAAGATGTGAGTCAAATTGAAGCGGGTGACATTGGAGCTGTTCTTGGTTTTAAAAATGTAGCAACCGGAGATACGCTTTCTGATCCGCATCATCCAATCATTCTGGAGCGCATCAGCTTTCCGGAACCGGTCATCATGGTGGCTATTGAACCTAAGACGACCGCTGATCAGGATAAATTGGCCAAGGCGCTGCAAAAATTATCAGAGGAAGATCCGACTTTCAGAGTACATGTGGATGAGAATACCGGTCAGACAGTTATCTCCGGGATGGGTGAGCTGCATTTGGAAATCCTGGTTGATCGCATGAAACGGGAATTTAATGTAGAGGCAAATATCGGACGTCCGCGGGTTTCTTTCCGTGAAACCATTACCTTTCCTTTGCCAAAGGTTGAATATAAATATGTCAAACAAACCGGCGGACATGGTCAATATGGTCATGTGGTGTTTTCCATGGAGCCGTTGGAGCGAGGTAGTGGAATTCGCTTTACCAATAAAGTTACCGGTGGCGCTGTTCCGCGCGATTATTTCGATGCGGTCGAAAAAGGTGTTTATGAGGCTGCAGAAACTGGTGTATTGGGTGGCTATCCAATGACAGATATTGGCGTAACATTCTATGACGGGTCATTTCATGAAGTGGATTCAAGTGATATGGCCTTTAAAATGGCGGCAATATTCGCTTTTCGCGAGGGAGCCCAAAAAGCAAAACCGATCTTGCTGGAACCGATAATGAAAGTTGAAGTAATGGTTCCGGATGAATATCTTGGAGATGTCTTGGCTCAATTGAATGCAAGAAGGGCTACGATTTCCGGTATGGAACCCCGCCCGGGTAAAATTCAGGAAGTGACCACCCAGGTTCCATTGGTTGAGATGTTCGGGTATGCAACTGAATTAAGGTCAGCCACCCAGGGGCGTGGTGTCTTTTCAATGGAATTTGCACACTATGCTCCAATGTCACAATCCGTGCAGGAAAAAGTACTTAATTATTAATTAAATTTGAGGAGAGCAATAATGGCGAAAGAGACTTATGTACGCAACAAGCCCCACATGAACGTGGGCACCATGGGTCACATTGATCACGGCAAGACCACCCTGACCGCAGCCATCACCAAGTACTGCAGTCTGAAGGGTGGAGGTGAATTTCGTGCCTTTGACACGATCGACAATGCGCCCGAGGAGAAGGAACGCGGCATCACCATCAACATTGCCCACGTGGAGTATGAGTCCGACAAGCGGCACTATGCGCACGTGGACATGCCCGGTCACCGCGACTACATCAAGAACATGATCACCGGCGCAGCCCAGGTGGACGGCGCCATCCTGGTGGTGGCCGCCCCCGAGGGCCCCATGCCGCAGACCAAGGAACACGTCCTGCTGGCCCACCAGGTGGAAGTGCCCAGCATCATCGTCTTCCTCAACAAGGTGGACGTGATGAGTGACCCCGAGCTGCTGGAACTGGTGGAGATGGAGCTGCGCGACATGCTCACCGCCTACAAGTTCCCCGGCGACAAGACCCCCATCGTGCGCGGCAGCGCCCTCAAGGCGCTGGAATCCACCTCGACCGACCCGAACGCCCCCGAGTATGCCTGCATCAAGGAGCTGCTCGACACGATCGACAGCTACTTCCCCGAGCCGGTGCGCGAAGTGGACAAACCCTTCATGATGCCGGTCGAAGATGTCTTTTCCATCAAGGGGCGCGGCACGGTGGTCACCGGACGCATTGACCGCGGCAAAGTGCATGTGGGCGACAACGTGGAGATCATCGGCCTGCGCGAGAAATCCATGCCGACCGTGGTGACGGGCGTGGAAATGTTCCACAAGACCCTCGACGAGGGCATGGCGGGCGACAACGCCGGCCTGCTGCTGCGCGGCGTGGAACGCACGGATGTGGAGCGCGGCATGGTCGTCGCCGCCCCCAAGAGTATCACCCCGCACACCAAGTTCAACGCCGAAGTGTACGTGCTGAAGGCCGATGAAGGCGGACGGCACAAACCCTTCTTCAACGGCTACCGCCCGCAGTTCTACATCCGCACCCTGGATGTGACCGGTTCGATCACCCTGCCCGAGAAGGTGGAAATGGTCATGCCGGGCGACAACGTCAACATGCTGGTCGAGCTGATCATCCCGGTGGCGCTGGAGCAGGGCTCCAACTTCGCCATCCGCGAAGGCGGCCTGACCGTGGGCGCGGGCGTCATCACCAAGATTCTGGAATAGGATAAAGCATGGCAAAACAAAAAATTCGTATACGTCTAAAAGCCTATGATCACCGTGTTCTTGATCAATCCGCCAAACGGATTGTGGAAACGGCGGAAAGAAGTGGTGCCAGAGTGGTTGGGCCGGTTCCGTTGCCTACCAAAATTGAGAAATTCACAGTTCGCCGCGGAGCTTTCATTGATAAAGATTCCCATGAGCATTTTGAAATCCGCACGCATAACCGTATGATCGATGTGTTGGAACCGGATGCCAAGACAATTGATATGCTGATGCGATTGAATCTTCCCGCTGGCGTGGATATCGAAATTAAGCTTTAAAAAGATCAAAAAAGATTTGCCAGATCTTTAATATTGTGTTAAAATAAAAAATTGGGTCTATTACCCGATGCAACGGGGTAAGATCTTTCTTTGCAGCGAATGGTCCAAGACACAATTCTGCTGAAAGAAAGATGACTGCTCCGCTGGAGATGATGCAACCAATGCCCTGGTTGACAGTCTCAGCAAATAATATCGAAGGAGAAAATTTGAAATGTTCAAAGGGCTAATTGGCAAGAAGCTTGGCATGACCCAGGTCTTCGATGAGAATGGAGCTGCGGTTCCGGTTACTCTTATCGAAGCCGGGCCATGTTTTGTTACCCAAATCAGGTTGAATGAAAAAGATGGTTATTCGGCTGTCCAGCTCGGTTTCAACGAAATTAAAACCAAGAAATTAACTGGTGGTGAGCTGGGGCACTTAAAACGCAATAATCTTCCCCCATTAAAGTATCTGCGCGAATTTATTTCCAGTAAACCTGAAGTGAAAGAAGGGGATAAAGTGGATGTCTCTCAGTTTGAGAAGGGTAAAAGAGTAGATGTAATTGGTACTAGCAAAGGCAAAGGTTTTGCTGGTGCCGTTAAGCGCTACCATTTCAAGGGCGGTCCAAAAACGCACGGAGCTTCAGATCGCTTGCGTGCACCCGGTTCACGCAGTTCCACCACAACTCCTGGCAGGGTGTTCAAGGGTGCGCGTGGTCCCGGGCATATGGGCGATGAGAGGGTGACTGCTCAAAACTTAAAAGTTGTCATCGTGGATGTGGAAAAAAATCTCTTGGGTGTGAATGGATCCGTTCCAGGTCCTCGCGGCAGTTTACTGATTATTAAGGAAGCGCGTAAACAATAACTTTTCACAAATGTCTGAAGTGTATTCAGGCAAATGGAGCAATGAAAAATGAAAGTAGATGTACTCAACTTGCAAGGTAAAAAGATCAGGGAAGTTGAACTTCCGTCATCGGTCTTTAATTCTCCAATCAATATTGATTTGATGCACCAAGCATATGTCCGGCAGGAAGCAAATGCCCGCTTGGGTACGCATGATACCAAGACGCGTGGTGAGGTGAGTGGCGGCGGCAAAAAGCCTTGGGCTCAAAAAGGTACCGGAAGGGCTCGGCAGGGTTCAACTCGCGCTCCCCAATGGGTTCATGGTGGAAAGGCACACACCCCCCATCCGCATGATTATTTGCAGCGCATGCCGAAGAAAATGAGACTAGCAGCCCTGCGCTCGGCATTGTCTGCGAAAGCGTCCGAATCGGCAATTGTGCTGGTGGATGAATTAAAGGTGGCAGATCATAAGAGCGGACCGTTTGCTCAAACAATGACCAAATTGGTTGGTGATTCCTCTGCATTGCTGTTGTTGGGCAATAAAGACAACCGAGATTCATTGTCCCTAGCTTCACGTAATAATCCGATGGTCAAGGTTTTGCATGCGGGTTATTTGAATATTAAGGACATCCTGACATTTGACCGGCTGGTCATGGACCTCTCCTCGCTTAAAGCTGTGGAAGATCATCTGGCAGTTAAGGAGGACAAATAATGAGCAATCATTTTGATATTCTCAAACGGCCATTGGTGACTGAAAAATCGAATTACCTCGCCACCAAGCTGCATCAATATTTGTTCGAAGTGCCTGATTCGGCATCTCGTACCACAGTCAAGGATGCGGTTGAAAAAGCATTTAATGTGAAGGTATTAAGAGTTAACATCATTAATCTGCCTGGTAAGCAAAGCCGCAATGCACGCAATCGTCGTTTGCATATGCGTAAATCAGGATACAAAAAAGCGGTGGTTACCCTTTCACCGGAAGACCGCATCCCGTTATTTGAGGGAGTTGAACAATGAGCATTAAGGTTTATAAACCGGTTACTCCGGGTCAACGAAACAAATCTGGATATAACTTTAACGAACAGCTTACCAAGGACTATCAACCTGTCCGTTCCTTGATGGTTCCCAGACAAAAGCATGCTGGTCGTAATACTGATGGAAGGATTACTGTTCGTCATCAAGGTGGTGGAAATCGGCAATTTATCCGCATCATCGATTTTAAAAGAAAAAAAATAGGCATTCCCGCTAAAGTTGAATCAATTCAGTATGATCCAAACAGGTCAGCGCGCATCGCCTTACTGGTCTACAAGGATGGTGAGAAAAGTTATATCCTTGCACCGCAAGGTTTGATGAAAGATGACATTGTTATGTCGGGTCCGCAAGCGGAAATCCGCCCGGGTAATTCTCTGCCGCTTGCCAATATTCCCGTTGGAACCATGGTGCATAATATTGAGTTGAAGGAAGGCAAAGGTGGTCAGATGGTTCGTTCGGCTGGCGCTGCAGCCCAACTGCTGGCCAAGGAAGGTGAGTTTGCACAGATTCGCCTTCCCTCCGCAGAAATCCGCATTGTCAGCCAAAAATGCTATGCAACCATCGGCCAGGTGGGCAACCTAGAGCACAGCCAGATTAAACTGGGCAAAGCAGGTCGAAAACGCCATATGGGAATTCGCCCAGCTGTTCGTGGCACTGCCATGACCCCGCGTGATCATCCGCATGGCGGCGGTGAAGGCAGATCACCTACTGGCATGCCCGGTCCAAAATCTCCCTGGGGAAAACCGACCCGGGGTTATAAAACACGCCGTAATAAACGAACCGATAAATATATTCTCAAACGCCGGAATTCGGCTGTCCGTTAAGTCGGTATAGGAGCAAGAAAATGTCACGATCTTTAAAGAAAGGCCCTTACGTAGACCCAAAACTTTTTAAGCGGGTTGAGGAGATGAATGCTAAGAATGAGAAGAAGGTGTTGCGGACTTGGAGCCGGGACTGTACTATCTTCCCTCAAATGGTGGGGCATACCATTGCGGTTCATGATGGACGCAGGCATGTACCTGTTTACATCACCGAGAATATGGTTGGTCATAAACTGGGCGAATTCGCACCCACCCGCCATTTCCGCGGACATTCACTTTCCGAAAAAGTTACATCCGCAGGTCCAGCTGCCGCTCCAACTGCTAGTCCGGCTACGGGCGCGAAAGGTGGTTGAGAATGGCTATTGAAGATATCCGCGCTGAATTGCGCAACTGCAGTATATCAGCTCAGAAGGTGCGCCTGGTGATTGATACGGTTCGCGGGAAAAATGCCAATCAGGCTGTCAGCCGCCTCAAGTTCTTGAACAAGGCTGCTGCCAAACCTGTAGGCAGTCTGATTTCTTCGGCGATTGCGAATGCCGAACAAAATTTTGGATTAAACCGTGAGAATTTGTTCGTGCATGCGATTTCCGCCGATGAAGCTCCAACCAGAAAATGGAGAAGATTTGGAGCGCGCGGCCGTTTCAAACCATTATTGCGCCGCAGTTCGCATATTACCGTCATCCTGCGCGAGCGGGCTGATAAACCAAAAAAGAAAGAATCCTAGAAGCAGGAGAGAGTATGGGACGCAAAGTTCATCCAATTGGTTTTCGTCTTGGTGTGAATCAAACCTGGGAAGGTCGCTGGTTTGCCGAAGGCAAGGAATACGTGGATCAATTCCACCAGGATATGCAAATTCGTGATTTGATCCGCAAAACCGCTGATCGAGCAGGAATTTCCAAGATTGAGATCGAAAGATTCCCCGGCCGGATTCGAGTCCTTATCAATACTGCCAGACCAGGTGTCCTCATTGGCAAGAAAGGTGGCGCGGTCAAAGAAATTCGCGCCAAGGTGGAAGAACTGACCAAGCAGAAAATCGACCTGGAGATTAAGGAAATTAAAAACCCGGATTGTGACGCTTTTCTGGTGGCAGAAAACATAGCGCAGCAGATTGAGAGACGCATTGCCTATCGGCGTGCCATGAAACGCGCTCTCCAGCAAGCTCTGCGCCAGGGAGCGCAGGGAATCAAAGTGGAAGTTGCCGGCCGGTTGAACGGTGCCGAAATGTGCCGGACCATCTGGCTGCGCGACGGGCGGGTGCCTTTGCAAACTCTCCGAGCCAACTTCGATTATGCCCGGGTTAGTGCGTTGACCACCTATGGACTGATTGGTGTGAAAGTTTGGATCTATAAAGGCGAAAAAATGCCTGGAGCCGAAGAAATTATGGAGTCTACAGAGGGTGTTTACGTCAGCAAGTAGAAAGTAAACAAATCTGCCGACAATGTGAGGAAGTAATTATGTTAATGCCAAAACGTGTTAAATTTCGAAAGCAGATGCGCGGCCGTATGCGGGGTAAGGCATTGCGTGGTGCCGAGGTCAGTTACGGTACACATGGCTTGCAAGCCTTGGAACCCGGCTGGGTTTCCGCCCGTCAGATTGAAGCCACCCGCCGTTCTCTGGTGCATCAAATGAAGCGTCATGGAAAAGTCTGGATTCGCATCTTTCCGGATAAACCCATCACGCACCGCGCCGCTGAATCCCGTATGGGAAAGGGTAAAGGCGCCGTGGAATACTGGGCAGCTGTGGTTCGCCCTGGAAGGGTTATGTTTGAAGTTGGCGGCTTGGATGATGCCACCGCCATGGAAATCCTTCGCCAGGCGAGTTATAAACTTTCAATCCATACTCGCGTAGTTGGCCGCTTGGATTAATCAGGAGAAACGATGAAAATCGCAGAAATACGTTTACTATCGACCGATGAATTGAAGGTCAAGTTGCAGGATGCCCGTCAGGAATTAATGAATCTGCGCTTTCAAATTGTGATGGGTCAGCAATCAGATACCAGCCGACTGAAAGCCGCGCGCCGCACCATTGCCCAATATGAAACAATCTTACACGAACGTGCTTTGGCAGAGACTGTAGAAGGTGAAAAATGAATAAACGACGCAGAATTTTGGGAACAGTAACGAGTGACAAAATGACAAAGACCGTTGTCGTATCAATCTCGCGTACATTTCGCCACCCTTTGTACCAGAAAGTGGTTCATTCCACTAAAAAGGTGAAAGCGCATGACGAGTTGGAATGCAAAATCGGCGACCAGGTGGAAATAGTCGAGAGCAAGCCTCTTTCCCGTGATAAGAGGTGGACGGTTGAAAAAATTGTCAAACGTGCAGCTACTCCGGCTGTCACCGCTGAGGAAGAAAAGGTATTGAGCCATGATTCAACATGAAACCCGGTTAAGAGTGGCTGACAATACCGGTGCACGCGAATTGCTTGTTATTCATGTCACCGGTGGATCCAGGCGCAAGTTTGGCCGCATTGGTGATATTGTGGTAGCCACGGTGAAATCGGCAACCCCGCAAAGCACCGTTAAGAAGAGTGAAGTTGTCAAAGCGGTCATTGTACGCTGCACCAAGGAATGGCGTCGTAAGGATGGTTCCACCATTCGCTTTGATGATAATGCCGCAGTGATTTTGGACACCGATGGACAAAATCCAAAAGGTACCCGTATTTTTGGACCAGTGGCAAGGGAATTGCGCGAAAAAGGTTATACCAAAATTGTTTCCCTCGCACCTGAAGTTTTATGAGTTGGAGAGCAGAATGAAAGCACGCATTAAAAAAAGAGATACAGTAAAAATAATCACCGGCCGCCATAACGATATTGGCAAGACCGGAGAGGTGATTCGCGTCATTCCGGACGAGGGTAAGGTCGTGGTGCAGGGGATCAACCTGAGAACCAAACACCAGCGCCAGGTTCAAAGTGAAGGGAAGACTATTAATCCGGGTATCGTGAAATTGGAAGGTCCGATGAGCATATCGAATGTTATGCTCGTCTGCCCGAAATGCAAACAACCCACACGTGTGGGTATTTCCCGCGACGGCGAAAAAACCCAGCGTGTTTGCAAGAAATGCAGCGCCTTTATTGATGATTAAAGTGGAGTGAATGTATGAATAGTCTGAGAACCAAATACCAAAACGAAGTCGCACCTGCCTTAATCAAGGCATTCGATTTCAAGAATAAGATGCAGGCTCCCCGCCTTCAAAAAGTCGTGGTGAATATTGGCATGGGTGAGGCATTGGATAACCCCAAGGCTTTGGATGCTGCAGTGAATGATCTCACCGCTGTCACCGGTCAAAAGCCAATTCAAACCAAGGCCACCAAAAGCATCGCGAATTTTAAGTTGCGCGAAGGTAGGATTATCGGCGTGAAGGTAACCTTGCGTGGTGAAAAAATGTGGGCATTTGTGGATCGTTTGATCAACATTGCCCTTCCTCGTGTTCGTGATTTCCGCGGCGTTTCCGCAGAATCATTTGACGGGCGAGGCAACTATACACTTGGTCTGAGGGAACAATTGATTTTTCCTGAAATCGAGTACGACAAGATTGATAAAGTTCGTGGGATGGAAATTACTTTCGTTACCACCGCAAAAAATGATGACCAGGCATCTGCAATGCTAAGATTGCTTGGCATGCCCTTTAGGAAGGCTTAACTATGGCAAAAAAATGCATGCAATACCGAGAATTAAGACGCTCCTCACAATTTCGCGTGAGAAATCGTTGCAGGATCTGTGGGCGCCCGCGTGGGTTTATCCGTCGCTTTGGCATTTGCCGTATTTGTTTTCGTGACCTTGCCCTCAAAGGCAAGGTCCCGGGTGTTACCAAATCATCCTGGTAGTTTTTGGAGGATATGAGAATGAGTATTAATGATCCAATTTCTGATATGTTGACTCGCATCCGGAATGGCATTTTAAGTGGCCAATCGATGGTTGCCATGCCCGAATCAAAAATGAAGAGCGAAATCGCACGCATCTTGAAAGAAGAAGGCTATATTGAGGATTTTGAACAGTATTCGGAAGAAAGTTCATCATTTAAAATGCTGCGCATGAAATTAAAATATGTCGGCCAGCGCCGTGATCGGCGATCAGTTATTTCAGGTTTGCAAAGAATCAGCCGACCCGGCAAACGGATTTATACCCACAAAAGGGATATTCCCTGGGTTTTATCCGGCATGGGTATTGCCATTCTTTCCACCCCGCGTGGAGTGATGACAGGCCAAAAAGCCCGCAGCCAGGGTGTGGGTGGTGAAATCTTATGCAAGGTCTGGTAACCGGACATACTATTAAGGAGCTGAAATCATGTCAAGAATAGGTAGGTTACCAATTGAAATTCCAAATGGGGTCCAGGTCAACTTGAATGGGAATGAAGTGGAAGTAAAAGGTCCGAAAGGAACCATGAAACGTTCATTCTCAAAAATGGTTGAGATCTCTTTGGAAGATGGAAAACTGGTAATAAAAAGAAGTTCGGATGAAAAGAGCATTCGCGCACTTCATGGTACAACACGATCAGTGCTGCATAATATGGTTGCCGGGGTGAGCCAGGGATTTTCCAAGGTCCTTGAAATTGAAGGAGTTGGTTACCGGGCAGAGATGGATGGTGAGAACCTGGTCATAAATGTTGGTTTTTCCCATCCAGTGGTTGTGAAATCCCCGGAAGGCATCTCTTTCTCTGCGGATACGAAGACGCGGCAGATCATGGTCAGTGGTTATGATAAAGAAGTGGTCGGTCAGGTAGCGGCGGATATCCGTAAAATTCGGCCTCCGGAACCTTATAAAGGAAAAGGCATCCATTATTTGGGTGAGCGGTTGCGCCATAAAGCTGGCAAATCTGCCAAGACGGGCGTGTAATCTAGGATAGAAGGTAATATATTATGGCGAAAATTACTCGAAATAAAGCAAGAATGCACAGGCATGCCCGAATACGTAACAAGGTGTTCGGCAGCCAGCAGAAACCTCGTTTATGCGTTTACCGATCTCTTGCCGAGATCTATGCCCAGATCATTGATGATGAAGGTGGCACCACCCTGGTCTCCTCATCAAGCATTGATAAGGAACTGACAACGCAGATGAAGGGTTTGAAAAAAACAGAACAAGCGGCTGTGGTTGGTAAGGTTCTGGCTGAGCGGGCAAAAGAAAAGAAGGTTTCCGAAGTTGTCTTTGACCGCGGTGGAAACAAGTACAACGGCAGGGTCAAGGCGCTGGCAGAAGCCGCGCGGCAAGCTGGGCTGAAGTTCTAGGCAAAAGAAAGCATTAAGGATTATCTCAATGGCAAACCAAGAAGAAAAAATGGCATTCCAATCGCAGGAAAAAGAATTTGATGAACGCGTGGTGGAAATTGCCCGTGTGGCTAAAGTAGTCAAAGGCGGCCGCCGCTTTCAGTTCCGGGTAACCCTTGTCGCTGGTGACAATAACGGCACCATTGGATTGGGAATTGGCAAGGCAAATGCTGTACCGGAAGCAATGAACAAGGCAACGCTGCGTGCGCATAAAGACATGCATAAAATCTGCCTTTCCGGAACAACCATCCCGCACGAAGTGGTGGGCAAGGAAGCTGGTGCCCGTGTTCTCTTAAAACCCGCGTCACCCGGGACCGGCGTGATTGCAGGCAGTGGAGTACGCGCAGTGTTGGAAGCGGCCGGGGTTCGTGATATTTTGACAAAATCGCTTGGCAGTGCCAATATTTTGAATATTGTGAAAGCAACTTTTCTCGCATTGGAGCAATTGAAATCACCCGAGCAATTGGGTGAAATGCGCGGTATCCCAGCCAAGGATTTGGTTCCTTTCTGGGAACGGAGGAAAAATGGCAAATAAATTGGGAACTGGAAAAATATTACGTATCACCCTGGTGCACAGCGCCATCGGAAATTCTGAACGACACAAAGCAACTGTGAGGGCGTTGGGTTTGCATCGAATGGGACAAACCGTAGAACAACCCGATACCCCCACCATCCGTGGCATGTTATCCAAAATCAACCACCTGGTGAAAGTGGAAGTACAGGAAAAGAAATGAAATTAAATGAGTTAAAACCCAATGAGGGCGCAAAAAAGAAACGCCAGCGAGTTGGACGCGGCATCGCTGCAGGTAAAGGAAAGTCCAGCGGGCGCGGTACAAAAGGTGAAGGCGCACGCTCCGGCAAGGGTGGCCACCTGGCAAGGCAGGGTGGCAATCTACCTTTCTATCGCAGCATGCCTTTTATGCGCGGCGAAGGTTTCACCCCACCGAACCAGATTGAGTACAATGAAGTCACTTTGGCCAATCTCGCCCGGTTTGCAGCGGATACTCAAGTAACCCCTGAATTACTACAAGAGAAGAACATGCTTCATAAAAAAGGATTGCCGGTTGTCATCCTTGGTTCAGGTGATCTTAAAGTACCCCTGAAGATAATAGCTCACCGCTTTACGAAAGGTGCCCAGGCAAAAATTGAAGCTGCTGGTGGTAAGGTTGAGTTGATCAAGTGATGAACTTGGATCTATAAGGAAACTGATCTATGAAAAAATCAGCTTGGCGTTATTTATGGAAATCAGGAGACATCCGCAAGATGCTTCTGATCACTCTTCTATTATTGGTTCTCTACCGCCTGGCAGCCAATGTCCCCGTGCCTGGTATTGTCCGTGAAGTGATCAGCAGTATCTTTGAACGGCAAAGCCCCGGCTTGAGCATACTGGGTGTATTCGATTTGTTGTCCGGAGGTACCTTGTCCAACTTCTCCATCCTGGCGATGGGTGTTTACCCGTACATTACTGCCCAAATCATCATCCAGTTGTTGATCCCCATTATTCCTGCACTGCAAAAAATGACTCAGGAAGATCCGCGCCAGGGTCAGAAACTGATGGAAAAATGGACTGTCCTATTGACCATTCCCATGGCTGCTTTGTCTGCCATCGGCCAGATTCAATTATTTGGGCAATTATCTGGCGGCACGTCCATCCTGAACTATACTTTCGGCTTTACTGGCGCCAGCCTGCTGCCCACTCTGACCACGCTCATCAGCATGGTGGGCGGGACGATGCTGGGTGTCTGGATCGGACAATTGATTTCCGAGTATGGAATCCCCAATCAGGGTCTTTCCCTAATCATTTTTGCAGGTGTAGTTTCCAGGATTCCCGCCAATCTCTACCGGTTGATTCTCTCTGGTGAATCAGTGGCACTTCTCCTATTGGCTATGTTTGCGGTACTGGCGGTAACCATCTTTGCCATTGTTTATGTTCAGCAGGGCAAGCGCAATGTTCCGGTATTGTTCCCTGGCCGCCGGGTGGGTAACCGCATGTCCATGCCGGTTCACTCCAACATTCCCCTGATGGTAAACATGGCTGGTATGATCCCACTCATTTTTGCCCAGACCATTCTTTCATTGCCAACCATTGTGGCGCAATTCATGATCAATTCCAAAACCGAATGGGTGGCAAATTTTGCCAAAGGCATGCAGACCGCATTCAGTACGGGCAGTGTTTGGTATGTCGTGCTGTTTTTCCTTTTTGTTTTGTTGTTGACCTTCTTTTACACCGAAGTGCTTTTTGAACAGCAAAATTATGGCGAAAACCTGAAAAAGCAGGGCGCTCAGATTCCCGGAATTCTGCGTGGTGAACCGACCCAGCGTTACCTGTCAAAGGTGCAAAGGCGCATTACTCTGGTGGGTGCTGTTTTCCTAGCCGTGGTGGCAGTGTCACCTTACGTACTCCAATGGGTGTTGCCGGAAGGAACTGCAAAGGAATCCGGACTCTTTATCGTGTCAGCTGCAGGGTTGCTGATCGTGGTTGGTGTGGTCCGAGATGTGTTCAGTATCATCGAAACCGAGCTGAAACTGCACGGGTATGATGACAAATTGATTAACGCGTAAATTATTGTGAGTATGGCGAAATATATTGTCCTTCTTGGACCGCCGGGAGCCGGCAAAGGTACGCAAGCAGCAGTAGTGGCTAAAAAGTTGAAATTGGTGCACATCTCCTCCGGTAATCTATTTCGCGAGAACGTTGACAATCGAACAGAGTTGGGATTGAAAGCGCAGCGTTTCATTGACTCGGGACAATTGGTCCCGGATGATTTGACCATCGCGATGGTCAAAGAACGCATTGGACGTCCGGATTGCACCGACGGGGTTATTCTGGATGGATTCCCGCGCACGGTGGAACAGGCTGCAGCGTTGGATGATCTATTAAAGCAGAGCCAGGAAAAGATCGAGAAGGTGATCTTTATCAATGTTCCCGAACAGGTGCTGGTGGAACGGCTGAGCGGCAGATGGATGTGTGAGTCTGAGAAACATGTCTACCATCTGAAATTCAATCCTCCCAAGCTGGCCGGCATCTGTGATGTGGACGGCAGCCCGCTTCATCAGCGTCACGACGATGAACGAAAGACAGTGGAAAGGCGCATCCGCGAATATCAACAGAAGACGGCACCGTTGATTGAATACTACCGCCAGGCAGGCAAGCTGGCTGAAGTTGATGGAACCCTTGAGATAGAGCTGGTCAGCAAGGAAATCATCAAGAACATTGAAAATTGATTGGTTCTGGACGAAATAATGAAGCAGCAGTATAATAAAAAATTTGCGAGATTGAGCAGGAGTAACAAATGAAAGTGACCGCATCCATAAAGAAACGTTGTTCAAAATGCAAAATCGTCAAACGGCGTGGCATTTTGTATGTCATTTGCGATAATCCAAAACATAAACAGCGACAGGGATAAGAGACTATGGCAAGAATTGAAGGCGTTGATCTTCCGAAATCAAAACGAATAGAAGTCGGTCTGACTTACATTTATGGTGTTGGACCGCATCATGCCAGGGAAATATTGGCTGCCACCAAGGTGAACCCGGATACGCGGGTTAAGGATTTGAGTGAGACAGAAGCCAGTGCCCTGCGTGAATATATCAGCAAGAACTTCAAGGTGGAAGGTGACTTACGCCGTGAGGTTCAGATGAACATCAAGCGTTTGGTGGAAATTGGTTGTTATCGTGGCACGCGCCATCGCCGCAGTCTGCCTGTTCATGGGCAGCGAACCCGCACCAATTCAAGAACGCGCAAAGGCCCCAAGAAGACCGTTGCTGGACGCGGACGCCGCAGAGGCGCTGCTAAGAAATAATCAGGAACAGGAAAATAGAGGAATTATATGGCACAAGCTCCAAAACAGACCCGCCGCTCGGCTGTCACCCGCAAATCCAAACGCGCGGTGGCGATTGCAAAAGTTCATATTTTTGCATCATTCAACAATACCATCATTACCGTATCGGACCAGCAGGGTAATACCATCTGCTGGACCAGTTCAGGGTCGGTGGGTTATAAAGGTTCACGGAAGAGCACTCCCTTTGCCGCCCGAATGGCGGCTGAGGAAGCCATCAAGGTGGCAACCGGCATGGGTGTTCAGGAAATTGATGTCATTATAAAAGGACCTGGTCCGGGGCGTGAGTCAGCCATTCGCGCGATTCAATCCAAAGGAATCAAAGTGCGCTCGATATCGGATATTACCCCGGTTCCCCATAATGGATGCCGGCCGCCAAAGAAGCGCCGTGTTTAACGAGTTAAGGAGTTATTGATCATGGCAAGATATACAGAAGCAGTTTGCAAAATTTGCCGCCGGGAAGGCGAGAAACTTTTCCTGAAAGGGCAGCGTTGCCTGTCTCCCAAGTGCCCGTTCGACCGGCCGAATGACAAAATGCGCGATTACCCACCAGGCGAACACGGTAAATCTGGAATGTTGCGCCGTTCCCGCGTTTCCGACTACAGCCGCCAGTTGCGGGCAAAGCAAAAGACTCGCCATGTCTATGGAATCCTGGAACGCCAATTCAGGCGGTATTTTCAAAGAGCTTTGAAGGTGCGCGGTTTGACCGGTCTGAACCTGCTGCAAATGCTGGAACTGCGTCTGGATAATGTCGTCTTCCGCATGGGTATGGCAGAAAATCGGACATCAGCACGGCAGATGGTTGCCCATGGCCATTTCATGGTCAACGGACGGCGATCCAATATTCCCTCCATGTTGCTAAAACCCGGTGATGTGGTGTCAGTTCGTGAACAGAGCCGCAATAATTCCATCTTCAAGGATATGGCTGAAGTTGCGGATAAACGCAATTGCGCCATTTGGCTGGAACGCAATCTTAAAGACCTGAGTTGCAGGGTTTTGCGCTTGCCGGAACGCGGTGAGATTGATGGAAACCTGAATGAACAACTCGTCGTTGAGTATTACTCTCGCTAACCCGGTGGATATCATATTGGAATTTAATTTCATGAGGGTAGAACAGTGACACTGAGTCCAATGGTTACACCAGAACTGAATTCGGGATAAAGAATCTCGCAATTATAGTAAATTCGTCATCAGTCCTCTGGAGCAGGGATACGGGGTCACCTTGGGCAATTCGTTGCGCAGGGTACTGTTATCCTCCCTGGAAGGCGCTGCAGTTACGTCCGTGCGCATCTCAGAGGCATTGCATGAGTTCAGCGATATCCCGGGTATCCGTGAAGATGTCCTTCAGGTGATCCTTCAAATCAAGCAGATTCGCCTGATCATGCATGAGGGTGATGTTTCCCATATGCATCTGGACGTGAAAGGTGAAGGCCAGTTTGTGGCCGGGGATATCCAACTTCCTTCGGAACTTGAGATTGTTAACCCGGATTTATATTTGTTCACCTCTGATGAACCCAAAACCCAGTTTTCGCTGGATTTCACGGTGGAACGCGGGCGTGGATACCAACCGGCTGACCCGCAAACCAGGGACTTGCCAATTGGTGAATTACCGGTGGATGCCATCTTCACCCCGATCAAGCGGGTGAACTATGAAGTCAGCAGCGCGCGGGTTTTGCAGAGCACCAATTACGACCGCCTTGAAATGGAAATCTGGACGGATGGCACCCTTTCGCCTGAAAAGGCCATGAGCAATGCAGCCAGGATTTTGATCGAACAATTGCGCACCATTTCCGGGTTAAAGGAAGAATTATTGACCACCACCCACGAGGCTGAGCCATCATCCATCAGCCATTTCGTCAGCGAAGCCAATGATACCCCGATTGAAAACCTGGATTTATCCGTGCGTGTGTTCAATTCCCTTAAACGCACCGGCATAACCAACGTGGGTGATGTGATTGAATTGCTTGGCAAGGGTGAGGAATCGGTCATGTCGATTCGCAATTTTGGAGAAAAAAGCCTGGACGAATTACGCGAAAAAATGCATGAAAAAGGATTCCTCAAGGATGAAAATGAGAAGGAAAGTGAGTAAGAGAAATGCGGCATAACGTTGATGGATATAAACTTGGCAGAAAAAAAGATGTACGCATAGGTTTAAGGCGTACCTTGATCAATCAATTATTCACCCACAATCGGATTAAAACGACCCGCGCCAAAGCCATGGCAATTCGCGGTGATGCGGAAAGGTTGATCACCCTGGCCCGCAACAGCAATAAAGGCAGTGACATTGACAAGGTCAATGCCCGCCGCCTTGCGGCTGCCCGTTTGAATAATGCCGATATGGTAAAACAGTTATTCGACGAAATCGGACCCCGCTTTGAAACGCGCAATGGCGGTTATACCCGCCTGTTCAAGTTGGGACCCCGCCTTGGTGACTCATCTGAAATGGTGATCTTGGAACTGGTCGAGCAGTAGTAGTGGATTGCCGGTGTCTTTCACCGGATTGTAATGGCACTTTACCAACTGAAAATTGTGTACGACGGGACGGACTTTCTCGGTTTCCAAAAACAGGGAAAAGGCCGCACGGTGCAGGCGGAGATTGAGACAGCCCTGCAGGAAATGGGCTGGAAAGGCAAAAGTATTCAATCCGCCGGCAGAACGGATACAGGCGTGCATGCCTCCGGGCAGGTGATTTCCTTTGAATTTGAAACAAGCTTGGCAAAGGAAATACTGCAAAGGGCATTGAATGCTCTCCTACCTGCGGATGTGGCCATTGAAGACATCCAAATTGCACCAAAGGGCTTCCGTCCGCGCTTCTCTGCCAAAGCAAGGAAGTACGTCTACCGGCTCTATTGCCAGGAACAGCGCAATCCGCTGTTGGATAGATTTTCCTGGCATGTCTGGCCTGCGCTGGACTTGAACCTGTTGAAGGAGGGCGCCAAATTGTTGATCGGTGAGCACGATTTTCGTGCTTTTGGCAGGCCTCCACGGGAGGAGTCCGGTTCCATACGCAGAATTCTTTCTGCAGCATGGAAGAAGAATGAGGCCGGTTTCCGCTTTGAAGTGACCGGCACGGCATTTCTTTACCACATGGTAAGAAGAATGGTTTTTTTGCAGGTTCAGGTAGCGCAAGGTCGTATAACAATGAAAGATTTGCAGTCTGCGATTAATGGCGATTTGGGCATCAAGCCCGGCATCGCCCCCGCGCGTGGGCTGGAGTTATTCGAGATAGTATATTAAACAGGATTTTTGGAGTAAGAAAAGTGGAAAAAACATTTGTTGTCAAAGGAAAACCTGAAAGTGAATGGCTGCTGGTGGATGCCAACAACCAACCGGTAGGCCGTCTAGCTACCAAAATAGCCGGACTGCTGATGGGCAAGCACAAGACCAACTTCACCCCGGGTGTACTGATGGGTGACCATGTGGTGGTAATCAACGCCAGGGAATTGAAAATTGCCCCCAAGCGGTTGAACACCAAGGTTTATTATCACCATTCGGGTTATCCGAGCGGCTTGAAATCTGTTGGCATGGCCGAACAGATGCGCGAACATCCTGATCGTGTCATCCGCGCGGCAGTCAGGGGTATGATCCCGCACAATAAAGCCGGGAAAGAAATCATCAAACGCTTGTATGTCTATGCCGGCGGTGAACACCCCCATGTCGGTCAGAATCCCAAGCCAGTGAAATAGAGGAGAAGAAAGCATGGCAGTCCAGTATTATGAAGGCATCGGCCGCCGTAAAGAGTCCACCGCCAGGGTGCGCCTGATGGCAGGCAGCGGCCAATTTGTGGTCAATGAAAAGAAGTTGGAAGATTTCTTCGGGCGTTATGGCGATCAGCAGTCCATTCTCCTGCCCCTGGAGGCAACCGGTGAAAACCGCGCTGCCTATGATATCAGTGCCATTGTTAATGGCGGTGGGGTGAACGGCCAGACAGAATCGGTACGGCTCGGGCTTGCCCGTGCCCTGACCAAAATGAATCCGGAATATATCCAGCCATTGCGCAAAAGCGGTCTGTTAACCCGCGATCCGCGTGTCAAGGAACGCAAGAAACCCGGTTTGAAACGGGCTCGCAAAGCACCGACCTACACCAAGCGTTAAGCAATACTCTAATTCAGATTCTTTACTACCCACTCACGATTGAGTGGGTAGTATACTTTTTAACCAAGTCAATCACAATCGGAGACACATGCCATTCTCGGACCTTCCCCAATTGATTAATATCCTGGAGATTAAAGAAGCAAGTCTTACCCTGGTTGAGGCTGACCTGCTTGCCGGAAGATTTCTCCCATCGTTCAATCCTGATGAAAATGTGATCATTTTTGATGTTCTTCCGGGGGAGCAGGCAGGTAAAATTCAAAATTCGCTAGCTAAGGTCTATCCCGGTGATCATCCCTGCCTGTTGGCGCAGGTAGTTGACTTGCAGAAACAACGCTGGCAAAAAAGCTCAATCATTTTGAATGATATTGGAACGGTTAAATCTGAATTTTGCCTGTTCATTCCACTCGCGTTGCCAGATTCATCCCTGGAATCCTTCCAAAACCTGATCGCCCACCTGCGCTCACCCCAGGGTTGTCCCTGGGACCGCGAGCAGACCCATTTTTCCCTGCGGCCTAATTTACTGGAAGAAACCTACGAAGTACTGAAGGCATTGGATGAGAAGGACAATGCCGGCTTGATGGAGGAACTAGGCGACCTGCTTTTACAGATCGTTCTTCATGCACAAATATCGAGTGAAAAAAATGAATTCACACTTTCCCAGGTGATCCAGGGTATTCATCGCAAAATTGTTCACCGTCACCCGCACGTTTTCCAGGACGTAAAAATAAAAGATGCCAGGGCAGTCATTCACAAATGGGAAGAATTGAAGTCCATTGAACGTCTTGAAAACGGAAAGGGAGAAGACCATGGAATTCTAACGAGTGTTCCCCGCCTGATGCCAGCCCTGTCTCTGGCACAAGCCTATCAGCAAAGGGCAGCCCGCATCGGGTTTGACTGGCCGGAGATCAAACCGGTTGTGGATAAAGTATATGAAGAACTGGCTGAATTGAAAGCTGCGCCAACCCAGGCAAGACGGGAAGAGGAGCTGGGGGATCTCCTGTTTGCGGTGGTGAACCTGGTGCGCTGGTATGATGTGGATGCTGAAAGCGCTCTGAGAAAGATGACCACCCGTTTTTACAATCGTTTTAAATTCATTGAAGACCAGGCACGACAGCAGGGACGGAAATTGCAGGATATGAAATTGGAGGAAATGGATGCCATCTGGGAGATGGCAAAGAAGATCGGTCTTTAAATATTCTGGGCCGAATCAATCCACCAGGCCATAACGCAAAGCCAAGACAGCGGCTTGTGTGCGGTCGTCCACTTCCAGTTTCTCCAGGATGCTGCTGATGTAATTGCGCACTGTCCCTTCTGAAAGGTATAGTTCATGAGAGATATCAGCGTTGGACATGCCTCGTGAAAGGCACTTGAGGATTTGCATCTCTCGCTCGCTCAGGTCCTTGCCGATGGTTGTGGATTCCTGCATGGGGCTTTTGGCGATTCTGGTGAATAATTTGCCGGCAATTTTGGTATCCACGGGAGTTTTGCCTTCGAACACCTCACGGATGGCTAGGATGAGATGTTCACGTGAGGTGTCCTTGAGCAGGTACCCGTCGGCGCCATTGCGGATGGCATCGAATAACCATTCATCTGCATCATAGGTGGTGAGCACCAGGATCTTGATTGCCGGGTATTTCTCCTTGATGAGCTTGGAGGCCTGGATGCCATTCAATATCGGCATTTTCAAATCCATCAAAATTACATCTGCCTGTTTGCGCTCAAGGAGCTCGATCAGTTCCTGGCCATTATTGGCAATTCCAGCGACCTCAAGCTCCTTCGCGGTTCCGAGGATGGCTTCCAATCCCTGGCAGACAACCTCCTGGTCATCGCAAATGAATACCTTAATCATGGTCCTTCTCCAAAATGACTTCGATCCGGGTTCCTTTTTGAGGTTGGCTATCCATGGTAAAAGTGCCTCCTAATGCTTCAACCCGTTCACGCATTCCACGAATACCATAACTGTCTTTGTCTTTGATGATTTTCCTGGAAAAACCTGACCCGTCATCAGAAATGGATAAGTGGATCTCATTTTTGTGGTTTAGCAGCGATAGTGAAGCATGGCTGGCATTGGAATGGCGGATGATATTTTCCACCGCTTCCTGGACGATGCGGTAAATGCTGTGGCTGGTTTCATCGTCAAGGGAATCCAAGTCTTTCCCCAGGATGGCCTCAATGTGCATCCCGGTCCTTTGCTTGGCGGATTGAATGACATAGTTAACTGCGCCAACCAGGCCGAGGGATTCCAGTTGTGAGGAGCGCAGGTCTTTCAATGTACGCCTGGTTTCTTTGAGACCGTTGCGCGTGTTCTCAATGGATTTGGAAAGCAGTTTTTGGGATTCACCGGGGTTCACTTCAAATAATGCTTTTACCGCTTCCAATTGAACTGAAACGCTGCTCAGCGTGTGAGCCAGGGTATCGTGCAGTTCCCGCGCGATGCGGTTGCGTTCATGGCTTTGCGCCAGGCGCTCTGCGGTGAGCGCATATTTGCGCAGTTTCCGGTTGGAAATCTCCAGCTGCCGTTGCTGGTTTTTTTGAAGCTCCACCAGCCGTGACTCGATCCAGCCGATGAGCACCAGTATCAATCCGCGCCCGATGATGCTGGAGATATTGATGGCAATAAAAAACCAATTCCACTCACTGCGCGTCAATAATATGGTCGGAATGATTTCAGTGATGGTGACCACTCCGCAGAAAGCGATAACATAAGTGAATGGATACTGCCAGGCGATATATATTAAAGGTAGGATGAGGAAAATAAGGGTATCCCAGCGGGATAACCCGATGGCAGGCGAGGGAAATATGCGGTTGGATGCCAGGGAGAACAGGAACCGCGAACCGATGGTGATGAAGGTCTGGGCAAACAGGATGACCAAAATGGATTTGTGGGATATCCTCTTTTGGATGGTCGGAATAAACAAGGCAACCAGGATGAGGGACATCAGGATGACCGGGATGATGGTGGAGGACTCAAATAGCAGCAGCTGTGCGGGTTGACCCGGTCTGCGTGGCTGAAGGTTGAAATCGATCAAATAGATGAATATCTGGATAAAGATCGAAAGCCTTAAAAGGGGGATGATCCTTTGATTCAAATTCTCCTGATTCATGAGATTATCTTAACACACTTGGTTTTGACTAGCCTGTTACGCCAATGATATGCGCATATGACAGCTGTCATATCCTTTGTTGATACGGCTCACGGTCATGGATGATTATGCCCACTCAACAATAAATAGAGAAGATCTTATGATTATCAGCAAATTGAGTTGGAGAGGATGAAGCATGAAAAAAGAAAAATGGCAGGAAAAACTGAAGAACTTCCTGGGGGATATGACAAAAAGAGTATCCGGGTACTATCGATCCAAACGCAAGCTGGCTATTGGATTAACCGCCGTCGTACTGGTGCTGGTTGTTTTATTGGTAATTCTTCTGGGCAATTATTCCGGAAAATCCAATGGTACCACCTATACGCCAGTAAAAGTAACCAGGGGAACCATCACCCAGACGATCGATGCGGTTGGAAATATTGAAGCAGTCCCTTCGGCGATCATGAATTGGAAGACCTCCGGTGTGGTGGGGTCAGTGAACGTCAAAATTGGTGACCAGGTAAAAGAAGGCGATGTTTTGGCCACCCTGGTGGATAGTTCAGTCGATTCGTCCATCCTGACCGCCCAAAATGACCTGCTGACAGCCAAATTGACCCTGGAAACGCTAAAAGCTGGCAACATGCAGCTTCAAACCGCCACCCAGGCACTGGCTGAAGCAAAGCGGTCATATGACAAGGAACTTGCCGGCAGGGAATGGTGGATTGTCACGGGTGTTTCAGATGCGGCCATAGATGCCGCCCGCGAGAAATATTATGAAACCAAGTCGGTTTTTTGGAATGCCCAACAGGAATATGAGAAACTGGCGCTAGCGGTCAAGCAGGTTGGTATCCAATCTGCGGCAGTGGAATTAACACCGGCTGCAGCTGCTGAAAATGCAGCAGTATCCCAGACTTCCTCTGATCAGGCGGCAACCCCGGTTGAAACGAAAGAACCAGCTGATGCGTTAACGGCTATCAGGGATAAGGCATACGAGACCATGAAAACAGCCGAACTGGCATTTAATAAAGCTTCCCGCAATTTGAATTATCTGATCGGGAACGGTTATGGTAACAATAATGTCGTGGAACAGGCTTTCCTTGAGTTTGATGTAGCCAAGGCCACCCTGGCTGAGGCGGAAGCCACCTGGCAGGCATACAAGGATGCCACCCCCTATATTAAAGCCGCCGAAGCCAAAGTGCAGGCTTTGCAAAATTCGGTTAAATCAGCAAAGATCATTGCACCTTTTAGCGGGACCGTAACTGATTTGCTTGCCAGTAAAGGTCAAACGGTTGCATCCGGGGAGAAAGCCCTTCAATTGGATGATGTCAATACCCTCAAGATCACTTTCAGCGTATCTGAGGTGGATGTCAATAAATTGGCCATTGGCCAGGAAGCCGAGATCACTTTTGCCGCCATCAGCGGCAAGACCTATCATGGCGTGGTGGAACAGGTAGGCAGGGCGGGCAGCGATTCTTCCGGGGTGGTGCAATTTTATGCCACCATCAAGATGCTGGATGCGGATGAGCATGTCAAACCTGGATTCTCCGCCAGCATCAGCATCATTACCAATAAAGTGGAAGACGTGCTGCTGGTACCCAGTGCGGCGGTCATGACAAATGACGCCAACACAAAGTCATTTGTGTTGGTCAGTATTAATGGTAAAAATACACCGGTTGAAATTGAGGTTGGTTCCAAGGATGATACCTATACCCAGATTTCCAGCAGCAGCCTGAAGGAAGGTGATACGGTGATGATCGTCGTCTCAATCAGCGGCTCCGACTCAGCCTCCAACCGTTCCATGTTCAACATCATGGGCGGTGGTTTTGGTGGCGGTGAACCTCCGCGCATCCCGCAGGCTTCCGGTTCATCCAACCGAAACTAAAAAAAAGAACAGGAAATACAATGTCTGCAAAAGTCGTTGAAGCAAAAGACCTGAAAAAGACCTACCAAATGGGCATGGTGGAAGTGCATGCCTTGCGCGGGGTGTCACTCACGATTGATAAGGGTGAAATACTTGCCATCATGGGTCCATCCGGTTCGGGCAAATCCACCCTGATGCATTTGCTGGGATGCCTGGATAAACCCACCTCCGGTAGATACGTTCTCAATGGCAAAGATGTATCCAGGATGGATGGCAATGAGCTTGCACAAATCCGCAATAAGGAAGTCGGTTTTATTTTCCAGAGTTACAACCTTCTGCCGCGTTTGAGCGCCATGGCGAACGTCATGCTGCCTCTCAATTATGTGCGTGGGGAAGAGGTGAAGGACGGCGCCGGTAGGGCAAAGGAATTATTAACCCAGGTCGGCCTGAAGGACCGCGTGCTTCACAAGCCGGTTGAAATGTCAGGTGGAGAACAGCAGCGGGTGGCCATTGCCAGGGCATTGGTGAACCAGCCATCCATTTTGCTGGCGGATGAGCCGACCGGTAACCTTGATTCCAAATCCGGCAGGGAGATCATGGATCTCTTGATTAGGATCAATAAAGAACGTGGCGTTACTTTGATCATTGTCACTCACGCGATTGAAGTGGCAAAATTAACCCACCGCCTGGTGCAATTGGAAGATGGGATGGTGAAAAATGACCATTAAGAAATTATTAATTGAAGCATTTCACAGCTTAAATACCAACAAGCTCAGAACGGGCTTGACCATGCTGGGTATCATCATCGGTGTGGCAGCCGTGGTGAGCATGATGGCCATTGGCAAGGGTGCCTCAACCTCCATCACCAGCCGCATCCAGTCCATGGGCACCAACCTGGTGTTCGTGTCAAGGGACAGTAATGTGACCAATTCAAAGCCGCTCACCCTGAATGATGCCAAAGCCATTGAAAAATTGAAGGAGACCTCTTCATCCATTTCGGCGGTTTCTCCCTCGGTCACGACCAATACCACCATGGAGTTTGCGGGCGAGTCCACCTTTGCCCAGCTGGTTGGCACCACCCCCACCTATTTCCAAATCCGCAATATCACCCTGTCATCCGGTTCGATTTTCACTCAATCCGATTATGATGTCAGTGCTTCGGTGGTCGTTATCGGCAAGAATGTAGTCACCAACTTGTTTGGCAGCACCGCCCAGGCGATCGGGAAGAAGGTGAAAATTGGCAGCAATGTTTTCACCGTGATCGGTGTGGTTGGTTCTCAGGGGGGCACTGAATCCGGTTCAAATGACAACCAGGTCATTGTGCCGCTGACCACCGCACAGGTGCGGCTGGTGACGCGCACCTCCATCAAGGACCAGATCAATATGATCTCCATTTCCGCTTCCAGCCCGGAGACTGTAAATACGGTCATTGCCGAGGTCAAAGCTCTGATGCGCTCACGCCATAACATCAGCGCCAGCGGCTCCAACGACTTCACCGTTCTCTCCCAGGAAGCCATCACCGAAACAGCCACCTCCGTGGCCGGCATCCTGACTCTCTTCCTGGGCGGTATTGGTGCCATTTCCCTGTTGGTGGGAGGCATCGGTATCATGAACATCATGCTGGTGTCGGTGATCGAACGCACCCGTGAGATCGGCCTGCGCAAGGCGCTCGGCGCCCGCGATGGTGACATCCTCAGCCAGTTCATGCTCGAATCGCTCATCATCGGTTTTGTGGGCGGAATTGTGGGAGTCCTGTTGGGCTGGGGTATCTCCGAGGTCATCCGCATCCTGGCTGCCTCGGGCAGCACCACCCTCAACCCGGTTGTCACCATGGATGTGGTGCTGCTGGCAACCATCTTTTCAATTGTGGTTGGCCTGGTGTTTGGCATCTATCCTGCCCGGCGGGCCGCTAAACTGGAACCGGTGGAGGCCCTGCGTACTGAGTAGGCAAATGCAAGTGAAAATAATTCTACTGGTAAAGTTGACCCTGTATAATCCTCCATCTCCTCTGGCAGGTGGAGGATTCAAATTATTAAGGTGATGGTATTATTGAATTTCTAAAATAAAATTGGGATGAAATCCATATGAAAAAATTGCTTGAAAATTTTCAGAAATTCTTTTTGAAGGCAAAGAAATGGATTTCCGGTCATCGCAAGACCTCAATTGTTCTTGTGGTTGCTTTGGTGGTTATCGTTGTGGGGTCGTTCTTATTGCTAAATTCCCGCACCCGCTCAAGCAGCCAGGTTACTTACCGCTCGGTGAAGATCTCCCGCGGGGATATCACCCAAACCATCGATGTGGTTGGCAATGTCAAGGCCATTCCCTCGGCGGTGTTAGCCTGGCAGACCAGCGGGGTGGTGGCTGAAGTGAAGGTGAAAGTGGGTGACAGGGTCAAAGCAGGCGATTCCATTCTCAGCTTGCAGGATGAGTCCCTTCCCGCCTCCTTATTGGATGCCAAGACAGATTTATTGACAGCCCGGCTGGACCTGGAAAAACTGAAGGTTGGCAACCCGGACCTGGAAACAGCTGCCCAGGCACTGGCGGATGCCCAGTATGACTACACCATTAAGAAAGTAACCCGTGATTATTACATCACCACCGGGGCAGCGGAGGACAAAATTGCGGCTGGCAGGAAGGCGTATGAAGCTGCCAATGAAACCTACCTGACCGCAAAAAATGAACATGATGCATTGATCGAAAAACCAAAAAACGACCCGCAGAAATTGCAGGCTGCGGAGAAATTGCGCAATGCCAGCCTGCAGCGTGATTCCGCCATCATCAATCTCACTCGCATCATCGGCAATTACTGGAATTATTCACTGGAAACCGTCTTCAACCGCTATGATGCGGCACAAACGAACCTGGCGCAGGCTAAGATCACCTGGGAAAAACTTTACAACAATAAGCCCTCTTACATTGAGGCTGCCGAAGCCAAAGTGCAGGCATTGACCAATACCATCAATTCCTCCAGGGTCATGGCCCCATTTTCCGGCACCATCACTGACCTTTTGACCTCAGCAGGTGAATCCGTCGCCAGCGGCACGGAAGCGGTGCAGCTGGATGACCTCAACCACCTGATGATCGATGTCAGCATTTCCGAGGTGGACATTAACAAGCTGGCGGTCGGGCAGGAAGCGGTCATCTCCTTCGCCGCCATTCCTTCCCGCACCTATAATGGGGTGGTGACCAAGATCGGCAATGCCGGCTCCAGTTCTTCCGGCGTGGTGCAGTTCGGGGTCACCGTTCAGGTGCTGGATGCGGACGAGCTGGTCAAGCCCGGTTTCTCCGCCACCATCATCATCATCATCAATAAGGTGCAGAATGCCCTCCTGGTGCCCAACCAGGCTGTTACTGTCAATAACCGCGGCGATTCGGTAGTTCTGGTCAGCCGCGACGGCAATATGGCCCCCCTCGAGATCCAGACCGGCTTGAAATCGGATTCCTTTACCGAAGTGCTGGGCGGTGATATTAAGGAAGGCGATACGGTGCTGATCGCCCTGACCACCTCAGGTGCTGATTCGGCCAGCAACCGCGCTCTGTTTGGCATCATGGGCGGTTTTGGCGGGGGCGGGGACCGGCTGCCGCAAGTTCAGCCCAATCGCACCGGCTCGAATCGCTAATACTTTTTTATTATTCTCTTTGATCTAGGCGACGTCCCCATCGCCGTTTACAAATTCGCGAGCCGGTCTTTGGCGAAGCGATCCATTTCTCGTCAACGAGATCGCGTCGCCAAGCTGGCGCCTTCCTCGTGAATCAAAAGTGGTTTAGGAACCAATCATTAAAATTTCAGCCACCATACCCCGGTGCATTCCGGCAGGATGACCCATTTTTTTTGCTTGACTTTTTCGGTCAGCTCATCCCCAAAAAAGAATTCGGATAGTTCCTCAGCTTCGGCCTGCGAGGCAAATTGATAGTCGGTGCGAATCCATTTAAATGAAAAACCCGCTTCCTTGAGGAACTGGAAGTAATTATCCAAATGCGGCGGAGGGTTGGGGCTTTCGAACCCTGTGCCCATCGTCTCCAGGATGATGAGCATGCCGTCCTTGCGCAGCACACGCCGGATGCCATCCAAACCGGTTTGCAGCCGGGCCCGCCATTGGTCTCCGCCCCACACCGCCAGGTAGCAAAAACTCCAGCCGGAAACCACCAGGTCGGCAGAAGTATCTTTTACCGGCAGGCAGGCATTGTCGCCCACCGCCAGGCTCCAGTTTCCCACCCCAGACTGCTGCAAAACGCTTTTAGCTGCATCGATCATTGCCAGTGAGAGGTCCATGGCCGCGATGGTTTTTACATGCGGCGAGAGGATGCGGGTCAGGCGGCCGGTGCCTGCGCCAATATCAAGCACCGTTTTATTCTCTAGAGGGATGATGGATTGAACGGCGCTTAAGATGTTTTGCTGAAAATCCTCACGTTGGATCAAATGGTCATAGCGGTCAGCATGTTTGTTATATACATCTTTTTCTTTGGGCATGGTGGATTCCTCGGTTGAGTCTGGATATGCCCACTTTATATCATGATATCCGTTATAATTTCGTTCTGTTCTTTTCTTTTCAGTTTTATATTTCATGTTCGACCGGAATCCGGTATAAATTAACCCCTGTGTTCAGGTAACTTCCATAAGCAAAATGGGTTTAAATGAAGGATGATGAATATTAAAGACTTTTCAGGAAAATTAGTGCTGGTTACCGGGGGTTCCAGCGGCATCGGTTTGGCCACCGCCTGCCTGCTGGCTACCATGGGTGCCAATGTCCATATCCTGGCGCGCCGGGAAGAAAAATTAGCCGAGGGTTTGCAACAAATAAAGTCATTTGCCATCGGGGATGGCAAATCCTTTGGCATCCTTGAAGTGGATGTTTCCAGTGAGATCCTGGTCAATTCAGCGATTAAGAAATTAATCAAGAACGTTGGCTTGCCCGACCTGGTGGTCAATTCCGCCGGTGTGGCGCATCCCGGTTATGTGCAGGGAATGGAGATGAAGATCTTCCACTGGATGATGGATGTCAATTATTTCGGCACGGTACATGTGGTCAAAGCGCTACTGCCGGGAATGATGGAGAGGAGATCCGGCTACATTGTCAACATTTCCTCCATGGCCGGCTACCTGGGCGTGTTCGGATACACTGCCTACAGTGCCTCCAAGTACGCGGTGCGCGGCTTTTCGGACGCCCTGCGCGCTGAACTGAAACCGCACGGCATTGGCGTTTCACTTGTCTTTCCACCGGATACCGATACCCCCCAGTTGGAATACGAGGAAAAATACAAGCCGGCTGAGACGAAAGCGCTTGCCTCAAGCGGGGGGAAGATGAAACCTGAAAACGTGGCAAAGTCCATCCTGCGCGGGGTGGAAGGTGGGCGTTATTTGATCATGCCCGGGCTGGAGAACAAGGTCATCTACCGCTTGAGCGGAATATTAAGTGGTGCTGTTTATCCGATCATGGATTGGCTGATTTCCAGCGCACAAAAGAAGAAATAATCTATTCATCATTTTTTTGAAGAGGCAGGCAATCATGGATTTATTTGAAAAATGTTCGCATTACACTGAAGCAAAAGAAGCCATGGCAATTGGCCTTTACCCTTATTTCATTGCCATGGACGAGAACGAAGGCACTGAGGCGGTTTTTCAGGGCAGGCGTCTGATCATGTGCGGTTCCAATAATTATCTGGGATTAACCACCCACCCTAAGGTGCGCCAGGCAGCCATGGATGCCATTGAACGCTTTGGCACCAGTTGTACCGGGTCGCGCTTCCTCAATGGCACCCTGGAGATGCATGAGCGGCTGGAGCATGAACTGGCGGATTTTACCGGCAAGCAGGCGGCATTGGTGTTTTCCACCGGCATGCAGACCAACCTGGGCACCGTCAGCTCCATCATCGGGGCGGAGGATGTGATCATACTTGACAAGGAAGACCACGCCAGCATCGTGGATGGCGCCCGTTTATCGGGCGGCAGGATCAAGCGCTTTTTTCACAATGACCTGGATAGTCTCAAGGATACACTTCAGGATATATCGGATGAGAAGGGAAAGCTGGTGGTGGTGGATGGCTTGTTCAGCATGGAAGGGGATATCGCTCCGCTTCCCGAGATCATTGCCTTGTGCAAACAATTTGGCGCGCGCCTGATGGTGGATGATGCCCATGCGTTGGGTGTACTGGGTGAAGGGCACGGGACAGCCGCTCATTTAATGTCACGGACCAGGTGGACCTGATCATGTCCACTTTCAGCAAATCGCTGGCTTCTCTGGGTGGGTTTGTGGCCGGGGATGAGGATGTCATTCATTACATCAAGCATCATGCCCGTTCGCTCATTTTCAGTGCCAGTGTGCCGCCTTCCAACGCTGCCGCAGCCCTGGCTGCCCTGCAGGTCATCCGCGAGGAACCGGAGCGGATTCAACAGCTCAAGCAGGTGGCGGACCGCATGCGCCAGGGATACCGCGAATTGGGCTTTGACATCGGCAATTCCACCACCCCGGTCATCCCCATCCTGATCGGCGATGACATGCGCACCCTCCGCACCTGGCGCTTGCTGTTTGATAATGGCGTGTTTGTCAACCCGGTGCTCAGCCCGGCAGTTTCCGATGGTAGGCAGATGCTGCGTACCAGTTATATGGCCACCCACACCGATGCCCAGATGACCAAGGTGCTGGAGGTATTTAAAAAAGTAGGCAAGGAGATGGGCTTTATATAAATCCATCCTTGCAAACAAGAAAAAAGAGTTGGGACGAAATCCAACTCTTTTTATTATCCAGAAGCAATACAAGTAGAAGGATGGCTTATTTTTTATCGATCCGTTTAATAAAAAAGTCCATGCCAAAGAGGACACCAATGACCAAAAAAACCGGTATCGAGGCACCGATCAGACAAAGGAAACCCATACCAGCTGCCCTGGCTCCATAGAAAAACCAGATCAACCCCAGGCCGACGGTAAAGAGGATGATCAGCGTGCCATAGACCAGGCGGCGAATGGTTTCACTGGTGTATTTGTTCAGGTCGTTTGGCATAATGGGCTGACCTCAAGAAGTTACACTTCTTCGAACCTGGCGGTGAAATGGCGTAAAAGCGGCGGAGCGTACACGATCTTTAACCCCTTCAATTGAGCTTTTTTTTGTGCAATAACTTTTATTGTTTCACCCACGTAATCCAGGTGGCTTTGGGTGTAGACCCGCCGCGGGATGGCCATGCGCACCAGTTCCAGTTTGGGATGAACCATTTCTCCGCTTTTGGGGTCAGGGTGGGCGAACATGACCGAACCGATCTCCACTGTGCGGATGCCGCCTTCCAGGTACAACGCAGCAGACAAGGCCTGCCCGGGGAATTGCGCCTGCGGTATATGGCTGAGGAAATGGCCGGCATCCAGGTAAACGGCATGACCTCCGGGCGGTTCAATGATGGGAATGCCAGCCGAACGGACTTTTTCGGCCAGGTAAGCGGTCTGTTCCAGCCGGTAGGCCAGGTAGGCCTCATCCAGTCCTTCCCACAGACCGACGGCCATGGCATCCAGGTCGCGCCCGGCCAGCCCGCCATAGGTCGGGAAACCCTCGCGCAGGATCAGCTCGTTGCAGACCTTTTGGTACAGTTCCTTGTCCCGCATGGCCAGCAATCCGCCGATGTTGACAATGGCATCCTTCTTGGCGCTCATCGTCATCCCGTCCGCCAGGCTGAAGATTTCATTGGCGATCTCAAGCGTGGATTTATTTTCGTATCCTTTCTCGCGCAGCTTGATGAAATAACAATTTTCCGCAAAACGGCAGGCGTCGATGAAAAATGGAATGCCGGACTCGTGGTACACCGCAGAAACCTCGCGGATGTTTTCCAGCGAAACCGGCTGGCCTCCGCCGGCATTGTTGGTGATGGTCATCATTCCGAAAGGGATGTTCTTTTGGTTGTTATTGATGAAATCCCTGAGCATGTCAACATCCATATTTCCTTTGAATGGCAATTGCTTGCCAGGGTCGTATGCGTCTTCATTGACCAGGTTGACCGGTTCACCGCCGCGCGCACAAATGTTAGCGTCCGTGGTGTCAAAGTGGGTGTTGGAAGGGATCATCATCCCTTTTTGCACCAGGATAGCGGCAAGGATGTTTTCCGCCGCGCGTCCCTGGTGGGTGGGGACAAAATACTCGAACCCGAAAATCTTTTTTACAGCATCCTGCAGGCGAAAAAAAGAGCGCGCCCCGGAATAGGATTCGTCCCCCTGCATGATGGCAGCCCACTGCTCCTGGCTCATCGCCCCGGTACCGGAATCGGTCAGCAGGTCAATGTAAACATCCTCGGCTCTCAATGCGAAGATGTTGTAGCCGGCATTGATCAGCGCTTTTTTTCTTTCTTCAGGGGGGATGAGGCGGATCGGTTCAATAGATTTAATGCGGAATGGTTCGGCAGGGTGATGGGGCATGAGATCTCCTGGTGGAAATGTAATTGCTGTCTTGGTAAGTGTATCATTTATTAATGTGGACATATTCCCAGTCCGAAAGAAATAATCTTCTTTTGAGGATAAGTTAGAATATTAAACGGATTTTGATCATGAAAGAATTGTGGAAGACTAATGTATGGATGGTTGTCCTACTCCTGATTTTTATCTTAGGATTGGCATTGACGTATTTGTTGCCTTTTCCGGCTATTGAAAAACAAATCAATTTTGCCTTGTTGGATCGAAAATCATGGTCAGGAGACATTCCAGCTGATTTGCCCGACTTCTTATTTGATTCCCAGGCTGAGATGATGTTGCGCCATCCGCAAAAAATATGGCTGTTTGAAGAAGGGGCAGTCAAGGTGAACATAATCCTTCCTGATTTGATCCAAGAACAAACGGCAAGTCTTCAAGAAAAATATAATAATTACTATGAAGTGCGGATGAACCTTGATTCGGTGGAACTGCTCTCCGGGGATACCATCTTTGCTCCCATCCGGTCAGGGCAACAAGCTCAATTTCATTGGAACATCATCCCTGTGCGGAGCGGCAATATTACCGGGAATATTTGGATTTATGTTCACATTACTGATGCAACCGGTTCGAGTCAATGGCAGATTACCCGCTTTGCGTTGCCACTGCGCATCCAGGTGGTGGACTTTCTTGGCCTGTCGCTGCGAAACTTGCGCACGTTTATGATCCTGGGATTATTGTTATCGGTTTTCTTCCTAATGTGTTTAAATCTGATCGGGTTACTTCGAAGAAAACCCGGATGATATAATCTGCAGCTATGATTTCTTTGGATGGCATGGAAACCAATCAGGTTGAGATTAAAAAGGAAATCAGCAGGACTTTCCTGCGCATGGGCTTGTTTTCACTCTGTGCCGGCATATTGGCTCTCTTGATGGGATATTTGTTAGGACAAAAATCCGATAACTTCTCTTCGCTGAGTTTCTGGCCTTTGCTTATTAGTATCCCAATCATTGTAATAATCAACTGGTTGTTGATGCGCGGATTACTTAAAAAAATACACTACCACTCTCTTGGCCATGACTGATTTTTCAAAACCACTGAACCAATTGTTTGCTGAGTTGGGGGAATTCACATGCAAATGTGGTGAAGGATCAAACCCGCTCATCACTGGAATTGTCTTGGATTCCCGCGAGGTGAAACCCGGCAATCTTTTCGTGGCAATGACGGGCGGGCAGAGGGATGGACATGATTTCATCGGGGATGCCATCCAAAAGGGGGCGGCGGCGGTGGTCGGTAGTGCAGCTTTGAGTGGGTTGACTGTCCCATATTTGGTCGTGGAGGATATCCGCCTTAAGCTTGCTCGCCTGTCATCCGCTTTTTATAACCATCCTGGCCGGGAAATGACAATGATAGGAGTAACCGGCACAGATGGAAAGACCACCACCACCAACCTGATCTACAAGATCTTGCAGGCAGCCGGTTTGAATGCGGGCATGATCTCAACCGTCAATGCGGTCTTTGGAGATGAGACGCTCGATACCGGTTATCATGTCACCACTCCCGAAGCGCCTCTCGTTCAGCAATTATTGGCAAAGATGGTTGGTAAGGGTATCAGCCATGTGGTCCTGGAAACCACCTCGCACGGGCTGGACCAGAAAAGGGTGGCGGAATGTGAATTTGATTTGGCTGTCATCACCAACATCACTCATGAACACCTGGACTACCACGGAAATTACACCAACTATTTGCAGTCCAAGGCGCAGTTAATACGACAGGTTGCCAGAACGGATGCAAAGAAGTTTAAAACTCCAAAGATGGCGGTAATCAATCAAGATGACATTTCCTTTCCATTCTTGACTGAAATTCTGGATGAAAAACCACTATCTGGCATCCAAAGAATTGCGTATAGCTGCAACACCGCCAGTGATTTTCTTGCCTCCGATTTGATTTCAACTTCCCGGGGTCTTACTTTTTCCATTCATCACAAAAAGAAAGCATGGGAAATCATCAGCCCCTTGTTGGGCGCCTACAACGCGGCTAATATCCTGGCTGCCTTTTCCGCCTGCGTGGGTGGGTTGGGGATCGACCCTGTTGTGGCAGTGCAAGGAATTGCTGCGCTAACTGCCGTCCCAGGCAGGCAGGAACTGATTGACCTGGGACAGGGTTTTACTGCCATCGTGGATTTTGCCCATACACCCAATGCGCTTAAAGTGGCTCTTGAGAGTGCCCGTCAATTGACCAAAGGGCGGGTGATTGTCGTTTTTGGCTCTGCCGGGCTGCGGGACAAGGCGAAACGGCGCATGATGGCTGAAGAATCCATTAAACTTGCCGATTTGACCATCCTGACCGCTGAAGACCCACGCACAGAGAAGCTACGCGATATCCTGGCCGAAATGGAAGACGCCGCTCTAAAAAGCGGCGGAAGATTCGGAGAATCCTATTTTTCCATTTCCGACCGTGGTGACGCAATCCAGCAGGCGGTGAACTTGGCGCAGCCGGGTGACCTGGTAATCGCCTGCGGCAAGGGACATGAACAATCCATGTGTTTTGACACCACCGAATATGCCTGGGATGACCGCACCGCCATGCGGGCTGCCCTTTCAAAAAAACTGGGCATCCCCGGTCCTGTGATGCCCTATCTCCCCACTAGATTAAGGGGCGTGGTGCGAAAATAAAAAAAGGTCAGCTTGCCGCTGGCCTTTTTTTGTTAATTGTTTATCGGCGGTTATCCCTGCGCCGGTCATCGCTACGCGGCCGGCTTCCCCCGGGACGTCCGCCCCGGTTTCCTCCGTCACGCTGCTGGGCTTCTTCCACCGACCACCCTTCCAGCACTGCAGTTCGTGACAGGCGGATCTTCCCGTTCTCATCAATGTTGGTGACCATGACGGTCAAATCCTCGCCCATCTGGGCGATATCTTCCACTTTTTCAATCCGCTCGCTATCGAGCTGGGAGATATGCACCATGCCATCCACACCGGGCATGATTTCCACAAAAGCGCCGAAATCAGCGATGCGCACCACCTTGCCGGTATAGATGCGCCCAACCACCGGCACTTCAACCAGGGCTTCAATGCGCGCGCGGGCTTCCGCCTCATTATTTTGATCGGCAGCGGCAATATAGACCGTGCCGTCATCGTCAATATCGATCTTGGTGTGGGTTTCTTCCTGGATGGCGCGGATCATCTTTCCACCCGGGCCGATGATGGCGCCGATTTTATCCACAGGGATATGCACGGTGGTGATGCGCGGCACAAAGGATTTCAATTCCTTGTGCGGTTCAGCGATCACCTGTCGGATTTTCTCCAGGATTTCCATACGAGCGGTTTTTGCCTGAGCCAGCGCTTCAGACATGATTTGCGGCGTGATGCCCTTGATCTTGATGTCCATTTGCAGCGCGGTAATGCCGTGCTCGGTTCCCGCAACCTTGAAGTCCATATCACCTAGGTGGTCTTCAAGACCCTGGATGTCAGTCAGCACTTTGTACTGGTCCATTTCTTTTATCAAGCCCATGGCAATGCCTGCCACCGGTGCTTTGATCGGCACACCGGTATCCATCAGTGCCAGGGTGGAACCGCATACTGAAGCCATGGAGGTGGAACCGTTGGAAGACAAGACTTCCGAAACCAAGCGCATGGTGTAAGGAAAATCCTTTTCGTCGGGCAAGACAGGAACCAGTGCCCTTTCAGCCAGAGCACCATGTCCCACCTCGCGGCGGGAGCGGCGCGGCATGTAAACCTCGCCGGTGGAGTAAGGCGGGAAATTGTAATGGTGCATATACCGCTTGGAATCCATCGGGCTGAGCGAATCCAGCTCCTGGGCTTCCTTGGGGGTTCCCAGGGTTGCCAGGGTGACCACTTGCGTTTCGCCGCGGGTGAACAAACCTGAACCATGCGCGCGCGGGCTGATGCCGATCTCGCACCAGATGGGGCGGATTTCATCCAGTTTGCGCCCATCCGGACGCAATCCCTTGCCGAGAATCCTTTCGCGCACCACTTTTTTGTAGACTTCCGAGAATGCCAGTTTTACATTGGCAGCAAGCTCGGTGTCTTCTCCAGCCAATTCGCTGACAGCTTTTTCTTCGATGGATTTGATGGCTTCATCCAATTCCGCTTTTTTATGGGGTGCATCCAGCGCTTTGGTGATATCCGTAGCAGCCAGGTTGGATACTTTCGAAGTCAGATGTGCATCCAGCGAATATATTTTCACATCGCGCTTGGGTTTGCCGACCTCGGCTGCCATTTTCTCCTGGAGTTCTGCCAGAGTCTTGATGGCTTCGTGTCCAACGCTGATGGCAGCAATCATGTCCGCTTCGTTGACTTCATCAGATCCGCACTCAACCATCAATATGGCATCCTTGGTTCCGGCCAGGCGCAGGTCGAGGTCGGAATGCTCAATTTGTTCGTATGTGGGATTGGTAATGAATTTCCCATCGATTCTTCCGATGCGAATGGCTCCGACCGGGCCATCCCAGGGGATGTCAGAAATCATGATGGCGGCAGAAGCGGCATTGACTGCCAGGATGTCCAGCGGGTTTTCCCCATCGGATGAAAGGGTGAACATCATCACCTGCACTTCATTGCGCATGTCCTGGTTGAATAAAGGCCGCAGGGGTCGGTCGGTCAGGCGCGCGACCAGCACCGACTCATCGCTTGGGCGGCCTTCCCGCCGGAAGAAAGAACCGGGGATGCGTCCGCCTGCATACAACTTTTCTTCGTATTCCACGCTGAGTGGAAAGAAGTCGATCCCTTCACGGATTTTGTCGCTGATGGTGGCGGCGGCAAATACCACCGAATCACCAAGGCGCAGGGTCACTGACCCGCCGGCTTGTCCGGCCAATTTGCCGGTTTCAAAAGTAAAGGTCTGGTTGCCCAGCTGCGCTGTAAAAACTTTAGATTGTTGTTGCATTTTTTCCTCTTTTCCCCGCTCAGTCAGGGACTGAAAGATGTTGAGAAAAAGTATTACTCAGCATGTTTCAATTCCCGACCAGCAGGCCTGATGAATGTTGTACCAAAAAAGGAGTAGATGGTGTTTCGGTTGCCATCTACTCGCTGGTGGTACACGGTTTATTTGGAACGTAAATTCAAGCTTTGCGTAAGCGATAGATACCGCTGGTAATCCTTCTTGCGCAAATAGGCCAGGAAGCGCCTGCGCTGCCCCACCAGTTTGATCAACCCATGCCGTGAACTTTCGTCATGTTTGTTATTTTGCAAATGTGATGTCAATTGCTGGATGCGGTTGGTCAATCAGGGCAATCTGGACCTCAGCCGAACCGGTATCGGTCGGGTGGTGATGATACTCCGTGATGATCTTGTCTTTAAGTTCTTTTGTTAATGGCATGACAACTGCTTCTCCTTTTCTTAGCAAGTCTCCTCACCCGCAGCGTTTAGCCGCAGGAGGGACATGTCGATGCAAAATTATACCATAGCTGGTTGCCAAAAAATCAGAGAGCCGGTATGGCTTTGTTCAGTCGCTCCTGGACATCAGTTGAGAAAAAAGAAATGGCTCGGCGAATTAATCGCAGGGTTGCTGCATCCCCGGTTCTTTGCAGAATAGAATGTATGAATGCTGAGGATTCCATTTCTGAGCGGTTGATGAGTGATTTCACCACTTCCAGTGTATTCCGTTGAAAGGAAAGCTCCGGATGAAGGAAAAATGGAGTTAGAAGCGCAAAGACTTTTTCAAATTGATCAAAATGGGCATCTTCGACCAGCAATTTTAATCCGCGCAAGCCGATTTTCAATAAGTGCATATCACCAGTCTCAATCCAGCGTTGGATTTGCCTTAACCAGCTTTCAAGGTCATGCTCACTGAAAAAATGTTGAGCTGAACCCAATGCTGCATCCAGCAGCAATTCATCCACTTCAGGTTTTATCCAGGTTTGCAGGCGTTTCATCACCTGTTGCTTGAAATCAGACGGCAGAAAGCCCAGCATGCCCACCGCCAGATATTGGGCTTCAAAATGCTTATCCTGTTTCAACCCATCCAGGATCGTAAGGGCTGGCAAAGGGTATTGTGATGTCAACTGGTTGAGTGCCTTTCCAATTTGCTGCGTGACCAGTTCCGGCAAGCGGTAAACCGGCATGAGATGTTCCACCCGGCTGTGCTGGCCGGGGCGGAAGTTTTGATCAGCATAGAGGTCCAGCAAAGTGAATAAGCTGCGTAGAAATTTTTGAGGTTGAAGGAACTGGGTCGAAATGGCGCTGATTTGCGCCTGTAGTCTTGAAAGCTCAGCAGCCGGCATGTTTCATAAAAGAATCAATAAGCTTTGGCAAAGTAAACTTTCTCACTGGCTGGTTTGCCGCAAACAATACACTTCCCGGCAGGAACCTGCTGATCCAGCGGAATGCAGCGTGTGGTGGCTTTGGTGTCTTCCTTGACTTTCAATTCACACGCTTCATCACCGCACCAGTAACTGTAAGCCCAGCCATTTTCCACCACTTGCCGTAATTCATCATAACTTTGCGGGTCAAAAATATGCTCGTCGCGGAATTTGTGCGCTTTTTCGAGCAGATGGTCGTGAATTTCATCCAGTTTTTGTTTGACCACATCATCCAAATGATCCAAAGGATGAATGGACTTGGCATCCTTGCCGGTCATATCCCTTCTGGCGATCATGACTGAATTGTTGGCGACATCCTTTGGTCCCACCTCAATGCGCAGTGGAACGCCGCGCATTTCCCAGTCGTTGAATTTGAATCCCGGGGTCAGCTCGCTGCGGTCATCAATTTTTATGCGAAAGCCCTTCAAGGTGGAACTAACCTGATCGACAAACGCCATTACTTTATTCTTCTCTTCCTCGTTGCGATAAATCGGAACGACCACCGCTTGGATGGGAGCAAGTCTGGGAGGAAAGATGAGACCCTGATCGTCGCCGTGGGTCATGATGATGGCTCCAATGAAACGGGTGGAGAGACCCCACGAGGTGGTCCAGCAGTATTGCAGGTTATTGCTCGTGTCCAGGTATTGGATATCAAATGCTTTGGCAAAATTCTGTCCGAGGTTGTGCGATGTACCCGATTGGAGGGCACGGGTATCGCCCATCATGGCTTCAATGGTGTAGGACATGGCCGCCCCGGCGAATTTTTCCGCAGCACTTTTCCGTCCCGGGATGACCGGTATGGCTGCTTCCTGGATGGCGAAATCAGCATAAGTGTTCAGCATGCGGATGGTTTCCGCCTGCGCTTCCTCAGCGGTTGCGTGAGCGGTATGTCCTTCCTGCCAGTAGAATTCCAGAGTGCGCAGAAATAGCCTGGTGCGCATCTCCCAGCGGACTACATTTGCCCATTGATTAATGAGAACCGGCAAGTCGCGGTAGGATTTTATCCATTTGGAATACATATGACCGATAATGGTTTCAGAAGTTGGACGCACCACCAGCGGTTCCTCCAGTGTCTGGCCTCCACCAATGGTGACCACCGCCAGTTCCGGCGAAAAACCTTCCACGTGCTCTTTTTCCTTTTCCAGGAAAGACATGGGAATGAAAAGGGGAAATGCGGCATTGACATGACCGCTGGCTTTAAAGCGTTCATCCAGCGCTTTTTGGATGTTCTCCCACAGCGCCCAACCGTAAGGTCTCACCACCATGCAGCCGCGCACGGGCGCATAATCAGCCAGTTCAGCACGCTGAATGACCTGGTTGTACCATTCGGAAAAATTTTCACTACGTTTGGGCAATTTTTCATTTACCATAATTATTGACCTTGAATGATTCTATATCTGGTAATTCTACTTGATGGATGAGGAACCGGCTGTTGTTTTTGCGTATTGCTCGGCAATTTGAATGGCTTGGTTTACATCAACTGCGAAATGCAAATGATGCCGGTCGTGGTCGGCGATATATTTTCCTAAATGCGAATAAAAAACCTCGAACATTTTCTGCCAGCCGTCGCCCACCACGATGATCGGGCTGTTAGGCAGTATGCCGATGATCTGGTGATTCCACAACATGCTGATCTCTGCCAGGGTGCCCGCCCCACCGGGCATGGCAATCCCCAGGTCGGAATTTGACAAAATGGTCCATAACCTTTCCCGCAGGGTGGGCAATTTCCACTCTTCCTTGACCCATCGGTTTGCCTTTGCATTCCGCCATTCTTCCAGTTCAAGGCAGGTGACACCAATCACTTGCCCTCCTTTTTCAGCAGCTCCCTGGGAAACCGCTTCCATGATCCCCATATAACCGCCAGTTAGGAGGGTATGTCCGTTCTCTCCTATCCACTGACCCAGTAGAATCCCTTGCTGATAAACATCATCACCTGGTTTGGGCTGTGCCCCCCCATAAACCGCGATTTTCATTTTTCATTTCCTTTCTTGATCATTTCAATGGACGATAGCGCCTTTTGGGCGGATATCTTTTGTGCTGGAAGCCAGCCTTCTTCTTGTATCATCTTCTGCAAATGATTAAGCACAAGATTTTGTTCGGATTTGGATAATTGATTGAATGCTGCAATAATCAGTTCGGTATCTCGGGATAAAAGATTATCCCATAATTCTTCAATCGAGTGGTTTACCCGTTTTTTCATTTATTTCTGATTGTACTTATCCATTCAGATAATATTTAAAATAAAAGCCGGGTTCAACCCAGCTTCTATTCAAAAAATATTAAATTTCTATTCTTCTTTCTTCTCTTCCAGTTCCTTTTGGCGGGCATCAATGATCGTCTGGGTGATGTGGGTTGGCACCACCTCGTAATGGGAAGGTTCCATCTCGAAGAATCCGCGGCCGCCGGTCAATGAACGCAGATTGGTGGTATAGCGCAGCATTTCAGCCAAAGGTACCTTGGCGGAAACGGTGGAATGTCCTTTTTCGGTTTCCATGCCAGCCACTCTGGCACGGCGGGTGTTCATATCCCCCAGGATATCGCCCATGTTCTCTTCCGGCACGACCACTTTCACATCCATGATGGGTTCCAGGAGAACCGGTCCTGCTTCTTTGAAAGCAATCTTGAATGCTTCCCGGCCAGCTATTTCAAACGCTATGGGTTTGGAATCCACCGGGTGCATCTTGCCATCATAAACAGACGCCTTGATGCTTGAAATGGTAAAGCCTGCCAGGATGCCTTCCTTCATGACATTGCGAATGCCCTTTTCGATGGCTGGCATATAGTTGCTGGAGATGGCTCCGCCAAACACATCATTAACAAATTCCAAATCAACATCTTTAACCGGTTCGATCCGCAACCAGACTTCTCCAAATTGGCCTGACCCACCGGATTGTTTTTTGTGCCGGTGCATCCCTTCGCCTTTTTTGGTGATGGTTTCCTGGTAAGGAACACGAGGCAGGTCGGTGAGCAAATTCACCTGGAATTTTTTCTCTGCACGACGGATGGCAACATCAATATGCTGATCTCCCATGCCCTTTAATATAGTTTGATTTGTGGAATGCTCCTGCTGCCAGGAGAGCGTCATATCTTCCTCGCACAGGCGGGTGAGAGCCGGAGTGATCTTGGTGGAATCCGCCTGGGTCTTGGGCATGATGGCTACCTGGTAAAGCGCATTGGGATACTGCGGCACGGGCAGGGTCAAAGGATGTGCCTTGTCGCATAGGGTATTGCCGGTGGCAGTGACGGACAGCTTGGGGACAACGCCGATATCGCCGCTGTGAAGGGTGGCAATGGTGATGGAATCCTTACCACGCGGGATAAAGACTCCCCCAACACGCTCTTCGATCTCCTTAACCGGGTTCCAAAGGCGGGAATCTCCTTTAATAACTCCTGAGAAAACCTTGAAAAAAGTTTGTTTTCCAACGAACGGGTCTGCAGTGGTTTTCCATACGTACACGGCTAACGGACCTGAGTCCACAGGGCTGATTTTTTCTTCTCCCTCCTTGCCCTTAGCTTGTATGGGTTCACGACTTGTTGGAGATGGCATGAGATGAATCATGGCATCCAGCAATAAGGCGGTCCCGATATCATGTCCACCAGCTGCAACGAAGACTGGGATGAATGAACAGTTGTGCACCACCTCGATCAATCCCTTGATGATTTCATCCGAGGATAATTCACCTTTTTCAAGGTATTTTTCCAGCAGGCTGTCATCCCCTTCGGCAGCCGCTTCTACGAGAGCTGAATGTGCCTGTTTGGCAGCATCCATCTTGTCTGCAGGAATTTCTTCTGCCGTTTTTCCATTGTCTTTATAGGCTTTCATGGTCAGCAGGTCGATCACACCTTTAAAATCCTGCTTCTCACCCCATGGCAGTTGAACAGGGATGAGGCGGGTTTCAGAGAATTCCTGTACGCTTGCCAATGTTTTTTGGAAATTGGCGTTTTCGCGGTCCATTTTATTAATGAGGACAAAACGGGGTAATTTGAACCGGTCGCAGTAATTCCAGGCAATCTCGGTTCCCACTTCCAGGCCGGAAACGGCATCCACCAGAACCATTGCACTCTCCACCACGCTCAAGGCCGAAATGACTTCACCAACGAAGTCGGTATAACCGGGTGTGTCCAGCAGGTTGATTTTGCTATCTTTGTATTCAATCGGGATCACCGAGGTATAAAGAGAAATTCTGCGGCGAATTTCCTCTTCATCAAAATCCGATACAGTATTCCCTTCTTCAATTTTTCCGGCGCGGGTAGTGGCACCTGTAAAATGCAAAAATGTCTCACAAAGGATGGTCTTGCCTGCACTGCTGTGCGAAACCAAGGCGATGTTGCGGATATTACTGGTACTGTATTCTTTCATTATTCTTCTAGCCCTTTATTATGGGATTATTATTCAACCTGACAATTTTACGAGGGATAAGTCATCTTGTCAAAGAATGAATCCAATTCTATTGAAAAACTACATAAATCCTGAAATACCAAGTTGATTATCGTTTGAATTCTTCTAAAAGTTGCTCCAAAAGCGCCCCTTCTTCTTTTTCGGAGTTGACCTCCCCATCCAACCACGCTGCCCGCAAACAAGAGAGAATTTTGTCATAAGCAGGACCTGGTGAAAGCCCCTTATCTTTTAGAGTTGCCCCATTGCTGATTGGCTTGATATGCCTCCATTTTTTTAGAAATGTTTCGATGATTTTTTTTACTCTTTTCTCTCCAGTCATTAGATACAACGAATAAAGCACCACCGGCAATACTTTTTCAAGGTTCTTAAATATCTTGCTGGGTTTGGCATTTACATAACCAGGCAGTTCATTTAATAAGCTGTTTTGCTGCATCAGTGCCGATTTCATGATAGCTGGCAGCTTCAGTCTTTTTGCGAAGTGATTTACTTGTGCAGGTGGGATGCAGGAGAAGACAACCAGATAAGCGATGAATTTATGCGCAGGGGTATTTCCGACTGAGTCCGGTATGCCCCATTGTTTGTCAATGGGTTGTTCCAGGGCCGTTTCCAGGAGCGATTCGTTTTTTATATCCCATCTTAAGAAAGGATGAATGTATTTTAAGAGGTCCAGGTTCTGAAGCCGTTGAAAAATCTCCGCGCTATGGTTTTTATTGAGTACCAGGTCTAATTCATGCCTGATTCTTTCACCCGATATCTGTTCGAGCAGCGGACTCGCGTCGCGCAATAGCTGCTCAGTTCTCTTTTCCAATGAAAATCCCAGCCGTTGTTCGAAACGGATGGCACGTAAAACACGTGTGGGATCATCCACGAAAGAAAGCGAATGTAGCACGCGGATCAACTTCTCATTCAGGTCTTCCATCCCACCCCAATAATCCACCAGTTCGCCATAGTGTTTGCCATCCAGGCGGATAGCCATGGTATTGATGGTGAAATCGCGCCGTTGCAGATCCAATTTGATGCTGCCCTGCTTCACCGTGGGCAATGCGGTGGGAAAGCTGTAAAATTCGGTACGGGCGCTGATCAGGTCAATGGCTGCGGGCAAATCTCCCGGGTCATTTGTTGTCAGAAATAACGGGGTTAATAAAAGCGATTTTCCGGAACGGATGATCCATTTGGCGGTACCAAATTGACGATGGCTGGCAATCCGCCCGCCAAATTTGGCAGACAGCCCTTGGGCTATTTGGATGGCATCCCCCTCTGTGACGAAATCCAGGTCTTGGCTGGGTTGGTCAAGTAAAATGTCCCGCACGATCCCACCTACCAGGTAAATGGGCAGTCCGGTTTCTGCTGCATGGTCCGAGATGAGTTTTATCAGCGCCAGCCTGGCAGGCGAAAGATTCTTTTTCAGTTTTTCCGCCAAGTTGACTTTATTTTCATAACCATTTCCGCCTGCCAATGATTTCAAGAGATCCGTACGGGTGACGATGCCAATCACTGTTTTGGTTTGGGGATCGACAACCGGCACCTGCCCCCACCCGGAAGTGGACATGAGGTATTGTAATTTTTCCAGGGAATCATCCGGAGAAATGGTAATGCTGCCCGCATCCATCAGGCTAATGGCCGGTAGATTCAGTTTATGGGTGATCGCCCGATCAACTGCACGGCGGGTTAGCAGCCCGATGACCTTTTGATTTTGAATAACCGGGTAACCCTCATAGCCGAATCGCTGCATCAATTCCAAAGCTTCCCTGGCCGTGGTGCTGGGGGTGATAAGCAATGGCTGGCGGGACATGATGTGGATAACCTTGGCGATTGGTTTGACCAGGGATGGCAGATTTTGGATAAATTCCTTTACGAGTTGATCCAGAAAATGCTGCTTTGGGTTGCTCTGCGGCAGGTTGAATTAAGGCTGACGCAGCCCTGGTATGACCGCCGCCACCGAATTGGCTGGCAATCCGCCCGACATTGATCTGGTCGCTCACCGACCTTGCCACTAATCGTATGCCTTCGCTGGTGAGTACAAAAAGAAAAATGGCAGTGGGAGATAACAGGTTGAACATTTTATGGGCGATGCTGGATATTTCATCCTGCATCTGGCTCCCGTCTGCCTGCGAGATGAGAATGGTTTGTCCTTCCAGCTGGATGGATGATATATTCTTTACCAGTTCATCCATCAATCTGGCCTGTATAGCCGTAAGAGGCGGGTTTAGGTATTTGGAAATTAAATCCAGGCTGGCTCCCTCTTCCAGTAAATGGGCAGCTGCACGGATGTCTGCAGGAGTTGTTGAGGAATAGGTCAGTGAACCGGTGTCTTCATAAATGCCGAGTAATAGGAGGCTGGCTTTTGTGGTATCTAAAGAGATCTTTCGCTTCATCATCTCTTGGACAAAATATGTGGTGGTCGCCCCAATATCCGCGCTGATGAAATTCCATTCTTCCGGGAGGTCATCTTTTTTGGGATGGTGATCGATGATGTTAATGGAGGTTGTTTTGCCACCCCCCTTTAAGGTGATTAGTGATTGGGTATCCACCAGAGTGATGGCTTCAATTGGTTCTTTGGGTAGTTGATCTGGATTCGCAAGCGGCAATTCTGACCCGTGTGCAGCAAGAAATGCATGGACATTACGATTCATCTGCCGCGGGAGCACCGCAATTTCATCCTTGGTGGTGATGACCCTCCCCAGCAAAGATGCAATGGCATCGAAATCCGCCTGTTCGTGGGTCAGGATCAAACGCATAAATTTATTCTATCTGTTAATTCATCCGCAGTTTAATTTGCACTGGAGCATCATATGAGGGATGCAATATAATCTATTTCATCCTTATCAGAGGTTCTCATGAACAAGGAATTATCCCCTGAAGATATCATCCGTTATGAACGCAACATCAAAATCCCGTTCGTTGGAGTGGAGGGTCAGAAAAAACTTAAGAAGCTTCGGTCTTGATCATTGGGGTGGGGGGCCTTGGGTCGGCATCCGGTTATTATCTGGCTTCAGCCGGCATTGGCCGGCTTGGGCTGGTGGACAATGATGTGGTTGAATTGTCCAATCTTAACCGGCAGATTTTGCATGCTCATCAACGTTTGGGCATGTTAAAAGTGGATTCCGCGAAAAATATCTTGCGGGAATTGAACCCTGACCTGGAAGTGGATGTATATCCGCTTTTATTTGAGCAGAAATCAGCCGAAGAAATTTTGCAGAAATATGACATGGTCGTGGATGGCACGGATAATTTTGAAACGCGCTATTTGATCAACCGGCTTTGTGTTCAATACGACAAACCTTATATATATGGTGCTGTCTTTCAATTCAGTGGCCAGGTCAGTGTCTTTCATGCCAGCCGCGGTCCCTGCTTTCAGTGTGTTTTCCATCAAATGCCGCCGCAACAGGTGATTGAGGCAAATCGAAAACCGGGTGTGATTGGAGCACTACCGGGAATCATCGGTACTATACAGGCTGTAGAAGCCATTAAGTTGATCCTAGGTATTGGTGAACCTTTGGTCGGCCGCTTGCTGGTAGTGGATGGAATGGAGATGGATTTTTCTAAAATTAAGATTGCCAAGGATCCCAAATGCCCAATATGCAAAAAGTAGGCCAATCAGCGGTTAGAAAAAAATGCCTTCTGGTTGTACTGGCTCATCCGGATGACGAGTCTTTCGGGATGGGCGGAACGCTGGCGTTGTATGCCAGCCAGGGTGTGGAGGTGCGCCTCGTCTGTGCCACACGCGGTGAAGCCGGGGAAGTGGATGAACAAAAACTGAAAGGTTTCAGCTCCATTGCCGAACTTCGCACCCATGAACTGACCTGCGCAGCTCGCATACTGGGACTGGCATCTGTGGACTATTTGGGATACCGCGATTCAGGTATGCAGGGATCGGCTGAAAACCAGCATCTAGGTTCGCTGTTCCAGGCACCCCTTGAACAGGTTTTTGAAAAGATCAAGGATTTGATGAATAAATATCAGCCGCAGGTGATAGTTACCTTCGACCCTTCGGGTGGTTATCTGCATCCCGACCATGTCAAGATCAACCGGGCAACTGAAAAAGCTTTCTTTTCATTTTTTGAAGATGGGATAAATGAAACAAGTCATTACCAACCAGCGAAATTATATTTTCATACCATGCCGGTTGGTTTGTTTAAATATTTTGTCAAAATCATGCCTTTGCTGGGGATAGATCCGAAGCATTTTGGAAAGAATAAAGACATTGACCTCACACAGATCGTTGATCGCGAATACCCGATCCATGCAAAAATCAATTTCCGCCAGGTTGAACAGAAACAGGAACGAGCAGCTGCCTGTCACGCCAGTCAGGGGGGAATTCGCACTGCCAACCCGGTTTTGCGCCTATTAAACCGGCTGTTTGGTAAGCAAGATACCTTTATGCGCATTCACCCCTTGCCGGTGCAGGGGGAAATCGAAAGGGATTTGTTTGCTGGTATTGAAGAGTAATATTTGATTTAATGTTTGGCTCTAGGATGGCTTTTCAAGTCCGGGATTTTTAATGTCTGAAATGGGTGGATTTCCCATCACCGGGTTAAAAATCGTTTGCCTTAAAGTGGACCAGACCTCTGCCTGTCGCCATTTTTTCCAATCATAAAGGAATTTGGCATAAAGCATTTCCCTTTCTTTTTTTCTGTCATTGAGCAGCAACTGAATACCGGGTACCAGCCGCTGGAAAGGACGAGGATTGCCAAAATAGACATGGACTTTTTGCCTTTCCTTTTCCATGAATTTCGGTAGCAAATCCAGCCAGACATCACAATCCCTGATTTCCCCCAGCCCTGTTTGAACGGAACGCATGATTTCCAATGTGTTGTCCAGGCCGTCTGGGTAAAGCGGGGCGAAAATTTCAAGCGAATAGCGCAATCGTTTAGCGGCAATGCGCATTAAATGCAATTCCTTGATGCGCTCAGGGAAAGGCAGATAGATTTCATAAAACAAAAAATCATCCAATCGTTTGTTGATCATATTAAATGAAAGCTCGAAGATGGGTGCAGGAGGGGTTATTGCAGAAGGTGAATCTGCTGCCTGGTTTTTGAGTTCGTTGATAATTTTTTGCAGAAAGCCGTCTTTTTGGACCTCGGCAAGTTTCTCTTCCAGTTGTTGTTTGAGTTTGCTTCTTCTTTGCTCGAGGCGCAGTTTTAATCGCCGACCGCCCGGTCTGTTGTGCGGTTCATCATTTGTTTTGAAAAAGCCATTGATGAATGTCAGCTGAACATCCAGATCGCGCGTGTTGCCGAATGCCTTGGTCAATCCAGCGACAGCCGGTTCCCAGACTTTATATTTCTTGGCAGGTAGAAATTGCCGGAATATGTCCAGGGCAACCCTCACCCTGCGTGAAGCAACCCGCAAATCATGGATATCCTCCGTTTCGTTTCTTCTTTTAATGTTTTTTATGCAGGATTGAAGAATATCTGTATTCCGTATGATTACGTCAGCTGCAAATGTGGTGATTTGAAAATCATCACCCTTTTTTATTTTTTTATTTGAAGAAAGGGATGGATCAACAGCCATATTTAAAATTGCGTGTTGATCATTTCAATAATGGCCGTATCGCATGGCGTAAATCAGCAAAAATCTCCTGAACGGAACGATTGGCGTCAATGGTGATGAAATTGAACTCTTTTGCCAGATCATCAAATTGCCCGATCATTCTCGATTGGTATTCCACGAAGCTGTCATACAAATTGTCAGACTTGATCACATCCATCCCTGATTCCCAGTAATTGAATCCGCGTCCGTGCACGATACGAGTGACCAGTGAGGCCACATTAGCTCGCAAATAAATGACAAGGTCCGGGACCAGGGCAAATTGGTAGATGTTTCTTGCCCAGCGCGGATCAGCCCCGCGAACGACATCCCGGGCGATAATGGAGTAGAAATAGCGGTCAGACAGAACAAAGAAGCCGGCTTTGAGAGCGGGTATGATCTGATTTTCGAGACGGTCGGCAAAATCGGTTGCATAAAAAAGACTCAGTGTGGTGGGGGTGAGTGTGTGCCCTTTTTTGGCTTCATCTAGACCGGGTTGTGTGAGAGGTGACCGCCTAAGACCGGTATCTGAAACGGCAAAACCGTTTTTTTCCAGCCATTTGCGCAAGAGATTGGTTTGGGTGGAACGTCCCACGCCATCCATGCCTTCGATAACAATCAATTTTCCGGTCAGTTCTCCCACATCTTTGTAAGGAAAACCAGCGCCATAAAACCTGGCTTCACTCATCGGGGTTTCTCCAATGTCATCTTCTTCCTGGCTGAATTGGCGGAGAGTGAAGGAAGAGGCAGCACTTCCCAACCTTTCATCTTATTTTGTACATACTGGCGAATGAGCTTTTGCTGTTTATGGACGCTCTGGCTGGCATCAATAACCTGGAAATGATATTCGGGGATCATGCTCTCATAATTATCCAGTATGCGCTGTTGGAAAAGTCGGAAACTGGTTGTCTTTTTATCGGAGAGATCCAGGTCCATCCCGGCCTCATAATATTTGATCTTCGCCCGCGAGGAGAGTATCCGTTCAACCGCGGTTTCCAGTGGAACTTGGAAATAAAAGACCAGGTCGGGTTGAAAGGCAAAGGAGTACAAATTGCGCACCCAATTTGGGTCCACGCCGCGTGCCACATCCCGCGCGAAGCCGGTGAATGCATACCGGTCAGCCAGGACGATCACCCCTGCTTTAAGCAGAGGCAGGATGAAGTTCTCCCAACGGTCAGCGAAATCAGTGGCCTGGATGAGGCTGAATGTGGTCGGGGTGAACATGCGTTCGCGTTTGCCCAATTTGGTGGTGCTGCGAACCAATAGGGAACTGTTCCACTCGCTGAAATAGACCGATTTTCCCTGGCTGTGCAGCCATTTATATAGCAAATCAATCTGGGTGGATTTGCCGCTGCCATCAATCCCCTCCACCACGATCAGTTTTCCTTTGTAAGGATTGGGTTTAAGCATTGTCGGTTAACTTATGTTGCTACTAAAAAGCCTCATCGATGCTTTCATCATCCTCTTTATCAACGGCATCAAATTCCATTAATTCACCGGTTTTAATGAAGATGGTTCGTTCACAAATATTGGAAACCCGGTCCGCAAATCTTTCCAGGTTGTGCACCACCCACATGATGAGATTAGCCTGGTCAATGATGGCGGGTTTGGCAATCATGGCATTGATGATCATATGGTACGCCTTGTTGAACAGGTCATCTACCTCGCTATCTTGCTTGGGGATGGCGACTGCCTTTTGGGTATCTTCTTCTATGAAAGAAGTGATGGCTTGATGTAGCATCTTGACCCCCAGGTCAGCCATTTTCTCGATCTCCTTGATGGGAATGGGAACATCCGAGATGCCCAGCAGGAGGTTGGTTTTGGCAATGCCTTTGGCGTAATCGCCCATTCTTTCCAGTTCATTGTCGACGATCAGCATTGCCGCCATGCGGCGCAGATCGTGGGCAAAGGGCTGCTGGGTTGCCATCAGGATCATGATTGCATTTTCAATGGCATAGCGCTTTCCGTTAATTTTCTCATCGTAAGCGATGATTTCATGCGCTTGCTTCAGATCCCGGTTTTTCAAGGCCTCAACGCTCTTTAAAATGGCTTGCTCTACCATGCTGCCAAGCGCCAGGATCTCATCCTGGACCTGCCTCATCTGGTTATCAAGAGTGTCTCGCGGCATAATTCCTCTTTAATATGATTATAGTCTACCCGAAGCGCCCGGTAATGTAATCTTCCGTACGTTGATCGTGCGGATGTGTGAAAATGTGTGATGTCTGGTCATATTCCACCAGGATGCCGGCACGATCCTTGTCCATGGTGAAGAAAGCTGTGTAATCCGATACGCGTGCGGCTTGCTGCATGTTGTGGGTGACAATGATGATGGAATAATCCTTGGATAATTCCCGCATCAGATCCTCAATTTTTAATGTGGCGATCGGATCCAGGGCGGAACAGGGTTCATCCATTAATATGACCTCAGGTTCAACTGCAATGGCGCGGGCGATGCACAGACGCTGCTGCTGCCCGCCGGAAAAAGCAAAAGCGCTTTGGTTCAATTTATCTTTCACTTCATCCCACAGGGCGGCCTGCTTTAGACTTTTCTCAACCAGGTCATCCAGTTCGGACTTTTTGGTTACCCCATATAAACGCGGCCCAAAGGCAATGTTATCGTAAATGCTTTTCGGGAAAGGATTGGGTCGTTGAAAAACCATTCCCACCTGCTTGCGCAGATTGATGACATCCATGTCTTTGTCATAAATGTTCTTTCCTTCCAACATTATCGCCCCTTCGATGTGGACGTTTGATATGAGATCATTCATACGGTTGAAGCAGCGGATCAGTGTGGATTTACCGCAACCGGAAGGACCGATAATGGCAGTGATCTTATTTTCCAGTGCTGAAAAGGATACATCTTTCAATGCACGAAAATTCCCATAAAGGACTGAGAGGTCTTCAACCACAACGACGGGTTCCTTTTGTGAACCGTTAATTCGCTCCCCCACTTCAAGATATTCTTTGGAGTCTGAAGCGGTTTTCAGATGGGTTTTGACCAGTGGTGTAGGTTTTTGCATTTAGCTTCCCTTTAATTTGGCTTCTCTGCTAAGTATAAACAATTTGGCGGAAATATTGAGAATCAGAATGATTGCCAACAGGACCATGGCAACCCCCCATGCTTGTGTGATTCTTTCCGGATAAGGCAGGGAGGTGTATTTAAATAAGGTCAAGGGCAATGAATCAACTGGAGAATTGATGATTCTTCCAACAATGGTAAGCGGACCTTGTTTCTGTGCGATTCCATTTTGGATCAATTGGGATATATTGAATCCTTCGTTTCCCAGAGCGGTAAATAATAAAGGTGCGGTTTCACCGGAAGCGCGGGCAATCCCCAGCATGAAACCGGTCAGGATGCCGTTAATGGCTGCCGGGAGAACCACGGTGAGGGCTGTTTTCCATTCTGGTGCTCCCAGGGCTAATGAAGCTTCGCGTAAATCCCCAGGCACCAATTTGACCATTTCCTCTGTTGTGCGGATGATGATCGGGAGCATGAGTATGGCCAGAGAAATGCCCCCAGCCAGGGCGGAAAAATGTCCTTGGGTTTTCACAATAAATGCATAACAAAATATTCCAATAATGATGGAAGGCACTCCGGAAAGAACATCTGTTGCCAATTTCACCGCCATGCCGAGGAAGGTATTGGGGTGACGCACAATATATAATGCCGAGAGAACACCTATCGGGATGGCAATTAGTGAGGAAATAATGATCAGGATGATGGTTCCCTGAATCGCATGAGCAATTCCCCCGCCGCTTTGCCCAAGCATGGCCGGCAGTTGGGTGAAAAAATTCAAATCGATTGCTTCACTGCCGCGCTTGAAAACATAAATGATGATCCAAAAAAGTGGGATGAGGGCAAAAATTACCATCAAGCCGGTAATAACCAGCATGATTCTATTGGTGATTTCCCTCCTTCGGAAATGGGATTTGCTAATCGTTGGATTTGAGAATGAAGGATTATTAATGGATTTCATATTCATCCCTTGAGGAATTTTCTTGAAGTCTGCCAAACCAACAGGCGGGCGATCAGGTTGAGTACCAGCGTCAAGAGGAACAAGACCAGGGCAATTTCAATCAATGCTTCCGTGTGCAGGTCTGAAACCGTATCTTGGAATTGATTGACGATGATGCTTGCCATGGAGTAACCAGGTCTGAGTAAAGAAGCAGTTGCTTCAAGGCTGTTGCCGATCACCATGGTCACTGCCATAGTTTCACCGAGAGCCCGTCCAATACCCAGAATGGTGGCACCCAGGATTCCCGAGGTTGCATATGGTATTAAAACTTTCCAAATCGTTTCCCACTGGGTTGAACCAAGGGCAAAGGCGGCTTCACGTTGGCTTTTGGGTATTGCCAGGAAAACGTCCCGCGTAACGGAAGCGATGGTGGGAATGATCATAATGGCCAGGATGATCCCGGCAGCCAGCCGGCTCATGCCGCTTTCCGGTATCGGCCCGGTGAATAGCACCTTAAGAACCGGCACTTGACCGAAAAAAGACTCAAGGGTAACACCCAAAGGGCGGATGACTTGAGGAAGGAATACGAACATTCCCCATAGGCCATAAACAACGCTGGGGATGGCCGCAAGCAGTTCTATCATCCATCCAAGGGGCATACGCAGCCAGTTGGGGCATAATTCGGCTAAAAAGATCGAGATGCCCAGGCTGACCGGAAAAGCGATAAGGATGGCGATGAAGGCGGTGGCCAGAGTGCCGTAAATGAAGGGCCAGGCCTGCATCTTACCGGTTAGGGGATTCCAATTTGCATCAATCCGGGGTTTGATGAAATCCCAGCCCAATTCCAACCTGGCAGATGCTGAATCGCGCCATAAAAGAAAAATGATTCCCGCGATCAGAGTGATGATGAATAAAGATGATATTAATAATAGCAAGTTCCAATTTCGATCACCATGATCGGTGATCCGTGTAAAAAAATTCTTTGGTTCAGTTATGTGTTTCATGATTTGGAAATAAAACTTCAAGGGAGCCCTATGCGGACTCCCTTGGTAATATTTTTAATCGATTTATTTTGAAACCGGTTGTCCATTGCAAGTGACGGCATTTAATTTGGCCATCACTGAATCAGTAACTGCTTTTGGCAGGGTGGCATAGCCCAGGTCACCAGCGATTTTGGCAGCCCGCTCATCAGTCACTGTCCATTTGATGAACTCGACCACTTTACCTGCTTTGGTGCAGTCTTTCATGGATTCCATGCGGATGATCAGGTAGGTGTAGCCAGTAATTGGCCAGGAACCTTCTCCGCTGCCGTCGACGATTTTTGCATTTAATCGGCTGTCAAAGGCACCTGCAAAATCCGCCATATCCGATTGAATGGAAGCTGCATTGGCGGTGACGGTCTTGCCGGCTTTATTGATCAGTTTGGCAAAGGATAAGTTATTGGCGATTGCGTAGGAAAGCTCTACATAACCGATGGAATTGGCTGTATTTTGCACTGCAACAGCCACACCGGGATTGCCCTTGGCACCCAGTCCATTGCCATTCTTATCAACCGGCCATTCAACCGTGGAACCCGCTCCAACATTCTCCTTCCAGTTTGTGCTGAATGAAGCCAATGCGTTGGTGAAAATTTCCGTTGTGCCTGATGAATCCGCACGGTGAATAACGGTAATGGTCGCATCCGGCAGTTTGGCATTTGGATTTAAATTGGCGATGGCGCTGTCATTCCATTTTGTGATCTTCGCTTGGAATATATCAGCCAGTGTCTGCCGATCAAAAACTAGTTCTTTGATCATGACCACTTTGCCATCCGCGTCCTTTTCGGCACTCTGTATATTAAAAATGGGTACAACCGCGCCGGCTAGGATGGGCAGCATTTGCAGGTCAGGTACTTTCTGATATTCATCTTTTAATACTGAATCAGAACCGGCAAAATCAACTGTTCCATCGACGATGGATTTTTTACCTGCACCCGAACCGGTGCCCTGGTAGGTGATATTGACTGCCGGGTCGACAAACTGGTAGGATTTGGTCCATACATCATAGACTGGCAGGGGGAAGGTCGCCCCTTGAGCCACCAGTTGAACTGAACCCGGAGCCAGCGTGGGTTTTGCGGCGGGCACTTCAGCAGCCACAGAAGGTGCCGGAGTGGCTGTCTGGCAGGCGGATAAAGAAATCACACCCAATACGACAGCTATCAATAATAAAGACATTTTTTTATTCATACTTTTCTCCTCATATTTTTATGTCTTTTCCATCTTATCGGATGGAGTTTAATGATTCACGAGGAGTAAGTTAAGAATTGTTAAGAATGGGTTAAAGGATGACTGCCGAAAGGAAAAATCAACGAGGAATTGGGATAGAAAAGGAAAAAGTGCTTCCCTTTGAAAGTGTGCTCTCCGCCCATATCTTACCGCCATGCGCTTCCACCAGGTGGCGGGCGATGGATAATCCCAGCCCTGTTCCCTGCTCAGCCCTTGCCCGGTCCACTTTGTAAAAGCGTTCAAAGATCCTTTCAAGGTCGCGCGGTGGAATACCTGTCCCGGTATCGCTGACTGAAAAAACGATTGAATTTTCCTTTAGTTCGGCACCAAGCGTGATGATGCCACCCGGGGCTGTGAATTTGATGGCATTGTGGATCAGGTTGACCAATACCTGTTCCAGCCGGTTGATATCCACAAAAACATCCGGCAGATCATTCGCGCAGTGTTTGAAAAATTTCAGCTTTGCTCTTACGGCTTGCATGTGCATTCTTTCTTCTGCTCTTTGGATGATTTCTGCGGGTGGGACTGGTTTTCTATCCAGCGGCACTTTCCCTGATTCAATCCGGGATAATTCCAATAGTTCCTGCACCATTTGGGTCAAATTATCTATTTCACGGTTCATCATTTCCAGAAATTTTCCGGTGGCTTCCTGGTCATTTACAGCGGTTTCTTGAATCGTTTCGACAAGTGATTTTAAAGAAGCCAGCGGCGTGCGCAGTTCATGGGATACATTGCTCACAAAATCCTGGCGGATGATTTCCAATTGATGAATTCGGGTAAGATCTTGAAATAAAAGCAGGACAGACCCGGCAAGATCTGCCGAGAGCGGGGTGGCGATGCAGCGAAGATAGCGGTGATCAGGCATGATTTCAATATCCGCCATTTGCATCTGTTGATCGCGCCGGCATTTCTCGTGGATTTCCTCAACGTCGTGATTGCGGATTCCCTCAACGATTGAGCGCCCTTCGGCTTGTGAAATGGACGTGTTAAAAAACTCAGCTGCTGATCGATTGATCAATTTCACTTGCCGGTTTTGGTCCACTAATGCGATTCCATCTGACATGCTGGAAAGGATCGCTGAAAAGGCTTTATTGTTGGATGAGAATTGCAGAATTCGCTGTTGGATTCCCTGCGCCTTGCTATCGATCATTTTCTCCAGTTCATCCAATTCATTCTTAAGAATGGGATTTATTTCCCAGGTATTGCGCTCCATTGATGAGGAAAGGTCAATTAGTGGGCTCGACGCTCTTATGATCCTGCTGGCGAAAAAATGGCTGATGAAAAAAGAGAGAATGGCAGAAATCAAGACCGAAAAGAGCAAAAATATATAGATGGATTTATTTATAACCAGTACCATTTCTTTTGCAGATGCGGTGGTGAACTCCACCTGGATAGCGCCGATCACCTCTTCATCAAGCCGTAAGGGATCAGTGTTCATATAAATTGTTTTATCGAGCGTGGGAGCTGGTTTTATCCTTTGGGTTGCTCTTCCTTGCAGCGCATTGAACAAATCGGTCTGGTTTTGATATGGTGCACGGTCAAAGAGGGTTAAATACCCATCTTCGCAATTTGGTATCGTAATGGTGATTTTCGCATTAGCAGTGTTGGACAATTGCTCTGACAATCGGTTGATATCTTGGAGGTCACAGCCATTTCTAAGCTTCTCATTTACTGCAGTCGATGCAAGAAGGCTGATTATTTTGGCAGAGTCCAACCCTTTTTGATTATTTTGGGCAATCAATAAAGGTTCAATAATCAATTGGAAAACTGCAAAAACTGAAAAAAGGATGATGCAGGAGAGGAACAAAACTGTCCAGAAAAGATTTAACCGCATCTCCTATCCCTCAAAGATATAACCGCTTCCGCGCACGGTGATGAGTCTCTTGGGATTCTTTGGATCCATTTCGATTTTTTCCCTGAGCCAGCGTACATGCACATCCACAGTGCGGCTGTCGCCGATATATTCCCATCCCCAGATCTTCTCAAGGATGGTCTCGCGCGAAAGCATTTTGCCCTTGTTTTTGGCAAAATGGAGTAAAAGCTCAAATTCCTTTGGGCTGAGGTTGATCGTCTGATCATTGATTAATGCTTCATGCCGGATTTCATTGATCGTAAGGTCGTCGAATTGGAGAATCCGTCTGGATTCCTGCTTGTTGCTTTCAGCCTGTTGAACCATCTGCATTCGCCGCATTAGTGCCTTCACACGCGCGAGTAATTCCCGCATGCTGAAAGGCTTGGTCAGGTAATCGTCTGCGCCCACTTCAAGCCCCACCACTCGGTCAATCTCGTCGCTGCGGGCGGTAAGCATCAGGATTGGCATGTTCAGACTCTTTCTGATTTGCCGGCAGACTTCAAAGCCGTCCATGCCTGGCAGCATCACATCCAGGATGATCAGGTCAGGTTGAATCTCATGCGCTTTTTTTGTGGCATCCAATCCGTTTGCTGAAGTGATTACTTCATAGCCCTGATGTTTTAGGTTATAGGTCAGTGTCTCCTGCAGTGTCAGCTCATCTTCAACCAGCAAAATCTTTTCAGCCATTTTTCATCAACTCCTCGAACACAGCGATGAATCTGCCCGCCAGACGCGTCCGGTCAAATTTCTCTTCGATCTGACGTCTGCCAGCCATCCCCATTTTCTTTGCTTCCCCTCGATGATTTGAAAGCCACAAGATCTTTTTTCCCATGTCTTCAGCATTACCGGGTTCAATGTAGATTCCGCATTTAGCTTCTTCCACCACTTGGCGAATCACGCCATCAATGGCCAATAATACCGGTTTACCGGCAGCCATGTAATCAAAAACCTTGTTGGGATAAGTGGTTTTATACATTTCCAGCGGTTTCAGGATGGCCAGGCAGGCATCTGAAGCGGCTAATACTTCCGCCATTTTGCTTTTGGATACAGGATCAATAAATGTCAGATTGGTCAATTCAAGTTTTCGGGCGGTTTCCATTAAGAATGGTTTTTCCTTGCCATCGCCCACCAGCAAAAAATGAATTTTTGGGTGATCGCTTAATAATTTTGCGGCTTTGAGAATAACTTCCAGGTCATTGGATATGCCATGCGCGCCCGCGTAGGTGACAATATATTTTTCCTGGATGCGCAGATTCTTTCGAAATGCGCTGCCATCACTTGCGCTCGTAAATAATCGGATATCAGATCCATTGGGGATCAGCACCACTTTTTTGGCGCCTTTGTTTTTGACGTGTTCAACGAATCCAGGTGAATTGACGACCACCAAATCCGCATGACGGTAAAGGAATTTTTCCAACCATTGGGAAAGCCGTATAAGCCACGGATTTTTCAGTACCCCCACCTCAATGGCGAATGCTGGCCACAAATCGCGGATTTCAAGCAGAAAAGGGATGCGTTTCAGTCGGGCTAACAGCCATGCGGACACCGCCTGAAAAATAGGCGGTGAGGTTCCCCATACTATTTCGAGCCCTTTGAGCTGCATTCCTTTTAGGAAAGAGGATGTCATAAAAGAAATGAAGTTCACGGTCCGATGAAAAAAACTCTTATGCAGGGCAGGGTAGGCATAGGTCCGCAATATATTAATTTTGCCGTCTTCAAGTTCATCTAGATTACGGTTGTTCACTTTCTGACCACTCATGTAACTGATCGGGCTGGTGAGGATGGTGATGCAATGCCCTTTCTTGGCCAGGTTTGCAGCAATCTCAAAGTGCCTGGTTCCTCCAGCCTCATCCAGAGAGGCAAAAGCCTGGTGGATTAATAGAATATGCATACTTGCAGGTTTTAACCTCTCCGTGTCTTTATTTTCCATCAATGATTTTCCATTCTGTTTTTATTTTCAAAGGATTGTCAAAGACGATGGAATAACAAAAGGATAAAGCGGGTTCTTTTTGCAAATAGGTTGCTGAATAACAGCCAAGATTTGGGTTTGTATTTCTCTTATATAAAAGCGATTTCCCTTCACGTATTAAATCAACAACCGGTTTTTCTCCGGAGTCATCTGAAATGGATACAGTCACTTTTCCAAACGGAGCTTTGAGGTTAAGGCTGGTTGAATTTAATGTCCATTCCCAATCCGGGAGAAGCCAATGCAGCCGCGCAGTGTGTTCGATTGTAGGAAGATGTCTGGTTTCCAGAAAATCCTCGCAGTCAATTGTATTTTTGCTGTCATCGAGTGTGATTCTCCGTCGGTGGATAATCCCAAATCGCCAATATCCATCATGTTCTGCCTCTAAGACATTAGTTTTATTATCTAATTCCGTTATATTTGCATTTGTCCAGTCCAGCCAAAGGAATTTGCCCGCCGGTGTCATTTGATCCATCCCGTCAATGGCGATGGTATTGTGAACCGCCGTCTGTGCCAAAGCGTTCTGCCATGGGGGAGCCAGGTTGTAGGAAAAGGTGCCCGCATCTTTGGCAATGTTAATTCCCCGGTACCAGATGTCAGCGTGTAATTGGTCAGCATGGGCAGGCCGGCGATTGTACTTCGCCGCCCGAACATAAATGCGGAAGCTTGTGCTGCCAATCCAAGGTACTTTGTTGAATTGATGCGTCTTGGTGAAAGCATCCATTTCCTGATTGGTTTTCAAGCCAAGCCAAAGCAGCTCCTCGTTCCAGTATCCTCTTTGCAAAGCGGGTTTTCCCAAAAAGGCAACCGAAGCAGCCTGGGCAACCGGACGGTAATCGGCGTAATCGCATTGGGATAGCGGAAAAATATTGGAACCATCATTGTGCCCCAAATTTGGCACGTGCCCGTTGGTTGGTTCTATGTAGTCCAGTAGCCATTCAGTTGCCAGCCCCAATTTATTTAGACTGTGGGATGGCAGTGTTTCATCATTCTGTTTGACGAACAGGTTCATCCACAAGGATATTTTCAGCATCAAACGGTGGTAATTAAGACTATGCTGAATATATTCTCCTTTCTCGGAAATTTGATCCTGAATCGCCTGGTTGAAATACTTGGATCCCAGTTTTTGCCATTTGTCTCCAAAAGGCAGGTCTCTAAAAAAAGAACCGGCGCAATAAAGCCCGACTGCCTCTGTCAGAAGGTGATTATTATTCTGTGCGCGTGCATATACAAGGGTGGGCGGGATTCTCTTCGCATGGAGATATATGGAAGCGAGCAGCATGGACAGCTTTTCCGGGCTGGCACTTTTGGAATTCCTGAAAACGGAACCCCCAAAAATCAATGCCATCATTCTGAGGGCAACTTCCTGTGCTGAGCACCAATTCAACCCCGAATTAAAAAGATTGGCTTCCGTGAACTCATCAAACAAATGCCAGAATTGCTGCGCATAAACCTCGCTGCCAAAGAGTAAGTATGCCCGCTCCAACGGGAAAACCCAGTTGAACCTTGCAGGTTCCCAGGTTGTTTTAATATCAGTGGCATCACTTTTTTCCAGCGCAGCTTCTGCTTCTGTCCAATGGGCGAACGGATTATTCTTTTGCTCAAATTTAAAAGGGATGGCTTTGTTCCCAAAAAACCTTAATTGATGATGAAGGATTTCTTCAGCTTCCGATTCCAATTCATTTTCTTTTCCCGCCATGACCGATCGTAGTTGCCCAGGCGTTGGCAGGTTTGTCATCCACCTAACCTTTTCTACGTCAATGTTCGGCAGAGATACATAAAAGCTGTTAGGAGTGATTCGCCGGTAGTACCCGCTTTTCAAACCCGTCTGGTAGACGGCATAGAGAAAGCTGGATTTAAATCCCAGTTGGTTGATGGTCCTGAAATAACGGATAATGGGATTCATCCGGTTGTTAGCGTTTCAGCATTAGCGGATAACGACTTTTTGACCTGTGTTAAGTGAGTCACGCGCAGCCAGCGCTGCCTTGGTCACGCCCAGGATTTGGTCATAGGGAATTGGCGGGGGCGTTTCACTATGCCGTACACTATCCATAAAAGCCAGCCAGGCAGCACGGTGACCCTTGTCCTGGTTTAAACAGGAGTGATATTCTTTTTTCTTGCCGCCACTGACCAGCAACAGGTGTTGAAAATCATCCAGTATCCCGATTCTGCCACCGCAAAAAACTTCCAGGTATTCCTTGGGATGGCTTTTATCCCCATTGGCAAGGTAAGCGATGCTGCCGATCGAGCCATCCTTATATTCGCAGATGATCTGAACATTATCCTGACGGAAGGTCCCCTGGTCGGGTAGTCCCTGGCTCCAAACCGAGATGGGAGCCTCGCCGACCAGGAAGCTGATGAAATCAATAAAATGGCATCCCTCTCCAATTATCCGTCCGCCGCCCTTTGTCGGGTCGTGCTGCCAATGGGAAAGCGGGAGCGCGCTGGCATTCACCCGGTAATGAGCATGGAGCGGCTCTGACCGGCCACTGACAAAATCCTTTAGCGACTTTCCAAAAGGCGCAAAGCGGCGGTTGAATCCCACCATTAATAGCGGGTGTTTTTTTCTTCCCAGTTCCTTTTCGATGGCGGCAAGCTCCTCCACATGGATTGCCAGTGGTTTTTCACAATATACGCTCTTATTCGTCCGCAGTGCTTGAACTACCTGGTGTGCATGCTGATCATGCCGTGAAAGGATGACCACCGAGTTGATGGCTTTGTCCCCATAGATATCTTCTTCATCTGAACTGGCAAATTGAAAATGAAATCTTCTGGCGGAAATAGCGGCACTGGTACCGGTGGCCGATACGATCGTTTTTAATTGCGAGCTGCCTGCCTTGGCGATGGCTGGCAGAAAAACTGCATTGGCATAATTGCCGGCGCCCAGTACGCCCACCACCACATCCTGGATGGATGTATATGATTGACTTTCGATCGTGATTATGGTCTTTTTTCCAGCATCATCGGGTGGATAAGTGATTAATACGCCTAAAAATGGCTCGGATTTTTTGTTTGTGATAAGTGAATATGCCCCGTCCGCATTTTCTATTGGGTAGCGGTGGGTGATCAAATCTTTCACATTCAATTTTCCGGAAGCCAATAACTGGACGAACGCCTCCAGGTTGCGGCCTTCGGTGTAGCGCACATATCCCAAAGGATAATCAATTCCTTCCTCTTCATAACGGCTATCATATCTGCCGGGTCCGCTGGAGCGCGAAACTTGAAAGAAGATTTCTTTTTCGTAATAAGGTTTGCGCGGCAAATCAAGCCCGACCACTCCCAGCGAAATGACATGACCCCGGTCGCGCGCAATTTCTCCAGCCAGCAGCACTGTATCGGAACTGGGTGTGTCTGCGCAAATCAGTACGGCATCAAAACCTGTGCCATTGGTGTACGACCGGGCACTTTTTTCCACCTCTGCCCTTATTGCTGCGCTAAATCCGAGCTTCTTTGCAAGTTTCACCCGATCAGCATTAATGTCAGTGCCAAAGACGGCACAACCGGCGGCAGCAGCCAGTTTTGCGGTAATCAGTCCCAGTAACCCAAGGCCGATGATAGCCACCTTGTCCCCCAGCTGGACCTTTGCCAGGTGGATGCCATTCAGCGCAATGGCTCCCAGAGTGGAAAATGCGCCTGATTCAAAATCGACTTCATCGGGCAAGCAGGCCATCAAGTTTTGTGGAATTACCGCATATTCAGCATGGACGGCATGCCCTCCGCCGGCACATGCCACCCGGTCACCCGGTTTGAAACCGATTAAACCGTCTCCGCACACCAGAATGGTTCCTGAAGATGAGTACCCCATTGACATTGGCTGGTCCAGCCGATTAAATGCAGCTTTGAGGGTCGGGACTATCCCCTCCCGTTTTGCTTTATCAATCACCTGCTTTGCCAGGTCGGGTCTGGAGCGTGCTTTTTCCAGTAGATTTTTCTGTGCAAAATCCACCAGCATGCGTTCGGTTCCAGCCGAAACCAGAGAGGCAGCCGTTTTTACCAGCGCTGTCTTCGGCTGCACTTGTGGCATGGGGATTTCGAAAATTTCAGTGATACCGGTTTTGATATTTTGCAATACTTGTTTCATGGATAACCTTGATCTGAATGAAAGAAGATTTATCTTTCAAGTGAATATAACTCATTTTAAAGCAAAAAACCCGGATGGTTGATCCAGGTTAATGGTAGTACATCGAATTAAATCCGCAATTTGGCAATCGGTGGCGTTTAGTTGCCTTTTACAGAAGATTGAATGATTCCCGGATGATTAAATTGCGAACCAAAGCGGGTCAGGATGACAGAACCCAGCCCAATGCAGCCCAAGAGAATATTAAGCATCCATCCAAGGCAGGGTATCCACCCGATCAATGTGATGACTAATCCAAGAATGAAAGCACCAAGGAATGCCTGCAATTCATACGGCCACTGGGTTTTGAACCAGGCCTGCAACACCACTCCACTGGAGATGCCCAAGGCAATCCATCCCGCCAGGTAAAGAAATGCCAATGCGACAAGCATAAATAATCCGAGAGGAGACAGGCATATGGTGATGATGAGAATAATGGATACGATCGGAACAATCGCCAATGCCATCACTCCAGCACCCCAGGAAAGGAGCGGCTGGGACTGGATTTGCCGATTCATCAGCACCATCCGTTTCTTGAGCCAGATGCCGGCTATCAGCGCCAAAAAACTGGTTGCAGTGATCTGGATAATTCCCCACTTCAACCAGTTCTGGGGATTAAATCGGTTTGAGATGAATGTAATGAGACCGGTTATCCTTTCAGTGGGTATGCTAGGAAAAGAGATGGAATTGATTGCACCAATAACCTGGGCTTTTTGATCGAGGATCACATGGTTGAATAATTGGTTGACATCCCCATTTAAGATCGAACCATCTCTCAGGACTGCGCTTCCGGCAAGGAGATTCACATCCCCGTGGATGATGCCCTTGCTCTCCAAAGAGCTTCCGATCAGGAGAATATTGCCTTTTGCTATCGCTCCGGGAGAGAGAGCGATATTGGCACCCACGGCAACGATGTCGCCCTCAAGGATGCAGCCGGGTGGAATGGAAAAATTCCTGGCAATGATCAATTGGTTCCCGCGCATCACCATTATGGATGTCTGCGTGAACCCGGGTTTGTTAATTGAACAGGCACTTGTCACCAGTCCCAGCGCCAGGATCAGGATGATGCTAATTTTCCGCTTCATTGGTTGATGGCTGCGTCTTGTTTCTGAGCAGATTCCAGATCAAAAATACCAAGCTGGTGAGCAAAGAGAGGATTGCCCCGAAGGTTAAAAGAGTGAATCCATAAAACAAAACCGGCGATCGGTTCATTGTGGCGTTGAATTGGGCCAGGAGCTTGCTGATGCTGAAAAAAAGCGAAGTTGTCAGGCTAAGGGCTGAAACGACCCAGGTGGCGAACAAATTATTTTGCAGCATGTAGATGGCGGATGCCATTACCATGATGGTGACCAGCAGGATTAAATTCAGCCGGGTTTGTTTGGATCTTTCGTGCTCCTTTCTGTAAAGTAACTGGTATTGCCAGCGCTGGGTAAAACCAGGCTGAGGTAGCTGCCGGCTGGCAAGTTTCATGTGTTGCTCGCTTGCCTGCCAGGCTGAATTAAGCTGCCGGCATTGAGGGCAGACCTGCAAATGTTTTTTTAAAAGAATTTTTTCCTCTTTGGTTAATGAAGTGTCATCCAGGATCCAATTCTTAAATGGCTTGTGATTCATGATATTTTCCTTCGACTTTAATACGTTTTTTTCCATTGATTAGTTGTTCGGACATGTGCAGCCGGGCACGATGCAGGCGGCTTTTCACGGCACTTTTTGATATGGAGAGCGCCGTGCATATTTCGTCTTCGGATAATTCGTGAAAATACCTTAATACCAGGATCGCACGGTCATTGGGATTCAGCCTGGCTAAATGCTTTTGAATTTCCTCGACCTCTTCTTTTCCCGTTACATCACTTTCCGGGCTGGGGCTCGGGTCAGGGGTGAAATTTTCCGTATCCAGCAATTCATCCAGTTCAATGATTGGCAGTCGTCGCCGACGCTGCTGATCAATGCAGTAATGGGCTGCGATGGAAAGCAGCCAGGTGATGAATGAGCGTCCAGGGTCGTAGCGCTGCAAATTGCGGTAAGCGCGCCAGAATGTTTCCTGTGCGGCATCCTCGGCTTCCTGCGGGCTACCCAGCATGCGATAGCATAAATTGTAGACGTGCGTTTGATGCAAGTCCACCAATGACGAAAAAGCGGTTTCTTCGCCTTTCAGCGCATCCTGGATGAATTCAGCTTCGGTATTGCTCACAACTTGGATTTTCCCGGTGCAGATATTCCTTATACGCAGGTTTTTCTTTATTGTTTCTTTTTTCCACATTATTCTACACGTGAAAATCAACTGTCAATATAATAAACATGGAGAAAATCCTATGAACTGGGTGAACAATCTTCATCACGATCCAATAGTTGCTTTGCTGAAAACAGAAAATCCCGCTTTACACTTTTTTATTAAGAGAGATTTTAAAGATGAAGAGACGGGCGCAGTAGAAGATCTGTGGCTGCTTCCAGAGCCAGACAAACTCATCCAAAAACAATTGCAGAACGGCAGTTGGAAATATCCCGGGAATACAACCAACAACAAAATAGGTACCAATTATTATTTATTGGAGACTTTCCGCCAGCTGCGCATTTTGGTAGACAAATATGCATTCAACCGTTCCCATCCATGTCTGCAAGCCGCGGTGGAATATATTTTTTCGTGTCAAACGGTTGAAGGGGATATCCGCGGGATTCTTTCCAATCAATACATGCCATACTACATGGGTGCAATTTTATCCCTCGTGATTAAGGCTGGATATGGTGATGATGATAGGACCATAAAAGGGCTGGATTGGCTGCTTTCCATGCGCCAGCAGGATGGCGCCTGGTTCATCCCATTGCAGGCCTACAAGATCACTTACCTGAATGAAGTCGCTTTAAAACCACCCATCCCTCCGGATCGCAGCCTGCCTTCTTCCCACCTTGCCACCGGGATGGTCCTGCGCGCCTTCGCTGAGCATGAAGGTTTTCGTCAACGCATTGAAGTGCTTCAGGCAGCCCGATGGCTGAAATCAAGATTCTTTAAACCCGATGCCTATAATGATCACAAGGGCATAGAGTATTGGACCAAATTCCAGTATCCATTCTGGTGGACGGATCTCTTATCCTCCTTGAACCTGTTGCAAAAAATGGGATTCACCCGGGATAATGCTGATATTCAAAAAAGCATCCGTTGGTTCATTGAGAACCAGGGGGAGGATGGGTTATGGAAAGCCAGCTATGAAAAAAGACCGGATATGGATTTGTGGGTCAGTCTCGCCGTTTGTCGTGTGCTCAACTGGTACCTTGATTGATAGGGCTTGAATAGGGAATTCTAGAAAACGACCTCTTCTTTTCCAGCCAGCGTATCCTTGATCCTTTCGATAACCGTATTCAAGTGCTGTTGTTTGTGGACAAAATCCAGGTCATCTGTCCGGATGGTTAATACCGGGCAGATGTCGAATCCGTGCACCCACTCGTCATAATAGGATTCCAGCAGGGTAAGGTAATTAGCGCTGATGCTGTTTTCGATCTCGCGCCCGCGTTTGTTGATGCGCTGCACTAGCACCGGCACCGGGCATTTGAGATGGATTAACATCGAGGGGGAGGGCAGGGTGCGAACCAACAGCTTAAAGACATTCAAATAAGTATGATAGTCCAGCTCGCTGATGTTGCCCATGTGGTTTAGCGCCCGCGCAAAGATGTAAGCGTCCTCGTAAATGGAGCGGTCAATGATGGCCGAACGTGGGTCATTTGCCATTTCCAGGTGCTGCTTCGCCCGGTGACCGAGAAAGTACACCTGCAGGTGAAAGGACCAGGCTTTCATATCCTTGTAAAAATTCGGCAGGTAAGGATTATCGGCAACCGATTCATAAGCCGTCCGCCATCCCAACCGTTCCCCGATTCTTTCGGTCAGTGATGTTTTACCTGAACCTATATTGCCGGCCACCAGAATTAATTTCTTAACCATTTTTATTCACCTGGCCTATTATATTTTTACTACTTAACACTCACTGTATCCGCAGCCATAGCATTTACGGCAGCCCTCTTCATTGATAACCGCTGCCTGGCCGCATTCGGGGCATATATCTCCAATTTTCATCGTCTGCTCATCCCGTTTGTTTTCCCAGTCAGAGTGGCTGGAGGAAATTGCTGGAATTTCTTCAAAGGATGGCTGGGCAATGAGAATTTTCTCATTGCCAATCTGTTCCGCCCGGTTCTCCATGTACTCGGCCAGCACCTGGGCAATTCCATCCGGTAGGGAGCGTACCCGGTTGGGACCAAAACCCAGCGAGCGTCCACCACCCAGACCATTGAGCTGCCTCCAAATTTCCTGCAGCCGTTGGCTGGGTTCGATGGGCGAGGACATCCGTAAAACATACGAGATCAGGCGCCCAAGGGCTTCCGAATCGGCTGCCACATCCGAACCGGCTTTGGCTGTATTCAGAAAAACTTCAAAGGGTTGGTGGTGCCCGTTTTCATTGATGGTCACAAAGGTCTTTCCAACGGGTGTTTCGATACCAAATGTCAGACCACTCAATGCCCGCGGGCGCGGTTTCTTGGGTTCCGTCCACATGCGCGGCTGTAAATCCGATTCATGCATCCACACTTCATCGCTATCACCAGCCGGGGTGATGATTTCCTGGATTTCATCTGAAGAATTCACTGCTGCGGTTTGAAGTACCTCTTTCTCACGTGAACCGGCCACATAGACGGTGATGCCTTTGCATCCCAACTCCCAGGCGAGTTGATAGGCCTGGGCGATATCTCTTTGGCTGGCATTGGCAGCGAAGTTGATGGTTTTTGAAAGGCTGTTATCCACAAAAGCCTGCATGGCTGCCTGCATGCGCACATGCTCTTCGGCGGTAATATCCTGTGAAACAACAAAAACGTCCTTAATCTCTTGTGGCACTTCAGCCAGATTCTGGCAGGTTCCGAACCGCAGGACTTTTTCAATGATCTCATTGCGTAGGTCTTCAGGGAGTCCGCTCTTAATGAGAGCTTTTTCAAACGAGGGGCTGGCATAATTCAGTTGCAGATCACGTCCATTGTCATTGACATGGCGGGTATAAGCCAGGGCAAAAACGGGTTCACAGCCGTATCCCTCACAACCTGCCACTGTACCGATGGTGCCGGTGGGAGCGATGGTCATCTGGGCGGCATTGCGGATGCCATGTTGTCTGAATCCATCACGGATCTTATCCCAACCCAGCTTGGGGCGGTTCCAATCTGTTTGGTGCTCCACCATGGGTTTGGGCAGTTGCCAGGTGAGGTTGGTGGTGTCATAAATACTCCCGCGAATGGCCGGAAACGGACCGCGGGATTTGGCTAGTTCAATGCTGGTTTGCATGGCATGGTAGCGGATGAATTCAATGACGTGGGAAGCCAATTCCTGACCGCTGGATGAACCGTACCTTGTTCGAGTGTGGAACAGAAGGTCTGCTAATCCCATTACCCCCAAACCAATGCGGCGGGCACGCATGGCATTTTCCTTCAGTTGTGGGACAGCCGGCACATATTGATTGGCGTCAATGACGTCATCCAGGAAAATAACGGCTGTTTCAACTGCTTTTTGGATTTCATCCCATTGGATGGATTGTTCCTCTCCACAGAACTGGGAAAGATTGATCGATCCAAGGCAACAACTTTCGTAGGGTCCCAGCCATTGTTCCCCGCATGGGTTGGTGGATTCGAGTTGATAAAGATGAGGGACAGGATTGCTTCGGTTGGCCGTATCCAAAAAGAGCAACCCGGGTTCACCGTTGTGATGTGCCTGAGCGACAATCCGGTTGAATAATTCCCGTGCACGTACTTTTTTATAAACAACCAGCGGAATGCCAAGCTTTTTTGCTTGTTCGATGGAGCCCTCGAATGAGTGATAGTGCTTGTCCTTTACATCCGGAAAAACCAATTCCCATTCTTCATCATTCTCCACTGCTTTCATAAAGGCATCAGTGACTCCCACCGAAATGTTGAAGTTGGTTATGTGGTTTTCATTGGTCTTGCATTCAATAAATTCCTCAATGTCCGGGTGGTCAACGCGCAACACGGCCATGTTTGCTCCCCTACGCGTGCCTCCCTGGGCAATTTCGCCAAAAGCATTGTCATACACTCGCAGGAAGCCAACCGGACCGGTTGCCTGGCCGGCGGAGGAATTGACCTGGCTGCCTTTTGGGCGTAAACCGGAAAATGAAAAACCATTCCCGCCGCCTGTTTGCTGAATCAATGCCGCATCGCGCAGGGTCTGGAAGATTCCAGTGGAGGATTTCCCCATATCATCCGAGATGGGAAGCACAAAACAAGCTGCCAATTGTCCGAGTGGTGTGCCGGCACCGGTAAAGGTTGGGCTGTTTGGGAAGAACTTGCGTGAAACCATCAGCTGATAAAAGTCTTTTGCCCGCTGTTCAATATCCCCATTCCATTTTTCCTCGCTTTTGGCGACATGGTAGGCCACCCGCCAAAACATATCTTCGGCACTTTCCGCCAGCTTGCCTTTTTCATCATGGCGGATATAACGGCGCTTGAGAATTTGCATGGCATTTTCAGTGAGATTGACCTTGGGAAGTTCGGATGGGATGGGCGGGGTGGCCAATAATCCATTTCTTTTTTGTTTGGTTGCGGATCCCATTCTTATTCTCCTTTTAGCAGTCGGTCAATTTCATTGCGGAATTCTTCCAAACTGGCTAATGGCAGGTAAACGCTGGCATAACGGATATAAGCGATCAAATCCAGCTTTTTCAGCCCTTCAATCACCAGATCCCCGATGACTCTGGACGGAACTTCCAACTTTTTAATTCCCTGCAATCTGGCTTCCACTTCACCTGCCAGCCGTTCCATTTCTTCTGCCGGGACAGGGCGTTTGACGCAGGCCGTGCGAATGCTATGCAGCAATTTTTCCCGGCTGAATTCCTCGCGGGTATTGTCTTTTTTGATGATCATGGGTGTGGCTGCCACTAATCGTTCATAAGTGCTGAAGCGGTAGTGGCACTTTTCACACTCCCTGCGCCGGCGAATGCCATTATGAGTGTCCGGGGTTGTATCGATAACCCTGCTTTCCAGATGGCTGCATTGTGGACATTGCATACTTGATTCTCCTCAAATCAGCTAAAAACCAATTCTCCCCGTATGATCGTTGAGCGGCAGCGGTGAAAAAATACCCCCATATATGGGGGAATTTTTTATCGGGGTGCTTCAGGTGTGCATTATTTTAGCACATCCAATGGCTGTCTTCAAGCCGGGGAGCAAGTTTTAACCTTAAAAAATTAGTTTTGATTTATCTGGAGGGTTAAAAAGTGGGGTATGGGCAGGCGGAGTTACCCATACCCCTTTGAAAGGAGGAATATGAAAAAGGCTTAATTAACTATTCTCATCACGCTTGCGCAGGAAAGCTGGTATTTCCAGGTTATCCGGGTCGTAATAAGTGGACGGATATTTATCAAGAATGGGTCTCTTTTGAAGATTATCGACCGGCTCATTTATTGATGGAGACTCGTGGGATTGAATAATCCTGCGAAAGCTGCTGCTGCGGATATCGGTTTGATCAAAACCGGTGGCAATGATGGTTACGCGGATGACATCTCCCATTTGCGGATTGATGGTGGCACCGAATAACAAGTTCACATCCGGGTGGGCAACCTCTTTGATCATGCCAGCAATCTGGCTGACATCCAGCATGGTCATCTGGGAACTTCCAGTTACATTCAGCAATATCCCGCGTGCGCCCTCCAGGGTGATATCCAGGAGGTGATTGGCGATGGCATTTTCCGCCGCCTTCCTGGCACGGTCATCTCCCGCAGCTTCCCCGACAGCAAAGAAGGCTGCCCCACCCATGGACATGATGGTGCGTACATCATTGAAATCACGGTTGACCAGCCCGGGTGAGGTGATCAGCTCGGAGATGCACTGGATGCCCTGCCGCAGCGGATCATCTCCCATGCTGAATGCATCGTTAAAAGTGGTGTGGTTGTCAGAAAGGGCTAACAGGCGGTCATTGGGGATGACGATCAGCGTATCCACCTGTTCCTTTAGCGCTGCAATGCCGCTCTCTGCTGCCTGCATCCGCTTGGCACCTTCGAAGGTGAATGGGCGGGTGACCACGCCAATGGTCAGCGCCTTTAATTCCCTGGCGATTTGGGCAACGATTGGCGAGGCGCCTGATCCTGTACCACCACCCATTCCTGCGGTGACAAAGACCATGTCGCTGCCCTTTAACACTGCATAAAGGTCATCGGCGGATTCCTCGGCTGCCTTGGCACCCAGTTCGGCATTCCCGCCGGTACCGCGCCCGCCCAGCAATATATCACCGATGCTCACCCTTGTTTTGGCTTTGGAACCCATCAAGGATTGGACGTCGGTATTGATGGCGATGAATTCGATGCCAGGGATACCGGCTTCGATCATGCGGTTGACGGCATTGCAGCCGCCTCCACCGATGCCGGCAACGATTATACGCGCCAGTGATTCCGTTCTCATTTCGTGCACATCTTTCTTGATTTCCATTTTTTCCTCCATAGCATGAATAATGAATCCATTAATCCTCAGGATCGACCTGATCTCCAACTGTGAACATTCCCAATACTTTTCTAATGCGGTCTATCGCTGAACCCCCTCGAGGTCCAATGTGGCCTTTTCCGCTTTGCCTGATAGCCTTGTCCAGCAGCAATGCCCAATCCAGCAGCCCCACACTGGTTGAGTAGGCCGGAGACTCAATCTGGTCCACCAGGCCGACCAGGTTTTCCGGTTTTGCCAGCCGCACAGGAATTCCGAGAACGTCCCTGGCAACCGTCTGGATGCCTGGAATGAGACTGCATCCTCCGGTGAGAACCATCCCGGCTGGCAGCAGGCTGTCGTAACCTGACCGCCGTATCTCCTGTAAAACAAATTTAAAAATCTCCTCCAGTCGTGCTTCAATGATGATGGCCAATTCCTTGCGGCTGATGCGAACTGCGCTTTCCTCGCCAAACGGGCGCAGACTGAAATATTCCTCACTGGAAATGGCTGCCTGGGAAGCATGCCCGTATTTGAGCTTGACTTCCTCTGCCTGTTGAAGGGATAACCGTAGACCGTGAGCGATATCTGATGTTATAAGGTCACCGCCGATTTGAATGACCATGGTATGCCAGACACTGCCATCAATGTAAATGGCCAGGTCAGTGGTTCCACCACCAATGTCGCAAACCATCACCCCCACCTCACGTTCGTTATCCCTTAACACCACTTCAGCCGATGCCAGTGGATTTAGCACGAAATGTGAAATGCGAATTCCTGCAGCTTCTACACACTTGCGCAGGTTTTCCACCGCCATAGCCGCCGCGGTGATGATGTGCGCTTCCACTTCCAGGCGGTAACCGTGCATACCGACCGGCTGGTGGATATTTTCCTGTCCATCCAGGGTGAATCCCCGCTGGATGACATGAATGATTTCACGATTGTGCGGGATGGCGATGGCCTGGGCGGCTTCCATGGCTCGCTTGATATCCACCTGGCTGACAATGCCATTTGATACACCCACCGGTCCTATGCTATTCACCGAGGAGACCTGCGTTCCAGCCAGGCTCACCAGGGCGGAACGAATTTCATACGCAGAGGATCGCTGCGCTTTTTGCACTGACCTCACCACGGACTCAGTGGCCTGATTAAGGTCAGTCACCACTCCTTTCTTCACCCCGCGCGATGGTTCAACTCCCACACCAATGATTCTGAGCGAACCATCTTCTTCGACTTCAGCAACCAGGGTGCAAACCTTGGTGGTTCCGAGATCGATACCGACAATAGTTGGTTTTTCCATAGACATCATTCCATACGATAATAAGGTGCATGTAAATATTCCACACTGACCAGCGATGGGCGGATGCCCCGGCTGGTCAATTCGCTGACGATTCTTTCATATGCCAGCATTTTTTCGTTGATTTTCTCCAGATCAAGGCCAACAAATATCTTCCAGCCATGTGCATCATTCCAGCCAAGCCCGCGATGTACATCAAATAAGAAAACGCTTTCAGTTGGAATGTATTGGTTCAAGCGCAGAATGGCATTGAACAATCCCGGTTCAATGTTGCGGTGATATTCAAACCAGGTCATGGAATATTTTGGCAATTTCCAGTAGTTCCTCTTTTCATGAAATTTGTCCATTTCAGGCTCGGTATCATCCTCAGATAGCGAGTTGGAAAAAACCGGCAGGGTGGAGGATTCAATGGTCAGCAGACTGCCAAAATTACCGCGGGCAGGGATGATGATACCTTCCTCATCCACCCAGATTGATCCATCACTGCTCTTCCAGGCCAGGATCGGGTTTCTTTCCTTCAGGGTAATAGTTATCCGGTTGGGAAAAACAGCCGTTACACGAACTTCTTTGAACTCAGGGAATGCCCGGCTGATATTTCTGGATATCTCGTCCGGTACCACGGTAAAAATGGGTTCCTGCTGAATTTTGAAAGAGGCTTGCACTTCTTCAGGGTTGATTCTTTCTGTCCCTTTTATTTCAATGGTTGTCACTCGGAAATCACCGGATTGCCATCCTACCAGCAGGCAGGCTGAAAAAGCCAGGGTTAATACCGCGCTGAAAAAGCGCCAACCGATATGAATTTTCACCGCTTTTTTCTGTTTACCAGCATTTGGCAGCTCATTGGCTGAAAGCGGGTAAGGACGCTCAGTTGATTCCTTTTGTGGTTTATTGCGACGAAATAATGGAAGCTGAATTTTTGCATGACCAGCGGCTGAATCATCCAAACGCGTGGATGCCTTCCGGGTGACTTGCTGGAATTCCTTTTCACCCTGAAGGATGCGCTGACGGCGCAAAAATTCAATCCGGCTTTCTTTTTCCACTAGTTGCTCCTGTCGAAGACCCTTTCACTTTTATTTCTTTCTGCCTTGCGTTCCAAAGCCAATTCAATTAATTTGTCGATTAGTTGCGGGTAGGAAATGCCACTGGCTTCCCACAATTTCGGATACATGCTGATGCTGGTGAACCCCGGAATGGTATTCACTTCATTGACGAACAAGCGGTTGGTTTCTTTTTCGAGTAGGAAATCAACCCTTGCCATTCCGGCGCAGTCAATCACCTGATAGACTTTCTGCGCGGTTTCCTGGATTTGTTTGATTAATCCCTCATTGAGTTCAGCCGGAATGGTCAATTCTGACTTGCCATCAATGTACTTCGCCTTGTAGCTGTAAAACTCATCGGATGGGCGTATTTCTCCAGGAACAGATGCTTTATTCACCTCGTTGCCCAGAACGCTGACTTCGATTTCACGCGCATTCACGCCTTTTTCAATGAGTATGCGCCGGTCAAAACGTGCAGCTTCCAGAATCCCCTCCATTAAATCGCTTCGGTTCTTGCATTTGCTTATGCCGACGGATGAACCGAGGTTGGCGGGTTTGACGAATAAGGGATAAGCCGCCATTTTTTCTGCTTTTTTGATAATCGCCTGCAAGTCGTTGGTGATTTCTTTACGGTTGCAGATGATCCAATCCACTACGGGTATTGAATTTGCCCGCATGACATCTTTGAATAAACCCTTGTCCATGCCGACGGATGAACCAAGCACCCCCGCCCCGACATAAGCGATATCCGCCATTTCAAAAAAGCCCTGCAGCGTGCCGTCCTCTCCAAAGGTTCCATGCAATACCGGGAAGATGACATCCAGCTCGGTGATTGCTGAGATTTTTTCCTTACCCCCCCGTTCTTCACGGCGGTAGAGAATGGTTCGCCCGGGTTCGGGGAGTAGGAAAACGCGGTACAGACCATGGAAAGATGCCTTTTCAAAGCTTTCCATGACGTTGGTCCCGGACCACCAGGTGCCATCATGGTCGATCCCGATTTCCGTGATTTCATATTTTTCCGCATCCAGCACGGCCAGAATGGATTTGGCGGACATCAACGAAACCTCGTGTTCACCGGAGCGGCCTCCGAACAGTACTCCCAGGTTTATCTTTTCTTTCATAGGGCGATTCCTTGATTGATTTTTTGAATGGTGGGTAGAAGAGCAGCATCCCACTCACCGATGATTTGAATTTCTGGCAGCAATCCGATTCCGAATTTGGTCTGCACGGTTTGATGGATAAGGAGGATTAAATTCAATATGTCTTGAGCATGCGCCTTGCCGTTATTGATAATGAAATTGGCATGTTGGGGACTGATCTCAGCATCTCCGATTTTTTTACCTTTCAAGCCGCAGGCTTCAATCAATCGGCCGGCTTTGTCACAATCCGGATTGCGGAAAATGGAACCAAGGCTCGCACCAGGCGGCTGGGTGTTTAACCTTTTTTGACGGTTGGCTTCCATTTCACTTTTTATTTTGATTGGGTCGCCTTTCTCCATTTCCAGCGTGACGGTCAGGATGATATTTTTTTGAAGCTCTCTTTTTAATGTGCTTGACCGGTAGGAATATTGGAAGTCTTCCTTTTTCCACACCACCTTTCCCTTACTAGGTTCAAGCATTTCAGCCATGGCCATATTTTGCGCTGTCTCACGCTTGAATGCCCCGGCATTGCCATACACGGCACCTCCGATTGTGCCTGGAATGGCTGATGCCCATTCAAGCCCGCTTAATCCACGCAAGGCGGTCTGACGCGCTACCTGTGCCAGGATGGCACCCGATTCCGCCCACACAGTGGAAGGGTTCACCTGGGTATTGATGCGGATATTGTGTGCGCGGTTGACGACTACTACCTCCCGTATTCCTTTATCGCTGATCAATAGGTTTGAGCCGCTTCCCACCACCAGAAAGGGCGTTTCCAATTCCCAGAGTTTGAGAACGGTTTTCTCCATTTCATCTGCACTGTGTACAAAAAGCAATCCATCCACCGAACCACCAATGCACATGGTGGAATAATTGTGCATCAGCACATTTTCCTGCAGCCGCTCTCCAAAACGTTCACGCAATTTTTTCATCTGCATTTCATTCATTCAGCACCCCCTCTTTGCTTCAAAAGATCAAGAACCTGGCTGCTGATCTGGTTAGCATCACCGGCGGAAAGAACAAGTAACACATCGCCGGGTTTCAATGAGTGGCTTAGATGGTTAACAATTGACTGGAAATCCGCCATGAATTTCACATCCCCGTGATGAATTTTTGGTGCAATATCTGCGGATGAGATATCCTTTTTGGGTTCTCGCGACTGGTAAATCTCCGTCACGATGATATGGTCGCAATCCTGAAAAGCCTGGATGAACCCATCCATCAGGGTGAGGGTGCGGCTGTAGGTATGAGGCTGCCAGACAACCCAGATGGAATGGTTTTCGTATTGCTGCCGTGCAGCAGCCAGGGTGGCTTGGATTTCGGTGGGGTGATGGGCATAATCATTGATGATTGTGACTTGGTCAGCAACACCCAGTATGTCGAACCTGCGCCCGGTGCCAACGAATTCCTCAAGAGCTTTTTTACATCGCTCAACTGGCATCTTCAGCAAATCCATGGCTGCAAGAACAGAGAGGGCATTGATTGCATTATGTTTGCCGGGAACCTTGAGTTGAATTTCCTCGACCAATTTTCCATCCATCAGGCATACGGTGAAACTGATGCCCATGTTTGCCACATGGTGGATTTTTTCTACCTTGAAATTGGCACTTTGACTGAATCCGAATGTGTACCTTAGAACTCCTTTTGGGGTATCTGCGAGCAATTGCTTCGCATTCTTATCCTCATCACATGTCAGCACAGTGCCGCCTTCTGGAATGAGGTGAACGAGTTTTTGGAAAGCAGCCTGGTATTCCTGCATAGTGGGATAGAAATCCGGGTGGTCGTGTTCAATGTTGGTGATGATCAGTAAAAAGGGTTTCAAGCCGAGGAACATGCCGTCATATTCATCTGCCTCAATCACAAAGAATTCACCTTTCCCGCAGTGGGCATTGCTGTTTAAATTCTTGGAAACCCCGCCGATGATGTATGAAGGGTCATTTCCGAGTTGAGTTAAGACCCATGCCATCATGTTGGTGGTGGTCGTTTTTCCATGAGTTCCGGCAACAGCCAGCACTTTTTTACCCACGGTCAATTCGCCCAGGAAATCGGAACGCTTAAGCACAGGCAGGTTGGCCTTGCGCGCAGCCAGGACCTCCGTGTTGTCATCCCTGATGGCGGAGGAACGTATAACAACATCCGCTCCGGCTACATTACCAGCATCATGACCGATGCTTACCCGGACGCCCTTCCGCTGAAGCTCTTCTGCCAGTGGGGAGAGGGTCATGTCAGAACCACTGATGGTATGACCTTGCTCCAGTAGTATCTGGGCAATGGGTGAAAGGCCTGTTCCGCCAATCCCGATGAAATGATAATGTGTCATCAGATGAACACCACCAATACAAATACAAAAGCTATGGCAACGGCGTAATAGAGCACCGGCGCTGCCAGCCAGTTGGGTGCCAGTAGCGGGATTAACTTCATGGCTGCATCTCCGGCAGGCGTACCCGCGATGGGAGGGATGATGATGGTGAATGGGTAATTGGCAACATGCAGAAAATGCCAGATGGAACCGAAAATGAGGAATCCATTGAACCCGCCCAGCAGAAGACCGAGAACGGCATCTTGAAAATGCTCGCGCATGAAGCGGTTGTGCTCGGCGATCCTGGGGAAATTGGGGGTCTGGTACCCAAAGAAGACCACAGCGGTGAGAACGATCAGCCGCATCCAAACCTGGCTGGTGGCCGGATTGTTGGCTAGGTAGGATTTAATGGCACCCACCTGGGTTTCCAGTACATTGATGCAAAATAATGCCATGAAAACGCTGAAGGTCACCAACAGCTCCTTGGCCCAGCCGCGGATGGCGCCGATGAGCGCAAAAACAGCGATGAAAATCCAAAAAAGAATGTCTAAACTGACCATGCCTGTTTGCCTCCTTTTACCTTGGTTGTGGAGATGATTAATTCCCCGATCCTTTTGGCGGCGTCAGGGTGGGATAGTTTTTGCATGCATTCGGCCATTTTTTTCAGCCGGGCTCTGTCATGAAGCAGCGATGTAATGGCGGAATGCAAATCTTTCTGCAGATCCTGGTCTTTCAAAATGATCGCTCCACCATGACTGGCCAGGTATTCTGCGTTGGTGTATTGATAGCGCCAGGCATGCGGATAAGGCACCAGAATGGCAGGAAGCCTGAAAAATGGTAGTTCTCCCAGGGTGGAAGCACCGGCACGGCAAACTACCAGGTCGGCGCTGGCCAGCGCAGCCCCCATTTGCTCTCCCAGGAAGGCGTAGGGGTGATAATCACTACGCAAGGAACTCGGGAGTGAGGATTTCAGGTTTTTACATGCATCCCAATTTTCATTTCCGGTGATGTGAATGACCTGTGTTTCTTTTAATAATTCCGGCAAAATTACCTCAATAGCTTGATTTATGGAGCGCGCTCCTTTGCTGCCTCCGAAAACCAGTACAACGGGTTTTCGGGCATGCAAACCAAGTTTCTTTTTCCCCTTTGCTTTATTCCATTGCATTAGCTCTGGCCGGACCGGATAACCTGTTATTTCAACACTTTTATTTCTGGGTAGGTAAGAAAGAGTTACCTCAGCGGTTGTAGCGATGAGATCACAACGTGGAACCAAATATTTGAGAGCTGATCCCGGTTCAATATCCGGAATGAAAGCCACTGATGGAATGTGTCTGGCAGCCAGGGAAACAGGAAATGAAAGAAAGCCGCCGGTATAAAAAACCACATCAGGTTTGAAACCTCGGATAATTTCCCTTGCGCGCAGGTAGCCCTTCAGAATCCGGATGATATTACCGGGCAGTTTGGTGATTCCAACACCATGCACACCCGCCGCAGGGATGGCTTGGTAGTGAATTTCATGGCTGGCAAGCAGGCTGGCTTCCATGGAATTCTCACTCCCTATCCATAAGGCATCCTGTTTAGCGATGTCCATAGTTTGCAGAACGGCGAGCGCCGGATACACTCCGCCACCCGTCATCCCTGCGCAGATCAACAGCCGCATCGATGGCTCTCCCTTCCAATTCATTTTTTTGCTGGTTGGTTACCCGCGAAACTCCCATGATCATCCCCATGCCGGTCATTACAGTGACCAGGCTTGAACCGCCATAGCTGATCAGGGGTAAAGCATTGCCGGCAAATGGCAGCAGGTTGACCATCACGCAAATATTGATCATCGCCTCAAGAAATATCCAAACCGTGATTCCTGCTGCCAGCATCCGGCCGACTGCATCCGGTGCCTTTTTGGCAATGGTGATGCCCCTCCAAAGAATGATGATGTAGAGAAGGAGGATGATGGTCGCACCGAGCAAACCAAGCTCCTCCACGATGACCGCGAAAATGGAATCGGTGGGTGCAAAAGGCAAACCGGTGAACTTGACCGTGGATTTACCGATTCCGACCCCAAAAATACCTCCTTTAACAATACCCTCGATGGCGCGGATGATGTGATAGGAACCCTGGGCAGGGTCCCGCAATCCGCTGAAATAATCCACCAGGCGCTGCTGACCGGTTGAACTGAAGACAATGGCAATAACGCCGCAAGCGAGGGCGATCAGCAGTAATTTGGGAATTTGTTTGAGATCCGCTCCCCCCAGGAAGAACATCATCGCGCCCAGTAGGAAAACGGTGACCGTTGCGCTTAGGTCCGGTTGAATGAGGATTAAACTGCAAAATGCTCCAACCACGACCATCAGAAATAAAATGCCCCAGTCATTGGAATTCAAGAAGTCCTTTTTGTCGCTCAACCAGAAGGCGAGGTAAATGATGATGACCAGTTTGGCCAGTTCGGAGGGCTGGATGGAGCCTTCGAACAGCGAACGGCGTGCCCCCAGACGTGATTCGCCCAGAAAGAATCCCACCAGTAACAGCGCCAACAGGGTGAATATGACCAGCGGCACCACCAGTTTCCTTAATCGGCGGTAATCCAGGAAGAAGGCAAAGGCGGCTGCAGCGCTGCCGATGCAGGTGAAAATCAATTGCCGTTTAAAGAAGTAGGAAGGTTCCTTGTCCTGCTGCACAGCAAATTCCCAGCTGGCTGAATAGACAAAAACCAGCCCGATCACCACTAAGGCAAAAATACAAATGAACAAAGGCACATCAATCCCCAGGTACAACGGTTTGGGTTTCCGTGAATTGATTTTTGCGCGTTGATTCATCATTGCGGCAGTTCCTTGACCAATTGGATGAAGCGCTCCCCGCGCGCTGCAAAATCACGAAACTCATCAAAGCTTGTGCATCCCGGGGAGAGCAGGATGGTATCCTCTTTTTCTGCGATTTCAGCTGCCTTCATCACTGCGCTATTGAATTTTTCGCATTTAATGATGGTGCGTGGATTCTTCCCGGTTTTTACTCCGCTGATAGCAGTTTCAATCAGGTCAGCCGCTTCACCAAATAAGACTACTTTATCTACTTTTTCGTGGATCAATTCTGCCAGCTCATCCCAGGGTAGGTTCTTATCCCGCCCGCCCAATAAAAGCAGTATTGGCTGGTCAAAGGCACGCAGTGCTGCCATGGTTCTTTCCGGAGCAGTGGCGATGGAATCGTTGTACCAGTGACTGCCCCGCCATTCCCTCACCCACTCCAATCGGTGTGGGATGGAATGAACAGCTCCTATTCCGGTGCGGATGGCTGCGGGTGGCAACCCAGCTGACATTGCAATTGCGCAAGCTGCCAAAGCATTCATCAGGTTGTGTTCCCCCCGTAATCCAATTTCGCTGCGAGGCAACAGAATAATTTTCTTTCCGGTTTCTGCATAAACCAGGTTATCGTAATCCAAATAGGCACCGGCATGCTTCCCACAGGGCAGGTGACCAAATGTGACAACCTGGCCGCGTACCAATTGCGCCAATTCCATGGTGGTTACATCTTCACAATTCAGGATGGCTGAATCCTCTGCAGATTGAAATTGAAGAATTTGTGCCTTGGCTTGAATATAGGCCTGCATATTTTCATGCCGGTCCAAATGATTGGGGGTGATGTTCAAGATAGCTGCGACCTGGGGCGAGCAGGTCATCAGTTCAAGCTGAAAACTGGAAAGTTCCATTACCACCAGGTCGGTTTCCCGGATTTCATCCAGATGTTCGATCAACGGATTCCCGATATTCCCGCCAACCCATGCTTTTTGATCACCGCTCACTGCGCGTTTGGCAATCTCACCCACCAAAGCGGTGGTGGTTGTCTTGCCTGCTGACCCGGTGATACCGATCGTTTTTGCCTTTACTGACTGCAGGAATAGTTGTGAATCATTGGTTAATAGAATGCCCCGTTTCACCGCCTCTTTGAGGACGGGTTGGGTGAGGGGGATGCCCCCTGAGACAACGATGAGGTCAATATTATTGAGCAGGGATAATGGATGCTCACCAAATACCCAGCGGATATTCTGGTCTTTGAATTTTTCAACCAGATCCTTGAATTCTTCAGCCGGCTGGATGTCATTCACGGCAAGGAAAGCCCCATTCTTCAATAGGTAGTGCAAAGTGGCCAGTCCCTGCCGGGCTGCACCAAGTATGAGCACTCTCTTCCCTTGCCAGTTTGTCATTGTCATCTCACCAATAGCACTGCAATTCCAACCATGGCGCCCATCAGGCTGATCAACCAGAAGCGCTGGACCACCTGCGTTTCACTCCATCCCATCAATTCAAAATGGTAGTGCAGGGGAGCCATTTTAAATAACCGTTTTCCTTTGGTCAGTCTGAAATAAATGATTTGCAAGACCACACTCAATCCCTCGCTGACCGGGATGATCGCGATTAACGGCAAGGCCAGCCATTGGCCGGTCATCAGTGCAAAGGTACCCAGCGTGGCACCCAATGCCAGCGAGCCGGTATCTCCCATGAATAGTTCGGCTGGGTGTACGTTGAACCATAGGAACCCGAACAAGGCACCCACGATGGTGAAGCAGAAGCGTGCCAGGAAGATCTGGTTTTGCATTAGTGCGATGGCGCCATAACCGGCAAAAGCCGTGGCGCTGATCAAACCAGCCAAACCATCCAGTCCGTCGGTGAAGTTGACCACATTGGAGCATCCGACGATGATGAATACAGCCAGAGGGATGTAGAAGATTCCCAGGCTAATGGGTTCATAGAATCCCGGCCAGTACATCTCGGGCACGTTGAGCAGGTATTTTAGGGCAAACGCAGCCAATAGCGCCAGGATGACCTGCAGCATCAGCTTGGTCCTCAACCGCATCCCCTGTCTGCGGCGCGGGCCGCGCAAACCCTCCCAGTCATCCCTGGCTCCCAAGGCTCCAAAGGAGACCATAACCAGCAGCGGCACCAGCACTGAGCGACCCAAAAGGTCATAGCCCAGCAAAGCCACCGCGTTAAGGAAGATGGTCAACAGAGCCACCGGGACGATGATCATCACCCCGCCCATGGTGGGAGTGCCCATTTTTTCCATATGCCGTCCGGGTTCTTCCTCACGAATTAATTTGCCCACCTTGAAATAATGCAGCAGTTTTATCAGTGGTCCTCCCCAGATGACCGCCAGGATAAAACTCAACCCGCTTAATGCCAGTGCCACGGAGGATTCTTTCATTCCATCTCCTTTAATGCAGTTGTGATGCGGTCCAGTCTCATGCCATGCGAACCTTTCACTAGCAGCACCCATTCCTTGCTGCAATATTTTTTTACGGTACCCAGCGCCTGCTCTGCATCCTCGAACCAGAAGGTTTTTTGGGCTGGCAGGCCGGATTGAATGGCCGTATCCACGATGGCCTTGCTTCTGGGTCCTATGGCGATCAACGCATGGGCGCATTTGGCTGCGCGCTCACCGACTTTTTCGTGGCCGGACTGTTCATATTCACCCAACTCCAGCATGTCACCCAGCACAGCTAAATGAAACCCCTCAACCTCAGATAGCAGGTCCAATGCGGCCAGTGTGGATTCCGGGGTGGCATTATACGCGTCATCCAGAATAATGGCGCCTGTTGCATGGCGGTACACGCTCATGCGCAGCTGAGACTGCGCCCCTGCCAGACCTTTGCTGATTTGCTCATCTGGTACACCTGCAAGGTTGCCGGCAGCAAAAGCTCTTAAACAGGTCATCACCGAATGGCGACCGGTGAGCGGCGATTTTATGTGCGCCTCCCCGCCTGGCATGGTAATGTCAAATTCGACCCCTTCCAGTCCCTTGCTTATAATATTGAGCGCCCGATAATCTGCGCCTTCTTTTTGTCCATAGGTAACCACTTTTGCACTGGTTTTTTGTGCCATTGGTCGTACCAGGGCATCATCCCAATTTAAGAGCGCAATCCCTTCGGGCGAGGCAGGCAGTGCCTGCACCAATTCAGTCTTGCCCTTAACGATTTCCGCCTGCGAACCCGCCCGTTCGGCATGCACCGTACCGATATTGGTGACAATGCCTATCTGGGGCAGTGCGATCTCACATAAAAATGTAATCTCGCCCGGATAGTAAAAACCCATCTCCAGGACTGCATATTGATGCCCTTCGCCCATATTGAGCAGGGTCAATGGCAGCCCGATTTCATTGTTGTAATTGCCCGGATTCTTAAAGGTATGGTATTTGCGGCTTAGCACTTCCGCCACCAATTCTTTTGTGGATGACTTGCCCACGCTGCCGGTGATTCCGATGACCCGCAGGTCCAGCTGGCGCCGCCAATGGGCAGCAATTTGCTGCAGAGCTTTCAGGCTGTCATTCACCCGTATGCAGAGTGGAGGAACCGGTACGGTTGCAATGGAAGCATCTACTGATTCCGTCAGATCAATCATGGGAAACCGGTCTGATACATCCTTTTGCACAACTGCCAGCAGAGCCCCTTTGCTGAAAGCATCTGCAATGAAATCGTGACCGTCAGTGTGTTCTCCCGGAAGCGCAAAAAATATGGAACCGGGGATGACCTTGCGTGAATCAATTTCTGCCCCGGTCAATTCAAAATCTTGAATTTCCCCGGGTTGGCGGCCGGACGCTTTCAGGAGATGGTGAAAGGTGATCATTCAGTCACCACCTTTTGATTTAATTTCAGCCGGATTTCATCCGGCGGCAGATCCATCAGGACGACCATTTCTTTTACAATTTTGCTGAAGAGCGGGGCAGCCACCACGGAACCCCAAGGGGAACTCTTTGGCTTTTCCAGCCAGATGTAAACGAGGAATCTCGGGTCGTCCACCGGACCCCATCCGACAAACGAGGCATTGGTTTCATTGGGCGAATAACCGCTCTCGGTTGGAATTTCTGCGGTACCCGTCTTACCAGCCACCCGGTAACCTGGTACCAGTGCCGATGAAGCTTCCTTTTCCAGGGAGGTTGCCAGCATTTCGCTCAACGTATGCGCCGTTTCCGGCTTGATGGGAATGCTCTCAACCTGCGGATTGATCTCGGTTTGCTGGCCGTTGTCAATGATGGCTTTGACCACGTGCGGCTTCATCATCCGTCCGTCGTTGGCAATGGCGGAGATGGCGGTGGCAATTTGAATTGGGGTTACCGAAAGGCTTTGTCCGAATGAATTGGTTACCAGGTCGGCCGGGTACCAGCGCCCTTCATCAGCGTAAGTGTAAAGCGGGTAGGATAATTCATAACCCAGATCAATATTCGTACGCCGACCGATGCCGAATGCCTGCAGGTAGCGGTAGAAACTTTCTGCGCCAACCTCGCTTGCGATCCAGGAGAGGCATACGTTCAATGAATGCTGCAGGCAGCCCGTCATGCTTTGCTGTCCGTATGCCTTGCGGTCCCAGTTATAAATGACCACGCCGCCGTAGCGGAACACACCGGGGTCGTTGAAGATAGTATCTGGTGTGACCGTACCCGAATCCAGAGCGGCAGCCATGGTCAATGGCTTGAACACGGAGCCCGGTTCATATGATTGGCTGACCACCCGGTTATAGGGGATCCTGGATCCCTGCTCTAGTTCCTTCTCGTACTTCCAATACAGGTTGGGGTTGATCCTTGGCTGGCTGGCCATGGCCAGGATTTCACCATTGCGTGGATTCATCACCAAAATGGTGCCGCTTTCCGCCTCATTCTTCTTGATGGCTTCCTGCAGATTTATTTCCGCCACGGCTTGGATCTCGCGGTCAATGGTGAGGATGACGCTTCCGCCAGCCGGTATCTGCGGAACCTCATTGATCTTGTAAGGATCCTTTGGCATGCGCTGGGTTTGCGGTGTTCCGGACAGGATCTCGTTGTAATACTCCTCAACGCCGTACTTGCCGGTGGCTTCGTCCAGCATCTTGAAATAATACAAGCCAACCACATTGGAAGCCAGCTCGTTTTCCGGGTAGCTCCTTTTTAATTGCGGGTACCACACCAACCCGCGTAAACTCGGCTTGGATTTATCCTGCCCATTGGGGTTAGCCTTCTCGTATTCCTTCTTCATCTCGCGAATGATTTCAATGATATTTGGCGGAACAAAATTGGCCAGCACCACAAACTCCGCCTTGCCCTTCTCATATTTCAGGGAGGCAGCCTGCAGAACCTCTTCATACTTCACATCCGGCAGGTCTTTCAGCGTGCTGGCTATGGTTTCGGGATTTTGTACAAATTCCAGCAATGCACCCACTTTGTAATTTTCTTCATTTCCCGCCAGGAGCCGGCCGTACCGGTCATAGATGTTGCCGCGCTGGGGCGCTGCGTCGCGGTCTTCATAGGTGAATTGCTCATCCGCCCAGCGGCTGACCTTTTGATAGCTGGGGCTGGTTTGAAAACGGATCAATTGCACCTCGACCAACCCCGCGATCAGGGAGAGGACCAGGCCTACCATGTTCAGGCGGGTAAATCGGCTGGTTTTCATGAATTACCGCCCATGGTGGTTGCGGTTGTGCCGAAAAATGTTTCCGATAACCATTCCAGCAGAGATTGCTGATAGCGCGGGTCGGAGAGCGCTTTGGATATTTCACTCCCGGGGGATGGGGCCATCAGGATCACCTGCCGGCCGGAATAGCCGGGGATGACAATGTAAGTGGTGAATTCGGATTTGATCATTTCGTAACCGAAGGACCTTGCCCGCTGAACCATCATTGGATAGGAAGTCAGCCAGGCCAGCTTGGTGCGCTGGTTGGCAATTGACCGCTGCAAGGTTTCTTCTTCGATGCGCATATCGCGCACGTGCAGCCCGGCGGTGGCCGCCTGCGCGCTGATGTTCAGGTAGATGATGGTGGTCAATGCGATGGCAATCACCGGCAGCAGGTAATACCCGAGGGCTTGCAGCTGCAGCCGCCAGGGTGCCTGGCGGTACGCCTGCTTGATTTTCTCAAAAGGTGGTTTTTTCGGTTTGAGCAAACTCATCCAATCACCATTGACCTACACGATCTTTTCTGCTGCCCGCAAACGGGCACTGCGCGCTCTTGCATTTTTTTCCACTTCCGCTGCAGAAGGCTGCAGGGCATGTTTGGTCAGGTTGGCCAGTGACGCCCAGTGCGCGCAATTGCAGACCGGCTGCTCGGGCGGGCAAATGCAATCCCGGCTCTCGCGGCGGATGAATTGTTTTACCAGCCGGTCCTCCAGCGAGTGAAACGAGATCACCACCAACCGTCCGTTCTTCCGTAATTTTTGCAGGCATTTTTCCAGTGCCTTGCGCAGCGACTGCAATTCCTGGTTGACTTCCATGCGGATGGCCTGGAAGGTTCGGGTAGCCGGATGAATGCGCTGATGGATGCCATGATAGACCGATGACACCACCTTGTGCCAGTTCCTGGGTGGTCTGCATGGGTCTGTTCCGGCAAATGGCAGCGGCGATCTGCCTGGCTTTCGGCTCCTCGCCGTTCTCCCATAAAATTCGGGCGATCTCATCCTCCGCGCTGGTATTCAGCAATTCTGCAGCGGAGAAGGACCCCTGCGGGTCAAAACGCATATCCAGCGGTCCTTCCTTCAAGAAAGAAAAACCCCTTTCGGGGGTCTCGAGCTGCATGGACGAAACACCCAGGTCAAAGAGAATGCCATCGATGAAATGCCAGCCCAGCTCCTCCATCAGGTCGTCAAAGTCGGAAAAATTTCCCTGCCGGGCAAAAAACCGGTCCTTGAATGGCTGCAGCCGGTCCGCGGATAGCGCCAATGCGGCCGGGTCGCGGTCAATCCCCATCAGCTTACCGGTGGGGGCACTGTTTTCCAGGATGCCGAAAGCATGCCCGCCGGCGCCCAGGGTGGCATCCACATAGCAGCCATCCGCACGCGGTTGCAGCACCGAAATGACTTCGCTGAAAAGAACGGATTGATGCGGCCATCTCTTTTCCATGTGCTGGTGTCTCCGTCATTCATCGGACAGGTTCAGGCTGGCGAATTTCTGGGCACTGGCGGCCGGGTCGGTCAGCTTCCTTTGCTGTTCAGCCCATAATTCAGGCGACCAGATTTCTGCATATTTTCCGGAACCGACAATAATGGCGGTAGAATTCAAGTGGCCAAGCTGGCGCAGGTTCTGCGATATAAGCACCCGCCAGGCATCATCCCGATTGACCTGCTCGGTATTGGCAAAGAACTGGCGCATGTAATCGCGGGCAACCGGGTCAGCCATGTTCATTTTGGCGATCTTGTTGGAGATTCTTTGAAAATATTCAAAAGGCATCAGCATCAGGTTTCCGTCCAAACCCGGCATCAGGTAGATGCCGTTTTCAAGCAGGGCACGGAAACGGTGCGGTATGGTCAGGCGACCTTTTTCGTCAATTGAGTGCTCAAATTGCCCTAAGAACATTAGTTCTACCTGTAATATTATGCAGAACGCCGGTTTATTCCCGGCGCTCCACTAATCACCACTTTTAACCACATTCCTCCACATTATAGCGCTTATTTGGGAGAAATACAAGCATTTTTGGGAATTGCATAAAACCCCCGATGTCCAAAAACGCCTTTAAAAATCGCATTTATTGCGTATAGAGATAACCAAAATATGGCTTTCTTTCCTCGCTTGATGGCCATTTTGCGCTTTTATGTGAGGGTTAAATCAAAAGCGGCCGTTTGCCGGCCGCTTTGAATATTAATTCCAGTGATTTCTTATCCCAGGCAGGCGGCCGGACGGGTGGTGGCTGAACGTGAACCGCACATCTGCTCGGTTCCGCTTTTGTTGCCATTGAACTGCACATAGTTGTCCAGGATGCGCCAGGTGAAGGTGCCGCTCTTGCCATCCGTGGATTCCCAGTTGCCGCTCACGGTGCGCTTGTCTGTGCTCACCAGGCCATAGAAGGCGATCGAATTCCCTCCGCCGATGACCGTGTTGCCTGTCAGCTGGCTTTGGTTCTGCACCATGTCCAGTGTCAGTTGCTGCAGGTTAGAGCCCATCCACACCGTCCATACACCGCCCCAATCCACGGGTGCCGTGTCAATGGTTGGCGTGGGCGGCACCGGGGTGGGCGGAACAGCGGTCGGCGGTACGGCTGTGGGGGGTACGGCTGTAGGCTGGACCACCACAGGCGGCACGGCGGTTGGCTGGACTGGCACCGCCTTGGGTTCCTCGGTGGGAATGACGATCTGAACCGGCAGCGTGCAAGCCAGGATGACAGCCAGCATGGCTGCACTGGCAGCCAATATCCAAACACGATGATTCTTCTTCATACGGATCCTCCTGCAATAATGCATATTTTAGTTATTTTTCTCATTATTTCAATCACTTATTTGATGCTATTTATGTTGCAAGAAATGAGCCAATTATTGGATTTTTTACTTTATTTGTTTTTAGGGACAACCAGATACCTGATTGATGAATAGGGCGCTGTCTGAAAATTCGGCTGCTTTCTCGAGGTGAATAAGGTCTTGTGGATCGATCTCTTTGAGCTGACGCGGGGTAACCAGGATATATTTGGATTTTGCGGGAAATGGAACCCGGTCAATGCCATTGTTGTCCAGCACATACGAGATGCCGATTCCGGGTGGGATGAGGGCAATGCGGTAATCATACAGCGTCACCGGCACGAGGATGGTGTTGCACCAGGCATTGGGCTGATCCGGCTGGTAGTGGATGATTTTTTCATAGATTTGTTTGGTCTCTGCGTTCTGCTGCCTTGAATAAATGAAATTGTTGCTGACCGGGTTGGAGAAGCGCTGCAACACGTCCGGGAAAACCAGCAGGTTGACCAGGATGAACAGGATGACCCATTTTTCTTTATTTTGGGATATGAGCAGGAATACGGTCAACAGTATGTAAGGGGCTATGAATCGAATATCATTTTTAATGAAATACAGGGTGAAGCTCCACAGGACAATGGGCAGCACGATGATTAGGATAAGAAATGAAATATTGAAATTGTTATTCTGAAGACCATTTTTCCTGGCATTCTTTTTGTCCTTATTCCAGTAATAGATGGAAAAAGCAAGTGAAAGGAACAGGATCAGGCAGTATTGAACCCTTAATGCCATTTGTGCGTGGCTGGCATAGGTCAGGAATAATCCAAGGTTGTCGTTCACTGTCCCGAAAATGTGCAGCAGACCGCTGCGCAATCCCGAGGAAAATTGCCCAGCCGCTTGCGTGAGGGTGTTGTTGCCGGGTGTGATGAACATTCCGATGACAATGGCGATGACCAGCAGGCAGCCAATGCTGGCGAGAAATCCGATGGCCTGGCTCTTGATGTTCTTTGGCAAAAATAAAGCAAACAGGGGAAAAAGCATCAAGGACCAGGAAGCGCGGCTCAGGGCGATGGCAATCGTGAAAAGAAAAGCAATTACTTTGATCCATGGCTTGGTCTTTTCCTGCTGGGTGAGCGCAATTCCCAGGATAAACGCGAATATCATCGCCGCCATTTGGTGAATACTTTCCTGCATGGCACCCGGCAGGTATAAAAGTACCGGTGCGAAGAAGCCCAAAGCCAGCCCGGCCAATACGATTTGCTTATTCGTCAAATGTGAAAACCAGGCGAAGAGGAAAAAGCCAAGTGCGAGGAAAACCATGTTGTAGAAAATGGGGGTGGCATACGTCCAGCCGGTCAGCTTTGAAAGCAGCCCGAGTAGAAGAATGTAGAACGGGCCGTGCACACCGAACCGCGAGGCGCTGATGACGGCCGGCTTTTCCAGGTTGGTGTAATAACCGCCATTGAATCCCACTGCATGGAAGGTGGCAATCTGGTGCCAGTATTCATTCTGGTCGGTCGGGCTGATGGGGAAAAAATCGGTCAACGATGCCTTGGCTTGCGTAGCGACGATCAGCGTTGCCAGCAGCGATGGCAGGATTGCCATCACCAGGATCAGTGCCAGCCTGGCAAGTTGGTTTTGAACCTTTTTTTTTCGCAGCACAAGGATAGTGTATCAGACTATTTTCTGCCGGTATTGCAGCGCTTCAGCGATGTGGGTGGTGGAAATTTGCTCTTCCCCGGCCAGGTCGGCAATGGTGCGCGCCAGTTTGAGTATGCGATGGTAGGCGCGCGCTGATAGCTGCATCTGGTTCATGGCTGATTTCAACAGCGTTTTGCCTGCCTCGTCCAGACCACAGTAGCTGCGCAGGTCGGCTGCCCGCAGGTCGGCATTGCAGAACATCTTTTTCCCTTCCCCCAGCTGATCTGCCCGGCAAAGCGCTGACGCTGCACCTGGCGCGCTGATTCCACCCGTTTCTGGATGGCATCCGAGCTTTCCCCGAAGCGGTCGTCGCTCAATTTTTCATATTCCACCCGCGGCACCTGGATATGGATGTCGATGCGGTCCAGCAGCGGGCCCGAGATGCGCTTCTGGTAGAGGGTGATGGCGGCTGCTGCGCAGGTGCACGGTTTGAGTGGGTCGCCGTAATAGCCGCACGGGCAGGGATTCATCGCGCTGACCAGTTGGAAGTTGGCCGGGAAGGTGACCGACCCACGTGCGCGGCTGATGGTCACCAGCTTGTCCTCCAACGGCTGGCGCATCACTTCCAATACATGCTTGCCGAATTCCGGCAGCTCGTCCAAAAAGAGCACCCCGCGGTGTGCCAGCGAGATCTCTCCCGGATGCGGCCAGTTGCCCCCGCCCACCAGCCCGGCATTGGAGATGGTGTGGTGCGGGGCGCGGAACGGCCGCGTGCGGATGAGCGGCACCTCGGGCGGCAGCAGGTCCGCCACCGAGTAGATGCGCGTCACCTCCAGCGATTCCTCCAGCGTCATTTCCGGCAGGATGGCTGGGATGGCGCGCGCCAATAGCGTCTTGCCCGCCCCGGGCGGACCGACCATCAGAACATTATGCCCACCCGCTGCTGCCACCTCCAAAGCGCGCTTGACATGTTCCTGCCCCTTGATCTCGCGGAAATCGGTCTGCGCCCAGGCCGCCCCGAAATCCGCGCTGACCGGCGGGTGCGGTGGGATGTCCAGCGAACCGGCCAGGTAGCCGGCCAGCTCGGCCAGGTTGTTGACCGGGATGACCTCCAGATCGGGAATTAATGCTGCCTCGGCGGCATCCACCGCCGGCAGGATGATGCGCGCGTAGCCCTTCTCGCGCGCCGTGGCCGCCATGGGCAGCACCCCGCGCGCATGGCGCACGCTGCCATCCAGCGACACCTCGCCGATCACCAGGCTGTCCGCCAGCCGCTGGGCCGGCACGTAGCCCATGCACACCAGGATGCCCACCGCGATGGGCAGGTCGTAGAACGGACCCTCCTTGCGCACCGCCGCCGGCGCCAGGTTGACCCGGAAGCGCCGGCGCGGGAAGGCGAAGCCCGAATTCTTCACCGCCGACTGCACCCGCTCGCGCGATTCCTGCACCGAGAGGTCCGGCAGCCCGACGATGACAATGCCCGGCAGCCCGGAGGCCAGGTCCACCTCCACCTCGACGATGACCCCCTCCAGGCCGATCACGGCGCACGAATAAACGCGGGCAAGCATGAATTAAGTGTACGGATGGATGGTTAAATAGTCAAATTACTTCTCATATATGAACCTGATATTTGAAAACTCGTTTTATCTTGGTATATACTATTCATTATATTCACGAGTTTTTCCAAAAGCGAGGTCAGCATGATCAAAGGTTATTTTGTCCATAAATTCCCGGATGCCATCCCCGATACGTATGGCTTTGCCTATGTGCTCGGCATGGTCGGCATTCAGAAGGACCCCAATTTCGACGCCAACTGGAAAAAGGTGGCCCGCATCCATCGCGGCATCTACCAGCGCCCCATCGTCACCGCCGAGAACGATGCCTTCCAGCATTCCTCCTTCCTGGTGGAATTGTGCCAGTACAACAACCCGGCCTGGAACGACATGCCCCTGCTTCTCAACGCTCTCATGCCCAATGTGGACCTGACCTTTTTAAATGTCTGGCTGGACCGCGTCATCACCCAGCTCAATCCCAAGGTCAAGCCGCTCATCTATGTCACCCCCAAGCACTGGCTGGAGATGCAGAGCGGTCCCAATGCCGAAGTGGTCTCCAAGCGCATCCTGTTGCAAGCCAATATCATCTCCTCCCAGTTCAATGTAACCCTGCCGGAAAAACCGCTGTATGTGGACAAACTGAAATACTGGGAGTATGAGAACGGCAAAATGCAGTACGACGAGAACGGCCAATTCGAGGCCAACAACATCCCGGTGCCGCCCCCGCCATCCGGGGATGCCCTGCCGTTGGTGCACACCTGCCCCTACTGCGGCAAACAGGAGAAGCCCATTTACTATACCTGCGGCTATTGCGGCAAGAAGGTGAAAATTTTTGAGTAAGCGCTCGGCAAGCCGCCAGACAAATCGATATTAGCTCTTCCCTGAATTTAGATCGTTTTATCCTACCGCTACTGCCACGTATGCAGGTTAAAATATAGGCATTCATTCTTATCATTTAAACATTAGCCTATGCATACTATTGAAGTTTCCAAATTACGCCGGACGTTCAAGTCGTCCATGGGGGTCTTGAACCGCAAAACCAAGACCATCACCGCGGTGGATTCCATCTCCTTCGAGGTGAAAGCCGGTGAGTTGTTTGGCCTGCTGGGCCCCAACGGGGCCGGCAAGACCACCACGGTCAAGATGCTCACCACTTTGCTCATCCCCAGCGGCGGCTCCGCCCATGTGGCCGGCATGGATGTCGTCCGTGACGCGGAAAAGATCCGCCCGCGCATCGGTTTCATTTTCGGCGGTGAGCGCGGCCTCTACTGGCGTCTTTCTGGTGAGGACAACCTGCGCTATTTCGCCAGTCTTTATTACGTTGACCCGCAGGTGGCCAAGAAACGCATCCCTTACCTTTTAGAGCTGGTCAAGCTGGAGGACCGCGGCAAGGAAAAGGTGGAGGGCTACTCGCGCGGCATGAAGCAGCGCCTGCACATCGCCCGCGCCCTCATCCACGACCCCGAGATCCTCTTCCTGGATGAACCCACCATCGGCCTCGATCCGGTCGGCGCGCGCGAGCTGCGCCTTGCGGTGCTCGGCCTGCAGTCCGAGAAAAAGACCATCCTGCTCACTACCCATTACATGTTCGAGGCAGATGCCCTCTGCCAGCGCATTGCGGTCATCAACCACGGAAAAATAATTGCCATGGACACACCCGGCAACCTGAAAAGGATTGTCAAGGATCTTTCCATTGTGGAATTGGAAACTTTTGGCGTTGCTGCTGAAGTCATCAATAAAATGAAAGAACTGCCCTTTGTGGAGAGTGTGACCATTGACAATCGCGATCAGCGCCAGAATATCCTGGTGCAGACGCCGATTGGTCCCGAAGCAGTGCCGGAATTGATGAAAACCCTGGAGGGGGTGAGGATCGGCCGCGTCTCCATCCGCGAACCAACCCTGGAGGATGCCTATGTGCGCCTGGTGGGAGGCAGCTCATGAGTTGGAAGCGCTTGCAGCAACAACTTCAGCTCATCCTGATTGCCTTTGAAATGGAGATGAAGCAGAACCTGACCGATGCCTTCATCATCTTTGGCATTCTGGTTCAGCCGCTGATCATCGCTTTCCTTGCTCTGTGGATGCTCAAGGGCACCACCCCCGATTACGCTATCTTCGTCGCGGTCGGCTCCGGCATGACCGGTTTGTGGACTACGCTGCTATTCAACAGTGGCAACAGCATTACCGGTGAGCGCTGGACTGGCACCCTGGAAAACCTGGTGGCAGCCCCGGTGCCAATACGTCTGGTGGTGTTCGGCAAGAACCTGGCGGATATCACCCAGTCCTTGCTTTCGGTGGTGGTGTGTTATGCGGTCATTTCGCTCATCCTCGGCTATCCCCTGGGCATCGCCCATCCATTCCTCTTCATCATATCGGCCATCCTGACCATTTTCTCCTTTGTGTGTTTCGGGCTGATCATGTCCACCGCCTTCATCCTCAACCCGGATGTGCAGCGCTTCCAGAATGGGCTCGAATTTCCCATCTATATCCTGGCTGGCTTTCTCTTTCCCATCACCGTTTTGCCCGGCTGGACTGCCCCGCTCAGCTACCTGCTCACCCCCTATTGGGCGGCGGTTGCCCTGCATGGCAGCACCAGCCAGGGCATGCCGCTTGACCAGGTTTACTTTGCCTGGCTGATGATGATCGTCTTCGGGCTCATTTACCTGTTTGCTTCCGAGTTCCTCTTCCGCAAAGTGCTCTTTAAAGCCCGTGTGGATGCGACCCTGAATATTCAATAGGATTGCCAGTATGAGTTCGTTGATTAAGAAGACCATCCTGAACATCCGCCTTTTTTTTGAAGGCGCATTCCTTTCTTATATTGCCCTGTTTGCCTGGCTGCGCCCCATGACCTACCTGGCTTCCAAGGTCATGGCGCCCCTCACCCAGATGCTCTTTTTTGTCTTTATCGGCGCCTATGCCTCCGGGGCGCACAACGCCGCCTATTATGTCATCGGCAATTCGCTCATCTTCACCGCTTCCAGCGGCATCTTTGGCGTGACCATGAGCATTGGTGGTGAACGCTGGAGCGGCACGCTGCCTTACCTGTTTGGCACGCCGGCCAATCGTATGGCCTTGTTCATCGGGCGGGCTTTCATGCACATTTTTGATGGCATGCTGGGTGTCTTCATCGGCTTGTTGTGGGGCGTGCTGCTTTTCAGTTTGGACCTGTCCAAAACAGACCTGCCGGCGCTGACCCTTACTATCCTCATCACCACCTTCAGCACCGCTGGCCTGGGGCTGTTGCTGGGCTGCCTCAGCCTGGTCACCCGTAATGTCATGTTCGTCAATAACACCGCCTATTTCCTCCTGTTGATCTTCTCCGGCGCCAACCTGGAGATCGCCACGCTGCCGGCCTGGATGCAGTCGCTTTCCAACATCCTGCCGCTCACCCGCGGGGTGGCTGCCACACGCGCATTGATCGCCGGCGGAAAATTGGTGGATATCTCCCCGCTGCTGGGGCAGGAAATCCTCATTGGCATCGTGTTCGTGCTGCTTGGCTACCTCATGTTCCGTCGTTTTGAATATGTAGCCAAGGTGCGCGGCACGCTGGAAGTATTTTAAAAAATGAAAAAACCCATTTACCTGGACTATAACGCAACCACTCCGCTCGCTCCTGAAGTGATAAAAGTCATGCTCACGTATATGCAGGAGGATTTCGGCAACCCCTCCAGCTCCCACTATTATGGGGTCAGGGCCAAACAGGGTGTGGAAACTGCCCGCCGCCAGGTGGCGGATTGCGTAGGTGCGCAGGTGGATGAGATCGTCTTCACCGGCAGCGGTTCGGAAGCCAACAACCTGGCTATCAAGGGCGCTGCCTTGGCCAACCGTGCCAAAGGTAACCACCTCATCACTTCCGCCATTGAACACCCGGCCGTCATGGAGGTGATGCACTACCTGGAAGGGCAGGGCTTCCTCGTCACTTATTTGCCAGTGGATGAGTACGGGTTGGTGGATGTGCAGGAATTTGAAAGTACCATCACCCCGCAAACCATCCTGACTTCCATCATGCACGCCAACAATGAGGTGGGCACCATTCAGCCCATTCGCGAATTGGCTGCCATTGCCCGCAAGCATGGGATCCTGTTCCACACCGATGCAGCTCAATCCCTCGGCAAGATCCCTGTTGATGTGCAGGAGTTGGGGGTGGACCTGCTTTCCATCGCCGGGCACAAGCTCTACGCCCCCAAGGGAGTGGGAGCCTTGTACATCCGCAGCGGTGTCCGCCTGGATAAGATCATCCACGGGGCGGAACACGAACAGAACCGCCGCGCCGGCACGGAAAATGTGATTGAAATTGCCGCCCTGGGTGAGGCCTGCCGGCTGGTGCAGCAGGGTCTGCCCAAATTCCAGCAGCACATGCGCACCATGCGTGACCTGTTGGAAAATGGGCTGAAAGAACGCTTTGACTGGCTGCGCGTCAACGGCCATCCACAGCAGCGGCTGCCCAATACCTGCAATGTCAGCTTCCGCGGATTGGAAGCCAACACCATCGTCTCCGAATTGGTGCAGTTGGCGGCTTCCGCCGGTGCTGCCTGCCACAGCGACCGGGTGGACCTTTCCCCGGTCATTGCCGCCATGCAGGTGCCTATGGACTACGCCATCGGCACCATCCGCTTTTCGGTGGGCAGGACCACCACACCGGACGAGGTCAACCAGGCACTGAAGGAAATCGAAAAGGTCATTTCCCGCCTCAAACCTGCTGAAACACCAGTAGTATCGCAAGAACCAGCCGGGGAGATCAAGCTCACCCGCTTTACGCATGGACTGGGCTGTGCCTGCAAATTGCGCCCGCAATTACTGGAGAAAGTTTTAAAGGACCTGCCTGTTTACAGTGATAAAAATGTCCTGGTCGGCACCGAAACCGGCGATGATGCCGCGGTTTATCTTATTAATGAGGATACTGCCCTGGTGCAGACCATTGATTTCTTCACTCCCATTGTGGATGATCCTTACACCTTTGGTGCCATCTCGGCTGCCAATTCACTTAGTGATATTTATGCCATGGGTGCCAGGCCGATCTTTGCCCTGAACATTGTTGGTTTTCCCTCCAACCGCCTGCCGCTTGCGGTTCTTGAAAGCATCCTCAAAGGCGCTCTGGATAAGACTGCCCAGGCAGGTATTCCCATCATCGGCGGGCATACCGTGGATGATTTGGAACCCAAATTCGGTCTGGCGGTGAGTGGCATTGTCCATCCCGGGCGCATCATTCGTAATGCCGGCGCCCAGCCGGGCGATGTGCTCGTTCTCACCAAGCCCATCGGTACCGGCATCATTTCCACTGCGCTCAAGCAGGGCGCCTTGACCGAAAAAGATGTGCAGACAGCCATTGCCAGCATGAGCTTATTGAATAAGGAAGCCGGTGAGCTGATGCAGCAACACCAGGTGCATGCCTGCACCGATATTACTGGTTTTGGTCTGCTGGGGCACCTGCTCGGTATGGTTAAGGCATCCACTATCAAAGCCGTCATTCATGCCGACACCGTGCCGTTCTTTGAGGGTGTCCTGGAGCTGGTCACGGGCGGCATTTTACCTGGTGGTACGAGAAATAATTTTGAATACACGCGTCCATTTGTTCACTATGCGGAAAATATCTCCACTGGCAGGCAGATGATGCTGAATGATGCCCAGACTTCCGGTGGATTGCTTGTTGCGCTCCCGGCGGGTGAAGCACAAAAGTTCATTAAGGCATTACATGCCGCGGGGGTTACCAACTCTGTATCCATCGGCGAGGTTGTAGCATCGAAAGAACCGCAAATAGAAGTGGTCTGAGCAATATTAATTAAGCCACAAAAACCCACAAGAGAATTTGAACATCTAATAATTCATTAATATTTTTTCGGGGGAGAACTCATACAATCATCCCATCAAGGAATCGTTTAGGAGAAAAAAATGAAAAAATTAGCCTTTAGTAGCGTTTTACTTGTCTCGCTGGTCCTGGTTGCTTGCAGTCCCGCCCCAGCGCCGGCTGAAGCCAAAGCCCCTGCGATGGAGGTCATGCCCGCTGCTTCGCAACCTGCTCCTGTAACTTCTGAGCCAGCGACAGTGCAACCACAGACTTCAAACGCAGGTGAAAAAGAGGTCAGTTTCAGCCGCGATATTATGCCGATCTTTCAAAAATACACGGGTGGAACCCACCCTTCCAAAAGCAATTATTCCTTGGAATCCTATGAGGGCGTGATGAAAAATGTAATGCCTGGTAACCCGGAGGGTAGCGTCCTTTATCAGCGTTTGATAGGACAAGGTGGCCCCATCATGCCCCCTACCGGCAAGCTACCCGATGATCTGCTGAAACTGGTGTACGATTGGATCAAGCAGGGTGCGAAAAATAACTAAATTCGCTAACGCATAACTAAGAGGGATTTCCCAAAACCGGAAATCCCTCTTTTTCTTAAGAAGCTTCCACCTCTTTGATGGCGTTTTGGATGTCAATTTCCAGTGGCGGGTATTGTGGATTCAGCTCCGCCAATTTTTTTACAATGGCGCTGGCGATGATGAGATTACGGTACCAGTTGCGGTTGGCTGGAATAAGGTACCAGGGGGCGTAAGTCGGTGCTGGTCTCATTCAGCATGGTCTCATAAGCCGCCATGTAATCATCCCATAATTCTCTTTCCTTCACATCATTGGGATTGAATTTCCACTGCTTGGTCGGGTCGTTCAATCTTTCCAGGAATCTCTTTTTTTGTTCTTCCTTGTCGATGAACAGGCAGAACTTGAGCATGACCGTACCTTCATCCCCCAGCATCTTCTCAAAATTGCGGATGTGCTCATAGCGCTTTTCCCAGGTCTCTTTGGGAACCAGGTTGTGCACCCGCACCACCAACACGTCCTCGTAATGTGAGCGGTTGAACACCACAATTTCACCCTTTCCCGGTACTGCCTGGTGCACCCGCCAAAGATAATCGTGGCTGAGCTCGGTCGTGGTGGGAGCTTTGAAGTTCACCACTCTAACGCCCTGCGGATTGACCCCTTCGAATACGGCGCGGATGCTGCCATCTTTTCCGCCGCCGTCCATGGCTTGGAAGACGATCAATACCTTGTGCTTGTGCTCGGCGTACAGCACCTCCTGCAGCTCGTCCAACCTTTGGTTCAGCTCTGCCAGTTTTGCTTTGGCTTCCTTCTTTTTGCCTTCCCATTCGCCGCAGTCATTGGCATCCACTTTATTGAACTTTATTTTTTCCTTGGGTTTCACCTTGTACAGGTTCATTATTCTCCTCCTTGTCATTACTTCAACATCTCCATGATCTTTGCCATCATCACGGCATCATCTTTCAAGAATCCTGACCTGGGTAGTCTTTTGACCAGTTCTGCCCAATCCGGATTGACCGCAAAGACCCGCTTGAAGATGGGCAGCGCTTTTTCCAGATTGCCCGATTCGGCCAGGGTGACCGCCACCCAGAAAGGAATTTCATCTATATGTGCTGCATATTCCTCGGCCGCCTGGTATTTGAGCATGGCTCCTTCAAAATCTTTTTTTCCCAGCAGCTCATCCCCCTCATTCATCAAGTGGTACGCTCGTTGTGTTTTTAATAATCGTTGTAATTCAGTCAGCGGCTCGGGGTGGTCATCCACGCGGATGTTGAACAATACGTGCTCCCATGGTTTTTCCGTTTTCTGCTCATCCACCACCAGCAGCGCGGCGCTTTGCTTGCCGCGGATGTCGCCGCCTGCCTGTTGGGCGGCCAGCAGGGCAGTTAATATCCGGTCTGCCAAATCACCGGTTGCAGCTTGGAAGGCGCCTGCCATGGCTGGCCAAACCGACGGATTCTTCATCATATTGGCTTGCACCGACCAGCCATCACCGTTGAGATGCCCGGCTTCGGCGATGCAGTTCTTTCCAGTGTTGCTGGCTACTTGTCCATTGGCATCCACCATCGCCACCTGGCGGTTCTCGCGGTTTTCATCCCTGGTTAGCAGTTCTGCCAGCGTTTCCTGGGCTGACCGGCCGCTTCTCAGCAAATTCAAACCCAATGCTCCATATCCCGGGTCAACCAGTGACTGGGTGGCTATGGCGCCCACCCCCGCCTCCGCCCACGGGCACAGCGAACCAACTGCGAACCAGTGCGATTGCACCGCCACACCCATTTGCCCGGTCTTGGGGTCGCGGGCGATAATTGAAAAGGTATGTGCCAGATTATTCATGGCTGCTCCATTTCCATTCTCCTTTTTGCCACCGCTTCTTGTAATGCGCGGTGCTTTTTTCGGTTGATCGGAAATTTCCAGGCTAGCCAGAGGGAGATTGCCAATAATATGGCTGGGATGACCCCAGCCACGATGCGGATGGCCAGGATGGTCGCATGATTCTGCACACCGTCCGCGATATACCCCGTTTGAGAAAAAATGAATTGTGCCAGCGCCAGCATCACAGCCGTGCCGACTTTTTGGAAAAACACCAGGATGCCATAAAATGTGCCTTCCCGGCGCAGGCTGGTTTCCAGTTCGTCCTGCTCGATCACGTCCGGGATCATTGCCGCCGGGATGACGTGCGCGGCTGCCACCCCCAGTCCTGCTGAGGCGGCCAGCAGGTAGATGATCCAACCCCACGAGGTGGGCAATAAGGCCAGCGCCAGTAGGATGACGATCCACCAGGTCATGCTGATGATATAGGCGCTCTGCTTGCCCTTTTTTCTAGACAGCCACACAACCAGTGGCACGCATAGCAGCCCACAGCCCATCAGCAGTCCGAGGATCAGCTCAAAATCCTTTTCCATCCCCATCAGGTATTTCAGGTAGTAAAGCAATTCAGTGCCCACCAGGTTCACCGCCGCCCAGGCGGTCAGGTAAATGCCGGCTGCGTATCGAAAAGCCTGGTTGCGGAAAGTAATGCGGATGGCTTTAAAAGCATCATAGGAGATTTTTCTTGCATTGGGAAACTTTTCATTGATCGTGAAGAATAAAAGCAGGTAAGTTAGAAAAGCAAGGATGCCAAATACCAGTCCGGCGACGAAAAATCCTGTTTTTTGGTCGGAGAAGCTGTCTTTCAGCATCGGCACAGCAATCGCTGCGATCAATCCACCCAGAATACTGACGGCCTGGCTATATCCATTCAGACTGGTGCGTTCATCGTAATCCTCGGTCAGTTCCGGGGTCAGCGCGCTGTAAGGCACCGAAACAACGGTAAAGGCGGTGTCGTAAAGAAGATAAGCAAGGGCATAATACCCGGCCAGGGCTAATTGGTTGCTCCAGGATGGTACCCACCACAACATAATGAAGAAGATGGCATATGGCAGGGCGCCGAAAAGAAAGAAGGGGCGCCTTCTGCCCCAGCGGCTGCGCACCCGGTCCACCCATACTCCGATCATAGGATCATTGATGGCATCCCACACCCCGCCGATCAATAGGATCACTGCCACATAAATTGGTTTGAGTCTGGCGATATCGGTCAAGAAAAATGCAAAGAAGAAACCAAAGATGGTTGTGGTGGTGGTATTGCCCCAGTTGCCCAGGGCATAAAAAATCTTTATTTTCAGGCTCAGCTTTTCTGGTATCGGAGTGGTGGTTTTAATGTTTGCTCTCTTGTTCAATGCTTGAAAGCTCCTGATGTTATTTTGACCAATAGGCAAAAATGGCCTTGGATAGATATCTTCCGGCGGATTTTTCCTGCAACAGCAATTCCCCTGCGCTGGCAGTGCCGGAAAATGAACTCATCAATTCCCCGATTACTTCCAACAGGGTCAGCGATGAAGCTTTGACTGCATAAGCCGTAATCAATAGGTATTGGGGATCTTCGCAAAGGACAGCGCGGCAATCCGCCAGCAGGGCGGGCAGCAATTTATAAAATTCCCATACTTCCCCCTTTGGGCCACGGCCGAACTTTGGAGGGTCGAGAATAAGGCCGTCATAACGATTTCCCCTTTTTACCTCACGGCGGACGAACTTTAAGGCATCATCCACAATCCAGCGGACGGGCGCATTGGCCAACCCGCTCAGTTCCTGGTTTTCACGCGCCCAGCGCACGGCTTTGGGCGAGGCATCCACATGCGTCACCTGGGCGCCTGCACTGGCGGCTGCCAAGGTGGCAATACCCGAATACCCAAATAAATTCAGCACTTTTACAGGCTGGTTTCCAGGGGAGGTGGATTGTCTCAGGATCCAATCCCATTGGACCGCTTGTTCCGGGAAAACCCCAATATGCCTTGAAGACGAAAGCTGCAGCCAGAATTTGATCTTGCGGAAATTGATTGACCAGCGCTCAGGCATTTTTGTCCTCAGCTGCCATCGCCCTAATTCTTCACCCCGGCCAGCGAAGAAGGTTGCATCCGCCTTGCCCCATTCATTTTCCAGCAGGGCAGGTTTCCAGATGGCTTCCGGCTCCGGCCGGTTTAAGTGAAATGGTCCGAACCGCTCCAATTTGGCGCCGTTGCCGCTGTCGAGCAGTTCATAATCCGGCCAGTCAGGTGGTTGAGGGAAGGAAATTTGAGGGGTGAATCCAGGATTTATGCGATTCATGATATTTGCTGGCTTGAAATTCAGTATACCAGCAGCAAAAAGAAAAAATCAATCGCCTGCAAAAAAGCTGCGGTAATATTAACCGATTATGGAATATGACTTTAACCAGGTTGTGAACCGATTGAACACCCACAGTATTAAGTGGGATGCTTATCCTCCGGATGTACTGCCGATGTGGATTGCTGACATGGATCTGCAGGCTCCCCCCGTGGTGATGCAAGCCCTAGAGAAGAGATTGCAGCATGGCATCTTTGGCTATGAATGTGACTATTGGGAATTGAGACAGGTTTTCACCCAATGGGCAGAGGAGCATTATGCTTGGCGTATTTCCGAAGAAGATATTGTCATTATTCCTGGTGTGGTGACTGGTTTGAACCTGGCTGTGCAATCACTGGGTCAGCCGGGTGATGGACTGTTGATTCAAACGCCGGTCTACCCACCCTTTTTTGAAATTGCACCGCATGCCGGCATGGTCACGGTTGAATCTCCTCTGACGGCTTATGCAGACGGCTATTACGGAATTGACCTTGAAAAATTGGAATCGGCCATCACCCCCCAAACGCGGTTTTTAATTCTCTGCAATCCGCATAATCCGGTTGGCAGGGTTTTTTCCAAAAATGAATTGGCAGCCATTGCGGAAGTTTGTGTCCGAAAGAATTTGATCATCATATCCGATGAAATTCACTGCGATTTTCTTTTTGATGACCGGCATCACACTCCCATCGCCTCCCTTGGGCAGCAGATTGCTGAGAGGACGATCACCTTGATGGCGCCCAGTAAAACGTTCAATATTGCCGGACTAAAATGCTCGTTCATGATCATTCAGGATGCTCATCTGCGCTCAAAAATCGCAAATGGAAAGAATGGTTTGGTCGGTTGTCCTTCGGTTTTGAGTTTGGAAGCTGCCTGGGCGGCTTATGCGCAGGGCGCGGATTGGCTGCGGCAGGTTCTTTCATATCTTCAAGCCAACCGTGATTTCCTGGTATCTTTTATCCGGCAGGAGATTCCCCGAATCAAGGTTTTTTCTCCTGAAGCCACTTATCTAGCCTGGCTGGATTGCCGGGATTTCGCTGACAAAGTCAATCCATGCGAATATTTTTTAAACGAAGCGAAAATTGCATTCAATGATGGCAAGGCTTTTGGCACGGGAGGGGAGGGATTCATCCGTATGAATTTTGGCTGCCCGCGGACTGTCCTTAAACAGGCATTGGAAAGAATGAAAAAAGCGGTTCTCGAGCATAATTAAAATGTGATACATTAACCGCCTTGTAAATTTTTCTATAAAAATGGCAAAGAAAAACAGTAATAAAAAATCCAAACCGAAATCAGGCGTTTGCATTCTTATCGCGCTAGTCCTGGCTTTTACTTTGCCGTTTGTCTTGTATTTTGTTCTGCGAGCCGCGGGTGCCTATCTCATTATCGCCAGCAACCTGGAAGCAGCCAACGCCATCGTGGTTTTAAGTGGCGGGGAGGAAACGCGCATGACGGAAGCTTTGCGGCTCTACAATGAAGAGTATGCCAACAAGATCATTCTTACCGAAACAGGGCAGAAGCTGGAAGGTTACAAACAACTCTACAGTTTTGACATGCGCATCGTGCTTCTTTCCAACGGCGTTCCCAGCGGCAATATCCTTGTCACCGATAAGGTCGTCAGCAACACCCGGGATGAAGCCTTGGCGGTCAAGAAGCTGATGACCAACCAGCAAATGGTCTCCGCCATCATCGTTACTGATCCGTATCATACCCGGCGTGCCTATGGCATTTTCCTTGATGTTTTTAAGGATTCTGAAATTAAATTGATGATCCATCCCACTTCCAACAGTTGGTACAACTCCCGCACCTGGTTCTTAAAAGCAGAGGGATGGAGATTTACCGTTTTGGAATACCTCAAGCTGATTGCAGACAAATTGAATATTTCCGTGCCTTAAACAAATTGAGCCGCTGGATCAGCGGCTCAATTATTTTGTCGTTTAATAAGTGCTTATGAAACTGTGACTACCTCTGCAGCTTGCAGGCCTTTTGGGCCTTCTTCGATTGAAAACTCAACAACCTGTCCCTGTTTGAGGGATTTGTACCCTTCCATCTGGATCGCCGAGAAATGAACGAAAACATCCTCACCATCTTCACGCCCGATGAACCCATAACCCTTGGAAGGGCTGAACCATTTAATGGTTCCTTTAAAACGTTCTGCCATCTTTGTTACTCCATCTTTTTGAATAAAATATCGCAGGCAATCCATTTCAAAATGAAACTGGGTTGATTGGTATTGAACCTGCGGACGACGGGCATAAGATTATCACTTTTTGCGGGGTGTGTCAAGAATTTATACTTGTGCGGATTTTTAAAAATAATAATTTGAAAGAGATACAGAGACAATCAATCCTTTCATGTCAGTTTCTTAATGAGATATATTTATGCAGATGAAAATTTTTCTGGATTCTGTGGGCTGCCGGCTCAACCAGAGTGAAATCGAAAAACTGGCAGGTCAATTTATTTCCGCCGGGCATCAGATTGTTGATGATGCCGGCCAGGCGGATATTGTCATCATTAATACCTGTGCGGTCACATCAGCCGCCAGTTCGGATTCGCGCCAGAAGATCCGCCAGGCGGCTCGCAGGGGAGCAGCCAGGATCATCCCCACTGGCTGCTGGGCAACCATCGATCCGCAGGAAGCAGCCCGGCTGCCTTCGGTGGACAAAGTCTTCCCCAATTCACAGAAAAATTCCATTTTTCAGCAATTAACCGGTGGCGATCCAGCGACTGATTCATTGCTGGGGTTAGCAAGGGTGTCCCTCCCGGGGCAACACAAACGAACACGGGCGTTCATTAAAGTTCAGGACGGTTGTGATCATGTTTGTTCGTACTGCATCACCCGCATCGCGCGCGGCCGCAGCCGCAGTTGCATTGTGGAGACTGTCATTGCGGATGTACAATCGGCGATTGCTTCGGGTGTAAAGGAAGTGGTCTTGACCGGGGCTCAATTGGGTGCGTGGGGCCATGATTTGGAACCGTCCGTTCAATTGCGGGATTTAATACGCAAAATATTTTCGGCAACTACCATTCCTCGGTTACGCCTATCTTCCATTGAGCCATGGGAAATTAATGACCAGTTCTTGAACCTGTTTGAAGACCCTCGCTTGTGCCGGCATTTGCACATACCCATGCAATCTGGTTCATCGGCGGTTTTGAAACGAATGCAGCGCCCCATGAGCCCGGACAGGTTTGCCGATCTGGTCAGATCCATAAAAAGAGTGGATGGAAATATTGCCATCACCACTGACCTGATCGTCGGTTTTCCAGGTGAGACCGACCAGGAATTTGCTGAAACGTTTGAATTGGCCCGTGAAATCCATTTCGCCGGCGGGCATGTTTTTTCCTTTTCTCCCCGGCCTCAAACGCTGGCGGCAAAATTCCCAAGCCAGGTCGGCCCTTTGGTAAAAAAGGAGCGCAGCCGCATTTTAAGGGGTATTTTGGTTGATTCCGCCCTTGATTTTCGTCAGGAGCAAAAGGGTCATCACCATCAGGTTTTATGGGAAAAGATGATTCCTGTGGCAGAAAATTACTTTGAATTGGAGGGGTTATCAGACAACTACTTGCGGATCAGGGCGGAAGCGGATACCAATTTATGGAATTGTATCTCCACCGTTCGGTTGATTGATGTTCGGGATGGAATCATAAAAGGAAAAATCATTGAGTCCTGCGGTAATCATGCCGCATGACCGATTTCGGTATAGGGTTTACCCCTATGGTATAATTTTCCCGTTAAATTAATAGAGTAAGAGGTAGTTGCATGCCAAAAAGGGTTTATCAACCACGTGTTCGTCACAGACTTCGTGTACATGGTTTTCGGCAGAGGATGTCGACCGCCAATGGACGTCGGGTATTAAAAGCAGGCGCGCCAAGGGCAGGATTCAATTAACGGTCAAGAAAAATAACAGCGTCAAACATGTTCGCTGGCAATAAATTCCTGTTTCGCAGAATAAATTGCTGATCAATATTTTTCACCATAAGAGAGAATGGGTTGATGGTTGAACAAAAAGCAGCATCTGACCCATTTGACCGATTTTCTTCACGTCAGACAGAACGGTAAGGTTTTTACCAATACTTATATGGTCTTATTGGTTGCGCAAAATTACCTGGACATTTCCCGTTTTGCGGTTGCTGCAGGGCGGAGGGTGGGCAATGCCGTTGACCGCAACCGTGTCAAAAGACGCTTGCGTGCCTGTGTGGATGAAATTTATTCAATGATTGCACTTGGCTGGGATTTGATTTTCTATGCGCGCCAGCCAATTCTTACAGCGGATTTCGCCGCGATCAGGGACGCCATGAAAGCCCTCGTACGCGAAGCCGGGTTGATGGATTGAACAGAGATTCCAATGATGCCAGACCAGATATATCCTGATGAACCGGCATTGAATGATTTTAAATTAACTATATGGAATATTCCTCAATGGCTGCTGCTGGTGCTGATTCGTCTGTATCAAAAGACTGTTTCGCGGGCGCTGCCGGGCAATACCTGCCGCTTTTATCCAACCTGCTCCCATTATGGGTATCAAGCTGTCTACAAGTATGGATTCATTATAGGCCTTTTCAAGGCCATTCACCGTGTTTTACGCTGCAATCCCTTCAATCCGGGCGGATACGATCCGCTGGTTTGATGAAATGAAAGGAAATGATTAATTCGATTATGAAAAAGAAAATTACTTTACTGGCTGTTGGTTTTTTAGTGATGGCGCTGCTGGTTAGCGGCTGTACAACCGTCGGATTGGCCACCTCCTGGCCTGGGTTGGGACATACTGCCCAGTTGTCCTATCTCGCCTTCGGTAACTTTGTATACGCGGTCAAGAACACCGATGGCACTTTGGCTTGGAAGTATCCGCAGGATGCCAAGAGGGAAACCTCCTTTTTTGCCCCTCCGGCGTTTGAAAACGACCTGGTTGTCTTTGGTGATTACACAAAAAATCTATATGGGGTGGATGCGGCAACCGGTCAGGAAAAATGGACCTTCACCGAAGCTGGTGATAAATATGTCGGTTCACCATTGATCAAAAACGGCATCATTTATGCGCCCAATGCGGATGGTCATTTATATGCCCTGGATGTCAATGGAAAACTACTCTGGCGCTTTAAAACGAGTAAAGCCAATTGGTCCGCACCGGTTACTGATGGCACCAATTTGTATCTCTCTTCAATGGATCATTTTGTCTATGCCCTCAAGCTTTCCTACACCCAGGATGAGATTGGTGCCGATGAGCTTGGAAAACGAATTGCTATTCAAAAACCTCTTTGGAGCACTGATCTTAAGACCGCCATCTTTGGCAGTCCGGTACTTTCCGATCAAGGCAGGCTTTTTGTGGCCACCCTCGGGGGTGAATTATTTGCTCTGGAAACATCAACCGGCAATGTGCTTTGGACTTATTCTGCATCCGGTAAACTAAAGGATGTCTGGTCATCGCCAGTCCTGGTTGATGACGTTGTCATGGTTGGCGATTCCAAGGGCAGCATTTATGCCGTGGATGCCGGTTCCGGCGCTGAAAAATGGCTCAATCCGGTCGAAGCCGGTGCTGCTGTTATCGGCGGGGGTGTATCCTTTGGTGGGAAAGCTGCCTTGGTGACAACCGGCGGCAAGTTCCTGGTTTTGAATACTGATGGCTCCGAGTCCTGGAGCAAGACCTTTCCCCAGCCCATTTACACACCGCCCATTGTGGATGGGGAGGATATCTATCTGGCTTCAACCGGGCAGAATTATTTATTATCCAAAATCGACCTGAATGGACGAGAATTCTGGTCGTTCAATCAACCTAAATAAAAGGAATTAGACATGTGGGATACCTTAATTATCAGTCCGCTCATTAATGTACTGCTATTCATCTACAACTTGATTGGCCAGAATTTCGGATTGGCCATCATCCTTTTTACTATTCTCATTAAGCTGGTCACGCATCCCTTAACCGCCAAGCAGATAAAAAGCACCAAGGCGCTCTCGGAATTGCAGCAGGACCCCGAATGGCTGGAGATGCAAAAGAAATACAAGAACGATAAAAACAAACTAGCCGAAGTGCAAATGGCTCTATACAAGAAAAGGGGGGTGAGTCCCTTTTCCTCCTGTTTGCCCACCCTGATCCAGTTGCCGATCATCATCGGCTTGTATCAGGCCATCATTCAGACCATGGGCAATGCTCCCCTTCAATTAGCCAACCTGGTTTCCAGGATTTCTCCCGCGCTATTTAATTTCTTTAAATTCCTTCCCTGGCTAAAGGAACCAATCACCCTCATTCCATTAAACAGCCACTTCCTTTGGATGGATCTCGGCAGGCCGGAACGCCTTTTCATCCCAGGCATCAACTTCGGCATCCCGGTTCTCACCATCCTGGTTGTCATCTCCAGTTTCCTGCAGAACAAGTTGATGAGCCCGCCCTCCAATGATCCCCAGGCTCAGCAGATGTCGGGCATGATGAATATCTACATGCCCTTGTTAATGGGTTGGTTTGCTTACTCTTTTGCTTCCGGCTTAGCTTTATATTTTGTGGTCTCCAACCTGGTGACCATATTCCAATATGGCGTGCTGGGTCGGCTGAGTCTGAGCAATCTTTTCCCTTCCAGGAACACGGATGCAAAAGCCAGGAATGACAAGGTCAGGTTGAGTCAGTCCAAGAAATTGACTGATAAGACCACCCGTAAATAAACTAAGATTTGAGGTTGATATGATGAAAGAAAAAGCAACTGTCGAGGTGCATGCCCCCACAGTTGAAGAGGCAATTGAACAGGGGTTGGATCAACTCGGTTTGCCGCGCGATGCGGTTGAGGTGGAGATCCTGGAAGAAGGTCATCAGGGATTCCTGGGGCTTGGCAACCAGGATGCGCGCGTGCGGTTGGTCGTGAAAGAAGAAAAACCATCTCTTCACAAAGCAACAAAACCAAAGCCTGCCCTTCAAGTGATCGCTGCTCGCAAGGAGGAGCCAGCCGAGGAGATGGACCAGATTGAAATAAATAAAAATACTGCTGTCGAGATAGTACAAAAGTTGATTTCGGATATGAAGATTGAAGCACGCGTTTCCGGCAGGGTGATTGAGCCGGAAGATGAAAGGGATCATCCGATGGTACAGGTGGAAATTACTGGCAATGACCTTAGCATTCTGATTGGCCGGCGGTCAGAAACGTTGAATTCATTGCAATATATTGCCAGCCTGATGCTGTGCGAAAAAGCAAAAACCTGGATACCCTTGACGATTGATGTGCAGGGTTATCGTTCGCGGCGTGAGCGCCAATTAAGACAGCTCGCCCGCCGCTTGGCTGACCAGGTGGTCCAAACCGGCCGCAAGCAGGTGCTGGAAGCCATGCCTGCCAATGAGCGCCGAATCATCCATTTGGAGTTGCGCTACCATCCCTTTGTGACTACGGCCAGCATCGGTGAGGAGCCGAATCGTCGCACCACCATCATCTTGAAACCGAAATAACCGAATGGGTCTTGTTTAATCTTACTGATAAGTGCACATCAATGAGACATTGACTGTGCACTTTTGATTTTTTAAGGAGGTTCTCATGCGTGCAGTGGATATCATCATCAGAAAAAGAGAAGGCGAGGAACTCAGCCGCGAGGAGCTCGAGTTCTTCATTGATGGTTTTACCAGGGGCGAAATTCCGGATTACCAGGCATCTGCCTGGGCCATGGCGGTGCTGCTGAAAGGCATGAGTGACCGCGAGACAACCGACCTTTCTTTAGTGATGGCCAATTCCGGTGATATTCTAAATCTGTCGGATATTGCCCCCATTGTGGTGGACAAACATTCAACTGGAGGGGTGGGCGATAAGACCAGCCTGATGGTGGCGCCGGTTGTGGCTGCCTGTGGACTGCACGTCGGCAAGATGTCTGGCCGCGGCTTGGGGTTCAGCGGCGGCACGCTGGATAAACTGGAATCCATTCCCGGCTATCGCGTCGATTTGAATGTGGAGGAATTCCGCACACAGCTGAAAGAAATCGGTCTTGTGCTGACCGGCCAATCCGCCGACCTGGCGCCTGCAGACGGGAAACTGTATGCACTGCGGGATGTAACCGGCACAGTGCCCTGCATTCCTTTGATCGCCTCATCCATCATGAGCAAAAAAATCGCTTCCGGTGCCAATGTGATTGTGCTGGATGTGAAAACCGGACTGGGTGCATTTATGACCAATCTGGAGGAGGCGCGCAAGCTCGGCCAAATGATGGTGGCCATCGGCAAGTTGAGCGGGCGGAGGGTGAGGGTGGTTCTTTCGGATATGAATCAGCCTTTGGGGGAGGCTGTGGGCAATGCGATTGAGTTGAAGGAAGCTATTTTTGCTTTGCAGGGCAGCGGTCCTGCTGATTTTTATGAGCATTGTGTCGTTATTGCTGCGCATTTGCTTGAAATGGGGGGTAAGGCGGGCTCTTTGGAGGAAGGCCGTCAAATGGTCAAAGATGTCATTAAAAAGGGGCTGGCAATGGATAAATTCAAGGCATTGGTAAAAGCACAGGGTGGCGATGTTTCCTATATTGAAAAACCGGAAAAACTGCCTTCAGCAAAATTCGTGGAACCTGTCCATTCCGCTCAATCCGGCTATTTGGCAATGGTCAATCCCAAAACAATTGCTGAGGCGACCATTCTGATGGGCGCTGGCAGATCAAAGAAAACCGATCCGATTGATCACCGTGTGGGTGTGTATTCCCATTGCAAGGTCGGTGATCGTGTGGATGCAGGCACATTGCTCTTTACGATTCATGCGCAGAATGAGCAAATGATCGATAATGTTAAAGACCAGTTGCTCTCAGCCATTCGTTTGTCAAAATCTCCGGTGGAGCCGTTGCCCTTGTTTTATGACGTGATTATTTGAATTTTGCTTGCTTGTCAGTCCGGTTCTTATGATAGAATTTAAATATTGCGATGATGGAAACGAGTAAATTCAGTTTCGGTTGAAAGCGAACCCGGCTCTGGTGAAATGCGGGGCAACCGACTGAATTGAAAATCCTTCCGGAGCTTCAAGCTGAACATGGTCATCAGCCATCATTAAGCAAGACGCAAGGCCTGCGTTATCAGACCGGATGAAATTTATAGCAAGAACCATCACAATGAGTGCCCAGTGGTTTTGGGAATCAGGGTGGTACCACGGGAAAAAAATTCTCGTCCCTGGCAGGACGAGTTTTATTTTAATGGAGGCAGCATGTTCAGACAGGTCAATTCCAGACTTGACATAGCCAAAATGGAGGAATCCATCCTTCAGTTTTGGAAAAATGATGATATTTTTCATCAATCCATTCGGCAGCGGGAAGGCAAACCGGATTATGTATTTTTCGAAGGACCGCCCACCGCCAATGGCAAACCTGGTGTTCATCATATATTGTCGCGCGCGTTCAAGGATATTTTCCCCCGCTACCGTGCCATGCGTGGTTACCATATCTTGCGCCGCGGTGGGTGGGATACGCATGGTCTGCCGGTTGAAATTGAAGTTGAAAAGAAACTCGGATTCAATAACAAGCAGCAAATCGAGAATTACGGCATAGCCAAGTTTAACGCTCTCTGCCGCGAGTCCGCCTTTGCTTACATTAAAGAATGGGAGAAATTGACCGACCGCATTGCCTTCTGGGTTGATTTGGAAACCGCTTATGTCACCTACACCAATCCTTATATTGAATCGGTCTGGTGGATTCTAAAGAATTTCTGGGAAAAAGACCTGATTTACCAGGGCTTTAAGGTGGTGCCGTATTGCCCTCGTTGCGGTACACCGCTCTCCGATCATGAAGTGGCGTTGGGGTACCGCGAGGTGGAGGATCCCTCGGTATATGTGCGCATGCCACTGGTGGATGAACCGGATACCTCGCTCCTGGTTTGGACCACAACCCCCTGGACTCTCCCCGGCAACGTGGCGGTTGCCGCGGGTGAAAATGTTGAATACGTGCTTGTGGAACATACCCTGCGCAATGGTGATGGGGAAACAACGGAAAAATTGATCCTGGCTGAATCCCGCCTCCGGGCAGTTTTTGGGGACGAACCGGTGCGCATCCTCGAACGGATTAAGGGAGATCGTTTATACAAAAAACGTTACCATCCGCTCTTCACCTTTGTTCCCCTGGAAAAAACCTCTCATTTTGTGGTCCTTGGGGATTTTGTGTCAACCGAAGACGGCACCGGCCTGGTGCACATCGCCCCCGCTTATGGTGAGGACGATATGCGTATGGCTAAAAATGAAGATTTGCCGGTTCTGGAAACTGTCTCTCCGAATGGCACATTTATTTCGGAGGTTCGTCCCTGGGCAGGAAAGTTCGTCAAGGATGCTGATCCGCTGATCATCGATCAATTGCACACCCGCGGTTTATTATTCAAGTCGGAACTCTACCGCCACACTTATCCGTTTTGCTGGCGATGCGACACACCCCTACTTTATTACGCCCGCAAGACCTGGTACATACGCACCAGTCAGTATAAGGATATGTTGGTATCTCTGAATAAGACAATCAACTGGTATCCAGAGCATATTCGTGATGGCAGGTTCGGTAACTGGCTTGAAAATAATCAGGATTGGGCGCTTGGTCGTGAGAGATACTGGGGCACTCCTTTGCCGGTTTGGATTTGCGAGAAATGCCAGCACAAGCTCATGGTGGGTTCACGGGAAGAGTTGGGTCAATTAGCCCAACAAGATCTCTCCGGGTTGGATTTGCATCGGCCTTATGTTGATGAGATAAAGATCGAATGCCCAGAATGTAAAGGAACGATGAGCCGTATTCCGGAATTGATCGATGTCTGGTTTGATTCAGGTTCCATGCCAGTCGCGCAATGGCATTATCCTTTCGAGAATCAGGAAATGTTCGAAATGCAATTTCCAGCCGATTACATCTGCGAGGCAGTGGACCAGACGCGCGGCTGGTTCTATTCGCTGCATGCCATCAGCACCCTGCTCTTCGAACAAATCTGTTTTAAAAATGTGGTCTGTCTCGGGTTGATTTTGGATGCTGACGGTCAAAAGATGTCCAAAACCAAAGGCAATGTCATTGACCCGTGGGAGGTGATCAATCAACATGGATCGGATGCCATGCGTTGGTACCTCTATACCGCCACACCGCCAGGACAAGAACGACGGTTTTCCTCGGATTTGGTGGGTGAAGTCATGCGCAATTTCATCCTGACCTTGTGGAATACTTACTCGTTCTTTGTCACCTATGCCAATTTGGACCAATGGAAACCGGATTTCAGCCAAAAAATTGAATACAGTTCGCTGGACCAATGGCTGCGGGCGGAATTGCATGCCCTCATTCGGGATGTCAGCCAGGCGTATGAAACTTATGATGTATTGGCAGCTACCCGCCCGATTGAAGTATTTGTTGACCACCTTTCCAATTGGTACCTGCGCAGGTCAAGGCGGCGATTCTGGAAGAGTGGTTCGGATAAGGATAAACAGGCTGCTTATGCAACCTTGAATGAAGCATTGACCGCGCTCAGCAAAATCATTGCGCCTGCCATGCCCTTCCTCGCCGACGAAATCTACCGCAACCTGGTGGTTTCGACCGATCCATTAGCTCCTGTTTCCGTCCATTTAACCGACTGGCCTGATTATGATCCGTCGTTGATCGATGAAGAAAAGATCAAGGAAATGTCATTGCTCATGCGCATGGTGACACTGGGTCATTCTGCCAGGAACAAGGCGGGTATCAAGGTTCGCCAACCACTTTCTGAAGCATCCTTTGCATTCAGCAATATTGGTGATGCCAGCGTTATCGAAAAATATGCCGACCTGCTAATGGATGAATTGAATGTTAAAAAGGTCCGCAGCCTTGTGGCAGCTGAAGAAGCGGTTGCTTATGAAGTAGTGCCTCTTCCCAAACAACTTGGTCAAAAGTATAAAAACCAGTTTCCACAGCTTCGTAAGGCCATTTTGGAATTGCCGGCTGACGAGACCGCCTTGAACCTCTTATCAGGAAAAACGATAAAAGTGAAAGTTGGAAAAGAGCATTATGAAATCCTTCCCGAAGAGGTGGAGGTGCGCCTGCAAGCCAAGCCTGGTTACACAGTGGCAGCCGAAGGACCGATGTTGGCAGCTTTGGTTACGGACCTTGATGAAAACTTGGTGAATGAGGGCTTGGTACGTGAGTTTGTCCGCCATGTTCAGGAAGCGCGCAAACAATCCGGGTTGGAAATTGCCGACCGCATCCACCTTGCTTACAGTGGATCGGAAAAATTAAACAAAGCAATCCAGGCTTTCAGCGAGTACATCATGTCCGAGACGCTGGCGGTGGAATTAAATGACAAAGCGGTTCCCAACGAATTGCCCAATGCCAGTGATGAATTCGATGGTGAGCAAGTCACCATCTGGCTCAAGAAAAATGAAAAAACCAGGTAGCTGAATTTTCCACCCTCGATTTTTTTAATCCAATATATTAAATCTGTCTGGATTCTAAGTGTATTTAAATAACCTGTAATAGATGGATTAAAATCATTCCACCATCAAGGAGCATTGTTTGAAGAAACATCTGAAAGAATATCTCTTTCTTTTACCCGTTTCCGGCACCATCATTGCATTGGACCAGATAACCAAATTTCTGGTGCGTGCTAACCTTGCCCAGGGCGAGGTTTGGTCGCCCTGGGCATGGCTGCTGCCTTATGCCCGTATCGTGCATTGGTACAACACCGGTGTTGCTTTTGGTATGCTGCAAGGACAGAATTGGTTCTTCGCCATATTGGCGGTCATCATCGCTTCAGCCATTTTTTATTTGTATCCGCGTTTTTCCAAAGAGGATTGGTTGTTGCGCCTGGCCTTGGCACTGCAATTTGGTGGTGCGGTTGGAAACTTGATTGACCGCATCCATGTCGGTCATGTTACCGATTTTATTTCCGTTGGCAATTTTGCAGTTTTTAATATTGCCGATGCAAGCATCACCGTCGGCGTCTTGATGATGATCGTAGGTATTTGGTGGAAAGACCGCCAGGAAGACCAGTCTGCTCAGGAAGAAGAGCGGAAGACTGGTAAACCAGACATCCGGTCGATTTCAGCAACAAAAAAATAACCCTGTGGAAAAGAAGGTTCAATTAATATTTACCGGTCCACAATCGGAACGATTGGATAAATATATAACCAGGTCCCTTCCGCAGTACACCCGTTCCAAAATTCAAGGACTGATTCGGGATGGACATGTACAGGTTGATGGGGGAGTGATTGTCAAAACCGGTTTTTCTGTTGAAGAAGGTGCGAATGTTGAAATTCTCATTCCACCTGCGCAATCCCCAACCCTGTTACCGGAAAAGATCCCGCTGCAAATTGTGTTCGAAAATGAAAGTGTGATTGTGGTCAATAAACCGGCTGGCATGGTGGTGCACCCTTCAGCCGGACATTCCTCCAGCACGCTGGTGCATGCCTTGCTTGCGCATCTACCTCAATTGACCGACCAGTCGGATAAACAGCGTCCGGGCATCGTTCATCGTTTGGATAAGGACACTTCCGGCCTTATCCTGGTTGCCAAATCAGAGACTAGCCAACTTTGGCTGCAGCAGCAATTCAGCAACCGCAAGGTGGAAAAGACCTACCTGGCTTTGGTGGATGGACACCCGAAAACTCAAAGGGGCAGGATTGAGGCACCGATTTACCGTCATCCCAATGACCGAAAAAAAATGGCTATAGCGCCTGCTTCAAAGGGCAGGGAAGCTGTTACGTTATTTTCAGTTGAAAAGGAATTCCCCAACCATACTTTGTTAAAAGTAAAACCATTGACCGGACGTACCCATCAGATTCGTGTTCATTTAACCTCCATTGGGCTTCCGATTGTTGGTGATACCCTCTACGGGCGGAAAAATCCTTCCTTGCCTCTCAGACGGCAGTTCTTGCATGCGTTTGAACTGAAGATCACTTTGCATTCTGAAAAGGACCCTCGTACGTTTCATGCCGATCTCCCCGATGATTTGACAAATGTATTATTAAGTCTCCCACATAAAGGATAGCAGCCAATGATTGATCTACGTTCTGATACGGTAACCCAGCCCACTCCCCTTATGCGTCAGGCCATGGCCAATGCGGTAGTGGGCGATGATGTCTATCAGGAAGACCCGACGGTAAACCAATTGCAGGAAAAAGCCGCTGCTCTGATGGGTAAGGAAGCGGGGCTGTTCGTCGCTTCCGGAACCATGGCGAATCTCATTGCGGTGCTGGCCAACTGTCAGCGCGGTGATGAAGTGATGATGGGAGATCTTGGCCACACTTTTCTTTTTGAGGCGGGTGGTGTGTCGGCGTTGGGTGGGGTGGTCATCCATACATTGCCCAATCTACCTGATGGGACGATAAATCTGGAGGATATCCACAATGCGATCAGAACGGATGATATTCATCATCCGGTTTCACGGATGTTGATTTTGGAAAATACCCAAAACCGCTGTGGCGGGGTCACTATTACACGTGAGTACACTCAAAACGCGGCTGAACTGGTTCATGCGCATAAACTCTTTCTTCATCTGGACGGGGCACGAATATTCAATGCTGCCGCCGCTCTTAATGAAAAACCGGTTGATCTGGTCTATCCGGCAGACACGGTTACTTTCTGTCTCAGCAAGGGTCTATGTGCACCAGTTGGCTCAGTGCTTTGTGGCAGCACGGATTTTGTTGAAAAAGCCCGGCGGCTTCGCAAAATACTGGGAGGAGGTATGCGCCAAGCCGGGGTTCTTGCCGCAGCCGGGATCGTGGCATTGGATAACATGGTGGAAAGAATTCATGAGGATCACCTGACAGCCCGCTTGCTGGCCGAAGGACTTTCCAGTTTGCCGGGAATTTCTCTGGATAAGGGTATGCCGCAGACTAACATGATCTTCATCGCAATTGACACGAATGGGCATTTATCTGCCTCGCAGATGAGTCAATATTTATCCGAAAAAGGCATACGGGTTGGGGCTTTGGATGAATCACATCTGAGGTTGGTCACTCATTATTGGATCACCCGTAAAGATGTTGAGGATACGATAAAATCATTTAAAGAGATTCTGAAAGGTAAATAGTATTTTAAGATTTGCTATTACTTCAAAAGGAGCAGGAAGATGGAAGAGTATGTTACCCTAAAGATGATAGATGAAGCGGTTGAGCTTATTCAGAAACGAATCAAAAGTCAGCCAAAAATTGGTCTGATTCTGGGCACCGGGTTGGGTGACCTGGCAGAATCGGTCCAACCAGCAGATATTATCCCTTATTCAGAAATCCCTCATTGGCCAAAATCCACCATTCAAGGCCATAAGGGCAGATTGGTTGTTGGCGAATTGGAAGGAAAACCGGTTATGATCATGCAGGGGCGTGCTCATTATTATGAAGGTTATTCCATGTCTCTCATTGGTTTTCCGGTGCGCGTGATGACCCGGCTTGGAATCAAGACTTTGGTCGTCACCAATTCAGCCGGGGCTATAAATCCTGGCTATGAACCTGGTGATGTGATGTTAATTCGTGACCACATTTCCTTGATTGCCATGGGTGGTTTGAATCCGCTGCGTGGTCCCAATTTGGATGAGTTTGGCACCCGCTTCCCGGATATGAGCCAGCCTTATGACCGCGAATTGATCCAATTATCGCAACAGGTTGCAGCTGAAATAAAGCTCAAGCTCCATCAGGGTGTCTATGTTTGCCTGGCTGGACCATCCTTTGAATCACCGGCTGATTTGTGCTTCTTACAGACGATTGGGGCAGATGCAGTTGGCATGTCGACTGTTCCGGAGGTTATCACCGCCCGGCATGCCTTGCTGCGCGTCCTGGGTATCTCAGGTATAAGCAACAAAGCCAATCTTGATGGCAGCACCATCACAACCCACGAAGAGGTGTTGGCGGCAGGAGAAATGCTTGTGCCCAAATTTGATGCTTTAATCCGCGGGGTTCTGAAAAAGATTTAGTCGTATCCTTTTTTTATCGATGAAAGAGTTATTGCGTTTTCTGGCAACGTACCAGACGGGAATTTTTATCATTTTAGCGATTATCGCAGCGATAAACCTGTTCCGTTTGTTAAATGCCTGGCTGGCGAAGCGCAATGCCCAATTTGGGCTTGAGCGGGAGGTCATTTCGGGAACGATCCGTTCTGCGGTCACTTTAATTGCCCTGGTATTGCTGCTGGGGTTGACCCAATTCATGCTTGTGTCCTTATTGACCGTGAAATTTCCAGGATTGGTGCAACTTGCAACCCCTACAGCCGATTTACTTTCCACACCTACATTGCCCCTGACAGAGATTGCCGGAACCCGGGTGACACCACAGGGATATGATGCCACCCAGACATTTATCGCTTTTACCGGTTGTGTCCCCGATCAATTGGAGTGGACATTTCCGAGAATGGGAGATGAAATCAGCGGGACTGTCGAATTAAAGGGAACGGTGAATATCAGGAATCAGGGCTTTTATAAATATGAATATCAACAAATTGGAACAGAGGACTGGATTCCTATCGCAGCCGGAAATAAAATTATCACTAATGATGTTCTGGGAGGCAAATGGAATACCAGCCAGCTAACGCCTGGTAATTACCTTCTTCGCCTGGTGGTTTCGGATAACCAGAACAACTTATTAAAACCTTGTACAATTCAGGTGAAGGTCAATCCAACATAGAGAATAAAATGGCTGAAGTAAAGGTGCGGGCTGCAGTATCCCCTGATTATTCCGTATTATCCGCTTTTGACCATATGGTTAAGACTGATATGGTTTGGCAGCTTGACCGTTTCACTGATAATGGGAATGAATCCATTAATTTCCGCGAGATTCGTCTTCCTCGTCCCATCCGGGTGGATTATCCTTATTCAACCGGCAGTCTCTTGGAGAGGTCTAAGGTGCTGTCAATTGTTCTCCTGGCATGCATGGAAGAAGTGCCAATCGCCTACCTGAGCTTGACCACGCATCTCGCATCTTCCAGTACCTGGATCAAGGACCTGGTTGTGCATGAACGGTGGCGCCGGAGAGGGTTTGCTACGGTACTGATCAGGGCGGCTTATGATTGGAGCATTGAAAGGAACATTTATCGTATCACGCTGGAAATGTCCTCTAAAAATTTTCCAGCCATCAGTCTTGCCAGAAAAATTGGCTTTGAATTCTGTGGGTATGATGAATATTATTACGCCAATAATGATATAGCTCTTTTCTTTAGCAAACAATTCCGCAAATGAGCGCCCTGTTTGAATTTTCCCCTGGCATTAATGCCATCCTGCAGACGATTAATGATGTCCTGACCGCGGGCATTGCATTAACAGCTTTTTCCCTTTTGATTTTTGCATTCGCTTTCCGATTGCACGACAGGTTGACCAGGTCATTTACGGTCATTCTGGCTTGCATCACCATCATCTATACAGCAGCAGCATTCGCTCTTATTCCCCAAAGCAGCCAGGTTATACAAATTCTCTTGCACCTCTATTGGGTGGGGCTGGTTGTACTGCCGGCAGGTTATTTTAATTTTTCCGATGCCTTGTTGACATTGACCGGCAGACCAAGCCGCGGGCGAAGAAAAATTGTAAGCCTCCTCACCATCATCGTTTCTTTATTTTTCCTGTTTTCACTGGCTGCTGGCTGGCTGGTAAAGAACATCGTAATCAATACTCCCCCGGCACCATTTCTGCAGCCTTCTTATTTAAGTGGATTTTTTGCCTTGTATTTTGGTCTGATCATGCTGCTGGCTTGGTATAACATGATCAGGGCAGTTAAACGCTCCGTTACCACTGCCAGCCGGCGTCGAATGATCTACCTGGTAATTGGAGCTATCGGACCTGCCATCGGCTCATTTCCTTACCTGCTGTATGGGACGGAATTTGCCAGGACCAATCTGTCGTTTTTTTGGGTATTTTCAATCCTTGCCAATTTGGTGGTCGGCACTCTGACTGTTGTCTTTTCCTATGCAGTCTCTTTTTATGGTTTTCCCTGGCCTGACCGTGTGATCAAAACCCGTCTTTTCCGCTGGCTGATGCGGGGACCGATTACTGCCAGTCTCACCCTTGGTGCGACCACGCTGGTACGCCGTCTGGGTGATGTGTGGAAGGTGGACTTATCTGCTTTCAGCATCCTGGTTATGGTTGGCAGCATTATCCTGCTTGAATATCTCATCATCCTTTTTGCACCGATTTGGGAAAGAATTTTCTTCTCAGGAAAAGACCGCAAAGACCTGGAAGTGATCCGTTCTGTGGAAGAGCGAATGTTGAGCCAGAATGACCTCAATCAATTCTTGGAAATGATTCTGGCCGTCATCTGCGATCGAGTTCAGGCCAAAGGGGCGTTTCTTTGTACCTGGAATTCAAGCCAATTAAACCTTTTGGTGGAGATTGGAAAAACAAAAACAAGGAATGAGCTTTTCCGTAAAAAATTATCCCAATACTTGCAGAAAAACCCAAATCTGGAAAAACAAGTTGAATGGGAAGGAATTCTCCTGATTGCGCTTTATCGCAAGGATGAAAGTGGAAATAAAAAGGTCGTTGGTGCCATTGGAGTCTATGGTTTAAAGAATTCGGTGTTGGAAGATGAACAGCAAAAGGCATTAAACCGCCTTGCCTCCCGCGCTGCAATGGCATTAAAAGACCGGCATTTGCAGGAAGAGATTCTCACTTCCCTGCAGGTTTTCACCCCGCAGGTTTCAGCCATCCAGAATCTTCTGGCAGCAGGCCGGTATGATCGTGGCCGGGTGCTTTCTGAAGAAATCCCTTTGAAAAAAAATGAAGTGGATCAATGGGTGAAGGATGCCCTGACGCATTTGTGGGGCGGACCAAAATTATCCCAGAGCCCATTGCTGCAGCTATCATTGGTGCAGAAGTTATCCAACGAAAGTGGAGAAATGAACCCATCCAACGCACTGCGGGAAATCCTGCGCAATACCATTCAATCCATACGGCCGGTTGGCGAAAGGCAGTACACTAACGAATGGGTTCTATTTAATATTTTAGACTTGAAATTCATCGAAGGGATGAAAGTGAAGGATATCGCCCGGAGGCTTTCTTTATCAGAGGCCGACCTTTATCGTAAGCAAAGAGTGGCGATTTCAGCAATTTCTGCTCAAATCATTCAACAGGAAAACCGCGAGCGCAGCTCCCGCTGAAGTGATTTCGTTTTGGGGGAAACCACCCATTGGATACCATGTTAATGTTATTATAGAGTTGCTGATATTATTGAGATGAAAATGCGTCATCAAAATCAGGAATCTGTTGCCCGTTCGACTTTATCCAATTTATTTGGAAAAATGGACAAATTCGGACAGGATATTCTCGGGGTATTTCTCATTTTAATTGGACTGCTTTCTTTTTTTGGATTATTTCGCCTTTCCCCTGGGGTATTGATTGACCGGTGGACTTCTTTCATCGAAAGGGGTTTGGGCTGGGGTGCGTACCAGGCAGCAGGATTGATCATTTATATCGGCGTGTTGATTTTGTTGAGAAGGATCCAAACAGCACCTCATCTGAATTTGACCCGTCTGATCGCTTTGGAAGGATTTCTCTTTGTTGCGCTGATTTTGCTTTCGATTTTTGGCGGATTCTCACTTGAAAATGCGGAGATTGGGGCTGATGGGGGTGTGATTGGCTGGGGTTTATCCAAAATTTTGGATGGATTCATCCCTGTGCCATTTAGTACCATCCTTTTGTTACCGGTTGCATTTTCACTTTTGGTTATTGGCCTTGGATATTGGCAGAAAATAGCTAACTTGCTTCATATTACTGATGTCTTCAGGTCACCTCACCGCTATGATAATCAAGATTCCAATGCAGAAGAACAGCCAGATTTCAATGAAGAACTTGAAGTTGATACAATGATTGAACCAGAGGTGCGTGGTCAAAGAATAGATCCATTGACTTCGCATACATCCAAAGCAGTATCGGCCCGTAAAAAGATCAACCAGGATGGACTACCACCTTTATCCCTTTTGCTGCCTGCTGAGAAGAACCAGGTTGATAAGGCGTTTCTTCAATCCCAGGGGCGCAAAATCATCCAGACCCTGGCTGAATTTGACGTCCCTGTGAAAGTGATGGGATACCGCATCGGACCGACCATTATTCAATACGCGGTTGAATTGGGAAGTTATGAAAAGGTGGATGAAAACGGCACCCTCGTTCACAAACGGGTGCAAATGTCACAATTGACTCGTCTGAAAAAAGACCTCTCCCTGGCGCTGGCCGTGGAAAGATTGCGTTTTGAAACGCCAATCCCCGGCTACTCTTATATTGGTGTTGAGGTTCCCAATCAATTTGGCTCCAAGGTCAGGCTCAAACCCATTATGGAAACAAGCGCATATCAAAACCTGCGCTCCCCGCTTCCTCTGGTACTGGGCGTGGATGTTTCCAATGAGCCGGTGGTGGCAGATCTCAGCCGTATGCCACACCTTTTAATTGGCGGATCAACCAATTCAGGTAAATCGATTTTCATGCGCAACCTGGCGGTTGTATTGATTATGAGTAATTCTCCTGATGATCTGCGTTTGATCATGATGGATCCAAAGAAGGTCGAACTAGTATCTTTTAATGGCACACCACATCTGTTGGGACCCGTAGAAACGGATTCCAAGCGGATGGTTGCTGCCCTGCAATGGGCTGTGCTGGAGATGGAAAGACGTTTTAAACTGATGGAAAGTTTTAATGCCAGGGACCTAAATTCATTCAATTCTAAGATGAAGAATCGCGGTGAACCGGTCCTGCCCAGGATCGTGATTATGATCGATGAATTGGCTAATTTAATGGCCAACGAACCTGATCAGGCAGAGGTGACCATTGTCCGTCTTTCTCAAATGGCGCGCGCCACCGGTATACATCTGGTGGTCAGCACTCAGCGTCCAAGCGTAAATGTAATCACCGGGTTGATCAAAGCGAATTTTCCTGCCAGGGTTTCTTTCATGACGGCAACTTCGGTAGATTCAAAGGTCATCCTCGATAAAGCTGGAGCAGAAGATTTATTGGGAAAGGGCGATCTGCTCTTTTTAAATCCCGAGCAAACCGAATTAGCGCGTGCCCAGGCTCCTTTGGTTGAAAAACAGGAAATTTTGAATGTTGTCCAGTATTGGAAGAGTCAATATGAGAGCGATCTTCAAGCTGCGCCTTGGGAAAACATTACGACGCAGGAAAACGAAATTTCTGACGATCTTCTGGAAAAGGCACTGCGGGTAATTCAGGAAGAAGGCAAGGCAAGTGTTTCCCTCCTGCAATTGCGCTTGCATATTGGTTTCCCCAAGGCAGGCCGTTTGATGGATGAGTTGAAGAAAAAGGGATATATCCCTTCTTCAGATTACGGAAGTAAGAGAACAACCGATTCTTTTTCTGATTAGAAAATATTGATGGGGTGTGGAGATATTCTTGACAGTTTTCACTCGTCAAGATAGCATTGTTCAGATTAATCTTTGGTCTTTTTACCCTAAAATGAATTTTTCGGATTATTTGCGACAACTTTTTAAGTCCATTCTTGATTCAATTGCCAGTTTGCTGAACCGGGTTGGTTTAACCCCAAATTCAGTCACTTTGATTGCATTGCTGGGAAATTTTATCGCAGCCTTTCTCATTTCGCTCGGCTGGATTCAAATCGGCGGTTTTTTGGTTTTACTCATGGGTCCTTTGGACGCGGTAGATGGTACCATGGCGCGCCTTCGAAACCAGGTTTCACCTTTCGGTGCTTTCCTCGATTCTATATCCGACCGCTATTCTGAATTATTGGTTTTTGGTGGATTATTGATTTATTACACCCGCCTGGCTGATTGGCGGTTATGCCTGTTGGCCTACTTTGCAGCGGTGGGATCAGTGATGGTTTCTTACACACGGGCAAGAGGGGAAGGGCTTGGTTTTTCTGTGAAAATTGGTTTATTGACCAGGGTTGAGCGATATCTGGTTATGGCGCCCAGTTTGATTTTTAATATCCCCGCGGTTGGCCTTTGGGTGATTGCCATATTGGGCAATTTTACTGCCTTGCAGCGCATCTGGCAGGTTTGGCGCCAATCCAGCCAGCCTGACAGGGTAAAATCATTGGAAGAATAAACTTGAAAGGAATTTACTATGCTGCCTGATGGTTTTATGATCGGTTCATTTAAAATTTATTTTTACAGTTTGTTGATCATCGCGGGTGTTCTGGCGGCGGTCTGGCTTTCAATCATTGAAGCGAAGAGGCGCAAACTGGACCCCGAATTGGTTTGGGATATGGTTCCCTGGTTGTTGATCGCCGGGATCATAGGTGCTCGTCTATGGCATGTTTTAACCCCTTCCGCTTCCATGGGTGTCACCGCCAGCTATTATTTCCAGCATCCTCTGGAAATCTTCGCAACCCGCAAAGGTGGTTTGGGAATACCCGGTGCCGTGATCGGTGGTGCGGTAGGGTTGCTGCTTTACTGCCGTACTAAAAAAATAAAATTTGGCACCTGGGCGGATATCATCGTCCCGGGTCTGGCTCTCGCGCAGGCAATTGGTCGTTGGGGTAATTTTTTCAACCAGGAACTCTATGGAAGCCCCACTACATTGCCCTGGAAGTTATTCATTGATGAAGCCCACCGATTGCCTGAATATGCTAATTTGGCTTACTATCATCCCATGTTCCTGTATGAGAGCCTGTGGAATCTTCTAAATATGTTCTTGTTGTTGTTCCTGGGCAGACGCTATGCAAGGAAATTATTCCCTGGAGATCTTTTTGCCGTCTATATGATTGTTTATGCAATTGGACGTTTCTCGCTTGAATTCATGCGCCTTGATCCCTCTTTTGTGGGGGGTGTCAATGCCAACCAGGCTTCAATGGCTGCCGTCGCAATTGGAGCTTCAGTCTTCCTTTTCCTGAGGCATAAGAAAAAAGCAAAGCCAAAGAGAGTAAGTAAGGTGATTAAAAAAGTGGAAGAACCAGGCGAATAGCCTGGTTTTTATTACCAGCCGATGAGGAATGGTTCCCAATCCTGGTTTTCAACCAGGTGCCTGCCAAAGACGTAATAGGCTGAGGTGGGAGGTTCTTTTGGCCAGTGCAATAGATGCATGCCGGATTGTTCCAAAGTCCGGCCGCCTTTGCGGTGGTTGCACGAGGAGCAGGCGGTAACCACATTGCTCCAGGTATGCTCTCCGCCCAGGTGGCGTGGAATCACATGGTCAATGGTCAGTTCCCTTGCAGACGAACCGCAATATTGACACGTGAAATCATCGCGACGGAAGACTTCCTTGCGGGTAAGGCGCGTTTTCAATCGCGGGCGATGCACCATTCTCTGCAAACGAATAATGGAAGGCTTGGGAAAACAGGCGGAGGCGGTTATTATTTCGCCGCGCCCGTTGACAACCAGGCTGGCTTTGTCCACCACCATCATTCCAACTGCGCGATGTAGATTGCAGATATTGATGGGTTCGAAATTGGCGTTCAGGACTAAAACAGCATCCATGGCTTAAATTAGACGGATTATAGCACGATGCGAATTTTGGAATTCCATCGCTGGTATAATTTTTCCCATTAAACAACGGAGTATGGTGTGAATATAGAGGAACAAGTTACCTACCTGATGCAGGGGACGGATTATGGCGATGAGGAAGTAAAAAAAGCCATGACGTCTGAATTGCGCGGCCGGTTGCAGGAAGCCGAACAGGAAAGACGGCCGTTGAAATTATATTGCGGTTATGATCCCACCAAAGCCGATTTACATCTTGGCCACACCATCACCATGCGAAAATTGGCTCAATTCCAGGAATTCGGTCATGAAGTGACTTTCCTGATCGGGGATTATACAGCCCTGGTGGGTGATCCTTCGGACAAGGATGTGACCCGCCCGATTTTATCACCGCAGAAAATTAAAGAGAATGCACGCACCTATGAGGAACAGGCCTTCCGTATTTTGGATCCGAAGAAAACAAAGATACGCTACAACTCGGAATGGCTTTCAAAGCTCAGCTTTGCTGATTTGATCAAGCTCGCCTCCAATTTCACAGTTCAACAATTCCTGAGTCGGGAAAAATTCAAACTCCGCTGGGAACGAGGCGATGCCATTTATTTGCACGAGACCATGTACGCCATCATGCAGGGATATGATGCTTTTAATCTGCAGGCGGATGTTCAAGTGGGCGGAACCGACCAATTCTTTAATATTGTCACGGCTTCCAGGAAGGTGATGACTGCCCTGGGTGCCAAACCGAATATTGGCATTTGCATGCCCATTTTGCCCGGAACGGATGGGGTGCAGAAAATGAGCAAGTCTATGGGGAATGATATTCCCATCCAAACCAATGCCCAGGATATGTACGGAAAACTGATGAGCATTCCTGATCAAGCCATGCCACTCTACTTCCGGCTTGTGACCAGCATGAAACCAAAAGAGATCGAAAAAATGGAAGCCGATTTGCAGAACAACCGCATCCATCCGCGCGATGCAAAAATGATGCTGGCTCTGCATGTCACCACGATTTTTTATGGGGAGAATGAAGCGAATCTTGCGCAGGATGACTTCGTCCAGCGCTTTCAGTTGCACGCCATACCGGAATCAGTCGCTGAATTCAAGGTGAATCAGGAAAAGACCATCCTGGAAATCCTGGTGAACTCAGGATTGGTGTCCAGCAGAAGCGAAGCACGCCGTTTGATTGACCAAAAAGGAGTGCGGCTGGACGGTAAGGTCATTGAGGATGTAAATTCTTCATTTCAACCCGGAGTGCTGCAGGTGGGCAAGCGGAAAGCAATCCGTCTAGTTAAATAAAAAACAACCGCCAAGGCGGTTGTTTATTTGTACTTAGGTCAAATATTTCTTGACCAGGATGTCCAGCTTTTCCCTTGTTTTTTGGCTGATGAATTGCTTATTGGTTAGAATGGCATTGGAAAGTGAATGGCTGCAATCGCAAGGGGATTGATCCGGTAATGTTTCCAACAAGCGCACAATGGATTTTTGAGCAATTTCAGTATTCTGGTTGAGGATTTTGATCACCATTTCGACCGTGACCGGTGATTCACTGGTGTGCCAGACATCATAGTCAGTGACATGCGCCATGGTGGCGTAGCACATTTCCGCTTCCCGGGCGAGAAATGCTTCCGGGATGGCGGTCATACCGATGATGGACATGCCCCATTGACGGTAAAGGTTGGATTCAGCCTTGGTTGAAAACCGCGGACCTTCTATGGTGAGGTAGGCTCCGCCTGCATGAACAATCCCGCCAACCGATTGCACGGACTCGAATAAGGATTTTCTGAGTGCAGGGCAGTAAGGGTCAGCCACGCCAACATGGGCAACCAAACCTTCTCCAAAAAAGGTATACGTTCGCTTTTTTGTAAAATCAACCAGTTGGTCTGGGATGACAATGTGCCCGGGTGAAAAGTCTTCGCGTAATGAGCCGCAGGCGGATATGCTCACGATCCTTTCAACCCCCAGCATTTTCATGGCAAAAATATTGGCGCGGTAATTCACTTCACTCGGAAGAAAAACATGGCCGATGCCATGCCGGGCAAGGAATGCCACTTTCTTTCCCGCCAACCGGCCAAGGACAACCGGAGAGCTTGGTTTTCCGAAAGGTGTCTCCATTTCCAGAGATTGTATTTCCTCCAAACCAGAAATCTGGTATAAACCGGAACCACCGATCACCCCTAAAAATGGCTTCTCTTTCATAATCAGTTCTCCAAATGGAATGGGTTCAATGATACTGTATAAAATATCAAAAATGAAAATTCCCTTTTCAACCATATAATAGATTTGGGTAATTTTTACTATGAGCCAAAGCGACGGTAAATTCGCATCGGTTTTATTTTTTATCCTATTAATTGGGTTTTTATTATTTTTCAGCGGGGTGCCAGGAACGGATGATGAGCAATTGTTTGCCAGTGCTGCCCAGAGTTATTACGTTACAGGAAATTTCTCAGCTTATCAGGTTTACGGCAATGAGCGCCTTCAGGGTAATTATGCGGGTATCGCACCTCCACATGTTTGGTTGGGAATTGTTGCCTATGGGCTGGCCGAAAGAATGCATACCGGCGGTTTGCAGTGCTTTTTTTTGCTCTCCCCGTTCTATTCTGCCCTGACAGGTTATTTGCTTATCAGAATCGCCCAAAAAAGGGGTTTTCCAAAACAAACCATCCTAGTCACCATCTTTATCTTTGGCTTTACAACGATGGTACTGGCTTACTCAAGGTCTTTTTTCCGTGAACCATTGGCAATGCTGTTTCTAACCGCTTCTTTTTTTGAAATTGAAAGCATTCTACAAGAAAAACCAAATTACAAATCTCATGCGGTAAAAATGGCAGCTGCCTTGTTTTTCCTTTTGCTGGCGATATGGACCAAGGAATTATTGATCGTTTGTGCACCACTGCTTGCTTATTATTTCCTTACCAAACGAAAAACGCTTAATTCTCTTTTATCAATAAAAGACCAACTTGAACTGAACAAAACAAACAAAGTATATTTGATCACTCTCACGGTCATTTTTATTTTTACCGCCATTCTTTTATTAAAGGACAGCAGTGGCAGATTTTCCATTAGTTATCTATCGCGTCTGCCATCTTATTTCCCAAATATTGAACATGAATACTTTTTGGAATCGTTATTCCGCATATTCCTCAGTCTTTCAAAAGGATTCCTGATTTACTCTCCGGCTTTACTGTTGGTTTTCGTTTCGCCATTGATAAAAAAAACTCGCATTGTTAGGCTTGATTATCTGCTCGCTCTCAGCTCATCTGTTGGTATCGCCATGCTTCAAGCTTTTTTCTATGACTCGGAATGGTGGACCTTCACCTGGAGTACAAGATTTTTATTGCCAGTCATACCTTTATGGATCCTTTGCCTTTTTTCATTGGTGGAATCCATCCTTACGCACAAAAATAATTGGGGAAGAATTTTGCTTTGCTTGATCATCTTCATCGGAGTTTTAATGCAGCTTGGCTCCGTTTTAATCTCTTCGGCTGATTATTCTCAATTCTTGTGGGAACATTTTCATTACCGGCTGAATGAAACCAATATTTCTCATGTCGAAGCCATCCCGGCCATTGGTCATTGGCTGGCTTTCTTTGATGGCGTTCCATCAGATGTCGGCTGGATCCGGATTCTCAGTGCTGGGATTTCGATTGGAATTATATTCCCCATCGTTCTCCTTGTTGTCGGGGCAGTGGGTCTTACGATATTTATTAAGTACTCAATAATTTCAACAAGAACCTTTAGCTTATTAATTATTCTTTTGTGTATTACTTTGCCATTTTTGACTTTGATCTCTAATCAAGATGATCCCTACTATGGAAAAGATCAAATTGCTTATCAAGAATTTTCAATAATGCTTTCCCATTCAAGCACAAAGGACGATGTAATTGCCGTTGATGCTTACAACCAACCACTTTGGTACCATTATTTCAATTTTGGGTTTCCAAAGACTGTATGGATAGGTCTTCCACCTGAACAGGCTTCCATGTTTTCAAATGTTGCCATCTATCAGGAAATGGATAGAACAATTTCTATTTTATTGAGCATCAAGAAATCCTCATCAAGAATTTGGTTGGTTGCTGAAAAAAAGCAAAAGGTCGGCCAGATTAGTTATTTATCGAAACTTGAAAAAGCCGGTCTAAAGGTTGTAAGCGACCATGTATATTATCAGCATGGTCAATATCCATTGGTTCACTTAATAGAATTATTTTGAATGACAGGATGTGGATATTGATTCTTATCTCTTAGCCAGCCGGGGTTGGCGTTGGTGTTGGGGTGATCGCTTCTGCGGGCGTGGGTGTGGCTGTGGCTGCCAGTGGAGTGGGGGTGGAAATTTCCTTAACAGCAATGCCGCTTGGACATACTGCCAGGTTAGGTTGGACCATGCACCCCTTTAATGACCCCTTATTAATGAATTTTATTAAATCAATAATATTCTTCCGGGATTCAGCCAGGAGGATGAGTGTATTTCGCTTCTCGCCTTGATTATAAAGAATGAAATTAAATCCTCGTGATGGGATGGTACCAATACCTGGAAATTGGTAACTATTATTGTTATATTCAATTCTCACTGGTGGAGGGGTAGGGGTGGTAGATGCGTTGTTGGTCGTTGAAGTAGTTGGTGACGATATCAAATCTGTCACTACAGAATATTTCATTTCAAAGCCGTTACTTAGCAGATGATTATTTAAAATTGAGGAAGATGGATAGGTTCCCAGAATCAGCAAATCCTTCCCTTCCTCAGGTTGGCTGGAGATGGCGATTTCCAACCCTTGTGATTCATAAGCGGATTGCAGCGAAGACAACTCGGTTAGAAGATTCTTATCCATTGCAAGATCTTCTGTTTCGAGGATCACCACCGGTCGGATGAATAGATTTGGAAAATCAGTGATGGATCGCGGCCTTGATTCGCCGGCTAAAAATTCGGCAATATTGAGCACCAGGCGATGATTGTCCGCTACTTGATGGTATGGGGTGACCATAAAACCCATATCCCCTAGCGCCAACACCTTTCCATCCATTGATGAGGCAGCCATGACTGAGTCACCGCCCTGATCTGTTCCGGAAGCCAAGGTCGTTTCGTCTCCTTTCAACAATGGAACAAGAACACCTGTCAGGGGATGTGCGCCATAAAAGATAATATTCTCAATGTCGTGGGTTAGCTTGTTTTCTTCGGCTGGAACGGCAAACACATTACGGTAATTGCCTTCATTATGTGTAATGCTGTAAATGTAATCGGTCTTGAAGGCAATCCTGAACGGATCAATTACCTGGTTGGCATAAAGAATGCTGTTTTGTACATCCACGTAATAATTCTGATTGGTTCTGGTGGGGTCAGCGACAATCAGTAACCGCCCTCCACGTTTAACAAAATTCTCAATTGTCTGAATGCTTTCAATATTGAAAGCAGTGGTAGGGGCGATGATGACATAGGCATCCGCATCCTGCAGCTTGCTGGTCAAATTCTTACCATCCTTGTCCAGCTCGATACTGGCATTCAGATGCAAAAGAGCCTGGGTTAGTGAATCGATCTCTGCCAGATTAAAACGGTTGGTATGGGCATAATCAATCAGCACTTTCTTGTTGAAACCGTTTTCAATGAATTGTGGTGCAGGTTGGGTCGCGAGGGTGGGTAGCGGTACCATGAACTTTTCATACTCGGGCGCCTGGTCAAGCGGGCTGCGGAAGTAGAATCCCTGGTAATACCACAATGCCCTTGCTATAATCGGCAGGAGCAGACAGATCAGGGCAATTAATAAATATTGTCTTTTCATTCTTAATATCCTCACATGCCTGCCATGTATAGATAATATAAACCCGGTTCCCGCAGCTTGCCGGTGGGATTGCCATTTTCATCCAGTTCATAGATATTCCCACCCGCCCTGGTTGTAGTGGGTTTTGTTTCCAAGACTTTCTTATCGAGGTCAACCACTTCATAATGACTGATGTGGGAGATGTCCGCAGCTTTTTCAATTGCATCGCTTTGTGGGCCGATGGTGTCAATCAAGCCTAAACGGGCTGCTTCGATGGCGGAATAGACCTCGCCCCGCAGCACCAGCTCGGGAGGGATCTGCAATTTTGTTCCACGTCCATTCAAGACTGCCTGAAGAAAAGTGGCTTTCATGATATCCATCAACCGGATGTAGTAGTCCTGTGGCCATCCCCATAACTTATATGGGCCGGTTGAGTACTCTTCTTCATACACCCTTGGTTTGGACGGGATATTGCCAACGATGCCGACATTCCCGACCATGGACGATGGGTTGGCAATGATGTAATCAGAAGCAGCAGCAATGTAATAGGAACCGCTGGCGGACATTCCCTGCACCATGGTCACCACGGGTTTCGTTTGGCGCAGTTTGAGCACTTCCAGGTAGATCAACTCGGTGCCGCTGACTGTTCCACCGGGGCAATCTTGGATGAGAACCACCGCACGAATTTCCGGGTGAGTCTCCGCATACCGCAGCCGGCTGATGATTCGGTCCGTTTCCAAATCATCAATTGTCTTGGTCATGATGATTGTGCCAATAACCGGTTTGGGGATTAAAGTGGAAAATATGAGCCCCAGCAAAGTTGGCAGAATGATGAAAACCAGTAGTTGTTTTTGATCCCAACCCATCGGTTTTACTTTTTTAGGTGCCATGCTGCCTCCATTTATGCTGTGGCTGAATGCCTTCGTTCATTGTACCTTAATGGCTAAAAAATCCTACGAAATGATGAAAAGAGAATAGTAGTCAATTCGGAAATATCCCATTAACTAGTTGGAAACCATAAGCCGCTCACCTGGTAAGGTTCTGTGGGTGAGTAAACGACCCGCATGCTTATTTTCCCTTTTTCGAAGATTAGATCGAAATCTCCGATGAAGTAGCCCTTCTCTTCATAAACACTTTTAGTCTGCATCCTTTGAAATTCACCGTTTTGACCCCAAAGCAATTTTTGCACTTCAATCATGGCGGTTGATGGAATTGCCGCTTTCATTTTAGGGTCAAAGTTCTTGCTGAAAATTTCATAATCCTGTCTGCTCAGGCCATCAATGATGTTTCCCGCGGTTTCTTCTGCTGCTTGTTGAAAGTGTTCAGGAATCTGTATAGGTGGAGTGGGTAAGGCAGAATTGCAGCCAGCCAGTAGAAGAGTTATCAGTGTAATTAGTGTTTTTGTAAAAAGTTTCCTCATTATTTTCCTCGAAAATTGATTATCTGTAATTCCTTTTGCAATTGTAATTCTTATTCTTTTACGATTATTTCGGAACATTTTCATGAAAAACCATCAAATAGGTGTTTTATTTAAGAAACCTGAAACTGATAGGGGTTCCCACCCATGTGGTAAAATCAAAACTTAGCATTAATTCACAAATCATAATCGAAAGAACGATTTATTCGGAGGAATCATGGCTGAAAAAAAATGGGTTTATTTATTCAATGAAGTGGCGGAAGCAGAAAAATACGCCGGCTCATGGGATGGGGTTCGCGGCTTGTTGGGCGGCAAGGGCTCGGGCTTGGCGGATATGACGCGCATCGGTTTGCCTGTTCCACCTTTTTTCACGGTGACCACGGAAGCCTGTAATGCTTTCCTGGCGACTGGTGAAAAATTCCCTGAAGGTTTATGGGAACAGATGCTGGCCGCGCTCAAAGAAGTCGAGAAGGCATCCGGTAAGAAGTTTGGCGACCCGGAAAATCCCTTGTTGGTTTCCTGCCGTTCCGGCGCAAAGGAATCGATGCCGGGCATGATGGATACGGTGCTGAATATTGGTTTGAATGATGTGACTGCCGAAGGGATGATCCGTAAAACGGAGAATCCGCGCTTTGTGTATGATTCCTACCGGCGGTTGATGTCCATGTTTGGTACGGTCGTGCTTGAAATTGATGATCATGCCTTTGAAGTTACGTTGAAGACATTCAAAGAAGAACGCAAGGCAAAATTGGATACCGATTTGACCGCGGATGACCTGAAGGAACTGGTCAAGCGTTACAAGGCAGTAGTAAAGAAAGAAAAAGGTTTTGATTTTCCCCAGGATCCTTACGAGCAGATGAAATACGCCACCATCGCCGTCTTTAAATCCTGGAACGGAAAGAAAGCCAGGGACTACCGCCGTGCAGAACACATCCCGGATAACCTGGGTACTGCCGTTAATATTGTGACGATGATCTTCGGAAATACCGGCTGGAAATCCGGTACCGGTGTTGCCTTTACGCGCAATCCGTCCACCGGTGAGAAGAAACTGTATGGTGAGTATTTATTAAACGCCCAGGGAGAGGATGTGGTGGCTGGCATTCGCAATACCGACCCGCTTGAAAAGATGGGTGAGACCCTGCCTGAGGCCTATAAACAATTCCTGGAGATTTCCCAGAACCTGGAAAAACATCATCGCAATATGCAGGATATGGAATTTACCATTGAAAATGGACGGCTGTGGATGCTGCAAACCCGCAATGGCAAACGCACTGCCAGCGCAGCCATCAAGATTGCGGTGGATATGGTCAATGAAGGGATGATCTCAAAAGAAGAAGCTATCCAACGGGTCACTTCCGACCATGTGGATACTCTTCTTCACCCGCAATTTGATCCGCAAATGTTAAAACTCTCTCATAAGGAAGGAAAATTCTTTGCGAAGGGAGTCAATGCTTCCCCGGGTGCGGCAGTCGGCAGGGTCTATTTTGATGCCGATACCGCTGAACGCATGCACATGGAAGAAAAACAGGATGTCATCATGGTGCGACCTTTTACCAAACCGGATGATGTGCACGGAATGATTGCCTCCAAGGGCATCCTGACCAGCGAGGGCGGCGCCACTTCCCATGCGGCGGTGGTTGCCCGGCAGTTTGGTGTACCTTGTATCGTAGGCGCATCTGCCATCAAGATCGATCTTGAAAAGCGAGTAATGGTTGCCGAGGGCAAGCAAGTAAAGGAGGGAGATTGGATTTCATTGGATGGCTCCACTGGTGAGGCATTCATTGGACAGCTTCCTCTGACAGAAGTCAAAGTTGAAGAACAGACTGATTTGCTCACCCTCCTGGGTTGGGCGGATGAAATTTGCGCCCGCCCTGGCACACGCCAACTACCCAAAGGCTGGCCGACTACCGGTCTGCAGGTTTGGGCAAACTGCTGATTACCCCAAGGATGCCCGCCGTGCGCGGTCCTTCGGCGCGAAGGGAATTGGCTTATGCCGCACCGAACATATGTTCTTTGAACAGTCTCGTCTACCGATTGTACAGCGGATGATCTTGGCCGATAACAGCGCAGATCGCACGGCTGCCTTGAATGAGTTGCTGCCCTTCCAGCGTTCGGACTTTGAAGGTTTGTTTGAAGCGATGGATGGTTACCCGGTTATCATCCGCTTGATTGATCCACCTTTACATGAATTCCTTCCCTCTGAAGAAGTCCTGTTGGAAGAGGTCATCACCATGCGGGTCAAGGGTGAAACCAAAGGATTGGCTGAAAAGGAAAAGATGTTAGCGGAGGTGCGCAAATTACATGAATCCAACCCCATGATGGGTTTGCGCGGTATCCGCTTGAGCATCGTCATGCCGGAAATCGTGGAAATGCAGGTACGGGCGATCTTTGAGGCTGCCGCCAATATGGCTCTCAAGGGCATCGACGTGAAACCGGAAGTCATGATCCCACTGACCGGGCATGTGAATGAATTAACTCATGTTCAACCCCGGCTGGTGGAAATTGCCAGGTTGGTCATGCAGGAAAAGAAGGTTGAATTCCCGTACAAATTCGGCACGATGATTGAAATTCCGCGTGCTGCACTGACTGCTGGTGAAATCGCCCAGGTGGCCGAGTTCTTCTCATTTGGCACCAACGACTTGACCCAGATGACCTATGGTTACAGCCGCGATGATGCCGAACGTAACTTCCTGGCTGTTTATGTCGGCGAAGGCATTCTGCCTGCCAATCCCTTCCAGACCGTTGACCAGACCGGTGTTGGGCGCCTGATGAAGATGTCGGTCGATGAAGGCCGTGAGGTAAGGCCGGATTTGGAAGTGGGCATTTGCGGTGAACATGGCGGCGACCCGGCTTCCATTGAATTTTGCCATACCATCGGGCAGAACTACGTCAGCTGCTCCCCATTCCGCGTACCGGTGGCACGCTTGGCTGCGGCTCATGCGGCATTAAAGCATCTACCTAAAAAATAGTTGATCGTGGACTAAAAATAAAGACCTGAGTGGCCAATGCATTCAGGTCTTTATTTATTCACTAAGTCAACGGGTATAAACCAATTGATAAATATTCAGGAATTCAATAATGTGTTTTAAATAAGTTCTTGTTTCTTCTTTGCGGATGATTTCCAGAAAGAGGTCTGGGTCATCGTGGGAAAGTTCCTGCCATATCTGGGCACTGGTTGGGCCTGCATTGTAAGCAGCCAAACCTGCAAATAGATCCCCTTTTACGAAACGGGTGGTTATCCGGTCAAGGTAGTGCGCGGCAAAACGTATGGCGACCACTGGACGATTAAGGTCTTCCACGCTGTATGCTGGCGGCCATCCAAGCAGGTCGCTGGTTTCTTTGGCCGTGTCGGGTATGAATTGTGCCATACCTCGTGCACCGGCGGAGGAAACGATGGTTGTGTCGAAAAGGCTTTCCTGCCTGAGGAGTGAATACAAGACAAGTGGGTTGATGTTTATCCCCTGGATACCATTCATCATTTGTTGGCGGAAATAGGTGCCAAAACGAATGTGGGTGAAAAATATGGGTGCGGTGAGCGAACTCAGGTCATCCATGCCAGCCAGGTCGAGAATGTTGCGCGCGGCATTGATGGACAAACGGTAGAGCTCTAGGGAATGGAAATGATTCATCAACCGATAAGTATTCAAGGGGTTTTCTGAATTGTCCTCCTGAATTTTTTCAAACAAACCTATAGCTTCATCAAAGATATCCAATGCCCATAATTCATTGGCTTTCTTCAAGCGCGGGTCATTGACGAGTTCGCCCATTCCTGATAAATCCACATTGTTTTCGATCTTGAAAGTTGACCTCAACCAATTCTCTGCTTCCGGTCTTTCATAATCAAGGTCATACCCCAGGTCGTAATTTTTTTCCACATCCGTCGGTTTTTTATTTTGGATCAACTGCCCCGCGCGAATGCTGTAATAATCGGTCGGGTCTGTTTTTTCCGCCTGCTTCCAAAACGAAAGTGCATTTTGAGTGTCATTCTTTGCCAAGTAACTTTTGCCGATCCACAAATAAGCAGCTGCCTTGTCTTCCTTTGAGGTTGCCAGGATGGCATTACGTTGAAAGTGATTCAAAGCCTCTTCAAATTTGTTCAAGCGGTAATAGGCAATACCGGATAAGAAAATGGCCTCGTAGCTGCGTGAGTACGAAGGATATTCATCGGATAATTGGCGCCAGATTTCGATGGCACCTTCCAGGTTGCTGTTTCGTTCAAGAATGCGGCCTGCTTCAAACAAATAAGCAGGTGCCTCTGCCGCCTTGGGTGAGCGGTTAACAAATGACCGTAAAGTATTGGCTGCATTTGTGTATTCCTCCAACCGGTACCATTGCACGTACGACTTTTCATCCCAGGCGGCTGCCCAAAACCGGCTGCCGGGGTAATTCTGAATTAATTGATCATAGGCTTGTATGGCAAAGCCGGGCTGGAACAGAAAATAATGGCTCAATCCCTTGTAATAATAAACCGTTCCGTCCTCTCCATCAGGTTGTTTGGCCAAATACCTCTCAAAGGACTGGACGGCGCTTTTGTAATCATTCGCGTAATATTCCACGATACCACGCAACTTGTCATCCACCTGAATTCCACGTAAGAGCAATGTTTGCAAGGCGGTATAGGAATCAAATGCCCGTGGAAATTGAATGATGGTATCCATCAACCGTTTGACAGCTTCTTCAACCATTTCAAGTTTTATAAACGCGCGACCCATCAATAGGTCAGCGCTGGCCTTGGTATAGGCATCTTCTGTTTCGTCATACACCGATTGGTAAATCTGGATGGCTGTGGTGTAGTTTTGCAGGCTGGCATAGGCCTGCCCGATTTTTAGGTTGATCCTTGCCTTGTTGGCGGTATCGGAAATGGACTGCAGGGCAGACTGGTAGAAAGCGATCACCCTTTGATGATCGTTGATGGCTGCGGCAGCTTCTGCCTGGTTTTCCCGGACCATTTCATCCACTATTCCCGGCCTTGCGGTGAGGTATTTCTCGTACGCATCAACGGATTGTGGATACTCTTGCAGGGCGGCATAACAGCGCCCAAGATAGAAATGCACTTCGGGGATGATGCTGGTAGTGGGGTATTGCCCGAGAATGCGGTTGAAGGTATCCACAGCTGAGGTGCAGTTGCGCGCCCGGTTCTGTGTTCTGCCAATACCAAAAAGTGCCTTGGCTTTCACCTCCGTATCGTTGGATTGGTTAAATACTTGCTGGAATTCATCCATCGCCTTGGAAAATTCTCCAGCAAACAACAGCTGCTCGACCACCTCTAAGGGGGTGTCTTTTGCGGGAGCGGTTTCTTGTGACCCGGATGGGGAGTCAGGTGGAAAAAGAGGTACGAGTGTAGCACCATCACCACCAATGACTGCCTCTTGAATTTCTCCAATGAATCCGCAGGATGCGATTATCAGGCAGATGAGCAAGAATAAAAGAATACTGGCTTTTTTCATTGCTGTTTTATATCCTGTGTTGTTAATTGTGTCAATAAAGGTGAAAATGGGCGGTTATAATACGGCAATATAACCGGAGAGATTTGATTGATGGTATCATTTGAGGCAAATAAAAATCCACGAGGCAAATGTGACTGAAAAATCCAAATCCAAAAAGAAAAATGTTCCTTCACAGCAGGCGAACTCCGACCAATCATCTGTCATCTTTTTGGATGAAAAGTCAAACCGGCCTGTAAGTCTGATCACACTGGGTGTCCTGGCAGTCATCATGGGATTCCTATCGAAAACACCACTGATGGCAAAGACGATTTTTTCTTCACCTGCCGATTTTATGGTGTTATTTGGCGTGATTGGAATCATAGTAGGATTGATTATGAATTACCGCAAGAAGCATTCTTCGGATTCCAAGAAGGTCAAGTAAACGCAGAAAGGTTTTTGACAGAAGCGTGAATAAATGTTAAACTATGTCAGCCTGTAGTATTCCAACGCTCTCGTTTGAGGGCGTTTTTTTTGGTGAGATAAATGCGAACCCTTGAATGGGATAGTCAAAAAAAAGAATTGTGCACTATTGACCAGCGCCGGCTGCCTGGTCAGTTGGACTTTGTTACTTTAAAAAATGAAACAGAAGTGGCGGAAGCGATTGCCAACATGACCTTACGCGGGGCGCCCATCATTGGGGTTTCTGCCGCGTTTGGTTTGGCGCTGGCGGCACACCACTCGCCTGCGCAGAGTCTATCTGCTCTAAAACAAGACATTCACCAAGCAGCCTTACATCTTGGCAAAACCAGGCCTACCGCAGTAAACCTGGCTTGGGCATTAAGCAGATTATTAGCAATTACGGATTCTTTTGATGGTTCAACATTGGAATTGCGGAGCCGTTTGGAGTTGGAAGCACTGCAAATGGCGGAGGAAGATGTAAAAACCAACCAGGCCATAGCCAATTATGGGGCGGATCTCATTGATGATGGCGACACCATCATCCATCATTGCAATACCGGTGCCCTGGCCATGGTGGACTGGGGTACAGCCCTGGGAGTAATCCGATCCGCTCATGTTCAGGGGAAACGGGTGCATGTGCTGGTGGATGAAACCCGGCCGCGGCTGCAGGGTTCTCGTCTGACTGCCTGGGAATTGCAGCAGTATGGCATTCCCTTTGAAATCATTTGTGATAACGCCGCCGGTTTTTTCCTGCAAAAGCGGCAGGTTCAAAAAGTGCTTTTTGGGGCTGACCGCGTTGCCAAAAACGGTGATGTGGCGAATAAGATCGGTTCATATATGTTGGCATTGGCTGCGCATGCGAACAGCGTGCCTGTGTATAGTGTTTTCCCGACAACCACCATTGACCTAAATATGGAATCAGGTGAGCAAATTCCCATCGAGATGCGTTCAGAACAGGAAGTTTTGGACATCCAGATCCACGGGGAAAAAGCTGTTCCAGACGGCGCTGCAGCCCGCAATCCCGCATTTGATGTCACCCCCCATCATTTGTTATCCGGATATGTGACCGAATTGGGGATTATCTCACAACCCTTTTTTGAAAACCTGCAGGCGGCTCATGCCAGAAGAAGGAGCATTTCATGACCATTGTTTGTACCGGTTCAATTGCCTTTGATTATCTGATGTCATTCCCCGGCTATTTCAAAGACCATATCCTGGCGGATAAACTGGATTCCATCAGCCTGTCCTTCCTGGTGGATTCCATGATCAAGCAACGCGGTGGGACAGCCCCCAACATTGCTTATACCCTGGCTCTCTTGGGCGAAAAACCATTCTTGATGGGCACTGTTGGGGTGGATTTTGAGGAATATCGGTCAGCCTTGGAAGAAACCGGGGTGGACACTTCCCTGGTAAAGGTGATTCCCGGAAAATACACAGCCTCCTTTTTTGCCAATACAGACCTGAGCAATGCACAGATCGCCAGTTTTTACACCGGTGCAATGGCGGATGCCAGGGATTTGAGTATCAGCGATCTGGCATTGACTGATATTGAGTTGGTGGTTGTTTCTCCCAATGACCCGATGGCCATGAGTAAATATCCACGCGAATGCCGTGAATTAAAAATTCCTTATTTGTATGATCCAGGCCAGCAGGTGGTACGCATGGATCCCGCGGATATTCGTGATGGTTTGATAGGTGCGCAAAGTATTTTTGTCAATGAATATGAATTTGAACTGATCCAAAAGCATACCGGGATGAGTGCCGCGGATATCATTTCCAGTGTTGAATATGCGGTGGTAACCTGCGGTGAATGTGGTTCGGATGTTTATGCCGGGGGTGAGCATTTCCATATTGATGTTATCAAACCTTCGCAAATTGCCGACCCCACCGGTGTGGGGGATGCCTTCCGGGGAGGTTTTTTGCGGGGAAGGAAGCTGGGGTATGATTGGGTCACTTGTGCCCGCATGGGAACGCTTGCAGCCACCTATTGCCTGGAAAACCGCGGGACTCAAAACCATCGCTATACTGTTGAGGATTTTGTCCAACGCTATCGTGAGAATTATGGAACCAATGAAGCGTTGGATGGTCTGGTAAAAAAATAAAATTAATGGAGATGATTTATGAGCAATTATGATGTTCGCGATATGGATTTGGCGGAAGGCGGGCGTTTGCGTATTGAGTGGGCGGAACGGGAAATGCCCGTACTGCGCAGCATTCGTGAGAGGTTTCAGAAAGAAAAACCCCTGCAAAGCATCCGTGCCTCTGCCTGTTTGCATGTTACCTGTGAAACTGCCAATCTGATGCGCACCCTACAGGCAGGCGGGGCGGATGTGGTCTTAACCGCCTCGAACCCGCTTTCCACGCAGGATGATGTGGCGGCAGCTTTGGTGTCCGTTTATGAGATCCCCACTTTTGCCATTAAAGGTGAAAGCAATGCAATCTACTACAAACACATCAATGCCGCCCTGGACCACAAGCCGCACATGACCATGGACGATGGTGCCGATCTGGTCAGTGTGCTGCATAAGGACCGTCGTGACTTGCTGGAAAATGTTCGTGGCGGAACCGAGGAAACCACCACTGGTGTCATTCGTTTGCGCGCGATGGCGGCGGATGGAGCGTTGAATTACCCCATCATTGCCGTTAACGATGCCATGACCAAGCATTTCTTCGACAATCGCTATGGTACCGGTCAGTCCACAATCGATGGGATTGTGCGTGCCACCAACATTCTGCTGGCGGGCAAGGTGTTTGTAGTGGCCGGTTATGGCTGGTGTGGACGTGGTCTGGCAAGTCGTGCACGTGGCATGGGTGCGATTGTTGTTGTAACAGAAGTGGATCCATTGAAAGCCTTGGAAGCGGTGATGGACGGCTTTCAGGTGCTGCCCATGGCGGATGCAGCCAAGGTCGGTGACATTTTTGTCACCCTGACCGGTGACATCAACGTGATTGACAAACATCACTTTGACGTGATGAAAGATGGCGCCATTGTTGCCAATTCCGGCCATTTTAATGTGGAGATCAATATCCCGGCTCTTGATGAGATGTCCAAATCCAAGCGATTGGTGCGGCCTTTTGTGGAGGAGTATTTAACCAAAGATGGCCGCAAGATATTCATCCTGGGCGAGGGCCGTTTGATCAACCTGGCTGCCGCCGAAGGTCATCCTGCCAGTGTGATGGACATGTCCTTTGCCAACCAGGCGCTGAGCCTGGAATATATGGCCAAAAACTCGGCCAAACTGGAAAAGAAAGTCTATTCTGTTCCGGACGGAAATTGACCAGGAAATTGCCCGGCTCAAATTGTTGGCAATGAATGTTAATCTTGATAGTCTGACTCCCGAGCAGGTAAAATACCTGGTATCCTGGGAACACGGAACCTAAACGGGGTTTTTTTAAGGGCAGCTGTAAAAGCTGCCCTTTTTTGTACTTATAATTATGATAAAGTAGGTATAATTAGTATTAATATGGTTGAAATCATTGCTGCCTTTATGACTGGTTTGACTGCCGGGGGATTAAGTTGCATGGCTGTTCAAGGCGGATTATTGGCAGGTTCGCTCTCGAATCGGATTGAAGAGAACATTCGCCAAGGATTGCCAAGGAAACACGGGCTTATAAATCCAATTTCAATATTCCTGGTCGCAAAACTCATCGCATATACCCTGTTGGGTTTTGGATTGGGCTGGCTTGGCAGTTTTTTCCAACTTTCTTCACTCACAAGAGCAATTCTACAGATCGCTATTGGTATTTTTATGGTCGGCAATGCTCTACGGATGCTTAATGTCCACCCACTCTTTCGGTATTTCAATTTTGAACCACCGCACTTTATTCGAAAAATCATTCGCCGAATATCAAAGCGTGCAGATGACTGGTTGACCCCGTTGGTGCTCGGTTTCATGACCGTCTTAATTCCTTGCGGAATCACCCAGTCCATGATGGCACTGGCCATGGCAAGTGGCAGCCCGCTGTTCGGTGCTGCTTTGATGTTCTCCTATACCCTCGGCACCACACCATTATTCTTTGCTATTGCTTACCTTGCCAGCCAACTCAGTGCCCGCCTTGAGAAGAATATGACTGTGTTTGTGGCAGTTGTTTTGCTCGTATTGGGATTTCTTTCCATTTATGCGGGTGCGAATCTGCTGCCGTCACCTTTGGTTAAAACGCAACCCCTAGTTGAAGGTTTGTTTGATCGATCCCTTAATCCATTGCTCGATCCGGAACCACAGCAATCCGGGAATAACCTGACTATCAATGTTGTCGATTACGGATACCAGCCGAATAAACTGGTTGCTAGTGCAAATCTGCCAGTGATAATCACATTGGTCACAAAAAATACTCGATCCTGCTCACGCGCGTTTGTCATCCCGGTTTTAAATATCGGAGTTATTCTTCCGGAAACAGGTGAAGAAACAATAACGATACCTCCTCAGTCTTCTGGAACAAAAATAAAATTCTCTTGCTCAATGGGAATGTACACGGGCGAGATAATTTTCAGTTGAAAAACAATTATTTTTATGAAAGCAATATTCATTATTGAAGGGATGCATTGCAGTAATTGTGCAATCGCCCTCGAAAGTATCGAAGATGAATTGCCCGGTATTGAGAATATCGTTGCCAGTTACCAAAAACAAAATCTGATAGTGCAATTCGAACCCGAGTTGATCAACATTAAAGGTATCGTCCAGGAAATTTACAATAAAGGATATATTGTAAGAACTTACAAGGTCGAAAATTAAAAGAATCGGAAAATTAGGCGGGTTAAATTTACCGCATCACGATTGCCATATTCCCCAGTGCCGCCCAGCGGTTTAGAAATTCATTGATGTCGATCTGGTAAGTAAATTCGGAATCCACCACGGTTACCGACCAGTTTGAGTATCCACTGATAATCCACGTGTGCTCGTACCTTGCCACTGTATTGGTGTATCCTGTAGAAGGCGCAGTGTATTGCCGGGTTTCGATTGCATAAGGATAATTGACCACCCATGCGATCACCGGTCGGTTAGCCAAAATTTCATTTTTTAGATCATCCCAGGATAATCCCTTCACTGCCTGGGCATTCGCTCCAAAGCTGCGTAAGACAGAAGCGATCGGTGCAGCGTGCACCCCGTAAGATTTGGGCGGCAGTTGTCCAAGGTAACCATTCAGGTTTCCGACAAAACCTTTTTCGGGGTCGTCTGATTTTGGTAACCGGTTTAGAAAATCGCTTTCATTTATACGGTAACCAAAGAAAGCAGCCCAATCCACCGCTGAACGGGCTTCACAGTCCAACGAATATTGCTGCGGATTGCCATATACCCCGCGGATTTGTGCCCCGGATGGGAATGGGGTATTTGTTGGCTGCCGGGTGGGAGTGGGCAGTGGGGTGGGGGTTGGGGTCGGTGTGGGTGTCTGGGTGGCGGTCGGCAGGGGAAGAAATGGGGTGGAAGTCAATTCTCCGCCCGCATTGGGAAAAATGATCATTTGTTCCTGACCGGAATTTGGATCAGTCAGGATAATGGGAGGATTTAAATAGAAAAAGACGGCAAAACAGCAGGCAATTAAACACAGCATCACCACCAGGATGATGGCAATGCTCAACAGCCACTTATCCATCGTGGCATGCGTGTTCTCGTTGTTTTTCTTCATACAGAAGTATTTTGAGCAAGAAATATGCCAACAAATCACCCTTGGTTTTTGCCTATTGACTTTTTTACTGAAGCCGCCTATAATGTGGTACAGTGGTACTACCATAATACCAAAGAGAAATCCATGGATAAAATTCAACATTCTTCATTGTCAGATTTGGTTGCTGGGAAACTGGCCGATCTGATCATTGAAGGTACTTACCAGGCAGGATACCAGCTCGCTGCAGAAAGGGATTTAACCAAGCAGTTTGGCGTCAGCCGTACCACCTTGCGTGAAGCGCTGAAGGCATTGGAAGAAATTGGTCTCATTGAAGCCAGGCATGGTGCAGGATGGTTCGTCAGTCAATTGACTGAGACTAATTTGACCAAAGCTCATCAAATTGCTGCCAATGCCAGCCGGGTGGTATCGGTGGCGAAAGATGAAGAAGAGGGCGAAGAAAGCCCGGCCGGTCCGCGGCGGTTGCCGGTCGCCCCGGAAAAGCCGTTGATCATCCCGAATTTGAAAACCGATCGCTTGGGCACTTTTCAATTGATCTCCTGGTGGGAGCGTGACAAGGTAGCCAATGCACGCGTGATGGTGGTGGGTGCGGGAGCGCTTGGCAATGAAGTTGTCAAGAATTTGGCGTTGATGGGGGTGGGTTACATATACATCGTGGATTTTGATACAGTCGAGCTTGCCAATCTGTCACGCTCAATTCTCTTTCGTGAATCGGATTCCGGTCGGCGCAAAGCTGAGGTGGCGGCTGCCAGGGCCAAGGAGATCAATCCATATGTGCATGTGCAATACATGCATGGCGATATCACCCATGATATCGGGTTGGGCGTCTTCCGTCGCATGGATGTCATCATTGGTTGCCTGGATAATCGAGAAGCCCGTCTGGCAGTCAATCGCTTTGCCTATTGGATCAATAAACCCTGGGTGGATGGAGCGATTCAGGAATTCCTTGGACTGGCGCGGGTATTTGTGCCGGGACAGGGGGCTTGTTTTGAATGCACCCTGACTGAACAAGCCCGCCGCGATCTTTCCATACGTTATTCCTGTCCCTTGCTGGCGCGTGAAAATATCCTTCTTGGAAAGGTGCCAACCACTCCTACGATTGCTTCCATTATTGGCGCAATTCAATCGCAGGAGGCGCTCAAACTCATCCATGGTAAACCGGTTGAGCCTGGCCGGGTAATCCATTTCAATGGTATGACCAACGAAATGCATACCACCAGCTACACACCAGTGGAAGATTGTGAATCACATTGGAATTATGGCGAAATCACCGAACTACCCCTCAGGGTCAATGCCACCACTTTTAATGAATTGCTGCAAATTGCCCGACGCGACCTCGGCCCGGATGCGATCATTGAACTTGACCAGGAATTAATCCTTTCCTTGAATTGTTCCAACTGCAAGACACATGAAGAAGTATTGGAACCCATCTCGCAGGTTGGTTTCAAACGAGCCCACTGCCCCACTTGCGGCGTGTTGCGCGAGACGGAAATGACCCATACCATCACCGGCAAGGAAAATTTCTTGAACAAGTCACTAGCGATGATGGGTGTTCCCTCTCTCCATATTTTGCGTGCATTTAATTCAAAGGAATTCCGTTTTTATGAAATGACCGGTGACCTAAGTGATGCCTTGCATTTTAGTCATTTCGAAATACCGGAATTGAACAAATCTATTTCAGTGCGCGGCCGCATCCGTCTTCAGGATAAATCCCGCGTACATGCAAAACCACGCATCACTTTACATGATGAAATTCCAGCAGATGTTCAAGATACTTCAGAAAAGAAATAACAGCGGAGCACCTCTGTGAAGTTTTTATTTTCAATCCTGCTGATTATCTTCGAAATCCTTGCCTCGTTTATTGCTGGATGGGGCGTGCTGCAGTATATGCAACAGCACCAGCTTGCAAATCCATTAGTGATACGTGTTCTGGTAATTCTTGCCATTGGGTTAATCTCGGGATTCGTTTCCCGCATATTTTTCCGAAAATGGCCAATCTTGCTTCGTTTGGCTATCCCCCTTTTTTCCACGGGCTTGGCTTTGGTCATACTGGATATGGTATTTCCCCAAAACTACGATCTGGTTTTCATTGCCCGTAAACCCTGGAGCCAACCGGTCTGGATTGACCTCATCCAAGTGGGCTTTGGTTATTTGATGAGTCTCTTGGCACTTTTCATTGGATCACGAAAAAAGACAATACGGCCTGAAATTTCGCGGTCTCTTCCATCTGCTACGACAAAGATCAAACCAAAGTCCAGAAAGAAAAAGAATCTCCTGGTGGTGAAGTCTAAGAAGACTCAATCCCACAGGAAAATCATCAAGAAAAACAAAAAAGCGGTCGTAAAAAAGAATCCAGCCCAGGTGATGCGTTCACTTGGTGGCCCCCGTCTTTCCAATCTGGTTGCTGGTAAACCCCGCCGGATTCGCAGCAAGGATGTGAAATTACTTGGCGAAACGGAGCATCGTTGCCCGTATTGTCTGGAATTGGTGAAAAAGAATGATGCGCGCGGCGTGGTCATCTGTCCGGAATGTAAAACCTGGCACCACAAGGATTGCTGGGATATTACCGGCTCCTGCCAGGTGGCGCATCGGCATGACTTGTAATTAATATTTTGGAGGTGTTTATGGCAGATGTGTCGGTCACAATTGTTTTACCAAACGGCGGAGCCCGCCGGGCGGATGTGCCTGCGGATGTACCGGTGCGCGAACTAATTCAGGAGTTGACCTCGCTATTGGAATTGCCTTCTGTTGGCCCTGACGGTCGGCCAATGGGCTACCGCCTCGATAGCAAAGCATTGGGGCGGGAGCTGCGGGAAGAAGAGACGCTTACGGACGCGGGTGTGCAAAATAATGACCGCCTGATGCTTACCACCGACATCACCGCCGGTGCCACCTCGGTCAATCAAAGCCCGCGCATTCGCCGGCTAAAAAATGATTATGAACTTATGCAGGAACTGGCTGCCCGCAGTGATGTCATCCAGGTCAAGGCGGTCAACAGCCATGCCGGCCTGGCTCCTGAACGGTATGTCGTTACCTATAATTGCAAAGGTATTATCGGTACTGACCTGATGGGTAATCCGAAATATGGCATGAAACATCAGGTGGAAATTTACCTGCACAATCAGTACCCGCAGCGCTGGCCGGGAATGAAATGGCTGACACCCATCTGGCACCCCAATATAAATCATGCCAACGGCAGTGTATGCATTGATGCCGCCTGGTGGTCCGCCAGCCGTTCACTGGACCGTTTGGTGATAATGCTGGGTGAGATGCTTCAATATAAGAACTATCATGATGACCCCGGCAAACCTCCCTTCCCCTGGGATATGGAAGCTGCCAAATGGAGCAGGCAGTACCGCAAAAAACGCCCCAACGCATTCCCAGTGGATCGGACGGAATTGTTGAGGCCTGAGCGGATTAAATTGGTCAAAGTCGCGGCAAAGCCAAAACCGCGCATAAAACTTAAATAATAAAGGAGATTTGAAATGGCTGATAAGAATATCACAATTGTTCTTCCCTCCGGTGGAACCCGCAATGCTGAAGTTCCGGATGATGTGGCGATCAAGGATTTGCTGCCTGAATTGGCAACTACCCTGGAACTCCCCACGGTTGGCCCGGATGGTCGTCCCATTAGTTATCGCCTGGATAGCAAGGCATTAGGACGGGAGCTCAAAGAGGATGAAACCCTCACATCTGCCGGTATTCCGGATAATGACCGTTTGATGATCACCGCGGATATCACTGCCGGATAGCATAGTGCCAGGTTCAAATTGAATCTCAAACCCAAAGTCCAACTCTCGGTGAAAGAGGGGCGCAATTCCCGTTATACCCGCATGCCCCTCCATTCCTCATTGCTTTGGAACCCGGCAGGGCAAGAAATGCTGTCTGTCACGAATCATCAGTTGAAAGTTTTCATTACCCAGCCGGCCTATTTGCGTATTTGTGCCCATGCAGGTAGTGACCTGGATAACGAGGTGGGCGGTTGGTTGGCTGGGAAAGAATGCACTGATGAGGATAGTGGACAGAGATTCATCGTCATTGATACTGTGCTGCCCGGTGAACACACCCAACAGGGACCAGCTCACCTAACTTTTACCGGTGATTCCCAAATTGCCATGCACACACACCTCGAGAATCATCTCCCCGGTAAGGTGATTCTTGGCTGGTATCACACTCATCCCCGGATGGGCATCTTTCTGTCACAATGGGATGTCTGGCTTCATCAAAATTTCTTCCCTGAGAGTTGGCAGGTGGCTTTGGTGATCGAACCACATTCATCTGAAGGCGGGTTCTTCATCCGCAATACGGACGGAAGTCTCGATCAACGGAAATACGAAGGTTTTTATGAATTGCTTGGGCAAAAAAAGCGCAGTGTGGTCATTTGGCGGAATTTGCAACTGGCTCAAGAAATGAAAGGAGAAGAAGATCAATGAGTAGATTTACACGATTTTATATTTACGGCATCCTAGGAGCCATTGGGGGTTTGTTTGCCTGGCAGGCCAGCAATATCCTCGGCTTGTCGTTCACACGCAGTCTCTTCCTCAGCGAGGTGATCGTTGGAGCATTAATGGGGCTGCTAATTGGATTTTTCATCGGCCTGGCAGAAGGAATTGCCGGGCAGAATTTGCTGTTTGGTCTGCGAAAAAGCCTGATCAGCGCCTTACTCGGTGCGGTTGGCGGAGCAATCGCCCTACCTTTGGCTGAAGGTGTTTTTCTTTCCATTGGCGGACAGGCATGGACGCGGCCGCTTGGATGGGCGCTCTTTGGCCTATTAACCGGGTTGGCGACCGGCATCACAGGCGGCGCCCAGATGTGGAAAGGTGGGTTGGGTGGATTATTGGGCGGTTTGTTGGGTGGCGGGCTGCTTGAAGTCATGCGCACCATGCTGAATGATACCCTCACCGGCAAAGGGGTTGGATTGATGCTGCTTGGAGCAGCGGTTGGTGTTTTCATTGCGCTGATTGTCTTTTTCCTCTCCAGGGTTTGGTTCGAGGTGACTTCAGGCAAGCTGCGTGGCATGGAATTCATCCTGGATAAATTCCTTCCCGATAATGGGCCGACGGCTTACATTGGCAGCAGCCCCATGAAAGCGGATATTGTGTTAACTGACCCTGACATTTCCGCCCAACATGCCATTCTGAAAGGACATGGCGCCTATTTCACCATCAAGGATATCAGCATGGGTGGAACTTATGTGAATGGGAAAAAAGTTGAACAGGTCCGCCTGGCGAATGGGCAGCATATCCGCATGGGCAAGACCGAATTTGTTTATCATGAAAAGAGGTAAGATGCAAAAAATAAAAAGAGTATTTCTGATCATATTTTTGTTGTTGACGCTTCTGGTTGGCAGCGCCTCGCGCCAGTTCTTCCAGCCTGAACTACAAAACAAGATCGTCTTGCAGATTACCCAGGTGGATACCTCCGATTTTCCGGTGGTACGCGTATATGTTTCCGTGCGTGATGAGAAAGGTGAACCCTTGCCGATCAACCCCGGACGATTGATTCTGAAAGAAAATGGCAGGCCTGTGGATGTCCAGGATATCCAGGGCTCACAGGTTGTCAATGAATTGACATCCATGCTGGTACTGGATATTTCCGGCAGCATGAATTTTGCCGGAAAATTGGATGCGGCCAAATCTGCTGCGAAAGATTTCATTAAACAATTGCGTACCCAGGATCAGGCCGGCATCATCACCTTTAATACCAAGGTGAATCTGGTCAATCCGGTGACATTGGATCACTCACTTTTATCGAAAGCCATCGACCGGATCCAGGCCAGGGATGATACCGCCATGTTTGATGCGCTGATCAAGGCAGTGGAGGTATTGAACCCTTTGCCAGGTCGCAAAGCCATCATTGTGCTCACGGATGGCATGGATAACAAAAGCAAGGCAACTCCCGAAGAGGTATTGCGCAGCATCGGCTACACCGGTTTGTCAATCTCAACCATCGGATTGGGTGTTCTCCCGGTAGGTGAAAAAGAGCCTGATTTATACAAAGGTCTTGACCAACCCACTTTAACCATGCTGGCTGAAAAGGCGGGAGGTCGTTATGGATTTGTGGAGGACAACCAGGCATTGACTGAGCTGTATGACCAGATGCGCCGTGCGCTGCAGAGTGAAATCGTCATCACTTACACCACCCCGCAAAAGCTGCGCGACGGTGTCAGCCGTTCTTTAACGGTTGAACTGGCGGATGACATTTTTGGGGCAGGCAGTACCGGCCAAAAACAATTCAACCCGGGCGGTCTGGTTCCGGAAGTGGCCAACCCGATAACCTGGACGACATTTGCACTGATCCTCCTGGCATTGCTGGTATTGCTCTTTTTCCCTTGGATGCTCAGTGGATTCTCACAGTTGAAAGGCAAAGGATCAAAAAAGAAAAAGCCACGTATTAAATTACTCGATTGAGAGATGCAAAGATGATTGATAAAAAAATAGGTCTGCGGAAGCAGACCTATTTTATTTTTTCACTTTATTCCTCTGGCGGGACCTCTTCTTCTTCAGCGGCCGGCGAAGTTGTGAACATGGGCAGAGCGCCTCCTAACGCTTGGTCACGCACGGCTTTCTCAATTTCTGCGGATAGTTCTGTATTTTGTTTGAGGAAATCCTTGGCATTTTCGCGTCCCTGACCCAGCCGCACATCCCCATAAGAGAAGAAGGCACCACGCTTCTGAATGATATCCAGTTGACAACCCAAGTCGATGATATCTCCGGATTTCGAAATACCCTCGTTGTACATGATGTCAAATTCAGCTGTCCGGAAGGGTGGGGCGACTTTATTCTTCACCACCCGCACCCGCACACGGTTGCCGGTGATTTCAGCTCCGGATTTGATGGATTGAATCCGACGCACATCCAGGCGCACCGAAGCATAGAATTTCAAGGCTAAACCACCAGGCGTTGTTTCAGGATTGCCAAACATGACCCCGATTTTTTGGCGTAGCTGGTTGGTAAAAACGACCGCGGTTTTGGTTTGGTTGATGGCGCCGGATAATTTGCGCAAAGCTTGTGACATTAACCTGGCTTGCATGCCCATGGTGGAATCTCCCATGTCACCTTCGATTTCCGAGCGTGGCACTAATGCAGCCACCGAGTCCACCACCACCAGGTCAACTGCTCCGGAACGAACCAGTGTTTGAACGATTTCCAACGCTTGTTCACCCGTGTCTGGCTGCGAGATTAATAGATCTTCCACATTCACGCCCAGCTTGGCAGCATAAGCGGGATCAAGTGCATGTTCCATGTCCACATAAGCTACAATCCCCCCCAATTTTTGCGCTTCAGCGGTCAGGTGCAGACAGAGGGTGGTTTTGCCGGATGCTTCCGGGCCAAAAACCTCAGCAACTCTTCCCCGCGGCAATCCACCCACCCCCAGGGCGATGTCCAATGAAAGTGAACCAGTAGGAATGGCTTCGACTTCCATGTGTTTTGCTTCACCCAAACGGACAATGGAACCTTCACCATAGCGTTTGGTAATGTCATCCAGCGCTTTAATCAGTACGGCTTTTTTTGCCTCATTATTTTGAGGATTTTGCACTGGCTCGCGTGGGCTTGCTGAACTGCTGGATTTCGGGGACATGGAAATGCTCCTGGTTAAATTTGGGTAAATTCATTATATAACAGAACAAATTCTCCCCTTATTATAGTATATATGTTCTATCCGTCAAGCATTCCGCATTTTGATTGAATGGTATTCTTGACGGCGTTATTTTTTGTGATAGATTTAGGACTTATTATTTTTGCTTTCCTTTTTACACAAGAAAAAGGATGATATGCAAAGTCTGATCCGCCAAGGCAAGGAGTGAGAATGGATGAAAAGGATGTTTTAAAGCGAGTAAAGGAAGACGGGATCAAGTTTGTCAGTTATCAATTCAGCGATGTGACCGGGAAAGTAAAAAGTGTGGATGCGCCTGTTGAACGCTTGCTGGAAGCGCTTGAAAACGGCATCTGGTTTGATGGTTCATCAGTGGAGGGATTTGCGCGCATCCAGGAGAGCGACATGCATCTACGCCTGGATGTGGACACATATGCTGTTCTGCCCTGGACTCCTGCGCACATGCGCCGGGCGCGTTTTTTCTGTGATATTTATACCCCTGAGGAGAAACCTTTTCCTGGTGATCCGCGCGGCAATTTGAAGCGCATGCTGTCAGAGTTGAAGAGAAAAGGCATGATCTTCAATATTGGCCCTGAACCGGAATTTTTTCTTTTTCTTCGCAATAATGTGGTTCATCCTGTTCCGCACGATGTAGGCGGGTATTTTGATTTTTCATCCGATGATGAAGCCGCTCAGGTCCGCACCGAATTGATTGCCGCTTTGAACAGCATGGGTTTGGAAGTGGAAGTCGGTCATCACGAGGTCGCATTAGGCCAGCATGAAATTGATTTCCGCTTTGCGGATGCCCTGCGTACTGCGGATAATGTCATGACCTTGAAGTACACGGTCAAGGCTATTGCGGCGCAGCATAACCTGATCGCTTCGTTCATGCCCAAACCGATTTTTGGCATCAATGGTTCAGGTATGCATTGCCATCAATCTCTTTTTAATGCCAATGGCAACAATCTTTTCTTCGACGAGAAGGATGCTTATCATCTCTCTTCCATTGCTTATGGTTTTATTGCCGGGCAATTAAAGCATGCGCGCGGTTTTTCTGCGGTGGTGGCACCTACGGTTAATTCCTATAAACGGCTGGTGCCCGGGTATGAAGCCCCGGTTTACATTGGCTGGGCACAAACCAATCGCTCTGCCCTCATCCGTATCCCCCGATATACTGAAGGGCAAAACAAGGCCATGCGGGCTGAATTACGCTGCCCTGACCCTTCCTGCAGTCCCTACCTGGCTTTTACCGCCATTCTCGCTGCAGGAATGGATGGTGTTGAGCAGAAACTTCAACCACCCCAGCCCTTGAATAATGTCAATGTGTACCACATGAGTGATGAGGAACGGCTGGAAAAAGATATTCCGGAATTGCCTGCCTCATTGCTGGAGGCAATGGGTGAATTGGACCATTGTGAAGTGGTCAAGAAAGCGCTTGGGGAGGATATCTATTCAGCCTTCCGCCGTGCGAAATTGGAAGAGTGGGATAATTTCCGCATTCATGTCACCGATTGGGAAACGGAACACTTTTTGGAAAGTTCATGAGAGGATATGTGATTTAAATAGAAAATCCCCTGCTATTAAACAGGGGATTTTTTAGCATTGATTACTTGGATTGCATCAAAATATTGTCAACCGTAAAAGTAGCTTTGGCGCCTTCATCCACCAGGAAGAACAGATAAACATTCTTTCCAGGGTATTTAATTTCAGAGAGGTTATATTTAGCAATTGCTTTGCCATTGATGAAGTATTCCAGTGTGTTTCCATCTTTTTTTATTTCCAGAGTGTTCATCTTGCCAACTTCAATGCGGTCTGTCGCTTTTGATTCAAGAACGTTGTCCTTAATAAGAGCTTCTACATTATGGCGATACAAGCTGTAGGAATTCTTTAAAATCCCGAAATTCACATAAGCTTCCAGATCATCATCCGCCATGAAGCCAATTCCATAGCTGGAGTTCTTGAATTTGCTGTCGATCATCCCGGTCACACCTACGTAGAAATCTGTCGCTTCACCAAGCTTGATCGTATGAATGCCGGCATTCAAGAAGTTCCCCGCCGGTTTGCCACTTATGGATTCCTTGTACATCCCATCGGCAATTGAAGCTTCATAACTTACGAACTTCCCGTCATAGGGTTTCAAGTCCCATTTCTGGTCAGCAGCATCAAATGTTTCGCTGAAGACCACATTCCAACCGGGGTCATTCGGGTATGAAATGGTACTTTTTGCCGTCGTTTGAGATCCACCTTGATCAGTGGATCCAGATGTGGCCGGTGCAGCTGATGTGCCCGCATCGGTTTTTGGGGCCGAACTGCATGCAGCCAAAAACAACACAAGCATCAAACCAATTACCTTTTTCATTTTTTTCTCCGTATGAATTACCTTAACAGTATTATACATCGTCAGAATTATTTATTAGAAAATTATTAACAATAAATATCTATTAAGCAATTATTCAGTTCTAGTTATCAGCCTGCAAAACGAGCAAATTTTATTCTCATTGCTGGTGGGTTGCCCGCACTGGCTGCAAATTAACCCGCCTTCAGCGGCTTTTTTTTGAGAAGTTGAAGTAAAAAAGCCTGTCTGTCTGGCATTAAGGAAGTTAAGGTAATACTGAAGTTTCAATCCCGGCTGTAAAAGTTCCATTTGATTGAGGGTTTGCTTCACCAGCAATTGAGGATTTCCTTGTGAATAAGGGCATTCATCATACACATACTCAATGCCTCTCAATAACGCATATGCAGCTGCTTCTCTTTCATATACTCTGCAGAATGGCTTGATTTTTCGGATAAACCCTTCCTGTGCCGGGAGAGAAGGGGATTGACGTATTAGCAGTTCCAGGTTCCAGTTTAGAGTATTCATCATGAGTGTTGCTGCTTCATCATCAAGGTTATGCGCAGTTGCCAGGACGTCGTAACCTTCCTCCAGCGCAAATTTATTGAGGACATGGCGTTTGACCAGCCCGCAGACGGAACAGGGTTTTTGCCTTCCATGACTGGACATGCTTGAAAATTGATGAATACTTTTTTTGAATGTTTCTTGAAGGTTGATAACGTGCAGGGCAAGCCCACGTTCTCTGGCGAATTTTTGGGCAAATTGTTCAGAGATTTCAGAATATTTCACTCCCCCATCAATGCCCAGGTTGATATGGACTCCTTCGGTTGTGTATCCCAACCGCCAAAGAATATCCCATAAGGAAAGGGAATCCTTTCCACCTGATATGGCAACAATCATCCTCTCTGATTTGTTTGCGAGCGAATATTTCTTTATTGTTCTTTCAGTGTATTCCGAGAGCCATTCAAGCAAATGATCCTTGCACAAAGATAAACGGTGCTCGTGAAGATTGATGGCGGCTTTCTGCCCGCATTTTCGACAACGCATAAATGGTTATCCGCCGGAAATGACCTCAATCAGTTCGATTTCCTCTCCATCCTGAAGTATTTCATCTTCGGTAATCAGGTTTTTATCCCTTACTGCCAGGATGGATAGATTGTTTATGTTCAACCTCTTCAAGGCCTTTCCCAATTGGGTGTTTCCTTCGATTTGGTATTCTTTTTTTCGAAATCTAATTTTTACCGGCATTGATTGAACCTCTCCTGCTGGCAATGATTTCAGCAATGATTGAAGCAGCGATTTCCTGTGGTTCGACTGCCCCGATAACCAATCCGATCGGGGCGTGCACCAGTTGAAGTCTGGCCGGTGGAATTCCCAGGTCAGTCAGAGATTGGAATCTCGCCGCTTTGGTCTTTTTTGAACCAAGCATTCCAATATAACCTGCGCTTGAGTTAATGGCATCTTTCAAGGCGGGTACGTCAATTTTCTCATCATGGCTCAGCACGATGACGCAATCTCGCGGCGAAATATTCATGCCGGGAAGGATATCCTGCGGCCAGCGATTGACCAGTTCATCTGCCTGTGGAAAACGATCGCGGGTCAGAAATGCTTTGCGTGGGTCAATAATGATGGTTTTGTAATCGAGTGTTTTCGCGAACTCTGTCAACGATACTGCAATATGGACCGCACCGATGATGATCATTCTCGGTTGGGGAAAGATTGGTTCAATAAACACGTTGACAGCACTGCCATCAGTAAGTTCCAACCCAACGATTTGTGGATGAGTCACTGCCATCTCATTTTCATTGAGGGCAGCACACAAGCGATTGACCCATTTTCTGTTTGACTCGCCTGTTATGCATCGATTGTTATGCAGGATTGCCCTTACCCCTGGTATAGGTGGCGAAACAACCAGGCAAAAAAGAAATGGCGTGACTTTTTCGAACAGGCGGACAAGTGTTTTCAAAATCTCTAAAGAAAAACTTCTAGGTTGTGAAGGATTGAAAAGAGGTTCTATAAAAACGTCAATTTGACCCCCACAAGCCAGCCCCACCGTCCAAGGATTGGAATCATCAATCCCATAGTGCTGAAACCTTGTCTTGTGATCTTCAATGCAAACAAGCGCTTCTTCAATGACATTGCTCTCCACACAGCCCCCGCTGATGGAACCCATCATTTCCCCTTTTTCTGAAACGATCATTTTTGACCCCACTGGGCGCGGGGAGGATCCCTCTGCCCGGATGATGGTTGCCAGTGCCATTCTTTTACCGGCTTTTTGCCATTGCTGGATGGTCGGAATTATTTCGCGCATTGAATATACTCTTTGATGGCTAGAAGCATTTTATCGCCAAATGTCGCATCAAGGTTTTCGGTATTGGCCCATAAGTTGGCTTTTGAGGTGACTGCCACCACACTTTCCATTTGCGGGACGATGTAGATGCGCTGTCCAGCCCAACCGCAGGCGCATACCACCTTAATAGGTGTTGTTGGCTTTTGCATTTCAAAATAGCGGATCCACCAGGCATAGCCATACTCAAACTGGTCTTTGGCATGTACTCTCGGCGTTGTGGATTCGATCACCCATCGACGGGGAAGCACCTGCCGCCCTTCCCAAAAGCCCTCTTGAAGGATCAGGTAGCCCAATTTGGTCATTTCCCGGATGGTGAGGAATAGGTTGGCGCCTCCAAATGGGACGCCCTGGGGATCTCTTTCCCAATAAGGTTTTTCAATACCCAATGGGTTGAATAGTTCTTTTTGGGCAAATGGATAAAGACCGTCTTTAAGCGATCGATGCAATATCGCAGCCAGGAGATGGGAATTGCCTGTGCTATAGGCGAAGCACTCACCGGGATGGCATACCAGGGGCAGGGATAAAAGATGGTCCACCCAGTTCCTGCTCCTTAACCAGCGCGGCATCTCTGGTATTTTGTCGGTAAAAGGCATGCCTGAAGTCATTGTCAGTAATTGCCGTAAGGTAATGTCTTTCTTGTCAGGCGGGACGGCTGGCAGGCATTCCCCCAATTTGGAATCCAATGACTTGATGATTCCCTTTTCAAGAGCAATCCCTGTCAAAGCGGATAATACACATTTGGCAACCGAGCGGCCATTCCAGGCCGTACCGCGCTGATTCAATTTTGTGTCTTTCAAATGTGGAATGAAGGGGGTCAGTATGGAATAAAAAGCATTGACGATGGGCATCCGGGGATCAACCTTCGGGGTAGGGTTGATGAACTCATACAGCAGTGAACCCTGATATGTGGCGATGACCTGCGTGCAGGCAGGGAAGATTTCCAGCACAGCCGATTTAAAAGGTATAAAAAGTGATTCAATATTTTGGTCTGTTTTTTTATTGAGAAGAAGCTGATAGGAGGTATTCATGATCTATTTGTTTTTTTCCTACTTTTTTGAAGAAGGGGGTTGGATGGATCACTCAGTTGTTTTAATACATTGTCAATCCAATTGATTTCACTATGAATGGCATGATTGGAGTAATCGAAGATGAAATTGACATGCAATGGAAGAAGTGGTGATTGATTTTCCTTTTTCAATTCCAATTCATTTATTTTCATTAGCAGAGCTTCCTTGTACTTGCTCAGCGCTTCTTGAATTTGTTGACTGGATAATAAGGGCAGGTTTAATAAGGCAGTCAAAAAAACATTTGGCATTCCACGCGGGGTTGATAAGGACTTTAAGGTTGCTTCCCGGCAGGTTTTCAATCCTGCAGTTGTGATGGTATATATGGTGCGTTGCAATCCCTGCTTGGTGGATCCCGAGGCTTCGCTGGTGGTCCATCCTTTATCCTCAATTTTTTTCAACAAATAATAGATGGAAGAAAAACCGATCGCTGTCCATTCCCGCATTCCCCGTTGTTGAATGATCTGGTCTATCTCGTAACCATAGACGGGTTTCTCTGCCACCAGGCTGAGTATCACCAACTCAGTTTCAGTGATTTTGGATGTTTTCATTTTAATATTAATTGCTCATGCTGTATGGCTGCCTCAGAACCGTTTTCAGATTTTCGGGGGCGGTTTTAAGAGGGGAGTTGAGATAAATTTCGTGGTGTTTTCCTGAACGTTTGAATCCTTTTTCTTCGATAGCTTGGTGCAATTTTTTTATATTTTCCGCTTCGGCCAAATAAGGTCCTTTATGAAGGAGCTGAACCACTTCATTTTCCGATAAAGATTCAAACCTCACTTTATCCGCAGGTTGAATGCCTTTTTTATCCAATACTTGTTGAATGGCATTCTTTACCAACTCCTCATTCACCAGCTCCGGCTGGAGGATCATCATGGTCCACTTCCATGCCTTTTTATTTTCCACGGAAAACAACTTCATATCATCCACCCACCACAAACCCTCCAACTGCATCACTGGATAATCAATAGCCAATTGGCCTTTTTTGATTTGAAATTTGAGGGTATAAGCTACTGAATAGAGTGCCTGGACAGCATTTTTATACTCTATACTGGTGTTGGGATCTCCCTGACCATCGATCATCAGGTAATTCAACTTAGGGATGGTTTTAAATACAATCTGGTTCAGTGGAGCCGAATACAGATCCTTTAATAGTATATGCAAGTCTAATTTTTCCATGCCGCCTCTTATTATAGTATTAGAATATACTAATTATAGAGTATTATAAGAAATTGTCAAGTTATTTACACTGATGATTTTCTCAAGAATAGATTCATTGCTTTACTTAGTCCTGAAAAGTATATAATGTTTATAAAGGTAAAAAAAATGATCGTGCGGAGTGTGATTGAATGAGTGTCTGGGGTACCGGCATCTTTGAAAATGATGATGCCCTGGATTGGGTCTATGACCTGGCGGATTCAGGCACCCTGGCACGGGTGGTCTCTGCTTTGGATATCATTCTTAAGAACAAGGATGACGACCTGGAATTGGCAGACTGCCGCATTGGCTTGGCGGCCGCTGAAATCATTGCGGCCATGACAGGTGACCCCAGCCCTGTATTGCCCGAAGAAGCCGAAGAATGGATTGGGGAAAAAATTCTGGAAAATGAAAGACTCCGTGAAAAAGCCCAGCATGTAGTCCATGTGATTCAGAAGAATTCTGAATTAAAAAATAAGTGGGAAAAATCTGCTAATTTTTCAAAATGGCATGCCACCCTTAATGATCTGCAAAAAAGGCTTGAGATTTAACTTTTTTGTTTTCTTAAATTAATAACCTTAATTATATCCTCTTTTTCGTCAGCGCTTAAAAAAGCGGTATTAAGAGCATTTAGTTGTGCTTGATAAATCTGTGCTTGTGTAAGTCCTGCTGCGGGAGCGGCTGTTTCATATTCATGCTTGAGAAAACAGGCACTGATACCCGGATCATCCGTATTGATGGTTGCCGGGATTCCTCTTTCTAAAAATTGGCGTAATGGATGGCTTGGATAGTCTTTGACTGTGGAGGTCTGCACATTGCTGGTGAGGCTTGATTCCACTCCAATTTGGTGGTCGGCCAGGTAATCCATCAACCTTTTATCTTCAACTGCATGAACAGCATGTCCAATGCGGTTGGCTCCAAGGGCGTGGATGGCTTGCCAAACACTTTCTGGTCCGCAAACTTCGCCGGCATGTGGATCGGAATACCAGCCGGCATCCCTTGCCTTGCGAAAGTGATCCACGAACAGCTCACCGCCAAAATGGATTTCATCACCTGCCAGGTCAAGGGCGACGATATGCTCCTTTTGGGTCATTAACGCTTCCAATTCTTTTTTGCAGGTTTCCGGACCATAGGTACGGCTGAGGATTCCTATCAGCTTTGTTCTTGTCCCAAAGTCCCGGATTCCGCTTTCAACCCCATCTACAACTGCTTCGACCACTCCAGCCGGGTCAAGGGCATTCTTTTCCGCCATGAACCACGGGCTGAAACGCAATTCGATGTAATCAATGCCTTCTTTTCTTGCGTCCTCAACATTTTCATAGGCAATCCGGCGAACGGTTTCATAGTCCACCATTACGCGTACCAGCCATTCGAATTTGGCAAAGTAGTCCAGGATGCTCAGTTTGGCTTCGGTCACCTGGATGAAGGGTCTAAGACCGTCAATATCTTTGGCTGGCAAGGGAAGATTGTGCTTCAGTCCAATATCCAGGATGGTTTCCAGTCGCACGTTCCCGTCAAGGTGCCGGTGCAATTCAACCAGTGGAATGGATTCATTGATCATTGCACCCTACTGTTCATTCTTTGATTTGAGAGTGCTGATCCTGCCCGAGTTCCATCGTCCGCTGATAAGCTGCCCATATCGCACGCGAAATGGCAGTTCGAAAGCCTGCTTTTTCCAGATAGTACAACGCTTCTGCCGAGGTTCCGCCAGGAGATGTGACCTGGTTGCGCAGGGCAGCCAAATGGCGGTTCTTTTCATCTCCGCGGTCATAAAAATCAACGGATCCGCGAAGGGTTTCAATTACCAGCTTTTCCGCGATCCTTCGCGAGAAACCCAAATGAACGCCGGCATCCACCATTGCCTCCATGAACAGGTAAACATATGCCGGACCGGTACCGGAGAGGGCAGTTGCACGGTCAAGGTCTTCCTCATTGACAGTGAAAATTTCTTCTCCCATTGCTTTGAATATATTGCGCGCAAATTCAAGATTGCCAGAGGTGACTGTTTCGGAGGCAGCCCATACGGTGATGCCTTTGCCGATTTGGCTGGGTGTATTTGGCATGGCTCTTACGATCTCCCCGTGCTGCAGTATCCTGGCTATTTTCTCGATTTTTAATCCTGCCACGATGGAAATGATCAAAGCGTTTATCTTGATGGTTCCTCTCAGATCCAGAAATACTTTGTCAACGCGCTGCGGTTTGATGCAAAATAAAACCACATCTGCATCTTTGACCGCCTTTCCATTATCTGTTTCAGGATGTACACCAAAAAATTTTGCCAATTCATCCACCCTCTCACGTCTCGGACCTGAAACAGTTATGGATTCTGCAGCGATAATGTTCCGGCTTAGCATATTTTTTAGGATGGCTTCGGCCATCACTCCTGGTCCGATAATGGTGGTTTTCATTTATATCTCCATTGGTTAAGAATCAAGAGGATAACTGCTTCTGCACACAAACAATTAACGGTTCAAATTTTTTCACTTCGGCGTCATTTACACCCACAAGAATGGGTGATTGGGTTTGGTTTTCCGTAATACCGATTATGGGAATTGCTTTCACTTGGTCATTCAGCCAATGGCCGGGAAGGAAGCCGATTGATGCAGGATTAATGGATAATGCTTCAATCATTGCCTTTTCATCAGGTGCAATATTTGCCGTAGCTGAGACTATTTCACTATTAAGATAAAGGTTGTTGATCACTCCTTGGGTCGTGCTGCCGGGTGGATAAACCCAGGGTTGGATTGGATTCTGCGGGAGTAAATTCTTGTCATTCGCATTGGTACAACCTGGGCATTCTATGATGATCTGTTGCCAGGAGGATTGTCGGCCACTGAAAATATCTCCAAGCTGTTTTGCTTCCAATTGTAAAATGGGGTTGGAGCGATTGACGACGACAGAAATAGCCTCTTCAAAAACAAGAAAAAATTTATTCTCAGAGCCATCTATCTTGTTAGTTTGAATTAAGATGGCCTGTTCGTCAATGGAAGAGTCAACCTGGTGTGAAAAAATTAATGAATGATTGATTGTTTTCTGATTGCACTCATTCATGATTGGAACCATCCAGGATAATGAGACTGGCATTGCGATTTTGGTGGCTTCCTTGGTATTTTGACTGAATGCACTGACCGGTTGCGTGGGTCTCAGTAGATAAATACCCAAAACGAGGCTGCCGAGTAGTATGCAATAGGCGGAAAAGACATACAAGGAATGTTGGCTCAAAAAGTTGAGCATCCAGCTGATCACAAGGTACCCGACCACTGCAGCTGCGAATGTCCCGGTTAAAACGACGGGAAGAAATGATTCCAATTCCTTGATTTGAATTAGATCAAAGAATCCTAAAAAACCGGCAGCCAGCATGATGGGTATGGCTAAAAGGAAAGAAAAGTGCGCGGCATCTTTTCGCTTGAAATGGTTCATCATTCCGCCACTGATGACGCTCCCGGAACGCGAAATGCCCGGAAAAATGGATAGGGCTTGAAATAAACCCATCCAAAGCGAATTTTTCCAATTTATTTTTTCAAGGGTTTTGGTCTTTTTGCCAATCACCTCAGCCAAGATCAACAGACCGGCTGTGCCGAAAAGAAAAAGAGCTGCTGTGGTTGGACTATTGAAGGTTTCCTCGACCCTGCTTTTTAATAATATGCCTGCCAATCCGGCGGGAATGCTGCCCAGTAAAACATACCATCCCAGACGTGATTCCGATGTGTTAAACAAGTCACGTTTCTTGATTCCTTCAAGCATTGACTTTCCAATATTCCACAGCTCTTTACGGAAATAAGCAATCAGCGAGATGATTGTCCCCAGTTGAACAATCACGTCGAATGCGAAATTCTGATCGGATGGAATTTTCCATCCAAGCAGGTAGGGAAAGATAACCAGGTGGGCTGAACTTGAAATAGGCAGAAATTCGGTCAATCCCTGAAGAATTCCCAGAAAGATGGCTTGGAGAAAGTTCATGAGTTTTTAGGTTTGGAATGAGATTTCAATTGATTAATGAACTGCTGTGCTCTCTGTTCGAACTGATTTTGCAGGATTGCTTCGCGCAATTTCCTGGTTAATTCTACCAGCGTAAAAATATTGTGAATTGAGAGTAAAGTGGATGCCAGTATCTCTTTTGCCATGATCAGGTGGCGCAGATAACCGCGGCTGAAATGGCGGCAGGTATAGCATGGACAATCCGCATCGATGGGACTTGCATCCCTGGCATGCTTGGCATTCATCAGGTTCAAGCGGCCCTTCATCGTGAGGGCAGTCTGGTGTCTGGCCAGGCGGGTGGGCAGGACACAATCAAACATATCAATTCCACGCCGGACGCCTTCAATAATATCTTCCGGTGTGCCGACCCCCATCAGATAGCGCGGTTTCTCTTGTGGTATCAGGTTGTCCACCAGGTCCAGGATCTCAAAGGTTTGTTGTTTACTTTCTCCCACTGATAAACCGCCAATGGCGTAACCGGGCAAATTTAATGAGGTGATGAATTGGGCAGATGCCTGGCGGAGGTCGCTGAATACACCACCTTGCACAATTCCAAACAATGCTTGGTCGGGGCGGATTTTTACCCTCAGACATCGTTGTGCCCATTGGTTGGTTCGTTCAACAGCGCTTTCATTCAAATTTCGATTGGTCGGTTCCGGGCATTCATCAAAGGCCATGATGATATCCGCACCCAGTTTCTCCTGCACCTGGATGGCAAGTTCTGGCGTAAAGAAAATCTTGGATCCATCCAAGTGGCTTTTGAACATGACCCCTTCATCGGTTACCTTTCTTAAGTCGCCAAGCGAAAAAACCTGGAATCCTCCCGAATCGGTCAGGATTGGTTTCTGCCAATTCATGAATGTATGCAATCCGCCCAGTTCTGCCAAAAGGTCAGCGCCCGGTCTGAGGAACAGGTGGTAGGTGTTGGCAAGCAGGATTTGAACCCCAATTTCATCAAGCTGGGCGGGTGTTACCGCTTTCACTGTTGCCTGGGTGCCCACCGGCATGAAGATCGGTGTTTCGATCATCCCGTGAGGTGTATGAAATAAACCAGCCCTGGCTTTTCCTTGTTTTGCTTTTAAATGAAAATAAAAAGAAGAATCTATCATTTCGTTGGTCTATTTGCTGGGCAGTTAAAAAATTATAGCTGAAAAGTGAAGGGGCTTTCTTTTGCTTGCCGAATGGGTACAGGCAGTTTATACTATTGCCCATGAATTCTGATAATTTTGCTTCCTGGCTGGAAGTTGACCTGCGTATTCTGGAAAAGAATTTCCGCATTTTACAAGAGTGGACCCATACTCCCATCATGCCCATCGTCAAAGCCAATGCCTACGGACATGGGCTTGAAGAGGTCACCCGCACCCTGGAAAAGGCCGGAGCTGGTTGGTGCGGTGTGGCACGAATTGAAGAAGCGCTGATTTTACGCCAGGCAGGAATTCGCATGCATATCCTCGTACTGGGATATACCGCTCCTCAACGGGTTCAGGATGCAATCCGCAATCAGATCAGTCTAACCATTTATGATCCGCTTCTCATCCAGCCGTATGCCCTTCAGGCGAAGGCGGCCGGCCATGATTTGAATATCCAGGTGAAGATAGACACAGGCATGGGCAGATTGGGAATCCCGGTTGAGAAGGCCATGGAATTCATCCAGGCGGTTCGGACAAACCCTCAATTTTATTTGCAGGGAGTATTCACCCATTTTGCCTGTGCGGATGAACCTGCCAAACCTTTCACCGCTGATCAATTGAAAAAATTCTCGATGGTGGTTAATGAATTGCTTTCTTCCGGAAAAAAACCGGATATGCTGCATAGCGCCAATTCGGCTGCTGCCATCAATCTTCCCGCCTCACGGTTGGATATTATCCGCAGTGGTATCGCCTTGTATGGTTTAGCGCCATCCAAAGAAACCCCGCTTCCTGAGGGAGTAAAACCTGCCATGGCATGGAAAACCCGCATCACCTCAGTCAAGCTCTTAACGGCCGGTCATGGCGTGAGTTATGGATTTAAGTATTTTACGAAGAAACAGGAACGTATTGGCGTCATTGCGGCAGGCTATGGGGATGGGCTGCGTCGGCAGGAGGGCAATACGGTCCTAATTCATGGCAAACGTGTACCGGTGATCGGAAATGTCTGCATGGATCAATGCATGGTTCAACTGGATCAAATTCCGGAAGCACAGGTGGGTAATGAAGTTGTTTTATTCGGAAAGCAGGATCAGGATGAGATAACGGCCACCGAGATTTCAGAAAAATGGAACACGATTAATTACGAGGTTATTTGCGCTATGGCAGCCAGAATGCCGAGGCATTATATTTACTAGTTCTTCAAAAAGGAGGGAAATAGAGATTGTCACAGAACCATCTTTTTAAACGTTGGATTCTCCCTCAGGAAATTCCAGCAGATGTTGATGATTCGTTAAAAGACTTTCCACGCCCGATCAGGCAGATCCTGTTCAATCGAGGATTTACTGATCTAAATTCATGTAATTCCTATTTAAGTGCTGAATATCCTCCCGAAAAAACCGATCCTTTCATGCTGGATGGAATGGAGAAAGCTGTTCAAAGGATTAGGGAATCAATTACATTTCAATTGCCCATCGCTGTGTACGGGGATTACGATGTGGATGGCGTTACCGCAACTGCTTTGTTGGTCGAAGTTCTGGGTCAATTGGGGGCAAAAGTGGTTCCCTACATTCCAAATCGCTTTGATGAAGGGTATGGCTTGAATCATGATGCCATCAAGACCCTTAAAGAAAGCGGATTTGATCTGATGATCACTGTTGATTGCGGTATTCGTTCTGTCCATGAAGCGGACTATGCCAAAGAGATCGGGATAGGTTTGATTATTACCGACCATCACAACCCACGAGGAATTTTGCCGGATGCTGATGCCATCATCTGCCCGAAAAAACCAGGAGATACGTATGACTTCAAGGAATTATCCGGCGTGGGATTGGCCTATAAATTAGCCGGTGCGGTTTTAAGTGCATTTCCTGGTCATTCCATTAACTTGGATGATTGGCTGGATTTTGTTGCCCTGGGGAGTGTGGCCGATATGGTTCCCCTGGTCGGAGAGAACCGCATGCTTGTCAGGCAAGGTTTGGAAAAATTAAGGTCCAATCCGAGAATTGGGTTACAGGCTCTTGCTGTAGTAAGCAAGGTGGATCTGCCGAGGATGAATGGCAACTCGATCGGGTTCGGCTTTGGCCCCCGCCTGAATGCTGCCGGCCGCATCGAATCGGCTAAAAAGGCGCTGCAATTACTCCTGGTCACTGAAGAGGAATCAGCCAAGAAGCTGGCAGAGGAATTGAACCAGCAAAACATAGCTCGCCAGGACCTAACAAGAATCACTCAACAACAAGCGATTGAGATCGTCAAACAATCCGGGAGAAAATTATTATTTTTTGCTGATTCTCCGGATTTTAACCAAGGAATCTTGGGATTGGCCGCTTCAAAATTAACGGAGGAGTATTACCGCCCGGCGATGGTGGCAACCAGGAAGATGGATGGAACCATCCGTGCTTCCTGCCGTTCCATCCCTGAATTTGATATCACCAGGGCGCTGGATGAATGTGTCGATTTGTTGATCCAGCATGGAGGTCATAAAGCGGCAGCAGGGTTCACCATAAATAGTGAAAACCTGGATGTATTTTTAGAGCGAATGCAGGAAATTGCCGAACGAGAATTAGGGGAGTTGGAATTACACCCAACGCTGCGGGCAGATACCCAGGTGACGTTAACCGATTTAAAGCCAAGTTTATTTGAATTTTTGGACTTAATTGAGCCGGTTGGGATGGGTAATCCCTCGCCAATTTTTTACTCAAAGGGTGTCAAGGTAAGATCGAAAAAGATTGTAGGTAAGGAGAACAAACATCTTTCTCTTCAGCTCACAGACGGTCAGTTCACTTTTGACGCGATTGCCTTTGGGTTTGGAGAAATGGTCGAAAAATTACCGGATAAACTGGATATTCTGTTTTCGTACGAGAAAAATTTCTATCAGGACCAGGCGCGTCCGCAATTACGCATTATTGATCTGAAATTTTCTGAATAAAACTGTCTTTCCTGCCGGTTATTTTTTCTTCATAAAAAATCCCTCATGCTATAATCTCCAACGATTCATCGTGCAAGGTTCTGAGGTGTGTTCCCATATGATCCACCAATTGCCTCCCCCAATTATTTTTGGGCATCGCGGTGCCAGTAAGCATGCGCCGGAAAATACATTGGCGGCTTTTGAATTGGCATTTAAAACCGGTGTGCCTGCGGTAGAACTGGATGTGATGCTTTCGAAAGATGAAGAATTGGTTATCATCCATGACCATAAAGTTGACAGAACTACGGACGGCCAGGGATTTGTCAATGAACACACCCTTCAGCAATTAAAGAAACTGGATGCTGGATCGAAGTTTTCTAAAAAATTCACCGGTGAAAAGATTCCCACACTGGATGAGGTTCTTGATCTCATTACCGGTGACCGGCTGGTTAACATTGAGTTGAAAAATTATCATTCAATTCATGATCAACTTATATCAAAGGTGGTTGAGATTGTTAATAAGCGAGCAAAAATCGATTCAGTTATTTTTTCTTCCTTTTCCTTGAGAAATATTCTAAAAGTCCATAAACTCCTGCCGCATGCGCCGGCCGCTTTAATCACCCTGGGGGGAATCATGGGAAAATTGGAGCTCTCGGCTTTCTTTAGATGGGTTTCTCCGGCATTTATTCATCCTGACCATCAATTGGTAACAGAAGGGATGATTCAGCATGAACATGACCATCATCGCAGGATTAATGTATGGACAGTGGATGCAGAGGAAGATATGCGTTGGTTTTTCAAAGCAGGAATTGATGGACTGATGACCAATGATCCTGCTCTCGCGGTGAAAACCAGGATTGCAGTAATGAATGAACCAGGGTGATTAAGTAATGAATAAGATGGTCGGTTCCAGAAAAATATTGGTCTGTGTCTCCCTCTTTATTTTTTTAGTCGATATTTTTATTTTACCTTTTCCTGGCGTAGTGTTTGCACGGCAAAGTGAAGAATATTCTCAACAAGCAATCAACCGCCATTTAATTATTGACCAACTAACTCCTGAACAGAAAATTGGCCAGCTCTTTCTGGTTACCTTTGAAGGAAATGAGATTAAATCTGATTCCAGGATAGTGGACCTTATTTCCAAACATTTTATCGGTGGGGTGGTTTTAAAAAGGGATAATGACAATTTCATTGGTCCTGAAAAGACGCTTGAAACCGCAGTGCAATTAATTACCTCGCTGCAGGAAACCGCAGCCGGGTTATTGCCTGCAGAAAAGCCAGATAAGATTCAACCGACCGTAACACCTGCAATGCCGGTCACAAACCAGTCATTTATCCCCTTGTTCATTGGAATCTCGCAGGAAGGCGATTCTTATCCTTTTAACCAGATTCTTAGTGGATTGAGCCCCCTGCCTAACTTAATGGCAATAGGTGCCACTTGGGATACTGGAGAAGCAGAAAAGGTGGGTGTTGTGCTTGGAGATGAATTACAACGTTTGGGATTCAATTTGCTCCTGGGTCCTTCGCTTGATGTTTTAGATGTTAATTACACATCTGGTGCTGATGACCTTGGAACGCGCACCTTTGGCGGAGATCCTTTTTGGGTCAGCCAGATGGGAAAAGCTTATATCCGAGGTATCCATCAGGGTAGTGAGAACCAATTAGCAGTGATTGCCAAGCATTTTCCCGGCCGTGGCGGATCGGACCGCTTGCCGGAAACGGAAGTGGCAACGGTACGGAAATCGCTTGACCAATTACGCCTGATCGAGCTGTCACCCTTTTTTGCCGTTACCGGTAATGCCGTAAAACCTGAAGAACAGGTGGAAGGTTTGTTGCTCAGCCATATTCGCTATCAGGGGCTGCAGGGAAATATTCGCGCTTTCACCAAACCCGTCAGTCTTGATCCTTCTGCTCTGGGTATTCTGATGAATTTGCCTGAATTCTCTGAATGGCGGAAAACCGGTGGAATCATCGTCAGCGATGATTTGGGAAGCAAAGCCGTGCGGAATTCTTTTGATCCCACAGGAAAGAATTTCGATGCACGACAGGCGGCTTTGAGTGCTTTTTTAGCTGGTAATGATTTGCTGTATATGGATCGGATTATCTCCACTAATGATCAGGATACTTATACGACCATCCTTCGCATCCTGGATTTCTTTGTTCAGAAATACCGCGAAGACCGTGCCTTTGCCGAGCGGGTTGATGCGTCTGTGGATCGTATCCTGAAATTAAAAAGCGGCATTTACAAATCTTTTGATATTGAATTTGTCAGGCCGCAATTAAAATCAATCGAGGGAATAGGAAAAAGTGTAAGTGTTTCCTTCGGGGCTGCTGCTAAGAGCATTACCCTTTTAAACCCGGAAAAGAAGGATTTAACAAGTACCATCCCGCAGCCTCCCAGCACGCGCAGCAACATGGTTTTTTTTACGGATGACTTGGAATATACTCAATGCTCACAGTGTAAAAAACAATCGCTTCTGTCAGTTGATGAGTTCCGAAATACCGTGATAAAACTATACGGACCGGGAGCAGGGGGTTTGGTGAACCCAAGCCGGTTATCTTCTTATTCGTTAAATGATTTGAATACCTATCTGGATTCACCATTAAACAATCTGGATTTGGATTCCAATATCAGCAAAGCGGATTGGTTGATCTTCGCTTTGCGTACTCCTGATCCCAGTCGACCCGCATCCAATGCTCTTCATCGTTTGATTTCTGAAAAGCCGCAGTTGGTGCGCGATAAGAAAGTGATTGCTTTTGCCTTCAACACTCCTTATCGTTTGGACGCAACTGATATCTCCAATCTGACTGCATATTATGGGGTTTACAGCAAGCTCAACTCTTTTGTGGAAATAGCTGTACGGATATTATTCCAGGAAATTCATCCGCAAGGGGCTTCTCCAGTATCGGTTCCGGGGATAGCATATGATATTAATTTCGTCACCTCTCCGGATCCTCAAAAACCGATAAAACTGACCATTGATTTGAATGAAAGCCAGCAGTCGGGTACACAGGGGCAACCCACCCCCGTCCCCGCTTTTTATATTGGTGATTCCATTCCCTTGAAAGCCGGCGTGATTCTGGATCACAATGGACACCTGGTTCCCGATGGGACGGTGGTTAAGTTCCTTTTTAATTTGACAGGTGAAAAAAGAGTGACCCAGCAAATTGAATCGGTTACCAGGGATGGCATCGCCCGTATAAATTTCCGCATTCAAGATCCGGGAATGTTGGAAATCAAAGTAAACAGCGACCCCGCCTATAATTCCGAAATTCTTTTACTTGATATTACTCCAGGGAAAAGCATCATTGTGAGTGCAGTTACTCCCACCATTCTTCCTACTTCACCTTCATCCCCAGCTGATGAACTGGATAACTTAAGCCAACCCCAAAAATGGGTCATGACCATAAATCAAACAGAATGGTTGGTCGTTTTTTCCTTTCTTTGGTTGTTGGCTGGGTTGATGTTATTAATTGGCAACCGATTTTCTACCATTGCATGGGGGATTAGGGCTGGTTTGTCAGCAGTCATTGGCGGATTTTTTGCTTACCTCTGGTTGATTCTTGGCTTTTTTGGCAACTTTTTGCTTAATAATCGGTCAATGTTATTCACAATAATCGTCGTATTAATTGGAGCTGCTGTTGGGTTGATTGTGAATTGGTTTGGATTTAAAAAAACGTTCGATAACTTAAACGAAAAATAGCATTACTTAAGGTTCATTAACACAAAAGTAATAATCGAAAGACTGATGGCAATCCACAATAATCTTTTTTCAAATGGTTTTTTTAACTGATAGAAAATGCTTGAAAAGAGATTTGTTTGAAAATCTTCTTCAAACACCTCATTTCCTAAAAGCAAGGCCAGAAATGCTCTGACGCTCGGCGGTCTTTGATCGGGATGGATCCCCATGGCTTTTTGAAGGGCTTTGCTTACACGCAAAGGGATGTTTTTATTGATCTGATTTGCCAGGACATCATTTTCGGGATGCAGGAACCGTTCACGCGCATCCATCGGTGGTTTATTGGTCAATAGATGATAGAGTGTGGCACCGAAAGCATAAACATCACTGCGAATATCAGTATGGGTACTGTCGCCCCCATATTGCTCCAGAGGGGTGTAATAAGCAGTACCCTGTCCCTGGATGATGGTGATGGTCCCTTCACCCGGTGCTAATAATTTAACTAGTCCAAAATCCACCAATTTAATCACACCATTCGGAGTGATTTTTAGGTTACTGGGTTTGATATCCCTGTGGAGTACCGCTGGATCCTGGTTGTGAAGGTAAACGAGTGCATCTCCGAGTTGTTTTGCCCAGCTTAAAACATCCCTGATTTTTAAAAATTTCTTATTTTGTTTGGCAGTTGCAATCAGTGTGCGCAGGTCATCACCGGGAATGTAATCCATCACCAGATAATCCCGCGACTTTTGTGAAAAGAAATCGGAAACTTTAGGAAGATTTGGATGGTCCAATTTCGCCAGGATGGTTGCTTCTTTAAGGAATTGTTCCCTTGACTCCCTAATTAATGACTCACCCAAAGAACGGTCATATTCCACTTCCTTGATGGCGCAATTCCGGCCTTTAAGGCGGTTATCATCAGCGAGGTAAATGCATCCCATTCCACCTTGGCCAATGATTTTTGATATTCGATAACGCCTATGTAAGATTTCGTCTTTGGAAAGGGGGGTTGGCATGGCTTACCTGCAGAATAAAAATAACTCACCCAAATTAAATTCTGCTATTATTATACTTTGGAAGATAGATTTATATTCCAGACGAGAAACGACATTGAAAAAAAGAACACGGGATCTGCCATTTTTAATTGCCCAGTCTGGATTATTGCATGGACAGAAATGGGCAGTGACTCGGGAAATGACCATCGGAAGGGACAGGGATTGTGATATTCAAATTCCAGACCGGCAGGTTTCACGCTTTCACATAAGGATTATTCCATCTGACAATAGCGGCGTTTCCCTTAAAGATTTGGAAAGTAAAAATGGAACATTTGTAAATGGAAAAAAAGCAGTCGGTCTATGTAAATTAAAAGATGGGGATCAAATAAAGATTGCTCTTGCCCAAAATTTTCTCTTTATCAGCTCTGAATCCACATTGCCTCTGTCAAAGGCTAAGAAGACATGTGGAAGATTATTGATCGATACCAAGGCGAGGAGGGTGTGGGTATTGGAAAAGGAAGTCCTGCCCGCTTTCTCAGTGCAGCAGTTTCGATTGCTTCAATGTTTGTACGAGAGGGCAGGTGAAGTCGTCTCCCGGGATAAGGTCATTCAAGAGGTATGGGGCGAATCAGCTGGGCAGGGTATTACCGAACAGGCCCTGGATGCACTCGTCAGGCGACTAAGAGATAAGTTGCTGGACTATGATGGCGATCACATTTATTTGGTCACCATTCGTGGGCATGGCATCCGGTTGGATAATCCGGAATACATTGAAAAAAAGAGCAGGTGATCTGCTCTTTTTTGCTATTGGATTATTTGGTTTAATCCTTCAAATTCTTTTGCATAGAGAATCGCAACACTGCTCGATAGAGTGTTTTTAATTTTTCCACCAGGTTTGCATCCTGCTTTTTGCTATCTGGTTGCGAGATGAATGTATTGATAATCTCTGCAAATTCAGAAGTAATTTCATCACTATGCTCTCGCAGTTTTTCCTGCAATTCATCTTCACTTTGCGTGCTCAATAGCTCTTGAATGAGTTTGATCTCAGCGGGTGGTTCATTGGCCTTTTCCACTATGATCATGACCTGTTCCAGTTTGGATATCCGTTCAAGATTGGCATTCTTGCGTGCAAGCGCCAGTTCGTTTTCCAGCACCTGGATAAAGAGATCATCAATTGCGGAAATGTTTTTTTCTGCGCTTTCAGCAATATTGGTCGAGGCAAGGATGGTATCCAGTAATTTTTTTGCCTGTTGATATTCTGCCTGGATCTTTTTGTCAATTTCATTGGTCAGGCTGAGTAATTTTTCTCTCAGACTTGTCAATTGCTGTTTTTCCGCAACATTGGCAGCCTCGATTTTTTCAGTTAGCAGTTGGAAGAAGGTGTAATCCATTCCTGACCGGGCAAGTCCAACCAGGATGGCCAATTGAGTATCATTGGGTGAATGAATGACCAACTCAAGTAATTTTTCCCTGGTGAGGCCATCTTTCCCTGCTTCCTGCAGTGACTTGATGGCAGCTTCAGTTTCTTTGGCCTGAGTGTAAACTTCTTTGCCAACCTTGGTATTTTTAAAGAGCAGCTCCTGGATTTCCAATAATTCCTTGCTTGATTTTTCATCCCTTTGTTCAACTGTACTTTGAAGAATCCTGGAAAAAAGGCTGAAAAAAGCGGTGTCGATTAAATCTTCTTCCTGTTTGATTATATTTAATCGATCACTACTCGGCGCAGACAAGATCCTTTGCAATAAATTCAGTCTCTTTTGCTGGTTTTCAAGCATCTCTTTGGTGATGCCGTCTTTCTCCAATATCTTTTCGATCAAGGTTTGATAGGTCAGCATCGATTGTGGTTGAAACAGGTACGCTTTTTTCAGCTCGTTTGGCAGGGAATTCAACACCCGATTGATCAGCGGACCTATTTGTTTTTCCTGCTCGGTGACTGGAATGTTCAACTCCTGTGGAAAATAAGTAAACAGCAGTTCCTTTTCCGGGTCATGATAGACGAGAGGTGTGGCTATCATTCCCTGAAAACCGCAGGATGGGCAGTGAATCATATTGACCACATTGCTTAACAGTTTCTGCTTGGCTGTCGGGTCGGAGTGCAGATCAAATATTTGCTCCACATCTGCAACCACTGGTTGGTGGCAGCGCGGACACGTTGTTTGGGTTTTTGCCATGAATACCTTCTGAAAAAATAATGTCAGCCATTATACCATCCCCCCTTTATGGAATTGCGCATAGTTATACTAGCGCGGCAAAGAGAAACAAATTCTAGTTCCCTCTTTTTGTTTATTCTCCACCCATATTTTTCCATCGTGGGCTTCAACGATTGACCGCGAAAGGTATAAGCCCAAGCCGGCACCCTTTTTTTCACGGACGGCATCAGGGGAGCGATAAAAACGGTCAAAAATATATGGCATATCCTGCGGGGCAATTCCCGGTCCATGGTCACTGACACAAATGATGACCATGTTGGCACGAATTTGCCCATTAATCAGAATTTCACCCGAATTTGAATATTTGATTGCATTGCCGATCAGATTGGAAAGAACTTGTTCGATCCTGGTTTCATCTCCGATCACGATGGGAAAATCCTGAGGAAAACGGGTAATGATGGCATGCTGATCGGTCTGGGTTTGAAATCTGGTTGCCAGCCGTTGGGCGATGGCAGGGAAGGAAAGTTCGGTTTTTTTCAAAGTCATTCCACCTGCCTGAAGACGGGTGGCGTCCAACAGGTTTTCGATCAGGATATTCAACCTGTCAGCTTCATCTTCAATGACCTGCAGACTCTCTTCAACGATTTTCTTATCCCAATGGGCATCTTCGCGGCGCAGTGTGCTGACGTAACCCTTGATCAGGGCAACCGGCGTTTTAAGTTCATGGCTGATGACGGATATGAATGTGCTTTGTAATTCCTCCGCTTTTCGAAAACGGCTGATATCGCGAAAGGTGGCAATGATATTGATTAATTTCCCACTTTCTGAGAGAAGGGGTGCATAAGTGATCCCGACGGGGATGGCAGCCAGGTTGTCCCGTTTCAGATCACCTTCAACATATAACTGTGCAGAAGGTGTGAGTGGCCAGCCGCCGGCGATGGCATTTTCCAGGGAGGTGTTCAAGGCTAATTTATCCAAATTAACCACTTCATCATGGCGTTCGCCGATGATGTTTTCGGAAGGTTTTGCGATCATCCGCGAGAATGCCGAATTGCAGCGTTCAATGATCTGAAAGGAATTCAGTATTAAAATGCCGTCTGCGGCTGAATCCAGGATGCCGTCCAGATGTTGTTTGCTTAAGGTTACTTTGGTATATAGCTGGGCATTTTGCACAGCAATGGCGGCCTGGGTGGCAAAATACCCAAGCAAACCCCGGTCGTTATTGGAAAAAAGTCCGGAATACCCGCGGAAAATGAATATCACCCCCAGAACTCTCTGTTGCACCACCAAAGGCAAACCAACCCCGCTTAACAGGTGCAGGCTTGCAGCAAAAGCCAATTCACCCAGCATGCGGTTGATTTCAGGGATTTCAAATTGCTGGGGGTCTTCATTATCCGGGATGGCATTCAGTAATGGGTTCAATTGTTTAAGATAGGTTGGTGCGATGCCCTGTGAAACCCTTATTTCCCATCCGCCGCCATCACATCTCAATACGATTAATCCCGCTTGTCCTGCCAGCAATTCAATAGAGAATCGAAGGATGCGTTCCAGCAAAGAATCAAGATCCAGCTCCTGTGTGAGGGCACGGGTTACTTCCAGCAGGTAATCTCTTTGACGGACGCGAAAATCAGGTAGCATAAAAAAATTATCTCTTACTTTCAACAAGTACCAATCCGCCAATCAAACCGGCATTGTCGCCCAGCTTGGCTACAGCAATGGAAAGGTTCTTGAGGTATTCATTGCTGATGATTGTTCTTTCCAACTCCTTGCGCATTGGATCAAACAATAAATCACCGCTTAAGCTGACTCCGCCGCCAAATATCAGGCAAGATGGATTAAAAATATGCAGCAGGTTGGCAATGGATTTTCCCAGGTAAGTGCCTGCTTGATGGAAAGCAGATTGGCATACTTCATCACCAGCCATTGCAGCTTGCGCCACTTCCTTGCTGGAAAAATTATTATTACCGGCAAGGGTGGACTTCTTTCCCTTTTTAATTTGGTCTTGAACAAATCGCGCGATGGCTGTACCGGAGGAAATCGCCTCTAAATGACCTCTCTGACCGCAGCTGCAAAGTGGACCATCGGGAAGTATGGTGGTGTGCCCGATTTCCGTTGCCATTCCGCGTGAACCGGTCAAAAGGCGGTCCTTGATGATCACACCGCCCCCGATACCGGTGCTGACGGTTAGATAGATGAGGTCATGATGCCCGATGCCAGCTCCAAACTTGTATTCGCCCAGGGCGGCCAGTCGGGCGTCATTCTCGATAAAAACCGGGTGGTTAAATTTCTCTTCCAAAATATTTTTTAGTGGTAAATATTCCCAGCCGGGAATATTCACTGCCCGGATTACCATGCCGTTTTCCGAATCAACAAAGCCAGGCGCAGCTAAGGCAATTCCATCTACTTTCCCGTTCTTTGGCCAAATGCTGCTGACTAAATTGCATATCCTTTCCTCCACATTCTGCCCATTCTGCTGCGTGGGGATCTTCTGAAGGTTGATCGGCTCAATTTCTTGGCCTTGAAATAATGCCCCGCGTATATTCGTACCGCCCACATCCAGACAAATTGCATGATTCATATATGAAATTATAATGGTTTTCGGTTCGTTGACTGATTAACAAAAGACTGCTATTATCCTGCCGATGTATTCCTCAGGTAAACAAAAAAACAAACTGAAGCACTTGCTGGCCAACCTGCGCCGTTGGTTAAAACCTGGCATTGGGATTAAGCGCTGGTTGTTGATGATTCTGATAGGGATTACCTTGATGGCTTTTGGGGTGGCGGTACTGGTGATTGACTTTTATCGCAGTACTGAAAGCACATTCTGGACGCAACTTCTATCCTTTTTATCATTGAGAAATTTTGACCGGCCGCTGCGCGCGCTTATATTTGGGTGCCTGGGTTTAATCTTCATTACCCTCGGTATTATTGAGTTGAACCGTTCGCTTCTCAAACCTTTCGTCAAACCCGGTGAGGCCATTTTGGATACCATCTCCTCATACCGAATTAAAGAGAAAGGGCCGAAAATTGTCACCATTGGAGGTGGAACGGGCCTGTCAGTTCTTTTACGTGGACTCAAATACCATACTCATAATCTCACCGCTTTGGTCACGGTTACCGATGATGGGGGTTCTTCGGGTGAATTACGTAAAAGCCTGGGTATTCTGCCTCCGGGTGATATCCGTGCTTGCCTGGCAGCACTTTCAGATGATGAGGATCTGCTTACGCAGTTGTTTCAATACCGTTTTGGCAAGAGCGCTGGTATTAATGGTCATTCATTGGGCAACTTGCTGATAAGCGCATTAAGTGATATTACCGGCTCTTTTGAAGATGCTGTTGCGGAATCTGGTGTCGTTCTGGCAGTAAGAGGAAAGGTACTCCCCTCAACGCTTCATGATGTCAAATTGGTTGCCGATGTTTTGTTGCCCGAACAGATTAAAGAGGAAAAAGTCGTCGGTGAATCCAGGATTGCGAAAATGGGAGGAACCATTAAAAGGGTGTGGTTGGAACCCAACAGCCCTTCACCATATCCGCCTGCGCTGCAAGCCATTTTAAATGCAGACCTGATTATTATTGGACCGGGGAGTCTTTACACCAGTGTTATGCCAAACCTGCTGGTGCCGGAACTGGCCAATGCATTACGGGTGAGTAAAGCCCTGAAATTTTACATTTGCAATGTTGCCAACCAAAAAGGCGAAACAGACGGCTACAAGGTGCTGGATCATGTCAAGGCCATCGAAAAACACCTGCAGGATCAACATATGGATGTGATCGTGTGCAATAATGACTTTGATAAAAAAATGCCGGCTGGCACCGAGTGGGTGATGGCGGATGCGGAACTGGAAGAGCAATATTCCGTTTATCACGTTCATTTGGCAGATGAGGATAATCCCTGGCGCCATGATTCAAAGAAATTGGCACAAGCGATCATGGATCTTTTTTACGAACGGACCGGGCCGCTGCAGAGTAGAACCTCTGTGAAATAATGGGAATTTAAAGTAAAATTGGGTTTTGTGAATAATCTATTTTCTGGAGGAAAGAATGACAGTAAAAGTCGGTATTAATGGGTTTGGCCGTGTGGGCCGGCAGGTTTTCAAGGCGATTGACGATTTTCACAAAGGTGAGATCGAAGTGGTTGCCATCAATGACCTCTTTGATACGAAAACCAATGCCCATTTGCTGAAGTATGACTCAAATTATGGAAGATATGCAGCGGATATCAAAGTGGAAGGCAATGATTTGATTGTGAACGGCAAGACGATCAAAGTATATGCTGAGAAAGACCCTGGGGCGCTTCCGTGGAAGCAGCTTGGAGTGGATATTGTGATTGAGTCCACCGGTGTCTTCACAGATGCTAAGGGTGATCCGGAAAAAGGTAAACCGGGGGCCAATGTGCATATTGTCAAGGGAGGTGCAAAGAAAGTTATCATCACCGCACCAGCCAAGAATGAAGACATTACTGTGGTACTGGGTGTTAACGCAGACAAGTATGATCCTGCCAAGCATCATGTTCTGTCCAACGCGTCTTGCACCACTAACTGTCTTGCTCCGGCAGCCAAGGTTGTTTTTGATAAATTTGGAATTGTCAGCGGTGTCATGGTTACTGTACACTCCTATACCAATGACCAGGTGATCTTGGATCAAGGGCATAAGAAGGAAATGCGCCGTTCCCGCGCAGCTGGGCTGAATATCATTCCCACCACCACTGGTGCTGCTAAAGCTCTCGCTTTGGTGATCCCAGAGTTGAAGGGCAAATTTGATGGCTATTCCCTGCGCGTGCCAACCCCGACCGTTTCGATTGTGGATTTTAGCGTCATTGTGGAAAAACCAACCACCAAGGATGAGTTGAATGCCGCTTTTGAAGAGGCCGCCAATTCATATCTAAAAGGCATTTTGGGAGTGACACACGGAGAATATGGAGATCCCCTGACTTCAATGGATTTCAAGGGTGACAGCCGTTCCTCAATTGTGGATTTGCCATCCAACATGGTCATGGGTGGCAATTTGGTAAAAGTGGTGGCATGGTATGACAACGAATGGGGTTATTCCTGCCGCACAGCTGATCTGACCGCTCTGGTTGCAAAGAAGCTATAAGCTGATATAGAAAAACTATGAAAAGGACGTGATCTGGACCAGCTTTCAGGTTGCGTCCTTTTTAAAAAGAACAAGCGAGGTTATTATGTTCAAAAAAAAGACAGTAAAAGATATCAATGTGAGTGGGAAAAAAGTACTGGTCAGGGTTGATTTTAATGTTCCCATGAAAGAAGGGAAAATCACCGATGACACCCGCATCCGTGCTGCACTGCCAACCATAAAGTACTTGGTGGACCAGGGTGCATCGGTTATCCTGGCTTCTCATCTGGGGCGCCCAAAAGGTGGACCAGACCCCGTGTTCAGTTTGAAACTAGTTGCTGAGCATCTGGCTGCAGTATTAGGAAAACCGGTGGTTTTTGCAGAAGATTGTATTGGTCAGCAAGCTGAAGAAGCTGCCAGGGTATTGAAACCCGGAGATGTCCTGGTGCTGGAAAATACGCGCTTTCATCCCGAAGAGGAGAAAAATGATCCCGGTATGTCAAAACAACTGGCTGCACTAGCAGATGTTTATGTCAATGACGCCTTTGGCACTGCCCACCGAGCCCATGCTTCCACTGAGGGTGTAGCAAAATTTTTACCGGGAGTAGCTGGATTATTAATGGAAAAAGAAATTCAGTACCTTGGCCAGGCGGTGGATGATCCCAAAAGACCATTTGTGGCAATTCTGGGCGGCGCCAAAGTCAGCGATAAGATCGGCGTCATCAAGAATTTATTGCAGAAGGCGGATACCGTATTGATTGGGGGAGGGATGGCCAATACTTTCTTTGCGGCACAAGGATTTGGCATGGGCGATTCCTTAGTCGAATCTGAGGCATTGGATACTGCCAAAGAACTGTTGAAGGTGGGTGGATCAAAACTTCGTCTACCAGTGGATATGGTCCTGGCTGATAAATTTGAAGATTCTGCCCAAAAGAAAACTCAGCTGGTCGGAGAGGTGCCGGCAGGCTGGCGGGTCCTGGATATAGGACCCGAGACGGTCAAGCAATTCGGTAAAATAATTTCAGAAGCAGGAACAGTGGTATGGAATGGACCGATGGGCGTCTTTGAATTCCCTAATTTTGCAATGGGTACTTTTGAGATTGCCAAAGCCATTGCATCCAGCCAGGCAGTCAGCGTAATTGGCGGGGGTGATTCTGTGGCGGCAGTGGCTCAAGCCGGTGTTTCGGAAAAAATCACCCATATTTCCACAGGTGGTGGCGCTTCTCTGGAGATGCTGGAAGGTTTGGCATTGCCAGGCTTGGTAGCCTTGCAGGATAAATAAATTACCAGGAAATCCCCTTAAAAAAGGGGATTTCATTTTAAATTCATTCTGGACAAAAAGGTAACCTTCAGATAAAATTTGTAGCTTGTTGGTCGTGATTGAAATTCTTGGAGGTTTGTTTTGGCAAACATAAAATCGCAAATTAAACGCAATCGGCAGAATCAAAAAAAACGTGAACTCAATCGCGTTTATCGTGGATCTGCCCGAACCAGCGTTAAAAAAGCACGTGAATCAATTGAAACTGGAAAGCTCAAGGTAGCTGAAGCCGCTGTGGCGAATGCCATCAGTGTCTTGGATCACACCGCTCAAAAAGGAGTCATTCATAAAAATAATGCCGCCCGCCGAAAAAGCCGGTTGATGAAGCAGCTTTCCCAAAAAGAAAAGTAATCCTATTTACTTGAAATTACCAATAGTTTTGATAGAATAAAGCGGGAATCCAATGCTCCCGTTTTATTTTTTTAATGGCGGTTGCTATGTTCGAGTCAGAACAAGAATCTATTGAGCAAAAAATAAAGGAAATTTCTTACCAAATGGGATGGGGAGAGTTCCAACCCAGATGGTCCTGGATACCTTTTAATGGACAATGGGGGATTGCTACCTCTTTTTTTGAACTGGCAGCCAGGGTGGCTTCGCAAGATTCAACCCTCCCCATCAATGACCTGGCGGCACTAATGGCTGATAAGGTCCAACATAACCTGCGAGTCATTCCAGGTATCGAGTCGATCCAGGCAACTAAAGGTTATTTAAATATCTTTTTTGACTCAAATCTATATGCCAGGCATGTCATTGATGAGGTGATTGACCGCGGCGATGATTCTGGGAAAGGAAAAGACACTTCCCGAATAATCATGGTTGAATTTTCCCAGCCGAATTCGCTGAAAGCTTTTCATGTAGGTCACTTGCGCAACATGGTGATTGGTGCAGCTTTGCGATCCATTGAATTTTCTGGCGATGTTATAAGGGCAAATTACCTTGGTGATATTGGGCTGCATGTGATCACCTGGTTGTGGAATTATTGGAAGATTCATACGGATGGAGAACCACCGGCACAGAATAAAACCGCTGGATGGGAGATCTTTACGCAGAGGCAGTTAGAAATCAGAGAACTCTGAGAATGAAGCCGAGATCAGAGACTTTTTCAAGAGTTGGAATGACAAAGACGTGAGATTGTGGCATTGTGGGAAAAAACACGTTACTGGTCTTTAGAGGCTTTCAACCAGATCTATCAGCAGATGGGATCACTTTTGACAAGATGTATTACGAGAGTGAAGTTGAAGAATCAGGAAAGCACCTGGTTGAAGAACTTATTCGACGTGGATTGGCTACCGATGAACGACCTGTCGGTGCAGTGATTGTTGATTTGGATCGAATTTTGGGCACCTCCGAGAAATATCGTGTTCTGGTTATCCTGCGTTCGGATGGGACTTCTCTCTACGCGACGAAAGACATTCCTCTGGCGATAAAGAAGTTTGAACAATTCAAACCGGATAAATCCATCTATGTCATTGATGTGCGACAGTCCCTGTATATCAAACAAATATTTAAAATCCTGGAATTGATGGGGTTTCCCGTGGGCAAAGAATTGCTATCATCTGGCTTATGAAATTGTAAACCTTCCCGGAAATGTCACCATTGCTTCCCGTGAAGGAGCAGTGGTTTTATTGGAGGATCTGATCCGAGAGGCTGAAAAACGCGCACTTGCGATTGTCGAGACGAAGAATCCGGACATAGCCAGCAGGAAAAAGAAGATGTGGCACATGAAGTTGCCATCGGTGCAATAAAATACTCTTTGCTTTCCCGGGATAACACCAAGGTGATTACATTTGATTGGGATTCCGCCCTGGACGTGAATGGTCAGGCTGCCCCTTACATTTTATATGCCGGGGTAAGAGCAAAGAGCATTCTTAGAAAATGTGGTAACCGCATTCCTGAATCAGCAGATATCCATGAAAGATTGAATCAACAGGAAATTCAGCTGGTGGAACTGATTTCCCGATTTCCGCAGGAGGTGCAACGAGCGGCAAACGGAATGAGACCTTTGATTCTTACCACCTATTCGTTTGATCTGGCTAGAGCGTTCAACAATTTTTATTCGATTTGCCCGGTGTTGAACGAAAAGGAAGAAATCCGTGATTTTCGCATCCGGCTCGTCATGGCAGCACGGCAAACGATAGTAAATGGTTTGAATTTGTTGGGCATATCTTTGCCCGATGTTATGTAAATAATTTAAGGAGAAATGTATGGCACGAATTAAAACAATCATCATGGGTGCAGCCGGCAGAGATTTTCATAATTTCAATGTCTTTTTTCGAGATAACAAGGAGTATGAGGTGGTTGCTTTTACGGCAACCCAAATTCCGAATATTGAAGGCAGAAAATATCCATCCGAACTGGCCGGAAAGTTGTATCCCATTGGAATAGAAATCCATCCCGAAAATGAGTTGAATACCTGATTAAGAAATATAAGGTTGATCAAGTGGTTTTCGCTTATAGTGATGTTCCCCATCAATATGTAATGAACAAAGCATCGCAGGTTCTTGCAGCGGGAGCAGATTTTCGATTGATGGGTTTTAAATCCACACAAATTAAATCAAGCAAACCGGTCATATCTGTTTGTGCTGTGCGGACTGGTTCAGGCAAAAGCCAAACAACTCGCAAGGTATCCATGGATATGATCGAATTGGGCTATAAAGTTGCAGCCATCCGCCATCCCATGCCCTATGGTGATCTGGTGAAACAGAAGGTCCAACGATTTGCGTCCTATGCTGATTTGGATAAACATGAATGCACCATTGAAGAACGTGAAGAATATGAACCGCACCTTGATAATGGTGTCATCGTCTACGCCGGAGTGGATTATGAAGACATCCTGCGCCAGGCCGAAAAAGAAGTTGATGTAGTTCTATGGGATGGGGGAAACAATGATTTTTCATTCTATATGAGTGATCTGGCGATAGTTGTTGTTGATCCACATCGTCCTGGTCATGAATCTAACTTATCATCCTGGTGAAACCAATGTCAGCCTGGCGGATGTGTTTGTAATAAACAAGGTGGATACTGCAATCCTGAAAATGTCATCAGTGTACGTGAAAATATCCGCCGTTTAAATCCGGATGCAATGATGATTGAAGCAGCATCACCTTTATTTGTGGATAATCCGGATGCTATTCAAGGCAAACGTGTGCTTGTTATTGAAGATGGCCCAACCCTCACACATGGAGAAATGGCATATGGTGCGGGATGGGTGGCTGCCAAACGCTTTGGTGCTGCTGAAATTGTTGACCCGCGTCCATTTGCCGTTGGAGCTATTCAAGCAACATACCAGAAATATCCACGCACTGGCCCGATTCTGCCAGCCATGGGATATGGGGATGAGATGGTACATGATCTTGAACAGACCATCAATAATGCCGATGTGGATTTGGTCCTTTCTGCGACTCCGATTGATCTGACTCGAATTATAAAAATCAAAAAACCCATGCAGCGGGTTCGATATGAATTACAGGAGATTGGTCAGCCAACCCTCATGGATCTGCTGAAAAAGAAATTCGGCACAAAGAAGTAGAAACTTGATGAAAGAGAGGTTGAGTAGACCTCTCTTTCATTTTATGGAATAATTGATTCACTATGTTTGTTGATGAAGCTGAAATAGTTGTCCGTTCCGGAAAGGGTGGGGATGGCATGGTCCATTTCCACCGTGAGAAGTTCGTTAATCGCGGTGGACCTGATGGAGGGGATGGCGGCAAAGGCGGTGATGTGCTCATCCGGGTTTCAGAGCATATGAATACTTTGCTTGAATTCCGGCACAAGAACAAATTCAATGGTGAGGACGGGAAGAATGGCGGCACGAACAATAAGAGCGGGAGATCTGCTCCGGATTTGGTCATTCATGTTCCGATTGGCACCATGGTTTTTAATGGTGGAAATAAAGATCTTTTATCAGATTTAACCTTAGCCAGTCAGCAATATCTGGTGGTCAAGGGAGGGCGGGGAGGCAGGGGTAACACTCATTTTGCCAATTCAAGAAAACAGGCACCCCGCATTGCAGAAAAAGGTGAGCCCGGAACAGAAATGAAATTGCACCTGGAGTTAAAGCTGATTGCCGATATTGGCATCGTTGGTATGCCGAACGCAGGCAAATCCAGTTTCCTGGCTGCAGTTTCCAACGCCAAACCAAAGATTGCTGAATATCCATTTACCACCCTGGTTCCGAATCTGGGTGTATCTCGACTGGATGAGGAAACAACCCTTGTGCTGGCTGACATCCCCGGTCTGATCGAAGGCGCCCATTCCGGGATGGGGATTGGGGATACTTTTCTCAAACATATTCAGCGCACCCGCATTCTCATACATGTCATCAATGGCTTGTCTGAAAATCCATTTGCGGACTTTTCACAGATTAATGGAGAGTTGGCACTTTTTGATCCCGAACTGGCTAAAAAACCGCAAATTGTCGTCTTAAATAAAATCGACCTTCCTGATGTTCTCGAAAAATGGCCTTCGGTGAAAAAGATTTTTTCCAGGTATAAAATCCCCATTACGGAAATTTCCACGGCAACTCATAATAATCTGGAAAAAATTCTTTGGCAGGCTAAGAAAATTTTGGAAGACCTCCCCGAAGAAAAGATCATTCAGCCCGAACCGGTTTACCGGCCGGGGATGGATTTGCCTGTCTTTGAGATCATCCGCCAACCGGATGGTTGGCAGGTGAAAGGTCAGGCGATCGAACGTGCAGCCGCCATGACTTATTGGGAGTATGATGATGCCATCCGCCGTTTTCAAAGGATCATGGAATCGATGGGAATTGATCAGGCTTTGCGTGAAGCAGGCATTGTGGAAGGGGATAATGTCATCATTGGAGATCATGAATTTACCTGGAGTGAATGATCTTTGATTGCGGAGAAGAAACATAAAATGAGAATGGGAATTTTTGGGGGAACATTTGACCCACCCCATGTTGGTCATTTAATCCTGGCAATGGAAGCCTTTGACCAATTGCACTTGGATAAGGTTCTTTGGGTGCTTACCCCCAACCCTCCTCATAAAGTTGGCAAGGAGATCACTTCACCCGCTATCCGTTTTGAAATGGTCGAGGCATCCATAGGGGATGATCCGGCATTTCAGCTTTCGCGGGTGGATATTGATCGCCCAGGTCCCCATTACATGCGCGACACTGTAGACCTGCTTCGTCTTGAATTTCCAGCTGCCAGCCTGATTTTTTTAATGGGAGGAGATTCCTTGCGCGACCTGCCGACCTGGCATAAGCCGGTTGATTTCGTACGCAGTTGTGACCATCTTGGCGTCATGCATCGCGTTGGGGAAAAAATTGAACTGGATTTATTGGAGAAAAGAATCCCAGGAATTTCACACAAAGTGGAATTTATTGAAGCCCCGATCCTTGAAATTTCTTCCCAGAAAGTACGGCAGTTGGTATCGCTTGGTAAACCTTATCGGTATTATTTACTGCCAAGCGTTTTCGAAATCATACAATCCAAAGGGCTATATAGGACTCAATATCCTGATGAAAATGACGGATAGCAGTAGCCACTTGCTTAGTTATTATTCAATAAAAATTAAGAATTAAGAAAGTTAAATATTTAGAAAAGAAATGAAAGAATACTTTGTACCAAAAGATTATTTTGTTAAGATGCTGCGCCATTGGTTTTATCTTCCCATTGGCATGCTTTTGGGCGGCATCCTCGGGTTGTTATTGAATGGGTTCGTTCCTCCTGTTTATGAAGCCCAGGCGAAATTTGTGGTAACCATTGATTACACCCGCACCGGCTATTTATCAGACATACAGGAAGACCAGGCCATGCGTGGAATTGGCAGCCTGATCAATTCTGATTTTATTCTACAAAAAACAATTGATGATGCTCATTCAGAATATGCAGACGCGTCGTTTTCTGATATTAAGAAGCAGTCCCGGCTTGAAAGGGGTGAGTTTGAATGGTATATCCGTATACGCGATAAAGATGCTCGCAAAGCGAACACCTTGGTTAATCTCTGGGCTGAAAAAGCGGATGAAGTGTTAAAAGAATCTTTATCTCATGCGTTTAAAGCTGAGAGGTTATTCCAGGTTTTGGACTCACTTGAAATTTGTTTGCAAAGAATAACCATCGGAGTGGAATCCATAGCTCCGTGCACAATAAATAAAATGGATCAACTTTTGCAGGATATTAAAAAAGTGGGGGAGGAAGCATATCAGGAAAAAGAGGCCAGCCGGGGTTTGATGCCGGCTTTGGCGGTTGACCTTATCGAGAAAAGCCAATTACCGGTTCAGCCGGTTGTATTTGCCAGAAATGCGTTTGTCCTGGCTGGTGCAATGCTTGGTCTCATATTCATGCTTATCTGGATTTTTGCGGTTGATCATATTAAACCTGGGAAAAAAGTACTTGGCAAATAATCGATATCAAAAAGCCATTAATCTGGTATGGTATTTAATGCTGTTTATCCTTCCGGTAACCAGTATGCCGCTGGTTGCAAAAATCCTGAAATCCGACACAGTGGCAGTTCCTTCAATTTTATTTCTGTTTATTTTGATCCTTTTTTGGCTGTTTCCTTACCTCTACAATTCAGGAACCCTTTCAAAACTCAACTTGCCTTTATTCGTATTTGTATTATCTGCTTTTGTGTCCACCATTTGCGCAATTTTTATCGAGATCCCGACATTTAAAAACTTTTCCTACTTTGCCAATAATCTGCAATCGTTGATCACCCTCGTCATTGGGTTATGTTTTTTTATTGTTGCTTCCGCATTACCCCATGATGAAAAAGTGCTAAGAGATTCATTGCGGGTGATCAATTGGAGCGGGTTTATCATGCTTGTTTGGGCTGGCGTTCAAATATTTAGTTGGTTAACTTATCATAAATATTTTGAGTGGATGTTCAATTTCCAGGGTTTGTTTTCTTCCAGGGTTCTTTACCATAATCGCGCAACCGGTTTTGCCCTGGAGCCGTCCTGGTTTTCGCATCAGTTGAACATGCTATATCTGCCGCTTTGGCTTGCAGCCAGTATTAAGCGGTATTCATCTCATACGGCGAGATTTTTGGGCTTATCTATTGAGAATTTCCTATTGCTTGCAGGGATAACAGCATTGTTTTTCACTTTATCGCGGGGTGGATTTCTAGCTTTTTTATCCATGCTGACGCTAATTTTCATATTTGTCAATGTTCAGGTTGTGAGGAAAATCCGATCTACATGGATGGAAAAAGCAAAAATCAGAAAATACCGCTTTCAAAATGCCTCGAAATTATTGACAAGCATATTGGCCTTTCTTTTCATTATTGCTTACCTGTCACTGATTCTTTTGGGGGCATATATCCTCAGCAGAATTGATCCGCGTATGAAGAATTTGTTTGAATTTAAGACCGATAAAGAAAACCCCTTGCTAACCTACTTTAATAATCTCCAATTTGGTGAAAGGGCGGTTTATTGGCTCTCCGGTTGGGAGATTTTTGGCGATCATCCCATTCTCGGCGTGGGCTTGGGAAATGCGGGATTTTTCTTCCCATCCAAAATTACTCCATTTGGCTGGACGTTAATTGAGATCCGTCGCTTGATGTATGAATATGATGTCCTCCTCAATATCAAGAGCTTATGGGTGCGTATTCTAGCGGAGACGGGCTTGGTTGGTTTTTCTATTTATCTAAGCTGGCTGATCTTGTTACTGTCTGCCTTTGTGAGAGTCTTGCGAGATGGGAAAGGGATGTATGCAGCCCTGGGTTTGGCTGGTATCTTTGTAATAGTTGCATTACCGGCGGAAGGTTTCAGCATTGATTCCTTTGCATTGCCATACCTCTGGATCAGCCTGGGTTTGGCAGTCAGTGCCATGCGCCTTTCAACTGGATCAGAAAAATAGGTTCTCCTGGCCATGAATAAGCAAAAACTTGTCTTTTTAATTCACATCCTTGTTTTTGGGATGCTTTTTTCTTCTTGTGGCTTTCAAAAAGATAAAGAAGCAATTAATCCAAATGAAACCGCAATAAAAAATCAATTAGCTTTAACGCACAGCCCAGACTTTAAAGAAAGTATTTTAAAGAATGCTGATTCCCCTGCCGGGGCAATGGAATCGCTGCAAACATTAATAGCATCAGAGGTCCACGAGAGAGATATTTACTCGGTTACCCAAAGGTTTAAGAGAAATATTGGGAAAATCTCACAGGCATTTCAAATTCGAAATTATCGTGTTGGGGATGAACGAGAATTCTGGGTTTTAAACACAACGACCAATGTATATAAAAAAATATTGGCAGATCTGATTTTTATTTCTCCTCACTCATATTTTTGGGTGCAACAGGGTGTGTCTTTTAATGAGAAGGACGTGGCGATAGTTTCTAATCTGTTTTCCGAGAAGATTTATCCAACCAATCGGGCTTTCTTTGGCAGTGAACCGATACCTGGTATTGACGGGAATGAACGCATTTCGATTCTATATTCCAGGGGTATGGGCAGAGCGGCTGGATTGTTTTCTTCTGCAGACACTGTCGCCGTTGCTGTTGATGAATATTCGAATCAGTCAGAAATGTTTTATATCTCCGCGGATTATGTCGACCTTGCAGATCATGATGATGTGGCCAATAAAATGGCGCATGAATTTCAACACCTGATTCATTATGCGCTCGACCGAAATGAAGCAAGCTGGATCAGTGAGGGATTTTCAGAATTGGCTGTATTTATCAATGAATATGGACCGAGTAATTTTCAATATATTTTCGCCGCAAACCCAAACCTGCAATTGACCTTTTGGCCAGGGGATGATCAGGGTGATTCATCACCCCATTATGGTGCCGCTTTCATGTTCATGAAATATTTCCTGGATCGCTTTGGTGAAGAAGCCACCAAGTCCTTGGCTGCTGAAAAAGCTAATGATTACCACAGTGTAGAGTTGGTTTTAGAACGTTTGCCTGATTTAAGCGGAAATTTTGATGAGGAGATTAGTGGAGATGAATTATTCAGGGATTGGACTGTTTCCAATCTCATTAATTCATATAAATCTGATATTCCAGAAAAGTATAAATACAAAAACTACCAACCGCCCGCATTTTCAATTGAGAAACTGGCTGATGAAAGTTCTGCTTGGCGGAAACAAGAAGTTCAGCAGTATGGCGCGCAATATTTTGAAATCAATTGCAGCAATGACTGCAATGTGGAATTACAGGGTCAGCCGACAGTCCGCATTTTACCGGAATCGCCCCATTCCGGGGATTATTATGCTTGGTCAAATAAAGGTGACGAGTCTGAGATGGTTTTTTCAAGGGAATTCGATTTCCGCGGGCATTCCTCCCCAATCACACTGCAGTATTGGACATGGTTTAACATTGAAAATGATTACGACTACCTTTACCTGACGGCATCTGTGGATGGTGAAAACTGGAGGATCATCAATACACCAGGCTGTACCCTGGACAAATCCCACTGGTGCGAATTTTGGCTGCGGATATTCCGGAAAATCAAATCGGTGGATTCAGGAAAAGGTGGACCTCTCAGAGTACGCGGGGAAAAAAGTGATCATCAAATTTGATTATCTGACCGACCTGGCAGTTAATGGGGAAGGGATGGTATTGGATGACATCTCCATTCCAGAGATTGGTTATTATGAAGATTTCGAATCCGGACTCGGTGGCTGGATGGCAGACGGATTCGTCAGATTGCAAAATCAGCTGCCGCAAAAATATCTGGTTTCGCATGTTCAATTAGGGGATAGCTTGAAAGTTACTCCCTTGTTTTTCGACAATAATGGGAAATTACAATTTAATATTAGCAGTGAAGCAGGAAAAGTAAAAAATTACCTGGTTGTCAGCGGGATCACCAAATATATTACAACGCCTGCATTTTATGAAATCAGGTTGTCACCTGTTTAGGGTCATCACTGGGTCAATAGGTCAATTTCCTTCTGTAATTCTTCCTGTTTCGTCCTCACTGCTTCCTGAACTTTCCCCGCCGTTTCGGAAAATTGCTGCCTGATAATTTGACGGTTTTCAGATCCGCTGTTTGGGGTTAGCAGCAAACCGAGCAAGCCACCGAATACAAAGCCAAACAAGCTCCCAATAATAAAGTCTTTGATGGTTTTCATTTTTTTGTTCATCCTTTTGTTTTAAAAGCCGAATTTTTGGAAAATGACTGGTGCAGCTCCAGTAATCCAGAAACTGATTAAAAAATAGTGGAAATAGATAATACCTAATTTCATTGCTTCAGGCGTTAACGACTCATAAATCTTTACCGGAAAGAACAGTAAGACGGCTAATCCGGAAAATCCAAATACTAATCTGATCATACTTTGCATTCGGTTGCCAGGATTTTGAAAAAAATCATATTTCTTGATCCAGGCATACCCGGTCATCATTCCAAATCCCAATCCGGCCAGGGTGAAGATGTCTTTCATGCGGATTGGGTCTATGGAATTAGCCAGGCCGGCTGTTTCAACATTCTTAAGCCAGTCCCCTGGAATTTGCCATGAGGAAAGAAAATATCTAAATAAACTGAAAAAAAAGATGACTAACAATGAGGAAATAAAGAACACGGCAATTCTTGATGAAAAATTAATTTGATTGAGCCATTTGGATACTGGTTGTTCCAATATTGTAAAAATAACTAAAAACGAAATTCCAAAAGCCAACCCGGCAACTACATCGGAGAGGAAATGAACGCCGAGATAAAGTCGGGATAACCCAATCAGAAAAATTATTGCCACGATGAAAATTGTCAGCCACTTTTCTTTAAGCCAAAGTGCAATCCTGCCGTAGAAGATGGTGCTCATCATGGCGTGACCGGAGGGAATGCCGAATGAACTTTCAGAGCTTAGCGGTTTTACAGCGGTATTGATCCAATAGGGTCTGGGGGTGTGAAAAATCCATTTAAAGGCGACATTAAAACTGTTGCCGGCAATCAACGCCATTCCCAGGCGAATGGCTGTCTTTTGATCAATACACCAATAAATCCAGGCAAAAAGCATGATTTGAAAATATTGTGTACCCAGGAATGAAATGACCTGCATGGGAATGGATAGCCATCCCCCCAAGCCTTGCAGCCATATGTTAATAATGATTTCTATTTCATGCAAAGGATGACCTCTGGCGAAAGAATTCCATGCTCGTTTTAAGTATAATATACACACGGTTATGGACCAAAATGGTTCGTCATTGGCTTGATCCCCTCTCGATTGGCTTGATGTTGGTTTTATTATTGCTTGCTGGTTATTGCCTGGAAGCAACTGCCTGGTTGCCTGAATTAAACCGTGTCACCGCTTTGATTCTGCTGGGGGGATTTTTTGGAATGCTCTTCGGGCACAGTCATTTTTCAGTCAAAACCTCAATCTGGATGGTCATGCTATTGTCAGTGGAGATGATCAGCTGGCAGTTGATTTTCCAGATACCCGGTAATCAGGAGTGGCTTGATAAAGGTGTCATCTTTCTGGATCGAATTTTTCAGTCCGTTAACCAAATTCTGGATAACAAACCCTTGCAGGACGGCATTTTATTCCTCATTGCCATGTCACTCTTGTTTTGGACTCTTGGATTTGGCTCGGGATTCACACTGACGAGATTTGGAAAACCCTGGTTTTTTATTTTATTGATTGGCACGTCCATCATCGTCATTCAGTTATTTCTCCCTTCTGAAAAGCGTAGCTATTTTTTAATGGCTTCTTTTTGCTTTTTCCTGCTTCTATTTATTGTCCGCCTTCAGTATTTGTCAGCTCATTTCAACTGGCTGGCAATACATTCCACAGAAGATCAAAATACTTTTTCAACGATATTAACGATTGTCCTGATTGCCTCTTTTTCCTTCATTCTGATTGCCTGGAGTTCACCTTTCCTGATCAGCTTGGCTACGCCTGGTTCGAGGGAGAACCAGGAGTTCCGTGAAAAATTTACTGATGTATGGCAGACGGGTTCCAATTTCTTTGCACCTTTGCAGCAGAACTCTGAAATCGAAATTGCGGGATTAGGCAGTTCTCTTTCCCTGTCGACAACCAGGTCGAATAAGATGGAACTGGTTTTTTCTGTAAAAACCGATTTGCAAAGCAAGGGAAAAATACCGAATTACTGGAAAAGCCGTTCCTATGAGTATTATCAGGATGGAATTTGGAAAAATGCTGATTTTTATGAAGAGATCTTAACCTCAGACACAAGAATAATCACTGACAGCCTGGACTCAACCGGAACTGTGCAGTTTGAATTCTTTCCTCATTTCAACAGCTACCAAATCTATCATTCTAATGATCCGCTATCTATTGATCGTGATGTAATTCTCCTTGAAGTGAAGGGTTTTGCCAGGGATGAAATCATTTCTATTCTTTCGGTTCAACCTTTAAGGAGAGGCGCATCTTATATCCTCAAATCCACCCCGTCATCCTATTCATTAACTGACCTCGTCTCGGCGAATGATGACTATCCAAAGGATTTCAGAGAAATTTATCTTCAATTGCCTTCCACTGACCTTTCGAGGATTAGAGCCCTTGCGGTTGAAATCACGAAGGGTAAAAGTAGTCAATTCGAAAAAGTGGAAGCCATTACCTCTTTTTTGCGCAGTAACTTTTCTTATTCGGATTCATTATCCGGTTCTCCATTGGAAAAAGGGGATTTGGTAGAATGGTTTTTATTCAATGAAAAACAAGGATTTTGTACTTATTTCGCCAGCGCAGAAGTGATTTTATTGCGGTCGATTGGAATACCAGCCCGTTTGGCTGTGGGGTATTCTCAAGGGTTAAGAAGGGAAGATGGTTCCCTTTACGAAGTCCGGGATATGGATAACCATGCCTGGCCTGAAATATATTTTAATGAAATTGGCTGGGTGATTTTTGAACCAACCCCATCTCAACCATTCATTGATTACTCTGTGATTTTGGAAAAACCAAATGAGCTTGATCTGGATGCAGGAGAAGGTTCTTCATCCTACGGACCGTTTGCTGGGGATCTTTCAAGGCCAGACCGCCGGGAGGAAGGTGCGGATTTGGTCGTCGGCAGTGAGCTTGCTGGTGCTAAATTGAAAAGACTGGGAAGTCTGCTTGGCTCGATATCTTTATTCGTTTTAATCTTTTTTATTATCCTATTGTGGGCATTCAGGGAAAAAATATTTCGTACTCAATCATTACCTTTTCGGATCGGACGTTTTCTGGAAAATATCGGTGTAACGACTCCAAAATATTTATTGTTCTGGGATGGCTTTATTCAAAAAACGAAAACAGAGAAATCTTTCCTGCAGATCAATCTACTCCTGTCATTCATGGGTGAGGTGCATCACCAGGCAGATACCGCCCGGCAGAAGGTAAGCCGGTTAATAAAGTTGGTTCCAACCTGTCGTGAAGATGCAGCGAAGCTGTTGAATCAATTCGAAATGGAGAAATACGCGGGAAGAAATGCGGATATCAATATTGTCCGGGCGGCAATTCGGGGCATTTGGTTGTGCTTTCTCAAGGACAGAATTCAAAAGGTACGCGGTTCTTTCAATAAGATATTATCAAGGAATCCTTGAGCGGTGCTTATATTTTAATAACCATACCTTGCAAGACCTCTAATCTCGATTGGACTAATTCCGGTAAAGCATCCAAGAGGTAAAAAGCACCGCTTCCTTCCAATTTGATGGATGCAGCAATATTTCCATAGAGGGTGGCCATGAGTGGATCATAATATTTCAAAAATCCGGCCAAAAATCCCCCTGCAAAAGCATCAACGGCATGGATACAATCGACTGCTTGAATCGGGTAGGCTGGGATTTGAAAAAGTCTTCGATCAGACCGCACAAAGAGAAATTGGCCGTTTTTCCCGCAGGTAATGACCACAAATTCCAGACCAAAACTTGCCAGCCTTTCGATCATTTCAACAAGATTCTCACTTTTTCCAAGGAATAGGCTTTCTGCTTCCTTTTTTGTACAAATTAAACCTGTATTGCCTCTGACGAGAACAGGAACGTCATTCCAATATTTAGTCACCATTGTCCCTGTGGATGGTTTTATGATCAGGTTTTTTATTCCGTTCATCCGCAGAAAAGGCGGCAGCATTGATAAACTAAGGAAATCAATGGAGCAAAGCAATGCGGTTGAACATTGAAAGAACTGAGTGGGGAGATGCTCAGGCTGTAAGGTAATCGGCGAAGTTGCGGTCTTATTCTCTTTTAGAAAAGGTAGGCCGCTGTAGCCAAGCAGAAAATTCGGCAAAGGCTTTTCAAGCGAGGCAAAATGCTTGATGGGGTTGTCTGTATCGTAATGATCCTCATCAATGACTTTATAGAAAGCGCGCATTTCATGAGGTGAGAGATTGCGGGTGATTCCATCAGTTATCATTCCTCTTCGGGCATAATTTGCAAGGAATTCTTCGGGCAGGTCCTGGCTGACCCTGCCAATCAATCCGGGTTTTTCAGACCAAAGCCGGAATGCGGCAGCTGCATAGGAAAGACTCCCGCCCGGCTGGTCGATCAATACCTGATTTCTGGAATTAATAATGCTTTCGCGATGAATGACGCCACCGATAATGGCTTTGAGGTCACTTGGATCGTTCATTCAATCGGATATATTGGCTTATTAGTGGGAGCCTTTTACAAGTGATCGCAGGAGGGAAATTAATCCCAGCCCTAATTGGACCCCTTGTTTGGAATCAAAGCGGGGTTCCTCTTCTGATGATTTGATGAGCAAAATCGCGGCAATGACACCCACCACAGCCCCGATAATGCCTCCGCTGATGATCATTCCGATTCGGCTGCCTTTTCTTTCATTCATTGACTGATTCCTTCTCTAATGGATATTCAATTTTCTCATGCCGGGTAAGTGCTTTTGCGATTGAGAATGGGTAAACAATTATTCTGGCAGAAGCCATTAAAAGGTTGTTGAGGTTGATAGCAAGTATTTGAATTTTCATCAATCTCTGCCCAACTATAGGCATTACATTTCCCAACAAAAAGTTCATTGCAATGATGGCGGCAAGAAAAATTAAGCCAGGTAGTAAAAGAAATAGGGAGATAAGTATTACGCTGATATTCGCCCAATTTTCAAATATGACTGGATTTTTTCCACCAATAAGAAAAATTGTGAGTGCCAATATCACTACCATGAGGGTGGCGAGGATTAAAGGGAAAAATACCGGCCAAAAAGCGGATTTCTTTACCCTGCTGAGGTTTCTTTTTCCAGGTGATTGTTTTTCCATGAATCCTTAAAACGAGAATTTCTTTATTCCTTCAATGACATATTCCTGTTCCTGCTCGGTTAATTCATTATAAAAAGGCAGGCGCAGTAATTGATCGTTTACTTTTTCAGTAACAGGGCAGTCACCCTCCTTGCCGCCAAACTTTTTTCCCATGTCCGATAAATGCAATGGCAGATAGTGAAAAACAGCCATGATCCCTAGGTTCTTGAGATGAGCAATCAATTTTTGCCGAGTGTCCAAATCTGGCAGCAGCATGTAGAACATATGGTAGGCTTGCTCGCAATAATCGGGTATGGTTGCCAGGCCGACATTATTTTTTGCAGCCCAGGGCTCAAGTTCTTTCGAATAAGTCTCCCAGATCTTATGGCGTTTGCCCTGGATGAATTCCTTCTCTTCAAAATGCGAATATAAAACTGCGGCGAGGATTTCCGAAGGCAAATAACTGGAGCCGACATTTACCCAGGTGTATTTGTCCACCAGTCCCCTGAAGAAACGACTACGGTTGGTTCCTTTTTCACGAATGATCTCCGCTTCTTCAAAATATCTGGAATCGTTGAGCACTAGCGCTCCGCCCTCACCGCATGAAAAATTCTTGGTCTCATGGAAGCTTTGGGTGGCCATGCAGCCAAAGGTGCCCAAAAATCTACCGCGAAATTTGGCAAACAACCCATGTGCATTGTCTTCAACCAACGGGATTTGGTGCTGGTTGGCGAATTTCATGATGGCATCCATCTCACTACCGACACCGGCATAATGGACGAGGTAAATGGCCTTGGTACGCGGTGTAAGCAGCTTTTCCAACAGCTTTTCATCCATATTTAAGGTATCTGGGCGGATGTCGCAAAAGATTGGTTTTGCACCCCGCAGAACAAATGCATTCACGGTAGATACAAAAGTAAAATCGGATACGATGACTTCATCACCTGGTTCAAGATGAAGCAGCAGGGCGCTCATATCCAGGGCATGGGTGCAGTTGGTGGTAAGCAGGCATTTTGGGACTCCCAGTTCTTTTTCCAAAAAAGCATGGCATTTTTTGGTGTAACTGCCATCACCGGAAATATGCCGGCTTTGAATGGCATCCTGCATATAAGTAAATTGATTTTTGGCAATATACGGTTTATTAAAATTAATTTGCATTTTTTCTTTTTGGTTCCTTTTTTTGAATTTCATCGATTATATAGGGAGGCCGTGAGGAACTTCGTTCGAAAACATGACCGAGATATTCTCCAAAAATACCCAATGCGAAAAGCTGTGTCCCGCTGAAAATGGTGACGGCGGAAGCCAAAAATGGAAAACCCGGAATGCTACCTTCAGCAGCATACCGTATTAGCACATAGAGAAGAATGACGCCACCCAGAAGGGTAAATGCAAATCCGATCAAACTTGCGAAGCGCAACGGTGCCGTGCTGAAACCTGTCAGGATCAACAGGCTCATTTTAATAAGCTTCCACAAGTTGTAATTTGATTTGCCTGCTGCTCTAGGCATTTCATTCACCATCACAGTTCCAAAGCGGGATGTTCCCCAGGAGAGCAGCGCGTCGATAAATACATCCGGGCTGTTGAAATTCGTAAATGAATCCCGCAGGGAAGTTTTAAAGGCGCGGAAGGCACTGATATCTCTTACGCGGGAGATACCAATTGCGCGCGCGAGAAAAAGTTTGGTGTATTTGGAGAAAAAATTCCGCCAGCTGGAGTGGGGCATCTTTTTGGGAATGCCATACACGACATCCAACCCATGATCCATTTCAGCCAATAATTTATGGATTTCTTCCGGAGGGTGCTGTAAATCATCATCAATCGTGATTGCGTAGGCGTATTTTGCGATACGGATGCCACATAAAAGGGCGTTATGCTGTCCAAAATTCCTTCTGAGATTGATTGCCACAATCCATGGTTTTTTCCTGGCCAGGTCGGAGATGACATCCCAGCTTCCATCCTGACTGCAATCATTAACCAGAATTAATTCAAATTTCTCGGTTATTGGTCCAAGCGCTTTTTCAACTCGCTCGACCAATTGACTCAGGGTTTTTTCACTGTTATAGACCGGAACGATAATTGAACAGTTCTTATTCATTACGGTTGTCCATTAATGCTGGCAATTATAGTCTGCTTCTAATTGCTGGATTTGTTCTTTAATCTGCCCGCTCAATTCTGAATCTTTTGAAATACGAATCAAGGAATAACAGATTCCAGGATAATATTTTTCTTCCCTTAGGGAATCATCGATGAGTGATTTTGCATTGGTAAAATCAGCTGAACGGATATACGCTTCAATAAAAGGCAGCCAATCTGAGGGATTTCTTGGCCAAAGGTTTTTTCCTTTCGCTTCCTCGGCTAGTCTAAGAATGGTCATCCAGTCTTTTTTTTGCCTGGCAAGGTCGGCTTTTTCAAAATAGTAACACCAGTCATGCGGCGGCTCTTGGCCAAATAATTCTGAGGGCGGCTTTTTTGCTAAATTGGAGTCAGTGATGATTTGTGATAAATTTGATAATGGAATGGCGTCTGCTTCCAGTTGGGTCAAATTGGGGAGTATGCCTGAATTGGCATATTCCTGGTCAAGTACCTGCAGGCAGCCTGGAGGTGAGTACCTGAGAACCAGAGATTGGTTGGTGTTCCCTTCAAAAAAGAATGACCGGAAGGGCTGGTGAATGGGCTGGTCTTTGGAAAGTGAATCCAATCTCTGGCTCTTTAACCGAACATCGGTGAAATAAAAAAGAAAATTCAATTGTGAGGTTCGATTTTCTGCATCATAGGTCCAATTTAGTGGAGCGGTGAGGGAATTATCACTATAATAACGCAGGGGGAAATCGGTGGTCAGGATAACCGTCCCTTTCTCCAGATTCGGCGATCGCCAGGTGAGCTGCCAGAAAAAGTTTTGAAAAGTTTCCCAATCTCGCTTAAAAGCCATCCCATTCTGAAAATGAAACCCGATTGCCAGGCTGATCAAAATGACCACAAGTGAGACTTTCAGCCAGGTTGCTTTCTTAATCAAATCGACCAGACCAGACATCATGATACTGACACCGAAAATAAAGGAAAGGTTCAAGCGATCCCAGGCAAATTCAACTAGAATGGGCAGTTTCAAGATCCAATACATCAATGCTGGCAAGAGTATTGAGATCGCTCCAATCAATATTAATGAGATGGAATATTCCCACCGATCATTTTTTTGGTCCTGCTTTTCTTCTACTTGTTTTTTACTGTGATGCCATAAAAAGATCCATAAGACGATTGCTGAGATTGAAATGAGTACAAAGTAGAGATATGTTGCTGCGGTGCCAAATTCACTGATGGTTGGGAAATGAAATACATTACTCCAGGCTGTGAAGCTGACAGTCTCTAGGCTTTTTAAAAAGGTATTAAAGGTTTGAATGGATTGTGCTTCAGAAGCGGAGGAGAATTGGTCCAGCAATTTGGGTGAATACGTGGGAAATTTGAAGATGAATATTCTCCAGAAAAGGAAAAAAGCCAATCCTGCCAGGTAAGGCAGCCACGTAATGAACAACCTCTGAATAGAAAATTTCTTATTAGGGGTCTTTATTCTTTTGAAGAGCAAGATGAGCAGCGGGCGGAGGAATTCAAGAGGCGTGAAATATTCAAGAGAAAAATTCACTACAAGTGCGGACAGCACACTTAGTAAGATAAGCCACCAATATTTTTTTGGGTTGTGAAGGCTGGCCAGCATGCCCCAAATAGAAAAGAAGAACAGCGCCATGTGGCTGATATGGTGGCTGTATGGCAGCGAAATGGGTTGTTGTAAAAACCCCGGATAAACCAGAAATAATATGGCAGCAATGGCATTGGCTAACCACTTCTTTTCCCATAATAAATTAAGAGACCACCAAACCAGGCAGGCGGATAACCAGCGAAAGAGGAAGATCGTCAGGTGGTACCAGAACAGATTGGTGCCGAATAGCCAGGTAAGCAGCATGAAAATCCAGGCCGAATGCGGCCGGTCGGAAGCTACAAATTGGGGAAATCCACCCGGTCCAAAAACATGGTATTGCCACATGTAAGGCCAGCCGTCCCAGTAAAGCCCAAGGGTTGGGATGAGAAATCCGTAGCTCATAAAGCAGATACCCAACAATAAAAGAGGAACTGAATATTTTTTCTCTGAAAAGAGAAGTTTAAATATCTTCTTCATCGATAAAAATTATTGCATACATTTTAATTCTGAATAATAAAATTGGGCGATTGATTCTCCCGCGCCTTCGAAGGGTATTTTCTGCATGAATTTTTTCCAGATGGCGCAGAGGTTATTTTCCATCCCAAAGGAACTGTCTAAGATCTGTTTGGAAATAACCATAGCTGAATTTAAATCCGAAACCTGGAAGAACGCTATTAAAAATGGAAAAAATTCACTTGGATCAGAGGGTTCAAGGTTTTTGACCTTGGTCTCCTGAAACAATTGGATGACCTCTTTCCAGTCTGCTCGCTGCCGGGCGAAGTCCGCTCTTTCAAAATAATTGCACCAGTTTTCGTTTGTTTCAGATGCGAAGAATGGTGGAAATGAGAAATCCTGCTGATGATGAATTAAATCCAAATCACTCAGATTGATTGCCATTCGAAGAGAATCTGAATCGTTGTGTATTGGTATGTTTGATGATTCATCAAAGAGATGGACACAGGCAGGGGGATCGTATTGAAGAAAAATGATTTGATCGGTATTCCCATTGAAGGAAAATGAGCGATATGGTTGATTGATATCCAGCCCTTTTTCAAGTGCGGGTAACCGGCGCCCTAAGCGGACATCCAAGAAGTAGAACATGTAGTTTAAGTCCAACGAGTGATTATCTGCATCATAGATCCAATTGAGGGGTGAAGTCAAAGAATTATCACTGTAATAGCGAAGTGGAAATTCATCAGTTAAAAGCGTTGTACCTTCTTTAATCCCCGGTGCTCTCAAGGTGAGTTGGTGGAAAAAATTTTGCAATGAATACCATTCATCCAAGTATTGATAAGAATTGTCCAGGTGAAACCCCGCCGTTAATCCTGCCATCAGGCTGAAAATAAGGATTAGGAATGCAGGTTTTTTAATGATCGTAAAAAGCAAACCGGCGATGACCAAACTTGCCCCTAGAACGAATGGAAGCGTGAGCCGGTCCCAGGCAAATTCCAGAATTATCGGTAAATCGGTTGCCCATATGGGAATCCCGGCCAGTAAGATGAGAAAAATACCTGCAAGGATTATTGTTTTATTAACTGAGCCATGAACCTGTGTAGATTTATGTATCGCTTGATGTCCTTGATGCCAGACCAGCAGACCAGATGCGATGCTGACGAGAAGCAATAACAAGATTCGATTGCTGACATTATTATTGAATGATTTTAATGAAAGCGCAGGGAGCCAGGATTGGAAGACGACTGTAAAGAAATCGCGGAAAATTCTTGAAAAAAGATGAGAAATACCGGAAAAAAAATTAGATCTGAAAATTGTGAGAAGGTCGGGTGAATAAGTTGGAAATTGGAAAATAAAAACCCGCCAAATGAGAAATACCAAAAAAACCACGAAATAGGGCAACCAAATTTGCAGAATTGTTTTTTGTGATTTTAAAAGCGGGGATTTTTGCCGCTTGTAAAAAAACCAAATGATGACCGGACGGATTAATTCAAGAAATGCGAAATATTCGCTGGCGAATACGCCCATGGAGCAAACCAAACCCAGAAGAGTGTATTGAAAACGATGAGGGTGGCTTTCGAACGACAAAATCATGAAAAAGACTGAAAGCAGAAGAAGGAGTAAGACGGTGAAATGCAGGGAGTAGATGACCGATATCGATTGCTGCAAAAAGCCCGGGTAGAGCAGGAACAGCGTGGCAGTCATAAAGTTTTGATATTTAGCAGAAGGAAATGTCCTCGCCAGAATTAGGTAGAAAACAAAAGCACCTGCCCAGCGCAGGATGAGTGCAAAAAAATGATAGCCGAAAGGATTAGTACCAAATAAAAATCCTTCCATCATAAAAAACCAGGCAGAAAAAGGACGGTCGCCAGCCATATAGGCAGGGTAACCACCAATGCCCTGCGAATGGTTCAGATAAAGGTAAGGAAAATCATCCCAGTAAAACCCCAACCGATGCATCAGAAGACCATAACTGAGAAATGCAAGTAATAAAAGGGTAAAAGGGATATTATTCTTGAGTTGAAGAAAAAAACCAACCCTTTTATTAATTTTGGTTTTGTTTGCTTTCATCCACAATGAAGCTGGTCAATGAGGAACCAACGGATTTCTTCAGGGAAAGGAGGGGCATCTGTTGATTTGCCCACCCGGTCCCATAGAGCGCAAACCATATCAGTATATAAGGACGATATTTTGATGGTTTTTTGGGATAGTTCAAGCGCTTTATGGTAGTCACCGGTATGTGCGTATGCTTCAATAAATGGAAATCGTTCAATCGGGTCATTGGGGTAATCATTCAGCGAAAATGCAAGATTCCCCAGGTTGACAATTTCCGTCCATTGGCTGGATTGCCTCGCCAATTCGGCTTTCTGATAGTAATAACACCAGTTGTGGTCTGGTTCAGCCCCCAATATATCCAGAGGTTCTACTTGCAATTGAGCAGTATCAAGAATTCTCAAAAAATTTGAAAGATGGTTGGCAGAAGAAAGTTCACGAGAAAGACTTGGATTGAATCGATCCAAATCCGGGTCGAGAATGTGAACACAACCCGGAGGTGCAAATTGAAATACCAGGCTGTCGGATGTATTCCCAATAAAATTTACGATCCGGTAGTATTGGTTGATGGGGGTGTTAGGCTGCAGGTTTGGGATGCGGTTGCCCACCCGCACCGAAAGAAAATTGAGGATTAAGGGCAGTACATTATTTTCGGTTGATTTTTCATAAGACCAATTGAGGGGAGCGGTAAGCGAATTATCGCTGTAATAGCGTAAAGGCATTTTGTCAGTAAGCAGCATGGTCCCATTTTTAATATCCGGAATGCGCCAGTGTAACTGCCAAAAAAAGTTTTTCAGGCTGTCCCAATCTTCCCGGAATGTGTTGGCAGAAAGAAATTGGAATCCTACGGAGAATGAAACGACCATTATAAGAATGATATTTCTTAGAACAGACTTTTTAATGAAAATATTTACGACCCCAACAATCATCAAACAGGAACCCAGGATCATTGGTAAGGATAGGCGATCATAGGGGAAACTGAGGAGCAATTCATATTTGACCGCGAAGAATGGAATACCTGCCGCGATGATGCCTGCCAATCCGAGGATAAGAGCAGTCATTCCCCATTTGTAATCCAAGCGGGAGGGCTGCAAATTTTTTGAATTATTAAGCCTGCTAAAGATTACTATTAGAAAGGAAAAAGCTAGCCCAACAATTAATAGGTATATCCGGTCAATGATCCGGTTTGGATTCAAATTGGTAAGTATGGTGAATGGCTTAATCCAGGCGATGACACCAGCATTAAGCAAATTGTTTAAACTGGATTTAATAAAGTCAAGAAATACTCCAATAGGGTTTCCGATAAGTTCGTCTGTAATGCGTACGGAGTAGAGAACTGAAGCGGCAAAAAAGACACGGTAAATGCCAAAACCGACCAAACTTAAAAAATAAGGTAACCATTTAATAAGTACTATTTTTAATTGAGGTTTTAAGTTCTTTTTGGCATTATTGAATGGTAAAACCAGAAAAATGATCAATGGTCTTAAGAGTTCAAGTCCAACCGTGTATTCGGAACAAGCCATTGAAAACAATGAAAGCACAATTGCTGCAATTGTATAAAGCCAGTAATTTTTCTCTTCCTTATTGGCACGAATCATTATTAAGATGGAAAGGAAATAAAGGGAAAAGAGCAAAAATGCCTGGCTGTAGATAACCGAAATCCAATGCTGGCTAAAGCCGGGATAAACAAGCGATAAGGCGGCAATCCAGCAGGCCTTTTCACCATCTGCCGGCCAAATCGTTTGAATTATTTTGAAAATGCAGAATGAGAAAAGCCAATGTGTGAATATGGCAAAGAGCTGCCAGGGTAGGGGATGGTTTCCCAACAGAGGAGCCGTGATGCCATATACGAGACCAAGAGCTGGTCGGTCTTCCGCCACTGCGCGGAAGACGCCGCTGGCACCGCCGATATGGGCAAACCAGGTGTACGGAAAATCATCCCAATAAAAGCCTAAAAAGGGAATTAATAATCCATAGGTGAGGAGTGCTAATAATAGTAGATGGAGTGGAAAAAATTGAATTTCAAAAACATAGGGTATTTTCTTTAAGAACGTTTTCATTATTGATAAGTATTCAATGAATCGGTTTAAAAAGAGTATATCTGAAACAATTTAATTTTTCCAATCCGCCTTTTATTACTTCGAATGCTTTTATAATCAATCCGACGGAGGCATCATGAAAACCCAACAAGACAAAACCGATTTAATTTTCTCCTTGATTGAAAATTCTGCTTATAAGCCCTTCCGATACACAGCACAATTGGGAAAGGAAAAGGACTGCAATAAGCATTGGCAGGAAAAAATCATTAAAAATCTGGACAACACACCTTCTTTTTTAATTTCAGAAACCAGTGCTGAGAAAATGAATGGCTTTGTTCTCATCAATGCATTAGCTTGGGATTCAAACATATTTGGGAAACGAATGGCAGCGTTGAGTGAGTTTGTGGTCCATCCGGAAAGTGAGGAAAAAGCCCGGATAGCTGAAATGCTTGTGCAGCATGCGATTGCCAAGGCCAGGGAGGAAAAATATGAGTTCCTGATAGGTAAGGTCTATACGGACGATGTCATTTCGATCCATGCTTTTGAAGAAGCCGGTTTTCTCCTGGTGGATACATTGCTGGACTATTCAGTGGATTTTCGTAAAGTTGAGTTTAATAAAATCCCTGTACCCGAGGTGGCGCAGGGGGTAAAGATCCGTTTTGCGGAAAAACGAGATGCTGATGAGTTGGCGGATTTGGCCAGGTTGTCATTTGCCAATCATTTTGGCAGGTATCATTCTGACCCCCATATTTCCAGAAAAAATGCAACCCAGACCTATGTGGAATGGATGAATTCCAGTTTGAATGGATATGCGGATTATTTTGTACTGGCAGAGATAGATGATCGCATAGCGGGTTTATCGATATGGAAGAAAACAAGCACGTTGGAAAAGAATCTGCCTATCCGGTTGGGTCACTACAGCATAGGGGCGATCCATCCGGACTTTTTTGGCAGGAGACTTTTTTCGATTTTAACTTATGAAGGAATGAAGCTGCTTCAACCCGAGGTGGATATGATTGAAGGTCCGACTCATATCAACAACTATGCAGTCCAGCGCGGATATGCACGCCTCGGATGGCAAATCAGTGATGCCAGACATTCATTCCACAAATGGCTTGATTAAAAGACCTTTTCGTCTAGGGTGCGCATCAGGTATTCGCCGTATTTGTTGCCGGCATTTTTTTGGGCAAGAACACGCAGTTGATTACCATCGATGAATCCCTGCCGGAATGCGATCTCTTCCGGGCAGGAGATCATTAATCCCTGGCGCTCTTCAACCACCTGAACAAAATGGGATGCCTGCAATAAGGATTCATGTGTGCCAGCATCCAGCCAGGCCAATCCCCGTCCGAGGACGATGACCTTTAAAGTACCTTCATTTAGATAAGCTTTGTTCACGTCTGTAATTTCCAGTTCGCCGCGAGGAGAAGGTTTGATCTGGGCAGCAATATCACAGACACGATTGTCGTAAAAATACACACCGGGCACGGCTAAATTGGAGCGCGGTTGAGCGGGTTTTTCTTCAATGTTAATGGCGTGATAACTCTCATCGATTTCCACCACACCGAAGTTCTGCGGATCGCGGACAGGATAGGCAAAAATCGTTGCTCCATGGTCTGTTTTGGAAGCTGTCTGCAGCAAGCTGATCAGACCCCGGCCATAAAAAATATTATCGCCTAAAATCATTGCCACAGGCTGGCCATTAATAAATTCCCTTCCCACGATGAATGCATCTGCCAAGCCGCGTGGTTCACTTTGTTCCTTGAAGAAAAAATTCATTCCCCACTGGCTTCCATCACCAAGCAGGTTCTCATAGGCAGGAATGTGCTCCGGATTGCTGATAACCAGCACATCCCGGATGCCTGCCATCATCAGCAGAGAGAGGGGATAATAGATCATCGGTTTATCGTAAACGGGAAGCAGTTGTTTGCTCACTGCCAATGTCAAAGGATAGAGTCGGGTGCCTTTTCCGCCTGCCAGTATGATTCCCTTCATTTTTTTTCTCCCTGCCGATAGGCATAATTTTGATTCATCCATTCTCGGTAGTCCGGTTTTTGGACCAAACTTTCAACCCATTCATGGTTCTCAAGATACCACTGGACAGTTTTTACCAGCCCGCTTTGGAGCGTTTCCCTTGGCTGCCAGCCAAGTTCCCGCTGGATTTTGCTGATATCCATGGCATAGCGCCTGTCATGACCAGGTCGGTCAGTCACATGCTGTATCAATTGAAAATGCGGTTTGTGGGTTGAATGGGGCATTAATTCATCAAGGATTTCACAAATGGTTTTTACGATTTCAAGGTTGTAAGGTTGATTATTACCGCCAATGTTATAAGTTTCGCCAGCTGGCGCTTTTTCCAACACCTGCAAAATTGCCTCACAATGGTCTTCCACGAATAGCCAATCCCTTACTTGTTTTCCATCTCCATAGATGGGCAGTGGCTTTCCTTGAATGGCATTTTGAATCATCAGCGGGATCAGTTTTTCAGGATACTGGTATGGGCCATAATTATTGGAACAATTGGTGATGGTAACTGGCAGATGATAAGTGTGAAAATAAGCCCGAACGATCATGTCGCTGGATGCCTTGGAAGCAGCGTAGGGAGAATTGGGAGCGTAAGGTGTATCCTCTGAGAAAGCGTTTTCATCAGGGGCAAGTGAGCCAAATACTTCATCAGTTGAAATGTGATGAAAGCGATGAATGTCTCCTGCTGGGGAATTCTTCCAATGGTTGACTGCTGCGTTCAAAAGAGTAACGGTTCCGATAACGTTGGTTTGCATGAATTGCATTGGATTCTTAATCGAGCGGTCCACATGCGATTCGGCGGCAAAATGAACGACGCTGTCAATTTGATTTTCTTGAAAGATATGATCCACCAATATGGCTATCGCAAATATCACCTTGAATAAATTGATACTTCTCAGGATTTGGTAATCGCAGCAGGTTGTCCAGATTACCGGCATAGGTCAGGGCATCCAAATTAAAAATGATTGTTTCCGGTCTAACCTTTTGCAGATATCTGATGAAGTTTGAACCAATGAAACCTGCTCCACCGGTAATTAAAACTTTTTTCATTATTACATCCGATAAATAAAATGTATTATAGCGTAGTGGGTTTGATTCGCCTCTCTCAATGAATTGTATTGTATAATATCAGCGTAATTGATTGGTAACCTGAGTATTCGCAGGTTTTTGGCATTCAAGTTTGAAATAAAAGCGGCATAAGCCGGTTGAGATTACTAAGAAAATCAATCGTAGAAATTGATGAAACAAATTACCATGTTTTGTTACCAGTGATTGATTTAGGAATGATTGATTAAGGTGACCAATTTCCCCGGGTCACTCATTAAGTAATTTCATATTCTGTTCAAATTTGCAGCCGAAAACCTGAAAAGGAGTGACGGCTGTTTTTGTTAATGGAGAATCGGATTACGGCGCTCATCGTTCAAAAGCGAAATCCTGACAGGGTCAACGTGTTCATGGATGGCTCTTTTTCTTTTTCGGTCAGCCGGTTGGTTGGTGCCTGGTTAAAGGTTGGCCAGCCAATCAGCCAGCAGAAATTGAAAGAATTGCTCTCTGCTGATGAGATGGAGAAAGCTTTTCAGAGTGCGGTTCATTTTTTAAGCTTCCGCAGTAGAAGTGAAAATGAAATCCGGTTGAATTTAAAAAAGAAGGAATTTTCTCCACTTGCTATCGGGGAAACAATCAACAAACTGAAAGATGCCGGATTGGTAGATGATGCGGAATTTGCCCGCCAATGGGTCGAGACCCGTGTGCATTCAAAACCAAGAAGCAGGTGGTTGATGGAATATGAGTTGAGGCAAAAGAAAGTGCTGGATGATCAAATATCTCAAGCATTTGAAATCATACCGGATGATTCCACCCTTGCCCTTCAGGCAGCCCGGAAAAAAATGCATCAGTTCAGCCATCTGGAAAAGGATGCTTTTCGAAAAAAGATCACCTCTTTTCTTATGCGGAGAGGTTTTCAATATGACGTAATCAGGCAAACGCTTGATCAGATTGGGGAGGAGATGGATGCATAGAACAGTAAGAAAATTAATGACTAGGATAAAAATATGGAAAACACAGGATTGATTTTGCTCGTTGATATTGTAGTTGTGGCTATTCTTTCCTACCTTGGAGCGAAATATTTTGCCCAAAAGATGGGTTCCGAGCAGCGTCGAATGGCAGAAGAAGCTCTGCAGGAAGCGAAGGAAAAAGCCAGGGTAACTGAACTGGAAGCCCGCGATTCCGCCATCAAGATCAAGCAGGAGGCGGAAGGGGAAATAAGCCGCCGCAGGATGGAATTGAGTAAAGAGGAAGATCGGCTTCAAAATCGGCGTGTTGATCTCGATCAGCGCTTTGAACGACTGGAGCAGCGTGAGGTCAATATAAATAAACGCCAAAGTGCGATTGATAAACGTGCCAATGAAATTGAAAAAATCTATAGCGATGAGATGGAAAAACTTCAGAAGATATCTGAAATGACCAAAGAGGAAGCCCGTCAAACCTTGTTGGCAGAAGTGGAAAAGGAAACCCGTGGTGATATGGCTCGTATTGTTCGCCAGATTGAAACCGAAGCACGCACCGAGGGAGAAAAGAAAGCCCGCCAGCTGGTCACCGAAGCCATCCAACGGGTTGCTTCCGATCAGGTGGCACAAGTAACCACATCAACAGTGACACTGCCAAATGAAGAAATGAAAGGGCGTATTGTTGGACGAAACGGTCGCAATATCCGCGCTTTCGAACAAGCTGCTGGTGTGGATGTCATCGTGGATGATACCCCTGAGGCAGTTACGGTTTCCTGTTTTGATTCCACCCGTCGTGAAATAGCCCGCCGGGCTCTGCAGCGCCTCATTCAGGATGGCAGGATTCACCCCGCCCACATTGAGAAAATATTGGCCGAAGAGGAGAAGGAAGTTGAACGAATTATCAATGAGGCCGGAGAACAGGCTGCTTTTGATGCCGGCGTACCTGCCTTGCCAAACGAAGTGTTAAAAATGATGGGGCGATTAAAATTCAGGACTTCATATGGACAAAATCAATTAGCACACTCAGTGGAAACCTCATTGATCGCGGGAGTGCTGGCTGCGGAATTGGGTGCCAATATCGAGGTAGCTAAAGCCGGCGGTTTATTGCATGATATTGGCAAGGCAATGGACCATAATACTGAGGGGACGCATGCCCTGATTGGTGCAGATTTTTGCCGCCGCTATAAAGTGAACCCCGATGTAATCAATACCATTGCCTCTCATCACCACGAGGAAAACCAACAGAGTGTGGAAGCGATCCTGGTGGAATGTGCCGATGCCATCTCCGGTTCCCGACCTGGAGCCCGCCGTGAAAATCTGGAGCAATATATAAAGAGATTGAAACAACTTGAGGATATCGCCCACACCTTCAAGGGTGTCAACCAGGCGTTTGCCATCCAGGCAGGCCGTGAGGTTCGCATCATTGTAAAACCGGATGAGATCGACGATCTTGAATCTACAAAAATGGCTCGCGAAATAGCGAAGAACATAGAAGAGACACTTCAATATCCTGGACAGATCAAAGTGACGGTCATTCGTGAAATGCGGGCAGTTGAATTCGCAAAATAAAGAACCATGCCAGAAAAAACAGGCGGAGAAAATCCGCCTGTTATTATTTGAGAAACGGGTTGTTTCGCCTTTCCCGGCCTACAGTTGTTTCAGACCCATGGCCGCTAAGCAGGCGGGTATCATCCGGTAAGGTCAGGATCTTATTGCGGATGCTGTTGATGATTTGTGCAGCATCCCCTCCCTGCAGATCAGACCTTCCTATTGAATTTTGAAAGATCAGGTCTCCACAGAACGCGACGCTATTCTCGGCGTTGTAAAAAGTAACATGGCCGTGAGTGTGCCCTGGGGTATGCAAAATTTGAAAATGGGTCTCACCAATTTTTAACTCATGGATCTCGTTGGTGATTTGAGATGGAAGCGGGGTTAGGTCCACTTCGAATCCAAATTCTTTAGTCCCTCCGCCGTCCTGCCAGAGTTCAATTTCCAATGGGTGAACATACACAGGGACTTCATCCGAGCATTTCTTTATAATTTCTTGAATACCGCCAATATGGTCAAAGTGAGCATGGGTGATCCAAATTTGAATTAATTCAAATTGTTGATTTGCTATTTCATCTAGGATAATACGACTTCCGATGGCTGGATCAATGATGACGCATTCACGGGAATCCAATTCAGTTACCAGGTAGGTATTATTCTTAAAAGGTCCCAAGGTGAATTCATGAATTTGCAGTGATTGGTTACCCAATTCTTTTTACCCCGATATTCTTTTTAAAATAAAATGCGGAAATTAAGCTGATAATTAAACAAAACGCACCAGCAATGTAAAGAAACCTTACGTCCTTCGAAAAAATATAACCGGCCAAAAGTGGTGCAAGGGTGATGGCGATGCCTGCGACACTCTCAATCAGACCAAAGGCAATGCCCAGATGATTTCTATGTACCAGTTGGTGCGAATAGGCCATGATCATGGAGCGTAAAAAACGATAACCGCTGGCAAACAAATAGGCGATTGAAAAAACCAAGGTGGATTTTCCAAAAAAGATTAAGCCGCAAAATATTAACATCAGTAGAATCGAGAAGATTAGGTTATTTTCTGGTTTTGCCTTTGCGGCAAAAAAGGCGAGAAGGATGTACCCCAAGCTCGAAAGAGCGCCCATGATTCCCAAGGTTGACAAAGGGATATTATGTATATTGAACAGAAAGTTGGAGGTCAAAGGAATGGGCAGGTACGATGAAAAGATGAGAAAAAAAATCAGCCCAAGGAAAACATTGAATGATTTGTTCTGCCAAGGTTTTTGTGAAGTTTCCTTTTCGTCATGTGGGAATACCTCCTTTTCCTTCAAATAAAAAGCCAAAAAGGAAGAGACCACAAAAAATCCAAATGCCAGCCAATAAATTGCGCGCAAGCCAACCAATTGGCTGATGAAGCCCCCCAGCAAAGGGCCGAAAATTGCACCCAGATTAAACCCACTGACAGGAATTGAAAGCGCTTGACCAATGCTCAGGTTTCCCTTGATGGATGCTATGTAACTATTCATCGGGGCTGAAACTGCCCCGGTGATTGCATAAATCAACATTCCGAAGATGTATAAGGGTAGATTCGGGGCAAATGCCATCATGGCGGTGGCAACAGTGCCCATTATCCAGGCAATCCGTAGAATTAATTTAACTCCAATACGGTCAGATAGGTAACCGGTGGTTATCTGCGCGAATCCCATGGTAAAACCCATAATGGCCAGAATGGTCCCAATTTCAAGGGCATCCGCGCCCAATTGCTGCAAATAAATGGGTTGGAAAAATAAAAAAAGACTTTCGCCAAAACCCCAAAATAGAAGCGAAATGGTAAGAGTCCTTAAATCCCGCTTCATCGGGATTTGCTGTGCTGTTTAATAAAATTTTCTACTTTTCGGAATACCCGCATCCGTTCAATATCCTCGGTGATGATGTGTCCGCTTTTTTCTAGCAATAACAGCTCTTTCTCTTTACAGGTCAGTTTCTGAAAGATTTTTTCAGAATTTGTGTAACTTAATCCATCAGATTTGGAATGAATCAGGAGAACTGGTTTCAGAATGAGCGGTAGTATCTGTTGCATTTCATTTTGCAGTAAAAGGAGTTCCGCAATTGATCTGGTCGGGTAAACAGGATAATCAAGGTGAGATTCTGCTGCCGCTTGGTTTTTTGTTTCGCTTTTGTCCTTGGCAACTGAGGGAATCAACAGGCTGAGCGGTTTGGCAAAACGCAGGCGCCAATCCCGGCTGACTTCGTAAGGTGTGGACATGCAGATGCATCCCTTGATGTCATAGCGCTGAGCGGCAATCAATGAAAGGATCCCGCCCATGGATAAGCCCACACAGAAAACCTGGGTGCATTCGGATTTTAGAATATCAATCCCCTCTTCAACTGATAATACCCAGTCCTGCCATCGGCTGTGGATCATATCTTCAATACGAGTGGCATGGCCAGCCAAACGAACTCCATATACCGAATATCCTTTTTTATTCAGATATTCGCCCATCCACCGCATTTCCTTTGGTGTTCCGGTAAATCCATGCACCAGCAGGCAACCCGTTTTGTTGCCGGGGAAATAAAAAGGTTCTGCTCCAGGCATAATGTAAGAATTGCTCATTCCATCAACTCCTTCTAATCAATGAATCTTGATTTCTCGTGGATAGGTGGTTAAAGTCTCCAGACAACCATCTCTGATAATGACATTATCCTCGATGCGAATGCCGCCTTTGTTGGGTAAGTAGATACCTGGTTCAATGGTGAACACCATTCCATTTTTTAACTCGTTTTGGCTTCCTGTTTGGATATATGGCTCTTCGTGTGCCTCAAGCCCGATCCCATGCCCGGTTCGGTGGGTAAAATAATTTCCATATCCGGCAGCAACGATCACATTGCGGGCATCCTGATCAATTTGGTGTGAGGTCATTGAAGTCCGTTTTATCTTTCTTGCTGAATGGTTGGCGCTTTCCACTATTTGCCCAATTTTTTCGAATTCCGGTGTAATGTTGGCTATGGCAAAAGTCCTGGTTAGGTCAGAACAATAGCCATTCCAGCGCGCTCCCCAGTCAATCAGCACAAGATCACCTGCATGAACTTTGCGATCGGATGGAATGGCATGTGGGTTGGCGCTGTTCTCACCTGCGGCAACGATTGGTTGAAATGGCAAATCTGCATCAGATCCCGCCTTTAATAATTGGATGACTAGTTCATTGGCGATTTCCCGTTCAGTCTTTCCGATGGTTATGAATGGCAGTGTGTTTTCAAGTGAATCTTGTGCAATTTCGATTGCCTTCTTAATATTTGCTAATTCAGTGTCATCCTTGATTTGTCTTAATTCTGAAAATACATTTTGGGCTGAAACGACTCTACATTCGGGAAAAGCTCTTTGAAATTGATCAGTCTCCAGGAAGCGGAAGGATGATGGATTCACCCCGATATTTTTGTTCTTTAATGACACGGTGTCTTCGATTTTTGAAAGCAGGGCAGACCAGGTTGAACGGTCTTCGGGATATGGGATAGGTAAAAGTGGTATATCTGCTTCTTGTACTTTTTCCATTTCAAATTCAGGGAAATAGATGAATGGATGCGTGTCCGGTGTGATAAATAAAATTACTGGCCTCTCAGAAAGGTGAAACTGCAAACCGCTAAAATAGACAAGGTCAGGCCCCGCGTTGATGGCTAAACCGTCCAAGCCGGACGAGCGCAACTTATTGCCTAATCGCTTTAGTCGTTCCTCAAAGATGGACATTTTTTCACCCTTCGGATTGGATTTCTTCCCGGATTTGCTTTGCTGCAGCCACAAGCGCTTTCAATGCAGGTTCCACTTCTTCCCAATTTCTCGTTTTTAGACCACAGTCGGGGTTGACCCAAAGTTGTTCAACAGGCAAAACTTTTATTGCTTCCTTGAGCAGTACATAAATTTCCTGTTGACTTGGAATATGCGGTGAATGGATGTCATAAACACCCGGACCGATATCATTGGGATAATGGTAGGTGGAAAATGCCTTTAAAAGTTCCATGCGCGAACGGGCTGCTTCAATCGAAATGACATCCGCATCCAGCGCTGCAATGGATTCGATGATGTCATTGAATTCTGAATAACACATATGAGTATGGATTTGAGTTTCATCCTTTACGCCACACGTGCAGATCTTAAAGCATTCCACTGCCCAGTCCAGGTAATCATTCCAATCTTTGCGGTGTAAGGGCAGACCTTCCCGCAGAGCGGGTTCATCGATCTGGATGATGCCGATTCCCGCTTTTTCCAGGTCGCGCACCTCCTCGCGGATTGCCAGCGCGATCTGCCGGCAGGTTTCCTGCAGCGGTTGGTCGTCACGCACAAATGACCAGTTTAAAATGGTGATCGGTCCGGTCAACATCCCTTTGACAGGTTTATGGGTTTGAGATTGGGCAAATCGGGTCCATGCTATTGTCATCTTATTTGGTCTGGACACATCACCGTAGATGATCGGTGGACGGACGTATCGCGAGCCAAAGCTTTGCACCCAGCCATTCTCTGTAAATGCGAAACCATCCATTTGTTCGGCGAAATATTGGACCATGTCATTTCTTTCATATTCGCCATGAACCAGCACATCCACACCGATTTGTTCCTGAAATTGAATGGTTCGGGTGATTTCTTCACGTATAAATGCATCATATTCCGACTGACTTACTTCATCTTTTCCCAATCGGCTGCGTGCATTCCGGATTGATTTTGTCTGCGGAAAAGAGCCGATGGTTGTGATGGGCAGCAATGGCAAAGAATATTGCTTTTTTTGCTTTTCTTTACGTATGGCAAACGGACTCTGCCTTTTAAGCATTTCATTGGTGATTTGCTTAACTTTGTCTTTCACGGCCGGATTTTCTCGGAAGATTCGTCGAGATGCGTTAATTTGGGTTGATTGGGTCTCCGAACCATGTTGCAGGTCTTCGTTGGTCCACTTGGTCAATTCAACGATTTCCATCAATTTTTGTTTGCCAAAAGCCAGCAGATCTCGCACATCCGCTGAAATGTGATCTTCCTGATCAAGATCCTGAGGTGTATGCAGCAATGAACAGGAAGTGGAAATCATGATTTTTTCAGGGGCAACTGTTCTTGCTGCTTGTTGGATGACTGCCGCGGCTTTTTGGAAATCAGTTTTCCAGATATTCCGTCCATTAATAATTCCCAGGGAGAGCATTTGGTTTTGGTTAATCAGTTGTAACGCTGCCGCTAAATCATTCTTTTGGTGAGTCAGGTCCAGATGAAATGCTTCCAGGGGAGATTCCATGACGACTGGTAAATTTTCATCCAATGAATCAAAATAAGTTGTCAGTAGGATTTTCGGGCGCTTGGTTTGACCCGCGAGGATTTTTAGAGCATTCCGATAAATATCGAGAGTTTGTGAATCGAGGTCCTTAACCAGGCACGGTTCATCCAGTTGAACCCACTCAATTTTGTGAATAAAAAGCTCATTCAAAATTGCCTGGTAAACCGTTATTAATTCATCAATTTTTGAGATGGGTTCAAAATACTCGGCAGTGGATTTGCTTAACAGCAAGAAGCTTACCGGACCAATCATTACCGGGCGGGTTTTGATCCCTAAAACTTCGGCTTCCTTGTATTCTGAGATTATTTTGTACGTATTTTTTTGAAAAAAGGTGGCTGCTGATATTTCAGGTACCAGGTAGTGGTAATTGGTATTGAACCACTTGGTCATTTCCAATGCCGACAATCCCCGCCATTTCCCATTTTCGGCTCCTCTCGCCATGGCAAAATAGGTATCCAGGTTCAATTCCGCTTGATTATCTTGAAATCTTGGCGGAATCGCGCCAAGCATGACTATCATATCCAGCATGTGGTCATAAAAAGAAAAATCATTGCTGGGGATATGTTCAATGCCGAGATCCTGCTGTAATTGCCAATTCTCGACACGAATGTTCTTTCCGGTTTCGAGGAGCACCATTTCCGGGATTTTTCCTGCCCAATAATTCTCAAGCGCTTTTTTTAATTCCCGTTTCGGTCCGATGCGGGGAAAACCCAGATTGGATGAAGTTGCCACTGATACTCCGATTTTTAGAAAGATTTTACCATTTTGGGCTGTATCTGAATTTTGGCTTTTAATTCTTCCAGTTATAATAATTTTCTTGCATGATTCAGGAACACATTCTTGTGAATAATGATTTATATCCTTACATTCTTTCACGAAAATCAATCAGGGGTTACGATCAACGACATTTCGAGCCGGCGGATAATGCCCGCATTGAAATGATCATAAAAAATACCCATCCCCTGATTAAGGAAAATCAATTTCGAGTAATTTTCAGAGAAAAAGAGAAAGGGCAGGACCTCGTTTCTGTTCTTGGCGCGTATGGTCGGTTTATCTCTCCACCATACTATTTGCTGCCTTACCTGATTGGCGAAAAATTGGCTTACGTTGATCTTGGATATCGCGTCCAACAAATCACTATTCAATTATGGTCAAAAGGAATTGGTTCCTGCAATATTGGCTGCCTTTCCAGGCGGGAAAAGGTCCGTAATGATTTTCAGTTGCCTGAAAACGCACTCGTGGTTGCTTTTCTTGTCATCGGGTATCCCAGTGAAAATTTGGTAATTGACAAGCTCACCAGCGGGGTAAAAACCATACTCGGTATCCGCAATCGCCTGCCAATTATGGAAATTTGTTTTCAAGATTCCTTTGATAAGCATTTTGAACCGGAAGGCTTGTGGAGGAAGATCATTGAAGCGGGATGCATAGCCCCATCTGCAGTCAATGCACAGCCTTGGCGATTCCTTCTGCTCAATAATGAACTCCATCTGTTTTCAATTCAAGACAGCCGGAAATATTTATTGCCTGAAAATCGTTATTACACCCTGCATGATTGCGGTGCATGTATGGCTAACATGGATATGGCGATGGCAGCAATGGGTTATAAATGGGAATGGATTTTTCTGGATGGGCAAATTGATGAAAAGCTGAAATGCCCTCCGAGCCTGTATCCATTGGCAAAATTAATCATAAAAGAATAAAACATGATCATCTTAAAAACAGAATTCGAAATCCGCCACTTGCGGGATGCAGGCAGAATTGTTGCCCAAACTTTTGAAATTATCCGTGAAGAAATCAGACCAGGGGTTGTTCTACAGCACCTGGACGAGGTTGCAGAAAGGTTCATTCTAAAAGAGGGGGCTGAAACGCTCTATAAAGGTATTACACAGCGTCCTGGCCAGGTACCATTTCACGGGGTGATTACAGCTGCAGTGAATAATGAGATTTGTCATGGGATGCCTGATAAGCGAATCTTAAAGGATGGGGATATTGTTGGGGTTGATATTGGATTACGGTATAAAGGGTGGTGTGGAGATGCCTGTGTGACATACATGGTCGGCAAAGTGAATCCGCGGGTACAAAAATTGGTCGAAACCGCCCAGCAGTGCCTGAAAAAAGCCATTCAGGTTTCACAGGTTGGTAACCGCACTGGATTGATCGGTGCCACCATTCAGACGTTGGCAGAAAGCCGTGGTTATTCTGTTGTCCGGGAATATGGCGGCCATGGAATTGGCCGGAATCTATGGGAGGAACCTTTCATCTATCATATTGGACCTGCTGACCGGGGGCCAAAATTACAAGCTGGCATGGTCATCAATATTGAACCGATGATCAATCTCGGCGGACCGGAAACCCGCTTGTTGGCAGATGAATGGACGGTTGTAACTGCGGATGGTTCAATCTCCGCTCAATTTGAACATATGGTGGCAATCACTGAAAACGGTCCGGAAATCTTATCAATTATTTGATTTCTAATTGATCTGCTATCAATCACTTAATGTTGAAATAGTTGTAAGTTGCTTCTGTTATTTTGGCGGCTAGTTGTTCCGCAATTTTATAGATCAATTGTGTGGGTTGGTAAAAAGCGATCGAGATTACATAATCGCCCTGATCTGAAAATACGATTCCTGAATCGATTATTGATTTATTTACTCCTTCAATGGGGTCAGATACCCAACCATGTTTGTGAGCGACTTTGATTCCATCAAATATTGAGGAGGCTTTAAGAAGGGCTGGATTGGTATTGAGGATCAGGTAATTGATCATCGCCTGGCATTCTGTCTGGGTAATCTCGCCGGGAAAAACAGCGCCAAATGTTCCGCCACCGTTTTTGGAACATTGATATATATCGTTCAACAGCATACCCATTTCGGCTGTGGTGGTTTGGTTATATCGATCCGGACTGGTACGATAATCCGTGCGAATGTTGGCGGGTGTCCGAAAATCTCGTATTAACTCAGCTCCCAGGTAAAAGTAACCGGCAAGAAAGGTATTAGCCAAGCCCATTTTTTGCATATCTTCGGTGACATAAAGAGGGCCATAGTTCCTCTCCAGGTAAGTTTGCATCAATGCGTCTGTGGCATCGTTGTTTGATATTTCTATCATTTGTCTGATAAGCCGGTCCGCTTCTGCCGGAGTGGGTTCTGATAACCTGCGTAGTACCGAAATCATCACCGGGATTTTCATTGAGCTGGCTGCAGTAAAAGCAATCCCGGGGTTATATTCAACCCCATTCTCATACGCAAAATTGATATCTCTTTGGTTCTTGAGGTCTAAAATGTAAACTTCCGTCAAGCCGTCAAATTTCGAGCGGTCAATGATTTGAGTGATCAGTACTCTAAGATTTTCCAAGGATGGGCGGGGAGCGCTCTGTTCGTTGAAGATGAGGGATACGCTTCTCTGCGTGGGTGATTTAAGAGTATTCTCAATTATTGGAATGGAGCGTGAAATATCCAATACTTCCCCTGGTTTTCCCAGTAAAAAATTCACGCTTCCGGGAACCGGCTGGCTCGCTTCGGGTACTTTATCATATCGGGAGGCAATTTCATTCATCAGGTAAAGCTGCAAACGTTTTTCATCCAGTGTGAATATCAATGGAGTTTCAGCTGCTGGTGGAATGCGGTTCCATAGATAATCCCAGAAAGATACCCAGAAAGAAGCATTGGTCCGTTGTTGATCTGCAGCGGCAATCATGGCAGAGATATTGATTGAAAATCCCAAATCGGATGGTTTTGCTCGGATGACATCCTGTCCATAGAGCAATTCAACGGGATAATTGAATGCTTGGGTAATCCGATCGGCTGCCTGTTGTTGGTTTAGACTGCCAACCGGTACGTTGGCAATCCTGGTGCCGGGCGGAAAGCCAGCACGGATATTACTGTAACGAATCAGTTGGGATACCAGCAGGAGGACTGCAACAGCCACCAGCGCAATGGCTAACCACCGTAAAAATATATTTAAATTGATTTTGATTTTCAATTGATTCTCTTTCGGTAACGGTTTTGATTTTACCAGAGAGGAGGATCAAGGATTTCTTTATAAAAATAAAATTGGATATACTTATCTTCATGCAAGTCACAAAGAGAGAAATTTCCAATTCGCTGCATCGAATTCATCTTTTTGATCAATTGAATCAGGATCAACTGTCTGCATTGGTCAAATCAATTGTTGTGTATGAATATAAGCCAGGTGAATATATCTACCGGGAGGATGCGTCGTCCGAGAACTTTTTTTTCATCTATCAGGGTGAGGTGAGTATTGGGATTGAATCCTCGCCAACGCCAAAACAACTATGGGCTCTAACTGAAGATGATTACTTTGGCGAAGATGTTCTTACCGAAGAACATTTGCGAAGGACATATGCCAAAGCATCCAAACATACTGTCTTGCTGGCAATCTCCCGATCTGAATTGTTTAATTTTTTGGAAGAAAATATTCATTTATTGCCCTCATTTCGATTAATTGAAGACTCATATGAGAAATTAATCCATAGAGAGCCATCATGGATAAAACCTGAAGAAGCAACCCGTTTCATTTCCCGTTCCAGTATGGCTTATTTATTGTTTCACTCATCACCCCCCATAATCTGGATTGTAATGGCTTTATTTCTTGGTTTTTGGTTTTATTTTCAAACTGATCTCAGTGTATTGATACTGTTTCCTCTGACTGGAGCTTTCGTCATTTTCGGTGTTGCCTGGCTGGCATGGAACCTGGTGGACTGGTCAAATGATTATTTTATGGTCACCAAGCGGCGGGTCATTTTCCTTGAAAAAGTGTTGCTTTTATACGAAAGCCGTCAGGAGACTCCTCTGGCAGCCATTATTTCAATTTCCAAACAGACCAGCCTGATAGGTCGCCTCTTCGGTTTCAGCAATATTGCCATTCGTACATTTACAGGCGTGCTTTATTTCAAGCATATCCCTCACCCTGATGTGGTGATCCGCTTATTAACCGAGCAATGGGAGCGTGCCAAAAAGCGGCTTTCGATGGAGGATCGCGAGGAAATGGAGATACTCCTCCGTGAAAAAATGATTCCTGATGAAACTAACTTAATACCGGATTCTTCAGAGGCCGATTTTTCGGGTAGCATGACCATCAAGAGCGGATGGTTGATTGGCTTTCTCGCAACTTTATTTGGGATGCGTGCTGAAGATGAATCCGTTATCACTTACCGTACCCATTGGTTCGTTTTAATTAAAAAAATTGGATTACCATCTTTTTTCCTGATGATATTTTTCGTATTTATTTCATTTTTATCAGGTTTCGTTACAAATGAGTGGGTGACAAATCCTTTGGTTATTCTTTTAACTGGATTATCAATCATCGCTGCCCTATGGTGGATTTACCAATTTGTCGATTGGCGAAATGATTGTTATCTGATCACGAAAGACTCATTGGTGGATATCAACCGCAAACCTCTTGGCCTGGAGGACCGGCGCACCGCACCAATTAAAAATATACAAACGGTTGAATATAAGAGAAATGGTATTTTGGGGATTCTGTTTAATTTTGGTACAGTTTATATCCGTATTGGTGATACAGAATTTACTTTTGATAATGTGCACAATCCATCACAAGTTCAAAAAGAAATTTTTGACCGTTATAACACACTGATGAATCTTGAAAAGAAAAACCAGCTGCAAGCCGAAAGGAAAAGGGTGGCGGCCTGGATGGAAGCTTATCACCATGTAATCATGGAGCGCGAGGATATGGATGAATGATTTTATGAAGGTTAATGTGAAGTAAAATAGTCTGATTTTATTAAAAGCATAAAGAAAATGGCAAGCAGAACAGTTATCAAGATGCCTGATCCCATGCTCAGGCGAAAAACACATAGGGTCGAAAAATTTGACCGTGATTTTCAAATTCTGGTGGAGGACATGATCCAAACCATGCGCGAGGAACCAGGGGTTGGTTTGGCCGCGCCGCAAATTAATGTTTCCAGCCAGGTTATTGTGGTTGAATATCCATTGGATGACCAGATGGAGAATGCCAAACCGGAATTGTTTGTATTCGTCAATCCGGAAATTATTGAAAAGAGTGAAGAAACCGAGTTTGGTGTTGAAGGTTGTCTTTCAGTTCCAGAGTTGCTGGGCGAGGTGGAACGAAATACGCGCATTGTCGTTTCCGGTCTCGATCACCACGGGAGAAAGCAAAAATTGTCAGCAACCGGTTGGCTGGCGAGAATCTTCCAACATGAAATAGACCATGTAAATGGTATCCTCTTTGTGGACCGTGCCAAAAAGATTTGGAAACCTGAACCTGAACAGGCAACTGAAAAAATTACACTTGAATGAACACCTCATTCACAGATGATTTTATCTTCCCTCTCCCTGACCAATTTTCGGCTTTTTAACCGGCTGGAAGTGAATCTTCCCCCGGAATTATTGGTTTTGATTGGGCAGAATGCCCAGGGTAAAACAAGTTTTTTAGAGGCAATTAGCTTTCTCACCACGCTTTCCTCCATTTCCGCATCGCACGATCGTCAATTGATTAATTTTTCCGCCTTGAAGGAATCTATTCCTGTAACCCGGCTGGTAGCGGAATTTAACCGAAAAAATTCCTGCCATCGGCTGGAAATTCGCTTGATCCTGGAGGCGGGCATCAATGGAAATGGCAGGCTGCGTAAAGAAATCCTGTTGGATGGGGTGAAACGCAACTTGCAAAATTCAATGGGTTTATTCAATTCGGTCATTTTTCTGCCGCAGATGATGCGAATTTTGGAAGGTGGTCCGGAAGAACGGCGAAAATTTCTGGATAATTGCATCTCCCAGGTGAACCGCCCATATGTAAAGGCGATCAATGATTACAGCAATGCCCTCGTTCAACGCAATGCATTATTAAAACAACTTTCTGAAAGGGGAGGTGACCCAGCGCAACTGGATTATTGGGACGAGGTTGTTTGTAATTGTGGCGCGACTATAATCAGTTCCCGTCTTTCAGCAACGCAAGAAATCGAAAGGTTGGCTGTGGAGGAATTTTCCTCATTGACTCATGGGCATGAAACCTTTCATTTGGTTTATCAACCAGCTTTTGATCCTCATCAGGAATTGAATGGCCAGCTGAAATTGAATATCATCTCAGCCATGCAACGGCCTATTTTGGATACTGCTGAAATCAAGGCGGGTTTTCATCGGCAAATACTATTAAAAAGAAGAGAGGATATCAGCCGCGGAATCACCACTCTCGGTCCGCATCGTGATGAAATAAGAATCCTCAGTAATGGGGTTGACCTGGGCTTATATGGTTCTCGAGGGCAGGTTCGCAGTTCAATCATGGCTTTAAAATTGGCGGAATTAAAATGGCTGCAATTAAAAACAGGCGAGTGGCCGTTATTGATGCTGGATGAAACCATGGCGGAATTGGACCAGCAACACCGGCTGGACCTCCAGAACCGATTGGCGGATTATGGTCAGGTCATTCTGGCAACCACCGACCGGCATTTTTTTTCAGAAGATTTCTTAAAATCTTGTGTGATTTGGGGAGTTGAAGCGGGTAAGATAGAAAAATTGTCAGATTAGTGGCTTTTTAACCGGGAGGCCGGGTCTTCGGGGGTACTTTTCTGGTGTGGAATTTATTTTTAATATTTTTATAAGATTTCTCTCTTCGTTAAGGATCGGTAAAAATATTTTTTGCACTACTTCAATTTTTCCGCCCAGGATTTGTAATGCTCTTTCTGCCGAGGCAAGTTCTTGCTGAATATCCTTCCCCTTCATCGCAATTGCAGCTCCACCGCTCTTTACGAAAGGCAGTAACAATTCCAATAGGGCGGGCAAACTGGCTACCGCGCGGGAAATGGCGATATCATATTTTTCCCGTTGATTGACATCATGAGCGATATCTTCAGCTCTTCCCACCAGTATGGCATTGGGGTTGAGATTGAATTTATTAAGAATGTGTCTGCAAAATTCAGCTTTTTTCTGTGTGGCTTCAAGTAAGATGATCTCTAATCTCGGATTAACAATTTTGATGGGTATCCCTGGGAAACCAGCACCGCTCCCGATGTCAATGATTTTTTTCGATTGAGGAAAATCAATAATTCTTAGACAAGATAAGGAATCAATAAAGTGTTTGATTTCCACTTGTGTTGTTTCTGTAATGCTGGTCAGGTTGGTCCTTTGATTCCATTGCAGGAGCTCCTGTTGATATGACTTAAATTGATTTATCTGATCTTCATCAAGGTTTATTTTCAATTCTTCAAGGCAATAGCGGATTAAATTCTTCACAGTCAAATATTATAATCATGGCGAGTTGGATTTATAGTGAGCGGTTTGGTTGTGTAATTCCTTAAACCATGTTTATTGTGGGATTGTAGCAGTTCACTTTTAAGTTATTAAACTGGAGGAATTTTTTTTGAAAAAAGAAATTAAAGCCATCATTTTTGATATGGGCGGGGTTATTCTGCGCACATGTGATGAAACGCCTCGAAAAGAATTGGCAGAAGAATTGGGGGTTTCTCTTGAATGGCTCAAGCATGATGTGTTTTTCAGTGATTCGGCCATCCGATCCGAAGAGGGGTATTTGGACAAGTATGAGCATTGGCAAATTATTCTCAATAAATTGGGAATTTCCGATGCAAACAATCCAAAAAAGTATGATGAAAAATTTTGGTCAGGTGATTATCTTGACCGCAGCCTGGTGGATTATTTTGCTGAATTAAAGAAGACGTATAAACTTGGTCTCATTAGTAACGCCTTCAAGGGTGCACGCGATTGGATTGAAAGGAATTACCAGTTTATGCAATACTTCGATTATTCTGTCTTTTCATACGAGATCCATTTGCGCAAACCGGATGCTAGGATTTACCATCATGCCTGCCATGAGCTGGGGGTCAAACCGGAGCAATCCGTATTTGTGGATGATATGTTGGTAAATGTTGAGGGGGCACGGACTGCGGGATTATTTGCGATCCATTACCAGGATAAAGACCAACTGGAAGTTGAATTATCCAAAATCATCAGCTAAGTCAGGGTATCTCGGCATCCTGGTATCGGATGACCAACCCTGGTCTTTTCTGATCTGGAATGTCCTTGTCTCTTCCATAAAGCAGATTCATTTCTTTGATTTTATTTGCCAACCTATCATTCAGGTCATTTGCGCCCAAGCGCCAGATCCAATTGTTTTCCACGGTACCGGGAATATTCATTCTGGCCTGGTTACCAAGTTCAAGAAAATCCTGCATGGGTGTAATGGCATAATCTGCAACTGAAGACCAGGTACTCCGAATCATGCTCCATACGACTTCCCTTTCCTGGGAATTGAGGTACGTCCGGCAAAATCTTGCCTCCTCAGGTGTCAAATGCTGGTACCATCCTTTGATGGTCGGATTGTCGTGGGTTCCTGTGTATGCAACGCAGTGAGATGGATAGTTATGGGGTAAAAATGGGTCATGAGCATCAGAACCAAATGCAAACTGAAGAATGCGCATGCCTGGTAAATTATTATGCTGCAATAATTCATCCACATCATTAGAAATCACCCCCAAGTTTTCCGCGATAATGGGCAGTGTGCCAATTTTTTTCTTGAGAGCATCAAAGAAGAATTTTCCCGGCCCTTTCACCCAACGCCCTTTTTCTGCCGTAGGCATTCCAGCTTTCACTTCCCAATATCCGCTGAATCCCCTGAAATGATCCAGGCGGATTTGATCCACTTTTTGCATCAAGGTTTCAATTCGCTGATACCACCAATTAAAGTCAGTATCCTTGTGATTTTGCCAATGAAAAAGCGGATTTCCCCATAATTGTCCGCTGGGAGAAAAATAATCCGGCGGTACCCCGGCAATCAATCGGGGATTGAGGTCTGCATCAAGTTCAAATAATTCGGGATGTGTCCACACATCTGCGCTATCGTATGCCACAAAGATGGGTAAATCTCCAATGATCTTGATGTTTTTAGTTTGAGCGTAATCATGGACACGCTGCCATTGTCTGTGAAAGCAAAATTGGATGAAATCATTAAAGCTGATATCTCGTGATTTTTTTTCCATAAATTTATTTATTGCATTTTCCTCACGCAATTTGAACTCATCCGGCCATTGATTCCAGGCGGCGTGTTTAAAGGATTCCTTGAGAGACATAAAGGTGGAAAAATCCTTCAACCAATGAGATTGTGCGCAGCAAAAGGATTCAAATTCATTCTTCAGTTGAGCAGGTGCCGTCTTGCGAAAGTTCCGGTATGCAAATTTCAAGATTTTCTTTTTCCAACGGGCAACACGGTGATACTCAACTTTTTTACTGGGAAAATGCGGATGCTCCTGGATTTGCTCAAGGGGGAGCAGTCCGTCTTCCACCAGCAGGATTGGACTGATTAAATTTGGATTACCGGCAAATGCCGAAAAACTTTGGTAGGGAGAATTACCAAATCCAGTTGGATTGATAGGGAGAATTTGCCATAAACCCAATCCAGCTAAATCCATAAAGTCCAGCCAATTAAGCGCAGATGGGCCCAAATCACCTACACCAAAAGGTCCGGATAAACTTGTTGGGTGTAGAATGACGCCTGATGATCTTTCTAAAGACATTTCTCCTCCTTGAATTTGGGCAAAAAGAAAACTCAATCCTGATGATCAAACATTTTCTCTTATTTTACATATGATATACTCTAGCACAATTGCTTGACAGGGCATAAGGCGAAAGGTAAAATTTGCCTGCCCAGTAAGAGGGCCTGTAGCGCAGTTGGGAGCGCGCGTCAATCGCACTGACGAGGTCGAGGGTTCGAATCCCTCCAGGTCCACTGGGAAATTAATGGGCCCATAGCGCAGTTGGGAGCGCGTCTCAATGGCATTGAGAAGGTCGAGAGTTCGAATCCCTCTGGGTCCACTAAAAATGCCTGGAATGGAAGTAATAAGCCATCCGCCAGCGAGTCGGAAGAAATCGGTGTGAAGCCCGGCATGCAGTGCCAGCGGAGCGCAAAAGGCTGAACTCGCCATTCTGGTTGTAAAAACCAGGCTGGATCGGTGAAAAGAATTAGCCGACCCACGGGTAAGCCCGTTACAGCTCACTGAGGTGGCCGATTATCGGCAACCAGGGTGGTACCGCGGAGAAATCCTTCGTCCCTGATGACGAAGGAATTTTTATTAATATGAGGAAAATATGAAAGAACCGAATTGAACGATACATACCGGCAAATATTGAAGGAAAATGGCAGAAGAAATGGGATGCAGATGGTCTTTATCAATCGGATATTGATCCAAAAAAGAAAAAACACTATGCCCTGACCATGCTGCCTTATCCTTCGGGCAATCTGCATATTGGCCACTGGTATGCGATGACACCTTCAGACGCAAGGGCGCGTTATTTGCGTATGCATGGTTTTAATGTCATGTTCCCGATGGGTTTTGATGCCTTTGGGCTGCCGGCCGAAAATGCCGCCATACAAACGAAATATTCATCCCAAAGAATGGACCTATGCCAATATTGCCCATATGCGCGAACAACTGCGCAGCATGGGCACCATGTTTGATTGGCGGCGCGAGGCGATTTCATCTGATCCAGAATATTACCGCTGGACACAATGGTTCTTTATTCAGTTATTTAAAAATAGATCTGGCTTATCGTAAAATGTCACCTGTGGATTGGTGCCCGCAGTGCAATACCACCCTGGCTCGCGAACAGGTGTGGGGTGATGACCGGCATTGTGAGCGGTGCGATACACCGGTCATCAAGAAAGATCTGAACCAATGGTTTTTCAGAATTACCAAGTATGCAGATGAACTGCTGAATTTTGACGGCATTGATTGGCCTGAACGGGTCAGGCTGCTGCAAACGAATTGGATTGGAAAATCGGAAGGGCGCTATCTGTTGATTTTAAAACCGAGAACGGGTGATCCACTGGAAGTATTTACAACCCGACCAGATACGCTTTGGGGCGTTACCTTTATGGTTCTGGCTCCAGAACATCCGTTGGTAAAAAAATTGACCATCCCGGATACAAAAGCAGAAGTTGACGAGTATGTAAATGAAAGCAGTCCGTCAAACAGAAATCCAACGAGAATCCACTGAAAAAGATAAAACAGGTGTTTTCACCGGCGGTTATGCCATCAATCCGGTGAATAGTGAAAAAATCCCGGTTTGGGTTGCAGATTATGTGTCTGATGACTTATGGAACAGGCGCAATCATGGGTGTTCCGGCGCATGACCAGCGTGATTTTGATTTTGCGACGAAAATTTGGACTTGAAGATCAAGGTTGTTATTCAACCGGAAGGATAGTGAAATGCTCGATGGGGCGACAATTGCCAGAGGCGGTACCTGCTTAAGGTGAGAATGGTCAATTCCGGTGAACTGACCGGAACTCCGGGCAGGAGACAATTCCAAAAGCAGTTGAGTTTATTGAAGAGAAAAAGGTTGGGAAAACCGGCCGTGAACTTATCGCATCCGAGATTGGTTGATCTCACGCCAGCGCTACTGGGGTGCACCGATCCCGATTGTTTATTGTCAAAAATTGCGGAGAAGTTGCAGTTCCTGATGATCAGCTGCCGGTGCTGCTGCCGGATGATGTTGAATGGAAACCGACTGGTGAAAGCCCTCTGAAGCTGCATCCGACCTGGCGATTTACCAAATGCCCGCAATGCGGTGGCAGAGGCTGAACGTGAAACCGATACGATGGATACATTCATGTGTTCATCCTGGTATCACCTGCGTTATTTGAGCCCTAGATTTTGAGGAGTGGCCTTTCAAACAGGATGAATATGATTACTGGATGCCGGTGGATACCTATACCGGTGGGGTGGAACATGCCACCATGCATTTGATTTACACACGCTTCTTCCATAAGGCATTTCGGGATTTGGAAGTTGTTGCAGGCAATGAACCCATGCTTCAAATGCGCAACCAGGGGCAAATACTGGGACCGGATGGGCAGCGCATGAGCAAATCGCGCGGGAATGTGGTTGACCCGGATGAGCAGGTGCGGTTATATGGTGCCGATACTGTCCGCGCGTACCTGATGTTTGGTTACCGCTGGCAGGATGGCGGTCCTTGGGATCCGGGTAATATTCAGGGGGTCAATCGTTGGTTAAACAGGGTTTGGATTACCTTGCTGGAAGATGGAGAAATTCAAAATCCGGATGATAGTAATCTTCAGGGTCTCAGACGCAAAACACATCAGATGCTTAAAAACATCACCAGGGATTACCGCGATTTTGAATTTAATACCATTGTTTCCGGTTTAATGGAATTATTGAATTACATGGAAGATGTAAAAAAACAGGGAGCCTCTGGCAGCCCCGCCTGGCAGGAATCTGTGCGTATTTACCTCTGCATGCTTGCACCAGTTGCTCCGCATATATCAGAAGAGATATGGCATCTCTTGGAATATGATGGGTCGGTTCATCTTCAATCATGGCCGGTGGTGGATGAACAAGCCACCTTGGAGAATGAAATTACCCTGGTGGTCCAGGTGAACGGTAAAGTCCGTGACCGGTTTACTGTGCCTGCAGATATTACTGAAGAAGCTGCGAAGAAATTGGCATTAGAGAGTGATGCTATAAAGAAATTTCTTGAAGGCAAGATGCCAAAAAAGGTTGTGTATGTACCCCGGAAATTAATTAATATTGTTAAATAACATTCTTTGGCAGAATATTATTTTGTGGGATGCCTAGGGGCATCCCGTTTCATTTTACAAGGATTTTACAAAATCAAAATCACCTTTTTACCTTGGCGGAGTAGATTGGTTTTACTCAAAAAAAAGGAGAAAAATGAATAAAAAGAAATCTGTGTTTGGTAAGGTTGGTTTGTATGTAGGTTTTGCATCTTTGGTGTTGGTCAGCCTATTAATCCAGTCTTGCTCAACCACCGCCCCAAAGGAAGTTGGGGAGGAGGTAACTTCCACAATTGCTCCCCAAACAAATGCTGATCAATTGTCTCCCGCGACCGATGATACAAAGGTGCCAGGAAACGACTTGCTTGAGAAGGCATTTCAAAGGCAAAAAAAGGCAGTAGAAAACATTGGTAAGCAAATGGAAAAATCAGCTGACCTTAGAGAAAAAGCCCAGTCGAGAATTACCGGGTTAAAGAATGAAGGCAGGGAAGTGCCAGTCCTGGATAACCTGTTAAAAAGGTATGATGAAACCATCGCTGATATTAAAGCGAGGTACCAAAATATCCAGGGGACCATAAGTGCTCATAAAGGATTCGATGAAGCTGGAAAAGTGATGGATGCCAAATTGGGCTGGGAAACTGTAAAGGGATTAACTGCAAATGTCCGCAAGATCCAATTTGATTTTCAGAAAGTTAGAAGGATTATCACATTGAAGATTCTGCGCTACAGACAAATTGAAAAGACCCCTATGCCTTCTTGAACAATAAATTCAATTTTTCAAGAACAGCACATTAACAAAGGAATGGTTAATTCAGAGCAGCAAAAATCGCAGCTTTGGAAATTGGGCCTTCCCGCAGGATTTTAATTTCTGCAGATTGGCAATCAACAACCGTGGAGGGCAGGTTTGACCAACTCTGCCCTCCATCTATAATAAAGTCAATCTTCCCACCCATCGTTTTTACAGCTTCTTCCACATTCTTTGCTTCAGGTGAGCCGCTGGGATTGGCAGATGTGGCAGCCAAAGGACCTGTTAGTTTTAATAAATCGAGAAGCCAGGCATGATTTGGCATACGTATGCCCACGGTTTTATGGGGAGAGAGGTTCGGCGGCAACGAAGCATGTTTTGGCAGGATGATGGTTAAAGCGCCAGGCCAAAATGTCTTAATGAGCTTTTCAGATCTTTGATCAATACCTGCAGCAATTAACGTAATTTGTTCGAAATTACTAATTAGTATGGGCAGTGCTTTGCTGAAATCCCGACCTTTAATTTCAAAAATTCTTTTAATGGGTTTCGGTCTAAAAGCACTACAACCGATCCCATAAACAGTATCTGTTGGAAAAATGATGACTCCACCCCTGGAGATGGATTCTAAACATTCACCAAGTGCCATTGGATCTTTTTCGGAAAGAATTGGTGTAACTGTCATAGTACGATTATATTCAATGGGATTGGATTATCAGTAACCTTGCTTTCCCTGCCAGGTCGTCTTGTATTTGTATTTCCGCGCTTGGGAAAAAATTCCTTGAAATACTCATGACTTGCTTTTCTTTTGTGCTTTCAATTTCCATTAAAACTGCCCCATTTTTTTCCAGATGATGAGTTGATTCTTCTAGAAATCTGGTAACTGTAACCATTCCATTTTCACCGCCATCCAACGCAAGCCAGGGCTCATGCTGATTGACAGGGAGCGACTTTAGTTCTTCTGTGGGAATGTAAGGCGGATTGGCGCAAATCAGATTGAATTTCTTTAACAGACATTTCATTAAATCGCATTCCACTAAATTAATATTTTGGTTGGAATGAAATAAGATATTTTTCTTGGCAATTTTCAATGCGGAAAAATCAATATCCGTTGCGAAGAAATCCCGGTCAGGAAAAGCGGATGCCAAAGTTATTGCAATGCATCCCGAACCTGTTCCAATATCTGCGATGGTATGGGCATCAGGGTATCTTTTTAACCAATGAATGGCTTCTTCCACTAAAAGTTCTGTCTCGGGTCTGGGGATTAATACCGATTTGTCAACAAAGAAATCCAAACCAAAAAAAGACCAGAGTCCGATTAAATATGCTAATGGTTCACTTTTTAAAAGATGCTGGATCAGGTTATTTAGGATTGAGGATTGCTTTGGAGATATTCTTGTATCATCATGGGCAATTAGCCAACTTTTTGGTTTTTCCAGCACATGCGATAGCAAAACCCAAACAGAATTGGTAAACTCTTGTGATTTTCCCGGGTGCGTCTGCCGAATTTGTTGCACCCAATCAGAAATCGAAAGTCCTTCCTTATTCTTCTTCGTCTTCTGTTGCTGAAAGCTGGTCGAGTTCATCCCTTTGTGTGAGTTCCTCTATAAAATAATCCAAGTCACCAGCCATAATGGCAGGCAGGTTGTGGGATGAGAGATTAATGCGGTGGTCTGTGATACGCGATTGAGGATAATTATAGGTTCTTATCTTTTCCGCCCGCTCGCCGCTGCCAACCTGGGAAGAACGGGATGAATCCCTTTCTGCTTTACGCTTTTCCTCTTCCATTTCATACAAGCGGGCTCTTAGTATGCTCATTGCCCGTGTGCGATTTTGCAATTGTGAACGTTCATCCTGGCAGGCGACCACCATACCGGTGGGAAGGTGGGTGATGCGCACAGCTGTTGCATTTTTCTGGACATTCTGACCTCCAGCACCTGAGGAACGGAAAACGTCAATTCGCAGGTCTGATTCCGGAATTTGGATGTCCACATCTTCCACTTCGGCGAGAACTGCGACTGTAACGGTTGAGGTATGTACGCGTCCTTGCGCTTCGGTGACAGGCACCCGTTGAACGCGGTGAACTCCCGATTCAAATTTCAAGCGTGAGTAGGCGCCCTTGCCCTTCACGGTAAAGATGATCTCTTTAAATCCTCCGATGCCAATCTCATTCTGAGAGAGGATATCGATCTTCCAGGATTTTTTCTCGGCATAGCGGACATAAAGACGATACAGATCGGCGGCAAAGAGTGCTGCTTCATCACCACCGGTCCCGGCGCGTATTTCCATGATGACATTACGCTGATCACGGGGGTCTTTTGGGAGGAGCAAATTCTTCAATTCTGTTTCCAGTGGTTCAACCTGCGGTTCAAGCGTCTGGAGGTCTTCGGTTGCCAAAGCGCGCATGCCCTCGTCATCTGATGACAATAATTGCTTGGCTTCTTCAATGCTCTTTATAAGTTGCCGGTAATGAGTGGCTTTGTGGACGATTTCTTCCAGTCCGGATCGTTCTTTGGATAATTCAGCCACCTGTTGGTAGTCATGAAGATTCTTTTCGATTAAAGTGGTTAATTCTTTATAGCGCTGTTCTATTGCAGTAAGTCCATCTGTCAGCATATTCACACAACCCAATATTTCAAAAATTAGAATAAAGATTATACCAGCCGTATTTTGTATAATAATGGAAAGAAAAAACACTTAAAACCTAAGGAGAAAAAAAATGAGCCATTCACGTGATAAAGAAATACTTATCTGCACAGCAGCCCCCAAACCCATCGGGCCATATTCCGTTGCGGTCAAAGTCGGCAATTTGATATTCGCTTCGGGTCAATTGGGCTTGTCTCCTGAAAGTGGAAATTTTGTGGAAGGCGGTATTAAGGAGCAAACGAGACAGGTCATGGAGAATATTCAAAATATCCTGGAGGAAAATGGCGCTTCAATGGATTCCATTGTAAAGACAACAGTGTTCTTGAAGAATATGAGTGATTTTGCAGCGTTTAATGAGGTGTATGGAGGATTTTTTAAGAATGATCCACCTGCCCGCTCTACCATTCAAGTAGCTGCTCTCCCCAAGGATGGTTTGGTGGAAATTGAAGTAATTGCCTCGGTAGATAAAAAATGAGTTCCATTAACTAATAAAAGTGACCAAACAAACGGTTTTGGTGGTTGATGATGAGCCAGGAATTCTTGAACTGGTAAAGATCTACCTTGAAAAAGAAGGATGGCGTGTTATCCTTGCCAAGGATGGGGGTAAGGCCATTGAAAGAATCGAAACAGGCCATCCAGATATGATCATATTGGATGTCATGCTTCCAGAGATGGATGGTTTTGATATATGTAAACAACTTCGCTCCCAGGGAAACCAGGTGCCGATTATCATGTTGACCGCGCGGGATGATGATATTGATAAAATCCTTGGTCTTGAACTGGGAGCGGATGATTATATGACTAAACCTTTTAATCCGCGTGAATTGGTGGCGAGGATTAAGGCAATTCTGCGGCGAGGAAAGCAGACGAACAATTTGGAAAAGAAAATTATCAAAGCCGGCGATCTTTCACTTGACCTGGCAAGGAGAGAAGTAAAATATAAAGATGAACTGATCGAATTGCGAACTCAGGAATTTGAGGTATTGCGGGTACTTGCTGAACACCCAGGTTGGGTTTACTCAAGAGAAAAATTACTGAGTCTGGCTTGGGGTTTTGATTTCTTTGGTCAAACACGGACTGTCGACGTTCACATCGCTCAAATTCGGAAAAAAATAGAAAGATATCCCATTTCAATCGAATCAGTCACAGGTATTGGTTATAAATTGGTCGTTTAATGTTTAAATCCATTTATTCCAGATTGGGATTAAGTTATTTGTTATTAATCTCCTGCATGATTTTCTTATTTGCAGTGGGGATGTTCTTTTCTCTACGCCAAAGTCCGCTTTTATACAGAACAACCATCTCGCGTTTGGCCGTTACAAAAGCGGTATTACTTCCGCGTCTAAGATCATTACAATCCAATGAAATAGAGCAATTAAAAAATGTAATAAGAAATGAAAACCAGAATGAACAGGTCCGCCTTGCGATAATCACTTCGGATGGGCAAGTGGTTTTTGATTCAGCCAAGAAATCTGCTCCATCATTACCTGCCATTAATAATCTGGATGTGATTGCCGATAAAGATGAAAGGCAAGCTGAGATTTATCGGGATGAACGGCGGAATGTTTGGTTTTATACAGTTGGCAAAATATCGACCAAATACTTTCTCCTTCTATTGATTCAGCGGCCTCTCCTACCATTGACTGCTATTTTGCAGGATGAATTCTTAAGTCCACTATTGCAGGCTGCCTTGGTTGCGATCGGATTGGCCCTATTGTTGAGCTTAATTATGACGCGATGGATAGCTGATCCATTGTCCAAAATGGCTCAATCTGCAAAAAAAATGGCAAGTGGTGATTTTGAGGATATCCCATTAAACGGTCCAAAAGAAGTCCAACAACTTTCCTCTGCATTGAATACAATGAATAAAAAATTGCTTCAGACCCTGCAGTCGCAAAGGGATTTTGTTGCCAATGTATCCCACGAATTAAAAACGCCGATTACATCGATGCAGGGATTTGCACAAGCGTTGGTGGATGGTACAGTCAGGAGCAGGGAGGCTATCCAAAAAGCCGGCAAGGTTATTCTTGTTGAAACCGAGCGGTTGCATCGGTTGGTGGTTGACCTGCTCGCATTGACCCGATTTGATGCAGGTACGGCTGATTTAAAACATCAAAATATTAAGCTCACAGCAATTATCCATAACATCCTGGAACAATATTCAATAACCTCAAAAACAGCAAATATTCGTATCATCTTTCAACCCAAAGTGGAATTGAATATTTTGGGTGATGCTGATCGCTTATCGCAGGTTTTTTCAAACATCCTGGATAACGCGATTAAGTTTTCTCCAAATAATTCACAAATTTTCATTGATTTTGAAAAAAAAGAAAATACAGGTCTGATAAAAATTAGAGACCAAGGTCCGGGAATTCGTGAAGAGGATCAGCATAGAATATTTGAAAGGTTTTACCAGGTGGATAAATCGCGCAGGGGTGGTGAAGGACGTGGCGTTGGACTCGGTTTGGCGATATCCAGTCAAATTATTCACGTCCATAATGGGAAGATTTGGGTGGAGAGTGATGGAATGAAAGGAAGTACTTTTGTCGTAGAATTACCCATCATTCAGTTATGAAAAATCAAAATACAGCTATGAGCGCCGAAAACGTTGAGACTTCGGTGATTGTTCCCTGCTATAACGAAGAAAGAACCATCTCGCTCTTATTGGATGCGCTTTCCCAGCAAACTTACCCGATACCACGCATGGAAGTGATTATCGCCGATGGACTTTCTACTGATTTGACCCGAAAGCGGATTGTTGATTTTCTCAACGATCATAAAGATCTTAAAGTGAAAATCGTGGATAATCCGAAGCGAACCATACCAGCCGCGGTCAATATTGCAGTGCGGCATTCCTCGGGCGTGTTTATTGTCAGACTGGATGCTCATTCAATCCCTGAGCCAATGTATGTTGAATTATGTGTTAATGCGCTTAAGGGTGGAAAAGCCGAATGTGTCGGTGGTGTCTGGAAGATTGCCCCCGGTAATGAAAGTTGGATGGCACGTTCCATTGCTGCTGCAGCTGCCAATCCGATTGCGGTCGGTGATGCTCACTATCGCTTTTCCAATAAAGCTGCTTATGTAGATACTGTCCCTTTTGGCGCCTTCAGAAAAGATTTGTTCATCAAATTGGGCGGGTTCAATGAAAATTTGTTGTCCAATGAAGACTATGAATTTTTCACCCGCATTAGAAAAAATAATGGCAGGATATGGCTGGACCCAGGAATCCGCAGCACTTATTTTGCGCGCAGCGATCTGCTTTCGCTAAGCCGCCAGTATTGGCGGTATGGGTTCTGGAAATATAAAATGCTTAAAGAATTTCCCGATACTCTGCGATGGCGGCAGGCTTTACCACCTATGTTTGTCCTGACGATTTTATCGCTGGCTTTTTTAGCTTTGTTGGACAAAATATTTCTGTGGGTATTACTGGGTCTGCTGTCTTTTTATTTTCTTATCTTGATAGCTGCCAGTATAAAAGCGTCAACCATTCGTAAAGATACTTCCCTGGTCGCAGGAATGCCACTGGCTATTCTTTGCATGCATGCAAGCTGGGGGTCAGGATTTCTGTATAGTATCATTAATCGATAACCTGAATTAGATTAGAATAAAACCTAAATGTCCGAATATAAAAATGTTCAGAAACCGTTATGGCGACTGACAGCCAATGAAAGACGGTTTATTATTTTGTTGGGCGATGTGCTGGCATCAGTCTTTGCCCTGTTTGTTGCTTTGTATTTTTGGGCACAAAAAGACCAATGGCTTCAATTTTCATGGCAATTTCTTCAAGAAAGACCACCCGAGTGGTATTTTCTCCTCCCTTTCTTTTGGATGATTTTGCTTTCGGAACTTTATGACATTCGCCGTGCTGGGAAGGTTCGGGATGTATTCCAAGGAATCCTATTTGCTCTTTTGATGAGTGGAGGATTCTATTTGCTCTTATTTTTTATCTCGTCTCCCAACACCCTCCCCAGGCGTGGGGTGGCGGGCTTTCTGGTTGCGGCAGCAATCCTTACCTTACTCTGGAGACTTCTCTATATCAAGATATTCACAGCGCCTGTTTTCCTGCGCAGAGTATTAATTGTTGGTGCGGGACGTGCGGGGTCAAGTCTTTGCTCGGTTATAAAGGCAATCTGGCCGCCGCCGTATCATATTGTTGGTTTTATTGATGACGATCCCCAAAAACTTGGTAAATCAATTGAAGATGTCCCGGTTATGGGAGGCAGCAATCAATTACTAAAAGTGATTAAAAAAGAATCCATCTCTGACATCATTTTCGCAATCAGTGGGAATATGAAACCCAAGGTGCCAAAAGCGATTCTGGCTGCCGAAGAAGAGGGCGTGGTGGTCACCACCATGCCGGTTGTATATGAAGAGTTACTGGGTCGAGTACCAATAGAACTTCTGCAGGATGATTGGCTGCTAAGGACGTTTCTTGATGAATCTCATTCAAGCGGTTCTTATGAGATTATGAAGAGGGTGATGGATTTGTTTTTTGCCATTATTGGGCTTCTTCTTACGATTGTCCTTTTTCCCTTAATTTCTCTTTTTATCGTTTTGGATAGCGGTTTTCCAATTCTTTATTTCCAAAAGCGACTGGGTAAGAGTGGAAAACCTTTCAATCTCTATAAATTTCGAACCATGGTCAAGGATGCTGAGAAAGATGGCATAGCCCGATTGGCGGTTGAAAATGATGAAAGGGTTACCCGCTTTGGACGCTTTTTGCGCAAAAGCCGCATGGATGAGTTTCTGCAATTCTTTAATCTTTTACGTGGTGATGTGAGTATGGTAGGCCCCAGGGCGGAGCGTCCTGAACTGGTTGAGGAAATGCAGAAGAAGATCCCGTTTTATCGGGCGAGACTTTTTGTTAAACCGGGAGTGACTGGCTGGGCGCAGGTAAATTATCATTATGCAGCCAACATGGAAGAAACTGCAATCAAACTTGAATATGATCTATATTACATCAAGCATCGCAATCTTCTGCTGGATGCTACAATAATCATCCGTACCATCGCCACGGTATTAAGGTATCTTGGTCAATAGCATGAAAAATACGCGAAATATCCGTAACCGCTATTTGCTTGTCGGTGATATTTTCCTCAGCGCCATTTCAATTCTGATTGCCTATCAACTCCGGCTTGAGTTCAATGAAGTGTTCTTGATCTATTACCGTTCTGTCCTTTGGATGATCGGTCTCTCGGTTGTTATTCGCCCGCTTGTTTACTACCTATTTGGCCTTTACCGCCGTATGTGGATCTATGCCAGCACTCGTGAATTGAAATCCATCACCATTGCAGTCACAATTGCTTCTGGCATTATCTCTGCCGTAATGATGACCTTGTTTGCCAACCAGGTCTTTTTTGCCTTTCCGCGTTCAGTTCTGATCATCGATTGGATCATCGAGATTCTATTCGTAGGTGGATTGCGGTTTTCTTTGCGCTTGATGGCTGAAAGCAGGACGAGCTCAGGTCGCAGCCATGATTCCAACATGGTTAAACGAGCCCTGATCGTTGGGGCTGGGGATGCGGGTGCCTTGGTGGTTAAAGAGATGCAGCGTAATCCACAATTGAATTCCTTTCCGGTGTGTTTTCTGGATGACAATCCGAATAAACATAATCAGCAAATTCATGGCATTCCAGTTATCGGTGGATTAAAAAACCTGGATGATGCCATCACGAATAAAAAAATCAATGAAGTCATCATCGCCGTTCCCAGTGCACCCGGAAAAGTGGTTCGTGTGGTAACTGATGTTTGTCAAAAACGCCGCATTCCTTTCCGCACCATGCCCGGGATGTATGAACTTCTCGGCGGTAAGGTCAGCATTTCCAGATTGAGGGAGGTTGAAATATCGGACTTGCTGAGGCGTGAACCAGTGAGGTTTAAGGAAGAAAACATCGCATCAATTATTACAAACAAGGTGGTTCTTGTAACTGGTGCTGGCGGTTCGATTGGAAGTGAGTTATGCCGGCAGATAGCCCGCTGGAATCCAAAACAATTGCTGCTTCTGGGGCATGGTGAAAATAGTATTTTTGAAACTTTTCTTGAATTGCAGGAGCATTATCCAAATCTTAAGAAAGAAACCATTATTGCGGATATTCGTGATGAAGTCCGCCTTGGACATGAATTTAAGAAATATAAACCTGATGTGGTTTTTCATGCAGCTGCCCATAAACATGTTCCATTGATGGAAAAAAATATAGAAGAATGTATAACCAATAATATTCAAGGGACGCAAAACGTGCTCAAGGCGTGTATCAATAATGATGTTGAAAGACTGATATTGATTTCAACCGATAAAGCCATCCGTCCCGCAAATGTGATGGGTGCCACAAAAAGAATGGCTGAAATGCTGGTTTTGGATGCCGCCCAGTGGACCGGCAAAGCTTATTCAGTAGTCCGTTTTGGAAATGTGTTGGGCAGCCGCGGCAGTGTGGTGCCTTTATTTAAACACCAAATTGCGCATGGTGGACCGGTAACGGTAACGCACAAGGATATGAAACGATATTTTATGACAATTCCTGAAGCAGTCTACCTGGTACTGCAAGCGGCCAGTCTGGGGAAAGGTGGGGAAACTTTCATCTTGAACATGGGTGAGCAAATAAGAATAGTGGATCTGGCCGAGGATTTGATCCGCCTATCCGGATTGACGCCGGATAAGGATATTGAAATTGTCTTCACCGGTATACGCGAAGGTGAAAAATTAAGTGAAGACCTTTGGAACAACGGTCGAAAGTTTGCGAAGACGGAACATCCGGAAATCTTTTATGAAGTCGGTCAGGATAAATTGTTTGGCCGGGCACTTCAAGCAGCAATACGGGATTTATTGAAATTGGCAGAAATGGGTGATAGTAAAAAAATCTTGAAACGTCTTGCGGAAATTATCCCTGAAACTGATCATCTGAGCTCGCGTGAGCAAAACCTTTCAAGCATTGACACATAAATGCAAGTAAATCTCACTGAGTGGAATAAATACATCGCAGAAAATCCACAGGCGCACATCATGCAGCATGGCGGATGGGGGGAATTCAAGCATAATTTCGGATGGTCAGAGATAAGAGTGCGTAATGCGAACGCGGGTGTTCAGTTGATGATCCGCACCATGCCATTTGCTTTCAAGCTGGCATACATTCCCAAGGGACCAATTGGCAGCGGATGGGAATCTTTATTACCTGAGATACATGAAATCTGCCGAAGCAAAGGTGTATTTGTTCTAAGACTCGAACCTGACGAATGGGAATCCGGCGAATTCTCAAGAATATTGGAAACTGCATGGCTTTATTTCTGCTCCACCGGTCCAACCGAGACGTTCAATTGTTGTGGACTTGAGGGGGTCTGAGGAAGAGATGCTTAACCGCATGAAGCAAAAAACCCGCTATAACATTCGCCTGGCGGTTAAAAAAGAAATCATCATCCAGCCGTCGGATGATGTAAAGACATTCTATAATTTGCTCTTGAAAACAGGTGACAGGGATCGTTTTGGCATACATCGTTATGAGTATTATCAAAAAGCATATGATCTCTTATCTGCAGATAATGCTTGTCATCTCCTGATTGCAACTTTCAAAAACCAGCCATTGGCTGGATTAATGGTTTTTAAGTTAGGTTCACGAGCCTGGTATTTTTATGGCGCCTCCATAGAAGCGGAACGTGAACGGATGCCGGCTTATTTACTTCAATGGGAAGCGATGCGCTGGGCGAAAAGTGTTGGTTGTACCGAATATGATTTATGGGGTGTCCCGGATGAGGACGAGGAGATACTTGAAGCGGAATTTACCCGGCGTTCAGATGGGTTATGGGGGGTCTATCGTTTCAAACGTGGTTTTGGCGGCCAATTGAGAAGGACGGCAGGTGCATGGGATTTTGTCTTTTCTCCAATGAGATATTGGTTGTTTAATAAAATTCTGGCAATTCGAAAAGTCCAATTTAATTAATATGAGTCATTATTGTCTGCTTTGTGGCAACGAATTGAGTCAGCGCTCCATCGAAGGCCGTGAAAGGGAAGCATGCCAGCATTGTGGATGGATAAAATACGATCAATTAAAAGTTACCGCTGGAGTTCTTGTTGAAAAGGATAACAAAGTCTTATTGGTGAAAAGGGCCATTCAGCCATGGAGGGGTTACTGGTACCTGCCGGCAGGATTTGTGGAGGATGATGAGTCTCCCCGCGAAGCAGCGGAAAGGGAAGGATTCGAAGAAACGAATTTAAAAATATCCACAGACCATCTCATTAATGTATATTTTTATAATAATGATCCGCGTGGCAACGGCTTACTGATTCTCTACTCGGGAATCATCACCAGTGGAACGGAAAAATTGACCCCCGAGGTTCAAGAAATCAATTTATTTTCCCGTGAAGAAATTCAAACTCTGAAGTTGGCTGGTGGTAGTCACAACCTCGCCATTCAGGAATGGGCGTCCCGGATAAGTGTGGATAATCCAAAATGATGAAGCTGTTTGAATCCACTCCACAGGCATGGGATGACCTGATTTCTGTGTTCGATGGCGTCCACATCCTGCAATGCTGGGATTGGGGTGATTTCAAGAGTGAAAATGGTTGGAGTGCTGTCAGATATTTTTGGGAGGATTCGGATAAGCGAGTCACTGCAGCAGCCCAGATCCTGGAACGGGGAGTGAAAATATTGTTCCTGAAGTTCAAGATCCTGTACATTCCAAAAGGCCCATTATTCAAAGATTGGAAGAACCTGAAATTGTTTGATGAGGTTTTTTCTGATTTGGCAGCTTACGCAAAGAGCAGAAAAGCCATTTTCATTAAAATTGATCCAGAAGTAATCCGAGATTATCAGGATTCAAATAATCCACCAGAAGGCTCTCTCCATCATGGAAAACTGACTGCCAAACGATTATCCGCCACCGGTTGGATATATTCGCATGAGCAGATTCAATTTAAAAATACCGTATGGATTGATCTGAAGCCTGGCGAAGACGATTTGTTAAATGGAATGAAACAAAAAACGCGATATAACATACGGCTTTCACAAAAGAAGGGTGTTGAGATCCGGCAAGCTGAAATAAAAGATTTGGCCGCATTGTATGACCTGTATGCACAAACCGCGGTACGGGATGGTTTTATCATTCGACCTGAAAAATATTACCTCTCACTGTGGAAACGATTTATACAGAAAAATAGGGCGCTGGGGCTTCTGGCTCTGGTGGATAAAAAACCTGTTGCGGGTTTGATTCTTTTTATGTTGGCCGGAAAAACCTGGTATTTTTTTGGCATGTCGAGTGACAGCCATCGGGAAAAAATGCCCAATTATCTACTTCAATGGGAGGCGATGCGTGCTGCCAAACAAATGGGCTGCACAATTTATGATTTATGGGGTGCCCCCAATGTGCTGGATGAAGCTGACCCCATGTGGGGTGTTGTTCGATTCAAATTAGGCCTTGGCGGAAGGTTGATACAAACCATCGGCGCTTGGGATTACCCGGTTAATAAATTCGTTTACAATATTTATGTAGATGTTCTCCCCAAAGTCCTTTCGGTGACGCGCCTGTTCCGAAGGAGGCAGTTGCAGGGAGAGGTTTCGAATCTTTAATGAAAGCATAATAATCAATGAAACTGGATATTGCCACAACTGTCAGGGTTGTCTTTTTTCTTCTTCTTATTCTGGGTGGCTCTTTCTTTTACCGCGCCTGGCGCGGATTTCAGGAGGCCAAGCGTCTTTATTTCTTCATCAAGAGACAGCAATTATTGCAACGCGTATGGTTGTTGATTCTCTCTGGCATTATTGTGGTTGGTATTGCATTTGCTTTCAACCGGTTCACCGAGCCAGTCGTTTATCGGTATTTTGTACCTTCACCAACATCAACTCAAACGCCAACCCACACGCTCACGCCAACAATCACTCAAACGCCATCCATCACTCCTACTCCTACCATCACGACCACACCGCAATTTACCCCCGCACCGGTTTTGCCGGTTGTCATCAGTGAAGGTTTTAAATCCACCATCACACCCAATCCAAGGGCAGTTTTCAGCCAGATCACTTTCTCACGAAAATTGGATAAAATCTTACGACCGTTGAACCCGGAAAACGTTTTCAGAAATCCGATTGTTACCCTGTATGGTTCTTTTTCGTATGACCAGATGATCATCGGTTCACAATGGACTGCATTATGGTTCCGTGAAGGTGAGTTGATTTCTTATGAAACTTTGCCTTGGAACGGTGCATCCGGGGGCTTTGGCTTCACCGAATCCAAATTATCTCCCGAAGAATGGCTTCCCGGCAATTATGAGGTGCAGATATTTGTGGGTACTGCATGGAAAATCAGCGGAACATTTGAAGTGACTGGCACCCCGCCAACTTCAACACCCACCCCGAGCCCCATTCCAACCAGAACTACAAACCCCACAAAGACACCTACGCGGACACCCGCTCCCTCGCCAACTCCTACCTCCACACCAACACCCAGACCGACCAGTAGCCCAACCAGTAATCCTGATTGAAACAATTACTACTCAAAAAAAAGGGTGTGATTTATCGGTATAGCTCAACAGCGATTTCAGCTGCAATTTGAGCATTATTTCTTAATAATGCTAAATTTGCCTGCAGACTCTTTTCCTGGGTATATTTGCTCATTTTCTTTAGAAGGTAGGGAGTTGCTTCCGCACCATGGATGTGGTCTTTTTCAGCATCGCGGATGGCTTTTTCCAGTGCCGATGCGACAGCCTCTTTTTCGATTTCATATTGTGGCGGAATCGGTACGGTAACCAAAACGGCACTATTGTACCCCAGGTCCCAATGGATTCTTGCCAAATCAGCGATGTTATCAATGTCATCTGCTTTAAAATCAACCTTCAAACCGCTTGACCGCGAATAAAAAGCAGGGAATTCTGAAGTCTTGTATCCGATGACAGGCACCCCAAAAGTTTCCAGCACTTCCAATGTGGAAGGGATATCCAGGATGGCTTTTGCTCCGGCGCACACAACCACCATTCGGGATTGCGCAAGGAGTTTCAGGTCGGCTGATACATCAAAATTGGAATTGAGGTGTACACCGCCTATCCCTCCGGTGGCAAATACTTGAATCCCTGCCAGGCAGGCAGCCACCATGGTCCCGGCAACGGTTGTGCCGCCATATTTATTTGAATGAAGGGCAACTGCCATGTTTTTCGGGCTTACTTTGATGGTGTTGCTTGAATATGCGAGTTGATGAATTTGCTGCTGTGACACCCCTATAATCAAGCGCCCGTCTATTACTGCAATGGTTGCAGGAATGGCACAGTGTTTTTTGACGATTTCTTCCATTTCCATTGCCAGCTCATAATTGATGGGGGTCGGCAGGCCATGGGTGATGACCGCCGATTCAAGGGCAACGATTGGCTGCTTTTCTTTTATCGCTTGCTGAATTTTTTCAGATATGAACATGCGCTCTTCTATCATCACTGGATTATTCCTGACTTCCTATGATTTGATCAATACTCTCAATCGCTTTTTCCAATTGCCGATCGTGAAAGTTCAATTTTCCGTTTTCGGTATATAAACTGCTTTCCAGGATGGTTCGGATCTTTTTCAGGTTCTCCTTTTTATATTCCTTGTCGGCAAAAATGTAGGTTGAATCATTCATATCTATCAACAATTGCGTTATTTGATTTTGAAAATTTATATCCGAGTGTTTAACTTCATTTTTACCCATTATAGTTAAGTTGATGTTTTCATTTTTCTTTTCAAATTCAATCGTCCCATAAGAAAGCAGGTGAAGTTGAAATCCTTTCTTTTCCAGGTATGGGCTGATATATGTCTGAAAATTATTGATGAAATCCGTAAAATTCTTGCTATTTTGTTCTTCCAGATTGCGAGTTTGAATTTCAGTAGAACTGATTGAGTCAAGATAAAGCCGCCGAAAAATTTTTACTCTTCTATGTAAAAACCAGCTTTTTTTCTGAATGTGTTTATGAAAAAAAGAAAAAATTGGCTTTCGAATTATGGCGCTGAATTTTTGTCTTTTACGAAAAATGGAAGGCAGTCTATTTTGTGATTGATTTCTCTCAGTTTTAGCAGGCAGATTATTTCCTGATCTAAAATATTCTGAAGAATTAAATTGTCTCATAAAGTGGATTAATCCACATTTCAGAATATCGCCAAATTTGTCCTGCAGAGAACCAGGTGCAATACTGTAATAAAGCGTGAAGATGGAATGGGTATTAAAAGGGTAGGGACGTGTGAGGGTTGTTGTTTTTCTATCGCGATGAACACTGAAAATTGCTTTAAGGTTTTTTATTAACAATTGTTGTCCATCTTTGGTCTGGATTTTTACGTCCATTTGGATGGATTGATTCTGAAGATTAATCACATCTTTTAATAATTCAAAATTATTCATTAAATAATAGTCGCCCGGCAAGTTCATTGTTGGTCCTATGATATGGACTTGGTGATTATGATCCTCGAGCAATACCGCATTTTCTGCAGGGACCATGATTCTTGCCGGACCGCCGATTCTTATTAATGGCTGAAGGTTCTTTTCCTCCTGTTTCAAATCGCTGATTTTTGTCAGTTCGTCTTTAGGAATTCCGAAGACTCTTTTCCATAAGGTAAACTTGGAAATTATTAAGTTTGTTTTTCCATGAATGGAAACGAAATAATTATCAATACATTTGTAGGCTAAAAGACACGCGGAAAGAATGGAAAACACAAGAAATAAAACCGGGGGTTTGAAAAATAAGGAAATGATTTGCAAAGAGAAATCCAAATTGTTTGCTGATCCTGAGGTGACATCATCGTAAAGCGAAAAAAGAAAAGGATTGATAACAAGAGCGGAAAAAGACCAGAATATCAAAAAGATAACCGCCAGCGTCATCCATCGAAAAAATAATGACTTTAGGTCCGCGTTTCTGGAATAAACGATAGCTTTTTTGAGCAAATTATCAATAAGCTGCATTTTATTCTTGTTTTTTCTTCAGTTATGCTCACCTGCGTGCAAGTGTTTTCAAATACTGATCTACTTTTTTGCTTAATGCCTCATAGGAAAGATTCCCTTTTACGGATAATTCATTGATCATGCCGGCAAGAATATTTCCCAGCATTTGTTGGCTGCGAATGGTTATATCTGTTTTTTCTTTTTCATCATTTTTTAAGACTGTTTCCACGTATGATGATGGGAACTCCTGCATCTTTTGAAATCTTGTGTCTTGAATCGCATCATCTTCAATAAAAACATGCATGAGATGAATTTCTTGAAGAGCAATTCCCCTTTGATTTTTTAATTGACGAATTGCTTCAAGTTGGATCGCTGGATTCGTCTTTTGTGAATTTGTATCAGAAATGCAAACTCGAATTTCTTTCAAAAATTCGTTCAAAACATCTTTTTCATTTAATGTAATTTCTTCACATCTATGATGACCGATGAACTCTTTCCAATAATCAGCAACCAATATGCCGGGCAGGTCAAACCATTCCTCCACGAATCCTGTCATACCATCTCTCGTTTCCTGCGCTTGACTCAGTGCTGCTTTTTTTATTACAATCGGATTAAAGCCGTAGGGGCATCTTCCCTCCCCAGCAGCCGCATCCAGCTTGAATTCCAATAAGAAACTGGCAATGATCTTTTTACCATCCAACGTGAATGCGGTGGTCGTTTCAGCTCTTTTCAAGCGGGATTGAAAATCTTCCCAGGATTCCTTTTTCCCCTGTGGATGAAATGGTTCTTCATCTTCAAGTGGTCCCACCCATTTTTTTTGAGGGGATAGACTTATTGCGTTTGAGATAAACTCCCCTTTCTGAGTAAAACAGATTCCCGGTCCTGCAACACGGTGATAACTGGTGGTGCGGCTGATGATGGCTGCACTTGCTGAATCCAGCCATATCAATCCTGGGTTATTCGTCTTGAACCCTGCGTGAATGATATCCTGCCTGCCATCCCTGACTAATTGAATAAGTCCATGCAGGTGAAGCGCAAATAAAAAAATCCTGTGAAACAATTCGAAGAGATCTGACGGTTTATTTAACGGAAGTAAAAAGAAAGTTGAAGCAAAGATTACGAAAAAAAAGATTAGAAAAAAGAATAAAAGCGATAATAAAAATATTTGCGGAAATCCATCGTTGTTGGAGAAGAAGGTCTGTAGACCAAAAAAGATGAGACTGATAATGACCAGAGATGGGAGGACGGAAGCATTGCCGCTTCTTCGCTCAATTCTTCGCATAGAATGATTTTATATCAAAATGCAGGTTCGGATTACCTGAAGTAAAATAATTTTTACTAATGAATAGATATATTCTTGCCGCAATTATGTCAATCGATCTTTTATTCCTCCTGACCGCAAATATTTTGGGCTTGGCTATCAACCATTATTTGGGTAATGAGTCCCTGTGGCCTGGTTTTTGGAATGGGTTGTTGTTTTTTCTGTTTATCCTTATTGGCTGTAAATTAATTGGGAAATATTTCCAAATACAAACCTCATTCTATCCAAAAGAAAGCAAGAAAAAACAGGAAACGATCTTCATTTCCTTGATGTCCGGGGTTGCATTTTTTGCAATCAGTATCATTCCATTTATCTCTTTGATAATAAAACACTTGATAAATCCCACTAGTATTCTATTCATTTCAATGGGAATTTTCATTATTGGCATGGTTGAAATATTTCCTTCACAGACTTCTCAATGGGGCTTGGAGGAATTCCTCAAGGCTTTCTTGTATGCCAATATCATTCCCGCTTTTGCCTTTTCTTTGCAGGTGAAAGTCTACCATAGGCTGGTTTTTCTTTTAACCTTCCCCTTGTTTTTTCTGTACCTTGCATTTTTTATTGTCAATAATATTTCATCGGTATATGATTCAAAAAATAAATCCTCGGGGTCTCTTATTAAAAAAATCGGTTCATTCGCGGTTTTACGCCTGCACAATCTATCTCTATTAATGGGGTATCTCATCTTGTTGGCGGGAACATTCTTCGAATTACCCTGGAAACTCATTTGGCCTGCCTTGATGACAATACCGATTGGGCTGATTCAAATCTGGCAGGTTAACCAGATTCTTTCTGGAAGAAAGCCAAACATTCAGGCATTGGAATTCACTGCGGTTTCCATAGCTCTCTTTACAGCTTATTTTTCAATCCTGTCATTGTGGCTTAACTAAAAAAATTGAAAAAGATCATTTTTGTACTGGCCATACTCAGTATTTGTTCCTGTACGTTTTTAACGGGACAGGAGTTAAATATTAATTTGCATTTTAATAATTTTGAGGAACCAGGCAAAACGGAAGAAAATACAGCATCACCAGATGTGACTTCTCAGCCTGCCTTCACACCCAGCCCGATTGACAATTTTAATGTCATGACTGATTCTGCCAGCAGTCTGGTTCGCCAGGGACCGGGAAAAGTTTACGTTCCGATCCTGCTCTATCATCACATCACAAATGGCACGCCTGCCAATGCCTATTCAGTTTCACAAGCAGTTTTTCTTGACCAGATGGAGTATTTATTTGAGAAGGGATTTAAGACCATTTCAATGGCTGATTTGGCGCATTCAATTCTAGATGGCGCGGATTTACCGCAGAAACCAGTGATGATCACTTTTGATGATGGCAACGAAAATGTCTATTTCAATGCTTTCCCAATCATGCGGGAAAAAGGATTTACCGGAATCGCGCTGATCATTGCCAATCGCATCAATGTCGAGGGATTTTTATCAGTGGAGCAACTTCGCAACATGAATGACCATGGATGGGAAATCGGCAGCCATGGAATGCGGCATATTGATTTGGTTAAGGAACCTCAAGCATTGCGTGATGAGATTGGTAATTCAAAAAAAACCATTGAAAGCATTTTGAATTTGAAAGTCACCACGTTTGCTTATCCTTATGGAAAAGCAGATCCGCTAACCATGGATTGGGTTAAACGGATCGGCTACCATTCCGCCCTGGGTTTGGGAATCAGTAATGGACATGGTTCAGGAAACCTCTTTTTTTTGCAGCGTCGTGAAGTGAAAAGCGAATTTGGTCTGGTAGAATTTGCACAATTATTGGAAAATACGAAATAACGGAGAAAAAATGAAACTGAAAGAAGAAATGGTTGCTCCCGATTTTACATTAATGGATGCCAATGGACACCCCCATAAGTTATCGGATTATCGTGGAAAACCAATCGTGCTGTATTTTTACCCAAAAGATGATACACCCGGCTGCACCAAGGAGGCGTGCAACTTCCGGGATGATTACAGCGCCTATCAAAAAGCAGGAATTGAGATTATCGGCATCAGTCCGGATAGCAGCGAATCTCATGCCCGCTTTCAAAAGAAATTCGACCTGCCATTCCTTTTATTGGCAGATAAAAATCACGAGGTTTGCGAATTATATGGCGTCTGGGGTAAGAAAAAGAACATGGGGCATGAATACTTTGGTGTTTTTCGAACCACCTTTTTAATTAATGAAACAGGAATAATTGTGAAAATTTTTGATGGTGTAAAACCAGCGGACCATAGCCAGGAAGTTCTTTCGGAATTTGAACGATTCAAGAAAGGGTAATTTAGCAGATCGCCAATTTTCTTATTTCACCCTCAGAATGACTTTGCCATTTTTCCATAATTCTTCCAATTGGTAATATTCCCGCTGGTCTGGCGAGAATAAATGAATAACGATATCAATGAGGTCTATGGCGATCCAGCCGTTGTCTGCCGCGCCTTCCACATTGCCATCTATCTGATATTTGCTCTTCACCTCATCCAGCACGGCATGCATCAAACTGCGCAGCATGCGCTCGCTTGTTCCTGAACAAATGATGAAATAATCGGTAAAAGCATTGATTTTTTGAATGTCAAGCAGGACAATATCCTCGCCTTTCTTGTCCTCCAAACCATTGACGATATCTCTGGCTATTTCAATGGAACTGGGTTTTGGCAGGTTTCACCTCTTAAAAGTAATGCCCGGATTTTAACATGAATTGTTTCAACCATTTAATAATGATGAAGAATGTATTCGTGAATACTCTGCACCTGATGGTTTCAGGATACTGCGGTAAAGGTGGACATTGGTAATTTTTTCTTTTGGTATGTCAAAATGCAACTGGCTGCATTTTTCCCGCAACAGTGCCGTTTTGTGCAGTGGAAAATCTCGCTTGAATCGGCCGATGGTCAAATGGGGTGAGAAGGGCCTTTTTTCTGCTTCAAAGCCCGTTTCATTACACTCAGTCTCAATATTTTCTGCCAAGGTGTGTAATTGCGCTGATCTTTCAAATCCCAGCCAAAGTATGCGCGGGTTCGCCCATCCCGGGAAGACCCCTATTTTTTCATAGCTCAATTCAAAAGATTGTGTGGTCGTGCAAATATGGTCTATTTTATCTTTCAATACTGTGATTTTTTCCACTGCTGTATCCCCGAGAAATTTGAGAGTGATGTGCAAATTATCTGCTTTCATCCAGCGAATTTCTTGAAAACCATCTTTGACCAGCTGATTTTGAATCCAAAAGACCTGTTGGAGTGTATCCTGGCAAAAATCAGTGGCGATAAAGCATCTGTTGTTTTCCATATCATCTTAATTTTAATCGCAGATTTATCACCGTTTCACTCATCTTTTGTTTTTTCCCTTGTATTATTATTCACAGGTATATTAATTTGTGGTATAAAAATATTGCCCTGCTGTGTTCGTGATGTAGCAATCAGGTTTTGAGCCAACACTGATTAAAAGGGTTCCAATCTTCAGATGTGACGCGATAGGCTCGAGCCAAGGCGGAGCGTACGAGGCGGAACCCAACCTGTGAAAACAGGTTCAAAACTTCGCTGCACACGGCATGGCGGGGATTTTTAGTACAACTGAACGAGCTTCTTTTAATAAAATTGAGAGTATATGAAGAAAAAAAAAGAAACGAATTATTCTGAGAAAAATGCCCAACTGGAAGTAAAAGGCATGCTCCATTTATTGCGGGATAGGTTTTTTCATCTCCCTGCCTGGTTGATTGTATCCATCATGGCTATATTTTTCTTGATATTATTCTGCATTATTCCATTTCTCTTGATTGACATCTTTAACCAATGGTGCAATTTATTCCCCGGCTTTTTTAATGCCATGTCACCCGGAATTTGTCCTTAAAAATAAACGGATGTCGTTGATGAGTAAATCAAAATTCCAACCGTCCCCTCCTTGGAACAATACCACCAAGATAATCATTAATGTCATAATAGTTGCTGCGGTTCTGGTATTGCTGCTGAAGTTCTCCAATCTGATTACTCCCCTGGTTATCGCGTTACTGTTGACATTGCTTTTCCATCCTATTGCCGTGTTTTTGCGCACCAGGTTTCACATCCCTTGGAACCTTGCCGTTAATATTATTTTCATCATAACCATTCTATTGTTTTTAATCTTGATGACGGCTGGTGGTCTGGCATTAATAGAACAAATACAAGGTTTAATCGTCTTTCTGCAAAAAAACCTTCCCAATCTTCCCGGTTTGCTGGTGGACATCACATCCCAAAAATATCGCATTGGACCATTCGATATTGACTTGAACCAGATCGACTGGGCGGATTTGGGAAATCAATTGATTGCACTCATTCAACCCACGCTGGCAAGATTGGGAGACTTAATTGGATCCTTGGCAAGCGGTGCAGCCCAGGTGGTAGCCACCATATTCTTTGCATTGATACTATCTTATTTATTGACCATTGAGACTGGCGGGGCGCGGGAAAAAATAATAATCTTGAATGTTAATAGTTATCAGGGGGACCTGGAAAGGATGGGGAAGGAAATTACATTAATTTGGAATTCCTTTCTCAAAGGTCAGGCGGTGGTCATATTTATCCGAACAATTCTTTATTCGCTGCTCTTGGGAATTCTAGGTGTGAATTTTTATATTGGCTTAGCCATCGGCGCCGGGATTGCGAATCTGATCCCATATATTGGCGTTGCAGTCGCATGGATCACATATTTCCTGGTTGCTCTTTTCCAGAATACGACTGCATTTGGGTTGGATTCTTTTTCCTACGCATTACTGGTAACTGCTTCTGCCTGGCTGTTGGATAACATCTATGACAATACCTTTACCCCGCGTGTGATGGGTGGTGCTTTGAAATTACATCCCGCTGCCATCATGGTCGCTGCCATTGTCGGTGCCAATTTGTTCGGATTGATGGGCATGTTTTTAGCTGCACCCGTGCTGGCTTCGCTTAAACTGGTTTTTCAATACACACAAAGAAAAATGCTGGATAAAGATCCCTGGGAGGGCATGGAAAGGGAATATTCCAGGACCAGCGATTTGCCATTGACCGGAAGAATCACTAAAAAGTTGCAGGATCTATTTGTCAAAAAAGTAAAAAACTCAAACCGGAAGATAAAACCATCTATAAAGGAGAAGAAATGACACAGGATATGGAACAAAAGTTTGAAGTGATTGCCGAGACTACCAATTTATTGGCATGGAAAGGTGAAGACGTGGATGGGGAGGTATGTTATCACCTTGAGATTGGTAATACCATGCTGACGTTCTATACAGAAGAATGGATAGAAATGCTGGATTTGCTCAAACAAATTGTCCGTCATGCTGAACAAGAAAAATAATGTCCTTGTTCGATTTGGATGATTTGGCTTTTTATCCAAAAATAGACCGCAGTGGTATGCGGAATGAATTAATGGATCTACCCAATCAATTAATTAAAGCCTGGAAATTGGGTCTGGAAAATGAACTTCCAGCATTCAAAAAAGTCACAAATATTATCCTGGCGGGTATGGGTGGCACGGCAATTGGTGCTGACCTGCTGGCTGCCTATGTAGCTGATATATCGTCTTGCCCGGTTCATGTTTTAAGAGAATATCAACTTCCTTACTGGGCTCGAGGCAGGGAAATTCTGGTTGTCGCCTCTTCTCATTCTGGCGATACCGAAGAGGTGCTTTCAGTCTTTGACCAAGCCTTGCAGCGCGGCTGCAGCTTAATGGTCATATCCACTGGCGGGGAGATCTCCAATAGGTCAGATACTCATTCCATCCCTTTATGGAAATTTTCCCATAAAAGGCAACCAAGATCAGCAGTGGGTTATTCATTCGGACTTTTGCTGGCGTTGATGACTCGACTCGATTTCATTCCCGACCAAGGAAAAAATGTCCAGTCAGCCGTTCTTGCCATGGAAAAGATGATAAGAAATGTGGATATTGATATTCCTGTAAAACAGAATCCTGCCAAACGCATGGCTGGCCAGATGCTGGATCGTTGGGTGACTATTGTTGGGTCTGATCATCTGGCACCCATCGCAAAGCGTATTAAATGCCAGATCAATGAACTTTCCAAGGCATGGGCTCAATTTGAAAGTCTGCCAGAAATGGATCACAATACCCTGGCTGGAATATTTTCTGCCGGGGAAGTATTGTCGAAGACCATGGTGTTGTTTTTATCGGCAACATTTTTGCACCCGCGTAATCGCCTGAGAGTAAATCTGACACGTATGGAAATGCTGCGTGAGGGAATGAATACGGACGTTGTGGAATTGAAAGAGGAAAGCAAGTTGGCAGAAATGTGGGCCAGTTTGGTTTTTGGCGATTTTCTCTCATACTATCTGTCAATGGCTTATCAGGTCGATCCCACGCCCATTGATGCAATAAAAAATCTAAAAAAAGCGATGAGATGATCTTGGGGATCATTTACAAAAAAGTCCCAGTAGTATAGAACATATTTGCTATAATTAATAAGTGTCTGGATCAAGAATACTGATGCCAAGTTACCGCAAGATACTTCATGTTGACCTGGATGCGTTTTTCTGTGCAGTTGAAGAAAAGCTGGATCCGTCTTTGAAAGGCAAGGCATTTGCCGTCGGTGGGTCACCAGAGGGCAGGGGGGTGGTGACCTCTTGTTCATACGCTGCCCGAAAGCGTGGAATCAGGTCCGCCATGCCCATGAGCCGCGCCATCAGGTTGTATCCGTCTTTAAAGGTTATCCAAAGCCATTACAAGGAATATATAAACTCATCCAGGCAGGTCATGTCCATCCTTCGAAGCTATACGCCTTTGTATGAACAGGTATCCATTGATGAGGCTTTTTTGGATTTGACCGATTTACCTCAAAGTGGATTGACGATTGCGCGGGAAATTCAGTCCAAGATATTCAAGGACTTAAACCTGCCTTGCTCAATCGGTCTGGCTGCCAATAAATTGGTTGCTAAAATCGCCACAAACATCGGTAAGTTACGGCATAAAAGCGATACTGCACCAATGGCAATTCTCGAAGTGACGCCCGGGCAGGAAAAGATATTTCTTGCTCCATTACCCATCGAACAAATGTGGGGAATTGGGCCAAAAACGGCGGCACGCTTAAAAGAAATCGGAATTTTTACAATTGGGGACGTTATTAAAAAGAGTGAAAAGGATTTAGAAGGATGTCTTGGAAAACTTGGAAATATTCTTTTTTCGCATGCCAATGGGATTGATGATCGCCCGGTGGCGGAAATGGATGGAGTTAAATCAATCAGTAATGAGATCACCTTTTTTCAGGATAAAGAAAACGAGGTGGAGTTACTTGAAGCTTTGACCGACCTATGCCGGAAAGTTGGTTATCGTCTCCGAAAGAGTAAGCTCACCGGATACACGGTGCGAATCAAAATTCGCTGGCCTGATTTTCAAACACAGACCCGGCAGCTAACCTTGCTGCAGCCCACCAGCCAGGATTCAGTTATTCTTTCTTCTGCCAGTCAGCTTTTCTCTGCTGCATGGAAAAAAGGGATGAAAGTGCGCTTGCTGGGGGTCGGTGTGAGCCAGTTATGTGATGCTTTTCAGCAATTATCACTTTTCGACCATCAGAATGAAAAGGAAAAGCGATTATTGGATGCAGTTGACCAACTTCATCAGAAATATGGAGATAAGGCCATTCAACGTGGGATACGGAAGACCTCAATCCGTGAATGGAAGGATTGACTTATTTTTTTATCAGCCGTTGATATTCCTTGAAAATGCGTGGTGCAATAATTTCCCAGGAGTAGGACTTCGCATAGGTCAATGCTTGGCTGCTCATTTGTTGGCGAATCTCCTCCTTGCAAATGAGCTGGGTCATGCTAAGTTCCAGTTGTTGAGGATCATCATCCGGTACGGTTAAGCCACAAAATCCATTCTTAACCAGGTCGGTTAATCCGCCTACCTGGGTGGCTATAACGGGTGTGCCACAGGCCATGGCTTCCAAGGCTACCAACCCAAAAGACTCGTAATGGGAGGGAACCAGTACCATTTCGGCAGCAGAGTAGTAATAGGGTAGGGTGTCTTGACTTTGTTTACCCAGGAAAAGAACAAGGTTGCCAATTTCCAGATCACGGCATAATTGTTGCAGCCGCAGCATTTCCTCGTCCATCTCGGCGGCTGGGGCTTCCGGGTCTCCGCCGATAATGATCAAATAATGAGGACAATTTGAAAGGACATCTGCTTTTTGAAGATTGGCAATGGCATGGATGATTTTATCGATCCCTTTCAAGGGTTCAATCCGGCCGACAAAAAGCAGCATTTTTTCTTCTGGTGGTACACCTACAAAAGCTTTTGCTTCATCGGGAGGAATGGGATAAAAATGTGAAGTGTCAACACCGGGAGGAATGATGGAAATCTTTTCCGTGCCTATTTGATAGAGTTGAACCATTTTATTTTTCTCATCATCTGTTGCGGCAATGATGTGGTCAACATTATCCATGACTATTTGTTCGCCTACCGGCCTGGATTCATCCTCATCTGGTGAAAGGAAATTTTTTTGAGCTTTAAGTCGCGATAAGGTATGAAACATCTGGAGAATTGGGATTTGCCAACTTTTTTTCAATTCAATGGCCGCCAACCCGCTCATCCAGTAATGACTGTGGATAAGGTCATAGCGGGTTTTTTTCTGATCGGCAAAATTTTTGATCCCTTGAACAAATTCAGGTATGACTGCCGGTAACTCTTTCTTGGTAAGCGGGTGCTCAGAGCCGGCTGGAATATGGACAACGCGATTGCCGAACCCCAGATCGTGCAATACATGTGGCACATGCTCATCCTGTGAACGGGTGAAAACATCCGCATGGATGCCCATTCCCAGATACCGCGTCAGATCGCGGACATAAACATTCATTCCGCCGGTATCTTTGCCGCCGAGTGTTGCCAGCGGGCAGGTATGGTAAGAAATTATTGCGATGTTCATTTCAATTATAATTACCAATGACTGTTATAATCTGCCGTGCGCCACCGTAGCTCAGCTGGCAGAGCAGCCGCTTCGTAAGCGGCGGGTCAAGGGTTCGATTCCCTTCGGTGGCTTTTCTTCCGTATCAATTTTGCACTGCAAATTGATTATATCCAATGAAAACTGTGGGATTATCAATATGAATTTTACCCAAAAGAGACTTTTTATTCTGTCTTTATTTCTCTTTTTATTTTCTTCTTGCCATTATCGTGGAAATAATCGTTCAGAAAATTTAATTGCGCCAACAAAAAAGCCGGTGCCCACTGCCATTCCAACGATGGTTGTACCCCCTGAATTTTCTTGTGTCCCACGCAAAAACAACCGGGAAATGGCACAAGTCATCAAAGTGATCGATGGTGACTCGATTGAAGTCGAGATGGATGGGCAATCGATTGAAGTGCGCTATATCGGTATTAATGCTCCCGAATATCACAGTGAGGAAAAATGGGAAGCCGAAATTGCCAGGCAGAAAAATGTTGATCTGGTTCTGGGAAAAATTATTTGGATGGTAAAAGATGTTAAAGATAAGGATCAATATGGCAGGTTATTGCGCTTTGTTTTTGTGGATCAGGTATTTGTTAATCTGGAACTAGTAAGGCAGGGCGCTGCCCGGGTCCAGGACTATCCTCCCGATATTTCCTGCCAGGCGCTTTTCAGGCAAAAAATGCTTGATTGATCATCCACCACCGATGGGGGTTAAGAACGACACTTGGGAATCTTTGGGGATGATATCCTCATCCAGGGCGATTTTTTGATTGATCAGGATAAGGATGTTATCCAAATGAGATTCAAGCGCGGGAAATTTGGTAATTAATATTTGCTTCAGCTCTTTGATCGTGGCTGTATCCGGTATACCCACAAGGACTTTGTTGGTTCCAGCTTTATCTTTTAAATGATAAAAAAGGTTCACGTTGATGTTGTGCATGGTCATAATTATATTTTACTAAATAATTATCAGTTATAATTTTTTCATGCCACCTCAACGTGATCCGATTGTGATTGGAATTGCCGGTGGGACCGGCTCAGGGAAAACCACCGTCGCCAACGTTATCCTTAAAAGGGTTGGAAAGGACCGCATAGCTTATCTGCCGCATGATGCTTATTACCGCGAACTGAAAGACCTGCCGCCCAACCAACGGGCGGCGGTTAATTTTGACCACCCGGATTCCCTGGAAAGCGAATTGATGCTGGCGCACATCATCCAGCTAAAAAGATGGGAAAGTGTAAATCTACCAGTTTATGATTTCAGTACCCATTCCCGCACCGAAAAGATTATCCGTATTGATCCTCAACCGGTCATCATTGTTGAGGGAATTCTGATTTTCGCAGAATCAAACCTGCGACAGATTTTCGACGTGAAATTGTTTGTTGATACCGACCCTGATCTCCGTTTCATTCGCCGTTTGCAGCGTGATATCGCCGAGCGTGGGCGCACCATGGATAAGGTCATTCAACAATACCTGACGACCGTTCGTCCAATGCACCTTGAATTCGTGGAGCCATCCAAGCGATATGCTGATGTGATCATACCGGAAGGGGGGCTTAATGAAGTGGCAATGGAATTGGTGATTGCGCGTATCGAATCCCTGCTTTATTAGTCCTGTTTTTATGAAAAAGAATCATCGCGATACATTGCTTCATGTTTTAGTTCTTCTCTTGGTCATTGCTTTAACCTTTCTCATCTTTTATTATAGGAACGAAGTCAAGAATCTTGGGGTTTATGGTTACCCCGGAATATTCCTGATTTCCATTCTGGCAAACGCAACCATCATCATCCCGATTCCGGGGATTCTTATCACAACAGCCATGGGCGCAGTTTTTAATCCGTTCGGGGTTGCTGTCGCGGCTGCAGGCGGTTCAGCCGTTGGCGAATTGACTGGCTACCTGGCTGGATTTGGTGGTCAGGTGATTGTTGAAAAAAAAGACTGGTATGTCCGCGTGATGGCGTGGATGAAAAAATATGGCAATGTAACAATTTTTGTATTATCGCTGATACCCAATCCACTTTTTGACCTGGCTGGAATGGCAGCTGGCACCTTGAAGATGCCGATCTGGCGGTTCTTGATGTTTTGTTTTTTTGGAAAGTTGTTAAAAATGTTTATCTTCGCGTTCCTGGGGGCTTCATTGGTCGATGCAATAATGAATTAAATCTGCTGAAAATATTCTTCTATATTGCCATCTCATAAACACGGTATCGGCGCAGCGGTTTGACTCCCAGGTTCATCAGAGCATTATTCATGCGCTGGTTATCTTCCAGTACATAATTGATTTCAACTCTTACCGTGGGATTGTAAATGGCTTCATAGGTGCTTTTATAAAGAAGCGTATCGATGGCTTTCCCTTGATATTCAGGAATGACCCCCAGCGCCCACATGCGGTATTGATTGACCTTTTTTAATCCTAACAAGAGCCAAAGCCAATTGAACGGAAATAATCTGCCATTAAACTTTTTTAATAAGAGGTTGACATCCGGTAGGGATATGGCAAACCCGACTGGTTTCCCATCCTTGTTCTCAGCAATTAAAACAGCCTTTGGATTGATGATTTGCTTTAAATCATGCGCCATAGCCCGGCTTTCCGCCTGGGTGACTGGATAAAAACCCCAGTTATCGGCAATGCTGCGGTTTGCAATCTCCATGATTATCATAACCTCTTGTTCAAGGTTCGCCATATCAACTGAGCGGACTTTTACCTGGAAGCGCTTTTCGATCCTATCGGTTAATTGAAGATATTTGTCAGGTACCTGATAACCCTCACCAGCATCGATAACATACACCATCAAGTCTTTCGCTTTTAAGAATCCGAAATTGGATAGAAAATCGTTATAGTAGGGAGGATTATAAGGAGCAAGAATTACCGGCGGTGGAGAATAACCTTCGATCACCAAACCCCATTCCTGAGAGGCAAAACTCCACGGGCCGCGCATCCATTTCATTCCCTGTGCTTGATTCCATTTCTTGGCTGATTCAAGCAAAAGATAAGCTGCCTCCTGGTCATTGATGCACTCAAAGGAGCCGAACAACCCAATGGGCTGCTTCCAGGTTTCCAATGCCAATTGGTCGGTAAATGCTGCAATCCTACCTGCCACCCGGTCGTTTTGATAGAGAAGAAATAGCTGATAACGGCAATGTTCCAGCATGGGATTCTTCCGGGTGATGAATTGGTTTTTTTGTTCACTGCGCAGCGGAGGTACCCAGTTGGGATCGTCCTTGTAAAGCGAATATGGCAGATCAATGAATTCTTTTAGTTGCCTTGGAGTTTCAACCACTTTTATGTGCATCATTCAGAATACCCTTTCACATCCATTATTGTATAATAAACTGAAATTTTAGAGCATCAAGGAGGAATAATGTTTGATGCATTGAATAATATTTTTGGGACCGTTTGGTCCATATTGGGAGGAATCCTTTCCCTTATAGCACTCATCTTCGGCTTGGTTACTTTATTCTTCGGACGAAAGCTTTTTTGGATATTTGCCGCATTAATTGGTTTGACAGTCGGTTTATTGATCAGTTCACAGTTTCTGCAGGATTATATTTCGGCAGTCCATTTTTTCATTGCGTCTTTGTTAGCAATCGGATTTGCCGTCTTGGCAGTCTATGTGGAAAAATTCATGATAATTTTGGCCGGATTTTTAGGGGCGGGTTTGCTGGGTTACTTTCTGGCCAGTCTTTTTAAGATTCCACAATCCATTCAATGGATTTTATTTTTGGGTGCAGGTGTTCTGGGGGCGGTTTTGATCTCCCGCTATATGGAATGGGCTCTTATTATCATCTCCGCATTTCTTGGTGCGACCATGGCAGGCGCGGGATTGGGTGGATTGACTCATTTCAATTTTCTTGTGGACCTATTGATATTTTTCGCACTCCTGGTGGGAGGAATGTTATTTCAAAGTCGTGATTTAAAGAAAAGAAATCAATGAGAAAAGTAAAGGAATTTTATTCTTAATTTCTCCTTGCTTTAATCAAAGCTTGAGAATTTATTTTAGAATCATCATAAAACCAAGAATCAATAAAGTTAGGTTGCTCTTTTACGAATAAAGAATTTATTTACTAACCATAGCCCAGAACCGATAATCAATGCCAATACGACCACCAGTAAATATTCAATTATTGGGATTCGGATGATTTCGTTGAGAAGGATCCAACCTCGCTGGTTATAGACAATAAAAACCAGCATAATGTAGATAGCCAGGAAAGCCCATTTCACCAAGTTTTTCATATTTAATCCATGCATCTGGGTGATGATGAAAATTCCGCCAAATCCAAAGGCAAACATCGGCCAAATTCCATTTCCCTGCATTACGGCAACCAATGCTCCATGAATAAGAACAAAAACCTCAAGCAGGACCATCCAAAAACGATTGGTATGAACTTTGGTAAAGAAAAGGCTTCCTTGAAGAAGCAGAAGAAACATATAGAAAAAGCCAATAAGATGACCGCTTGTCGGTTCAGTCGGGTGGTACCAGAAGGTATATACTGTCGCCCAGGCAAAAATGAACCCGTGATATTTTCTTGCCCATTGGATAATATGATCTTTGATGGGTAATTTCTTTCCAAAAAATAGTCCTCGACGCTTATTCTCCATTAAGAGTATCCATGCAAGCATCAATATTACAGATCCCTGTGAACTAAGAATGGATACATCCTGTGCCAAACCGTCATACCAGATCTGCGTTTGGAAAAGGTGAAGAATAATGAAGAAAACATTGACCCCCAATGCAACCAAATTGACCTTATGAATTCCATTCACGTATTGGTTGACATGCTTTTGTGCATAGTAGATCAGATACCAAATGGATATTTGATGAAGCGCATAAAAACCCCAACTGGTCAATCGACTCCAAAATGCCGGTTCGGGCAATTTCCAGTAATACCATAATGCGCCCATGTCCGGAAGGTGTGGAATATTTGCCAGACGTTGACCAGTCCACCAAATCATGAAAGTAAATAAGGCACTGAAAATAATTCCTCCCCATAAATAGCTGGTGTCTACCATATTTTTGGATGGTTCACTTGTTGTTCCAACTGGCTTGTTATTCATAAATACCTCAATAAAATAAGAATATTAGAAAATTCATTGCTTCGTTCAAAAACTATTTATTAATAAACCAGCACCCGGGTTGCCTGTAAGCCGCATTCTGTCTGGCATGGTGATTCACCATCCCGCGATGGCCATCTATCTTGGCCGTTTGTTACCAAATGGCTCATGCGGTCTACCCGAAACAGCCTCCCCGAGGGAAGATGAAGCGAGCCGCTTCCGCTTTTAAAGCCTGTTTCTGTTTGACCTTGCTCCCGATAGGGGTTGCCGGGCAAACCCATTACTGGATCTGTCAGTGGTCTCTTACACCACTTTTGCACCCTTGCCTGTTTCCAGGCGGTTTGTTTCTGTGGCCCTGTCCACCAGGTTTCCCCGGTCCGGGTATTCCCCGGTATCGTGCTCTGTGGAGTGCGGACTTTCCTCTACCTGAAAAATCAGGCAGCAGCCATCCGTACAACCCGGGCAAAAGTCATCATATCTTTTTTCGGTGTTAACGTCAATGTCGGCATTCAGGTGCAATTCTTTTGGTAGAATTCATGCCTGTAATGATGAGCCAGATTACTTTCCAATATATATTGCTACTCTTAAAATTGGTTTACCTGGTTTGTGCAGCCATATTATTCTTATATGGGGTAAACAGTTTAACTCTGAGCGGCATTTATTTATTTAAAAGGAAGAAAATTTGGACGAAAAAAAAGAGCGAGGAAAGGGCACATTTACCTGTTGTCAGCCTGCAATTGCCCATCTATAACGAGGGAAAGATTGTAGCTGACCTGCTCAGGTATATTACTCAATTGAATTATCCCAAGAAGAAATTGCAAATCCAGGTTCTGGATGATTCGACAGATCGCACACAAGCGTTATTGCGAAAACTGGTCGAAGAGTACCAGAAAAAGGGTTTCTGGATTGAGTATTACCACCGTAAATCGCAGATTGGCTATAAGGCTGGAAATTTGGCATTTGGTCTGGGAAATGCCAGCGGTGATTACATCCTCGTCTTTGATGCTGACTATGAGCCGTACCCGGATTTTATCAAGGAGATTCTCCCTTTCTTCTCTGATGAGAGGGTTGGGTTTGTGCAAACACGTTGGACCAATAAAAACCTGGACACCAATCTCATTACCTATATGGGTGGGATAACCTATGATGGCCATTTGTTCGTGGAACAAAACGCCCGCAGCATAGGCGGATTGTTCATGGGTTTTTCGGGATCCGCTGGTATGTGGCGCAAGGAATGCCTGTTATCTATCGATAGTTGGAAATGGGATACGGTAACGGAAGATATTGATGCTTCTTTCCGCGCTCAACTGAATGGCTGGAAGGGTATTTATCATCCTCAGGCGTTATCAAGAGCAGAATTACCGGATGACATGGCAGCTTTCAAGCTTCAACAGAATCGCTGGGCGAGGGGTTCAGCTCAGAATTTTCGAAAGCATATTCTCAAGGTACTGAAGGCTTCTTTGCCATTCAAGGTCAAGGTGATGGCAGTACTCCATTTGCTCAGTTATGTAACCGTTCCTGCCATTCCGATCTCACTTTCCCTCATATTGCCGCTTAGTCTATTGAGCGGTGATTTCATAAAATCATTATGGTGGATGGCATTGGGCGGGATTGGACCAGCCATTTTATTTTCGATCGGTCAATTGGAACAAAAAGAAAATCTAATGGAAAGATTATTGCACTTGCCATTAGCTTTATTGGTTGCTGTTGGCATCTCGTTGGATGCCTTTGCGGGTGTGGTTTCCGGTCTGTTTCAAAAAGGCGGTGAATTTGTGCGCACGCCCAGGGTGGGTGAAAAACCGATTATTTTGGAAAAAGACAAAAAGGCGGTTTTTCTTGGCAACCTGACCCTCTCCGAATTCTTATTTGCAGTTTATTTGATATTTTCTGCATATATGTTATGGTCAACCAGTGGCAGGTATATGATTCCCTGGCTTCTTTCCAGCGCAATTGGATTGTTGTTTATGTCTGCCTCGACGATCATCCAGGCATTTCAGCAGCAATGGAAAAAATTCTTGAGCCAGGAAAAATAATCCCAATTGGAGAAAAAGATGAGAAAACCAATCGTAATCGGAAATTGGAAAATGAATAAGACGGCTGAGCAGGCAACTTTATTAATAGCCGATTTGCTGCCGGAGATGAAAACCATTCAACAAGTCGACCGGGTGGTCTGCCCGCCCTTTACCTCTTTGATGGTGGTTTCCCAGATGTTGGATAATACTGGAATTGGTGTTGGTGCACAAAACCTGCATTGGGAAAATTCAGGCGCTTTCACTGGTGAAGTAGCACCCAACATGGTGAAAGAATTCTGCCAATACGTCATCATCGGTCATTCCGAGCGCCGCCAATATTTTGGTGAGACGGATGAATCCGTAAATCGCAAAGTTAAAGCCGCACTTGCCAATGGGCTGATCCCCGTTATGTGTGTTGGTGAAACATTCAAGGAAAATGAATCCGGCTTGACACAACAAGTGGTGGAAAGACAATTAAAGAATGGCTTGCAGGATATTTCCAGGGAACAGTTGGGCATGATCATCATTGCCTATGAACCCGTATGGGCGATCGGCACTGGCCGGGCGGCAACCAAAGAAGATGCCCAAAATGTGATTGGCGGAATCATCCGTAACCAACTGATTTCGGCATATGGCCAGGATGTTGGGCAAAATGTCAGGATTCTGTATGGCGGTTCAGTCAACAGTCAAAACGCCAAAGAGTACTTTCAGATGCCGGATATTGATGGTGCCTTGGTGGGAGGGGCCAGTCTTAAGGCACCGGATTTTCTCGGTATTGTGAAAGCAGCGATTAAATAACCAGTAATAGATAAATTATCTAATCTAACCGGTTCCGAACTGACGGTCACCTGCGTCCCCCAGACCGGGAACGATATATCCGATTTCATTCAGGTGGCTGTCGACAGCGGCCAGATGAATGGGCACGTCTGGGTGATATTTTTGCACCTCACCGATTCCTTCCGGGGCACCGATGATGCCTACAAATTTGATTCGCTTCACACCCCATTTCTTCAGGATATCAATCGAGGCTGTGGCGGAACCGCCTGTAGCCAGCATGGGGTCCAGGATGAGGCAGACAGCCACGGAAGGTGCGACCGGTAATTTGTTGTAATACTGGACCGGCTGCAGCGTTTTTTCATCCCGGTAAAGGCCGATGTGCCACACCTCGGCGGATGGCATCAATTCCCAGAAACCCTCCACCATCCCCAGACCGGAACGGAGAATGGGGATCAAGCCGATTTTTTCCTGCAGCTCAAACCCGTCCGCAATCGCCAATGGTGTTTCAACCTTCTTGGGAGTAATGACCAAATCCTCGGTAGCTTCGAAGGCAAGCAATCCAGCGATTTCTCTAACCAGCTCCCTGAATTTTTTGGGTTCGGTATTTTTATCGCGCAATTTGGTGAGCTTATGCGCAACAAGCGGGTGTTTTGAAACAACAACATTTTCCATGAAGATTCTCCCAAAAAGATTCAAAGAATATTTTCTCAATTCTATAGCAATTTTCTCAAAAGAGGGACATCTTAAGGAAAAGGTATAATCAAGCCGATGAGTGAGGAAAAAGAGAGAATCATCAGCCCAGAACAACGGCCGGAAGACCAGTTGGATAATAACCTGCGTCCCCGCACACTGGTGGAATTAATTGGACAATACCAGGTGAAGGAGAATCTGGCTATCCTTATCCAGGCAGCTATTAAACGCAATGAGCCAATTGATCATGTCCTTTTTTATGGTCCTCCTGGTTTGGGAAAGACCACCTTTGTGCATGTCATTGCCAATGAAATGAAGGTGAATATTAAAGTAACTTCCGGCCCAGCCATTGAACGTCCCGGTGATCTGGCAGCCATATTAACCAATATGCGTGCTGGCGATATTCTTTTCATCGATGAAATCCATCGCTTGGGAAAAATGGTTGAAGAAGTCCTGTATCCGGCCATGGAAGAATATGCATTGGATATCATCATAGGCAAAGGTCCTTCAGCACGTTCAATTCGTTTGAAAATTCCCAAATTCACGGTTGCGGGTGCAACAACACGGCTTGCCTTGCTAAGCTCCCCATTAAGGGCCAGGTTCGGAGCCGTTTATCGACTTGATTATTACGATGAAAACTCCATGCGCCAGATTGTAAAAAGGGCTGCTGATTTGCTGGGTATTCAAACCGAAGCCGAAGGGGTGGATGAAATTGCCCGTCGCGCGAGGGGTACTCCGCGTGTAGCGCTGCGATTGCTTCGTCGGGTAAGGGATTATGCACAAGTGAAAAATGATGGAAAAATCACTCGGTTGGCAGCACTGGATGCGATGAATTTATTAAGTATTGATCAACTTGGTCTGGATGAAATTGACCGCATGGTACTGATTACCATCATTGATAAATTTGATGGCGGACCGGTCGGGTTAAGCACCATTGCGGCTTCCATCAGTGAAGAGCCGGATACGATTATGGAAGTGGTCGAGCCTTATCTCCTCCAGCTTGGATTCCTTGGCCGCACAGCCCAGGGCAGGGTGGCGACGAAACTGGCCTATGACCATCTGGGAAGGAAATTCAGAGAGGAAAACCAGCCACGCCTGATCTAGTTCGTGAAAACATCCCTATTTGATTACCAACTCCCCACCCGGTTAATTGCACAGACTCCGACAGAGCCGCGTGACCATTCCAGGTTGATGATTGTTGACCGAAAATCCGAGTTGATAGCACACACATTCTTCCATGAAATACAGGACTTCCTTCGTCCAGGAGACCTGTTGGTTATCAACCGCACCCGGGTCATCCCTGCCAGGATTTTCGCCCGAAAACCAACCGGTGGCAAAGTGGAGATTTTATTGCTGCATAAACAAGATGAGCGAAACTGGGAGGCATTGATTGGCGGAAAAAATGTAAAAATCGGTGTTGGACTTTCCATCTCCGATGATCTTCATGCCCGATTGGTTGAAGATTTGGGATCTTCGCGAAGGATGGTTGAATTCAACCGGCCAATTGAAGAAATTTTGCCCGAGATCGGCCAGATGCCGCTTCCACCTTACATCCATAAAAAATTGGATGACCCAGAACGCTATCAGACTATTTATGGCGACCGGATCGGCTCGGCGGCTGCACCCACAGCTGGTTTGCATTTCACCCGCGAGTTGATCGACCGCTTGATTGCTTCAGGATTTGAAATTGCAGAAGTGACATTGCATGTAGGATTGGACACCTTTTCACCAGTTACTGAAGAATTTGCTGAGGACCACCAGATTCATAGTGAGTGGTGTGAGTTGGATATGCCGACTGCTGAAAAAATCAATCAAGCCCGCCGGGAAAAGCGCAGGGTGATTGCCGTAGGGACGACCACCGTCCGCACTTTGGAATCTGCGGTATACCGGGAAAATGACGATAAGGTTGTGAAGGAATTTTCAGGAATGACCAAACTGTACATTCTCCCGGGTTATTCATTTGCTGTAGTGGATGCGATGATCACCAATTTCCATTTACCCAAATCCACCTTATTAATGATGGTCAGTGCTTTTGCAGGGTGGGAAAAAATAACTAAATGGTATGAACTGGCTGTTAAAGAGAATTACCATTTTTACTCCTTTGGCGATGCGATGTTTATCCAATGATCGATCAGCCTATGATTGACTTATGGGATAACCACAATCAGGAGGTGATTCACTGTAGAAGGTGTCCCCGATTGGTTTCCTGGCGTGAGGAAGTCGCCAGGGTTAAGCGAAGGGCATTCCTAAGTGAGACCTATTGGGGTAAACCGGTTCCTGCTTTCGGTGACCTTAAGGCCAGGGTTTTAGTGGTTGGTCTTGCCCCGGGTGCGCATGGTTCCAACCGCACCGGCCGGATGTTCACCGGCGATGCGTCCGGAGTTTTTTTATATGCAGCCCTCCATCGGGTTGGATTGGCGAACCAATCATTTGCCAGGGATAAAAAGGATGGATTGGTTCTAAAGGACTTGATGATCTCGGCTGTTTGCCGTTGTGCACCACCTGGTAATAAACCAACTAAAGATGAAATCCACAATTGCCTTCCATTCCTGAGACAGGAAATTGATTTAATAAAACCAAAAGGAATGGTTGCCCTGGGGAGGGTGGCGTTTGAAAACTTACTGATTTTATATGGAAAAATTTTGCTGTTTGATTCGGGCCAAAAAATCGAATTTCATCATGACGCCTTCTATCAGTTTGGAAAAAACAACCCTTGGCTGCTGGCATCCTATCATCCTAGCCGGCAAAATACACAGACAGGAAAATTAACCGAAGCCATGTTTGATACCATTTGGAGTCGGGTTACACGAGAGTTATCGTTTTCTGGGAAAGAATAATGGGAATTTGCCATACTGAATTTATCTTCCGCTGAGAAAGAAAAGGTGAATCGAAATGCCTACCCAATTAAATGTTGACCTTCCAGCGCCTGATTTCACATTAACGGATGTAAACGATAACACCGTTCGATTGGAGAATTATCAAAACAAAAAGGCCGTCCTTCTGTGTTTGATTCGTGGTTTTGCTTGACCATTTTGCCGGTGGCAGCTGGGTCAGCTGCGGGATCGATATTCTGATTTAATGGAGCTGGGGGTGGAAGTGATCGCAATCGGCCCGGATGGTCCACGGGCATTTAAAAAATACTGGGAAGAGGAGAAAATCCCTTTCCCTGGCTGCACGGATATTGGCTCGAAAGTGGCTGATGTTTACCGGCAGGAGGTCAATATTCTCAAACTTGGAAGAATGCCTGCCGAGTTCATCATCGACCAGTCAGGCCTCATTCGATACCTTCATTATGGTGAATCGATGAGTGATATCCCACCTGTGGATGAATTGATCAGGCAGATTGAAGTGTTGAGAAGATAACTCAATAATATTGTTATTCCAATCAATAACAGGCAACTCCATCACGAAATAAGAACAATAGTGTTTATACCAACATGAATACTTCCATGTCTAAGAGTTACCATGCTCCCATCCGGGTTACGCCATTGCGGAGGTTTTTTATTTTTATCCTCACACCCTTGATGAAAATGCTGGCGAAAATTTCTGTGAGAGGGGTCGAGCATCTACCGGTGGCAGGGGGCGCCATTGTAGCCTGCAACCACGTCTCATTCTTTGATGGTTTTGCGCTTCAATTGGCTTTGCCCAGGCCGATTTATTTCATGGGTAAGGAAGAAAATTTTAAGAACCCTTTCCTGCGCTTTTTTATGTACCAAATTGGTGCTTTCCCCGTGAAACGTGGTACCAATGATCGAGGCGCACTTGATCAGGCTATGCGTATCTTAAAAAGTGGCGAGTTATTGGGTATGTTTCCGGAAGGCACGCGAACCTACGGAAAAGGTTTGATTGAGGCAAAGGGCGGCGCGGCCATTCTGGCGGTAAAAATGAATTGTCCTATCGTTCCGGTTGCCCTTGCAGGGACACAGACTATTTTAAAAAGAGGGTTAAAGAGGTCAGAGGTGATGGTTACTGTCTGTCCACCGGTCGTCCCGGACAAAGAAATGACGCCAGTCGCACTCACCCAAAAATATATGCAGGTCATGGCTGATAATCTTCCGCCAGCTTTGCGCGGAATTTATAGTTGACGGCTGGTTTTTTTCTTTTTGTAAACTATCGCTTTTTTGACCAATTCATTGAATAAGGGGTGAGGATGATCCGGACGTGAGAGGAATTCCGGATGAAATTGTGTGCCAATCATGAAGGGATGGTCTTTGATCTCTGCGATTTCAACCAGGTTTCCATCCGGCGATTGTCCTGAAAAGAGCATGCCATGCTCCTGCATGGTCTGCCGGTAGGCATTATTGAATTCATAACGGTGACGGTGCCGCTCCTGGATGAGAGTCTGCTTATAGGCATGATTTGCCTTGGAGTTTGGCACTAATTGACAGGGATATAAGCCCAATCGCATGGTTCCGCCCTTGTTGACCACCTTGAATTGTTCCGGCATCAGATCAATGACCGGGTGAGGTGTTTTTTTGTCAAACTCAGTTGAATTTACTCTTTGATTATTCAGGATAGATCGCCCGAATTCAACGACCATTAATTGCATACCAAGGCATAAACCCAGAAAGGGGACTTTACGTTCCCTTGCAAATTTTATGGCTTGTATCTTTCCTTCAATCCCGCGTTGGCCAAAACCGCCGGGTACGACAATTCCATCAGCCTCATTCAAGGTATCCTCGGGATTGGAATCTTCAAGTTCAGTTGAGTGGATCCAAAGGATTTCAAGTTCTAAATTATTCTTTAATGCAGCATGTCTAAGTGCCTCGCGGACGCTCATATAGGCATCATGCAGCTCGACATATTTGCCAACGATGGCTATTTTTAGAGCATGTTTGGGATTTTTACTAGCCGCAATGATTTTGTTCCAATTTCCCCAATCTGGTTTTTTACGGGGGGTTAGATTGAAATGAGTCATCAAATACTCGGCAACTTTTTTCTCTTCCAATTTCAGTGGTACTTCATACAATATGCGTGTTGTTATGAGGGGAATTACCGCTTTTTCATCGACATCACAAAATGCGGATATTTTTTGACAAAGGTCTGAACCGATTGGATAATCCGAACGGGCGATGATCATGTTAGGTGAAATACCGCGTGATCTTAATTCGCTGACGGAATGCTGGGTTGGCTTGGTTTTCAATTCATCGGTGGCCGCGATGTAAGGCAGCCAGGTGACATGAATAAAGAAGGTGTTTTCACGTCCTAGGTCAGATCTCAATTGGCGTAAAGCTTCGATGAAAGGCAGGCTTTCAATATCTCCCACAGTCCCGCCTACTTCGATAAGAATGATTTCCGCCTGCGTTGATTCTGCTACCAGTAAGATCCTTCTCTTGATTTCATCCGTGATGTGCGGAATGACTTGGATGGTGCCTCCCAGGTAATCCCCCTTTCTCTCACGGCTGATCACTTCAGCATACACCTGCCCGGTAGTCATGTTGCAGTCCCGCGTCAGTCGGATATCAATAAACCGTTCATAATGTCCTAGGTCAAGATCGGTCTCCGCCCCATCATCCAGAACAAAAACCTCACCATGCTGGTAGGGGCTCATGGTTCCAGGATCAACATTGATATAGGGGTCCAATTTCTGCACGGCGATCTTGAACCCTCGTTCTTTTAACAATTTGCCAATTGAAGCGGTGGTGAGTCCTTTCCCAACTGAACTGACCACTCCGCCGGTGAGGAAGATATATTTTGGTTTCATTCTCTTTTTTTGGTTTTTCCCATCTATCAATAATTAGTATATAAGAGAAACGGGGAGGGCTGTTGGCACCTCCCCGTTGAAAATAGAGTGGTATTTACCTTTTTTGGTCTTAGGTTTTTCACCGTTTTCCAATTGTGCGTGAAAGAATATCTTCCTGTTCATCTGATACCGAATGTTGTTTTTTAGCTTTAATGGCATTCTCCCGCTTGTGATTGGCTTTCTCTTTGGCTGCCTGCCAGGCCAGTTCCATTGCGGTTAATTCGGGTTCGGAAGGTTCAATTTCTTCTTCGATTATATCTTCTTCTACTTTGGGTTGTTTCTTCTTATCGCGGCGGTCCCGTTTGTTTTTTGTTTCAAAAGGTTTTTCATCCTCATGCTTTTCTTCTTGGATTTCCGGGACTATTTCCGGCTGAAGGGCTTTCATGCTCAATTTGATTTGCTTTTTTCTGCGGTCAAAATCGATGATCTTTACTTCAACCTCATCACCAATTTTGACGACATCTGAGGTGTTTTTCACAAATGTTCGTGAAATCTCGCTGATATGCATCAGCCCGGGACGTTCTGCGCCAATATCCACGAAAGCGCCAAAGCTTTGGATGTCCACTACTTTGCCTTTTACCACCATATCTTTGGCTAATTCCCGCCAGTCATATTTAAGCGGTTCGTGCATGGTCAGTTCGATTCTGTCATTGCGTACATTTTTTATCCAAACATCAATGACCTGACCTTCCTGGAGCCGGTCCTCCACGCGTTTGACCAGTTCATCTGATTTGGTGATGATCTGGGAGATGTGCAATAATGCCGGTTGTTCCAATCCGATATCCACAATCGCACCGGCTTTACTGGTTTTAATCACCTTGCCTGAAAAGTGTGTTTTTCGCTGTAATTCCTCTTGCATGGCGGCAGGTTTACTTTCAACATTATCCATTAACGACTTCTCCAATTTTTGTACTTCAAACAAGAGCCGATTATATCCCTATCATAAACCACTGTCAATTAACGCCTGCTGCATTCAAAACACTCGATTATCATTTATCCTGTAGATTGTCTCGACTATAATTTTATTGATTAACATGTCAATAAGAATTCTTCCTGAAGATGTTGCCATCAAGATCGCTGCAGGTGAGGTGGTGGAAAGGCCTCTATCGGTGGTCAAGGAATTAATTGAGAACTCCATCGATGCAAATGCTACTGGAATCAAAATCAGGGTACTGAAAGGAGGTCGGCAATTAATTGAAGTAGCGGATGATGGGGTTGGCATGTCCGCTGAAGACATGTCACTTGTGGTTCAAAGGCATGCGACCAGTAAAATCCGGGATTTGGATGACCTGGAACATATCAGCAGTCTTGGTTTCCGAGGGGAAGCATTGGCTTCCATAGCGGCCGTTTCTCAATTCATCATCCAATCACATACTGCGGAGGAAAGCACTGGGCATCTTCACCAGATTGAAGCAGGCAAGTTGGTATCCAGTAAAGAAACAGGTGGAGATGCAGGCACCATTGTGCGCGTTGAAAATTTATTTTTCAATACACCAGCCCGCTTAAAATTTCTCAAACAGGAATTGACAGAAAAGCGTGCCATCCTTGGATTGGTTCAACGATATGCCTTTGCCTATCCCCATGTTCAGTTCAATCTGATGATAGATGGAAAGGTCGCAATGCAAACCAGTGGCAAGGGAAATCAACAGCAGGTGTTGTCATCCATGTTTGGACTGGAAGATGCAAAACAAATGATAGCAGTTGATTTTTCTGATGGTGATTATCAGGTGCTGGGATTCACCAGCCCTGTCGGTTATACGCGTTCAAATCGAAAGGACATTATCTTTTTTATAAATGGCCGTTGGATTCTCGATCCTGCCCTGGCATCCGCTTTGATCCAAGCCTATCATACTTATTTGATGGTGGGCAGATTTCCTTTCTCTGTCCTTACCATAAAAATCCCCCCTGAAGATGTTGATGTTAATGTCCACCCCGCCAAGGCCGAAGTCCGATTTAAAAATCCAGGTTTTATCTTTAGTTTGGTTCAAAGAGCCATCAGGCATTCCTTGTTGAGGTCTTCTCCCCCTGCATTAAATCTCTCCAATCCTTGGATTGGTGCAAGACCCGGGAATTCGACAGACTTTGCCTGGGTTATGGCAAAAGATCCATCAGAAATGAAATCGCCTATTCCAGAATCATTTTCGACAACCGGGGATAATCCGGTTTTACAAAATACCGCTGGTATGGAACACATTCCCTTATTGAGACCAGTCGGGCAGATTGGAGCTGCTTATCTGGTGGCTGAAGGCCCGGATGGTCTGTACCTGATTGATCAGCATGCAGCCCATGAACGCATCCTTTTCGAAAAATTTAACAAGCTTAACAGATCCGAAAGACCCAGGCAGCAATTGCTGAATCCGCTCACCATCCAATTATCCCCGGCAGATTTTATTCTTTTAGCACCAGAACTGGAAATCTTAAACCAGCTAGGATTTGACATTGAAGAATTTGGTTTGAACACTGTTCGTGTCAAATCGATACCGGCTATATTTTCGCATTCTGATCCATTGAGTTTGATCAGGTCCTGTATTGAGGATTTTGAAGAAAATGAAATACCTTTGGGGGCAGATTTGGAACAAAAGGTCATTGCAAGAATTTGCAAGCGGTCAGCTGTCAAAAGTGGCCAAGTTTTATCCCATCAGGAGCAATCACAACTCATCCTTGAACTTGAGCAGTGCCATTCCCCCCGCACCTGCCCGCATGGACGACCGACAATGATTCATCTATCTGTGGATTTACTGGAAAGACAATTCGGACGGCGTGGCAGCCGGTAAAAACATCTTGTCAATATTTACGAAAAAAGAATCACGGATGCTATAATCCGATTGATGCTGCCCGATCAATTTATTGATTTCCTTGAACATGAGTGCCAGGTGAAACCTGGTATGCGAATTTTGGTGGGTGTATCTGGCGGAGCGGATTCCATTTGTCTTTTGGACCTCTTTCAACAATCAGGATATCCAATCCTCGTTGCCCATTTTAATCACAAGCTTAGAAAGGAAGCGGAAGACGATTTGTTATTTTGTAAAGAACCTTGCCGGGATGAGGAATTTACCCTTCGTTCAAGGCGAGGGCAATGTAAGGGATTTTGCAAAAAAGAACCGTAAAACATTGGAAGAGGCAGCCAGGATCTGCCGTTACGATTTCCTAAAGCGCGAAGCAATCAGGAATGAAATCGGCATTGTGGCGGTAGCGCATACAGCCACCGATCAGGCGGAAACCATTTTGATGCACTTGCTGCGTGGCTGTGGATTGGATGGATTGCGAGGGATGCTGCCTGTGTCCCTGTTAAATAATCCACCCCAAATTCGATTAATTAGGCCGCTGCTTTCTGTTTGGAAGGAAGATATCCTCACTTATTGTGCAAAAAATAACCTGGAATTCAGAGATGACCGTACCAATTTTGATCCCGGATATTTTCGCAACCGCTTGCGTTTAAAGTTGATGCCCATCTTGAGAGAATATAACCCGAATATTGAAAAGCACTTATTTAATTTGGGAAGGATTTCAAACCGCGAATTGAGGTTTATCAATCAATTAGTAACTCAATTATACGGGCAATGCCTGGTTGAAGAGAAATCCACATATATTACTCTGTCAAAGACGGCATTATTGAATGTTGAGGATGGAATGCAGCAAAGAATATTGCAACTTGCTTTTCGTAAATTAACCTACGGATCGATCGAACTGAATTTTGACATGGTGGAGAGAATGACCTGCTTTATTCGCAAACCTAATGCGAAAAACCATTTGTCTTTGCCTGCATTCTTTGAGCTTATTATTGAAGGGGATGATGTCTACTTTCACCATCGTAAGGCGGCTTTGCCATCCCAAAATTATCCTTTTATGGATCCTAAATTGGAGTTTAACGTTGAGTTTCCTGCTGAAATAAAAATCAATCATCAATGGACCATAAGAACATCATTCGTCCCTTTTGAAGATCTCAAATTTCTAAAAGATTCAATCTCATTATTACTCGAGGCATTCTTGGATGCAGAAAAGATTTCCAGGACATTGATTCTTAAATGTCAGCAACCCGGCTTAAGATTTGAACCTTTGGGATTACACGGAAAAACCCAGAAATTAACTGATTTCTGGATTAACAAAAAAATCCCCCGCCGATTTCGGTCATCCTGGCCACTCCTTTTCAATGGAAGGGAAATTGCATGGATCCCCGGGTTTCAACCAGCGCAAAAATTCAAAATTACTAACGAAACCCGAACAGTAGTTAAGATTGAATTAATTAAACGGTAATACTTAATTCACTTGCGAAATTAATTGTTCAAGTTTCATTCGTAATTCCCGCCATTGGATTTTGGATACGCCCATCTTTTGACGGACGGCCTCATGATCTACACCCCTCTTAAAGTCATTCATTGCGCTTGTCCAGCGACACATTGAAAAGGAGAGATGTTTGTGAATTCCCGCTTCATTGCCGATATCTTCTAACAAATACTCCAGCCGCCGCGGAGACCAAGGAAAGAGAGAGTCGGAATCAGGATTTTTCTCAAGAAAATTTTTCAGAACTAGCAGCCATTCTTGGCTGATGTTGACTTTTCTTTCCTTGTTACGGTCCTTGGCATCTGGGTAGCGGATAAACAGATATGATTCCTTGGCTTCTGAATTGATATGGTTTACCGAGAGGTTCAGGCATTCACTTTTCTTTATCCCGGTTTCGAGGAGAAGTTTTAAAAGTAGGTAGGGGCGCAAATCCGGCTTTTCCCCTGTTTGCATTTTAAGGGCAGCATCAAGGACCATCTTTTCTTCAAGCGGGCTTAAAACCTCTGGTAGGGGGGAGATCACGGAATATTGAAGAATGGGCTCTGCCGGGTCAACGCTGATGGCCGCATATCTATTCAACCAGCGGAAAAATGATTTAATGGAAGTGATCCTTCGTGAAAAACTCTTGGGGCTGCAGGGAATTTTTCTCCCGCGCCCTTCCTTGACCCATTCAAGGAAGCGGTTTAAATCGCTGGTGGTGATTTCTGAGATTGTCTTATCCAATGGCAAAAAAGCGGTTAACAGGTGTAAATCGCCTATGAAAGACCTGATGGTAAAGAGCGATTTGTTCTGATCCCTGAGGTAGACTTCCCATGCAAGGATGGCTGGCATGAGTGTGCTTTGCCCATTGATACTAAGATCAAATGATGATTGATTCACCATCCAAACCTCCATTTGGATTGCGTATAGACAAAATCATATCCGATTTTCGACTTAAAGTCAATCAGGGGGTGTAAACTGCCTGAAACACTGTTTGCCAGATTGCGTTGTAATCCGGTATTAGCAAGTAAGCGCCATTCTTTGAAATAGTGGCTTTGGCATGATTCAAGTCAATGGTGAACTTTCTTACCCGGGTAGAATCAGCTTGAATGGCGGAGGCAACCGGTAGAAGGGAGATGACATCGCTGATGGTGAGATTTGTTTCAATATTATTTTTAAACAGTTGGTATAGTTCAGTTGCGCGTGAGACTGCATTCCAACTCATCAATTTATTGAAAATCCCTTCCATCACTTCCTGTGCTCTCCTCATTCGGTCAATATCGCTGCTGGTGTATCTCGAACGGACGTACCAGAGGGCTAACGCTCCATCCAGATGATAAGAACCAGGTCCTATCGAGCAGTAACCCCCATGACGGTAGGGCAGGTCACACCGATCGGCGGTTTTTTTGGCAGCGTTAATATCAATACCGCCTAAAATGTCGATGATGCCTTGAAATCCGCTGAAATTGGTGAGGATGTAATGATCCAGGTGAATGCCGAAGTTATGTTCAAAAACTGTCCTTACCAGTGGAAAGCCGCCTTTGGCTTGCACAGTATTGATCCGATCTTGACCATATCCGGGGATCTCTACATACAGGTCCCTGGGAAAAGAGAGCAAACTGACCTTGTTTTCTTTGGTAAAAACAGAAATCAGCAAATTTACATCCGTCCGAAAACCCTGATTTGGGCGGTAATCTGACCCCAGGATAAGAATATTTATTTGCCCGGATGGTGCCTGGTATCCGGCACTGGGAACCATTGCATTCTTAACAATATACCCGGAGGATGTTGGCGTGACGGTTGGGTAAAACGGTTGAAATGGGGTGGGTTCAACCTCGCTGTTCGCGTCTGTTAAAAAACGGATATCGCGGTTGGAAAAGCCGAAAGAACCAATGCTTTGGAAAATGAAGAATAAAATGAAAATTAAAACAATCAGAAAAATGACAACTGTGGAGGTCTTTTTCATAACGAGCTAGAAATTTATTTCCAATTTGCCGAAGATTTCTTCATATTCTCTTCAAGCAATTTTAGAACGCGGTCATATTCTTCCAATGCCAATTTCAACTCTGATTCGAGCCGGCTGATTTTTTCTGAATCGGATTCTTTTAATCGGTTGGTATGGTTTTTTGATTGATGAATTAAGGAGGAAATATCCTTTATCCCTAATAGGTCATTTTGAGCACCATTTTCGGACCTTTTTTCAACATCCATGTTTTGTAGAACCGGAAATAATTCGCTTTTACCAGTTTCCAGACAACGCAAATGTTGCTCATTCCAATGGGATTTCTTGGATAAAAACAAAAGGGCAAATTGCTTATCCGAATTAGTGGATGGCGGAATCAGATAAAAGAGCAAACTGATAGGTTTCTCAAATCCGGCTGTTTTTAGGAATGAATCCACTTCTGCTGGGAAAGAATCACTCTTATTGAGGATAAACCCTTTTTTTTCTTTTTTGAACCAGGATTCAAAAAGGGAAAGGGGCACCTCTTTTTTTTGAAGATGAGAATGCTTGAGATCATCACCGATCATCGCAATAATCTCAGGTGATTGTTTCATCTTTGAAGAACTTGCTAGAATTGCATCATCAGCGTAAAAGGTTAAACGGATGGCATTGAGAAAATCACTGGCAATGTCGGTTTTGCCTTGAGTTTGAATCACCTTTAGCCAGGTAATAAGCATTTCTTCATTGATCGGTTGAACCGAATTTATTTCAGGGCGGATTTTATGAGGAAGTGATCCTGACAGGAATGGCAAGAAAAGGTACGCGGTCAACTCAAAAAGCAACAAAGAAGAAAGATTCGCTGGCGGGGTTGGGTTGAAGAAAAAACTGCTTAATCCAACGATCGAAAACAAAGAAAACAGAATGCCTGCCCACCAATTGTTTCGATGTTTGAACAATATTACCAACAGCCCTGCCAAAATAAAAAGAATGGAAATAAATGTCAGTAGGGTTAACAATAAGTAGCTGAAATTAAAATTACTGACTTGTATGATATAACGAAATGATAAATTGAGGATGAAAAGGACAAATGCCATAAATATGTAGATGGCAAGTGGCAAATCATTTTTAAAGGAATGGTCTGGAAAAGACCAAACCCAGACAAATGAACAAAGGGAAATATTTAATAAGAATGGAATGGCGGAATAGTATGAATTCAGAGAAGTTGGATCAGTGAGCGAGTTACTGACCACAATAATGGTAATAAAAATCTGAAAGACCAGATTTCCGGCTAAAAATCGTGAAATTTTTTTTCCGTTTTCATTTTCCAATTTCTTTTTCTGCTGATGGAAGAAGACAGTTGAGATAATTATGGTTAAGAGAACCAATAGTTGCAAAGCAACATTGATGCTGGGATCGGCGAAAAAAGGAAAAGTGGTTCCGTTGATTAACATAATTATTTCTCGATTCAAAGGGATTATAGCATGTTGAATTACCGGGTGTTCTGGGAAAAAGCAAATATTAGCCATTATCTTTTGATTGACAAAACGATTTATTTTGATAGAATTCTTCGTAGTTGCCGAAGTGGCGGAACTGGCAGACGCGCTACGTTCAGGGCGTAGTGGGCATTACGCTCATGTGGGTTCAAGTCCCACCTTCGGCATTAACCCTGTCAAAGCAGGGTTTTTTATTTTAAGAAGGATATAGTAGAATGAGCTTGTCATTGAAGTGATCGAAAATGATCAAGATCGGTTTTGATAAAAAACAATTCATCATCATTGTATTAATTGTGATGTTCTTTTTAATGCTTTTGGGATTGAATACCCGTTTGTCAGAATTATTTCACCTGGCTGACCAGAAAGCATCCATGCAAACCCGCGTATCTTCCTTGAAAAAAACAGATCTGGCTTTAAGTACCCAGATAGCCATCGCCACTTCGGATATTGCCGTTGAGGCCTGGGCACGAGATCAGGGCCATATGGCCCAACCGGGAGATTATGTAATTGTTCCATTACAGCCCTCTGGCTCACCGATTGTGCCGGGTTTCAGCACCACACCCACTGCAATCCACCTCGAAAACTGGCAAATTTGGTGGGATCTTTTCTTCGCGAAATGATTTCAAACTTGGGTACAATTGCTACAAAGAATCAGTTTATTCACTGAAAGCATGAGGAAAAATGTGGAATAAAACCACCCCACAAAAAACCATCAACCAATTCAATCGGCGGCAGCAATTTCTTCCGATCTTTATCAGCATACTGGCATTACTGCTGGTGGTGATCGGTATTGTCATCCTGGTCCTTTGGCTTGATGGCGGGGGATTTTCATTCAATCTATTTGCAGGTAAAACGACCCCAACGCTTACAACTGTTCCTACGCCGGTCATTTCCCCAACTCCCTCTTTACCGCCAACCCCGGAACCAACTGAAACACCTCCCATAACGCCCACCCCTTCAGGTCCATTTGAATATGAAGTGAAACAGGATGATTTTTGTTGGGATTTAGCTGTTAAATTCAAAGCCGATTTGGAAGTGCTGCTGGCGATCAATAGTTTTTCCAATGGTACTTGTCCGATCTTTCCAGGCATGAAAATCCTGATCCCAGCGCCCGGGCAGATAATGCCTACCCAAACACCGATCAATCCGGTGGACATGGCCAGGGGAACCCGAATTAAATACACAGTCCAGAGCGGAGATACCTTGCAATCCATCGCGAGCAAATTCAACTCCACCCTGGCGGATATCCTGGCGTTGAACAAGAACAAATTCACTGATGCCAATAATATTCCCATTGGAATCGTTTTGGATGTCCGGGTAAACCTGGTGACTCCCACCCCCACTTTTGCTCCAACCAGTACCCGCACGGGTTAAGAAGAATATAGTAATGAATCCTGCTTTGCTGCAGGATTCATCATCTTTCTAAAAGAATCCTGATGAAAAAAGCGTTTCTTATATTGCTGGTGTTAATTCCATTTATTTTGAATGCTGGCTGCCGATCTTCGGCTGATCAACTGGTGGTCTTTGCTGGAATTGGTCAGGACATCGGAATTCGGGGTCCGATCATCCTCAAATCCAATCAGCCGGATATTTTTGATCCGATGACCAGCACAATTACCATCACTCCGTATGTTGAATTGCATCTCATCTACAAGGAGGATTCGCTGGAGATTTGTCCGAAAACTTCTTTCCAGCCTGATCAGGAATACAAGTTAACCTTGACGGTCAGAGACATCCGTAAAGAAAGCATGCAAGGAAAAACCAATTTTTCCTGGAATTTTAGAACAAACCCTGCGTGTCTTTTATATCTTGCTCCAGTGACCCAATCTCCTGAGATCTGGCGTTATTGCCTTGATGATCGAATTCAAACGCAACTCAGCCGAACTGAGGGGCAGGTGCTTGGGTTCAATCCATCGCCAGATGGAAAATGGATCGTCTATTCATCCAAAAATAGGGAGGGTGGTTCTGATATCTGGTTGATGGATAGGCAGGGTAAATCCCCCAGAAGGTTAATTGATTGCGGAAAGAATTTCTGTACAGATGTTAAATTCGCAGGGGATGAAAAGACCATTGCCTTCATTAAGAATACTCTAACAGCTGTTGCAGATAATAATCAATGGACAAATGAAATCCACTTAATGGATATTGCAGAACAGAAAACATACATCCTTAGTGTCGATGAAAAAATTAACCCGTTTCTGATGGATATGACCAATGGAAAAAAAAGATTGGCTTTCTTTGATCAACGTTCCTCTTTCATTTGGATTCATGATTTAAATAAGAAAACCACCATTAAATTGCCTTCCGGTGAAGGACTGGGAGGTAGTTGGAATAAGACGAATGAGTACTTCACTTTTGCCCGGATGAATTACTGGGGAGGGATTCCTTATGGTGAAATATACCAATATGACCCATCATCTGGTGCCATCGGTTCTTTTTTGGACGGCAGAGAAGATTCATACGAATTTTTTTCACCACAATGGAGGCCTCAGGGTGACTGGTTGGCAATTGGTGTTCGCCCCATAGACGGCAGCGCAAGCAAACAAATTATCCTGGTTTCGAAAGATAAACAACAAAGGGTGAGTGTGTCCTTGGATCAAATGTATTCTTACGGCTTCTTTTCCTGGAGTGGTGATGGAAAAATGATTGCCTATCAGCGTTTACAAATGGGCGTTTCGAATGTATTGCCGCAGATCGGCCTGTGGCGTCTGGAAGACCGTTCCCTTATTATTCTGGAGGAAAATGCCGCTGCTCCTCAATGGATTCCATAAGATTACCCGAGCTTTCGCAACGCACGCTCGATTTCAATCCGAACTTCATTTTGCTCTTCTCTAATAAGTATTCCCTGTAAGGCTTCCCTGCTTTCTTTCTCCCTGATTTCTCCCAATGCCCAGGCAGCAGCCGCCCGTATTTCAAGTTCTTTTTCTTCAAATAATTGCACCAAAACTTGGATGGCCTGCCTCAGATGGGAATTACCCAAACATATGGCATAGTTTCGTAAAACATTTTTCTTTGTGGATCTTCTTTGTAATAATGTTGCATTTTCCAAAAGAAATTGCTCAATATTATTAAAAATATTCTTGTTGTGTGACATTCCTGGGACTATTTGGTGGTTTGGCAATTTTTCTTTTATAGTTTTCTGGTTCCAGGGGCAGACAAGCTGGCATATATCACATCCATAGACCCAAGTATCCATTAATGGGCGCAATTCCATAGGAATAGAGGCTTTATGCTCTATGGTGAGGTAAGAAATGCAATGATCGGCAACCAGGGTGCGATCCAAATCAATGCATTTTGTCGGGCAGGACTGAATGCACAGCTCGCAGTTTCCACATGGATCATTTTCCTTTTTATGAGAGTAAAGTAAATCAATGTTGAGCAACAATTCCCCCAAATTAAAAAATGAACCCATTTCGGTGGAAATCAATAGACTGTTCTTCCCAATCCTGCCCAGACCTGCGCGTTGGGCTAATTCTTTTTCCAGTAGCGGTGCGCTGTCGCAACATGCAAGGCCTTTGGTATTGGAATCCGTGATCTCTTGAATGTATTTCAAGAGGGATTTTAATTTTTGCTGAATGACCAGGTGGTAGTCGGGCTGCTGGACAAACGAAGCAATCTTACAAGCGGAATCAAAATTTATTTTTGGAAAATCATATGCCAAACCCACCACAATGATGGACTTGCAGTTTTCCAACAATAAATTGGGATTATTTCTCATTTTCCTGGAAAGCTGACTGTCGAGGTATTTCATTTCCCCAAAGTTTAATTTTGATAGCCAGCTCTCAAATAAGGGAAAATATTCCATTGTTGATGGATGGGTGATTCCAAAAAGACCAAATCCAAGTTCTTTGGCTTTTTGTTCGATCTGAAAGGAAAGATTCACTTTTTTATTTAGCTGATTATTGTCTGGGAAAAGGCAAAACTATTGGTTGAGGTTGATTATTTTCATCGGGTCGATCAATTGAAACAGGTTAGTTACCCTCCAGATGCAATAGTTATATCTCGCAATTTCTGATGCACTGGCAATATAGTGGTCTATGTCGTTGAAAACTGCACCGGTTGGCCCTATCCTTGCCTCAAAGTGCAGATGCGGATTGGTCGAATAACCCGTATTGCCAACTGCACCGATCTGTTGTCCGCAACTTACCAGATCACCGATTCCCAATGTAGGAGGTTGATCCAAATGAGCATACAGTAGATAAAGCGACCGTTTTGATAAATCCAATCCGAGGTTTGGATCTTGAGTGATCTTTGGACAGGTCAGAATTATTCTTGGAGGTTCAACGGTTGGTACCGGGGAGGGTAATTGCAGCGAAGCTATCCAATTGGGCGGGATTTGGTCCAGCGGAGTTTCAATGATGACCGCATTACCATAGACTTCTTTGTTTTTTAATACCGAAATGACTTTTCCTTCCAGGGATGAGAATACCGGTAAGCCTTGAATCCCGATACGGTCATTGCGCCGGTAATAGGAAAAATCCACCCCCATATGTCCCTTTGTGCGGTCATCTGATCCTGGCGGTGGCATTTTAAAGGGTTGGCTGATAATCTCGGACAGACTTTTTAGGGTTTCTCCCTGTAAAGGTGAGCAAATATTATTAAGGATTTTTGGTGTGGGGGTGGGGAAAATGGTTGCAGTAGGTGGTAATGATGAAGGGAAAGGTGAAGGGACGAGGGTGGGTGTCGTCGTGAGAGCGGGTGTATCTTCAGATGATTCTTGTGGATTGATGGTGGCTGGTGAACCACAACCGGCACAAAACAACATTATTAAAAGAAGACAAAAATATTTAATTTTCACTTGAGAGATTATATGCCTTGTATTTGACGGCATTCCAAATAGAAGCGCTTGTCAATTGCTTCACCCATCGAGAAGGTTTTCCTTGGCAACACCCCTTCCATAATCACTGTCTTGAAAAGTTCGCTTTTCTGCATGGCTGGCAGATAAAAACCTGCATTCCCGCTTTTCTGGCTGATGGCAAGGATGGCCTCATCGTCGTGGATATAGTCAATTCCTTCCGCGCCTTTCTTGGCCATGAAATCATCGAGAAAGGATTGAATAGAGCCAGTGGCGAGTTGATGTGTGGGGCGCTGGATGCTGATCACCTTGAACAAATCATTTTCAATTAATCCAATGATTTGATGATCTGGTTTACTGCATTGAACTTGATTTTTCAGATCAGAAAAAGTATTGCAGTGGTTAATTTCGATATTCAGGAAATAACCGCTGAGTGCGGTTAGGATATCCTGCCTCAAATCAAACAATACCCGGTGGATGGGTTCAAAAACCAGGCCAGGATCATGGATGTTTTCAATTTCCACCAGCGCATACCGCAAAGGATGATTGGATGGCAACCCTGCTTTCTTTTTCTCCCATACGGCCTTGGCTGTAGCCAGTGAGTGGTTGCCGTCGCCTACTGCAAATAAAAGCGGGGATTGTTCTTCGGTTAATTGATATTTCTTTAGGAAATTGTCCGGTTGGATAAACCGTTCCAATTTGCCAACCAGGTCTTTTTCACTTGCAATGTCATTGATGAGGTAACCTTGCAAATGTCCACTTGATAGCATCAAATCAAAATCGTAAATGCACGGATAGGCTTTCCTTTTTTCCCATAACGGCTCGATGATTTCCATCCGGGGATCATCAATCAATACAAGAATATGGGGAAGCTCAAGGATGGCATCTTCCCTGATGCGCATTCTTGGTGGTAATCGTTCCAGGATGGTTCCCTCGGTGGCACGGATGAGTGATTTGGAATCCTTATGATAATCATATTTTTCAAGGTCCAGCGCAAAGATCAAACCATGCCGATTCCCGTGGCTCATTGTCCTTTCCACCATAATCATCCCCTCAAAAGGGACCAAAACCTCATGTTGAAGGTAATTCCGCATATTTTGATTAATGCTGGTGATGATGTCCTTTTCGGCTGGTTTTCCCAGGAAAACTTCCGGTAAGATTAAATTGAGGGATGATGGGGAATCACCAATAGTTGCCTTTACCTTTTCCCAATAATCCGGTTGTGAAGTGAATTGATCGCAGGCGATAACTGACCACTTCTGCAGATCAACACCAAGTTTTGGTATGAGAAAATCAGGCGTTTGAATTCCGATGGATGGATAATTTCGCATAAATAATCCCTGTATTGGAATTTTACCAAAGGATGTATAATAAAAAATCACCCTCGCAATGGAGGGTGATTTTGCTATTTCTCGGTCAGAAAACAAATTCCCACTGCCCCGGGGCCGGCATGGGTGCCGATGACTGGGCTGATGCCGGCATTAACCATTTCTGCCAGCTCCTCTTTTGTTAAGCGGTTTTGAATTTCTTTGCGTAAAAATCCGGCATCTGATTCTGCCTCTGCTTGTATCACAGCCAGGTGGACAGGGGTTTTGCCGGCAATATTTTCCTGCAGTACTTCAACCAGTTTGACTAAAGCTTTTTGCATGGTCCTTACTTTAACATAAGGTTTCACTTCCCCTTCGTCAACCATCAGGATGGGTTTTAGATCCAGTGCCGTGCCCAGCAGTGCAGATGCTGCACCAATGCGTCCCCCCCGCTTTAAGAACTCGAGAGTTTTCAGAATGAAAAATATTTTTGCCCGGTCACGAGCAGATTCGATGAAATCCTTCGTGTTTTGCAGGTTTTCACCAGCTTTTACTTTTCTGGCGGCAGTCAAAGCCAGGAATCCCAACCCCATGCTGGTTGAACGGGAATCGACCACTTCGACTTTAATCTTGTTTTCCAGGATTTTTTTTGCCTGTAATGCGCTGTCGACTGTTCCTGATAACTTCGCGGAAATATGGATGCTGAGAATTTCATCATATTCCTGGGCAACCTTCTGGTAAAGCTCAACAAATTCCTGCGGTGAAGGCTGTGATGTGGATGGCATAATCTTGGCTGAACCCAATTTAGAATAAAACACATCCGGGGTAATTTCCACGTTGTCTTTGTATGTCTCGTCACCCCAGATGACATGCAGGGGTATGGTAAAGATCGGCAATTTGGCATAAGTCTCAGATGGGAGGTAAGCTGTACTATCGGTAACAATGGCAATTTTTGGCATTTCAACTCCTTTTGCTTAATAATGCATAATTAGAATATACTTTTTAACCCTGAAAAATGATTTCGGTTTTATCAATTTATGGTTTGACCGGTATTTCAGGTCAAAAAGAATACAAATGACCTTTCTTAGAAGGAGAGTACACCGTGTTTGAAGGCTTAACTGCCCGGTTGGAGCAGATTTTCACCAATTTGCGTCGCAAAGCCAAGCTTTCTCCAGAAGATGTGGAATCAGTCCTGCGCGAGGTGAGAATTGCCCTGCTTGAAGCGGATGTGAATTATCAGGTGGTTAAAGAATTCATTGAAAATATCAAGCAGCGGGCTGTTGGGGTTGAAATATCACAGGCATTGAACCCGGCCCAGCAAGTGATCAAAATTGTCCATGATGAACTGGTCGGCATCCTCGGTGAACCGGTTGGTTTGGAATTAAAAGGTGAAAAGCCAAGAGTTGTGATATTGGTTGGCTTGCAGGGCTCCGGGAAAACCACCGCATCAGCCAAGCTGGGCAAATATTTACAAAGCGAGGGTGAAAGGGTTATGCTGGTGGCGGCGGATCCATACCGACCGGCAGCCCGTTCACAATTAATTAAACTTGGGCAACAAATTAACGTTCCGGTGTTTTCCCTGGAAACAGAAAATACAACCCGGATTGTCAAGGATGCTTTTTTCTCCGCCAAAAAAAGCGGCGTGACGACCATGTTGGTGGACACTGCCGGGCGCTCCCAATTGGACCAAGATCTAATGGATGAACTTGGAAAAATCCAATCTGTGGTGAATCCCACCGAAACGCTGCTGGTGGTGGATGCGATGACTGGCCAGGAAGCGGTAAAGGTGGCCGAAGGTTTTCAAAAGGTCCTGCCCATCACTGGTCTTTTCATCACCAAACTGGATGGCGATGCACGTGGCGGGGCCGCCATCTCCATCCGCAGGATGACCGGTGTGCCGATTAAGCTGATTGGGGTGGGTGAAACGTTGGATGCAATGGAAATGTATCAACCCAGGCGGTTGGCTGACCGCATCCTCGGGATGGGCGATATTGCTGGAATCATTGAAAAAGCCGAACAGACGTTTACAGAACAACAGGTGGCTAAACAGGCGGAAAAAATTAAAAAAGGCAAACTCAATCTGGAAGATTTTGCTGAACAATTGGTGCAAATTAAAAAGATGGGATCAATGGGATCATTACTGGAAATGCTTCCGAACAATTTATCGGCGCGGTCCATTTCAACCGATGAAGCAGATAAAAAACTCAGTAAAACACTGGCGATCATCCAATCCATGACCATCCGCGAACGCAGAAACCCGGAGATATTAAATGCCAGCCGCCGGAGAAGGATCGCCCAGGGTTCCGGCAACCAGGTACAGGATGTGAATAGGGTGGTAAAAGAGTTTTATAATATGCAGTTATTAATGAAAAAGTTTGGTAAACTTGATAGGAAAGGTTTAAACAGTCTTTTTCAATAACAAGCTTGTGGTTTAAGAAATTACGCGTCTCCTTAACGCGCCTCTCAATTTCAGTTAACCCGGCAAAAGAAAACATATATTATTAGGAGAAAGCAGGAATGGTTCGAATACGTCTACGTCGTGTTGGCTTTAGAAATCAGCCGAGTTACCGCATTGTTGTTGCGGAAAAGGAGAGTCCGCGGGATGGTCGTTTTTTGGAGATTGTTGGTTTTTATAATCCCCGCACCGATCCTTCTGAATTGGAAATAAAAGAAGACCGTGTCTACCATTGGCTGGGGAAGGGTGCGCAGCCCAGCGAGTCAGTCACCAGTCTGTTCAAGCAGGCCGGTTTGCTGGATCGTTTCACCCGGTCTCAAAAGGGCGAGAATATGGAAAAATTGATGGAGGAGGCAAAAGCTGCCTACCAGAGTCGCTCAGCCAAACAACCAGCAAAGAAATAATTATTCTTAAATTAACTGGTTTATTGGGAACATAAAGGAGCTGCTGTGAAAGAATTGGTCCAATACATTGCAAAGTCATTGGTGGCCGATCCGGACAAGGTCGAAGTCAATGAAGTGGAAGAAAATGGCAATGTCCGCATTGAATTGAAAGTTGCCAAGGAGGATATGGGTCGCATCATCGGCAAGGGCGGTCGTGTGGCGAATTCAATTCGTGTTCTACTGCGTGTAGCTGCAGCCAGGGCAGGCAAACGTGTAACCCTGGATGTGTTGGAACCATAATTTTTTTGTGACAGACAGAAGCCCCAAAAAATCGAATGCCACTACAGGCTTGCCGGAAAATGGCGAGCCTGCATTTTTATCCATAGGCATCCTCCGCAAACCTCACGGGATCGAAGGGGAAATGAAGATTGAGATTTGGACGGATTTTCCTGAACGACTGAAGAAGGGGGTTGTTGTTTACGTTGGAGAGAACAAAAAGGAATTCATAATTAAATCCTTCAGAGGGGAAAAAGGTGGATATCTGGTTCGATTGGAGGGAATCGTTGATCCGCAAAGTTGTATGCCCGTTATAAACAAAATTGTTTCCGTCTCATCTGGAGATCGTCCAAACTTGGGTAAGAACCAGTATTATCATCACCAGATCATCGGATTGGATGTTTTTACCAAAGACAATGCTTATCTGGGTAAAATAAAAGAGATCATCCGAACAGGTTCAAATGATGTCTACGTCGTTCAAAATACGGAAAACGGCAAACGCGAGATATTAATACCAGCCATTCCCTCGGTCATTATGAATATCGATTTATCAGAGAATAAAATGATCGTTGATCCTCCCCAATGGGCTTAAAAGGACATGGATTCAAAGGCATACTGGCTTGGTTTTAATAAAATTCGTGGTATCGGATCGGTACGTCTCCAGCAATTATTAAATTTCTTTGGTACCCTCGAAATTGCGTGGAATGCTCCCTATGGTGCTTTACGCCAGGCGGGGTTGGGAGAAAAAGTCACCAACTCCTTTCTACAAGCCCGCCCGGGAATCAATCTGGAAAATGAATTGGAAAAGGTATCCCGTCTGGGGATTCAGGTGGTTACCCTGTTGGATGCGGAATATCCACGCCGGCTGAAAGAGGTTGACCAGCCGCCTCCTGTATTATTTATCAAAGGAAAGTTACAAACCCGTGATGACTGGGCGGTGGCCATCGTTGGCACCAGACAGAATACCGCTTATGGCCGTCAATTGACTGAAGAGCTCTCTGCTTTCCTCGCTTTGAATCAGGTGACTGTAATCAGTGGTTTGGCTCGAGGTATCGATGTGATTGCTCATGAAGCGGTCATTAAAGCGGGCGGCCGGACCATTGCGGTGCTGGGCTGCGGTGTGGATCAGGTTTATCCGCCCGAACATAAACTGATCGCCCAAAAAATGTTAAGCCAGGGTGCATTGATCAGCGAATATGCGCTGGGTACACCCCCGGATGGTTTGAATTTTCCACCCCGCAACAGGATCATTTGCGGTCTTTCTCTGGCAACGGTGGTGGTGGAAGCTGGTGAAAGCAGTGGCGCGTTGATCACATCCACTTTTGCCGTCAATCAGGGGCGGGAAGTGTTTGCAGTTCCAGGCAATTACTATGCTCCCAAAAGCAAGGGCACTAACCGCTTGATTCGCGATGGCGCCCGGCCTCTTCTTGATTTCAATGATATATTAGAAACGCTTCATTTGGAGCATGTTCAGGATTTCCAAACAGCACAACAAAACCTGCCCATGGACCCGGTGCAAAACGCAATTTTTGAGGTCCTTTCAAACGAGGCGATGTATATTGATGAAATATTGGCCCAAACAGGTTTACCGGTTGATAAAATTTCTTCCGCATTGACCATCATGGAATTGAAAGGGTTGGTGCGCCAAACAGGACCAATGACCTTCTTTGCAGTGAAGGATGAATCAAAAAGCTACAAGGACTGAAATGATAGATCATTTTTATGCAGTCATCATGGCTGGCGGTGGTGGAACGCGTTTATGGCCGGTATCGCGAAAATCCTTCCCAAAGCAAATGCTCCGGGTAAATGGTCAGCAATCGCTCTATCAGCAGGCGGTTGAACGATTAAAAGGGCTTTTTGCCGATGATCACATACTGGTTGTCACGGTGGCAGACCAGGTTGATACTCTTAAGAAGAGAATACCCGAAGATTCTCGGACAAAAATTTCCTGGTAGAACCTACCCCGCGAGGGACTGCTTCGGTTGTGGGCTTGGCAGCAATACACATAAAAACATTTGACCCTAAAGGGATCATGGCTGTTCTTACGGCCGATCACGTCATCGATAACGTTATCCTCTTTAAAGAATTACTGCGGTATTCATACGAAGCGGCTGAAAAAGGTTCTTTGGTGACACTGGGAATTGAACCGGTTTATCCTTCCACTGGATATGGGTACATAGAAGCTGGTTCAGTCCTTGAAAGAAAAGACTCCCCCGAAATATTAATAGTAAATCGTTTCGTTGAAAAACCAGACCTTGAGCGAGCCCAGGAATTTATCAGGAATGGAGGGTATTACTGGAATTCTGGTATGTTTATTTGGCGGGTGGATCGGATACTCGATGAATTTAAAATACAAATGCCAGTTCTTAGCGATACTTTGCAATCGTTGCTTTCAGCAATAGGAACGCCTGAATATGATGCAAAGCTTCAGAGGGAATGGATGCCGATTTCCCCGCAGACTATTGACTATGGCATCATGGAACATGCCGAAAATGTGGTGGTTTTACCTGCCAGGGATTTGGGTTGGAGTGATGTGGGCAGTTGGGATTCACTGGCTGATTTTCTGGAAAAAGATGAAAGCGGCAATATTATTATTGGCGGCGGACAAATCTTAATGGATACAACTGGTACTATTATTTACCAGTCAGAAACCGACCGCTTATGTGCCATTATTGGTATGGAAAATGTAATCATTGTTGATACCCGGGATGCCTTGCTGGTGTGCAAACGTGGTGATGCGCAGAAGGTGCGCCAGGTGGTTGAGTTGCTGAAACAACAGGACCAGCATAAATATCTTTAGGAGCATTTTCTTGGAAGCTTATTGTGTTAAATGCAAAACAAAAAGAGAGATGAAGGATGCCCAGGCGATCTTCAATGCCAAGGGCAATGCCGCCACCCAGGGGGTTTGCCCGGTTTGCGGAACCAAAATGTACCGCATTGGAAAAACTGAAGCACATGAAGGTATGCAAAAACCGGAAAAGAAAGCGTTATCCGGGAAATTGGTTATTGTTGAATCACCGGCCAAGGCTCGCACGGTGGGAAATTTCCTTGGCAGGGAATTTACTGTAAAAGCTTCTGTCGGGCATGTGAGGGATTTGCTTCGCTCCACGCTTTCGGTGGATGTGGAAAATAATTTTGAACCCAAATATCGTGTTCCGAATGAAAAAAAAGCCGTGGTCAAGGAACTGAAAGCGGAAGTTAAAAAGTCTGCAGAAATTTACCTGGCAACCGACCCTGATCGGGAAGGGGAGGCCATCGCCTGGCATCTGAAAGAGGCTGCCAGCATTCCCACCGAACGGATGCAAAGGGTTGTTTTTCATGAGATCACCAAACCCGCCATTGCCGAGGCATTTGCCCATCCGCGCAAAATAGACATGGACCTGGTGGATGCGCAGCAGGCGAGGCGTATCCTGGACCGCCTGGTCGGTTACAACCTCAGCCCTTTGCTGTGGGAAAAAGTACGCAATCGCCTGACAGCCGGCCGCGTTCAATCTGTTGCATTGCGATTGATTGTGGAACGGGAAAGGGAGATTCAGGCGTTTATTCCAAAGGAATTCTGGACCATTGATGCTGAGTTCAGCCCCGAAGGCAGCCAGGAGACTTATACAGCCAGGTTGGTAAAAGTGGATGATCAGGAACCACAGCTGCCAACCCAGGATCTTGTAAATGGATATTTGACGGAGCTGAATCAGTCAGCATTTCATATCAGTAAGATAAAAAAAGGTGAGAGGCGCAGAAATGCGTTTGCGCCCTTCATCACCAGCACACTGCAACAGCAGGCTTCACGCAAACTGGGCTACACGGCCAGAAGAACGATGAGCATCGCCCAGCAACTCTATGAAGGAATTGATGTGGGAGAAGGAGGCGCAACTGGTTTAATCACCTATATGCGCACCGATTCCGCAAATATTTCCAACCTGGCACTTCAAGATGTTCGTAAATATATCAGCGAGGTTTATGGGCAGGAATACCTGCCTGCTCAGGCTGCCAAACATAAAACGCGGGCAGCTGTAGCCCAGGAAGCGCACGAAGCCATCCGCCCAACTTCGGTTTTCCGAACACCGGAAAAAATTAAAGAGGTGTTATCCAGTGAACAATTCAAGTTATATCAGTTGATCTGGCGGCGGTTTGTTGCTTCCCAGATGGAATCAGCTGTTTTCGATACCATGTCTGTTGAAATTCTGGGGAAAGGAAACCTTCATCAGTATTTGTTCCGCGCCTCCGGCTCTCAAATGAAGTTTCCCGGTTTTTTGGTTTTATACGAGGAAGCCTCCGAGGAGGAATCCTCTGAACCAAAGGAAGAGAACGTTAAGTTCCCCAAAGGACTCTCGGAAGGTCAGGTCCAGATTTTGAAAAAAGTACTCCCGGAGCAGCATTTTACTCAGCCTCCCCCACGGTTCACTGAAGCTTCGCTCGTGCAGGTGCTGGAAGAATACGGGATTGGAAGACCATCCACCTATGCACCCATCCTTTCCACTATCCAGGCGCGTGGCTATGTCATTCGTGAAGTGAGAAAACTGATCCCAACAGAAACAGGATTTCTGGTGAATGACTTGATGGTTGAATATTTCCCGGATATTTTGGGCGTTCATTTTACGGCTGGTATGGAGAAGGATCTTGATGAAATTGCCACTGGGAAGCGCAAATGGACGGATGTTCTGGAAAAATTTTATTTGGATTTTAAACCCCAATTGGATCATGCCAAGAGCGAAATGCCTGAAACGAAAACCGAACCGGAAAAAGTGGGGCGTCCCTGTCCAACATGCGGTCATGACCTGATCATCCGCTGGGGGCGGTATGGAAAATTCATCAGTTGCAGTAATTTCCCGGCTTGCCGATATACTGAGGCATTTCTGGAAAAAATTGGCGTAAATTGCCCACTGGATGGGGGAGATATTGTCATCCGTAAAACCAGAAAAGGGAGGATCTTCTACGGCTGTGCCAATTACCCGGAATGCGAGTTCACGTCGTGGAACAAACCCCTGACAACCCCTTGTCCTGTCTGTGGTGGTCTGCTGGTGGTAAAAAATAAAAATGAAGCGCAATGCATTAAATGTCATGACACGTTCTTACTTGAAAAATTGATGCCTGAGGGCGAGAGTCAGGCATAATTCTTGCATCATTATTTAAGAAAATGAAGTATTAATCTTGAGTAGTAATGCAGGAAGGAGATGAATCATGATGGAAAAAGTAAAATCGCTGATGAGCCGGCCGCTGGTTTTGGGAGGCGTGGGATTGCTGGTTGGCATGATATTCGGTCTGATAGTGCTCGGTTGGGGACTATGGCCGCTTGAATGGGTCAACGGTGCCCCGGTAAATCTTAGTGCAGACTATCAGCGACAGTATCTGTGCATGCTGATCGACTCGTATGTTCGCAATAATGATCAAAACCTGATGAGGGTTCGCTGGAGCAGCCTGGGCAGCCAAAATGCCGAACTCTTGAAGAACCTGACTGCATCTGAGTGCCGGTTTACATCCAATGCAGAAATTGATAGTTTTAAAACCCTGATGAATGTAAGCCCCTCTTCAGCATTGACGCTTACTCCCGGGGCTGCCGTACCGGCTGCTTCTACCAGCCGGATTTCATTCCTGCCCGTCTTGTTGTTCTGTTTCCTCACCCTTGCAGCTGGCGGTCTTCTCTTATTCTTGTTGAGCAAGCGCACAAAACTGAACTTCAAGCCGATGAAAAAGGCAGAAAAGACAGTTGATTCTGCACCGCATTTCGATTCACCCAATCCCCCCCAACCGGGCGAGAGTCTCAAGGAAAAACCCATGGCACAATTTGTGGCCAGTTACCGCATCGGGCAAGATTTGTATGATGAGTCATTCAGCATTGACTCCACCGCTGGTGAATTCCTGGGGGAATGTGGTCTCGGCATTGCTGAATCTATTGGAGTAGGGGATCCCAAAAAAGTGACTGCCCTGGAAATGTGGCTCTTTGATAAAAATGACATCCAGACTGCAACCAAGGTATTGATGAGCGAATATGCATTCAATGATGAGAATATTCGCCAAAGATTGGTGGCAAAAGGTGAACCGGTCTTGATCAAACCCGGACAGCAATTCATTATGGAAACAACTTCCCTGCAATTGGAAGCAAAGGTCTCCAACCTAGTTTATGGGCGCGGCCCGCTTCCGGATAACAGTTTCTTCTCCCAGCTAACCTTGGAAATCTCAGTATTCCATAAGATATAAGCTTTCAAAAACAGACAAAAAAACAGCCCGACTGGGCTGTTTTTTTTATTCGATGGTGATGATCAATAATTCCACTTCACCTTGGGGAGTGCTGATTTTTATTTTTTCACCTTTGCGATTATTCAAAAGTGCCTGTCCGATTGGAGATTCGTAAGATATCATGCCATTCAGTGGATTTGCCTCTTGCGGCCCTACTAATACATAAGTTTCTAGTTCGCCCCCTTTTTCTTGCAAGGTCACTTTTGACCCAATATGGACTACTTCATTATCACGAGCTAAGTCGTCAATGATAATGACATCCTTTAGTATCATTTCAAGTTCCAGGATGCGCCCTTCTACAAATGCCTGTTCTTCTTTGGCAGTTGTGTAATCGGCATTTTCAGAAAGATCACCCTGCTGGATGGCAGCCCGGAGTCTGGCTGATAATGCTTCCCGGACAGGACCTTTTAGTCTTTCCAGTTCTTCGCGGAATTTATTTGCTCCGATAGAGGTTAAATAGGTTTCACCTGTCATAATTCACTCAATTTGAAAAGGCTATTTTATCTTAAATAGCTCTAATATCTGATGGTTGTGCCCAACTCTTCCCCTGTGATACATCTGACCAGGTTGTGTGGAATCAATCCCGAAAAAATACTTGCCGTCATCTGCTTGTGCTTTGAAGTAAATTGCCTCATCAGGTTTACTTTTTCGAGCATTCCGCCAGTGACATCAATGGAACGGGAAGGTCCTACTTGCCTGGTTTTTAAAATATCAGAATCGTGTGTGATTTCCTTCACCAATTGCTGGCAGCTTGGATAATCCTGCCAAACGCCTTCTTCAATACCCGCAATAAGTATCTTTTGCGGTTGTAAATGGTCAGCCAATGGTAAGAAAAGTTCTTCAGTTGAAAAAATGGTCGCCCCAATCTCCAGGTCAAAGACCACATCTCCAAATACAACGGGAATTAAGTCGGCAGACAAGGCGGATTGAATGGGACCAATATCCCATTTCTCAATGGTTTTATTTTTGGCTGTGACCATCGCTGATGGTGGAAAGGAGATCACCGGCAGATTGTGTTCGGAAAAGATTTCCATTAGAATTTGATGCAGCCCGTGTGCTTCCCTCCATACTTCGAGGAATCCCAGCCACTCTTCAGCAGTGGTTACCCCGTTTCTTGTGCCATATTTCTGGGCTGGCACATGACCGAATGAGCCGGACCCATGAGCCAATAGAAGTGACAGTTCCGGATTATTCTCGATGGATTTCTTGATTTCATCAGCCAACTGATGCATAACATCCAGACGGGCAGTGTGGGCTTGGTCTTTGTCCGTGATTAATGAACCACCAAGTTTCAAAAAAATCAACATTCTGGAATTTTATCCTTCCTTTAACTGGGCATGAAATATCCTTACAGCTCCTGCTGCCAACAAGGCTTCCTGGATTTTTTCTTTTTCTGAGGTATCCTTGATCAGTGCGATCATATTCCCTCCTTGACCGCTGCCGCACAATTTGGCGCCCAGTGCACCGGAAGTCATCGCGGAATTTACCAGGTGATCGAGTGCATCACAGGATACACCCATGGATTGTAATAGCGTGTGATTTCGATTCATCAAATCACCAATTAGTATCTGGTTCCCACTTTTCAGTGCTTCTTTGGCATGCCGAGATATTTCGCCGATCTGGTCAAAAATCAACTCATAATCAGCTTTTTTGTTTTGCCACTTTTCACGGACTTGTGAAACAACCTCTTTTGTTAGACTCCTGATGCCGGTATCGGCGATAATGAAATAAAAAGGATTCGTGATTTTTAAAAATTCAGAAGGACCTTCTTTAACAAAATAAACTGGCTTTTCAAAGGCAATGACAGTATTATCGATGCCGGAGGGATTGCCATGTGTGGATTTTTCAACATTATAAGCAAGCTGGTTGATGATGGATGCCTCAACTGTTTGTCCGATGAAATTGATCAATCCCCTGATCATCGCGACAGCCGTCGAAGCGCTGGATCCCAGTCCGGCAGCAATCGGGATGGTTGAGGTGATTCTTATTTCACAAGCAGGAAAATGATCAAGATGGAAAAAATCTTCCACTGATCGGATGGCAATCCGGAAGGGATGATCTGCTTCCAGTTGATCAGAGTAACGCTTTATTTCAATATCTGGTGCATCCAGCAATTGAATGCCCGGTTTTCCCAATGGGTTGGCAGTGATATAAATTCTTGTTCTCAGATCATGGATGGGGATGGCAATGGCTGGTCGCTCATAGACCACTGCATGTTCTCCAAAAAGGATGCTCTTCGCTGATGCTGATGCCGAGGTTGCGGGCATGCGGTTAGCTCAAGGAACCAAAAGACTGTTGGAATAGAAAATAATCAAAACCAGGATGCCAAAACAAAGAATGGTCAGTTGTAATGGGCGGTCCGATAAAAGAAGCTCTTCCGGTGCTCCGCCGGCTTGTTGAACCTGGATGAGGTATAAATACCGAAATATTCCATAAAGCACGAAGGGTATGGTCAACATCATGCTATGGTCTGCCGGTAAATTGGGAGCTGAAAAAGTGTAAAAACTGAAGGCAACAACGGTTGTGCTCGAGACTATGGTGATGAGTTGATCAAGGAACGTAATGGTATATCCATCCAGTACACGGCGATGATGGCCGGCTCCTTCATTGAGGCTGGTCAACTCCGAACGCCTTTTGCCAAAGCCGATGTATAAGGCTAGCAGGGTGGTTACCACATATAACCAGGGCGAAAACCGCTCTACACTGATGAGTGATACACCAGATGCCACCCTTAGAACAAAACCAAGTGCTATCACCAAAACATCAATGATCACAATGTGTTTAAGCCATTTGGAATAAGCCAGGTTAATTAGGAAATAAACCGTGGCAAGAATCCCAAAACCTGGTGAGAGCCAGAATCCCAAACCAAGCGAGGTGATGATAAAAGCTAAAGCGAACACCAGGGCAGTGACAACAGGCAATTTCCCGGCAGCAATGGGTCTGTTGCGTTTGACGGGATGTTTCTTGTCTGATTCAATGTCCATGATGTCATTGAATAGATAGACTGAACTGGAGACCAGGCAAAAAAGGATGAAACCAGCCAAGGTGCGAAGAACGGCATCGGTTTTGAATAATTGCCTATCAAAAATTAATGCAGCAAAAACAGCAACATTCTTTGTCCACTGTTTCGGACGCATGCTCTTGAGTAGGTGTTTGAACATATTTAGATATTATCATATCATTATGATTGAAAGGAAAAAAGAAAATTGCTGTGATGCGGAAAAAAAGATTGGATTCATTACTTTTTGAAAGAGGATTGGTGGAAAGCCGCAGCCTGGCGCAGCGGATGGTGATGGCTGGTGAGATCCGGGTAAATGGCGAGTTGGTGGACAAGCCTTCACATCTTGTGAGTGAGCAAGATGTGATTGTCATTCATCCCTTGCCGCGCTTTGTGTCGCGTGGAGGTGAAAAGTTGGAAAAAGCCCTTCATTCTTTCAACCTGCTGGATCTTTCTGGAAAGGTCTGTGCCGATGTCGGTTCATCCACGGGTGGATTCACCGACTGTCTCTTGCAGCATGGTGCCGGCAGGGTTTATGCAATTGATGTTGGCAAAGGACTGCTCCATTGGAAATTGCGCAATGATCCCCGCGTTGAAACGATGGAAGAGAATAATGCAAGGCTCATCACATCGCTCCCTGAACCGATTGATCTGGTCACTATCGATGCATCATTTATATCCTTGAAAACTTTGCTGCCGGTTGCCAGTAGTTGGTTGGATTTACAGGGGAAGATTATTGCATTAATCAAACCTCAGTTTGAAGCCGGCCGTGAATTGGCCGCTAAGGGCAGGGGGGTTATCCGTGATCCGGTAATTCATCAGGCGATCTTAAGAGATATGATCCTGTTTTGTATGGATAAAGGCCTTGAACCTTTGGATATGGAAGTCTCACCCATTTTGGGTCCAAAAGGAAATCGTGAATTCTTATTTTTTATACAGAAGCCGCTTGTCCCCCGAAATATTTCTACTGATGAGGTAATAAATAGATTGGTTTCTGAAAACCAAAGACTGCAATACCTGCCTGAACTGCCCCGAATATAAAATAGATTATACTAACTTCCTGTTATGCAGACCGATCACATCCGCAATTTTTGCATTATTGCGCACGTTGACCATGGTAAATCCACCCTAGCGGACCGTTTGCTTCAACTTACCGGAACCATTTCTGAAAGGGATATGAAAGAGCAGGTGCTCGATTCAATGGATTTGGAACGGGAAAAAGGGGTAACCATAAAGGCTTCAGCGGTGCGCATGCTTTTCGATTTGCATGGCGATGATTACGAATTGAATCTCATCGACACCCCTGGTCATGTGGATTTTAATTATGAGGTCAGCCGGGCACTGGCGGCTTGTGAAGGTGCTATTCTGGTGGTGGATGCTACGCAGGGTATTGAAGCGCAAACACTGGCCAATCTTTACCTGGCGCTGGAAGCGGATTTGGTGATCGTGCCGGTCATTAATAAGATTGACCTCCCTTCAGCCGTACCGGATGAGGTAAGCAAGGATCTTGGCAACCTGTTGGGTATTGATCCATCCTCGATTCTACGCATTTCCGCCAAATCTGGCACCAATGTGGGCCAGGTTCTTGAAAAGATCGTCGAAAAGGTTCCTCCGCCCCGTTATGATCCCAACTTGCCCCTGCAATCCTTGATCTTTGATTCTCACTATGATTCTTACAAGGGCGTTATTGCTTACGTGCGGGTATTCAACGGAAAAATAAAAGCGGTTGATAATTTACGCGTGATGTCCAACTTGACTGAATTTAAGCCGGTCGAAGTTGGTATTTTCTCTCCAGGGATGAAAGTGGTTTCAGAATTGGATCCGGGCGATGTCGGATATATTGCCACTGGATTAAAGACTGTCAAAGAATGCCGGGTGGGGGATACGATCACAGTTGCCTCTCAACCTGCCAAATTGCCGTTGGCTGGATACAAGCATCCCAAACCCATGGTCTTTTCAGGCATTTACCCGGTTGAAGGCGATGATTACAACAGTCTCAAAGAAGCATTGGAAAAATTACAGTTGAATGATGCATCTCTGGTTTATGAGCCGGAGACATCGCAGGCATTGAACTTCGGTTTTCGCTGCGGGTTCCTGGGATTATTTCATATGGAAATCATCCAGGAACGGCTTGAGCGGGAATATGATCTGGACATCGTGATTACGGCTCCTTCAGTGGAATACAGGATCGTACTGCGGGATGGCTCGGAATTGTTCATTGATTCACCTGTTCAATTGCCGGATGAAGCAACGATTGAGGAAATTCACGAACCCTGGATGAAATTGATGATTTTCAGTCCCACCGATTATTACGGCACCATCATGGAATTGGCATTAAAAAGAAAGGGCGTATTCGTCGAACAGGAATATCCTGCACCAAATCGCGTTCAATTATCGTTCCTGATCCCACTTTCTGAAATCCTCGTTGATTTTTTTGATGAATTGAAATCTCGTTCAAGGGGATATGCCTCAATGGATTATCAATTTGACGGTTACCGCGCGGGTGATTTGGTCAAATTGGAAGTTTTGATCGAGGGTGAACCCGTGGACGCACTGGCTTCAATAGTACATAAGGACGAGGCTTACCATAAAGGTCAGCGGTTGGTCACCAAACTCAGAAAGGTCATCCCAAGACAATTATTCGACGTGGCCATTCAGGCGAGTGCAGATGGCAAGGTGATTTCCAGGGCAAACGTAAAAGCAATGCGTAAGGATGTCCTGGCAAAATGTTATGGTGGTGATGTCACCCGCAAAAAGAAGCTGCTTGAAAAACAAAAACGCGGCAAAAAGAGGATGAAAAGGATTGGTAATGTTGAAATCCCGCAGGAGGCATTCATGGCAATTCTGCGGTTGGAGGAAGATTGAAAACTGAAACACAGAAAACCGGTAAGAATTTAATCAAGTGGATTCCAGGAATTATTGTCAGTATATTAATTATCTATATCTTATTAAGATTCATAAATCCTGAAGAGTTAAAAAAAGCGTTATTTTCTTTCAGGCCGGAAACGATTTTTTTGATTCTGTCCCTTGTGATTTTATCCATGGCGGCACGCAGCATGGCTTGGAGGGTGATGATTGGGGGTAAAACCCGATTTCTTGATTCTTTTTTTGCAGTATCTGTTGGCTACATGCTCAATAATATCATTCCCAGGTCCGGGGAGGTGGGAAAAGCAATATTAATGGGTTCATCTTCCGGCAAAGGCACCTTATTTGTCCTTTCCACGGTCGTGGTGGAAAGAGCGCTCGATCTGGCGATTGCCGCCGGAATGTTCCTGACAACTTTGCCATTGGCTTTGCAGATGGAATCTTTAAAACCTGTAGCCATTGCCATGCTGGCAGTTGTGATGATAGCGCTAATATTGCTGGTCATCATGGCGAATAATAAAAAGAAAGTACATCAATACATTTCCCGTATAGCTTCAAAGTATTTATTCATTCAAAAAAATCTTTTACCCGGCTTGGATTCCCTTTTGGATGGTTTCAGCATTCTCACCAAACCCGGAAAATTCTTATTAAGTGTTTTCTGGATATTGGTTTGTTGGATGTTATGGGCTCTTTTGTATCACTTTGCGATTGTGACGTTTTCCCCATCAGCACCTTTCTGGTGGGCAATTTTTGCCCAGGCGGTTCTGGCCATGGGGATTGCATTGCCTTCAGCCCCAGCCGGTTTAGGCGTGTTTGAAGGCGCACTGGTTGCGGCTCTTGCGGTTCTAGACAAGAACACAAGCCAATCTGCATATTTAGGAATGGCATTGGTTTTACACGCCATTCAAATTCTCACTACTTTTATCCTCGGCGGTTACGGATTACTTCGCCAGGGATGGACATTGCAGAAATTGATCGACCAGATAAAGACCAAACGAAATTCCAAGGAAGAAGCATGACCCGTACAACTCTTATTACTGGCGGTGCTGGATTTATTGGATCCAATTACGCCCACCGATTACTCTCTCGTGGGGAGAAGGTGGTCATTCTTGATAATTTATCGCGTCATGGAACCCCTAACAACCTCAAATGGCTGCAGGATTCATTTGGAAAGGATTCCTTTATATTCATTCAGGAGGATATTCGCAATTCAGCAGCGCTTGAAAACGCAGCCGGATCTGTTGATGTGATTGTTCACTTGGCAGCACAGGTGGCGGTGACCAATTCCGTGACAGATCCGCGCGAAGATTTTGAAGTCAATGCCTTGGGCACTTTTAACGTACTGGAGGCTGCCCGAAAAAGTGGCCGGCATCCGATTTTCATATTTGCGTCCACCAACAAGGTTTATGGTGGTATGGAAGACCTGAAAATTAGGGAATTGGATGCTCGTTATGAATTTGTTGATTTTCCCAACGGGATAGATGAAAACAGGAATCTTGATTTTCACTCTCCATACGGCTGCTCAAAGGGCTGCGGCGATCAATACGTCCGCGATTATGCTCGAATCTATCAACTCCCATCAGTCGTTTTCCGGCAAAGCTGCATATATGGCCAGCGACAATTTGGTATTGAAGACCAGGGCTGGGTGGCTTGGTTCGTCATTGCAGCCATCCTCAACAAGACAATCTCCATTTTTGGTGATGGAAAACAGGTGAGGGATTTATTATTTATTGAGGATGTATTGGATGCTTATGACCTTGCGGTTTCAAGAATTGATGATGTTAAAGGCCAGGTTTTTAATCTTGGTGGAGGAGCTGCAAATTCTATTGCAATCTGGTGCGAATTTCAGCCGATCCTGGAAAGGATTATGCAAAAAAAGATCACTTGGAAGTCTTATGATTGGAGACCCGGGGATCAGAAAATTTATATTTCCGATACCACAAAATTTCACAAGGCTACTGGTTGGAAAGCAAACGTAAATGTGGAAAGAGGTATTCAATTGCTTACCGAGTGGGTTATGGAAAACCCAGAACTCTTTGAAAGTTGACATATTTAATCAATGCGATTCCTCATTGAATTGACTTATTTTCGTCCACACACGAGCGGACTCACCATTTATGCGGAGAGATTGGGGAAAGCCCTGGTCAAGAGGGGTCATCAAGTAACGGTCCTGACATCCCAATATCAGCGGCAATTACCCCGCGAGGAAGTAATGGATGGTATGCGGGTGGTGCGTGTTCCGGTTGCCTTTCGCATTAGTAAAGGTGTGGTCATGCCCCAATTCGGTTTTATTGCTCAAAAGTTGGCTATGGAAAGTGATGTTATTTCCTTGCACCTGCCGCAACTGGATGCTGCTGGATTGGCAATTCGCGGCAGGCTGTTTAAAAAGCCAACCATTATTACTTACCATTGCGATCTGAAAATGCCCCCGGGCTTCATCTCCAGGGCTGCCAACCTGGGTGTGCAGGTGATGAATAACCTGGCGGCCATTTTTACACACAGCATTGTGTCATACACCCAGGACTATGTCGATCATTCCAACTATCTGCGCAGATACGCGAACAAGATTCGTATCATTTCCCCACCCGTAATTCTGCCACCTGCATCTGCGGCAACGATTATAGAATTTGGGAAACGATACAATCCGGAACGACGCGGCCCGATCATTGGGATTGCGGCCAGGTTCGCATCCGAGAAGGGAATTGATATTTTGTTAAATTCTCTGGATGCCATTATCAGGAAATACCCATCGGCGCAAGTATGGTTTGCCGGCCCCTATCAGGGAATCATTGGCGAGGAGCATTATTTTCAACAGCTCACTCCGCTGATCAATAAGTATGTTGAAAACGGGACTTGGAAATTTGTCGGGTCATTATCCCCGGAAGAAATGTCGGCTTATTATCCCAACCTGGATCTGTTGGTTTTGCCGAGTCTGAACAGTACGGAATCATTTGGATTGGTGCAAATTGAGGCTATGATGAATGGAATCCCGGTGGTTGCCTCTGATTTGCCAGGGGTGCGTCAGCCCATCTTGCGCCATAAATTTGGGAAAACATTTCCCAGAGGAAATTCCGCTGCCTTGGCAGAAGCGGTAATAGAAGTACTGGGAAAAAAGTTAAAGGGCAAGAATAATCCATCCGAATTGATCACCACCTATTCTCCAGATTCAGTTGCACAAGCCTATGAAGATCTGGCCTTCGAAATTAATAATTCCATTCATTCGTCTGGTTGAAAATGCAAGCCACTCATATAAAGAAAAATTTCCCAGGCGAAGATGATTTTCTAAAGCGGAACCTGGCTGATCTGCCCTATTTTCGGGCTCTTCTCAGGGCGGTGGAATCGCGTTTTTATACCGCCATAAAAATTGAGTCCCCGGTTTTAGACCTTGGATGTGGCGATGGTCATTTTGCGCGTGTCACTTTTAACAACCTTCAAATTATCGGGGTTGATCCACAGCTTACAACATTGCAGGAAGCGCAGATGAATTCTTCTTATGAAGAATTGATTCATTCATCCGGTCAGAATCTGCCTTTCAAAGGAGGCGTGTTTAAATCTTGCATCAGTAATTCGGTCTTGGAGCATATTGAAGATCTTGAACCTGTCCTTCAGCAGGTTGCCAGGGTTCTTGATGTTCATGGATTATTTGTCTTTTGCGTTCCCAATCAAAATTTCACTAAAAATTTATCCATTGCATTATTTTTGGAAAAATTGCGCCTGAATGGACTTGCTAATTCCTATCGTGTTTTTTTTAATAAGATCTCCCGCCATATTCATTGTGATTCATATATTATTTGGGAAAGACGACTAAATATAGCGGGCTTTACGATCATCGACCATTGGGATTATTTTTCTCCCGCTGCGCTGCGCACTTTGGAATGGGGTCATTATTTTGGATTGCCGTATCTGATTTCCAGATTGATTTTTGGAAAGTGGGTACTTTGCCCGGCACTCAATCAAAAGCTTCTTCACCCGTTATTAATGAATTTCTATCTTGAGAATTCCAGGCAGAGACAGGGGTCCTATTCATTTTTTATTACCCGCAAGGTTTAAAGCAATGGATGAACCCTCTGTTCTCGATTACATTAAATCACTTTTTAAGAAAAAATCTGAAAGGATTCGGTTCAGTCTTCCAGAAGACAATTCTTCAAAACAATCAAAAAGAAAAAAATACTCAATAAGAAAGTCTTTTCCATTTCAATCGGTTGTGGGTGTCTGTCTGGCTTTTATTGCCCAATTATTGTTGGAACCTCCCCACAGGAATACAATCCTTGCGGGTATTTTTTATGTTGTTGTAGGCTATTTGATTTGGAGAGATTTTTGTCCGTCCAATATTCAAATCAAGCGACCGCCAATGAAACATTCGATGGACACCATCCGCTTGATTAGTTTTTGTCTTTCGCTCATCCTTCTCATAATTTCATTCTTCTTATTTTCAAACAATCGGTTTACATTGCTGAATATCACGATTTGGGTGGTGGCATTTGTCTCCTTTTTCATTTCTGTTTGGGAAAAAAAGCCAAGTGGAAAAATCACTTTTCCTCGTTTGAATCACTGGCACTTGATTCTATTTCTGGCAGTTACTATCGCAGTATTTTTTCGCTTTTATCAATTATCGCAAGTTCCTGGTGAAATGTTCAGCGACCATGCTGAAAAATTGCTTGATGTATCGGATGTTCTGCGTGGACAGTACTCCATTTTTTTTCCCAGGAACACCGGCAGGGAAGCATTTCAGTTCTATCTTACCGCCCTGATTGTAAAGACTTTTGGAACGGGTATCACCTTTACCAGCTTAAAAATCGGTACTGCGCTGGCGGGATTATTAACCTTGCCGTACATCTATCTACTTGGAAAAGAGCTGGCGGACCGCTGGGTGGGTTTGGCAGCTCTATTTCTGGCAGGAATCGCCTACTGGCCTAATGTTATTTCAAGGGTAGGGCTGCGTTTTCCTTTCTATGCCTTGTTTACAGCTCCGGCAATTTATTACCTGATATTGGGTTTACGGTATGGTCTTCGAAATCATTTCATCCTTGCCGGTATTGCCATTGGGGTGGGTTTGCATGGATACAGCCCTTTCCGCATCATACCGCTGGTGGCTTTGGTGGGCTTTGGATTGGCTTTTTTCGCCAATTCTTCAGAGACCTCCCGTAGAAAAATGGTTTGGCATTTTTCACTGATGGCTTTCACGGCGCTGATCATATTCCTTCCGTTGCTCCGCTATGCTCTTGATAACCCGGTCATGTTCGGGATCAGGGCGTTTTCGCGTTTAATGGGTATTGAGCAGGCGCTACCCGGGCCAGTGTTCAAAGTATTACTAACCAATTTGTGGAATGCAATAACGATGTTCTTTTACAGCAATGGGGAAATTTGGGTTCATTCCGTGCCATATCGGCCGGCATTGGATGTAATTTCAGCTGTCTTTTTATTTATTGGGGTAATCATTCTCCTCAAAGATGTCGCTTATCAAAAACGTTGGGAGAATTTATTTTTATTGGCGTCAATACCTTTACTGATGCTGCCTTCGATTCTATCGCTGGCTTTTCCAAGGGAAAATCCATCATTAAATCGCACCAGCGCAGCCATTATCCCGGTATTCATAGTATCCGGTTATGGCTTCGTCAATTTATCTAAACGAATATATCAAAACTTGAAAAACCGGATTACGAAAATACTCTTCTTTTTCCTGATCGCAGTTCTAATAATCGGTGCTTGCTTCTTAAATTACAAGCTTGTGTTTAGTGATTACAGCCAGCAATTTTTGCATAAGGCATGGAATACATCTGAGATTGGGACAGTCATCAAAGAATTTGTTGTCAATGGTGGAAATCCGAGTTTGGTTTTTGTAATCCCGTACCCCTATTGGGTGGATACAAGGCTGGTGGGTATTAATGCCGGTTATCCGGATAAAGATTATGCGTTGCAGGCAGAGCAAATCATTGATACCAGGGCTTTGCCTGATCCTAAAATGTTCATAGTTTTTCCAGAAGACCAGAAAACCATCCAGGAAATCAAAGATGTTTACCCTGAAGCCAGAACTGAGACCTTTGTTTCGAAACAGCCCGGTAAAAACTTTATAATCATTCGAATAGGCGATTTTCCGACAAAAGAATAGGTTGAAAGAAAATTCATCACAAACAAATGAACTATAAAGAAAAATATATCCTGCCGGTTCTTTTTCTTTTAATTCTCTTGATTGGCGGGTACTTTCGATTTGTCGGTATCAATTGGGATGAAAATTATCATCTGCATCCTGATGAAAGATTTCTTACCATGGTGGAATCTTCCATTTCACCCGTCAAGAATCTCGGTGAATATTTCGATACCCAAAACTCATCACTTAATCCCCATAACTCCGGATATGGTTTTTTTGTGTATGGCACATTCCCGATTATCCTGGTGCGCTATATCGCTGGGTGGTTTGGTTGGGCGGATTATGGCCATGTTTTCCTGTTTGGTCGGGTATTATCTGGCATTTTTGATTTACTGTCGGTCATTTTTGTCTATTTATGCGCCCAACATTTATATCGAAATAGGTGGCTGGGCATTATCGCAGCAGCTTTAATTTCTGGCACAGTACTTTTCATTCAACAATCACACTTTTTTGTGGTGGATAGCATCGCAAATTTCTTTACGGTCGCGGCAGTTTACTTTGCCATTTGTATCATGAAGTCTGATGCTATTGATACGCATCGGAATCATTCAAAGGAGTCACTAACCACGCTAATTTATGGATTAAAGCAGCTGAAATACTTTATTCTCTTTGGTATTGCTTTGGGATTGGCAGCCGCCTCAAAAATAAACACCTTGGTTGTGGCCAGCCTGCTGCCTATGGCCGTTTTTCTGAATGATCCGGCAATTTTGCATCAAAAAAGCAAGCAAAAACTTATTCAGCGTATACGAGATGTGGCTATCGCTGCATTGGTTAGTTTCGTGGTTTTCAGGTTTTTCCAACCGTATGCATTCTCCGGTCCTGGTTTTTTGAATATTTTGCCGAATCCCAAGTGGATTGAGAACCTAAGAGAACTTAGCTTCTTGAGCTCTGGTGATTCAAATTATCCTCCCTCCCTGCAATGGGCAAGGCGTCCTCTCTGGTTCGGTTTGGAAAATATGCTTTTTTGGGGCATGGGGCTGCCTTTGGGCATTGCCAGCGTGGTCGGCTTTATATGGATGGGTATAAGGATATATAAGGGTGAATGGAAAGATCATCTCCTGATTTGGCTTTGGACAGCAGTTTACTTCATCTGGCAGTCACTTCGCTGGAATCCAACCATGAGATATTTCATCCCAATCTATCCCACTGCAATTATTATCGCGGCGTGGGGGTTGGTTGAAGTCTGGAAAAAGAGGACACTTCTTGTTGGCAGCAAGATTAAGATTAATTTAAGAAATTACGCTTATATATTGATTTTGCTCATAGTATTCCCCACTTTTCTGTGGGCATTTGCTTTTACAAGGATTTACACCCGCCCGGTTACCAGGGTTAGCGCCAGTGACTGGATTTACCAGAATATCAAAAGTGCCATTAATCTTACCGGAACAAATACTTCTGGATCAATAAATATTCCGCTTTCTTTATCCCACCATTATGATCTTTCAATAGATCATCCTCTTTCCATTAAATTTGTGCCAGATACGAGTGGGTTGCTTGAAGCAGTCTCATTTGACCATGTTGTTGATCAATTTAATCATGCCGATGGGAAAGTCATATCACTATTCATTTCTGAGGACGAGGATGGAACCATTGTATTGGCCTCACAAAGATACTCGGATTCATTCCAGATGGGAGATGATACGCGTGGAAATGCTCACTTGGTCAAATTTGAAAGACCGTTGTCACTTCAAAAAGGTATCTCCTATTACCTGCATTTACTGAATGAAAATGATCAAATCCCATTGAAACTTGCTGGTAATATTTCCCTCTCCCTTGCCAGTGCGGATACTTACACAGCCCAGCCAATATTCTCTTCGGCTGAAATGGTGGATAGAAATGTTGTCGTTTTACCTTTCAGGCCTGCCTTTTCTGCACAAATAGGACAAGTTGAACTGTTTCGAGCAATTAACTGGTCAGGAAGTTCGGGAATTAAAGAATTATCCATTTCAATTGCGGATTCAGCGGAACCTGAGAAGGATCTAACTCGCGTTGTAATAAGCGATCAATTTACCGATCGAATTGACTTCCGGGGATCAAATTATTCAGGTTCGCTGAATCATCCGATCACTTTGGAGGCTGGACGTAGTTATCTGTTGAAATTAAAGATTGTCAATGGCGATGGCGAAATTGCCATTTACGGAAGCCAACTGGCAAATGAAACCTCGTGGGATGATGCCTTGCCTTTACCGATGCATGGTTACAACCCGTTTGATTCCCAATCTGGAATCTATCAGTCCGACTTAAATTTTGAAATGTATTGGGATGAGAACCCGCAAAAACTCGGACGCTTTTACAGTATCTTATCTCAGGCGGATTACGTTTATATGTCTTCCAACCGGCAATGGGGTAGTATTACCCAGATTCCGGAAAAATACCCATTGTCCAATAAATACTACCGGGATTTGATTGGTTGTCCGGAGGATAAGGACATTCAATGGTGTTTCCGGTTGGCTGAGCCCGGGATGTTTACTGGAAAACTGGGATTCCAATTGGTCAAAGTCTTTCAATCTGACCCGAATATTGGATTTTTCAGGATCAATACCCAGTTTGCTGAAGAAGCATTTACGGTTTATGACCATCCGAAGGTATTGATTTTTAAGAAAGACGGCTCCTTTTCCATGCAAAAACTGAAAGCGGCCTTTTCCAGTGTGGATTTGACCAAAGTAATTAACCTTACTCCCAAAGAAGCTAATCAAAGTCCAGGTACTTTGACCATGTCTACCGCGATGAGCAGCCAGCAATACACTGGAGGAACTTGGCGTGATTTATTTGATCCAGAATCCATTCTCAACTCAAACCAGGTTCTTTCGGTAGTGGTTTGGTATCTTTTGATTTCTGTTCTGGGTTGGGTCAATTACCCTATTCTTCGCTTATGCCTTGGTGGGTTGCATGACAAGGGGTATCCAATTCATAAATTGGCGGGTTTACTGCTGCTCGCATTACCGGTCTGGTTGGCAGGTTCAATTGGGATACAGGTCAACCGCCTGTTGATCTCGATGATATGCTTTTTGGGGGTAAGTATAAATTGGATAGTCTTTAGAAAATTCAGGAAAGAAATTTCTGATGAATTAAGAAAACGAATAAAGTACCTGATAAAAGTTGAAATTATTGCTCTGACCTTTTTCCTTATATTTCTATTAATTCGCTTGGGAAATCCGGATCTATGGCACCCTTACAAGGGTGGTGAAAAACCCATGGATTATTCTTATTTCAATGCTGTTTTGAAGAGTTCAATTTACCCGCCTTATGATCCATGGTACGCCAGCGGTTATCTGAATTATTATTATTTTGGATTCGTGCTTGCAGGTATCCCGGTCAAGTGGCTTGGAGTTAATCCTTCACTAGCCTACAATTTTATCCTGCCCTCTTTTTTTAGTTTCACAGCCATGGGCGCCTTTTCCATTGCATGGAATGCTCATCTGGAATTTGGTAAAGAAAAAGAACTGAAAAGAATAAACACAAAGTCGATTCAAAAGAATTCAATTATTCAACTTTTATCGAACCCTTATATCTTTAGTATTTTTGTAGCCATTCTATTGCTGATCATTGGTAACCTGGGGACCGTCCGAATGTTCTTTCATGGCTTTCAGCGTCTTGCCTCTGGTGGTGTGCCAATCGAAAGAGGTAGTTTCCTGCAACGATCCCTGTGGACAGGGCAGGGAATTATCCAGGTTCTCTTAGGCCAAAAATTTAATTATTATCCAGGGGATTGGTATTGGATCCCTTCGCGCGCCATACCGGGTGAAGCGATCACTGAATTCCCATTTTTTACTTTTTTATATGCTGATCCGCATGCCCATCTCTTTTCACTGCCATTGACATTAATGGCCTTGCTTTGGACTATCTCCGTGTTATTAAAAAAGAACAACCTTTCAATCAACAGGTCTGAAATATTGTCGTTTCTTTTTGGTGCAATGGTAATTGGTGCTTTGCGGGTAACCAATACTTGGGATTTCCCCGTCTTTCTTTTAATTGGAATATCGGTCATCATTTATAAAACCATTGCTTCAAAATCATATGAACTTGAAGAAAAGAAAAATTGGTTTTCCCTGATACGGACAGTCTTATCTGCATTAGTGAAATTACTCTTATTGGTGATCGCCTTTATCGCTGTGTGTGTATTCATTTACCTGCCATTCAGCAAATGGTATGGACAGGCATACAACTCGATTGAATTATGGAACGGCGGACACACACCATTGGCATCCTACCTAACCCACTGGGGTTTCTTCTTCTTCATTACCGCCAGTTGGTGGGTATGGCAATTGAGGAGTTGGTTGGAAGAGACTCCTTTGAATGTCGTGCGTGGGTGGTCAAAATACAAAAACGTCTTCATCTTTATTTTCGTGGTTTTTTTGGTTTGTTTTTCCTGGATGGTTACAAGAGGCGTGTCAATTATATGGATAGTAGTCCCACTGCTCTTGTTGGGATTGTTCATCCTCCTTAATAAGAAGTATCAATCAGATTTTCAAAAACTACTAAATTTTATGGCACTGATCGGTTGGTGTCTGACCTTGATGGTTGAATTGATTGTGCTAAAAGGCGATATCGGTAGAATGAATACGGTCTTTAAATTCTATCTACAAGCCTGGACATTAATTGCCATTACTGCTGGTTGTTTTTTATTCTTATTGTTGAAGGATATTCATGGAAAATGGCTTGAATTACCCAGAAAACTGTGGCTGTTATTTTTTGTAACCCTTTTTATTGGCGTTCTTTTGTATCCGCTCACAGCCACAATAGACAAAGTCACTGATCGTATGAGTGGTGACGTTCCACTTACCCTGGATGGAATGGATTTCATGCAAAACTCTGTTTTTCCAAGTAATGGGGTCGAAATGGAGTTGAATCAGGATTATCAGGCAATAAAGTGGATGCAGACGAATGTGGAAGCATCTCCGGTGATTGTGGAAGCAAATGTTCCCGAATATCAATGGGGTAATCGTTTTACCATCTATACCGGAATGCCGGGGGTGGTGGGGTGGAATTGGCATCAAAGGCAGCAACGGGCCATCCTTCCCTCCAACTGGGTGACAGATCGCATTGACGAGATAGAAAAGTTTTATATAACCACGAATTTGGACGAGGCACTCTCATTCCTTCGTAAGTATCAAATAAAATACATTATTGTCGGGCAATTGGAGAAAATCAATTATCCAGGAGTCGGGTTGCAAAAATTTGACGAATTTAACGGAATATATTGGGAGAAGAAGTATGAACTTGGCGATACAAAAATATTTTCAGTCATAACTTAAGATGATCGAATTCATACTTTGGTATTTATTTCTTTCGATTTTGGGGTTCTTATCGTTTCCTATTACTTTTAAAGTATTACCATTTTTAGCGGATAAGGGTTACGCAATTGCGAGAGTAGTGGGACTTCTCATTTGGTCATATTTATTTTGGATATTGACTTCTTTTGGCATACTTTCCAATGATATTCGTGGTGCATTGATTGCCTTCTTGATCTTAGCGTTGCTTGCTCTTTATTTTTATCGCCAGTCTGGAAAAAAGGAAATCTTAAGATGGGTTCAAAAGCAAGTAAAAACCCTGATTGTTATTGAAATTCTCTTCTTGTTTTGCTTCGGATTCTGGACTTTATTCAGGTCTATCAGTCCTGAAATTCTGGGAACTGAAAAGCCCATGGAATTGGCATTTATCTCCGCCATTTCGCGTTCGCCATCTTTCCCTCCCAGCGATCCATGGTTATCCGGGTACGCGATTTCTTATTATCATTTTGGCTACATCATGGTGGCTATTTTGGGGTATGTCTCTGGAACAGCCCCTACCGTTTCATTCAATTTGGCTATATCCGCCTGGTTCGCATTAACCGCTTTGGGTTGCTATGGGATTGTTTTTAACCTTCTGACAACCTGGCAAGACTTCTCTCAAAATAAAGAAGAGAAAAAAAAGAAGCATTCATTTCATTTCTCTGCATTATTGGGTCCGTTTTTCGTTCTAATCGTAGGCAATCTTGAGGGTTTTTTGGAAATGCTGCACACCAGGGGTCTCTTCTGGCAGAAGGACCAGGGTGGGATGCTTTTCTCAAAATTCTGGACGTGGTTGAATATCCAGGAATTGAATCAACCGCCCAGCATGCCATTCTCCTTTATTCCAAATCGTAGCGGAGGAATCTGGTGGTGGCGGGCATCACGTGTTTTACAGGATTTCGACATTACTGGTGTGGCGAAAGAAGTCATTGATGAATTTCCCTTCTTTTCTTATTTTCTGGGTGATCTGCATCCGCATGTATTGGCTATACCGCTGGGGTTACTGGCGGTCAGCATTGCCATTAATCTTTTCAGGGGATATGAAACTTATGCCACTTCTGTTTCAATAGTTCAATGGGTGAAACGGCCATTATTTTGGTTGATTGCATTATGTTGTGGAGGCATAATTTTTGCCAACACTTGGGACCTTCCGATTTACCTGGGAATAATTGCACTTTTGTTCTTGATTATCAGGATTCAATATTCTGGATGGAAAAAAGCAAGGATCTTCGAAGTTGTTGCGGCTTTTTTTCTGATTGGCATCACTTCCTTTTTCCTTTATTTGCCATTTTTTTTGGGTTTTGCTTCGCAGGCGGGTGGCATACTTCCCAGTTTAAATTTTTTCACTCCCGGGAAGAATTTTTGGGTGATGTTCTTTCCTTTCCTTTTTATAATTCTTATGTTTCTTTTTATTCAACAATTGAAAATTCGAAGCACCGATTTGGTTGGGAAATCCCTTTTTATTAATATATTCTTTTTTGGGATTATTGGTTTTTGTTCTTACGCTTTGGCCTGGCTTATCGGAAATCTGCCACTACTTATTGATCCTATTAAAAGATTGATTGGAGAGAGGATTGCATCAATTTTAGTCATGGGTGAATCTGCTGTGGACATGTTCATGGGAATTCATGGCGGAAGCCCGATAAACTTGGTGATCGCCCAATCATTGGTGAATCGGCTGCAATCACCCTTTGCTCTTTTAACATTGCTTCTCATACTTACTTTTTGTGTTGTCTATTTTTTTCCTAAATTTAATAAAGGGATAGAAATTCAGAACAAGAGTCTCATCTATCATAATTTTGGAATTATCCCTGTGATTGTTTTAATTGTGATGGGTTCGATTTTTTGTTTGATCCCCGAATTTATTTATCTGCGGGATGTATTTGGCACCCGCATGAATACCATTTTTAAATTCTATTTTCAAAGCTGGATTGTATGGGGACTGGCATCTGCCTGTGCAGTTGCAGTGGTTTGGCACCAATTAAAAAAATCTATTAGGAAATGGTTTTCCATAATATTAATAATTGTTCTACTTATTTCATGCGCATATCCAATATTTGCTTTTGTGGAAAAGTTCCGAAATTTTTCTCTCAATGACCTGAGCCTGGATGGGGGTCAATATATGGCTCTTTACGATTCAGATGAATTTAAAGCTATTGAATGGTTGAGGGAAGCACCATATGGCATAGTGGTAGAAGCAGTCGGAGGAAGTTATAGCGGGTTCGCCCGTGTGTCAACTTTTAGCGGTTTGCCTGCTGTGTTGGGATGGCCGGGTCACGAAATGCAGTGGCGGGGAGGGATGAATGAAATCGGAAGCCGCGAATATGATATCCGCCTGCTGTTTGAGACGGATGACTGGCAGGCTGCCAGTCAATTGATTCAACGATATCAAATACGCTATATTTACTTCGGCGATTTGGAAAAGTCGCACTACAATGTAAATGAGAAAAAATTCTTAGATAACATGATTCAAGTATATAAAAACGATTCTGTTTCAATTTTCCAGATTCCGGTTGTTGAAAAATGAAATCTTCATTGCTTAAAAAAATCAACAATCAATACTTATTAATATTCCTTATCATATTTTGTTCAGCAATTATTCGGTTTCATGATCTCGGAAGCATCCCGTTGAATGATAGCGAAGCGAGTCTGGCTTTAAGTGCCTTGAACCTGGCAAAAGGAGATTTCTCCAACCTCGCTCCTCATCCTTTGTATCTCGTTTTTACCTCTTTATTGATTCAATTCTTTTCGGCCAACAATATCGCCGCCAGATTCTTTCCGGCGCTCATTGGCAGCATTTTCCCCCTCTTGCCCTTCCTTTATCGAAAATGGGTTGGATCTGCATTTGCTCTTTTAATGAGCATATTGCTGATTTTTGATCCTGTTCTCATTTCATTATCGCGGCAAGTTGATAGCCGCATGTTGGCCATGTTTATTTTCATAATCATGGCCGCTTTCTTATTGCAGGAAAAATTAGTATTTGCAGGTATTGCCGCTGGTTTATTTATCCTTTCAGGCAGTTTTGCCTGGGATTTGATTGTGGTGATGGCCATAACTCTGGTCATTTATGTGAAAATAACTAAACTTCAAAAAAATGGATGGGGAGTAATCGCATCAATTAAGAATAATGTGAAAAAAAGGCATTCATTTATCATCAGTGCATTAATTTGCTTAATACTGATTGGGACCGGATTTATGCGGCAACCGCAATTAATCAATTCTGTTATTCAGGGTTTGATTGATTTCAGTGGGGGTTGGTTCAAAGGTGGATTATTTTTAAACAAGTCATTATTATTATTGGTTGGTTTCATTACTTCATATTTGCTTTTCATATTCTTCTTGTTTATCGGATTAATTAACAAGAATGGCAGATCTTCGCATATAGAAAAAATTATTTTGATCTATGGCGCAATCTCTTTCTTTTTCCTTATTGGATATCCGGCCACTTCACTAATTGATTTATTAATTTTCCTTCCATTTTTCTACTATTTTGTTTGCAAGGGGATTTTAAAGTGGTGGTTGATGATTCAAAAAAATCGCAGAGAGAGTATTTTGATTGGAACCCCTATCATCGGTCTATTTGGATTCATCTGGTTGGCAGTCTTGCGTATTCTCAATCTTCCCTTGGGTAGCATTGAATATGCACAAATGCTGGTCGCGATAATTGGCAGTGCTTTTCTAATCGGATTGATGCTTTTGCTGATCGGTTGGGGATGGTCGATAAAAATCGCATTAAGCGGATTCAGCTTCGGTTTTTTTACCATCTTGTTTCTTTTTCAAACATCAGTGAATTTTCATTCATTTAGTCCATCGCGCAGACCTGAATCAGAGATTTGGTGGGCATCCACTTACGTGGAAGATTCAAACATTCTGCTGAAAACAGTAGAGGAGGTTTCATTGTGGAACACGGGGATACGAAATGGATTGGCTATACAAATTTACGGGGTCGATTCACCAAGCCTGCAATGGCAATTGAGAGATCACAACGTCATCTTAAGTGATGTGCTTCATCCAGATAATCTGTCCCCGGTTGTTGTCACAAAAACCAAGGACGATCCTTTGTTGGAAGGTTCATACCGAGGACAAAAGGTTCCTTATTTATCTGAACCGAACTGGATCCAAAATATTCCTATGTCACTTGATACAGTTGATTTTTACCACTGGCTCTTTTTTAGGGATTCTATGATCAGACAGGATAATTTATTTATTTGGATGAGAGCAGATCTTTTTGTAGGAAACAATATTAAATTTGAAAGCAGAGTTTTTTGACGAATGAGAAGTGAGCATTGGAATAATACCCCTAAGACCATCGCGATAGATGGTCCGGCAGCATCTGGAAAGAGCACCATAGGGCAGGAATTGGCGCAAAGATTGGGGTATTTGTTTTTGGATACCGGTATTATGTATCGGGCGGTGACCTGGGCAGCACTTGAAAAACAAGTTGCCATACCTGATGAAAAAATAGTGAGTGAAATCGCCCGGCAAATTAATATTGAAATAAAACCAGCATCCATTCAGGATACACGTCAGTGTGATGTCCTTGTCGATGGAACGGATGTGACCTGGATGATCCGTAACGCGGCGGTAAATGATAATGTCTCACAGGTTTCTGCCTATGAAGGTGTGAGGGCTGCCATGACTGCTCAACAGAAAATTATTGGCGCCAAGGGGAATATCGTCATGGTTGGCAGAGATATTGGTACTGTGGTTCTTCCGGATGCCGACTTGAAAATCTTCCTTGAAGCTTCGGCTGAAGAACGCGCAAAGAGACGACATGTTGAAGTGATTGGAAGGAAAGGTACGGAGACTTTCCAGGAAATTCTGGATTCGATGAAAAAGCGGGACGAAATTGATTCCAAGAGGAGTCTGGCTCCATTAAAACCGGCACCCGATGCGCACATTATTATGACTGATGGCAAAAACAAGGATGAAGTGACGCAGGAGATATTAATGTTGATTTATTCGAAAGAAATTGAGGAGTAACTATGTGTGACACAATGGTGGCACTGGGTAACGCTACCCACAATGGCTCGGTTCTTTTTGCAAAAAACTCCGACCGGGATGTGAATGAGGCGCATGAGATTGTCGTTGTCCCCAGCAGAAAGCATGCACAAAACAGCAAGATGAAATGTACCTACATTGAGATACCCCAGGTAACCCATACTTATTCAGTCCTTTTGGCAAAACCGTTTTGGATTTGGGGATGCGAAATGGGGGCGAATGAGCATGGAGTGGTGATCGGAAATGAGGCGGTTTTTACCAAGGCCATAGTCCGCAAAGAACCAGGATTGATCGGTATGGATTTTATCCGATTGGCATTGGAAAGATCCAAGTCCGCCCCAGAAGCGCTTCGTTGTATTGTTGAACTTTTAGAGACTTATGGACAATCCGGCAATTGCAGTTTTGATCAGTCGCTTTATTACCATAATTCTTTTCTGATTGCCGATGCAAAAGAAGCATGGGTATTGGAAACAGCGGATTATCAGTGGGCGGCAAAAAAGGTTCAAACCATTTATTCAATATCAAATGCCATTACGATTGAAAAAGAGTGGGATCTTTGCTCGGACGAGTTGGTGAAGTATGCAGTTGATCACCATTGGTGCAAAGGGCGGGATGATTTCAATTTTAAGAAATGCTATTCTGAATTTTTGCACACTCATTTCAGCCAGGCGGACATCCGGCAGCAATGTTCATTAAGCGCGCTTAAAGAAACGGGAGAAAAACTAAATGCCCTGTCAATGATGAAAGCATTACGCTCCCATCCTGAACAACACAACTATCGGCCTGATCAATCGGTAACAAAATGGGGTGTTTGTATGCATCAGGGATTCGGTCCGTTCAGGGTTTCGCAATCTGTTGGTTCATTAGTTTCGGAAATTTCTCCGGCTTTAACTACTCATTGGGTTACTGGAACTTCAGCTCCCTGCACTGGAATATTTAAACCGATATGGGTGGATTCGGGGATGCCAGTGATAGAAAAATCACCAAAAAATAAATTTGACCCGGAAACACTCTGGTGGAAACATGAAGATTTGCACCGGGAGGTCTTGAAAGACTATCCCGAGCGGATTAAATTGTATGAAGAAGAAAGGGATACGCTTGAGAGTGATTTTTACCGCCTGGTTAGCGGGAAAAAATCCCTTTCCCTTGGTGAGCGAAAAAATATTTCAGCTAATGCTTTTGAGAAGGCAGATCAAAAGAGTAAAGAATGGTTATCTAAGATAAAGCAATTACCGGTGAGAAATAAAAACAACTGGTTTTATCAACAGGAATGGAATAAAATCAATCGTAAGGCAGAAATGGGCCTGTAAACTAAGTTTCTTTCATCAACACCGTGATAAAGAAAATCTTTAGCTCGTACAACAAAGTCCTGATCATCGAATCAATATTGGTGATCTTGGCTTTGATCCTGGTTATATGGATTGGCTACCAGAGGGAAATGGATTCTCAGGAACAACTCATTAAACAGGAAGGCGGGCAATTAATTACTGAAATTGAAAATTTCCTTCAAACAGGGCAGATTTATGCCACCAGTTATGCTTCCAATCTTGACCTCAGTGGAAATTTCGATTCCGTTGTGCTTCAATTAAAAAAGCTTCTGTTGCCAATTCCATTTTTCAATCAAATAAATATTACAAGTCCCGATGGAAACATTGTTGCAGGTTTTCCTCAGAATAATGTTGGTCAAAGGCAGGCAGGATTTCCTGTTGGCAAGTCGGATCTCTTAGATGATGTTTTAATCATTCCCAGAAAAAATAATTCTTCGCTGACCCTTTTTATTAAGCAGATTAAGAATCCAAATTCCAGCGCTTTATTCTATCTGATCGGTGAAAGCGATTTTCGCGCCAATCCAATGAGTTCTGGTTTGCAAAAAGTCATTGCATCTTTGAGCTCAAGAGTTGTTAACGTCCATCTTATGGATGAGACTGGCATAAAAATCCTCGATCTTTTCACTGCTGAATCCTTGATTCAAAATATAGATTCAATGTCGAATTTTTATCAAAAAGTTCTACTTAACAATTGGTCAGTCAGGTTTACCTATTTAAACAAGGTGAAATTTATTGAAGTACTTGTATCTTCAATACCACTGATGTTCATATTAATCATCCTGCAAGTGATATTCATTATTAATTACCAGACTGCCAACCATTCGAAAATCCTTCAACCGGAATATATGAGCATTAGTGACAAAAATATTCTGCCTGACCGGGGAAGAAAAGAAAGTTTTGTTTCACACCTGGTTGAGGTTTCGTCGTTAGAAAAAGTTGCTCAGCTATTTTTAAATTATGCTGAAATAAAGGAAGAAAGCTCAATCAGGCTTGTTCTTTTTGAGAATCCCTTAGAAAAAAATAATAAGAGGTTATTGAGTTTTGCCAAAGGTAAAAATACAAATGACTTTTCTTATCTTGACGAACAGATCGCGGTTTTATTAGATAAATATCCATTGCTGGAGATCCCGGATATCATCGGCTCAAGGGAAATTCACCTCAGACAGGATAGAAAGTATCCCCGCGCCTTATTTGCAGCCCCCATCCTTTCTGAAAAAACCATGTATGGGTTTATCTGGCATGGGTTTGATAAACCAGATCACCTTGATTCAGAAGAAAAAAAATACATTCAAGAAATAATCGAAGCTGGTAAAAGATTATTAATCACCTTGCAAAAAAGCCAGATTTTCAAAGACATATCTGTGACCCAGAATTTGATTTTGGAGTCTATTCCAATGCCGATTATGCTTTTGGATGAAAAAAATGTTGTCCTTTATTTAAACCAACAGGCCATTAAGTCATTTGAGTTCAAAGAGGAGCCGGCTGGTAAAGATCTCCAAGACCTATTCATTCATCATTTGCCCGTCGAATTGACAAATTGCAGAACTAACGGGAGTTACCTTTATGAGAAAGAAAACGGGGAAATTTACAAGGTGCATATAGATTGTGTAAACGAAGTTAATGAACAGACGAAAAAATTGTTAGTATTTGAAAATATCTCCATCCAGGAAAAATGGAAGAAAAATTATTCTGAAACCACTACCTTGCTTGGTCATGATTTACGAGTGCCATTGACGGTTATCAAAGGTTATTTAACTATGCTGCCGGTCATGGGTCAGTTGAATCAACAACAGCAAGCTTATATTGAAAAAGGTATCCGCCAATTGGATGAAATGAATGATCAAATCAAGCATCTTTTTACAGTTGAGCGTTTGAATGGCGGGGATGGATTAATTAAAGATGATATTGAAATCCACAGACTGATTGGTGAAATTGTTTCATCGCAGATGTCCGTAGCTGAACAGAAAAGAATTGAGTTGGTTTGTGAATTTTCCAGCTCTTTTGAAATTTATATTTCTGGTGATCGAACTCTGATAAAGATGGCTATTAATCGTATTATTGAAAACGCCATTCGCTTCACAGCCAACAATGGAAAAATATCCATCCGCACTGGACTTGTGCAAAATATGAGTGAAATAGCCATTGAAGACAATGGTTGTGGAATCTCAGCAGTGGATTTACCTCATATTTTCGAAAAGTCCTACAGGATGAAAATAAATACGACTTTCGAGACTACTGAAAAAGGGCAAAGTCTTTCGTTGGTTAAATCCATTATTGAAAAGCATGGTGGCGAGATTGGCGCAGTCAGCGAATTGGGGAAAGGTTCCACATTCTTCGTTCGTCTGCCTTTAAAAACCCAGAGGAATAATTTGTGATATAATATTAGATTGCATATTTATGTCTAAAGGCAAATGGTGATCGGAAAAATTTTCGATGCCCGCCTGTTTCTTTTTAATATTTTAAGGAGCTTTGTCTAGTGGAAACAAAGAATTTAGTCGCCCTTCGCATCAGTTTGGCATCACCGGAAACAATTCGCAGCTGGTCATATGGGGAAGTCATAAAACCGGAAACAATCAACTATCGCAGATTAAGACCTGAAAAGGACGGGTTGTTTTGTGAAGCAATATTTGGACCCACTCGGGATTTTCAATGTTATTGTGGAAAATACAAAAATCCACGATATAAAAATATTGTCTGTGATAAATGTGGGGTGGAAGTAACCCGTTCATCCGTTCGGCGTGAAAGAATGGGTCATATCGAATTGGCTTCTCCCGTTGCACATATTTGGTACACCCGAAGGGTGCCTTCTTATCTCGGATTATTATTGAACATTTCCCGCAGGAATCTTGATCGCGTGCTGTATTTTGCACAATATATCATCACCTATGTTGATGATGAGGCACGGCAAAAGGCATTCGCCAGAATTGAAGAGGATGTCCGCAGCCAACACAAAGAAAAATTCGAGGGATTAGAGAGTCGGCAGAAGGAAGTCAAAGTCGATCGTGATAATAAGGTTGAAGAACTCAAATTTAAAAAAGAGGAATTAAAAGCCGAACTTGAAGATGATATTGCACTGGTGGTGGAACCCATTATCAAAGAAGGCCAGGCTATTGAAAAATTACTTCAGGACAAGGAAAATTCAACGACCAGCAAGGACATCGTCTTTGAATCAGCTGAGCTGATCATTGTTGCCGGTGGAGAACAAATTACCTCAAAATCCTTGACTAAGCTTCAGAAGGCGGTTCGTCAAAAGGTTGAAGAAGTTGAAAAGAATGCCAGGCAGCAGTTTGACGGTGAAAAACATATTATCGATATCCAGATTGAAACATTGAGAGCCGAAACGGACTCAACCCTGGCTGACCTGAAAAATCAACTGGATGATCTCTCTCAGAAAGTGAAAGGAGAAATAAAAAAACAACGTGAAGAACTTGAAAACATTTCGCTTCTCTCGTTTATCAGTGAGCCTCAATACCGTGACCTGAAGTCAAAATGGGGCAATCAGGTCTTCAGGGCTGATATGGGTGCTGAGGCGTTTCATGATATTCTCAGCCGGCTTGACCTGGAAAAATTATCAGAGGACCTAAAAAAAGAGGTTTTAACCACCAAAAGTAAACAAAAACGGAAAAAAGCCATCACAAGACTTAAGGTAGTGGAAGCTTTCAGACGTTCCGGAAATCGCCCTGAATGGATGATCCTGGAAGTATTACCGGTTATTCCACCGGATTTAAGGCCGATGGTTCAACTGGATGGCGGTCGTTTTGCCACATCAGATTTAAATGACTTGTATCGCAGAGTCATCAATCGCAACAATCGTTTGAAAAGACTGTTGGAATTGGGTGCCCCGGATGTGATCGTAAGAAACGAGAAACGCATGCTTCAGGAAGCGGTGGATTCCCTGGTGGATAATTCGCAGCGCGGCAAGGCACTTTCCCGAAGGGGCAGGCGCGAACTGAAGTCACTCAGTGACATGCTCAAAGGCAAGAAAGGTCGTTTCCGCCGAAACCTGCTGGGAAAGCGCGTTGATTATTCCGGTCGCTCGGTGATCGTGGTGGGTCCAACGCTTAAACTGTATCAATGTGGGTTGCCGAAAACAATGGCGTTGGAGTTATTCAGGCCGTTTGTCATAGCAGGTCTGACCAAGGAGCATAACTACGCGGCCAATGTCAAAGGCGCGCGACGTTTGATTGAGCGGAACCGCCCTGAAGTTTGGGAGGTCCTGGAAGAGGTGATTAAGAAACGCCCGGTATTATTGAACCGTGCTCCCACTTTGCACCGCTTGGGCATTCAAGCATTCGAACCGGTGCTCATCGAAGGCAGTGCCATTCAACTGCATCCGCTGGTTACCACCGCTTTCAATGCGGACTTTGATGGAGACCAAATGGCTGTGCATGTGCCTCTCTCAGAAAAGGCGGTTTGGGAAGCACGCAATCTCATGCTGGCTTCCAAGAACCTGTTAAAACCAGCCGATGGTGAACCGATCATCGCTCCATCGAAAGACATGGCATTGGGCGTGTACTTCCTCACCCAGCAAATGAGTACAAATTATGACAAAGCCAAGATTTTTGGTGACTTGGATGAAGTGGAGATGCTTTTCCGGCTGGGTAAATTGGATATCCATGAAAATATCAGAATAAAACTGGATAACTGGAATGATGAAAAAGGTAATCCATTGGACGAGCCAGTTTCCAAATTAATTGATACCACTGTGGGGCGGGTGATATTTAATCGAATTCTGCCTGAAAAAGTGAGATTCGTAAACCAGAACCTCGAAAAAAGCTCAATCAAGAACCTGATCACCAAGGTCTATGACCTCTATGGTGAGGACGTCACGACGGATTTGGCTGACAAGATTAAAAGAAATCGGTTTTGAATATGCCATGTACTCTGGCATCACCCTGGCTGTTGCCGACATTACCATTCCGCCTGAAAAGGAGGAAATCCTTGAAAAATCACAAAATGATGTGGATGAAATCCAAAAAGCTTACCGCCGTGGCTTGCTGACCGAACAGGAACGCAATAACCGTACCATCGAAATCTGGCAGGAAACCACCAAGGTGGTTGGAGATGCGGTTCATAAATATATGGACCCATTGGGGAACGTTGCCAGTATGGCGAATTCCGGTGCCACCAAGGGTGGTTTTGGACCAATTTCGCAGCTTGCCGGTATGCGCGGATTGATGGCGGATCCGGCTGGCCGTATCATCCGTTTACCGATTAATCCAATTTCCGTGAAGGCTTAACTGCCCTCGAATATTTTATTTCCACACACGGTGCACGCAAAGGCCTTGCAGATACAGCTCTGCGCACGGCTGATGCCGGGTATCTAACCCGCCGTTTGGTGGATGTTGCACAGGACTTGATTATTAATGAAGAAGATTGTGGAACCAGCGAGGGAATTGTCATCCGTAAAACGGATAATATTGCCGGACAATCAGTGGCTACCAGAATCCTGGGGCGTTTGCTGGCAGAAAAGGTGGTGGATCCAAAAACAGGTGAAATTCTCGCCGAGCGGGATGATATGCTTGATCGCGAATTCGTCAGTAAATTAATGAATGCAGGAATTACAGATGTAAAGGTTCGCTCCCCGTTGACTTGTGAGCTGAAACATGGCATCTGTAAGAAATGTTATGGCATGGATTTGGGGCGTGGAAAGCTGGTGGAAGACGGCACCGCAGTTGGAGTGATTGCTGCGCAATCCATTGGCGAACCAGGCACGCAATTAACCCTGCGCACTTTCCACACCGGTGGTGTCGCCAATGTATCGGATATCACCACCGGTCTACCGCGCGTGGAAGAACTCTTTGAAGCCCGGCGAACCCCCAAGGGAGAAGCTGAAATCGCACCCATAAAAGGTGAGGTCAGGATAATTTCTTCAGACCGAAGCCAGGATTTTCACCGTATTCAAATCGTCAACAGCGAACTTGCCTCTGAGGAATATACCATTCCAGAGGACTGGGAAATCAAGGTCAAGGACGAAGATCTGATAAAGACCAATGATATCGTAGCCAACAAGGAAGATGCCACCATTGCAGCCCTACATGATGGCCGAGTAAGGATCGAAGGACGCAAAGTCATTGTAAGTTACGATCATACTGAAACGGAAGAAGTGGAAATTCCAAGTACTTCGCGTATCATTGTCCAGGACCGCCAGATGGTTGAAGTTGGAGATTCGTTGACAGAAGGATCCATCAATCCGCATAAGATTCTGCGGCTCAAAGGCAGGGAAGCCTGTCAGATGTATTTATTGAATGAAATCCAAAAAGTATATCGAGCCCAGGGGCAAAATATCAATGATAAGCACTTTGAAGTGATTATTCGCAAGATGCTCAGCAAGGTCCAGATCGTCAAGAGTGGTGATTCCCCCTTGCTGGTTACAGATATGGTAGATCGCATTGAGATGAAGCAAATCAACGAAGCGCTGAGAAGCGAAGGAAAACAACCAGCCAGGTTCCTGGATACATTGCTGGGTGTTACCAAGGCATCGCTGACCACCGATTCTTTCTTATCGGCTTCATCCTTCCAACATACCATCAAAGTACTGGCCGGGTCAGCCATTGCGGCCGATAAAGACCCTCTTTATGGCTTGAAAGAAAACGTGATCATCGGAAAATTGATTCCGGCTGGAACCGGATATTCAACCAAAGACATCGAAGGATTTGATGAATTGGACCATTTTGGAACCGAGGACTTGGTTGAGCCTAATCTCAATCTTGACCCGGGAATAGAATAACCGAATCAAAACTCATGAAAAGAAGCTGTCTGTTTGTTTAAGCAGCTTCTTTTTTCGTTTAAAACCCATGAGAAAAAAATACTCTCTAAATTTGGTTATTCAATAAAACCCTTTAGATTAATTTGATCAGCTATCATCCGCATAGCTGTAATTACATTTTCCACATGTTGCCATAAATCCACTCCGAAATCAACACAGGCAGCTTCGATTTCATTGCGGTCTGCCCCGGCGGCAAAAGCGCGGTCCTTCCATTTTTTCTTGACTGAACTGACGCCGAGATCAAGAACCGATTTGGATGGCCTTACCAGTGCAACGGCAGAAATTAATCCGGTGATCTCATCGCAAGCATAGAGCCCTTTATCCAGCAGGCTTTCTCGCCTGACCCCGATAGTATTGGAATGGCTGAGAATGGCATGGATGATTTCTTCATTTACCCCGCTTTCCCGCAGGATCGGTGCTCCAAGTGCAGGGTGTTCTTCGGCGGTCGGGTGAATCTCCCAATCAAAATCGTGCAACAGTCCGGTTTCGCGCCATTGTTCTTGATCCTGTCCCAGCTCGCGTGCATAGAAAGCCATTGCTGATTCGACAGCCAGCATATGGTTGATGAGATTTTGATTTTTTACATACTTGCGAACAATGGTTAATGCATCTTCTCTATTCATCTGTAAATGTCTCCAGCAAAAAATTATTTCACTTCATTTTTAATCAATCGAATCATTTTCTTTGAGCTGGTTTAATAATCCATGTATCAAGGACGGCTGCCAAACCGGCTGGCAGTTCGCGCAAATTCCAAAAAACCAACGATGAAAACCAATAATTTCTCAGATCAGCAGAAACCCCTTTTGAATTGATCCCCAATTGGCTGCAAATGAACAAGGCGCGCGGTAGATGAAAAGATTGTGTGACCAAAAGCACATCATCAAGGTTAAAGATCTGTTTTGCCCGTATGCAGGAATCATAGGTGGATCGCCCGCCGTCATCTACGATCAATGCACTGGAGGGAATACCCAGTTCCTGCGCATAAATTGCCATTGCTGCGGGTTCATTGTATTTTTCATGCTGACTATCTCCTGATAGAAGCAATCTCTTAACCTTGCCAGCATTGTAGAGTTCAACACCTGCTTTTACCCGGTCTCTTAGTACCGGTGTTGGTGTGCCATCCCTGCGCAAGCCCGCACCAAATATGATGGCCGTGTCCGCAACTGGCGCTTGACTTAGGTTAAAGGTATTTGGATTGGCGAGTATCAGGAATAAAAACCTGATGATGATCATCAGCAACATGGCTGTGATCAGCAGAGCATAGAAAAGTTGAATGCCAACGGAAAAAAATCGGTTCATGCTATCAATTATTCTCGGCTAAATCCTGAAAGTCCAACTTTCATGATTGTATTTTGTTTCAACCAACTGATGCGCTTTTTCAATTTCCTGATTGCTGACAGGTTTAGGGGTGAACGTGATATTGAAAACCTCGGAAAAGCCCTCTACGATTGCATTGGCTGCAGAGGACCAATTAAATCTCATCTGATGAATATCGAATAAGGTACATGCTTTTTGAGATAATTCATTCCGCGATTTCTCGAGCTCATCAATGGAGGGATAGTTCAAAACACCGACAATCCTGATAATATCACCAAATAAAGGGATGGAGCCATGTTGTAAGACTCCCTGCAGCCGTCTTGCCTGGGCACTGCCAATGATTTTTTTCCCAGATGAGGTGATTTCAAAATCGGAAGGTGATTCAAAACAGATGGGATTGGCTGGTCTTTTTAGATTGGAGGGATCCTTTGGCTTGGCATCTGCAGGTATACCGAGGATTTTTAGCGCAGTTAATAATGCTTGCGAAAGGCGCTGATAACTTTCAACGACTGTTCCACTGACAATGGGATCATCCTGGGGAGCAGTTACTGAATAAGTAATTTCATCGGCATGTAATATGGCTTTTCCGCCGGTAGGACGGCGTACAAGGTCCCATCCTTTTTGCGACAAAGCAGTTTGATTCACATCTTGGATGAATTGTGCGTGCCCAATGGAAAGGCAATAAGGGTTCCAGGCGTATAGTCTTAGTGTCGGAAATTGACATTTATTTGCTACAGATTCCAGAATGGCCTCATCAAGAGCCATATTCCAGTAACCCCTGCTTACTGAATTGATGACCAACCGCCAGTGGGCGCTTGTTGACTTTTCCATGTATTTTTATGAGACCAACAAATTGCACGAATTCTACCCGAAGTTAGAGTAAAATCAAAAAAATGGTCAAAAATGATATTCAAATAAAAAATTCCCCCAGGGAAACAATTGAAATCCGTTTGCCAGATCATCGTATATTATCAGGACCCAGGGGAAAAACTCTCTTTGATTTTCTAAAAGTATTGCCCGAATGGCAATTCCCTCCCATCGTTGGTGCGGTTGTGGATGGCGATTTAAGGGAATTGACATATGCACTCGAAAAAGATTCGGATGTCAAACCGGTTACCATGGTTGATTCAGATGGCTCAAAAATATACCGACGTTCACTCACTTTTTTACTTGAAGCGGCTTTTGAGAGTCTTTTCCCTTCCGATTATCTGATTGTGGATTATTCAGTCCCCAGCGGTGGTTATTTTTGTCGTTTATTGAATCGTGTACCCTTAAGTTGTGACGAAATCGCACGCCTGGACAAGCGCATGCGTGAGATGGTTAGTACAAACATTCCCATTATTCGGGAAAAAGTTACCGTTGATGAAGCCAGTCGATATTTTAAAGGAAAAAAGTATCTGGATAAAGTGCGCTTGTTGAAGTATAGAAAAAAACCATTCTTGATCCTTTATCGGTTGGAGAACCACAGGGATTATCATCACGGTTATATGGTTCCTGAAACTGGATTGTTGAAATGGTTTAATCTAATTCCGCAACCGGAAGGATTCCTGCTTCAATACCCACGGCGGAAAACTCCCACTGAGCTCTTCCAAATGCCCGAATACAGCAAGCTGTTGGAAGAATTTAAAACCTATGGTAATTGGCTGACCAAATTGAACATAGACAGTGTGGGTGCATTAAATGAATCAATCGAAAACATGAATATCAATGAAGTCATTCTTGTTTCTGAGGCACATCATGATCAAAAGTTGGTCCAGATTGCCAAAGAGATTGCTGATAAGGTTGAAGAAATAAAGATCGTGTTAATTGCTGGTCCAAGTTCATCCGGAAAAACCACTTTTTCCAAACGTTTGGCGATCCAACTGCTTACCCAGGGTGTATCACCTTTTGCTTTGGAGATGGATAATTATTTCGTTGACCGCGAATTGACCCCCCGTGATTCAGAGGGTAATTTGGATTTTGAAAGCTTTGATGCCATTGACCACAATCTCATGCAAAGACAACTTGAAGAGATCATCGCGGGTAAAAAAGTCACTTTGCCATTTTACAATTTCAAAACCGGTAAAAGCGAGGTGGGAGAATCCATCCAATTGGCAAATGACCAGATCGTGATTATAGAAGGTATCCATGGGCTTAATCCCAACTTGTTACCTAACATTAATGAAAGATCTACTTACAAAATCTATATTTCCTGCCTGACGCAGTTGAACTTGGATCGATACAATCGCATTTCAACCACTGACACGCGTATGCTGCGCCGGATTGTCCGCGATGCCAATTCCAGGGGTTATACGGCCCAGCGCACAATTCAAATGTGGGAATCAGTGCGGCGCGGGGAAAGACAACATATTTTCCCGCACCAGGAAAATGCCAATGTACTTTTTAATTCCGCTTTGGTGTATGAATTATCCGCTTTAAAACCTTTTGCTGAACCACTATTAAGGCAAATCCCGCACGGAACAGATGAGTATCTAGAAGCAAAACGGCTTCTTTCAATCCTTGAATGGTTCTTGCCAGTTCAAGCTGAATTGGTGCCGGATAACTCCATCCTGAGGGAATTTATCGGCGGGTCTTTTCTTCAAGACTTTCACCTCTGGAAAAACGTCCACGAAGCTCTCTAAGCAGTCTCACCTGTGATTCTGCAGATATGTCTTGGAGACAATTCCTAATTGGGCGATTCCCTCGTTAATTTTTTCCGGTAATGCGTTTGAAAAATTCAACCGAATATTATTCTTCTTGCCATTGCATGGATAAAAAGATTCTCCCGGCACAAAAGCCACTTTTTTCTTGACAGCTTCAGTGAGCAATTCCTTGGTATCAATCATCTCTGGCATGGTTACCCAAAGGAACAATCCACCTTCGGGATGAGTCCATTTAACTCCCGCTGGCATGTGCTCCTGCAGCGTTTCCAGCATCACATCCCTGCGTTCGCGGTACACATCGCGAATCAGTTTGACATGTCGATCCAGGAAACCGCCGCGTGCAACTTCAAATGCAACGATCTGGTTGAATGTGGATGTGTGCAAATCCGCTCCCTGTTTGGCAAGGACCAGCTTGTGGATGACCTCGGGTGGTGCGATGACCCAGGCAAGCCGGATACCAGGTGCCAGCGTCTTGGAAAAGGTGCTCAGATAGATGACATTTCCCGAATAGCATTGGTTTTGGGCTCTGGTTTGGCTGTCCAGAACATTAAGGGAAGGCAAGTGTTCGCCTTCAAAACGCAACTGTCCGTAGGGATCATCCTCAATAATTGGGACGCCGTATCTCTCAGCCAATTCAATTAATTTCAATCTTCGTTCAAATGATAATGTGCTCCCGGTGGGATTTTGGAAGTTGGGAAGCACATAAATGAATTTTGGACCAATCCTCAATTTCGCTTCAAGTTCATCCGTTACCATGCCGTTATCATCGTATGGAACAGGGATAAATTCTGCTCCGTATGCATTCCATGCCTGCAAAGCCCCAACGTAGGTTGGAGATTCCACCAGGATCCGATCACCTCTATTAATGAAGATTTTTCCCAGCAAGTCCAGTGCTTGCTGCGAACCGGAGGTGATCAAAATGTTATCTGCTGTGACTTCAATACCATATCGAGCGGAATGTCTGGCGATCATCTCCCGCAAAGGGACATAACCATCCGTCGTACCATATTGAAGCGATTGAGGTCCTTGTTCCTCTAAAACCTTGATGCACGCCTCTTTAAATTCCTTGATGGGGAAAACGTCAGGGGCTGGCAATCCTCCTGCGAAGGAAATGACATCCGGACTTTCAGTAAACTTTAATAGTTCCCGTATCGCTGAACCCATCATTCGCTGGGTTCTTTGTGCAAAACGATGATCCCACAAAGTTAGCATTCGTACTCCTTTTCTTTTTTTTATTTCATGAACCTTGAAACCACCAATGCTTCATCGGGCGAACTTGAACGTAGTTCTTTCTGGTTTGTATTCCTCCTTAAGTCCGCTTGTTTTTTGGCCTGTTGGTAAATAAAGATTTTTTGGTTCTCCTTATTGTATTCATAAGGTAGGAATGCCTGACCGGTCAGGAATCCTTGTGAGTCAATCGCACAGCTTGTCACAATACCAATGTTCTGCCCAGTTTCATCCAGCACCTCATCTCCCAGGTGTGCCATGCGCACATGTTGGTTGACAAAACGGAATCTCCCCACCATCCCTTTTCGCTCTTTTTCCCTCTCCATGTAACTTTCCCTCCCAATGAACCAGGGTTTGTATATTTTTACATAGGGAGCGAAACCTGCTTCTGCCACACCGAGGTTCAATTCACCACCCATTTCATGTCCATAAAGAGGCAAGCCGGCTTCGGTTCTCAGCGAATCCCGCGCTCCCAGTCCACAGGGTTTCAAACCAAAGGATTGACCTTTCTCCATGAGCAAATTCCAAAATGTAACCAGTTGGTCAGGATGAATGAACAATTCAAAGGCAATTTTTTCACCAGTATAGCCGGTACGAGAAATGATCAGATCAACCCCGTTAAGTCTTGCGGTACATAATTGGGTGCGGTTTAATTTAGTGATTATTCTTCTTATTTCATTATCCCAGGGCAGGGCTAACAAAATATCGCGTGATTTTGGACCCTGCAATGCCAGGTCCACCCGCATGTCTTTCCCTTCTTTGGGATCCCGCAGATTCCTGAGGTTAACCTTTTTGCCAAATGATTGCACCCAAGGTTTCCCACTGTCCACTATAACATTACCGGTCTTGACTGAATTCAGCCAAGCCCAATCCTTGTCATCATTGGAGGCATTCACGACCACCAGGTATTTTTCTGTGTGGTGACGATACACGAGCAAATCATCAATTACTTTGGCTGCCGGATCGAGAAAATGGGTATAGCAGGATTCCCCCACTTTCAGGCTGCCAATATCGTTGGCGCACACGCAATCCAAGAATACACAGGCATCCGGTCCTTCGGCCTGATAGACGCCCATATGGGCGACATCAAAAATCCCTGCCGCCTGCCGGACTGCCAGGTGCTCTTCCATGACCGTTGAGTACCATACCGGCATTTCCCAACCGGCAAACGGAATTACCTTTGCGGATAATTTTTGATGGTTTTCATATAATGGGGTTCTGCGGGTTGAGGTTTGTTCATTAATTTCCCATTGGAATTTTGACAAAGCCGGTTCCGGCTTATTCTCATTGCCGATGAAATATGGTTTTTTATTCACGCTGGTTTCGAGCAAAACGACGTCAATTGATTTCATCGGTTTTTCAACGATTGTCATCGGTCCAGGTAATCGGCGATATACATCATCATCTAAGGAAATATATCCATCCGAAAGATCCCGCAACCAGGTTATTGCCAGCCCAAAAAGACTGGCATTACAAATAAAGTGAAAAACATACGGACTGATCTCAATGAGCTTTCCTTCAATGGCTTCATCAAGGGTTTTCAAGCGGGTATTGCATGATTCACCCGGGCTCATCTTATCTAAATTAGCGGAAAAGGCGAAATTTATGAATTGGCGGATATTTTCCCCGCTCATTTCAATTGTGACCAATTCTTCTTTCTCATGTGATTCATCATAGCCATAATAAAAAACGGGAAAGCTCGATTTGTCATCAACGAAAAAGAAGGAGGGATATCCGGTTTTATTGATTTTAATAGGAGAGGATTGTTCAATTTTATTCACGATTTCCCGGACACGAATTTTTGACTTTTCTAGAATCTTAAAATCAACTTTTGCTCGTGTTAATATGCCACTTTTCCCTTCAATTAAATATGGCTCACAGGTAAAAAGTGTATCTGCAATGATATCGGCAATGGTTTCCATATCCGCTTTTTCTAACCCCCGTTGTGTCAACCAGGGTGTTCCCAGTCGAATGCCGCTTGCCCTGACGGTATTTTTATCACCCGGGATGGTGTTGGCATTAGTGACAATGCCCACCAGGTCAAGTATGCGGGCTGCCATGTCTCCTGATAGTGGAATACCAACCGGGCTTTTAATGGATTTGCAGTCTATGTTTGCCAGGTGTGTGTTGGAACCGCCATACGCGATGCGCAAACCGCGTTGCTGCAGCTGTTGCACCAAAAAATTACAGTTATCCACGATATTCCGCTGAAGAGACTTAAAATTCTCTGTTGTTGCCAATTTGAATGCCACTGCCATCGCAGCGAAGACATTGACATGCGGTCCACCTTGTTCACCAGGAAAAACCGCCTTGTCAATTTTCTTGGATAATGATTCGCTGGTGGTCACGATACATGCACCGCGCGGGCCGCACAACGTCTTATGCGTGGTAAAGGTGATGATATCCGCATATCCAACCGGCGAAGGCACCACCCTGGCTGCAATCAGCCCGGAAATATGCGAAACATCTGCAAGAACGAATGCACCGATAGTATCAGCAATCTCCCGGAATTTATTCCAGTCTGGCACCCAGGGATAGGATGAGTAACCTGCTATGATCACTTTCGGTCGGTGTTCCTGCGCCAGTTGTGCGACGACATCATAATCAATCTGTTCGCTTTGCGGATTGATGTTGTAATGGATGACTTTATACAATTTGCCAGAACGGTTCACAGATGAACCATGCGTCAAGTGTCCACCGTGGAGCAAATTCATCCCCATGATCGTGTCTCCGGGCTGGATGAGTGCATGGTAGGCGGCATTGTTGGCCGGCGCTCCCGAAAGAGGTTGAACGTTTACGAATAAATCATCTGCCTGAATTTGATCAGTTGCAAATAATTCGGCACAACGGCGCCGCGCAAGGGCTTCGATGATATCGGCAAACTCAACCCCCTTGTAATAGCGGGGATCCGAGTAACGGCGAAAGTTATTGATTCGCGCTGTGAAATCGAGGATTTCATCCTCACAAAATAATCGTGATTCCTCATCCGGATATCCTTCGGCATACAAGTTTTGAAAGACTGACCCCAGGCATTCGCGTACTGCCAGCGGCGCTTCACTCTCGCTGGGAATCATGATCAATTTCCGAAATTGACGTTCAGTTTCTCTCTCGATGATCTCGTGAACCCTCGGATCAATTTTTTCTAATTCATTATGAAACAGATATTCACTCATTGTTTCTCCTGGTAAGGAAATAAAAAAACCACCTGTTTTATGCAATTGCGGCAGGCGGTTTTTATTTCTTCGTTATTAATGTCGGGAGCCATCAATAATTATTTTAGCTTTATGAATCTTAAAGGTCAAGCATGTTCATCCATCAAAATTAGATATTAGTCTGATGATTATCTTAATTGAGGATCTTCTTTACCCAATCCAATTCATATTTGAGAACCGTGGTTTTTTCTGGTTCATTATGCGTTTCGTGGTACAGCCCATCCCAGATTTTCAATTCTGCATTTGGCGCAAGTTTGGCAAATTCTTCAATTTTTGCCCGGTTGACAATACGCTCGGCGCTTCCAACCACGATTAACAATGGATGGGTAAATTCGCTTGCATGTTTCATGATCCATTCGGCTTGTTCAACCATGGTCCAGCCAAGCCGCGCGGAAACCATTTTATGTACCAGTGGATTATGCACATATTTTTCCACAACGGCTTGATCGCGAGACAAGCCATTGGGATCAAGACCATTTTCCATTGAGAAAGCGGGAAGCAGATTATTCATTACTTTTGCCAGAAATAATTTTACAGGTGGAAGTGGTTCATTCGCCGCAAAAAATGGCGAAGTCGAAATAATTCCTTTGACTTCAGGTCCTTTTTCAAGTGCATACCAAAGGACCAGTTCTCCGCCGAGGCTATGGCCGCGGAGAATGATTGGACTGCCAGAATATTTCATTCTGGCTTGCTCCACGAGAAGATCGATGCTTTCCAGATGGGTATTTTTTTCAGGCAATTCTCCACGTTTGCCGCCGCTTTTTCCATGACCAAATAAGTCAAAACCGATCATAGCAATATGATTCTGATTATAAAAATCAGCCACATGCTGATATCTTAAGGAATATTCACCCAGACCATGTGTATTGACAACAACGGCTTTTATTTCGCCCTCCGGTTTCCATTCAAAAGCAAAAATTGGCTCACCTTTGACGGTTTGTAAAATAAATTCTTTGGGCTTCATATTATTCTCCAGTGATGGGGTTAACGGGCATTAGTTTATCTTCTTCATGGAGCTTTTGCAAGTGGATTCAACTCAAATTCGTGTAAAATCGGTAGGATGTATGCTGCTTTTACGATGATTGTCATCTTATGATGAAAAACAAATCCCAAAAACCAATGGCGGATGCCATCGATAAGGCAGTGAATGGGGATTTTGAAGCATTTGGTGGTTTATATCTGGAAAATGTTCAGAAGATCTACAATTACATTTATTACCGGACAGGGAATAAATCGGATGCGGAGGATCTGACCGCAAGGGTTTTCCAGCGGGCATTAAAGCATATCAGCAACTATCAAAAAACGGATGTACCATTTTCCGGCTGGCTTTATCGCATTGCCCACAATCTGGTGGCCAATTTCTACCGTGATACCAACCGCAAAAGGGAAGTGCCGATTGAGGATCATGAATTTCAGCTGCCGCAAGCCGAGCATTTGGAGACGCGCCTCATCCGCAATGAACAATTGGAAACACTACTGACAACCATTCGCAAGCTGCCGGCAGACCGTCAATTGGTGATTATATTAAAGTTTGTGGATGACATGCCCAACCAAGAAATTGCCAGGATATTGGGGAGAAGCGAAGGCGCCATTAAAAGTCTTTACCATCGCACCTTGCTGGAATTGCGTAATATCTACCCGGAAACATAACCGAAAACAAAGGTGCGGGTTAATAATAATAAGGATTATATAAAACAAGAAATGACCGACATTGCTGATTCTTTTGATGTTGACCAAATCGAAAAACGGCTAAAAAAAATTCTCGCACCGGTTGAACCCGATCCGGGATTTGTTCAAACATTAAAAGATAAACTCAAGAAGAAAACAGAGATTTATTTGGAAAGGAATGAACCTGTTTTTTATTTTTTAGTGGTCATCCTGGGAGTGATCGTTGCCATTTTGACTTACCTCATTGCCATCCGAAAAAAGGAATAATTACAACCTTAGCAAATACCACACTTTTTGGCCAGGGTTTTTTCATCTGGTTCGGTTAAAGATGGTTCCGTCGGGAAAAACAATGGTGGGCACAGACCGTGCGCCGTGATTGGCATCCCGGACAATTTTTTCCCCATTTTTGTTTTCATCGATATCAATAAATTGATAATGAATGTCGTGTTCATCCATGAAACGACAAGCCCGCATTGTATCGCCACACCAGTGAGTTCCATATAAAATGATTTGATCTTTTCTGTCTGTCTTCACAATTCCATTTCCTTTAGGAATCTTCTTGAAAATTATTATATTGCATCCTGATTACCAATGAATGACTTCACCCATGCTAAAATGAAATTAATGGAAACGCAAATTATTTTCCTTGGTTCATCTGAATTCGCTGTGCCTGTCTTGGAAAGATTGGTTCAGGAATACAGGATATCTGCAGTTGTCACCCAACCGGAAAAGCCTTCGGGTAGGGGGGCGAAAACCGAATATTCCGCGATCAAAAAACTGGCTCTGTCAATTGGATTGAATGTTCTTCAGCCAGTAAAAATCAAGGATGCTGGGTTTGTCTCAATCCTGGCTGACTTCGCACCTGATTTGATTGTGGTGGCTGCTTACGGCCAGATTTTATCCAGGCAACTGATCGAACTGCCAAAATATGGTTGCATCAATGTACATGCTTCCCTTCTACCGCGCTGGCGGGGCGCTTCTCCCATTCAATCTGCAATCTTGGCAGGTGATGAGCAGACGGGTGTTACCATTATGAAAATGGATGAGGGGCTGGATACCGGGCCTATTTTGTCAAACTCGACTTTACCGATCGATGCCAGTGATAATGCTTCAACCCTTTCCAAAAAATTATCAAAGACAGGCGCTGAATTGCTGGTAAAAACTCTGGATGGGTTTTTGACTGGCCAGATCCTACCGGTTCAGCAGGATAATGACAAAGTCACCCTGACAAGATTACTAAGGAAAAGTAATGGGCAGATGGATTTCAAACAACCGGCTGAATATCTTGAGAGGATGGTTCGTGCTTATGATCCATGGCCGGGCGCTTTTTTTCAATGGAATGATCAGTTGATTAAAGTACTCGGAGCTCATGTGGATGCAGGCAAGTCAATGGAGCCAGGTGCAACTTCGATCGTCAGTAAAAAACCTGCATTAGGGACGGGTGAGGGAGTTTTAGTATTGGATGTCGTGCAGCCTCAAGGCAGGCGAATAATGACCGGTGAGGAATTCTTGAATGGTGTCAGGGACTGGATTAAGGGCGTAAAGTAGGATAATAAACAACAATGGATTATCATTTTTCAAATCGTCTCTTCCACTCGTAAAGACGATTTAGGGCATCCAATGGGGAAGTTGAATTGAGGTCAATTTTGTTCAGCTCTTCCAGGAATGGATTGTTCTCAGGAAATAATCCTATCTGCTGTGGAATATCCAGGACGGGCTGCTCATTCTTTGCCGTGTTTTCCAACTGGTTTAATAATTCCCTGGCTCGCTGGATGACCGGCATGGGAATGCCTGCCAGTTGGGCGACATGGATTCCATAAGATTTATCTGCTCCACCAGGGATGATCTTATGCAGAAAAACCACGTCATTTCCAGATTCGGTCACGGCAATATTGTAGTTGCGGATTCCCGGAAATGTTGCACTTAATTGGGTCAATTCATGGTAATGAGTGGCAAACAAAGTCCTTGCCTTCAATTTGGGATGGTTATGAATATATTCCGCGACAGACCAGGCAATCGACAGTCCATCATAGGTACTGGTACCCCGGCCGATTTCATCCAGGATGATGAGACTGCGCTGGGTGGCATTATTTAATATATTGGCGGTTTCAACCATTTCCACCATGAATGTCGATTGGCCGGCAAAGATTTCGTCTTTCGCCCCTATGCGGGTGAAAATCCTATCCACAATTCCCAGTCTGGCGCTTTCGGCTGGCACATAGCAGCCGATCTGGGCGAGGAGAACGATCAATGCCACCTGGCGTAAATAGGTGCTTTTTCCGCTCATATTTGGACCGGTAATGATGCGGATGATTTCGTCTTTGTCAAAGACGGTATCATTCGGCACGAACGATAAATTGGTTATCGTCTGCTCCACAACCGGGTGACGCCCGGCGATGATCTCAAGGGACGTATCATTTGTCATTTCCGGTCTGCAATAACGCCGGTTATCACTGGTCTCAGCAAAGCAACTTAAAACATCCAACTCGGCAAGGCACATGCAGCTGGCAAGTATTTCTGGGGCGAACTTGGATATTTCCTGGCTGATCTGCCTGAATAAATGGACTTCAAGGGAATGAATTTGCTCCTGAGAATTTAAAATCAGGGTTTCATATTCCTTCATTTCTGGAGTGATATACCGCTCGGCATTGACCAGGGTTTGTTTGCGAATATATTCTGCCGGTACCGATTCCGTATTGGCATGCGTTATTTCGATGTAATAACCAAATATCTTGTTATAACCCACCTTGAGTGTCTTTATGCCGGTCCGTTCCCGTTCTATCTTTTCAAGATTCGAGATCCACTCACGGGCATTTTGTGAATTTGAAATCAGTAGGTCCAGTTCCTGGGAATACCCTGCTTTGAAAATGCCCGTATTCTGCAAGGTGGCAGGAGCATCATCTGATATCGCTCGGTCAAGTAAATCATGGGCATTTTTGCAGGTGGAAAAATTTCGAAAAACTTGCTTGATAAATTCATTTTCATGGGAGAATGACAGTTCAATTTCTGGAAAGATCGCCAGCGAATTCCGCAGCGAGAGCAAATCTCTGGGAATGGCATGCTCAGAATAGATACGCTGGATTAATCGTTCAAGGTCCGCGATATGTCTGATCAGGTTTTTATATTCTGCTCTTAAAAGGTCATTTTCAATAAAAAAACTGACCCCCGCCTGACGGCCTTCGATTTCCTGCAGGTTTACCAGTGGCTTTTGCAGCCATTGCCGGATGAGTCGCTTGCCCATTGGGGTGACCGTATTATCAATAACAGCCAGTAATGAACCGCTCTCATCAGGCTGCCGAAGTGTTTCCGTCAACTCCAGGTTTCGGCGTGTGACGGAATCCAGCACCATGAATTCTTCGGTGGAATAGAGGGTGGGACGATGAATTTGATTGAGAAGATTCGGGTCAGTGGATTCCAAATATTGCAAAACCGCTCCTGCGCTTCTCAACGCCATGCTCTTACCTCTGAAACCAAAACCATCCATGGAGGCGGTGTTGAAACGGGAAGTTAGTACCGAATGGCAACGATTGAATTCAAATTTCCAATCTGGAATCTTGGAAATATGGTGAGAATTAAATGGTTGATTTTCCCAGGATTCTGGCAGGATTATTTCCGCTGGCTGCACTCGTGATATTTCAGCACTCAAGAATTTTGGCAAATCCGCATTTTCAAATTCTGTGCAGAAAAATTCACCGGTTGAAATATCAATGTAAGCAATGCCTGCCTTATTCCCTTCCGGTAATAAAGCCATCAGGTAATTATTTCTTTCTTTTTTGAGCAAACCCGGTTCAATAATGGTGCCGGGAGTGATGATGCGTATGACTTTTCTTGGGAATAACCCCCGTTTGGGTTGTTCACCAACCTGTTCGCAAATGGCTACATGGTATCCATTTTCAATCAGCCGCCCGATATAATTTTCTGCCGCATGGTAGGGTATGCCTGCCATTGGGATACGCTGGCCTCTGGCCACGTTTCGTGAGGTGAGGACAATATCCAGGATCTTTGAAGTGGTTTCGGCATCCTTGTCAAAGGTTTCATAAAAATCTCCCAGGCGGAAAAACAGAATCGCATCAGGGTGTTGTTTCTTGATTTCCAGATATTGCTTGCGGATGGGAGTGATGTTATCAAGCGTCATCATGGTAAGTATCTATAGAGTCTACAATTCGGTCTCAATTTCCGTCTGCAGGTCGCCAATTTTCTCCAACTGAATTTCTTCAAATGGATTTTCCTGCAAGGCGAGAATTGAATGATGTTTGATCAATTCCAGCAGGGCAAGAAAGGTGACGATGATTTCCAGACGGGTGTGCTTGTTCTTTAATAGCCCATTAAAAGTGGACCGGTTTGCGGTTTGCAGGATGGTGACAATCTCATCAATTTTTTCCCGCAGGGTAATGGCGGAAATACTGACTGCTTCCTTCAACGGGTGAAGACGCGCAACAGAATTGAGCAAATTCAGGTAAGCTTGTGCCAGTTCATTGATATTCAGTTCATCAGGTACCCATTTTCCAGCTATCTTTGGTTGGGGAGCCATGCGCAGGAAGGTGCGCAGTCCTTTGGATTCCCTTTCACGCAGCAATAGGGCGATTTCTTTGAACCTTTTGTAAGTAATAAGCTGCCTTGCCAGGATTTCACCGGGGTCCTCCTCAGGTAAAGTGGATATCGTCTCGGGGCGGGGGAGTAGTACCAGGGATTTGATGAGCACCAACCGGGCTGCCATGACAAGAAAGGCGGAAACTTCAATGGGATCCCTGACAGCCAGTGATTTTAAATACTGCAGGTACTGATCAGTGACCTTAGCCAGCGAAAGACGGGTGATATCCAATTCCGCTTTTTCAATGAGCTGCAGGAGCAGATCAAGCGGGCCGGAATAGATTTCAGTGGCAATTTGGTACTTTGAAGTGGATGGTACAAAGGATTGAAAAGTCACGCGCTAATTATAGCAGTGGTAAAATTTTCCATCCCGGCTGTTGAATAAAAAAATAAAATGGATTGTTGGTACAATTGCAAACATCATCAGTTCTGAAACAGGATAATGGCGGGTATGCCCAAAATTGAAAAAAAAGCTCAAAAACTGGAGACAAGTCTTGAGTTGGTCAAGCGTCTGAAGTTGAAGATCAAAGATTTGTCGCTGATCACTCGGGCACTCACCCATCGATCTTTTGTTAATGAACATCCGGATGTGATTGAAGATAATGAACGACTTGAATTTCTTGGCGATGCTGTTTTGGATTTTGTAGTGGGAGAATGGTTGTACAATCATTACCCGGAAATGCCGGAAGGCGGTCTTACCCAGATGCGATCTGCCCTGGTACAAACCCCGCAACTGGCCGATTTTGCCCGCAAAATTAAACTTGGCAACAGTCTCCGCCTTGGCCGCGGTGAAGCCAAGGCTGGCGGAAGGCTGCGCAATAGTGTTTTATGCGATGCTTTTGAAGCCCTGATTGGCGCCATTTACCTTGACGCGGGTTTGAAGGGAGTAAATCAATTCCTTTATCCACAGCTTGAAATTGCCTCTTTGGAAGTTCTGGAAAATCACAAGAATGAAGATCCAAAATCAATTCTCCAGGAGTGGGCGCAATCGTTCGGCTTCCCGCCACCCAAGTATCAGTTGGTCAGTGCCACCGGTCCTGACCATTCCAAAACATTCTTGGTTCAAGTATCAGTGAACAAAGAGATCATGGGGAGTGGTGAGGGAAGCAGCAAACAGGATGCCGAAAAATCCGCAGCTCGCAAGGCGCTCACGCAAATGGTCTTGGCGAACCAAAAAAGGAAAAAATGAGGCAACGATTAAAATCACTCGAATTGCAGGGTTATAAAACTTTTGCCAGCAAGACCCGCTTTGAATTTCCCGATCAGATCACTGCAATTGTTGGGCCCAATGGTTCTGGAAAATCCAACATTGCCGATGCAATCCGCTGGGTACTGGGTGAACAGGCATACAGCTTATTAAGAGGCAAGAAGACGATTGATATGATCTTCACCGGGTCAGAATATCGATCTCGTGCTTCCATGGCATCCGCAACCATTCTATTTAATAACGAGGATGGCTGGTTGCCTATTGATTATGCCGAGGTGTCTTTGACCAGGCGCGCTTACCGCAGCGGAGAAAATGAGTATTTGCTCAATAACACACGGGTGCGCTTGAAAGAGATCAATGAACTCCTGGCTAATTCAGGTCTATCTGAAAGAACCTATACAATCATTGGCACAGGGTTTGGTGGATGCAGCGTTGTCCTTAAAGCCCGAAGAGAGAAGAAGATTTTTTGAAGAAGCAGCCGGAATTGAGCTATATCGGTCCAGAAGGGATGAGGCGATTCAAAAACTGGATAATACTCTCCGTAATATGGATCGTGTGCGTGACATCCTCAGTGAATTGGGACCGCGTTTAAAAAGCCTGGAGAAACAATCGGAACGGGCCAGGGAGTACGATCGCCTCAAGGCGGATTTATTCATTCTCCTGCGTGATTGGTATGGATTCCAATGGAATAAGCTCCAGGAGGATTTCACCTTTGCGAAGGATTTTTATGAGAAACAAGAAGGTGTGCTGACTGCTGCGCGGCAGAACCAATCGGAGACAGTAATTAAACTGGAGGAATTTCAGTCGCAAATAACAATAAAAAGAACCGACCTGTCCAATTGGCGCAAAGAAACCTCGCAATTACACCTGTCAGCAGAGGAAATGAACAGGGAATTGGCGGTCCTTGGGGAGCGGGAGAGATCCATCCAGGATAAAGCGCTTGATTTGAATCGCGAGATCATGCTTCAAGAGGAACGCCTTGCAAGCCGCACGAAACAAATGGAGGACTGGCAAAAAGAGAGAGAAAAGAAAGCTGAGGACTTGAGGGTGGTCTTGGAACAGCATGCGGTATTAAATCAGCGCATAGTGGAAAGGCAGACTGAACGGCAGCGCATTGATGATGAAATCGGAAAGATTCGTGAATCCGTTCAAGCATGGGAAACAAGGCAGGTTCAGATCCGGGCGCGGAAAGAAGAACTTGATCAGCGCATCGGTCTCTATGAAAAAAATATTGCTGATATGACTTCGTCCACGCAGAATGATGAGGAGAATCGGAAAACCATCGAAAAAGAGCAAGAGCAAATTAATGATGCCGTTAAAAAAATCAAGGAGGCGCTTGCTCAAAATGATCAAACCATTGGCGAGATTGAAGAGAAGATCCAATCCAGGTTTAATAGTATTAAGAAAACGAGGGAGGAAATCTCCAGGCATGAAGCATCCCGCCTAAGCAAACAAGCCCAGTTGGATATCCTTAAGAATGCTGAACAGACCTTGAGCGGATTTACTTCCGGTCCAAGAGTATTTTTACCGCGTCAAAGAGCGGCCGCTTATCCGGGAAGTATGTCCTTCTACTTTCCCAGATCAAGACCGATGCACAATATGAAACGGCCATCGCATCTGTTTTGGGCGATTTATTGGAGGCACTTATTCTTGATGAGGGCAAAGAACCTGATGACGTACTGAAGTTCATTGAGAATAATGAAAGTGCCAGAACCGCTTTGCTGGTGCAAGCATGGGCGAAAGATGCTGCCGGTAAATTGGACGCTTTTACTGGTGCAGAAGTGATTTCGGCTGCCGATGTGGTCAAAATAAATGAACCTTATCAGAAGGTCATTACCGCCTTGCTTGGAAATGTTTTTATTGTCAAAGACCGTGCGATTGCCAAGCAATTGGCACTGCAATCAACTGGTGATATCCGCCTGGTAACATTGCGGGGAGAGGTCTTTCATCCAAATGGATTGGTGATTGCTGGAAAAGAGACCAGGGTAAAAACAATCTCCAGGACAAGAGAAAAGGATGAACTAAGCAGCTCGCTTAAGGAATTGTTCACTGCCATTAACCTTTCTCAGAAACTCCTTGATGATGAAGAAAAGCAATTGGCAGAACTGGAAAAGAATTTGAAAAATGAAAAAGAAATACGAGCTGCAAACCAGAGAACATCAGATGAGTTAACGAATTCAGCCAATTCTCAGGCCAGCAGAATTAATCAAATCAATCTCAGGCTGGATTGGCTTTCGGGGCAAATTGCCGACCTGGCAAACAAGATCAAGCAGGGGCAAGAAGAACAGGCGGGAATTACCAGTGAAGAAGATGAGTTAAAGGGAAAAATTAAAGAGCAAAGCGAACGAAATATACAACTTTATGCTCAATTAAAAGAAATTCCGCTGGAAGCTCTTCAAGAGGAACTTTACTTTGCTAATGCCCAGAAAACCCTCGAAGAACAGGCAGCCCGCAATTTGGATGATCGTATTAAAGAAATTGAGCAAGAGATTCACACATTAAATGCTCAAAAGGAAGAATCCACCAATCGGGTCGATGAAAATGAAAGAACTTTGCAGGAGGTGCGCACTTCCAGGCAGGAATTTTCATCGAAGGCGGATGAGGTTGCCGGAAAATTGGAGCAATTACAACAAAAAATCTCACCTGTTGAAATTGAATTGGTTGATTTGGAAAACGCTTTCCAGAAACTGCAGCGGGAGTTGGATCAATCCCGCCAGCAATTCGCGGTGATTGAGCGGCATACCATCCAGGCGCAAATGAAATTGAACCGCGTGCGTGATCAGCAGGACAATTTGCGCAGACGCATCGAGGAGGATTTTGGACTGGTTTTGTATGAATATGGGCAGACCGTTGAAGGTCCAACACCGCTGCCCATTGAAGGCATGGTGGAAAACTTGCCCAAGCTGGATCAAATCCCTGATTCCCTGGAGGAGGATATCCGTCAGCAGCGCACCCAATTGCGCCGGATGGGACCAATCAATCCCGAAGCCCAGAAGGAATACCAGGAAGTCCAGGAACGGCATGTTTTCATCACCGGGCAGTTGCAGGATCTTGAAAAAGCGGAAGGCGACCTGCGGTTGGTGGTGAAGGAACTGGATGAATTGATGAAAACTGAATTCCAAAAAACTTTCAATAAGGTAAATGATGAATTCAGGGAGATCTTTAAAAAATTATTTGGCGGCGGTACAGCCGAATTGGTGATTGAAGATGAAGAAAACCTTACCGAGTCAGGCATTGATATTCAAGCCATGCTTCCGGGCAAGCGTAAACAGGAATTGGCCTTATTGTCCGGAGGCGAAAGAAGCCTGACAGCCGTTGCCTTGATATTCTCCTTATTAAAGGTCTCACCGACGCCATTTTGCATCCTGGATGAGGTTGATGCCATGCTGGATGAATCCAACGTGATGCGATTTGGCGAGCTGTTGCGGGAACTCAGTGAATCGACGCAATTTATTGTCATCACTCACAACCGTAACACCGTTCAACTGGCCAATGTTTTATATGGGGTAACCATGGGCAAGGATTCCACTTCACAGGTCATCAGTCTCAAGTTGGATGAACTAACCGAAGAAATGGTTCAGTAAACAAACAAAAAAGAGGAGCCGATAATAAGCTCCTCTTTTTCTTTTTCTTTATATTATTGTGCTGGCTGGGTGGGAATAATCATTCCGAGAGGAATGGAGGGTTCGCTGGGAACCATATTCTCCCAATTCTTCTTTTCTGTTGTGTAGTTGGTTTTAATTTTGATCACCCAGTCATCAAAGGTCATGGGTAATTCAGCATGACCAACGACCTGGATGATGTGCCAGCCAAAGTCGGTTTTCACCGGCTGGCTGATCTCACCTTCCTTGAGGGCAAAGGCGGCTTCCTCAAAGGGCAGTACCATCCTGCCTTTGGTAAACCAGCCCAGGTCCCCGCCGTTATTCTTGTTGCCTGTATCCAGCGAGACCTCGGCAGCAATTTTTGCCCAGTCTTCTTTTTTATCCAGACGGGCAAGCACACCAACTGCATCCACCTCTTTTTCAGCCAATATGTGCCGTGCCCAAACCTGCTCTGATTTCTCAGGGTTCTGGTTGTAGGACTCCTGCAGTTTCAATCGCAGCAGGTAATTGCGCACATAGTCCCGCAAAGCAGATTCGGGTACTTTATCTGCCTGCAGGGTGGCGTAATACTCAGTGATATTCTTATCATAGAATTCGCGGGTATAGACGGTTGCGGTGGGTTCCGGGGTGGCTGTGGCCGCGTTCGTTGCCTCTGCTGTGGCTGTAGGTTGAGCGGTTGGTGCAGCCTCCTGTGGGAGAGGTGTCGGCTCAGTTGTGACAACCGCGGTGGGGGTTGGAATATTCGGTGTCGCTGTGGCTGCCTGGGTCGGTTCCAACGTCGGCGTGGGGGTGTAATTCAGCAGCGCTACCTGTGAGGGCGAAATGGTCGGCAGCCCAAAGATGACTTCCGTTGGGCTTGGGGTGGGGGTACCATCCGGATAAAAACCGAATTGGTCCTGCAGGAATAGGTCAATTTCCTTATCGCTAACCTGCAAGTTCCGCTTGCCGGCTTCTTTGGCTATGATGCGTTCTTCAATCATCTGGTCCAGGATGCTCTCACCAAATGCCTTCGGGTCAGCCAGGGCGGAGCGGTAGCTCTCCAGCTGACTGGAGAAATAGGAGGCCATGCTTTGTTCGGAGGCGAAATACTGTGCCATGTTGTACAAATAGTTGTAATTTTCCACGTACAGTTTTCGGCGCAGACTGACACGTTCGATGAATTGCCTGGCGCTGATCTTATCCCCGTCCACAGTCGCCACGGTGGTGTTGTACTTGACGACCGACTCGTATAAAATTCCATAGCCGATCAACAGGATAATCAGGACGGCTGTCACCGAAAAACCAATCGTCACCCAGCGGGTGGTCCGCTTTTCTTTTTCAGCGTGGGTTAACGGCTTGCGTGGTTTGACAGCCGGTTTTTCATGCTTTGGATCCATTCAATACCTTCTTCTTGGAATGATTTATCGTAAATTATCTTCCCAGGTGCCGCCTGAGAAGGGCAGCAGCGCCAAGTGGCGGGCGCGTTTGATCGCCTGCGCCAAGACCCGCTGATGACGGGCACAGGTGCCGGTCTGTCGCCGCGGGCGGATGCGGCCGTCTTCCATGGTGAATTTTCTTAGTAAATCGGTGTTCTTGTAATCCATCACCAGTTTCTTGTCGGAACAGAATTGGCAGAATTTGGGGCGGGAAACGTAACGCCGGCCCATCCCGCGCGATTGCTCTTCTTCAGTTCCATTTTGTTCGCGATTATCTCTATCGGACATCTTATTACTCCTAGTCTCTTTCTATTGTCTTCATCACCAATCCGATGATGATGAACTTGTTTAGTCCGTGGTTCATGCACAATTCCTGTTTCAGGTAATTGAAACGATTACTCTTCCTTGACAATGATTGAATAGCGCATGACCGGCTCCAGGATGCGCAGATTGCGCTCTAGGCTGGAGTTGGCGGCCGGATCCATCTGCACGTTAAGCAGGTAATACAAACCCTCGCTCTGTTTTTGGATGGCATACGCCAGCCGCCGCTTGCCCCAGGTATCTACGGAGTCAACTGTGCCGCCAGCGGCGGTGATCCAGCCCTTGATTTTTTCCAGGGCTTCATTGACGGCTGCTTCATCCAACCCGGGATGAATAATGACGATCAGTTCATAAGAACGCATAGAGGAAATTCCTCCTTTCCATGGGATTGCCCCTGAATTTACCGTGGGCAAATCAGGAGCGGAAAGGTAACCGGCATCAGCCCGATTAACTAACCGGCAAAAGTTTACCATATTCCTGGCCTGCCGGTAAGGGTGGTTTTTACTACTGCCCGCGGGGTGACTTTATAATTAACCCAGCCATCTGATATTGCTGACATGGAGTGATCATTGAATAAGAACCTGAAACCTTTCTTTGAGCCCGCCGGTGTGGCGGTCATCGGCGCCTCTGCCAATCCCGGCAAACTGAGTCACGGCATATTCAAAAACCTCACCTTATATGGTTATCCAGGTGGGAAATATCCGGTCAATCCTGGCACGGATGAGATTCTGGGCCATAAATGTTATACCTCCATCCTGGAAGTACCCGACCCGGTTGACCTGGCTGTCATCATCCTGCCGGCAGCTGCCATCCCGCAGGTGCTGGCGGATTGCGGCAAACGCGGCATCCATGCCGCCATCATCATCTCCGGTGGCTTCCGCGAGGTGGGCGCGGAAGGACTCAAATTGGAAGAGGAGTGCCTGCGCATCGCCAGAGAAAAACAAATACACCTTATCGGTCCCAACTGCGTTGGTAACGTGAATATTCTCACTGGATTGAATACCACCTTCATCCAGGGTATGCCGGCCAAGGGCGGAATTGGTTTTCTTTCCCAATCTGGAGCGGTATGCGGTGGGATCGTTGACCACGTGGTCAATAAACACATCGGCTTTTCCCATTTCATCAGTCTGGGTAATGAAGCGGATGTCAGTGAGACTGATATCATCGAATATCTGGCTGAAGACAAGGCCACGCGCGTCATTGCCGCTTATGTGGAATCCATCCGCGATGGCCAACGCTTCGTCCAGGTCTGCCGCAAGGTCAGTCCCGCCAAGCCGGTGGTCATTCTCAAAGCCGGTCGATCCGAAGCTGGTAACAAGGCGGTCTCCTCTCACACCGGCTCCATGGCCGGCTCGCGCGAGGCATACTCGGCTGCCTTCAAACAAGCCGGGGCAATTGAAGTCTTTTCTGTCGAAGACCTTCTCAGTGTTTCGCAGGCATTGGATCTCTCCCCCCTGCCTTGCGGACGGCGGGCAGCCATCCTTACCAATGCCGGTGGTCCGGCCGCGCTGGCATCGGACAGTCTGGACGAAAATGGATTCCAACTTGCCGAACTGAATGCAGGACGAATGCAGGCACTCAGGCAGCACTTGGTGCCGGCGGCGCAGGTCGGCAACCCGATTGACATGCTCGGCGGGGCTGAACCGCAGCAGTACCGCCTGGCTTTGCAAGCGCTATTGGAGGATGAAGCGGTTGATCTGGCTGTGCCCATCCTGGTGCCCCAGGCGCTGGTGAATACGCCCCTGGTGGCTGAGGCTATTTCCAGCGAAGCCAAGAAATCCCGCAAACCGGTCATCGCCTGCCTGATGGGCGAACAAAGCATCGCGGATGCACGCCGCATCCTGCACGAAAACCGCGTGCCCATGCTGGATTACCCGGAAAAGGTTGGCCGCGTTTGCGCCGGGTTGTGGCAGTATGCACAGGTCAAGAACCGGGTACAAGCCGGGCAGGATGCTATGGTATCTGGCGTGGATAAAAAAGGTGTGGGAAAATTATTTGCGGGACACCCGCATCAAAAAGTCTTTGGGGAAGTGGAGGCGCGCAAAGTATTGGTTTTATACGGACTGCCGCTGGTGCAAGGGATACTGGCGGAAAGTAAAGAACAAGCACTGCAGGCAGCCGGTCAATTGGGGTTTCCATTGGTTTTAAAAATTGCATCCGTGGATTTTCTGCATAAATCGGATGTCAAGGGCATTGCCGTTGGTTTGAAAAATGAAGCAGATGTGGCGCAGGACTGGGATGAGATCATGCAAAAGGCAAAGCAAGCCAACCCGCAGGCGGTCATCCAAGGCTGCATGGTTGAACATATGGCTAAACCCGGGCGCGAGGTTATCCTGGGCATGAAACGCGACCCGAATTTCGGCGCGCTGATGATGTTCGGCTTGGGTGGCATTTTCGTCGAACTGTATCAGGATGTGGCCTTCCGTGTGGCGCCATTAAACCGCCGGGATGCGCTGGAAATGATCCATGAAACCAGGGCAGGGGCGTTGTTGAACGGTTTCCGGGGTGAGCCGCAAGCTGACCTGGATGGCATTGTGGACTGCCTGCTGCGTCTGAGCCAGTTGGCAGTTGATTTTCCAGCCATTGCCGAAATGGAGATCAATCCATTGGTGGTTTACCCGAAAAATAAGGGTGTTTTGGCGCTGGATTGCCGTATTTTGCTTGAATAAATTCTGTTGATTTGCGTATAGTCACAAATATTCAATTATTTTGACTTTATGGCCCGGTAAAGGGCGAGGGTGTGTGCCTTTTCCTGTGAATGTTCAACCAGCGGGGCGGGATAATCCTGCCCGATGCGGCAATGGATGGTTTGCTGCAAATCGGCAGGCATCTTCCATGGGGTGTGTATGTAGGTTGCAGGCACTTCTTTTAATTCCGGCAGCCAGCGCTTAATGTGAACTCCCTGCGGGTCGAATTTCTGCGACTGCAAGACCGGGTTGAAGATACGAAAATGCGGCACTGAATCGGTTCCGGTGCCGGCTGCCCATTGCCAGTTGCCGTTATTGGCTGCCGGGTCGTAATCCAGCAATTGCCGCCGGAAATACTCCTCGCCTGCTTGCCAGTTGAGGTGCAGGTCTTTGACCAGAAAGGAGGCGGTGATCATGCGCGCGCGGTTGTGCATCCAGCCACTATGCTTAAGTTGGCGCATGGCGGCATCCACCACCGGGTAGCCGGTTAATCCATATTGCCATGCTTTCATTCTATTTTCATCTTTGTCCCATTGAATATGGCGGTACGCGGGATTGAAGGGTTCTTTGAGCACTTTGGGAGCATGTGCCAGAATGCTGACAAAGAATTCCCGCCAAATTATTTCTCCCAGCCAGGTCTGGCAGCTGTTTCTCTCCTGATTTGTTTGTGCGTTTTCAAGCGCATGCAATCCTGCTGCATATGCCTGGCGGGGTGAAACCAATCCGAATTTGAGCGCGATCGACATATGCGAGGTGCGGTCGAAGTCCATGCGGTCGCGCAGGGTGGAATATTCAAAGATATCCTTTTGGCAAAAATCTTCCAGACGTTTTAAGGCGCGTTGCTCGCTGGAGATTTCAAGGTAGTCCACGATCGGCTCAGCGAGTGCCTCAGTTGGCAACGGAGGGCAATCCGGCAGCCGATGCGGAGCTGGATGGGTGGTGTTGTTAAGCGGAAGCGCTTTCCAGGCATTGCCATAGGGCGTGAATTTTTGGTACCAGCTCCCGTCTGCTTTACGAATCGCATCCACCGGATGGATGGTCTGTCCCTCTACCAGTGTCAGAGTCAGTGTCTTGGCAGTTTCGCGGTCGCGTTGGACGGCATAGGGGGAATGATCCCGCTGGGCAAAAATAGCTTGTGCGCCTGTTTCCTTTAACAGCCCGGTAAGCACTTCCGATGGCTTTCCCCTGCGCAGGATCAGCCGACTATTGCGCATCTTTATCTCTTGATCCAAATGATACAGGGCGATCACCAGGAAGTCATTCCGTCGGAGAGATGAGTGTATTAGCAAATGGTCATCAAGGATGAAAAGCGGGATGACAGTTTGATTCCCCTGCAGAGCGGTGTGGAGCGCAGCGTTGTCTCCCAGGCGCATATCGCGTCGTATCCACCAGATGGCAATGTTCATATCCCAATTATAGAAGATTATCCTGTATAATTGCCCAAATTTTTAACTGGCTCTTACCCTTGTCCAAAAATATTATTCCATCTCCATCCAGAGAATTTTTCGGCGGCATGCGCAGTGAGCTGCCCTTGCTGCTGGGTGTGGTGCCTTTCGGCCTGGTGTATGGCGTGTTGGCATTGCAAGCCGGGCTGCCGCTGCCCATGGCGCAGGGCATGTCCGCAATTGTCTTCGCCGGCGCCTCGCAGCTGGTCATCGCCCAGTTGGTCGCAGGTGGTACCCCGCTTTTTATCATCGTACTCACCGCTTTTGTCATCAACTTGCGCCATGCCCTTTACAGCGCCTCTATAGCGCCCTATCTCAAACCGCTCAAACCAGCCTGGAAGTGGCTGCTGGCTTACCTGCTGACAGATGAGGCCTATGGCGTCGCCATCGCCTATTACAACCAGCCCACAAGCATCAAGTACAAGCATTTCTTCCTGCTGGGTGCCGGGCTGACCCTGTGGGCTGGCTGGCAGATCAGCACCGCCTTCGGTATCTTCCTCGGTGCCCAGATCCCCGCTGGCTGGTCACTCGATTTCATCGGGCGGCTGGTGTTCATTGCCCTGCTGGTGCCCATGTTAAAAGACAAGCCTGGCTGGCTGGCTGCCCTCACCGGCGGCATCGTTTCGGTGCTGGCCTTCGGGCTGCCTTACAAGCTGGGCATGCTGCTGGCTGCCCTGCTGGGCATTGGCGTGGGATTGTGGAGCGAAAACAAATGAGCGCTTTGTGGCTGCCCCTCTTTCTTATCGGTGGGTTGACTTTTGCCACCCGCCTCTCGTTCATCCTCATCCTGGATAAATGGGATGCGCCTGAGCTGTTCAAACGCGGGCTGCGCTTTGTGCCCCTGGCAGTGCTGCCAGCTCTTATTCTTCCTGAATTATTTATTCGTGATAATGAGCTTGCCCTTCCCCTGGACTTGCCGCGCTTATTGGCTGCTATAGTTGCAGGGCTGGTTGCCTGGCGCACCAAAAGTCTGCTGCTGACCATCCTGGTTGGTGCCCTGGCTTTTTATTTGCTTAAACTCGTGCTGGTCTGAAACAGCTTGACTTTGATTAACCCCGCATAAGGATTGCCTGAACCCGTCCCACGCGCCCATCCGTCAGTTTGACCTTGATGCCGTGCGGATGGCTGGGGCTGCTGGTCAGGATGCGCGCCACCATGCCCTCGCTCAGCTTGCCGCTGGGCTGGTTGTACTTTTCAATGACTTGTACCAGCATGCCGGCCTGGATTTCACTGCGTTTGGGGACACTCATACATATACTCAATTGAAAGCACGTATTTATACTATTTATACCTTGTCTTTACACCACAGTTGTCAAGATGAACTACTAAAATGATTCCGCGATTGACTCCTTTTAGAATTTATAAAAGGAATGTTACGCCAACGATCCAGCGTAGCAGATTGGCAGGAATGCTTTTTATATAGAAAATTAAGTTTTACAAAACCATTTTGCTACAATTGCTAAAAAGAGCCGCTCACAATCTTTTTTTATTATTTCCCCATGGGATATACTTTAAAAAGTATATTTCAAGATCAGGTAAACTCCCAGCGGCCAGGCAAAATGAAAAAAAGGCTGTTTAAGAAAAAATTGTCCATCAGTCCAACACAGCATATTGTTATGTGGTTGAATTATTGAGCGCAGGGATTACTGTAAGCGGCAGGAGCAGCAGGCATGTTTAGAATAAGACGAATTTATGACCCAAATGTACCTCGGAACCGGATGGCCATTGATCAAATCCGGCAGATCCTCAAGGATCAATTCACCTTCATCCGCCAGGAGGAGATTGAAAAACTGCCGCAGTTGCTGGCCAATCCCCTCAAGTATCAATTCCGTCCAATTCTATTTGTTGCTGATGATATTCGTGGAAAAATTAGCGGTTTTGCTCTTCTACTTCATGAGCCATTCATTGAATTCTGTTTTCTCGATTATATTTCAACCGCCAAGGAATTATCCGGAAGAGGGATTGGAGGCGCGCTTTATGAACGCATCCGCGAAGAAGCATTGATGCTTCGTTCAAGTGGCTTATACTTTGAATGTCTCCCTGATGATCCGCGCTTGTGCAAAGACCCGGGAATCCTCAAACAAAACCAGCGCCGGCTCAGATTTTACGAACGATATGGAGCCCGGCCGATGATCCATACCAAGTACGAAACACCCCTGAGTGATGAGGATGACAATCCCCCCTATCTTGTCGTTGACAGGCTTGGAAAGGACCGCGCCTTTACACGGGATGAGATGAGAAAAATTGTACGGGTGATACTGGAACGGAAATATTCATACCTTTTGGATAAAGAGTATATCGATAAGGTTATTGGTTCAATAACTGATGATCCGATCCAATTCCGGCCACAAAAATATTTCTCTGCACCTAAGGTAGAGCCAGTCAATTCTGCAATTCCAAAAGATAAACGAATTTCATTGGTTTTCAATAAGGAACATATTATTCATCACGTAAAAGAGCGGGGATATGTGGAAGCCCCTGTGCGGGTCGAGGCAATTTTAACACCCTTGAGTGTAAGTGGACTTTTCACCATCCTTCCCGACCGGCATTTCGGTGACCGCTATGTTACGGCCGTTCACGATAAGCAATTCATTAATTACCTGCGCAGGGTGTGTTTCACAATTGGCGAGAAGGAATCCGTATATCCCTATGTGTTTCCGATCCGCAATGCAGCCCAGCCTCCCAGGAAACTGGAAATGCGAGCTGGTTACTATTGCATCGACACGTTTACGCCGCTGAACAAGAATGCGTACCTGGCGGCGCGTTATGCAGTTGACTGCACACTCACAGCAGCCGAAGCAATCCTTGATGGGGCATATCTCGCCTACGCTTTGGTGCGCCCGCCCGGGCATCACGCCGAGCGACGGGTATTCGGTGGATTTTGTTATCTCAACTCCACAGCCATTGCCGCCAATTACCTGAGTGCGCATGGCAAGGTCGCCATCCTCGATATTGATTATCATCATGGCAATGGCCAGCAGAATATTTTCTATCAAAGGGATGATGTGTTGACCATTTCAATCCATGGCCATCCGCGTTTTGCATATCCATACTTCAGCGGATTTGCTGAAGAAATGGGTCAGGGCTCAGGTGAAGGTTTCAATATCAATTACCCGCTGCCCGAAAATGTTCCCGTAGAGAAATACTTTGATACATTGAAGCGGGCGATTCGAAAAATTGAGAGCTTTGCACCGGAGTTCCTGGTGGTTGCGGTCGGCTTTGATACCGCCCGCGGTGATCCGACCGGCACTTGGATGCTCGAAGCAGCAGACTTCAAGAAGATCGGTCAAATGATCGGTGAGTTGCCATATTCCACCTTGTTTGTGCAGGAGGGAGGGTATGAAACACGATCGATTGGTAAGAATGCCCTGAATTTCTTTCAGGGGGTTTGGAATGGCTCGTTCACATAAAATTGAATCCTGATCCTATCACAAGCAACTGGAAATTGTGGATTGAATTGAATAAAACTTCCATTAAGAATTTAATCAATCTTATTGTGTGAAATCTAATCCCGTAATGAATGAAGAGGATGCTTCTGGTTTACACCCCCCATATATAATCTGAGTAAGAGGTTTGCGAAGCACACCCTTGAGGGTTTGAACCTCCGACCTTCGTAATTCTCTGCAGGAGCAGAGAACGTAGATATCCGCAGTGAAGGAGCTTCGGGCGATTTTCACTGCAGGGTGCCATTTGCACCCCATTCAGGCGCAGACTAGTCCAAAGGGTATAACAGCGTCCACAGAGTCCAAACAGTCCAAAAATAGACTAAATATGCGTCCATGCTGTCCACTGTGTCAATAGAGTCCATGGGTTATGCAAACGAAATAGGAAAGGCGACTCAAAAATAGATTGCTACGATCTCATGGGTTTTACCTACCTGCTAATCAGCACCCCCGACAGATTTTATCCTGCAACACATTGATACCTATATTAAACTTACTGTTGCAGGTTCTAGTCGTATTTTTTTTCAAAATCCGGATTGGTAAACACAAAACTATGGGGGGATCCTCCATTGGAACTGCAGTGATCCCTTAAAGCTCTGGTATTATTTATTTTTATAATGAAATACTCCATGCCACGACAATTGTGAAAATATACAAGCCAGAAATGAAATTTATTAAAATAATTAGGTCAATTTCGAAAAATACTTTTCGTGTGATGGTCTTTTCCCACAATATTGGTTTGAGAAAATGATCTCGAGGGTAATTTTTCCATACTTCATCCATGGAGGTTTTGGTCATGTTCAATAAAATTCGTTTTTATGTTGGAACTTATACTGAACCGATTAAGTTTGGCACCGGTCAAATATTTATTGGGAAGGGTGAAGGAATTTATCTGACCGAACTGGATCTTCAAACAGGATATCTGAAAACCATCGGTATTTCAAAAGATATCGTCAACCCTTCATATTTTGTGATCAATAAACAGAACGGATTTTTATATGCTGTCAATGAATTAAAACAATTTGAAGGAAAAGCTTCAGGGTCAGTGAGCTCATTCAAAATATCCAGGACCACCGGCGAATTGACCTTTATTAATATGCAACCCACCGGGGGGACAGATCCATGTCATATTGAAGTCAATTCGCAAAGCACGGAAATATTTGTATCCAATTTCATGAGTGGAAGTATTTGTATCTTGCCAATCAGACCGGATGGCTCCATTGGCGAACCCTCTCAATTTATTCAGCACACCGGGAGCAGTATCAATCCTCAGAGACAAAGCGGTCCCCACGCGCATTCCCTCATATTTTCACCGGATGAGCGATATGCATTTGTCCCGGATTTGGGTCTGGATAAGCTGATGGTCTACAAGACGAATTCTGGTTCATCCCCTTTGGCTGAATCAGGGATTCCATACTTCCAGACAAAGCCTGGTGCCGGACCACGTCATGGCGTTTTTAACCCCACCGGCAAATATTTTTATCTGATCAATGAATTGAGTTGCACGATACTTGTACTTTCCTATGATAGTAATAGGGGAGGTTTAACGGAGCTGCAGAGTGTGTCATCTCTGCCGGAAGGGGTTGATTTAACCGGAAATTCCTGCGCCGATATTCATATCACCCCTAACGGCGAATTCCTTTATGGCTCAAATCGGGGTCACAATAGCTTAATTATTTATGGAATTGATCAGCAAACCGGATTGCTCAAATATATAGGCTGCCAACCGTGTGGAGGGAGAATCCCGCGGAATTTTGTGCTTGACCCCTCAGGGAATTTTCTCTTGTGCGCAAATCAGGATAGTGATGACATTACGGTATTTAAGATTGACCAAAAAACCGGGTTATTAAAAGAGACTTCCAAATGTCGCATTCCAACACCGGTTTGCGTGCGGCCGTTGGTTCTTTGATCATGAAAATATATTTTCAATTACACTTATGAAACATCGACAATGGTTTTTTTATGGTAACCTTTGGCGAATAAAGAAAAGATGACAAAAATGAATAATAAATGGAGATGAATAATGGAAAACAAACCGATCGAACTGAATGAAAACACCATCCTCTTGACGGTATTTCTGAGGCATCAACAGGTCATGAATCTCAACGAGATAAATGAAAAATTGGCTAAAACAGGATTCTGGAAGAATTTTCCACCTGAGGGCATTGAAGTGGTTTCCTGGTATGTAATGATGGGAATTGGCCAGGTGGTTACGGTCAAAGTACCCGCCACCCGCTTGCGTGAAGTGAATCTGGCTATCGAAAAAGGAGCCTGGGGTGCATATAATACCGAGTTCTATGCGACGTATGATTTTGTTCCGGTCTGGAAGAAATTTCGGGAAGAAAGCAAATAATTCTTTCCTGATTCGACTAATTAATACTTAATCCAAAATTATCAATTTAAAGGTCATGATCTGCGCTGATGCCAATCTCAAGGCTGCTGCAGCCATGCAAGCGGCTGCCCCCAGGATTGTGAATATTTGCCCGGCGCGTGAGGCCATGCCAATCCTGCAGAAAATGACACTTCTGCATGCGGGTCCTCCTGTGGATTGGCAAAATATGCCCGATATTCAACGCGGGGCGGTCATTGGTGCATTATTGTACGAAAACTGGGCTAAAACACCTGAAGGGGCTGTCAGATTGGCCGCTGAAGGCAAAATTAACCTTGTGCCGTGCAATGATGTTGACGCTGTCGGTGGATTGGCGGGAATTACTTCACCTTCCATGCCGGTGGTGGTTGCAGTCAGTGTGGATGGTCATCACCGGGCTTATTGCCGGTTATGGGAGCCCTTTCTCGTTTTTGGGCACCATGACTCAAAAACGCTGCAGTCATTGAAGTGGCTCGAAAGCGTTTTCGCACCAGCTCTCAAGCATGGTATCGAACGCGCCGGGGCAGTGGAAATTTCTGCGTTGATTGCCTCCGCTCTCCAAATGGGAGATGATACCCATAGCCGCAAGGCAGCCATTTCCTTGCTGCTCTTGAAGTCCCTCTTGCTCGCAATGATTCGTGCGCAGGAGGAAATACCATATTTGAATGAGGTGATGGACTTCTGGCTGAAATACGATGCGGTCAGTCTCAGTTTTGTCATCGCGGCTGCCAAGGTGATGAGCATGGCAGCAGGTTCAATCAAAGGAAGCAGTGTCATCACGGTCATTTGCTCAAATGGCTTCGAAATGGGCATCCAGCTGAGCGGGACAGGCAAGCGATGGTTCACAGGACCGGCACCCATTGCTGTTGGTAGGCAAAATGTTGGAATTCATAAAATGGATGTTTCACCCGTGATTGGAGATAGCCCCATTGCCGAAGTGGTGGGGTTGGGTGGCTGTGCCCTGGCAGCAGCTCCCACAGCGCCATCAAATGTGAGTGGAAATCTCGAGAGCGCAATACAATTTAGTTTGGAAGCCCGGCAAGTTGCGGTCACACAGAACCTGCAATGGCGTATTCCTGCCCTTGGTGATTCGGGAAATCCATTGGGTTTGGATGCCCGCAAATGCCTGGATTTGTCCATTTCCCCGCCTCTTGCAGTGACAATTCCCAGCGTTAAAGCCGGTTCTCCGCCGCTTGGGGCAGGGATTGCGCGTGTCGATTTGGAATTGATCAAGTCAGCCGTTAAATACCTTGATGAAATAAACTCGGATAAGTACACCTGCATGTAAATTTCTCAATCATCTTCAACCACGCGTTTTCTTCGATCAATCCGTTGTGGTTGGAATGAAAATGATTGTAGGTGTTGTTATCAGGTAGAATTCTTTTTTGCGATTGGAAAGAATTTTCTTTTTTTTAGGAGTTGAACATGGCCGATAATAAAATGCCGATTGTGATGGGTGCGGATCAAAATGGCTGGAGAATGAAGGACGAACTGCGGGACTATCTTCGCAGCAAGGGTTTTGAAGTAATGGATTTGGGTGTTAATTCAGATGATCCAGTTCTTTATCCGGAGATTGCCATAAAAGTTGCCGAAACGGTTCGTGATGGTCAGTACAGTCGGGGAATCCTGATTTGCGGAACCGGGGCAGGCATGTCCATCACCGCCAACAAGGTGCCCGGGGTCCGCGCGGTTTGTATCCACGACCCATATACCGCTGAGCGTGCCCGGGCCAGCAATGACGCCCAGATCGCAACCTTGGGCAGCCAGGTGATCGGCTTGAGCACGGCAAAAATGCTGATCGATATCTGGATGCGCAGCGAATTCGAGGGCGGCCGCTCGCTGCCAAAAGTGAACCTGATCAAGGCCATGGACGAAAATCGTAAATGAGTCCCAGGGTTCAACATAAGAGTCAGCCCCGCTTTTTCCAGGGAGAATGGGCCGCCCACCTCAGTTTATTGGGTTTTGCATTATTGAGCGGCTCGGCTTATGTTGGCGCAAAATTGGCGCTTAGGGGCATTGGACCTTTTTCAACTGCGTTTCTTCGCTTCCTGGTTGCCTGTTTGATTACCTGGCCACTGCTGAAGCTGACTGCCGGCATTCAACCGATTCGCAAAGAACATTTTGGTTATTTGATTGCCCACGGCTTGTTTCAAACCACTTTTTATTTCGGGCTTCAATATTATGGCCTGCAATTTACGACTGCCAATAATACTTCATTGATTGTGAACACCCGGCCGATCTTTTTGGCAGTTCTGGCTGTGTTGGTTTATCGCGAGCGCTTTTCATTGTGGCAATGGATGGCATTGCTGCTTTCATTCTGCGGTGTGGTGATTATTTTATATGACCCTGCGGCTGCTTTTATGCCCAATCACTTGTTTGGAGATTTCTTGATAGTCTTAAATGCCCTCAGCGGTGCGCTTGGGGTTCTATTTGGAAAAAGACTGCTCAAGGAGTACAAGCCCTTTACTATTCTTGTCTATCAGATCACCATTGGCATGCTCGGCCTCTTGCCCCTTGCTTTGCTTGAATCGGGCGGTAGGATTGCATTTTCCCAAGCCGCATGGGGGCCGATTGTCTATTTAGCAATATTTTCGACCGCAATTGCGCAAACTTTATTCAACTGGGGATTAGCCAGATTACCCGTTGCACGCTCAGGTGTCTATTTCTTCGTTGTCCCGGTGGTGAATGTTATTTTGGCTTACTTAATTTTTGGAGAACCAGTAACCTGGCATTTGTTGGTCGGCGGTACCCTGATTGTCTTGGGGGCTTACATCGTCAATAGTATTGGTCAAAAAAGGGAAACGCGAGCACTATTAAAGTCAGTCACTCCGCCTGATATCGTATAAGTTGATTTAATTTAGCAATAGAAAAGGGTCTAGGAATTCATGAGTATGGCTTGATGTAATTCTTCGTGTGTTTGGGCATACTCATCCAAAGAAATACCTTTTTCAACTGCCTCCCATCCCTGGATTAATGCCGTGGCTCCGGCACCCGGACCCATCGGGTGGGAGAATACCGCCCGCCCGGGAACAATGCCAAAATCAATGCTTTGAAATAATTCAAAAAGCGATTTGAATGATCCTGCCCACTGGCTGCCACCTGGCACCGGTAAGGATGGGCGTAAGCCTCCCATCGGTTCCACGCACGCCTGGAATGCAAGCAAAACATCGGTTACCGAAGTGTGCATACGCTCCCCCAGACCCTGGAAGATTTGTACATCATATCCAGCCAGGCGTTGCAGCTTGGTGATGACTTTCAAGTGCACCCCAAAAGTGCGTTTCTGGGTGAAAGGGGCAATAAAATCAAAATGGGAAACCAACGGGATATGTCCTTTTTTCGCCAGTACGCGCACGATGCTCAATCCGGTTGTCATGCCATTGATCATTACCGCGTTTGTCTGGTTTTGGATGGCAATTTCATATAATTCTTCCATCCGGTCAACTTCATCGGTGATATTGGCAAGGTAGATTTTCTTCTGCCTGGTTTCGCTTTCGGCTTTTTTACGGAAAGCGCTCATTAACGCCATTCGTCTTTCTGTTGGGTTGACTGGTGTATCGCACAAGAGTTCATCATCTTTGGCAATATCCAATCCTCCCAGCCACGCTTGATATCCTAATTCTGCAAAAGGTTCACTGCGCAAACCAATGTTGGGTTTGATCACCCCCAGGGTGATTGGCCGGTGGTGGACCTCCAGCAGTTCGCGGATGCCTTTTACTCCAAACCTGGGTCCTTTAAATTGTGTAAGAAAGGCGTCTGGAAAATGGACGTCCATCAATTTAATGGTCTTGATGCCATGGGAATGGAATGCGCCTTCGCCGCAAAATGCGGTGATCAGGTTTGGAATGCGTGCGCCAAAATTCTTATGCGGGTAGGCAATTTTTACCCGCCAACCTTTCTTGCTCTTTTCTCCTTCATCTGGATTTTCCTCGTCTGCAAACAATTCCGGCTGGTTGTTTTGCTCAACCGTGATGACCTTGGAGGCAAAAGAACCACGAAAATCTTCATCCACATTCACACGCTTCCACTGGGCTGTGGACTGCTCCTGGCATAGATGCGCCGCCACTTCAAACGGGTTCTCATCAGTCTCAAAATAATAGTCCAGGATGATGTAGTCATCCAAATCAAACGTGTAACTTTCGGCATAGAATTTGCGAAAAGGACTATCAAGAGGCAATGGATTTATTGTCATTTCGTTCCCTAAACTGAATCAGTAAAAATAATCGCTTTGGATTCCTCGCAATTAACTTTCATTATTGAAAATTGATCACCAATAGCTGTTCGGGATCCGGATTCCCCAAAAGAGGAGGTCTTCAAACAGATCAAGCGAGTGGCTCATCCATCGTACGCATTTTAATCTCAATGATTCGTGCTTTGGCGGATTGCGTGCAGGCGAGTAAGACAGCACGGGCAACATCTTCTGGTTCCAGCATCCCGGATTTCGCCACGCTTTCCACTGTGCGGCCTTTTCCCAGCGCAAATTCTGTCTTGGTTCCTCCTGGGCAAATTGCGCCCACTTTTATTCCATGGGGACGCAACTCTTTATCAAGGGCTTGAGTCAAACCAATCTCGGCAAACTTGGATGCGCAATAGACGGCTTGGCCTGCAAAACCATATATTCCTGCCATCGAAGCGATCATGAGAATGATTCCGGACCCTTGCTTGATCATTTGTGGAACAGCAAAATGGGTGAACAAAAAAGTTGAACGTACATTCGTATCCATCATTTCATCATATTCCGCCGGGCTGGTATCCACAATATTTTTATAATAGCCCGTACCCACATTATTGATCAGGATATCCAGGCTGCCAAAAGTGCTGATAGCAGCTTCCACCGCCTTGCGGGCAGTATCTTCTTCACGGGAATCACCAGTAATGCTGATCGCCTGCCCCCCGGCTTTGCGAATGGCAACCTCTAATTCCTTCAGGCGCTCCTGGCGGCGGGCAGTGAGGACGAGGTTCGCTCCTTCTTCTGCCAATGCCAATGCGCTTGCCCGGCCTATCCCGGAACTGGAACCAGTGATTATGGCGGTTTTACCTTGTAATTTTTTGGACATATTTTCTCCTTGATAACCTGAATAATAGATTTATATTTATTTATTCCAATTTAAGAATATGAATTCTTTGGCTGCTGAAGGCGGATCAAAATAATGAATAAGGCTTTACAAAACGGATAGCATAAATAGGTATGTCAAATAAATTCTGGGATTTCATTGGATACAATATACAATATTCATTATAAAACAATAAGAAATATCTCTCAATAGCATCCCCTGCCACATCATGAAAACACCCGCTTTGGCGATAAATCATTTTGAATGAAAAAGTGCGAAAATCAGATTGTCTCTATTCAAAAGCTCTTGGACAGTGAGGACCTCGCAATATTTTTGAAATATGAACAAAGTAATAGCCATGTTATTTCAATTGGCTATTGACAAATTACAATAAAGCGCTAAAATGGATACTGTATCCAATATATAAAGATGATACGATCCATTCACTTCTGAGAAAAATCTAAATTATCTGGAGCGAAAAAATGGACTCTTCCCTTCCCACTGAAATGACAGCCGCAGTATTACATGGACTCGGTGATCTTCGTGTCCAATCCATGCCAGTCCCCCAACCAGGCCCCATGGAAGTTCTTGTGAAAGTTTATGCCTGCGCCATCTGCGGTACTGATCCCACCGTTATCAACAAGGGCTGGACGGGTATGCCGGCTTTTGGCTCCTTTATTCCCGGGCATGAATACAGCGGGCAGATCGTTGCGGTTGGTCCCAATGTGAAGGATTTCATAGTTGGTGATCGCATTGCCATCGAATCCCACAAGGGCTGCGGCTACTGCATGAATTGCAAACGTGGACGTTACACCATCTGCTTGAATTACGGCAAACCTGAAACCGGGCACCGCCATTACGGTTTTACCACCAATGGAGGTTATGCCCAATATGTTGTCAACAATGTCAGCACGCTTTATAAAGTTGCCGATAACGTCTCCTACGAAGAAGCCGCTTTATTGACCACCGCGGCTTGTGTGCATTACGCCCTTGATAACATAGGTGGTTTCCTCGGCGGTGAAACAGTTGCCGTCCTCGGCCCCGGCCCTATTGGGTTGATGGCTGTTCAACTCTCCAAAGCCCTGGGGGCAGGGACTGTTTTCCTCACCGGTACGCGTGATTCCCGCCTCGCAGTAGGCAAGCAGCTCGGTGCCGACGTCACCATAAATATCCATGAAAAAGATGCTGTTCAGGTCATCAAAGAAGCAACCGGTGGGCTGGGAGTGGAATTGGTCATTGAGTGCTCCGGGGCACCTGCAGCTGTTGAACAGGCGTATGAAATGGTCATGCGTGGCGGCCGCCTTTCCTTCGTGGGAGACTCCCACGACCGTCCTTCCCCCAATCACCGCAAGTTCGTCTTGGATGACCTCAAAGCAGCCGGTGTTCGCGGTGAAGGATTGGGTGATTGCCGTCGTTCACTGGCACTCTTCAGCCAGGGACGCATTCAGGCTAAACCTCTCATTACCCACCATTTCCCGCTGGAGAAGGTGAATGAGGGCATGGATACCTTCATTCAGCGCAAGGGCGGGGCTCTCAAGGTAATCCTCCATCCCAATGGTTAATTGGCTGGAGGATTTTTTTTATGCTTTTTCCGACTTTCTTGGTCATCGAGAAATGCAATTTGAGGAGAATCATGTATGGCTGAAAAACTATTGCTGAAAGCGGAAGGCATTTCAAAGCAATTCCCTGGTGTTCAGGCACTTGATAAAGTGGATTTTGATCTTAGGGCGGGGGAAGTGCACGTACTCCTTGGAGAGAACGGCGCTGGCAAATCCACCCTGATGAAGATCCTGGCGGGCGCCTACCAACCCGATTCAGGCAAAATTCTCCTTAATGGCAGAGAAGTGGTTTTTCATAATCCACGCCAGGCTAAGGTGGCAGGCATTGCCATCATCTACCAGGAATTCAACCTGGTTCCCTATATGAATGTGGCTCAGAATATTTACCTGGGTCGATTCCCCAAACGCTACGGTCTTTTTCTGGATCATAAGAAAATGCATACGGATGCCAAAAAGCTATTAAAAAGTCTGTACCTTGAATTGGACACGAATGCATTCACGATCAATCTTGGCACTGGCCAGCAGCAGATGGTGGAAGTGGCCAAGGCGCTATCAGTTGAATCTCGGGTTTTGATCATGGATGAACCTACTGCTTCATTGACTGAAACCGAGATAGAACATCTTTTTAAGATCATCCGTGAACTCAAAAAACGCGGAATCGGCATCATCTATATTTCCCACCGCCTGCAGGAAGTTCATGAAATTGGTGACCGTGTCACCGTGTTACGGGATGGCAAGTATATTGGTACCGAGAATGTTAAAGCGGTGAAAGTATCCGACCTGGTGAAAATGATGGTTGGCCGAAATATCGAAAACATGTTTGAGCGCACTTACCAGGCACAGGGAGAAGAAGCACTGCGCGTCGAGGACATCAAATGCGGCAAGCGCCTGCGTGGTGCAAGCATGAATTTGCATACAGGTGAAATTGTCGGGTTGGCCGGTCTGGTTGGCGCCGGGCGCACGGAATTGGCTCGTGCCATCTTCGGAGTGGATCCCATTGATTCCGGTAAAGTCTTCGTATTTGGAAAAGAAGTTTATCCCTCATCGCCAGCCCAAATGGTTCAGGCCGGTGTAAGTCTTTTACCTGAAGACCGCAAGAACCATGGATTGTGTTTGATTTTACCTGCTTCAGATAATGTGGTCATGGCCAGTCTGAATAAGTTGTTTCCAAAATTCTTTGTCAACAGTCGCATGGAAAAATCAACCGTGGTGAAATACATTAAGGATTTGCGTATTGCCACACCATCCCCCAAACGCATCACCCAGTTTCTTTCCGGTGGCACTCAACAAAAGGTAGTATTGGCAAAATGGCTTTGTACGAAGGCCAATATATTTATATTTGATGAGCCCACCCGTGGAATCGACGTGGGCGCTAAAGCTGAGATACATGGTTTTATGAATGAATTGGTCAAAAATGGTGGAGCGGTATTGATGATCTCTTCAGAATTACCGGAAATACTTGGTATGAGTGACCGCATCTTTGTCATGCGCGAAGGGCGTGTAATTACTGAGCTATCATGCAAGGAAGCCACCCAGGAAAAGATCATTGCATATGCTATGGGTGGCGGGGGCGCCAAGCGAAATTCACCTCAGGCAGTTAAAAAAGGAGTTGCTCATGCTTGAGAAAAAAATATCGAATAATAGCAACGAAAAGATTAACTCGTTGATAGCCCCTTTTAAATCCCTTCCACCGGTCACTTGGGTGGTGCTGGCTATCTTTACTTTCTTTTCGGTAACTTCAAGCGGCTTCTTTACCGTCAACAATTTGGTCAGCATTGTTCGCCAGGGATCTTTCTTATGGATGCTGGCAACCGCTGCGACCATCGTCCTGCTTTCCGAAGCGCTTGACTTGTCTCTTGGCAGCATCATGACTTTTTCGGGCGTTGTGGCAGCTTTAATGCTCAAAGCTGGTTATTCAGCACCCCTGGCAGTTTTGGGCGGCCTCCTGGTTGGAGTGATCAGCGGCACGATCACCGGCATGATGGTGTCTATTTTGAAAATGCCCGCATTCATCGCCTCGCTGGGTATGCTTAGCGTCGTTGGCGGTTTGGCACTTGCACTTGCCAAGGCGAATCAGGTCTTGGTTACTGATGCAACCTTTTTATTTTTCGGTGGGGGAGACTTTCTTGGAATACCCATGCCGATCTATATTGCTTTGGCAGTTTATCTTTTCACCTATTTCATGCTCAACCATACCGCTTTTGGTAGATATATCATTGCCATCGGTGGTAATCAGGCTGGCGCCCGCCTTTCCGGTTTGGATGTGGAAAAATACCGCTGGCTGGTATTCGTATTTTCAGGAACTGTGGCAGCCATTGCCGGTGTGGTATTGATTGGTCGTCTGCAAACCGCAGACCCCATCGTGGGTATGCGTTGGGAATTCGATGCGGTTGCAGCCGCCATCCTGGGCGGAACCAGCTCAAAAAAGGGCAAAGGCGGTGTAACCGGAACCATCATCGGAGTCTTGTTGATTGTGATCATGCGTAACGGGTTGAATCTTTTCAGTTTCCCTGCGCTCAATATCAGCAGTGTCCCTGCAGTTTGGCAGACTTTTGTGGTTGGTTCGGTGATCCTGATTGCCATTGTTTTTGATATCGTGGTTCGCAATCGAGGAAATAAATCATGAATGTGATGACAAAGACTAATAAGAAAGCCCGTTTTGAAGTGGACATCCGCACGCTGAATTCACTTTCGCGTGTTCTCATCCTCGTGGCTCTGGGTCTTGGAATGAGCCTGCTTTCGCCCATTTTTCTCACCAGTAGGAATATCGTTAATATTCTCACCACCGCTTCCATCCCGGCGATTTTGGCAATTGCGCAGACGCTTGTGATATTAACCGCAAATATTGATCTTTCCTTAGGCAGTATTTTTGCGATCGCTGGCGTTACCAGTGGCGTATTATTAAAGGGCGGCAATATTCCGGCGCCGTACGCGGTTTTAGCCGGATTGGCTATGGGAGCATCGCTTGGTTTGATTAACGGATTGCTTGTCGCGGTAATCAAATTACCCGCCTTCATCGCCACTTATGGGGTGAGCTTCACTGCCTATGGACTTGCCAGTGGTATTTTGAAAGGCTATGTGATCTATGGTTTTCCAGATGCTTTTCGGTTCATGGGAAGCGGAAAATTCCAAGGGATACCGATGGCCATCATTCTGGCTTTGGTCGTTGTTTTCCTGATGTGGTTGCTCCTGACCCGTACGACTTTCGGCAGGCGGGTATTTGCACTGGGTGCCAATGCGGAAGCCGCGCGCATGTCCGGGATCAATACCATGGGTGTCCTGATATTGGTTTATGTTCTCGCAGGGCTCATCGCTGCATTTGCCGGTATAACGCAGATTGCCCGTATCAATGCGGCTGATGTGGAGTTGGGTACTACTATTTTGCTGCCAGCCATTGCCGCCGTTGTCATTGGTGGCACTAGCTTGTATGGTGGTGATGGTGGCGTGGTGGGTACGGTTGTGGGGGTGCTCACGATGGGCATCATCCAAAACGCGCTCATTTTATTCGGTGTGCCAACCCTCTGGCAGCAGTTTATTCTTGGTTTGTTCATCATCGTCGCCGTCCTGGCAGATCAGGCTGTCCGCCGCTTGACTGGCAGAAAGGCTAACTGACATCAACACCATTGAGCACTTACATCATTACTTATGTCAGGCTTATTCAAGACTCAAGATGGAAAGGAGGTGGTGGAACAGACCAATTTCTTGAATCTGTTCGGTAGGATCAAGTAAGAAAATTCTTTTAGGAGAAAAACACAATGAAGAAAGTATCTATTTTGCTCGCGTGCGCCATGCTGTTGACCTTTGTGTTGACCGCCTGCGCAACTCCCGCCGCCACCGCAGCCCCGTGCTGCCCCTGCAGCTCCTGCTGCTCCTGCGGCAACAACGGCTCCTGCTGCCCCTGCAGCTGATCCGAAAACCCCCGTGTATGAGTATGACACGACCAAGATCAAGGCGAACAAGAATTACAACATCGCCATGGTGCTCAAGAATAACTCCAATGCTGTTTGGCTGCAGCACTTCGCTGCTGCTGAACAAGCTGCCAAGGACATGGGTTTCACCCTCGGCCAATACGCCCCCACCGCGGTGGCCAGCGTTGAGGAGCAGACCCGCATTTTGGAAGACTTGATTGCCAAGAAAGTGGATTGCATCGTGCTCGCCCCGGTCAGCACCGATGGTATTGCATCCGCCATCAAGAAGTTGAACGAGGCTGGCATCCCGGTTGCCTATGACAACACCCGTGGCTCGGGTGGTGAATACCTCACCTACACTGGTCTTGATAACATCAAACTTGGCAACGAACTGGGTCATTACATCGCCAAGAAAATGGGCGAGGAAGGCAAACTGCTCATCCTGGAAGGTGTTCCCGGTCAATCAACATCCGATCAGCGCACCCAGGGCGTTAAGGAAGCCATCGCCAAGTACCCCAAGATCACAGCCGAATCACAGCCAGCCCACTGGAAATATGACGAAGCGCTGGATATCACCACAACTTACCTCACCAAGTGGCCTGATCTGAAAGCCATCGTAAACGTTGGCAATACCATGGCTCAGGGTGCTGCCGAGGCGGTTACCAATGCTGGTTTTGATCACAGTAAGATCATCATTGGTTCATTTGATGTCACCCCGGCGGATATTGAGTCCATCCAGAAAGGTGTGGTCGATTTCACTATCGACCAGGGCGTTTACTGGCAGGCCTATTGGGCAGTGGCTGCCTGCGTGGAAAAACTGAATGGTGGCACTCCCGCAATGGAAATGCGCACCCCGTTCGCCTTTGTTGATCTCACCAATCTTGACCAATTCATGCCCAAAAAATAGTTAATTGTTGGTTTAAATTGCGGCTGGCAGGGATGCAAATCCTTGCCAGCCGCTAACAACCTAGAAGAGGAACAATGGAAAAAGAAATAAAAGTCATCAAAGTCAGTGAGAATCCCGCGGTGCCGGTACCTGACCATGTAGGCTGCACTGCCCAGGAAATTGCCGGTGACCTGTTGGGGATAAAATCCTGTGTGGTTAAATATGGTGTGTACGAACCTCAAGGAACCGCTGACGAACATTTTCATGAAAAGTCAGAGCATGTTTTCTACATTCTTCACGGCGCTTTGACTATTTTTGCTGAAGGCAAAACCTATACAGCCAAGGCTGGTGAAGGTATGTATGTACCAGCAGGCATACCGCATTCCGCAATTAATGGTACTAAGGGCTTCACAACCTATATTGCCGTTACCCTTCCGCCAGGCTAAACAAAATACTCTGCACAGGATTAAACGGAACATGCCAAGAGAAGTGCGTAGGGAACGCTGGTTGTAAGTAAGGGTAATATGCGAAAATATTCTCCGCATTCTTTCATTTTTGTCGCGGATTTCTTTCACGATATTCAAGATTATCAAATGGCATGGTTTGCCAGGAATTATTTATGACTCAGGTTGCACAGAAATATCGCACAATGACTGAAATTGTCGCCGATGAAATCCGGGTTAGAATTCTGAATGGGGATTTGATACCCGGACAACGTCTGGTGACTGCAGATATTGCAGATGAGATGGGGGTCAGCCGCATGCCTGTTCGTGATGCATTGCGTTATCTTGAATCTACGGGCTTGGTCGAGACGATCCCGCATCGTGGAACGGTGGTCAAGGACTTCTCTGAAAATGAAATAGTGGAACTCTACCAGATTCGCGCGGTTTTGGAAGGCTTAGCTGCGCGTTTAGCCAGTAAACGGGTGAACGAGGCACAACTCAGGCAGTTTGAAAGCATCGTTGCCAAGCATGATCTGAAATCCATGCAGAATGAAGGATATGATGAGTTCACCAAATTGAACAAAAACTTCCATTCAATGATTTGGGTGGCAGCTGGTTCACCCAAGCTGGAAAGTATGTTAACTAATTTGTACGATGCTTGTTCACAATATCGTAATTTGAGCATGCTTGTTCCTGGACGGTTTGATTCGATCTACAACGAACATAACGCTCTTTTCAAGGCAATCGAATGCCGTGATTGTGATGAGGCAGAACGCCTGGCACGCACACATTATGAGAATACTTCCCTGGCACTGACTGCAGCCATTGAAAGCCGAAAGAAACACAAGGGTGATGCGATGGATTCTGGTAAAAAAAGTGGAAGCCAATCGGAAGACCTGAAAATAAAAGAGTCCTTAGGCGAAGCGTGATTGAAGCAGGATTGTACAAGAAGGTTGTACTATCATGCCGGGTCAATTCAAAATAATTCTTATCAGGATGTCACGTTTTTGACAGCAAAATTGTCTTATCAATATCCCTCCACCCTGCAGCAAAAGCTGGAATTGATGCTGCTGGATGGCAGATTAGCTGTTGATTCAATCCTGGCTGTGGATGATTTGAGCAAGCAAATATTGGACGCCAGCCGCGCCGATACTGCGCTGGTCCTCCATTCTGCCCACCGCAAAGGATTAGTGGATTATTGTTCCAATGGTACGTTCAAGGTTCGCGCTCAAGCCAAACCTGGCATCGAAAGCGTTTTTCAGCATACTGCCCGTATTGGCTTTAAACCGACCACAATCGTACGCAATGTAGAGGTCATTAAAGCCGATACCGAAGTTGCGCATTATCTGCAGATTGAAATTGGTGAACCAATCTACCTGCAAGTACGTTCACGACTGGTGGATGATCAAATGCTCGCCAATCAGCACAATTATTTGCCAATCGAGGTTTGTCCAAATTTGGAAAGCAAGGATTTGTCACATCGATCCTTTCAAGAGACGCTCGAACAGGATTATCATGCGGTTGTATCGGAAGTGGAGGAAAGCTACCACTTATTGAACGCAAATCAGGAAGACCGCGACATACTCAACTTGGGTGAAAATGATGAGGTACTTGTTGTCCAGCGGCTTTCGCTAAGTGCAACCCAACAACCGCTGGTTTGGGCGGATATCCATATTCGTATTGACCGTATCGATTATGTTGCCGCCTTATGGCCGAATGCTGCAAAATTAATTAGAGATAGGAATTAGATATGAGCGCTGAAAAAACAAAGATCTATCCAATCAATACCGGTTGGGTGGTGCTTGACCATGCTGTTTATCTTTTTTTTAAAGGAAAGCCCGGCGTGGATGTGGATATTCCCAATATTTGCTACTACGTGGACACTGGTGACCATAAGATTATGATTGACACCGGTTTGCCAGGACAGGAACGCGCCAGCCAATACCATCATGATTGCAATAAACGCGGCTGCCCTGAAGCGCCGGATGCCTTGCGTGCCCTGGGAATTGATCCGGATGAAATTGATATCTGCATCTTCACTCACCTGCATTGGGACCATTGTGCCAACATGAAAGCATTCCGTAAAGCGCGATATATCTGCTCTGAGATTGAATTGCAGTGGGCTTATAATCCTTTGCCCCTTTATTATCGCTCCTATGAATCCTATCAAGCTGGGTATTGAGGCTGCTTTCATTGGCTGCAATTTTGAGGTCACCCAGGGTGAGACGGTCATTGTTCCCGGGATACGCGTTTTCCCCACTCCGGGGCATACACCCGGTCACATCTCGGTTGAAGTTGAAACGAAAGCAGGAAATTTTGTCATCACCGGAGATGCCCTCCTTCGGGCTGCCAACATTGAACCGAACCTCAAGGAGCATTTGCGTTATTGGGTGCAGGCGCGTTATGTGGATATGATCGCGGGATGGAAATCGGTGGAGGAGATCGATAAACGGGCAGATTATGTTCTTTATTATCATGATGAAGTGTCTCTCGAGCATTCCGTCTATCCTTACGATGGCATACAATTGCGCGAACGGCGTAAGGTTGTTCCTGGCGCACCTTTTTATTTCACCGGGCAGCTCGATCGTTGAGGATTCATTCCGAAAGATGAAACGATGAAGATTGTTGTAATTAGTACTCTGGACACCAAGGGTGTTGAAGCGGCTTTTATGCGCGACCTGATTAAACAAGCAGGGCATACACCCACAATCGTTGATCCAGGTTCCTCGGGAACACCCGCTTTTGAAGGTAATATTACCCGGCAGCAGATCGCTTATGCCAGCGGGGAAAGCCTGCCAGATTTGCTCAAGCGCGATGATAAGGCATATTGCCAGCGAAAAATGACTGAAGGGTTGATTAAAACCATTCAGAGGTTGTTTGATAACGGAGACCTGCAGGGTGTCATCGCCGTTGGAGGCGGGCAGGGGACTGCCATTGCAACGGCTGCCATGCAGGTTCTGCCCATTGGCATACCCAAGGTGATGGTATCCACGGTCGCATGCGGAAAAACCACTTTCGGCCCTTATGTGGGTGTCAAAGACATTACCATGATCCACTCTGTGGCGGATGTATCAGGGCTTAACCGTGTGACAAAACCGATTATTGCCCAGGCAACTGCAGCGGTGATGGCCATGGCAGCTGTCAAGTTGGATGATGCCTTCACGCGCGAATCGGTCGGACTGACCATGACCGGCGTGGTGACCCCCGGCGGGATGGTGGTGCGTGAAGAACTTGAAAAACAGGGGCTTGAGGTGATTGTTTTCCATGGAAATGGGATTGGCACCCAGGCCATGGAAGAACTGGTCCTCCAGGGGCGGATCAAAGGAGTGGTGGATTATTCCCCGCACGATATTCCCGATGCCCTGTATGATGGTTTGATGCCCGCCCCGCCTGACCGCATGCGCGCTGAGGGCAGAATGGCAATACCTTATGTCGTCGTGCCTGGCTGCGCGGATATCCGCCTGCATGAATGGCGTGAAAACTGGCCGGTTGACCTGCAAAATCGTCCTTTTGTAAGGCATACACCCACCCACACCCATTTCCGAACCACCCCTGAGGAAATGAGGGCGGTTGGGCACTATGTAGCCCATCGTTTGAATGAGGGCAGCGGTCCACGCGCAGCGCTCATCCCTTTACGCGGCTTCAGTATGATGAATCGCGAGGGGAAACCCCTTTACGATGCACAAGCCAACCTGGCATACACCGAAGCCATCCGCGCAGAACTTTCTCCTGAAATCAGGCGGGAGGAACTGGACCTGCATATCAATGATGCGGAATTCGCACGGCATACCGCCAAAGTGTTCATGGAATTGTGGTTGATATCTAAAAGCACCACAAAATGAATTTGAGATGAAGAGTGAGCAAACCATTCCTTGGATGAATAATAAATTAAATTATTGAGGAGTCATCATGAGCAGCAACATACCAGAAAAAATGAAAGCCATCGTTCTTACCGGTCCAGGCAAGCATGAATTGCAGGAAATTCCGGTACCCAAGCCCGCTCCATTCGAAGTGTTATCCAGGGTGCGCGCTGTTGCCATCTGCGGCAGTGACCCTGAGATCTTCGCCGGCGGATTGACGGGTTTCTGGCCGCCTTACTATCCATTCATTGCAGGGCACGAGTGGGCGGGTGAGGTAGTGGCCATCGGTGAAGGTGTCACCGACCTAAAACCCGGAGACCGCGTTGCGGGTGAACCGCATAAAGGCTGCGGTTTTTGCGAGAATTGCAAAGCCGGGCGCTATACCCTGTGCATGAATTATGGCAAACCCGAATCGGGGCACCGCCATTACGGCTTCATTTCCCCCGGCGCCTATGCCCAATATGCAGTCCATGCCAATAAAACCCTTACCAAAATGCCATCCCATGTGACCTTCGCAGAAGGCTCCATGTGTGATACCGCCGCAGTTTCCCTGCATGGATTGGAATTGACCGGCATTACTCCCGGTGGATTTGTGGCTGTAATCGGACCTGGGCCGATCGGCTTGCTCGCCATGCGGCTGGCAAAAGCCATGGGGGCTTCCAGGGTCATCATGGTCGGGCGCAAATCTCGCTTGGATGCTGCCAAACGCCTTGGGCGCCGATGCAGTGGTGGATTTTGAAAAAGAGGAACCCATTGAAGCCGTGCGCACCATCACTGGCGGACGAGGTGTGGATGAAGCCTTTGAGAGCAGTGGTGCGGCTGGAACTCTCATCCAGGCCATCCGCATGGTTAAGAAAGGTGGCAAGGTCAGTCTCCTGGGTGTTCCTTCTGATAAAGTCCAGGAAGCTGTTCCCTTCAAATATATGGTCCACAATGAGATCATGATCACCGGCTCGCGCGCGGATCCCAATACAATGTGGCGCGCCATGGGCATGATCGCATCCGGAAGTCTGAATGTGAAAGACTTGATCACACATCAATTCCCCATCGAACGCTATACAGAAGCCTTTGATATTTTTATCAACCGCAAAGAAAATGCCGTAAAAGTCATTATTGAGCCCAACGGCAAGGAGGCTTAAATAGACCAGGATTGCACCTATTGAATAAAAAGATTATGCGTGAGGTGGGTAATTGCGAAAGGCGAGGTCTAGGGTGCAATGGCGTTATAATTTTCAACTGAGCACGAAAGAAGATTTGATCTTGTTGATGAATTAATTTGGAATTGACAGTGCAAAAAATATTCTATACAGAAAAGGACATAGAAGACATTGTAAAAAAGGGAGCCACCTCGCTATTCGTGGGAGATGGCGAGGTGGTTTTAACGTCACTGGCGTATGAAAAAGCTGAAAGACTTGGGTTGAAATTGATTTACAAGACAGCAGATGTTGCGCCATCCGCCTCAGGCTTTACCAACAAGCCATTGGATGGGAATACCTGCCAGGCACCCACATTCGATATCTGCTCACTAAACCTGCCAGGCAATGAATGCTACCGGAATATTCTGAGATTTACTACGCGAGCTTCTGAAAAAGAACTCCGGGATGCTGTCGTTGAAACCGGCAGGCTGGCATACCAGAATGGATTGATGATATCCAATGATGGAAATATTTCGGTTCGAATGGGAGATGGCAACATTTTGATCACCCCTTCCGGGGTATGCAAGGGCAGGATAAAAGCCAATGACCTGTTGGTCATGGACTTGCAGGGCAACCTGATAAAATCGGCATCGGATCCCACCTTGAAACCCACCTCGGAACAGCCCATGCACTTGGAGGTTTATCAACAGCGCAATGATGTCCGTGCGGTCATTCATACCCACCTGATCTACGCCAATGCCTTGGCCATGTCAGTGGGCAAGGTGCGCATGGATGTGATCCCCGAAGCGGCAATCGCATTCGGGAAGATCCCCATTACGGATTTCGCCATGCCTTCCTCCACCCAGAATGCTGATGCCATTCGCAATTTGATCGGTAAACATGATGTATTGCTAATCCGCAATCATGGAGCGTTGACTGTGGGAAAAAATCTGGATGAGGCGTTGATCAACCTGGAACGATTGGAGCATGTTTCAAAAACACTGGCATTTGCTGAAATTTTAGGTGACGTGAAGACCCTGCCCCCTGAAATTCTTGAAGCCATTGCCCGCATCAACGAACAGGCGCAAGCGGCGAAATAGCATAATCGATATCATTTCAGGAAAATAACAATTCCACGAAATTATTTGGCTTGTTGGGGGTATCCGCCAAAGATGATTTACAACCGCCCTATCAATTTGCTCCATAAAATATCAATTATATTTTCAACAAATGCTTTAATCCTCTCCCCCATATTATCCAAAAATTTGTTTTCCGAATAATTTTCTGAACTTATTGATCGTTAAACGATCCCTCAGGTAATGGCTGTATTCCAATGCCTGCCTGGTCTCCAATTCATCAAACCCCAACTCATTTGGATATATAGGTGCCCCAAGTTCCTGCAGCCATTTTGTTAATTGGTTGGGCAGGGGAACCCGGGATGCAATTCCAAGGATTTCTTCCCATTTTTCGATAATCCGTTCTTTGATTTTTTGAAATTCCACCGGTGTCATATTCAGGAACCATTTCTGTTCTATTAATATTTCTTCTGCATTTACTCCAAAAACTGATCTGATTTCTTCTTCTGTTAGGTCATTGTTGGGTGCGACTGCTGGAGAGATCAATCCCGCAATTTCATGCTTCGTCATTTGGTTTATTTTCTCAAACCAGCCGGCTGTGATGATGGAAGCCACTCCCACCTTGGCGCCATGCAGAACGGCTGGCCGATTTCCCTGGATCAGCTTCATCTCCCAAAAGTGGGAAATGTGATGTTCCGCCCCGGATGCGGGTGAGGTATTGCCAAAATCAAGCATGCAAAAACCGGATTGGATCAACCCTTCCAACAATTGTTTGATATTTTCTTTTGACAGGTTTCCTCTTGATGGGATTGTTTTCATACAATCAACAACAGCTTGATACATTCTCTGAGATATTTCTTCATCATAGGGTTCATTCCTAATCAGGTTTCCCAGCTTCCAATCTGCCAGGGACAGGTATTTTCCGATCAGGTCGCCAAATCCAGCCGCGATCATTTTCTGTGGCGCTTTGCTTAAGATCCTTAAATCGCCAAATAGTGCGATCGGCGGTTTGCACAAAATGGTTTTTTTAAGGTGATGAATGACCAGTGGTGACCCGATTGAAACAAAACCATCCACTGACGGTGCGGTGGGAATGCTGATGAAAGGCAACCTTACCCGGTGACTGACGAACCTGGTGATGTCTGTCAGAGTCCCAGAACCGACCGCTAGTAAAACATCCGTATCCTGGTCAATGGCAATCATGACTTGAACGATTTGCTCTTCTTCCGCCATGATCTCACCCTCACCCAGATTGGCAACCTTCACGGTCCAGCCGCGGTCCTTCAGTGCTTGCTCGATCGTCCTGCCGCAGGCGGAATAGGTATTTGAATCACACACCAACAAAAAATTGGCAAAATACTTTTCTGAACAAAATTCAATCAGGTGTGGATGAATATTTTGAGTGATCTTTACGACGATTTCCTGGCTTGCATTTTTCATGACGGCTCCACGTGGCAATCTGGATGGTTGAACTGCTGACAATTATATTTCGGTTGAAAAAGAACAATTGATTGGCAAAATATGAGACTATTCCAAAGGTATAAAATAATCCTGGGCTTAAAAACCCATCAATAATTGTTTGAGAAATCCTTACTCAAAGGAATAAAAATGAAAAAAGTCGCAATCATCGGCGCGGGTGTCATGGGCACTGCCATGGCGTGGCCATTAAGTGATAATGGCTTCGAGGTCAGGTTGGTGGGTACTCATTTGGATCACGACATTATTGCCTCCTGCAAGGAGGTCGGCATTCACCCCAAATTACAAAGGCACTTGCCGGAAAATGTATTTCCGTACTTTTTGGAAGAAATTTCTTCTGCACTCGATGGGACCGAATTCATTGTGAATGGCGTCAATTCCTTGGGGATTCATTGGATGGCAAAAACCCTCTCGCCTTTAATCATGTCTGGCGACAAAATCATCTCGGTTACCAAGGGGATTAAAGCCGATGATCATGGCAGGTTAATGATTTTGCCTGATATTTTAAGAAAGGGTTTTCCCAAGAAAATTCAGGATCAGGTCGCGATCGCAGCTATTGGTGGTCCTTGCATCGCTAATGAGCTGGCTGGCAGGCAGCCGGTTTGTGTGGTGTTTGCTGCGGAAGATGTATCCACGGCAAAATATTTTAAAGAAGCATTACAGACGGATTACTATCATGTGTGGGTCACAGGTGACCTCGTTGCATTGGAAGTATCCGCCGCTTTAAAAAATGCCTATGCCATGGGGGTTGGCATGGCTGAAGGCATCCTGGAAAAGAAGGGTGGGGTGGAACAATGTGGCTCTTCCATGTACAACCTGGCTGCGGCTCTTTTCGCCCAGGCGGTCAATGAAATTCATAAAATTATCCGAATAACCGGGGTTGCGGATTCTTTTTCACCTGATTTGCCAGTTGCAGGTGATCTTTTCGTCACCTGCCAAAAGGGACGCTCCTATCGACTCGGTACCCTGCTCGGTAAGGGGATTTCCTACCCTCAAGCCAAAGAGATGATGCAGGGGGAGACTCTCGAAGCTGCGCTTGCCGTCATCCAAATGGAAAAAGCTCTTTCATCTTTGATAAACCATGGGCATATCTTGGAAGGAGGTTTTCCATTGATGAAATTATTGATTGATGTGGTCTGCCATCAAAAATCGGTTCAATTTAAATTTGAAAAGTTTTTTCAATAACTTTAGAGTAAATAGAGTATGGGGACTAGAGGTTTAATTTGTATCTAGCTGATATGTGGCTAAAGAGTTTCATAAGGATATATGAAGAGTTTATATCAATAGAGCATTTTCTTGCAGACAAAAACGCTGATATATTCGCCTTAATGACATAAATAAATGTGCGAATCGAGGAGACCGCAAAGTGTACTTCTGGGTCTCCGCCGGTGTTATTTGCACGAGCGGATGATGGAGGCACTCGAAGCGAGGGAGCCTCAGGCAAGCTTCGTGGAGGGCAAACCTCCTGCCTTAAAAAAACACCCGAGATCAAATGTCTGATAATTAGTCAGGGCGAGAGGATCGCGAAGGACACTCTAGAGTGTTTGAACCTCCGACCTTCGTAGTTCTCTGCAGAAGGAGAAAACTTGTTTATTCAAAGCGACAACCAGGTTAATATTCTTGCTCATTGTGGAAAAAATGGCAAACCGGACAATTTTTCTCAATTGAATCAGTTAAATAAAGATTATTGGCTGCGAAAAAACAGACTACAGTTCTATTTGGGCGAGAGAATATGTTGAGCGAAGCGAAATCACTGCAGGGGAAACCGTAAAACCAAATAAACAAGTTTGAAAAAAAGAAAGAGTCGGAGCGCCGAGATTTGCCCTCCAAGTGGTGATAATTAAGTGAACTTTCTCTTGTAATGTCAGACATGGCACTTGCTTTTCTAATTCAATCTTCTCGATGATTTCACATGAACAATGAATATTATAGAAGCAAATTAATATAAAAAAATTATCAAAATCCTTATAGAAGCAATAAATAGAAAAATCAAAGCTGATAATTGCGAATAATGGTGTCCAAGGGACCAAAATAAAACCATCGGAATGATGAAGATGCAAACGAACTGGAATGTATCAAAGACGGTTTTAAAGGAACTGATTTTTGAAACGATTTTTTTATTCATAAGTAATAAGCCAGTGTGATTAATCCCATAAGGCAAACGATCATCAAGACATACATAAGTAATTTACTCATAACCTGCCTTTCCCTACCCCCAATTTTTACTGTGCTGCAACCAAGGAAAACCTTTGCTGGAGAAATAATACTGCCAATTGCGCCTCCCGCAGTTTGTGCTGCCAGGATGGGAGCGATGCTCAATCCGAGGTTATTGGCAATTTTCATCTGGACATTGGCAAAAATAAAATTGGAGTTGGTATTTGTCCCGGTGATGAATGCACCTAAAGTGCCTATAAAGGGTGAAATAAAAGGGAATAAATCCTTTCCGAATATTTGACTTAAACCCCTGGCTAAAACTGAGCTCATTTGGGTGTGGCTCATAATAACGGCAATTTCCACCATCATAAATAGGACCAATGAGGCATGGAGGGACCCTTGAAAAACCAGGTTGGCAGCAATTAACAGATCCCCTTTTTTCAGGTAGCCAAATCTGCGAAAGAGTAGATAGGTGGTCAATGTTGCAGCTAATATCACTGTACCCGGATGGCTTAATATTTTTATCACCCTTCCTGGACCTGCAGGTGTAACATCGCCCATTGAACTTGTGATGGCTGGAAATTCAAAGAATATTTTTGTCTGGTTCAGAAGATTATTCAGGGAAGGAATAAGATTTATCAATAAAATAATTACTAAGAGTATTCCATATGGCAGTAAAGATATTGCTAACGAAGGGTGATGGTTTTCTCCAGAAATTGAAGAGGTTTTATCAATTGATGGATTTTTGCGTTGTTTGGGACTTTTAAGAATATTTAAGTAGAAGGCAAGACCCAGAGCGAGAAGGGAAGGGATTGGAACGGCGATCATCCACAGATTGTTGATTGCCAGCAGGTATTGACCTGCTCCCAATATAAATCCAAAAATTGCGATGTACCGGATATTGTTTTTTATTCCTTGAAAACCAGCGGCGATGAAAACGACTAAAATACCGCAAAAAATAGCAACTGCTCCCAATAGAATTGCAGTTGCCGAGGTAAGAAATTCACCATTCAAATTGGTAGATGATAACAGAGATAGAAATGCATTACCCATGGTGCCAAAAGTGACTCCCCAGGCATGACCGATGCTGGCCATGATGACCGATTGCTCGGGCGAAAATCCAACACTGACGAGTAAGGGCGCTGATACAGCCACGGGAACCCCCAATCCCCCCACACCTTGTAAAAACGAAGGAAATAACCAGCCCAGTAAGATGGCTTTAAGCCCCGTGTTATTTGTCGATTGTGATATGGTGGTGCCAATTTTTTTAGTAGCGCCGGATTTTTCCGTAACCCTGTAGAACAATATGGCTGATAAAATGACCAATAACACATCGACTGATACAAAGAATGCTTTAACATAACTGTACCCGAGAAGTTTCAGATCTGCACCAAAAAAAAACCACGCAATGCCAACCGTGGTTAGCCATACAAAAGCACAAGCTCGAAGTCCGCTCCATTTCATTATGAGCATCAATACAAGCAACAGAATGATCGGGAGTGCGCTTAAAAACCAGACACCTGAATTGATTTCCATAAGAATATTAAAAAAACATGAGTCCAATAAAAAATTATCTGAATTGAATAGCGTTTTTAAAGGTCAACCTAAGTCAAAATATTTAAAAAACCGCACGGTCTCGCTATCTTCATCTGATGGTACGAAGAAAACCTGAAATAAAAAATTGATTCAAATCTACTTAACTCTTGTTCTGCAAGTGAAGAAAAGAATATCAAACATGAATTTCATGATTATTAATCGTGAGTGAATCCATGCATGCGTCGCTATGCGATCCTTAATTCAACATCGGCGCCCAGGATGTCGCGGGTTGCATAAACCCGCCATTGCGCCATGCTCCGTACACCGGGGCCGCGTGCGATGAGTGCAATGCCTTCCTTTTCAAGTAGACCGCATAAACGATTAAATGAATCTTCATCGACACTGAACCGGATATGCTGAATGCCAGGACCATGGGTATCAAGAAATTCCTGGTATATGCTTTTCCCCTGCAATGGCTCAATGAGTTCCAACTCCAAATTTCCTAATTTGATAAAGGCAATTTTTATGGAAAAACCAGTAGGTTCTTCTTTGTAAAATACCTGGTCTTTTCTGGATGCATCCGGGTATGTGATAAGGTTGAATCCCTTGATCCCCAACAAATCCCCAAATTGTCTTACCGCTTCATCTACATTGCTAACGATGATTCCAACCTGGTCAAATCGGTTTCCGTCAAATATTTTTTTATCCACGCTCGCTTTTTTATTGACCGTAATGATTTTCATAAATATCCATCGTAACTCGCAATCCTTCATCTGTCAGAGGAATGGGTTTGCCTCTGGAAAGTGCAAAATGCACAATTTTTGCAATCTCTTCAACTTCCACAGCGAACTTGGTCGCTTCATCGCAGTCTTTGCCTATGGTGTAAATGCCATGATTTAACATCACAATGGCTTTTTTGTTGCCTATTTTTGTTAATATCTCTTTCCCGATTTCTTCACCACCCACCAATGCCAATCCGCCAATCGGGATTTCACCGCCTAACATCGCGCTGGCAGTCAGGCAGCAGGGAATCGGCTCACCAAGCACAGCGAAGATCGAAGCATAAGGAGAATGGGTGTGAGTGATCCCTAGAATGTCGCCTCTATGCTTGTAAATATAAAGATGCGTTTTAACATCTGAGGAAGGCTTCATTTTCCCTTCGAGAATTTCACCTTCCAAATTCATAACGACCATATCGTCAGGTTTAAGAATTTCATAGTCCACTCCGCTGGGTTTGACTGCTACCAATCCACTGGCTTCATCTCGCGCACTGACAGTTCCACTGGTCATCACAACCAGATGATTTTTGGGTAATTCAAGGCAATTCTTCCAAACTGTTTTCTTTAGCTCTTCTAACATTTATTTCTCCTTAATTCAAAATTAACGCACATAACTTCCGACGCTGCCACCGTCAATTACTAAAGCCGAACCAGTGACTTTTTGGCAGACATCGCTCGACAGGAAAAGTGCTAACTCGGCAATCTCTTTGGGATCTATGATGACTCCCAGGGCATTGGCTTTCTTGTATTCCTCTTCCAGTTTATCCGGGTCGAACCCGTGCACAGAAGCGCGTTCTCGTCGGAACTTATCTGTCCACATCCCGCTGCTTCCAAAGACTGCGCCTGGTAGGATGCTGTGGCTTCGAATTTTATATTTACCGCCTTCATTGGCAACACAGCGTGCCAGGTGTAACGCGCCTGCCTTGGAGACATTGTAAGAAACGCTGTTTGTGCTGGGTTTTAATGAATTATCACTGTTGATGAAGATGATGACCCCGCCTTTTCCTTGTTTCTTGAAAATCCGAAATGCTTCCCTTGCAACCAAAAAAGAGCTGGTTAGGTTCACGTCTATTACCCGCTGCCAGCCAGATATTTCTGTGTCTTCAAAAGGGGCGTTATACGAAATACCGGCACAATGGAGTACGACGTGGATCTCTCCAAAAGAATCCAGGATTTTTTCAAAGGCGGATTTCACCTCATTTTCCCGGGTGAGATTGCATCCCACTGCGACAATATTCTCCTTCCCCCCGATTGTTGAAGTTCATTTTCTGCCTTACCCAGGAGTGGATCCTCCAGTGCAAGAATGGCCACTTTGATCCCCTGGCTTAGAAAACGACGTGCGGAATCCAGCCCGATACCGCTTGAACCCCCGGTGATGACGAATATTTTTCCTTTCAAATCCGGGTAGACTGGTAAATCACTCATTCTATCTTCTCCATAAAATAAATTACAAAATATGCTAATTAAACTAAACAGTTGATAAAATCTGGAAAGGCGATTTATTAATCAGCCATTTACCCTTTATTAATATAATAAGGATCCCAGCAAAGAGACCTTTCTTCTTCGGTGGCAAAAGTGTTGGAAATCCCCATTTTCTTTCTCTCAACAAATGCTGTTGCCACTTTTCTTACGGCTTTGATCGTATCATCAAGGTCTGTCTGGCTCATCAGCGGGTGAACGGGTGAAAGCCAGAAGACTTCTCTTTCCATTTTTTCAGCCACTGGGAGTTGCCCGCGGTAGTAAGAGACCTCTTTTCCATACTTCGGACAGTCGAAGGGGCAGTGGGTGTTGCCGTACCCATTCTTTTCCAGGAACAGGGGTAAAAGATGTTGAGCAGTCATCATTCGGGTTGTGGTGATATAGCCAAAGTTGTACACTCCTTCAGCTGCAAGAGCTTTCGCAAAATCAACCAAATCAGCCCCCAGTTCCTCGGGGACAATACGGATCAGGTAATAGAAATAAACACGTTCACCCCAACTTGGTTCTTTGAATAAGCGAATTCCCGGGCAATCTTTTAATCCTTCATTTATCAGTTGAGCGTTTTGCCTTCGCTTTTGATTGACAGCATCCAAACGAGATAATTGCACCAGACCCAAAGCTGCCTGCATATTTGTAATTCGATAGTTGGTACATGGCATGGAAAAATTAAATTTCGATGCTTTTCCCAAAGCAATATTCCTGGAAAAATCATGGAATCCCCACATTCGATCATATAAATTATCATCATTTGTCAGTAAGTAACCCCCTTCACCGGTTGAAATTATTTTTCCAGTGACGGTGCTGTAAGAACTTACGTGACCGATCGTCCCTAACTTTCTGCCTTTATAAAGGGCGCCTGGAGCCTGTGCATTATCCTCAAGCACATACAGATTGTGTTTTTTGGCAAGATACATCAGTGGATCCATGTCCATGGGAGTTCCGCTGATGCTGACAGGGATGATCGCCTTGGTTCTGTCAGTGATTTTTCTCTCAACATCTTCCGGATCGATGGTCAGCGTATCCGGATCGATATCAGCGAAAATCGGTATAGCATTTTGCTCCAACACACAGGTATCTGAGGCTACGAATGTAATTGGTGTAACAATGACCTCATCACCTGGCCCAATGCCCATGGCTGCCAAAGCAACGTGCAAGGAGACAGTCCCGTTGGCAACGGCAATCGCATGTTTGACTCCATAATAATCTGCCAGCGCCTTTTCATATTCCAGTGCTACCTCTGCCCGTCTGGTTTTCTTGCTTTTCAATACATTGACTACAGCTTCTATTTCTTCATCTTCAATAATATCTGTTTCCACAATTGGGTTTCCCGTGTGGACTGGTTTGCCCCCCTCAATAGCCAATTTTTCGATCTCGCTCATCTCTTATTCCTTTCGATCAATAAAAAGTTCAATAACTTCTATACACCGTGAAAGTCATATAATTTGTCAGGTGATATTCCTGCACATAAATGACCGGTTTTTCATCGGTCATGTATTCCACCTGGTCCAGAAAAAGAATGTTTGTTTCTTCTGGAACACCCAAAATCTTTGCCAGGGCTTGTGAACCAACCAACTCTGATGCATTCAACGGGACAAGCGAGGCAAATGCATGGTGTAATTCGATATGAAGCATGTCCTTAAAAAAAGCCAAAAGTGATTGTTTCTGCTTAAAAAATTCCCACATCTGGTCAATTGAGATGTTTAGATCATTTCTTTTTAATAATGAAAATGGCAACATGTCCAGGGTATAAGTGACAGGTACTTCATTGGCTGTTCTCAGTCTTTCCAGAACGACGATCTGATCGCCGCTATTAATCGCTAGCTTGCCCGCTTCCTTTATTGTGCTTTCTCGGGTTGTGATGGATAGATGAGATGTGCCGGGTACAGCCCCCATTGATTCAATAACCTTCGTGACTCCCCAATTGATATTCAGGTTGTTCGATTTAAGCGGATTCTCCGAAATAAAAGTCCCCACCCCATGCCGCCGGATGACAAATCCTGTTTTTTCAAGGATCTGCAGCGCATCTCGCAAGCCGCCCCGGCTGATGTTGAACCTCTCGGATAGTTCCAATTCACCCGGTAATTGGTCTCCTGGTTGAAGAACTCCATCCAGGATTAGTGCGCGGATCTCTTTAACAACCCTGGATTTTTGAGAATATTTTTCAAAAGAACCAAAAATATCTTTTTTTGTATTATTATTCATATCCCAATTATGATGTTAGATGTCTAACATCTATTATATATATTAAATTTAAAAAGTCAACAGGAATTTTTAATTTGGATGTGAGGGGGTCAGCACATAGTATACAGAATATGAACAGGAATTATGAGATCTACAGGGATAAGTGTCTAGAATTGGGAGGGATAGAGTACAACCAATTGGAAAGATACAGAGATGCGAGATACCACCCCTTTAGATTATCAAGAGTTGCGAAGCATCAGCCCGAAAGCTGCCAGGCAGGCCATACTACAGATACTGAAAGGCAATGAAGGAAAGGTGAGTGTAACAGCCAGGATTTTGGGGGTAACCCGTAGAACTGTATACAAAGCGATGGCAAAGGGCAAAACCGGGAACTTGGACGATGCATCCCGGCACCAAAAGTGGTCCATAACAAGACCTCCCAAGAGATCGAGGAAAAAGTGGTTGTGCTGAAAAGCAAAACAAACTACGGGCCATTGAGGCTTAAGGAGGAACTTGAAGAAGTATATGCGATTAGATTATCAGAGCATACGATTCGTAACATTGTGAGACGGAACCGGGGAAGGATCAAGGGGAAAACCCAAAAACCGCACAAGAAAGGACCTCGTCCGTTTGTTGATTGGTACACAGCCAGACCATTTGAGGTAGTTCAGATTGATTTGAAGCATGTTATAGATCAAAAAGCGCTTTCGATGGCTCAAATCAACCATATCTATGCCCATAAACTGCCTATTTATCAGTGGAGCGCAGTTGACGTCAATTCTCGTTTCAAATTGATTGCCTACTCCGATGAGAAAAGCTGGACGAATGGCTTAACCTGGTTCCTTTGGGTGACCTCCTGGCTGCGAAGCCATGGCGTTTCAAATCAGATCGTTTATACCGTAGATCATGGAGAAGAATTCGGAGGAAAGTCTTGGTATAAGATCGTAGAGCTTAGGAAACTTCTATCCGGTTTTGGCTGCAAACTCATTCAAAATCACTTGAAACATCCAGAGGAAAATGCCCATCTGGAACGTTCTCACCGAACAGACGATGATGAGTTTTACATTCCCAGAATTATGAAGATCGCTAACCGACAGGAGTTTTTCGTCGAAGCATTTAATTACATATACTACTACAATGCCGTAAGAAAGCATTCAGGTATTAACCGTGAAACACCGGTACAAAGATTATCTAAACAGGAACCTAATCTTGATGCTAAAATCAGGTTTGTCCCGCCCCTTATCCTCGATAATATTTCTGTCGATCTCGGAATCTAGAGTGGATACCATCTGCTGGCTCAGAACCAATTTTTAATTTGGATCATACCTGCTGACAAATTATTTTTATGGGATAGTAACGGATTATCTCCTGGTGGATCGCGATTTATTATTAAATTTCATTCGCAATCTAGTTTAAAGTAAGTCGAATCTCAATTTCCCGACGTTTTGAGTTATTGTTTAGTAGTGCAACTTAGACTTCTCCCCATTCCGAATACCCGCTTTATTCTCAACTGCCTCGAGACCCTGAAGGAGATCCTTTTTTCGACTCGGTCAATTCGATTTATTACTCACAAAAAATTAAGACATTTCGGCGATTCGTCTAATAAAGCTGTGTATATTTAAAATCATCCGGGATATTCAGATCTTTATAAACCTTATCCAAACGTGAATGTACCTGTTGATCGAGGCTTTCGAATAGCCGGTTGCCATTCGCATCAATATCAACCACAAATGGTCCAAGTTCATTCAAAAAAAGCTTCCAGGGTGCTTCAATGGACCCCATTTCTTCATAGAGATAAACACCATCCACCCTGATGCTGGAAACCCACAAGATTGGGGCTGACCGAACGGGGTGTAAGGTGAACACAACCTGCTTCACGCATTGCATTTGCGGTTTGTGAGCCCCATGGTTGTCTTGCCGACAATGATTTTTAAACCCCATTCCTTGACAGTGCGTGCCCCCCATTTTTCAAATCTGATGCTGGAGGTAGGCATGAATGATACTAATTTAAATTTGTCTTTTTCCTTTAAAATGATTGGACCAGTATGAATGAGCACATCGTATTGCAACAACTCTTCAGGTAGCAGACATTCCTTCATCAAAAATGGCCCGCAGTAACTTTGAACGGCAGGTAAAAGCTTTTCCGGAAATGAAAACCATATCACCCACCTTGAGTTTTCTTATTTCATCTTCACCAACAGGTGAAGTGAGTTTGTATTCTTTCATGGTTATCGCCCTCCAAACCAGTCAGGATCTTTTTTATATTCCATGCTTCCATCGTCCTTGACTAAGATAGGTGCCACGCCGGGCAATAAAGCAATTGCAGCTGATTGCCACTGCGATACCGGCTATATGCGTATAAGCATATTCCACGTGGACGCTCAAAACAGATGTGCCGCCACCGCCACCCATTATTCCAATTCCCAGGGAATTGATTGCATTAAATAGATCTTCTTCCAGTTTTCGGAATTCGCTCTCTGGGTGATGTGTGCCGATCAGGCGGAGGCAAGCCGCCTCTTTGGCGATATTCGCCGCAATGTTGGCTGTACCACCAATGCCCACCCCAAGAATCGATGGCGGGCAGATCGCCCCTGCATGGGAAGCAGCAACAAAAGCATCAATAATGAATTTTTTGATGCCTGCGGAACCATCTGCAAATGCCACCATGCGTGACTGGGTCCCGCCAAATACCTCTGAACCACCGCCCTTGGCAACATAGGTTACCTGTAGCTGTGTTCCAGGCACGAATTTGTAGGTAAACCAGGGTATATTGGCGCCCACGTTGGTACCCGGATCGTAACCGCTCAACGGATGTTTCATGGTTCGCCTGAGATAGCCCTGTTCAGTGGCGCTGATTACAGCCTTGCGTGTGGTTTCTTCCAGCGCAATAATGCCGCCTTCTATGACTGCTTCATTGCCGATCTTGAAAAAGAATAACGGCCAGCCGGTATCAGGGCAGGCGGGCAGGCATCTCTCGCGTGACAACTCCAGGCTTTTTACCGAGGCTTCTAGTCCCAGTTTTGTGGATTCATTTTCTTCTTTGTCCCGTGCAGTTTTCAGCGCATCATATACATCATCGCTAATGTGCGTGGAACCTTTAATAATGGCGCTCAGAATTGCTTCGTACAACGTGTTTTGTTTGAGCATTTGCTTCTCCTCAGGGTATCAGAATATTCGCTAGCTTCAAATGCTGCTGACAACCGTAGATATCGTCATCTTCAATGTCTCCGCTTGCATGGATTCTTGGGATCGTTATTTTAAAGGCGTTGACAATCTCATAAGGAATGATGGATACATCCTGTGCATCCAAGCCATAAAGCGCCGCTATCGCTGCAGCATCCACTGCGCCAGAACTCAATACCCTTTCCAAATCTTTATTAGTATCAAAAATTAGGTCAAATGTCGTATATAGAGGTCCTGCGTTTTTTGATCGTAAAATTCTGGCGATATCAACTAATTTTTTTGCCATCGACATACCTTTCATAAACGATTTTGGCGCATTCCATCAGGTCATCAACTTCACATAGATGATACAGGGAGAACACGTAGACCGATCCCATTTCGATGTCCGAAGGCGAGTATGGGAACGCGAGATTGCCAGCTGTTGATTTTCGTCCTGAATAATCGTAGTGCAGCATATTTGACCGGGCAACCGCACAGACTGTTGCGGAAATCTCAGGCGTCTTGCCTACGACATCCAGTATGATGCCGAGATTCCCCTCGCAACCACCGGCAATATCATTTGCGGTAACGCCGTATTTTCTTAAATGCAAACTGTAATCTGATGGGGGTATATCCCGCAGGTTCTCCAACAAAAAATGTTTTACGCCGCCCAGTATCTCTTCAATATGCGCTATTGTCTCTCTGTCATTGATGCCGGCAATGGAGATGGTCCGGTATCCTGCCAGTCGAGTCCCCTCAAGCTTAAGCGTTTTTTGCAATGCTGATTTATATACACTACCCGAGACGCGCACGCTGCGGGAATTGATCTGTTCAAAATTGCAATTCTTTAAATCGATCATTCCGTTCGGTTCATAGATGTGGTATGGATTGGATTGCTCGTACATGGTATGGGCGGCAACTCGCGGTACTGTGCACCTTCTGATCGGATTCATGGGTGTCAGAGTAAAAAATTCATCTTCAATCTCGCCCATCATCACATCCGATGCGCTGAGCGGTTCGCTGCACATACTGCCGCACTCCATGATTTTTGCCATATGGAATGCAAGGCCGGGATCATACCCGGCGCGTATTGCTGGCGCTGCGTAGATGGCCGTATCACACAATCTGCCGCAAACCACAACATCGGCCCCCTTATCCAATGCTTCCATGACTGGTTCGATCGAAAGCTGTGCAACGATTCGATTGCTTTGCTTAATCGTTTCTATGGTTGCCTTCAAGCCACCCATCGGTTTGATCTTGCCTTTTGATAATTTTGTCAGTACATATTCTTTAGCAACATCTGCGTATACAACTGCAATCTTAATGTTTAGTTGATTTTCTTCGGCGATCTGGTCAATGATCTTGCACAACCAGGCGACGTGTTCTTTTGCGCCTGACCCGCCGGCTGAGCCGATGATGAAAGGTATCTTTTTTCTTACTGCTTCGGGCAGCGAAAGCGCAAGGTCACGCCTGACCGAGTTTTCATTAGTAAAGGAATTTCCACTACCCAGGTAATACGGACCAGGGTCAGTGGAACCCGCATCAACACCGATGAAATCCGGTTTTTCCAGAAGCGCTTTTTTGAGTGCTGTTTCTGAATATCCGTAACCCAGTAAGCCATTGAGTGCAATGATCTTCAATTTGGTAACTCCTTTATTCCTAATTGCATTTCAGGAGGAAATGTAATTATTTGAGGCATATATATATTTTTAAGAAACCATATTTTAATTATTGAGGGTGGTCTGATATCAAGTTTGGTAGAAAATATTTTTCCAGTATATCATCTGGGATTAGCCATACCAAAAAGATGAATAAAGGGTAATTGTTCCAGCAATATCTTGACATGACCAATTAATATAATTATAATATGTTGTAAGATGTCAAACATCTAACACGTGACTAATGGATAATTCGAGAAAACCTGATAGGTCTGAATTATTTTCTGAAAGTTGGCTTGGATGTCTTTCCTTTGCCAAAAGGGTGGAAGATTACTTATGTGACAGGTTCATAGAAGGGAGTGTTCTATATCAATCCCGGCAACTAAATATTCCTCTCCTCTCAACAATGCTCGACGTGAACAACAGTGTCATGCGATCCGCGAGGCAAATATTGAACAATAAACCAGATAAAGAAGGATATCCTCTTACATGCAGCGAATAGGAATCTACGAAAAAGCTTATCCGGATAACTTAACCTGGGATGAGCGCTTGACGGAAGCTTCCAAAGCCGGTTTTGACTTTGTTGAAATGTCCATTGATGATAGTGATGCGCGCCTGGCACGTTTGGATTGGACCCCTTCCACTCGCATGGCATTGCGTCACTCAATGGACAATGCCGGTTTGCCAATCCTGACCATGGGCTTAAGCGGGCACCGAAAATATCCAATGGGCAGTGCTTCCCCGCAAATACGCCAAAAGAGCTTGGAAATCCTAAACCGCACAATCGAATTGGCCTACGATCTGGGGATCCGGGTCGTTCAATTAATGGGTTACGATGTCTTCTCCGAAGAAAGCAACGCTGGAACACAACAGCGTTTTCTTGAAGGCCTGAAGCAGGGCGCGCAATGGGCAGGTGCTGCAAATGTCATGCTGGCTTTGGAGAACGTGGATGTCGATACAATCAACTCGATTGATAAAGCCCTGCGCTTTGTTCGCGAAGTGAACTCGCCCTGGCTGAACCTCTATCCAGATTTCGGTAATTTAGTTGCTGCTGGTTATGACCCGCTTGAACAGCTGAAGATTGGCAGGGAATATATTGTGGGAATTCATGTCAAAGATGCTCTTCCGGGTGAAGTCCGTGGAATCGCTTTTGAAAAAGGAAGTGTTCCATTTATTGATATTTTTCGAACTCTTAAAGAAATGAACTACTGCGGACCTTTGGTTGTTGAGATGTGGGCTCACCTGGATACGTCCGGTGATTCCGCTCGGGCGGCTGCTGAGGCATGCCAACTGGTTCGCCGCCTAATCCATGCATCTGGAAGCAATAAATGATTGAATGAGAAAAAGGATGGACCATCTTATTTTCGAAGTAGAAAAAAATGAATCAAAAAATAATTAAGGAAAAGAACAGATGAGAGTACTTGCGATTGGGGCACATCCAGATGATTTGGAATTTCGAATGGCAGGAACCCTCCGATTGTACGCAGAACGGGGTGATGAGGTCTACATGGTCATCGTGACAAATGGCAACATCGGTTCCACCCGGCATGAAACGAAAGCAGAAGTTGCTGAAATGCGCCATAAAGAGGCGCAGGCTGCCGCCGACATGATTGGCGCAAAAGAGCTGATGTGGCTTAATTATGAAGATGAATTTCTTTTTGACACAGAAGAGACCCGGCTGCGGATGATCGATTGCGTCAGGAAGGCTCAGCCGGATGTCATGTTTGCACCACCATATTTGAGAGACTATAACCCGGACCATGACGTCACCGGGTACCTGGCGTTCATTGCCCGCATCAATGCAGGTATCCCGTTAATCAAAACGGATCATGAACCGACAAAAAAAATACCGCCTATGTTTTGTTGTGTACCGAATGGCATGAGCTACACCAATTTCGCGCCGGATCATTTTGTGGATATTACCCGTGTCTGGGAGAAAAAACTGGAAATAGCCAGATGCCACAAGAGCCAGTGTGAAAACTGGAGTAATGACTTTTTTGGATATTCCTCAATCAAGAAGTTTGAAGCTGAAAACCGTTACTTTGCCTCGCAATGTGGAACGCCGGGGGTGGAGTTCGTTGAAGCCTTCATGAACCAGAGGACGTTTCCGATGATTGCCGGTGCATACAAATTCCTGCCATGAATTTGAACAATAATATATTCTCGAAGGTATAAGAGAAAACAAATTTATTTTATAGAGGAGATAGAAAATGAGAGTACTTGCGATTGGGGCCCATCCGGATGATTTGGAATTTCGCATGGCCGGAACCCTTCGGTTGTACGCTGAACGTGGTGATGAGGTGTACATGGTGGTTGCAACCAATGGGAACATCGGGTCCACCCGGCATGCGACGAAAGCAGAAGTTGGTGAAATCCGTCATAAAGAGGCACAGGCTGCCGCCGACATGATCGGCGCAAAAGAACTGATGTGGCTCAACTATGATGATGAATTTATTTTTGACACAGAGGAAACCCGGCTGCGCATGATCGATTGCGTCAGAAGGGCACAACCGGACGTTATGTTTGGGCCGCCGTATTTGAGGGACTACAATCCGGATCATGACATCACCGGGTACCTGGCGTTCATTGCCCGCATCAATGCCGGCATACCGTTGATCAAAACGGATCACGCACCGACAAAAAAGATACCGCCCATGTTCTTCTGGATCCCGGGTGGTATGAGTTACACAAATTTCGCGCCGGATCATTTTGTGGATATTACCCGTGTCTGGGAGAAAAAACTGGAGATAGCCAGATGCCACAAAAGTCAATTTGAGAATTGGGGCGGTGACTTCTTTGGTTATGCTTTATCCAAGAAGTTTGAAGCGGAAAACCGTTACTTTGCCTCACAGTGTGGAACGCCGGGAGTGGAGTTTGTTGAACCTTTCATGAACCAGCGGACTTTCCCGATGATTGCTGGTGCGTATAAATTCCTTCCATAAAAAACATATGTTGAAGCTTTTCTTAAACATATGGATGCCATCAGAAAGAAACCGGAGGAGTGGCAACATGACATCGCCGGTCATTCTCGAATTAAAGAACGTGTCAAAAACGTTTTCAGGTGTAACGGTATTAAAAAATATTGACTTGGAAATCCGCAAGGGCGAGGTTCATGCCCTCCTGGGCGAAAACGGTGCAGGAAAATCCACCCTGATAAAAATTGTCAGCGGGTATCACTCGATGGATGAAGGGGGGGAGTTAAGGGTTCATGGGAAGATAATCGACATCAAAAGTCCCAAGGACTCCATCAAAGCCCATATCAGCACCATCTATCAGGAACTAACCCTCTGCCCGCACCTGACAGTTGCTGAAAACATAGTTCTCGATAAACAGGATACGTTCAAAGGAATCCTTCAGCGTCAAAAAGAGTTTACCCAACTCGCGCGAAAAACATTGGATAGCATTAACAACCCTAATATCGATACCAAATGGATGGTCTCCAATTTATCCATTGCGCAGAGGCAGGTTGTTGAGATCGCCAAGGCGGTTGCGTCGGATGCCGAGGTGATTCTGATGGATGAACCTACCGCATCGATCTCGCAAAAAGACGCCGATGCGCTGTTTGGTATCATCCTCAAACTGAAGGAAAAGGGTGTTGCGATCATCTATATTTCGCATCGCATCCACGAGATTCGCCAGATTGCCGACCGTGTTACCGTGCTGCGAGATGGCCAAAAAATCGGCACACTTGAAAAAAGTGAAATGTCGGATGAACTGATTATTAAAATGATGGTGGGCCGAGATTTGTCTCAAATGTATCCCAAGCAAAAGGTAAAACTGGGAGAGACAGTGCTTAAGGTCGAGAATCTGACCACCAAGAAGTTCAGGGATGTGACTTTTGAAGTCAAGCGCGGTGAGATCTTCGGCATGGCTGGCCTGGTGGGCGCAGGACGCACAGAAATATGTGACGCTCTTTTCGGGCGGCTTCCTATTCTTTCCGGTACAGTAGAGCTGTTTGGGAAAAAATTTATTCCCAGGAATCCCAAGGACTCCATTGACAGGGGTATTGCTTATATCACCGAAAACCGCAAGGAAACAGGTCTCTGTCTTCCGTTGAGCGTCAATGAGAACATCAACCTTGTCAACCTTCGTGAAAAAGTGCGTTTTGGTGTCGTGAACCAGAAACGCTTTGTGGAGCTTTCGAACAAATATAAGAAAAAACTGGATATCAGGATCCAAACCATCAACATGCTGGTGCAGAAGCTTTCCGGTGGGAACCAGCAAAAGGTGGTGCTTGGCAAATGGTTGGAATTCACGCCACAGATCATTTTGTTTGACGAGCCCACAAAAGGTATTGATGTGGGCACAAAAGCTGAGATTTACCGCATTATGGGCGATCTGGTCAAACAGGGTATTACCATCATCATGGTCAGTTCTGAACTGCCGGAAATACTTGCGGTGACGGATCGAATCCTCGTCATGCGGGAAGGTGTGATGAGAAAAATCATCAATACGGCTGAGGCAACTTCGGAAGGGATCATGCGCCTGGCGGCACTTAATTAAAAAAAGGCATAAGTATGTTCAAAAATTTTGAGAAAAAATTTCAAAAAAATATTCTGGATTTACGAACGTTTGTTATTTTGATCTTGTTGTGCATTTTGTTTGCATCCTTAAAAAGCACTTTTTATGATCCGATCAATTTGATCAATATCGTTAAACGGTCAATCTACATTGCGGTCGCCGCCTTCTCCATGACGCTGATGTTGACCCAGGGTAATCTGGACATCTCCATCGGGGGCACGGCAGCCATGGTGGGGACCATTGTGGCTATCGTGCTAAAAGCTCAGATTCCACTTCCCTTGTCCATCTTGATTGGTTTATTGTGCGGCGCTCTGGCAGGTCTGATCGTAGGGCTTATATCAATAAAGGGCAAAGGTGAGACCTTCCTGGTTGCCATCGCAATGAAGTACGTTTATACCGGTGTCGCCTATATGATCACGCAGGGCACGCCAATACCCATTAACGATAAAACCTTTATTTTTATCTTTGGTACAGGTGAAGTATTCGGTTTCTTGCCGGTACCGATTTTTATTTTGGTGGCGGCTTTCATTTTCATCCTGTTTCTTTACAAAAAAACAAAATACGGGTACTACCTTCGCGCCATAGGCAGCAACATCGAAGCTGCAGCCGTCGCGGGAATCAATACAGAAAACATAAAAATAATGACCTTTATGTTGAACGGCGTGTTTGCAGCCATCGCCGGGATGAACCTGGCGGGCATTTTTGCCTTTGGTTCTCCGAATGTTGGGTCTGATTTGGCTCTGGACGCGATTGCAGCCGTTGTGCTGGGCGGTTCCGCCGTAAAGGGTGGTAAAGGCAACATCTGGGGAACAGTGGTGGGTGTGCTGATCATGGGTGTTATCAACAACGGCTTGCAGCTGATGGGTGCCATGTATGATGTGCAATCCATCGTAAAAGGTGCCATCATCGTTATAGCCATCCTGCTCGATAGTTGGGCAAGCAGAAGAGAAACCGATAAATAAGATTAATTCTTGCCTTGATGGCCATTGAATATGAGGACTATGAGGTGTGTACCTCAGACGTTACCGGATAATAACCGGTTCAGCCGGAGAAAGGAGATGAATATCTTATCGAAAAAATACTGTAGTGGCTGGAAGGATCGTTAGTTCAACTTGCTGCGTTTTCCGCGGCAAAATATGCGAATAAAAGAGGAAAAAAATGAAAAGAATTATTTCGTTGATCTTGCTGGTAGCTCTTCTCTCAGCCTGTGCGCCGGTTCCCGCGGCCATGCAAGAGAAGCCGGCAGAGGCTGCACCTGCAGTGCCCGCTGTTCACTCGAATGCAGGCGAATTCACCTATGTGAAAAAAACTGGCGAAACATTTGATATCAATAAGGATTATTTCGAAACTGTTGGTATCAAATCAGACCTAAAGATTGCATCAAAAGGTGGATGGGTGCAGGTCAGCGGCTTACCGAAAAATTACCCGGAGCCCAAAAAAGTCTACACCATCGGTGTAGCCATGTACTTCACCTTTGACCAAGTTGCCGGAGCAATTCTTACCGCGATCAAGGATGCCGCTGTCAAGATGGGCGTGAAGTTGATCATTCATGACGCCAATAACGACCAGACCGCGCAGAATGAAGCTTTGGAAAACTGGCTGCTGCAGGGTGTGGACGGCGTTATTGTATATCCAGTCGACTTTAACACAGTTGCAGTTGCAATCGATAAATTGCGCAAAGCTGGAATCCCCGTTGTCGCCGGTAATCCGCCCATGAACGGCGAAGTGGATGCGATCAACTTTTTGAATCAGTATGAGATTGGCAAGCAGTCTGGTATTCAGCTGGCGACAGCTTTAAAGGCCAAAAAGGGTGAGGTATCTGGTAAGGTGCTGTACGGCACGCTGCCGACCTTCCACCCGAACGCTGTCGGGCGTGTAAAAGGTTTCAAGGATGCCATGGATTCTTATGGTGGCAAGATCGAATACGTTGAGATCCAGAGCCTGAAACAGGAAGAAGCCTATACCAAGTTCCAGGATGCCCTGCTGGCAAATCCGGATGCGGAAGTTGCCTGGGCAGTCATGAGCGCGACCATGCTGGGTATTATCGCAGCAGCGAAGGATACCGACTCTAAAGTGCTCATCGGCGGCGTTGATAATGATCGGCCGATCCTTGCAGCCATCGAAAAAGGCGACATTGTCGGCACCATTGCCTACAGTGGATTTGAGAGTGGAGCTTGGACATTGGTTCAGATGGTCAATAAGCTGAACGGTGTGGATATCCCGGGTGTGCTTGGCCGCCCCATCAATATCGTTGACAAGTCGAATGTCGCAGCCATGTTCAAGTATTACTATGCAGGTGAAACACTCGAAAAATATATGGGTACTCAAAAATAAGCTTTGTGCATTCGCACACTGTTAGCCTGTAAGTAGAGTATGTAAAACAACTAGAGAACGATATCAAAAAAGGCTGATAATGCATCCGGTTTTCCTGATATGTTATCAGCCTTAATAATTGTTTGATTGTAAAAGTTATTACCAATACGACATTAAACTAAAATAGATGGAATTATTGAAACACAACCTACAATTTAAAGTATTCATTTTGACATAATAATCATTAAAATTCATATGTTAGAAACAATAAATTGGAGAATTGAATGTCTGAAAGCAAGCATAAAGAAAACTTGATTGGCGGGATTTTGGAGAGATCCAAAGCGGAAGATCTGCTCTATAAAATGGTACTCACCCGCGCCTTTGAAGAGAACGCAGAAGAGATGTTTGCACTCGGTAAAGTGCACGGAACCATGCACCTGTCGATCGGCCAGGAAGCCATTGCCGCAGGTGCTGGACCGGCGCTGCTCAAAGAGGATTATTTTCTTAATACGCATCGGGGTCATGGGCATTTCTTGATGTGGGGTGGTGATCTCAACCGCATGATGGCCGAGTTTATGGGCAAGGAAACCGGTTATTGCCGCGGCCGCGGTGGATCGATGCATATTGCCGATGTGGAATCCAATAACCTGGGGGCGCAGGGTATTGTTGCTGGCAACCTGCCCATTTCCGTTGGGGTAGGATTGAGCATTTCCATCCGCGGAACGAGCCAGGTTGTTCTGACTTTATTTGGTGATGGCGCTACCAATGAAGGCGCATTCCATGAATCCCTCAATATGGCCAGCATCTGGAATCTTCCCGTTATTTATTTATGCGAAAACAACCAATATGCCATGTCCATGGCTTTTGAGAGAGCCTTCAAGATCGAACAGATCAGCGATCGCGCCACTGCCTATGGCATGCCGGGAGTGACCGTTGATGGCAATGATGTCATCGCCGTCTATAAGGCCGTACAGAAGGCGGCGAACCGTGCGCGTAAAGGCGATGGTCCGACGCTGATTGAGGCGGTCACCTATCGCTACAAAGGTCATTCGAAGAGTGACCGTCAGTTTTACCGCACACGGGAAGAAGTGAAAAAATGGATGGAAAAAGATCCGATTACCCGCTTTCGCAAATTGTTGAATGTAAGCGATGATGAATTCAAAAAAATCGAAAAACGGGCGAATGAAGAAATTCGCAAGGCGGTTGAATTTGCTGAAGAGAGCCCTGAGCCTGATGTTGCCTCAATAATGGAAGGTATCTATGCGTGAAATAAGTTATATGGAAGCCCTGCGTGAAGCCATCCGCCAGGCGATGGAGAAGGATGAGCGCGTATTTGTCATTGGCGAAGACATTGGCATCTACGGCGGTGCGTTTGGGGTCACTGCAGGCCTGCTGGAAAAATTTGGGCCAAAGCGGATCATTGATACTCCTATCTCGGAGGCAGGAATTGCCGGTGCTTGGTCGGTGCCGCTGTGACTGGCATGCGCCCGATCGGTGAAATCCAGTTCAGCGATTTTGTCGTTTTGGCGATGGAACAGATGGTCATGCAGGGTGCCAAGATGCGCTTTATGTTCGGTGGGAAAGCTGAGCTGCCCTTTGTGATGCGCCTGGCGTGCGGCTCCGGTACCGGCGCAGCCGCTCAGCATTCCGAGAGTCTGGAAAACTGGTTCGTGCATGTCCCGGGGCTGAAAGTGGTGATGCCTTCCACTCCCTATGATGCCAAGGGATTACTGCTGTCATCGTTGGAGGATAAGAATCCGGTCATGTTCTTTGAGCATAAACTGTTATATAAAACAAAGGGACATGTACCGGAAGAAATGTACACCATACCGCTGGGACAAAGCCATGTGGTTCGTGAAGGAAATCATCTAACCGTTATTGCCACCTCCGTCATGGTCATCCGCGCCCTGGCGGCAGCGGAAAAATTGCACAAGGAGGGCATTGAAGTGGAGATCATTGACCCGCGCACCCTTCAACCCTTTGGATAAAGAACCGATTATCAAATCAGTTATTAAGACCGGTAAGGCACTGATCGTTCATGAAGCGGTCAAGACAGGCGGATATGGCGGTGAGATCTCAGCGGCGATCATGGAAAGTGAAGCATTTGCCTATCTGGATGCCCCGGTGAGGCGCCTGGCAGGTCTGGATATGCCCATTCCTTATAACCGCAATCTGGAATACCACGCGGTGCCTCAGGTGGAGAATATTGAGGAAGAAGCTCGTAAACTGGTTCGCGGAGAATACTAGGAGAGAGATTTGGCAAAAGAAATCATCATGCCCAAGTTTGGTTTTACCCAGGAGGAATCTGAGATCCTGGAATGGCTCAAGAAAGAAGGCGAGCCGGTCGAAAAAGGCGATCCGATTGCGGTGGTCAGCACCGACAAGATCAGCATGGAAGTGGAAGCCCCGGAAACCGGCATCCTGGCCGGGATTAAATATCCGATTGGTGCCATGGTCCCGGTAACCGAAATCATCGCTTATATCGTTCAAGCGGGGGAAGAGGTACCTTCTAACGCCAAAACAGTCACGAAGACGCCTGAAGTACCACAATCTCATGATAACCAGCAGCCCTCTTCGCTAAAAATTTCTCCTGTTGCAGCAAAATTGCTTCAAGAAAATCATTTGAACGCAGCCGATATTTCAGGGAGCGGTCCCGGCGGTCTGATCACGCGTCCCGACGTGGAAAAGTACCTGGAAAAAAGCCAGGCGATTACCGGAAAGGTGAAAGCCACCCCGGCAGCCAAAAGGCTTGTGAAAGAAAGAAATATTAATTTATCCGGGATCAAGGGCAGCGGACCGGGTGGCAGGATTCAAGCCCGGGATATTCTTGCAGAAAAGATGGTTTCACCCAAAGGTGAAACATCTGCAGGTCAATTGACTGTCTTGAAAGAAATCCCCTTGGTCGGTATGCGCCGTACCATCGCGGAGAACATGGCCCGCAGTATGCGTGAAGCGCCTCATATGACCCTGCAGATCGATGTGGTCATGGATGGCGTTGAGGACCGGCGAATAGAAATCAATGAGACCATTGAGAATAAAAGTGAGCGGATATCCGCTACAGCTGTGATCGTAAAATCGGTGGCACTGGCGATCCAAGAAAAATCCGATCATCAACAGCCAATTCACGGCTGAGAAGATCTTGATATATAAGGAAATCAATATTGGCGTGGCTACCGCATTGGAGGATGGGTTGATCGTGCCGGTCATTCATGCAGCGGATCATAAAAGCATCTCGCACATATCTTCCGAATTAAATAATCTCGCCCTCCAGGCGAGGAAATCCCGCCTGAAACCCGAGAATCTATTGAATGGCACTTTTACGATATCCAACCTGGGCATGATGGGCATTGACCGGTTCACCGCGATCATCAACCCGCCCCAATCCGCCATTCTGGCTGTCGGCGCCATTAAACGCCAGCTTGTCCCGGATGAGGATACGATGGGGTTACGCACCAAGAGGATGGCCACAGTGACATTAAGCGCCGACCACCGCGTGATGGATGGCGCTCAGGCCGCTCATTTTCTGATGGATCTGCGTGCCATGCTTGAAAATCCGGGAGAATTATTTAGATAAGGTGTTGTCCTGTTCCTCTTGTAATGCTCTTTGGTAATCTCAAAGTACTTATGCATTAATTAATGAACCTGTGCAAAGTTGCAGCAGGGATGTAGGCCACATAGAGGGTCGGGGCGAGAGGATTGCGAAGCATACTCTTGTGTGTGAGCCGCAGTTAGTCACACCAGCGGATAACCCGGATTCTCAAAGCGAAGCAGCCTCAGGCAATCTTCGTGGAGGTTAAACCTCCTACCTTAAAAAAGCGCCTCTGCAATAGATTAACTATTAAAAAATAGAATATGTTGGTTATCCGGCATTATAATGTCGGCTGTTTTAAATCCATATCACTCATCGAGGAGAACATCAATGAAGAAAAGAACGGTTTTATCTCTAATATTGGTTGTGGCTTTCGCGCTGCTGACAGCGGCGTGCGGCGCCACGCCAGCGGCTTCAGCACCCGCTGAACCGGCCGCCACGGCGGCGGAAACCACGCTCGCCCTGCCATCCGCGCAGGGATTCGTGGTCGGCTATGAAGCGGGTGAGAAGCAGAACGTGGATGGTTTGCTCAAGGCCTGCGCCGAGACCAAAATGGAATGCGTGCGCGGCAAGGACATTGACGACCTGCTGCAAAAAGGGGTGGATGCCATCATTTCCTACTCGAATCAATGGCATGTTTACGGTGCCTGGCCGCAGATCCAGAATGCCAAAAAAGCAGCCATCCCCATTTTCATGCTGGATGCCGACAGCGGCGAGCAGGGCGTCTACAACCTTTCCACCACATACCGCTCGACCCAGGCGGGGCTGGAATGGATGATGGAGGGAATGGGCGGGCAGGGTGAATTCGTCTATTTCAACTTTGGGCAGAACGGCTTCATCCAGGATATCATTGATGAGGTCCTGGCCAAATACCCGCAGGTCAAAGCCACCTCCATGCCGGCTGAGCATGGCAAACAGGCGTTTACCCAGGAAAGTCTGGTGGAAATGGTCAAGAAAAATCCCAATATCAAAGCCATCTGGAGCACCGATAATAAAATGGAGATCTTCTGGGCAATGCATGGCCCACATGAGCTGAAGCAATTGCCCCTCTTCCACTGCGAGAGCCGTTTGGATGAACTGAAGGGTTGGAATACCTGGCTGCAGGAAAAGCCTGACCTCAAGAGCTTTGCCACCATCCCGCCCGGCGGAACGGATTATGAAGCTGTGTACGCTGCCCTTTATCATCTGTCCGGGCTGAAGTTCAATCCGCAGGCGCTCGGCGGTAAGTGGAATAACACGTTTTTGTATGATTACCCCATCATCACCAGCCAGAACCTGGCCGAGTGGATGGGTAAGCTGGACAGCCTGCCGGTGGGCGACTATGGCTTCTATCGCCTGCCTGCCATGACCCCCGAACAGATCAGGGCCAAGTGGTTTATGGAATAAGACAGGGGTTTCAGGGGATGATCGATTTCAAGAACAGCCCGCCCGGGCTGTTCTTGCTTTATTTGGACTTTTATTGCTCGAGAAAGCCAGGTTGAGTTCTACGCGGATTTAGCGCACCAAAATCCCCATAAGGGAAACCTCCGACCTCATCTTAGAATAAGACACCCAAAATTGGATGTCTGATTATCAGTTTGAGTGCCATGATCTGCATCATGACCTTTTCCGCTCCATTTAGGTTTAACTGATCAAGATTGCTGTTACTCGTACAATATTTCCTGAATCTCTTTCAATGTTGAAATTTTCTTTTTTCTCAACCTGCAGATTCATATGCTTGTTTGATCCAGGCAATCAATTCTGGATCGACCTCTTTTTCACTTGAAAGGCGTACCTTGTATTGGCACATGCCGCCAGGCTTTAAAGCGATCAATCGGTCTGTAGCATTAATACCCTTCATATTAAGGCCAACATCGATCAGGGTATTTGTGCCGGGACCGATCATTGCAAATTGTTGTTTTCGGCGAAGGCTTAAATAAGTTTTCTTGGGCGTAATAGTAAAATCTCCAAATTTCGCGACTTCTTCCATGACCCGCTCATGAATTGGGCGAAGACCAGCTTTTGGTCCAGAATAAAAACTATCCAGGGTTTCTCCAATTGACATCGACTCTTTTTTGGCCTCTTCGGGATCGAGGGATTTTTTTGCATATCCCGCAAGCACTGCGGCATCGCCATACCCAAGGTGATACTCTTTCATTAAAAATTCTCTGATCTCGCCATGTTTTTCCAATCCGCTATTTTGTATGGAATTCGTCAATTCCATCAAAGTCTTTCCTGTGCGTTTTTGAATATTGGACAACTGCGTTTGAGTGGCTTTTTCAACTGAATCCATTGTTGATCCTTTCCTGGTAAATCCTAATGACTATTTTATTATTTTTTATTTTGACATTTTATTATTCAGAAAAACATAAAAGCTTTATTAACATTCCAACTCTCATTCTGGACATCGGTGTATCTGGTCGGGCAAGAGGATCGCGCAGCACACTCCTGAGTGTTTGCCTGTCCCGGAGGGGAAACCTCCGACCTTCGCAGTTCTCTGCAGGAGTAGATCGGAGACACCCGCAGTGAGGTGCTTCGGGCGACCTTCACTGCAGGGTGCCGTTTCACCCCATTCATTTACACGCAATGCCCACACGTGTAAGGTGTCCACAGCGTCCATATTGTCCATAGCCTGCCCTCGTTTAGGGGGTTTCCACCCCAATTGTACACGAAATAGGAAAGGCGACTCAAAAAGCAATAAATAAAAAATTGTTAATCATATGGGATTATAAATTACCCGATAATTACTTCGTTCAAATATTATCCAGACCATCCATTAGCCATAATACGTTTCGCTATAGTCAGTTGGGTGGCTTCATCAAAGAAAAAATATTTGAAGGATAAAAAGGAATACAAATTGCGAAATAATTATGTTCTTACTGATGGGAGAGAAATTGTTGTTTTTGCCGATGACCCCAAGTACCCAGACTGTGCAATTGTTTTTTTCCAGCTTATGCCCAAGGAGATCGCACTTGGAGACCTGTCTCATAACCATCAATATATTATTCCTAAGTCTGGCTATAACCAAACGCTCTTTCCATATACGATAACCAAATCGGATACGAAATCATTGGAAGAATGGCTCAAGGGCATCGCACGGCAGGTGATTTGAGATTAAGCTATTGTCCATATTCCTTACCAACCATATAAAATATGCCGAGAAAATGGATCAATAATAAGAAATATCTCCACCCAAAATAGATGTGGTTCTTAGATTTCAATCAAAATTTTAACATTTGAATTTCACTAGGTCGATCGGAGAGAAGCTTTCGATACCCTGGTCTAGAAGAACACAAGTTTTTTGAGTGATTTGATCAATTTTTCCTTTGAGTTGTCCTTTGTAGTGAAATTCCAATTTGTAAATGGGGGCAGGAAAAACGGCTTCAATGACTGATAAACGTTGACTATCAAACATACTAGTGGCGTTTTGATTAGCAATCGCAACCCCCTGACCTGCTGCATTTCCAATATTTGAAGTCTCTCGATACATAAAATCATAATCCGCCTGAAAAAAAACTTCATCGAGTTCCTTCCAGAGATACATCTTTCCCCTTAACTTGATTCCATTTGTGTCAACCCTTAGTTGATCGTTAAAAATTGCAGCCTGCTTTCCCCCATTCGTTAGCCCAGATGATCGGCGAATAATTCCCTGGGAAGCTTCATTCTCTTGTCTATGAATCTTGGCTTTTCGTGGATTTGCTTGAAACTGGTAATCTACTTTTGTCTTATCATTGCCAAGGGTAACGTGATCCAGATCCTTCAGCTCATGTTTATGTATAAGCAGTTCGCCATTGATAAAAACATCTTTATCTTCTGAAAGTGCAGTCATTTTGTTATCTCTGATTACCAGCATGACTTTTGGATGTTTGAATATCCCCGCCCTCGAATTCTCAACTTTGCCATAATCCTTGCCTTGTAAATACAGGTTGATGAATTCAAAACGGTGGAGCCTTCCTTCCAAGATTGGCACCATGCGAACAAACTCGCTCAAATACTCTTTGTCTGTCTTCTTAGATTGCGAACTGTCTTCAACCAATCCAGTTACGAGTGGTGAGTCAGGCTTGAGCAAGGTTTTAAGTTCTTGCAGCATTTGGCAAAAATAGCTCGCGCTACCTTCATCTAGAATCAATTTGGCCAGGCTTTGTGGAGTTTTTACCTCAAGGCATGTCCATGCATAATTATCATCTGGGATTTCATGCAAAGACAGTTCATTAATTTCTGCGATAGTGATCTGATTTGGTTTATCAAGCAGAGGTCGATAGAAAAGAATGTCTTCAACTAACAAATAACCCTCTTTTCCATTTCCAAACATGGATATGTCTACCAAAACCAGTACATCTTTCTCTGACACACCGGATGCGTAAGACTTGAGAGCATTTTGAAGTTTTTTCGGCGGAATATTGGGAGTAAAGAATATTTTATTACTTTTAATTTTTGTGGAATAAGCCTGAATGATTTCACTCACTGTTGAATTCATGGGGTTGTTCCTTTCTACTGAAACTAATGTACTCAAGGGTTGAGACACAATCCTTATTATTCCCTGAATTTCACGTCAAAATAAAATAATCCTCGATTTTGTCCAACCGGTAAATAAATTTGGAAACATTCCCAATAGTATAGCATTTTCAGCGCCAAGTTACCTCGAATCCTACGAATTCGTTCATAAATCTAGATACCGTTTCAAGTTCTTTGACCGAAATATTAAATTCATTGATCTTCAAAAAATCCCATATTTAGGGGTGGCTGACGTGGTTGCGAAGTATCCCAAAGGGGTAAACCCGCAACATCTTGATCCACAGTCAAGTGCGTAACTGTTTATGTCATATAAAGGCGTCTACAGTGTCCATACAGTCCACAAAAAGGATGTAAAAACATCCACAGCGTCCATATAGTCTATAGTTTCCACCCCAATTGCACACGAATTGCACACGAAATTCAATCAATTTTGATGGACTACAATAACTAGAGGATTATTCCATGTACGGTCTAGAAGAATTAAAAAAACATATTCGGATAATGGATGATACAGTAGAGTGCCCAGTAAAAAAATGTAGCCGTTTTGTAAGAAGACAAAGAAAATCCTTTAAGAGGGACGTAGAATATTATTGTTCAGATCATGGAATTTATATTTCACCTTCAACATTTGAATATGGAGATTTTAAAGATAACTTGCTCTGGAAAGATGTAGATGACTTGCAATTGCTTGAAAATATTATTAGATTCAAACGGGAATGTAGGATGGCAAGGAATAATAGTGAGGATGCCCTCTCCTGGAATATTTTTCGCTACCTTGAAAAGACAAATCAACTTGATTGGTATTTATCAATCATTAGTGGAAAAATAATTGAGAATTCAAAAATCATGTATTGGAGTTATTCTCAAGATGAAAGATCCAATTATTATTTACTAAAAAAAGCAAGTGAAGAATTTGGGGAAATAACCAATCGTGGATCTGAACCCGACATTATTGTTTTAAGTAAAAATGATCTCTTTTTTATAGAAGTAAAATTCACTGCTACAAACAAAACTAGGCCCAGTAATCTTATTGATACAAAAAAATACATTCAGGGTGGCGATAACTGGTACCATCAAGTTTTTCATGCAAATTATCAAGAAGTTGCCATTGATAGACAAAAATATGAATTGATGCGTTTCTGGCTTCTTGGAAGTTGGATAGCAAAAGAAGTAGAATTCGATTTTCACCTTGTAAATTTGGTTTTAGAGGATCGAGAAAAAGATATCGAGGCTGATTTCATACCATTAATTAATCAAAATAATCATAGGAATTTTTCTAGAATTAGTTGGGAAAGTATCTATCAATTATTGAAAGATAATCCAATAATAGATGAAAAAAAGTGGATACTGATTTCTTACTTTGAGAATATGACAATGTCCTATCCAAAAAAAGGGGTTTTACAAAATGCCTTCCATTTATAGATGAGCATTTACCAATATTCGAAATTGACGGGACCAGTTCACGTCTTTTTCATTTTTTCTCAGTATCTGAATTTATTACTACATCCTTCTCACATTTTATTTTCAAGCGGGGATTTGATTTTGCAATCATGTCCACTTCCACTTGTTCAAGTCAACTGGGCTTGTGATGCTTTATTCGCCTATTCTGGCAAAGCGGTCATGAAAAACCGTTTACCTTATTTGTTCCCTATAAACGAATCCCTTGAATTTAAGAAGTGTCGGGTTTTGTCTGCTTTTGTCGGGTACATCGGCCAGGCAGTCGCTTTTCAAAGCGTGCTTTAATTAAAAAGAAAGACACCCAATCTAGGATGTCTTTAAGTCAGTCGGGGCGAGAGGATTTGAACCTCCGACCTCTTGCACCCCATGCAAGCGCGCTAGCCGGTCTGCGCCACGCCCCGAACAGGAAAAAATTATACCATCGAAAAGTCAGGCGCGCCCGGCGGCGTAAAAGGTGGGGATGAAATAGACAGCCCCTTCCTTCTTTGCCATTTCATTTTCGTACTCCTAAAATTTCCCTTCCTTTGCCGATGGCCGCCAGGTCAGTCCGCATCATTTGCAGTTCACCCTCCAACTGGCTGGTATTCTCACTCCACTCCGCAGCCAGTACGCCGCATTCGATTTCCCTCAGCCCGCACTGGTGAAAGAGCTGGTTCAGCTGCCTGCCCATGCCTATCTCGGCACCCTGCCTTGTCAGTGACTTGCATTGCAGGTCAGCCAAGTCAGTCAACGCTTTAGGGTGGGCGACCCTTCCTCCGTAGTCCGGCTCGGCAAAGGCGCACACCCATCCGCCCGGGCGGGTGACGCGCTTCATCTCCTGCAGCGCTTGCAAGGGGTCATCCAGCCAGAGCAGCAGGTAATGGCAGAAGGTCAGGTCAAAGCTGGCGTCCGCAAAGGGGAGCATATGCGCATCACCGCAGGTTAGTTTGATTGCTGGATTTATCTGCTGGCAAAAGGACAAGGCTTGCCGGTCAATATCAAGCCCGAATGTGGATTGAGTTTTTGCATACTCACCCAGCACCGCCCCGGTCCCGCAGCCAACCTCCAGGATGGCGGCCTTTTCAGGCAGTTTGAACTTGTTGAAGAAGTGGCTACGCAGCTGCCTGGTCCATTGCGCCTGTTGCAGGTAGCGCTGGTGCCATTCTGCCTGGCTGAGCGGCACAGGTTCAGCCGCTCTTCTTCCAGATGCTCTTCCAGTCATCCGTCAGCAGGTTGCCCAAAACACGGTTGATGCCCTGCGCGGGCAGCACGTCGCCGTCTGGTTCCACATACAGCCAGGCTTTACCGGCGCCATCGGTTAGCTTTTCGTTCTCATCCAGCATCTCCAGCGCGATCGGGTGGCAGTCGCTGTAGGGCACTGGCACATCCCATACCAGTGACATGCCATGATGCGAAGCCAGCGTTTGGACGTGTTTGACCTCGTCCTTCAGGGCGGCATCATCCACGCTGATGGAAAGCGATTTCACCCCGCTCTTGGCCAGCCGGGCGAGCAGGGCGGGCATATCCTTGACCAGCCCCTTGCTGATGGTGATGTGTACGGTTATGAAAAGGTCTTCCTTCATCAGCGCTTCCAGCGCCTTCCAGGATTCCTTGACGCCTGGGTCAAGCAGCAGCATGGTGTGGTCCAGCCCGCTCTGCAGCATCTCCTGCCGATATTTTTTGTCTAGCCAGGCGCAGCCCGTCGGTCAGCAGGCCGCTGACCATGCCCAGGTCTTCCGCCGCGCGGATCAGTTCCGCCAGGTCCTCACGCAGGGTCGGCTCGCCGCCGGTGAAGACCACCTGCGGGATGCCTGCTGCCCATGCCTTCTGCAATATGGTCTTCCATTCCGCAGTGGAAAGCTCGCGCTTGACCCGTTCCTGCGGGGCCACCGCGGCTGAGGTTTTTTCCGGCACGCGGTAGGTCAGTGCGCAGTCCAGCCGGTAAGGAGCCAGCATCTTTTGCGAATAAGGGGTCACCCGCTCGTAACCGAAATACGTAACCGGGTCCAGGTCGGGCGTTTTCAGGAGAGTCTCGATCTGTCCACTGAATTCCTGGTAATCCTTTTTGACCTGCTCTGTATCCACTTTGTAGCGGCTGGCAACACTTTGGATCATTTCCTCTTGCGGGGTTTGCTGCACCAGGTGCCAGGCGTACTCGGCGGCGGTTTGATTGAGATGCAGCACCGTCCTGGCATTCAAGATTAGGATTCCTTCACCCTGCGGGTCTATGCGCAGGTGCAGACGGTACGGATTTGGTGCGTCCGCCGGCGCCTGGTAGTGGGATATGCCGGCCGGCAGTGGTTGCGTGGCTCCAAAGAGTTTCTCCAGCAGGGAATTGATTTTTTTCATGGTGGTCTCTCCCGTTCTTTATGCGTTGGCTTTTTCGATCCGATGCAATGCTTCTCGTGGTTCATGCTGCAGGTACAGTGGGCAGCCCCCGCCGCATTCCGCCAGCAGGTTGCAGCCGTGGCATTTTTCCTGCAGGTAATCCTTGTTGCGGATGCTCACTGCCAAAGGATGCTCCCAAATGCTTTTCCACTCATCCCGTAGCAGGTTGCCCAGCGATTGATAGTAGGACTGGCAGGGCAGCACGCTGCCATCCGGTTCGACGCACATATTGTAAGCGGCGGCAGTGCAGCCCTTGACGCCCAGGCCGTGGCTGACCGGGTCGAAATGGCAGTACTGGGTGGGCGTGTACCAGATCAGGCGCTGTTCATGCGTCTGGGTGAAGAACTGCGCCATGGACAGCAGGGCAGGTAGTTCCTCCTCGCGGATGCCCTCGCCGACGGTGATGCCCCGCCCGGAATAGATCAGTCCGTTCAAGCCGATGGTGGGCACCTTCAATTCACTCAGGAACTTCAGGGTTTGCTCCAGTTCAGCGGTGTTGCTTCTCAGCAGGGTGGTGTTGGTCATCACGTACAGGTGGCTGGCGAGTACATTGCGGATGCCGGCCGTGGTTTGCTGCCACGCACCTGCGTGGTTGACAATGGCGTCATGGATGGCCGGGTCATGTGACTCCAGCGTGATCTGCACATGGTCCAGCCCGGCTTTCACCAGCTGCTGTACATAATCAGGGTCGCTCAAGCGCCTGCCGTTGGTGTTGATGCCGGTCACCATGCCCAATTGCTGCGGCGTATGCCACCAGTTCGGGCAGGTCCTTGCGCAGGGTCGGCTCGCCGCCGGTGAAGACCACGTGCGGGATGCCGATCTCGCCACAGCTTGTCCAGCATCTGTTTCCACGCCGCGCTGTCCAACTCGTCCGGCTTGCGATGTGGGTCGTTGTAACAGTGCAGGCAGGCATTATTGCAGCGGTAGGTGAGCGCCAGGTCCATGCGGTAGGGCAGGCTGGGCGGTTTGGAGAATGGTTCGATGATCTCCAGGTCCAGGTCGCATATCGGGCAGGCATCCGCGAGAGGATCAATTATCGGCTCGAATTTCTCACGGAAGGCGATCAGGTCTGTCACCGCCTGCACCTTGGAAACGCGGAAGGTGCGCATCATTTCAGCATGAATGCCGGCTGCGTCCATGCCGTTCAACAGGTGAAAGGCCATGAAGGCTGCAGCTCTGGTTGAAGTGATAGACACGGGCGGCATTGACGATCAGCGTGCCGTTGCCGTCCTCATCAATGCGCAGCTGCAGGTTCTTTTTTCCCTGCCCTGACTGGCGCATGAAATGAAAATTGCCCGGCGTGAGCCCGCTGCGGGCTGGCCGGGTCTGCAATCTGGTTTTGAGATTATTCAGCAAGCTCATGGCTTGGTTGAAGAATTATCGTCCGCCGCCGGCGCAGGCACAGGCGCACCCGGCACAGGCACAGGCGCAGGCGCAGTGAGATCCACCGCTGCTACCACCGCTCCGTCCGCTGGAGGTGGAAACCGGCACCGGGTTGGTCTTGGCGGTCACCCCGCCGGTAAAGGCAGTGATGTCACCCACCACCCGCGAGGAAAAGGACTGAACCGTACCGACCACGGAGGCAGCCGCACTGGAACCCGGCAGACTGGGAATCGAGATGGTGGTGCCTTTGCTGCCGGAGGGCGCGCGCGGTGCACCGCCCAGGCTGGAGGTTGAGGTTCGCGAGAAGGTCGGGCTGGTGCGTCCCCACCAGCCGGGCATGAACACCGGACCGCCGCCAAAGGTTTCCTGGGTGCGCGTATCATGCTGCTTGTCCAGCATGGTCCAGTCCAGGTTCTCGCCATACTTCTCGCCTTTACTTCGGGCGTTTTGGCGCTTTCCACCTGCTGCCAGGCCTGCTTGATGATGTCCTCGTAATAAACCACGGTTTCTTTTTGGGAGAAACCTTTCATCTTTTCGCCCACGCTCTTCACCAGGGCGACCATCATGTCCTGCAGCGCGCGCTTGCGTTCCGTGGCATCTGTCTTGGCGAAGGCGTTCAGGAAACTGATCTCATAGGGGTTCAGTCCTTCAGGGAGTTTTACCTCGGCTTTGATCTGCAAGGGATTATTACTGATGACTGTGGCGGCTTCCTTTTTTAGCACCGCGAACAAGATCATGGTCAGGATCTTGTCCATCGGCTGTTCCATCAGGATGGCTGCTTCCACCGCGGTCAGGCCGCGCTTGATGCCATGCCCCTCAATGGCGATCTTGGGCGGCAGGTACTTCAAATTGCGTTTCTTGGCGGCTTTTGTTGCGGCGATGATGCCGAGAACAAATATGCCGATGAATCCTCCGCAGCAAAGAATTGGAAAGATGGTGGAGATGATTGCACCAATATCAAAGGTGATGGCTTGTTGGCTGCTGACCACTCCGGCCGGCACCAGCCGTGCCGGGAAGGAAGCGCCAAAGGTGTATTTGCTGCCGGAATTGGCGTTGGCAGCTCGTCCATTCATAGGCAACCCGCCCGGCTTCATCCACCCAGGAGACCGGCTCAGGGTTGCCCGGCCAGTTCTTGGGGGTAAAGTAGCGCGGTTCTTCAGTTTTCATTCCCGCCGGCAGGTACAAGCGCACGGTCATGTTGGTGGCACCGCTCACAAAACCGGAGTCGAAATAGTTGGGCTGAAAGTTGAAGGAGGCGTAGGGCTCGCTTTCATCGCTGGTGGCAGTGAAGAGCATTTTCTGCACGCCATCCACACGGATGGTGACTGTTCCGCTCTGACCTGCCCGAATGGAATTGGAGCCGAGCCCGACCGCGATGCCCGGGTTGACGTATTCTGAATCCTCGATGTCATTTAACCGGATGCCGTTCACATCCGCAGTCACATTCGACAACGAGTAATTGTTATTGGGCATACCCAGGTCAACATAATCAATGATGTGCCCGCCGGATGAATTGCGGAATTGATAAACATAAAGGATGGAGGCGGAACCATCTGCATTGATGGCAATATCCACTGTGGCAGACGGCACTTCGAAATAATAATCCTGCGCCAAAATCGGGCTGACAGTGAGCGTTAGTAGAAATAAAACAATGAAAAGGTTTAACCAGCGCATTTTCTTCATGGCTTTTTTACCATTTGGGTTCTTCGGTCAGTTGGTAGGTTGTGCCGCAAAATGGGCAGGTGACCACCGGCGCGCCGGCCACCAGTTTGACGTCCTTGGGCGCCAGCGTGCCGCCGCAGGATTTGCATTTGATGGTATCCATGCTGACATTGCCGGGCAACTCCACGTTGACATTGACGATATCCGGCTGGTCAGGTTCGGTTTTTATTCGTGTGGCCAGCGATGATCAAGCCAAAGCCGACCGCGGCCAGGATGATGCCGACAAGAAAATTGCCGGCAGTGGTGAATCCGGCCAGAATGAACAGGAAACTGAAAATTAAAAATGCGGCGGAAAGTACAAACAGGATGATCTTGGCAGATTTCATGGTTCCTCCACGGTGTTAATTGGATGAGTCTGGTGAAATTTCATCATTATTATATACGTATTTGTTTGCCGGAGATTGCTATAATAATTTCATGAATGACGACCAATTGAAACAAGAGCTGCGAAAAGCTGCGCCAGGAAATTCATTTTCACAATTACCGCTACCATGTGCTGGATGCGCCGCTCATCAGCGATGCAGAATTTGACCGCTTGATGCAGCGCCTGCAGGCAAATAGAAGCCGCCCATCCAGATTGGGTTACACCAGATAGCCCCAGCCAGCGGGCGGGTGCCACCCCGGCTGAAAAATTCGAAAAGGTTCGCCATCCCGCGCCCATCCTCAGCCTGGCCAATGCCTTTTCCAAGGAGGATGTGCAAGCCTGGTTTGAGCGCATCGCCCGGCTGGATGAACGGGTGCTGAAAACGGATTTTGTGGTTGAACCGAAAATTGACGGTTTGACCGTTGTTCTGCATTACAGCGAGGGTATTTTTGTGCAGGGCGCCACGCGCGGCGATGGCGAAATCGGCGAGGATATCACCACCAACATCCGCACCATCCGCGCCCTACCGCTGCGCATCCCGGTGGAGCAAAAAGAAATCCCGGTCCCGCAAAAACTGGTGGTGCGCGGTGAGGCGTTTCATTACCATTAAAGATTTCGATGAATTGAACAAGAGGCTCGAAGAAAATGGCGAAAAAACCTACCAGAATCCGCGCAATACCGCCGCCGGTTCGCTGCGTCAGCTGGACCCGGCTCTCACCGCCAGCCGGCCGTTGACCCTGCTGACCTACGCCATTGTGTCTTCCAATGGCTCAAGGCTGAAAACCCAGTGGGAGACGATCGAGTTCCTTGCGCACATTGGGTTTTCCGGTTTCGGGTTTGATCCGACGCTGCCGGGATATGGCTGAAGTGCTTGCGGCTTGTGATGATTTCCAGGCTATGCGTGATCAGATTCCCTTTGAAGTGGATGGCATGGTTATCAAGATCAATGATCTGCAGCTGGCCGAAGACCTGGGCGTGGTCGGCAAGGACCCGCGCGGGGCGATGGCTTTTAAATTCCCGGCGCGCGAGGTGACCACCCGCCTGAATGATATTGTCGTCAACGTTGGTCGCACGGGTGTGCTTACCCCCACCGCCGCGCTCGAACCGGTGGAAATCGGCGGGGTGATCGTCAAACAGGCCACCCTGCATAATTTTGACTATATTTGGGAAAAGGATATCCGCATCGGTGACCGTGTGCTGGTCAAACGGGCCGGAGATGTCATCCCGTATGTAATTGGTCCGCTGGCAGACGTGCGCACTGGGCAGGAAACGAAATTCCAGCCGCCGCAAGTGTGCCCGGTCTGCTCACAGCCGGTGGAGCATTATGAGGATGAAGTGGCCTGGTACTGCGTCAATGCTGCCTGTCCGGCGCAGCTCATCCGCAATGTGGAACATTTCGTCTCGCGCGGTGCGATGGACATTGCCGGGTTGGGCATAAAAATTGTGGAACAGCTGGTTTCCAGTGGATCTGGTAAATGATGTAGCTGATCTCTATCAACTGACACCGCGCGCAATTGCTTACCCTGGATGGATTTGCCGATAAGAAAGCCGATAACCTGCTGCAAGCCATTCAGCAGTCCAAGAACCAGCCGCTGGCGCGCCTCATCATCGCACTGGGCATTCACGGCGTGGGCGAGGTGGCGGCGCTGACCTGGCCAACCGCTATCAGGATTTGGATGAACTCGACCGGGAAACCCTGGATGGTTTGCAGCAGATGGAAGGATTCGGGCCGAACACCGCCCAGGCCATCGTCGACTGGTTTGCCAACCCCACCAACCGCCAATTGCTGCAAAAATTAAAAGAACGTGGGTGTGTGGCCTGTCCGTCAAGTACGAACTGCCAATGAGCCGCAAACCCTGGCTAGTCTGACCTTTGTGGTCACCGGAACGCTAGCTGGTTTCTCACGCGAAGAAGCGAAGCAATTCATCCAGGCGCATGGCGGCAAGGTTTCCGATTCGGTCAGCCGTAATACCGCTTACCTGGTGGTGGGTGAGGATGCCGGCTCCAAGCTGGAAAAAGCACGTCAGCTGGGGGTAAAGATCCTCTCCGAGGATGAACTGAGAAAACTGGCCTCGGGTGGTTGAATACTTGAAATCTCATCCTACTCAAACCTGGCCGTGAAAAATCGGTTTTACGCCGCCATCCGTGGATATTTTCAGGTGCGGTCGCCAGGGTGGAAGGTGACCCTCAACCGGGCGAAACAGTAACCGTTCTTGCAGTCAGACCATTCCCCGCTTGCACTGGCGGCGTACAGTCCCAAATCAAGCATCCTGGCACGCATCTGGACTTGGGATGTGCAGGAGGAGATCGGCATTCGTTTCTTTGAAAACAAATTGCGTATAGCCATTAACCTAAGAAAAGAAAATTCATTTATTACAGAATTCTTCAAATGCCTGCCGCCTGGTTTTTGCTGAATCCGATGGTCTGCCCGGGCTTGTGGTGGATCAATATGATCACTGGTTGGTGCTGCAGTTGCAGACCGTTGGGGCGGAGCATTGGAAAAATGAGCTGGTTTCATCCCTGCATGAGATCACCGGTTGTGAGAATATTTATGAAAGGTCAGACCTGGATGTGCGCCGGTTGGAGGGTCTTCCCGAAAGGGTGGGGGTCTTATCCGGCAAGGAACCGCCTGACCAGGTGGAAATCAGCGAACACGGCTTACGTTACCTCGTGGATGTCAAACATGGTCAAAAGACTGGCTTTTTTCTTGACCAGCGAGAAAATCGCCGCCTGCTCCAGCAATTTTCCGCAGGAAAAAAAGTTCTCAACTGTTTTTGCTATACGGGGGGCTTTTCATTGAATGCAGAAAGGGCAGGGGCGGCGGAAGTGGTTTCCATTGACTCATCAGCGGATGCGTTGGCATTAGCGCAAAAAAATGCCTCCCTCAATGGCTGCCGCCTGGACCATATGATCTGGCTGGAGGCGGATGTTTTTCAGCAGCTGCGCCGTTTCCGTGACGAAAGGCAGTCCTTTGACCTTATCGTGCTGGACCCGCCCAAATTCGCACCCACAGTCCAGCATGCCGACAGGGCTGCCCGCGCCTACAAGGATATCAACCTGCTGGCTTTCAAATTGCTGAATCCGGGTGGAATGCTGTTTACTTTTTCCTGTTCAGGTGGTGTTTCCATGGAATTATTCCAAAAGATCGTGGCAGATGCTGCCCTGGATGCAGGTGTGTCAGCCAGCATTTTACAGAAATCTGCACCAGGAGCTGATCATCCGGTTGCATTGACTTTTCCTGAAAGCGAATACCTGAAAGGGCTGATCTGCCAGGTTTGACAAACGCAGCCCGCTTTGATAAGGTGGAGATGGCGGGAATCGAACCCGCGTCCGAAAGATTAGAGCACCGAACATCTACGAGCGTAGAGATCTTGATTTTCACAGACGGGGGGGACCAACAGCCGATCCTTCTGCCAGCCGTTTGGGCCCGAAAGCCCTCTTTCACGCGAGCGCGCGGCTCACCGCGCGGCACTCCAGCCTTGTGTCGCCTGCTCCACTACCGGCTGGAGAACGGAGCAGGCAGACGTGGCCCCGAGGGACCATTGCTCCATTCCTCTAACTGCTTACGCAGCTAAAGGAAGAGTAGCGTAGTTAGTGCGATTGGCACTTGTTTTTTGTACTGATTTTACGAGTTCGGTACCTCTCGGCTCGCCGTTCGGGTTCAGCCTCCTCCGTCGAAGCCTGTCATCCCCAGACAAAAACATTATACCTTTCTTTTATTAGAGTTGGATTAACATTTCTGGCATACTTCCTGCATCCGATTAGATAGGATAAGTATTCACCCATGATCAGCGGTTTCGATTTTTCTGAAAAAAATGGTCTAATCGTCTGGGAAAAGCTCCCAAGCGCCTCCCAGCGTTTTGTCTATTTAAAGGCCAGCGCAGGGCTGTTTTTGGCGGATAAGGCTTTTGACACCAACCGTAAAAATGCCCGGTTGAATGGCTGGCAGGTGGGTGCCTACCACTGGCTGGACCCTCGCTTGAATTGCCGTTTGCAGGCGGAAAAATTTGCCCAGACCATCGGGAATATCACCGGTGAATTACCCCCGGCTGTCTGCCTGGAACTTTACCGTGCGCCAGCCAAAGAAATGGATGCCAATGTACGCAGTTTCATTGATACCCTGGTTCGCCTGGTTTCGCGTAAGGTGGTCATTTACACCTCTACCGCTTACTGGAAGACCAACCTGCCGAAATCGGAGTGGGCCAGCCAATGCCTGTTGTGGATCGATCAACCCGGTGCTTTCTTTCCCGGCCAGCTTTACCCCTGGTGTGGGTGGTCTTTCTGGCAGACCTCCTTTAAAACCACATTGCCCGGTGTACCCGGCCAGGTTGGGGTGAATTGGTTCAACGGCAATGAAAAAGAGTTGCAGCTGGTGACGGCTTTATGAACAATCCAGCGAAAGGTGAACGCGCATGATTCCCGGTATTGACGTCTCCCACTGGCAGGGTGAGATCGATTGGGCAAAGATTTCAAAGTCCGGGGTGAAATTTGCCTTCATTAAAGCCACCGAATTTCCGGATCGGCGAATTACTGTTTTTGTTGATCAAAATTTAAAGAATAATATCCAGGGTGCCCAGCAGAACAATATCCTGTGGGGCGCCTACCATTTCTTCCGCACCCACATCGACCCGGTCATCCAGGCGCAGGTGTTCTGCCAGACAGTCGGTCTTTTTAACAGTCTCCCGCCGGTGATCGACCTGGAGGTGGCAGGCAGCAAAGGCACCCCGCTCAATGCCAAGGTGCTTGCATTTGTCCAGGAAGTTCAACGCATCACCAACCGCACACCCATCATTTACACCAGCGGCGGTTTCTGGCGCAGTTACATGCTCTTCAACCGCCGCACAGACACTGACTGGGCACAGGCCTATCCGCTCTGGATCGCACAGTACACCTCCAACTGGCCCACCATTCCATATCCCTGGGCTTCCTGGGATTTCTGGCAGTATTCCAGCAACGGCCGCCTGCCCGGCATCCCCGGTGCGGTGGACCTCAACTGGTTCATTGGCTCGTATGAAGAATTGGTCAGCCGCTTTGTCGAAGACAGGAATGGCATTGGCAAGGGTGTTTCTGAATCAACTCATTCCGAACAACCGGAGCAGCAGGAACTTGAGAAGATACCTTCCGATGACCAACCGGTGAAAGGATTGAACCTGGACTCATTGGATGAAGAAGAATCCGATGATGACTGGATCAAGCGTTATTTCTTCAGCAAATAAATAACCGGGCAGGGGGTGATGTAAACCCCTAGCGGATTTTTTCCGCCATGTTGTTCTTCAAACGCCACAAATTGCCGCTCAACGACACATGGTAGATGTGCGGGTTGATCAGTCGTTTGACGCCTGGGTAGAGCCGCTCGGTATCCTGCTGGCGGATGGTGCGTATTTGCTGAATGCTTGGGAATTTATAGACGATTTTCCCATCGCGGATGGTGGCCTCGTGCAGGTACTCCATGGTTGAAATATCCTTTTTCTTAATGGTGCGCGACTTGGTTGGGTCGGTAGGGTGGTGGAATTCTAGTTCTTCCATTTCGGCCGGTTTTTCCTCTGCCAGGCAGATCAGGTCGGCGATGGCTTTCTCCGATGGGTCGTAGATGCGCCACACCGATTTGATGCCCGGGTTGAGCGTTTTTTCCGGCGTTTCAGAGATTTTCATCGTCGGCACCCAGTGCCCATTATGCTGCACGGATACCAGTTTGTACACCCCATCCAGGGCAGAAGCACCGCCGGAGGTGATCAGGCGCGTACCGATACCGTACGCCAGACGGTTGATCAGTTTTTGGGCATCCACCTCGTAGCGGCTGGCCTCGCTTTGGATCTGGGTAATGATCTGCCAGATGGTCAGCTCATCCATCTGGTTGGAAAGCACGATCTGGACCTGGTCAAAGCCGGCTGCGTCCAGCACGCGCGCAGTTTGGATGCTCAAATATGCCAGGTCACCGGAATCCAGGCGCACGCCCAGCGGTTCCTGCCCCTTGCGTCGCATCTCTTCAAAAACGCGGATGGCATTCGGAATGCCGCTTTCCAGCGTGTTAAAGGTGTCCACCAGCAGCACGCAGTTATGGGGATACAGCTCGGCAAAGGCGCGGAAGGCCTCCAACTCGTTGCCGCCCATGGCAGCAATCGCCTGCACCATGCTGTGTCCGTGAGTGCCACTTGGTTGAAAACCCAGAGCCAGCGACGCGCCCGTATTGGAGGAGGCATTTGCCCCGCCGATCAGCGCTGCCCTGGTGCCGGCTGTGGCGGCGCGGTCCTGCGCCCGGCGCAGGCCGAATTCCAGCACGGTTCGTCCGTTGGCTACCTCGGCGATGCGCGCCGCCTTGGTGGCGATCAGCGTTTGGAAATTAAGCTGGTTGAGCAGGGCGGTCTCCAACAGTTGCGCCATGGCCAGGTTGCCCTGCACCGTGGCAATCGGTACCAATGGATGGATCACCCGTCCCTCGGGGATGGCTCGCAGGGTGATACCCTCACTGATGGGGCGCTCCTGTAGCCATGCGAGGAAGTCCGCAGCGAAAAGTGCTTGCCCTTTTCGGTCTTTAACGGTTTTCAGTGCGTCAATTTCAGTTTTATTGAATTCCGCTGCCTGCACCCAGTCCACCAGGCATTCCAGCCCGGCGCTGATGCAGTAGCCCGCCTGGTGCATGCCGTAGTCCGGGTTGCTGCGGAAGAAATATTCGAACTGTGCCTGCCGCTGGTGGATGCCCATGCGAAAATAAAGCTGCGCCATAGTCAATTGGTACAGGTCGGTGAATAAAGCCCCTTCAGCCAGGATGCGTTGTTCGTTTTTCATGTTAACCCCTGAGAAGAATTATTTTGAGGAGAACCATTGAGTGGGCGGAACAGGGCTCGAACCTGCGGCCTCATCTGTGTAAAAGATGTGCTCTAACCAACTGAGCTATCCGCCCGACCTTATAATTATAACCAGATTTCAAATGACTTCTGGAGAAGATATATGCGTTTTGTTCGTTATAAACAAGGCAAAGAACCCCCCAAATTCGGCTGGCTGGATGGTGAGCGGGTCGGTGAACTGACCGCGCCGCCCTTCCAGGAACACCGCCGCCTGGAAGCCGTGGTGGATCTGAAAAAAGTTAAACTATTGCCCCCGGTGCTGCCTTCCAAGATCATCGGTGTGGGGCGCAACTACAGCGAGCATGCCCGCGAGCAGGGTGCGGAAATCCCGGAATACCCGGTACTGTTCATGAAGCCGGTTTCTGCCCTTATCGGCCCTGGCGCGGAGATCGTCCTGCCACCGCAATCCCAGCAGGTGGAGCACGAAGCCGAGCTGGCGCTCATCATCGGCAAGGCTGGGCGCTGGATCCGCCCGCCGGATGCCTTCCGCCACGTACTCGGATACACCATCGCCAATGACGTTACCGCCCGCGACCTACAGTCGCGTGACGGGCAATGGACGCGCGCCAAGGGTTTCGACACCTTTTGTCCGCTCGGCCCGTGGATCGAAACGGAATTGGATGTGGCCGACCGCCTGATCACCTGCCGCGTGAATGGCGGCATGCGCCAGATGGCTTCCACCCGCGAGATGATCTTCCCCATTGCCCAATTAATCGCTTACATCTCCTCTGTCATGACCCTCCTGCCAGGCGATGTCATCCTTACCGGCACCCCGGCTGGGGTCAATTCGCTCGCGCCGGGCGATGAGGTGGAAATCACCATTGATGGACTGGGAACGCTGAAGAACCTGGTTCGCAGCGAATCCCGGCCTAATTCTTAAAAAAAACTGAAAAGCGGGGATGGTATAATTACATTATTCCATCTAAATTAGTTACTTTTATCCAAAGGAGTCCTGATTATGTCCGGTCATTCTCATTGGGCGACCAATAAACGAAAAAAAGGCGCTTCAGACGCCAAACGCGGGCAGTTGTTCACCCGCCTGGCACGCGAAATTTCAATGGCAGCCCGTGAAGGCGGGGGCGACGCGGACACCAACTTCCGCCTGCGCATTGCCTTTGATAAAGCCCGTGCGGTCAATATGCCCAAGGAAAGCATCGAACGTGCCATCAAGCGCGGTACAGGCGAAGACAAAAGCGGCGTGGTCATTGAAAAGATTACCTATGAGGGCTATGCCACGCATGGCATTGCTTTGATGGTGGATTGCCTGACCGAGAACCGTAACCGCACCGTCTCGGAATTGCGCCATACGCTTTCCCGCTCCGGCGGCAGCATGGCTGAAATGGGTTCAGTCGCCTGGCAGTTTGACCGTGTGGCTTATTTTGCCATCCCCGCTGCTGACGTAAATTTTGACAAAGTCTTCGAGATGGCTGTGGAAGGCGGCGCCAATGATGTTAAGCAAGACGAGGGGTACATTGAAATCTTTGCCCCGGTGGAGGTATTCAAAAGCCTGAGTGACCGCCTGAAGAAGGAAAATATCGAGATTGAAGAACAGGACCTGCGTATGATCCCGAAGCAGGAAATGTCTCTTTCGCTTGACGATACCCTCAAGGTTTTGCGTGTGATTGAAGAGGTGGAAGACCTGGAAGACGTGGAAAGCGTCTTCTCCAACCTACAGGTCAGCGATGAGGCTTGGGCTGCCCTGGAATCCGAATAGGTCATGATCGTTCTGGGTATTGACCCGGGCACAGCCATCACTGGTTTTGGCATTATCGAGGAAGCAACTGATCAGTCTCTGAAAGTGCTCGATTGCGGTGTCATCCGCACCCCTGCCGCTTCATCAGATTGGGAGCGGTTGCGGATGATTTTTGACCGCATCACTGAAATCATTCAACTTCACCATCCGGATTGCGCAGCGGTGGAAAAGCTTTACTTCCAACAAAATGTGACCACGGCTTTAACTGTTGGCCAGGCGCGCGGTGTGATTTTACTGGCCATGGCACAAAACGGGCTTCAGGTGGGCGAATATTCCCCGCTGGAGGTGAAGCAATCCGTTGCCGGGTATGGACGGGCAGATAAACAGCAAATCCAGCGCATGGTTAAGACGCTGCTGATGATGAGCGATCCGCCTTCCCCAGATGATGTTGCTGATGCATTGGCTGTCGCCATCTGCCATCTCAACAGCTACAAAATGAAAAACTTCGCCGCTCAAGCCGATCCAGATGGTTAAACTGGTCACCAGCACTTCCAATTCTGAAATAAAAAGCATTCGTGCCCTGCGGGAAAAAAAGTACCGCGACGAAACCGGTCTTTTTTTCGTGGAAGGCATTCGCCCGGTCATGGAGGCACATTCCCAGCAGGCGCAGTTCACCCGCATCGTTTATTGCCCATCTCTTTTGCGCAGCCAAACCGCCAACGACTTAATACGCCAGTTATCTGCCAGTCAGGAAACATTGCTGCTGCAAGTGGATGAAAGCACCTTTGGTTGGCTCACCCTTAAAGAAGGACCCCAGGGGCTGGCTGCCGTAATCCGCCAGCGCTGGGATTCTCTCGAAATCATTTCCCGGGAGGACGGCATTTGGGTGGCGCTGGATTCGATACAGGACCCTGGCAATCTGGGTTCCATCCTGCGCACACTGGATGCGGTGGGTGGGAGGGGTGTCATCCTGCTTAACCAGGGAACAGATGCCTACCACCCGACATCTGTACGGGCGAGCATGGGTGCTATTTTCACCATGCGTATCATTAGATCGGATCATGAACAATTTATTTCATGGCAATCGGGCAGCCAGTTGCCTTGCTTTGCAGCAGTATGCGATCAGGGTTTGGATTATCAGGCAGCGCACTATCCCCCATCGCTGGTGCTTTTAATGGGCAGTGAGCAGAAAGGGTTAAACCAGGACTTGGTTCAAATTTGTGTGGGTTTGATCCGCATCCCGATGAGGGGCAGGGTGGATTCCTTGAATCTTGCCAATGCTGCTTCGGTCATCCTTTATGAAGTATATAATCAACAGCGGAGAAAGGAATAGCGGATGATTGCGTCGATAAGCGGAGAGGTTCTTTCAAGGACTGAGCATGACCTGGTCATTATGGTCAGCGGCGTCGGTTTCAGGGTCTTGGTGCCCAAAGAGGTCAGTGCTGCCGCGGTGGTGGGTGAAAAGATTGACCTGTTCACGGCCCTGGTCGTGCGCGAGGATTCACTGACCCTGTTTGGTTTTAAGCAGGAACAGGAGCTTGATCTGTTTAAAAAATTATTGAGCATTAGCGGGGTTGGCCCAAAGACAGCCCTGGCCATTCTTTCCACCTTGTCGGTGGAAACCATCATTTCCGCCGCCCTGGCAAACCGCGCCGAGGTGTTCAGCCAGGTGCCCGGTATCGGCTCCAAGTCGGCTCAAAAAATTGTCATCTATCTGCACGACAAAGTCAGCCAATTGCCGGGCAGGGAGTTCCTTTCCACCTACAAGGATGTCAATGCTGAAGTCATCGATGCCCTCATCGGTTTGGGTTACAACGTGGTGGAAGCACAAAGCGCGCTGCAATCCATCCCCAGGGATGCCCCGCAGGATCTGGAAAGCCGTTTGCGCATCGTCCTGCAATATTTTTCCACTTAACATTTTTCACTGTGTTAAAATCTTCAAATCAAAATTAAGGAATAACGGATGGCGAGTTTTTCGAGGGACCTGGGGATTGACCTAGGTTCATCTTTTACGGTAATTGCGGAAGGCAGGCAGATCCTATTGCATGAACCTTCCGTTGTGGCTGTCATGATGGATGAGTGGAAAATGATCGAATGGGGGCAGGCTGCCAAGGATATGACCGGACGCGTACCGGACACGATTGAGGTGATCAACCCCATTCAGCATGGGGTGATTGCCGAATATGAGATCACCGAAAACATGCTCAGGTATCTGGTGCGTAAGATCTCCGGGCCAATGTTGTTATTTCGCCCACGTTTAATGATCACTGTACCTTATGGCATCACGAGTGTGGAGGCGCGTGCCGTGCATGAAGCTGGACTGGGAGCTGGCAGCCGCGATGTTTTCCTGGTACAACAGCCACTGGCGGCTGCCCTCGGGGTGGACTTGCCCATCTCACCCCCAACCGGCAATATGATCATCTGCCTTGGCGGCGGCACTGACCAGGTGGCGGTATTGGCCATGAACAGCATAATTGCCGCCGAAACGGTGCGGGCAGGCGGTGGCAAATTCGATGAGGAGATCATCCTTTATTTAAGAAAAACCTATGGTGTTGTTCTCAGTCGTGCCGCTGCCGAATTAGCCAAGATGCGGGTGGGGGCTGCCATGAAAGATGAGGAATCATTGACCTTTGAGGTGCAGGGTCAGGACCAGGTTACTTCACTTCCCCGCACCATCATGGTGACCACCGAGGATATCGTCACTGCCCTACAGGAACCTCTTTCAGAGGTGGTTGCCCTGGCAAAAAGGGTGCTGGAAAAAACACCTCCTGAATTGATCTCAGATGTCATGGATCGCGGGGTGGCGTTGTGCGGAGGTGGTTCACAATTGCGCGGTATCGACCGCTATCTAACCAAGTCGCTGGGCATCCCAGTCTACCTGGTGGATAATCCCACCACCTGTACTGCTGAAGGCGCCAGCAAGGCCATGACCATGCTGGAAGTACTGAAAAGGACCCTGCCACCTGTTTAGTTAAAAAAAACGAACTCCTGCGAGCCCGTTTTTAATTGGATGATTTTAACTTCTTCTTCTACTACCGGAAAAAAGAAACACATAATAGAGCAGGGTGGATAGTGCCTGGACAGCGGCGGCCACATAGGTCAATGCTGCTGCATCCAAAACCTTGGAGACCCCTTCCGATTCGGTGCCGTAAACCAATCCACTGTTGGATAAGCTTTCCTTGGCACGGCGGGATGCATCCATCTCCACCGGGATGGTGACGATGGTAAAGACTGCCGTGGCGGCGAAGAAGATCAATCCGGCTAAGGCAAGACTTTCGGAATTCAGCAGCATGCCGATGATAAACATGATCGGACCGAGCCAACTGCCAATTTGAACCGATGGAACCATTAACGACCGCAATGCCAGCAGACCATATTTAACTTTGTGTTGAATGGCATGACCACTTTCATGTGCAGCAATCCCGGCAGCGGCAATGCTATCGCTGCCGAATACACCCTGGCTTAATCCCAGTACCCGTTTGGTGGGATCGTAGTGATCGCTCAGCGTCCCTGCCACCTGCTCGATGCGCACATCCTGCAGCTGGTTGTTATCCAGTAATCGTCTGGCGATTTCTGCACCGGTCAAGCCATTGCTGGTGCGAACCTGGGAATACTTCTTATAAGCAGATTGGACTTTAAATTGTGCCCAGAACCCCAACAGCAGGGCAGGCAGGGCAAATAAAAAATATAAACCATAACCACCGTAGTAAAACATGCTACCTCCAATGTATTTGCGTTAGTATCTTACTATATTAATAGAATGGAATTATTAGAATCGTATCAAAAAAATATAAAGAACGGGTTAAAGGCGTCCCTGGGGAGACTCGAACTCCCGCTTCCGGCTTCGGAGGCCAGCGCTCTATCCACTGAGCTACAGGGACGTTGCGCTCATTTTACCATGAGCTCAATAATGACCCGTTTATTATGTACTTCTTCACATTGGTGGATATCCGGTGATATCCTGGATCTTTTCATACAATGGTTTCAGTTGCTTATACATCTTCAAATAAACTTCCTTGAAGATTTCGTCATATATTTTGTGGTTTTGTGTATTGGGTTCGAACGTTTCGTTGATGCGTGTCATCTCTGCAATGGCGGTTTCAAAATTTGCATGCAATCCCAGCCCGACTGCCGCATCGATAGCTGCCCCCAAACCAGATGCTTCATACGTATGTGGTCTGGAGGTGGACAAACCGAAGATGTCGGCGGTCAATTGCATGGCGGCTTTGCTCTGGCTTCCGCCACCTGCCACACGTATTTCGGTGATGGGCACACCGCTGCGTTTGCTGGTTCTTTCAGCTCCTTCCCGCAAGCCATATGCCAGTCCCTCCAGGATGGAACGGTATAAGTGCGCGCGCGTATGGATATCCCCAAAACCGATAATGGCACCTTTTGCTTCCGGCCCTGGTATCTTAAGGCCGGGTGACCAATACGGTTGAAGCACCAATCCCAGTGAACCGGGAGGTACTGAATTGACCAGGTCGTCGAATAACTCTTCCGGTTCCACCCCCCTTTCTTTGGCCAGCCGGATCTCATTATGGGCGAATTCCCTTTTGAACCATGAAACCATCCAGAAACCGCGGAAGATCTGTGTTTCCAATGAATAGGCATCCGGCACTGCCGAAGGGTAGGGCGGAATTAATGGGATAACCTCGATGTATTTCCGATGAGTGGTGTTTAGTGTGGCGGTGGTTCCATAACTGATGCAGGCGATATTGGGCTGCAAACACCCCGCACCGATTACCTCACAAGCCTTGTCCGCTGCCGCAGCGATTAGGGGCAATCCGGCCGGGATTCCGGTTTTCCGAGATGCCTCTGGTGTGATGGTGCCAAGCACTTCGCTGGGATTGATCAATTCGGGAAGCATTTCCTTCTCGACCGGGACTGCCTGCCATTTCCAATCGCCTTTGCTGCTCCATTTTTTATTTTTGTAGTCAAAAGGAATATAAGCAACCTGGCAGCCGATTGAATCCCTGTATTCGCCTGTCAAGCAGAAGGTCAGATATCCCGAAAGCAGCAAATATTTATGCGTTTTTGCCCATATCTCGGGCTGGTGGGCTTGGATCCAGTTTCCCTCCGCTTCTGCCTGCAGATAGGATACCGTTCCAGTCATTCCAGCCAGTTTGAATAATAGTCCCCATACACCGCCGACGGGTTTTAAACCTCTCGTGCGGCGTTGATCCATCCAGGTAATGGCTCGACGTAACGGTTTGCCTTCTTGATCGAGGTTAATCATAGTTGACCGCTGGGTGGTCAACGTCACCCCTGCAATGGATTCCTTGGAAATTTTGGGGTAATCCGCCCATAATTTTTGGCAAGCCTGGCAAACCGTCTCCCAGAAGAATTCAGGGTCCTTTTCTGAGAATCCCGGTGAGGGAGAGTCATAGGATTCTATCTTTATCTGGCTTTTTGCTTTCAAATCCCCTTTCAGGTCAAAAACCAGTGCCCGAACACTCTGCGTGCCGTGGTCAATTGCCAAGATCAAGTCTTTATCCATGGTAGCTCCTTATTTGTACTGATCAGGTGGATTTCGAATAATATCTGCTGATGATCTCCCGGTAACGTAGAGATTCCACTTTCCATTTTTCTTCATTCCAACCACATTCATCAAAAACTATCTTACGGATTCTTTCTTCATGCTGCATTCCGCCTTTTGGCAAGAGTAATCCCAGTCGGACTCTTCTCAATAACAAATCATCCAGGTGTACGATGCGCTCATTTCTGGCAGCCCAACGGATTTCTGCCCAGCTGGTTTGAGTGGCAGGGATGATGGTATTTTCATCCATTTTAATGCTTGCAAGAAAATCAGGAAGACTCCTCCCGAACCGGCCTTGCCATCGATGAATCATGTCATTTGAATATGCTTTTTTATAAATTTCGGTGTATTCTTGGAAAATTTTGGCTTTTCTATCCAGTCGCTTTGGAAGGCTTATGCATTGCCGAATTTTCCGCATCACTTCATAAGCCATTTGCCGATAGGTGGTCAATTTACCGCCTGTAATGGTGAGCAATCCGTTTTCTTGCAGCAATACATGTGCTCGCGAAGCCTTGGAAGGTTTGCTGGTATCCGACGAAACAATGGGTCTCAACCCGGAAAAGGAGGAGATGATATCTTTTGGGGTTAATTTTATTGATGGGAAGAAATAATTGGCAGCCGACAACAAATATTCTTCTTCCTGGTAGGTCATAAATGGCTCGGCGTAATCTCTTTCATAATCAGACGGGTGATCCAAGTCGGTTGTCCCAACTATGGTCACACCTTCCCAGGGCAGAATGAAGAAGGACCGCCTGTCACCCGGATGAAATAGAGAAAAACCGCAATTTACCGGAAAACGCTCCTGGCTGAATTGGATATGGCTGCCGCGCAGTTTTCGGATAATTTTTTTATTGGATACTTTACCCCGTATTTCATCTGTCCAAGGACCAGTTGCATTAACCACTGCTTTTGCCAAAACTTCCTTGCTCTGGTTATCATTATTGCGATTATTGAGTAAAATGCCAACCACCATCCCTTCTCGGTTCAATAGCAGATCACTTCCTCTAACATAATTCAAAGCGGTTCCGCCAAATTCAATTCCTTCCTGAATGTTTCTTATTACCAGGCGGGAATCATCCACTACAGCGTCATAATAAAAATAGGAAAAGGCAAGTTTATTTTTATTAAGCAAATGAGCCTTCTGGTTAAATTCAGCTTCGTTTAGCTCCCCATGCGCCCGTTTTTTCCCGAAAAGGTCATAAAGGCCGAGAGAGAATTTAATTTGATTACGAGTGGCATGGTAATTTTCGTAGATGGGAAGAATGAACTTTAAAGGTGATACCAAAGCTGGTGATTCACGCAACAAACGTTCGCGTTCCCTCACGGATTCTAATGTCACCTTGAATTGAAGATTGCGAATATAGCGAAGCCCGCCATGAACCAATTTTGATGATCGGCTGGAAGTTCCAAATGAAAAATCCTTGGCATCCACCAGCAGTGTTTTTAATCCGCAGGCTGAAGCCATCCGGAATAATCCGGCACCTGTAATACCCCCCCCGACGATAATTACATCCCACTTATTGTCCAGCGATGACCAGCTCCGATCATGCTTATCCTGCATGCTTCTATTGTATCCTTTGCTCCTAGTAGTATTTATTCAATAAAAGAATGATCTCGTCCTTTTGTTTCAAGTTCATGAATAATCTGATCTCGCTAATTGATAAATTGAGTGTCTGTATCAGGTAGCGTTTGAGGTGTTTTCGAAAGCGGATTACACCGCGGACATTTCCATATATTCCCACCATCATTTCAAGGTGATGGGTGATTACATCCAACACTTCGCTTTTGGGGACTTTTACGATCTCCCTTTTACTGAGGAGCCACGGGTTGCCAATGCTTCCGCGCCCTATCATAACTGCGTCGCAACCGGTCCTTGATTTCATCGCTTCGATATCTGCCACGGTAAGAATGTCCCCATTGCCAATAACGGGGATTTCAGCCCGTTTTTTGATTTCTGTTATCGCATCCATTTCCACCTTGCCGGTCATCCCCTGGTGACGAGTGCGCGCATGCACGGCGATCATGCTGCCGCCGTTGTCTTCAATAATCTTTGCCACTTCAAGATAATTTTTTTCCGAGTTATCCCACCCCAGTCGGATTTTGGCCGTTATTGGTAGCGGGCATTCTTTTTTTAATTGATTAAAGATTCTGGCGATTTTTTGTGGTTCTTTTAACAAACCTGCTCCCGCACCTCGGCCTGATACGGTTTGTGTAGAACAACCCATATTGATATCCAGGAAATCCGGTTGATATTGCACAAGGAAAAGGCAGGCCTGAATGATCCTCTCCGCATCTTCATCATACACCTGGAAAGCGATCGGCCTTTCTTTTTCGCTGAAGATTAATTTAAGACGATTGATAACCGGGTTGGTGAGAATGTCATTGGCGTTCATGAATTCAGAGTAGGTAATGGCTGACCCATTTTCCCGCGCGATGGTGCGGAATGGCGAATCAGTATACCCGTCCATCGGCGCATGCATCACATCCCCAAAAATCGGCACATCACCGATGAAAAAAGCGGGTTCTGAAATCATGCTGTTCTTATGGAATTCCAATAGGTTAGGATTAATGCCTGGCTGACCTGGCGATGGCTTCCAAATGCGCCGGGCTGGTGCCACAGCATCCTCCGACAACCGCCGCGCCTTCAGAAATCCATTTTTTCACTTGTTGCCCCATCTCTTCCGGGCTAATGCTGTAGGTCGTATTTCCTGCCTCATCCACTCTTGGCAACCCTGCGTTAGGCTTGAACCAAATGGGTAATTGCGTGGATTGGCGCAACTCAATCAAGCAATTTAGATTATCCTCCAGGCTCTTGCCGCAATTAATCCCAATCATGCTGATGCCGGAATTTTCCAATTCACTAGCTGCCTGAGAAGGTTTTAATCCCATCATGGTGCGTGTACCGCGGTCATAACTGAACGAACAGACGATTGGCAGTTCACTATCCATTTGACACGCTTCTATGGCAATCTTGACCTCATTGATATCATACTGAGTTTCAATGACCAAAAATTCGACTCCTGCATTATTAAGTGCCCATGCTTGTTCCTGATAATTTTCTTTTGCGACTTCAGCATCCAGATCGCCAAAAGGTTTTAACATATGTCCCAGCGGTCCGATGGATCCCCCGATCATAACATTCTTGCCATTCACAGCTTGTTTTGCCAATTTGACGGCTGCATCTATTATTTCAGAAGGCTTTCTTTCAATCCCATTTTGTGACAGACGGATGGAGGAGGCGCCAAACGTGCAGGTTAGGATGATATCGGCTCCGGCGCTGATGAAATCCTTCTCCAGTCTGATGATTTCTTCGGGTTTTTCCAAAACCCAACTTTCAGGCGCTTTTCCTTTCAACAATCCGCGCTGCTGAAGGTTGGTGCCTGTAGCTCCATCCGAGATGAGAATTGATTTATTTTGAAGATTTTCAATTAATTTGTTCATATCTTTTTCCCTTTAATTAAGGATTATTTTTATGATTCCAATCAACGCACCGCTTAAAACCAACAACGCTGGGTCAATTTTGTATCTTATTAAGATGACCATGCTTATTAATAATAATAAAATACTGCCTATATCGATGATTGAGGTACGCATGAGATTTAAAGCTACTGCAATGATCAGCGCGACAACACCGGCATTGATGCCATCAAAAAAATCCTGCACACCGGTTAAATTAACTATTCTGGGTAAAAAGCGCTCAATTAAGAGAACAATGATGAAGGATGGAAGAAATATGCCAATCGTAGCCAGAATCGCCCCGGGTAAACCTTCCAGCAGATATCCAATGAAAGTGACCGCAGAACTGACCGGGCCGGGGGTAATTTGACCGACAGCAATGGCATCCAAAAGTTGCCTGGATGTCAACCAGTGAAACCGGTTGACCACATCATGATTAATGTAGGCAAATAATACATGACCGCTTCCAAACAGAATAGCGCCAATTTTTAGAAAATAAAGAAATATCAGGACCTTTCCATCATTTAAAAAATTTGAAAATTGTTGAATCTGCATAAATTGTGCAGACACTAAAAATAGAGGAACCACTTTCATTTTCCCCAACTGAAATAAGAAAAGACCCAGCAAGCCGGCTAATAATGTGATGATGACCCCGTCCACACCGCTTAATGCCGCAATAAAACTTGCAATAAAAATCAGGACGGTTTTAATATCTTTCAATGCAGATTGACCGATCCGATATCCTGAATAAAGTATTACGGCAATGATCATAGGTGTGATGGATGCAAGGATGATTTGAAAGTCAGGTAGGGTTCCCAGACGTTGATATGTAAAGGCAAATAGTATGGTTATGAGTGTGGGTGGCAGGATGAGACAAAATCCCGAGATTGCCAATCCCCAAAACCCTGCTGTCGAAGAACCAAGAAAATGGGCCATTTCAGCCGAGTTTGGTCCTGGGATTAAATAAGTCACTGCTAAAAGGTCCATAAAGTGTTTTCTGGTTACCCACTTTTTTTTATGAACCATCTCGATTTCCATCATGGCAATCAGGGCAGAGGGGCCGCCGAATCCGACGACCCCTAATTTTAGAAAGAATAATGCCAGGTCAGTGAGCCTGGGTTTTGTCTTCAATCTGTTTTGTTGCTTTCTACTGATTTAAACCCTGCATGATTTTTTCGGGAGTCAATGGCAAATCGTGGAACCATTTACCGGTTGCATTATGAATTGCATTCACCAGGGCCGGAGCAACCCCGTCAATTGCGATTTCCGAAACAGATTTTGCTCCAAAAGGTCCATTGGGCTCATCAGTCTGAACGAAGATCACATCCAGGGGTGGTAATTCCATTGCAGACGGAGTTTTGTAGGTACGGAAACTTGCATTGGTGATAGCCCCTTTATCATCGAAATAGGTTTCCTCAGATAAGGCGAATCCCAGCGCTTGTACCATACCGCCTTCCACCTGCCCGGCGGCTGTCACGGGATTGATCACCCTTCCGCAATCCACCACCATCAGCAAGCGTTCGGCTTTGATTTCACCAGTTTCGGTATTGACCGCCACCTCTGCAAACTGAGCTGCAGTGGGTGGTGGACTGACATAACTGACATGTGATTCAGTGGCCATTATCTGATGCTGATTCAATTGATGCAGGCTGCTCAATCCAATCTCTTCAAAAGTAACCATACGTTCATCAGGGGTGATGACCTTGCGGTCAAATATTTTCAGGGACTCTGCATCAGCAACCTTTAGCATCAATGCCGCCTGTTCAATAATTTGTTTGCGGATTGCCCGTGCCGTTTTTCGTACCGCCCCTCCGCTGATGTATGTGGTTGAACTTGCATAGGCACCTTTATCAAACGGAGTAAAGTCGGTGTCGGAAGAATAAACGATGAAATCCTCCACTCTTGCCCCGATTTCTTCTGCTGCAATTTGAGCCAGGATAGTATCAGATCCTGTGCCAATATCTGTTGCGCCGACCTGCAAATTAAATGAACCATCGTCATTCATCTTGATGGTTGCGGATGCCATATCCAGACCTGCAATACCGCTACCGTGGATAGCCATCGCAAAACCAATACCTTTTTTAACTTTCTGGTCTGGTTGATTCGCATATTCTTTTCGTTTACGGAAATAATCAGTTGCCTTGATTCCGATTTCCAAACATTGGTCCAGCGCGGTGGTTTCCATTTTCTGGTCATATCCTTCCCTGCCTTCACCCAGTTTACGTGCCATGTACATCGGTTCGCCCAACTTTAACCAGTTGCTGCGCTTGAATTCAACCACATCTTTGCCTATTTTTTCCGCGATCTCTGCCATCAATACTTCGATGGCAAATTGTTCCTGCATGGCGCCATAGCCGCGGAAGGCACCGGCTGGAACTGTATTGGTATAGACCACATCGCAAATGAATCGCGAATTTGGCGCATTGTACAAAGTCAATCCTTTAAAACCGCCCACCATATTAACCGTTAGTCCATGTGTGCCATAGGCGCCGGTATCGCCGATTAGTTTCAGTTCGGCAGCGGTGACTTGGTCTCCTTTTAACCCCAGTTTGTAATGAATGAAGTGCTGGTGGCGGGTTCTGCCGCTTGTGAACTCTTGTTTACGGGAGAGTTCCAGTTTTACCGGGCAGCGGGTTTTCAGGGTCAGCAGTGCGCATAAATCTTCCAGCAGCACTTCCTGCTTGCCGCCAAAACCACCTCCTATTCTTGGCTTGATGACCCGGATTTTTCTTACAGGCAGGCCGATAAGTGGCGCGATGATCCTTCGTACATGGAATGGTACTTGCGTACTCGAAAGAACCACCAGCCGCTCATCCTCATCGAGATAGGTTACGCAAATATGCGGTTCCAGCTGTGCGTGCTGTTGTTTGGGGGTATGAAAATCGCCTTCAAATACCTGGTCTGATTCCGCAAAGGCCTGGTCCGGATTGCCCACCTCTGCTTCAATGTGATGGACAATATTCCTTTTGGCATCAAAAATTCCTTCGGTGTCCGATTCATCATGGATGACAGGGGCTTCCGCTTGCATGGCCATCATTGGATCGATGACAAAGGGGAGCACCTCATAATCAACTTTAATCAACTTGGTGGCTTTTTCTGCAATTTTTAGCGTCTCAGCGGCAACGACCGCGACCCGATCCCCGTAATGCCGCACTTTGTTATCCAGGCAAACCTGGTCATGCGGCAGCGGCTGGGGATAGCTCTGTCCGCCGGTCGCATACTTGACTCTTGGCACATCTTTGAAGGTGAGGATGGCTTTCACCCCCCTGAGTTTTTCCGCTTCACTAGTGTCAATCGATTTTATTCGTGCGTGAGCATGCGGGCTGGTGAGCATGGTTGCGTAAAGCATACCCGGTAAATCAAAATCATCGGTAAAAGCCGGTTTTCCCTCAACCAGTTTCTTTCCATCCACTTTCAACTCGGCTTTTCCAATGACGCTGGTTCGCGGCATGTTGCCGGGGGTGAGAACCAGGGGTGGTAGAGGTTTCAGTGATTGATCTTTGCGCGTATATTCAAATGGAAGATGCAGCAATTCAATATTATCCGGAAGTGTAGCTTCGACTGGAACCAACGGGGTAATTTTCTCTCCTCTCAATATCGCTGCTGCTCTCAGGACGGCATCCACTATACGGACATAACCCGTACAACGGCACATAACTGAATTGATGGCTTTGCGAATCTCCATTTCATCAGGATTTTTGTTCACATCAAGGAGTGCTTTTGCGGAAAGGATTTGCGCAGGTGTGCAATAACCACATTGCACTGCACCAGTTTCCCAGAATGCCTGTTGAATGGGATGTAATTCCCCATCTTTGCTTAAACCTTCAACGGTTACAATTTCCTTATTTACAAGGTTTTTTATTCGCAGTAAACAGGATTTGGCTGGCTTTCCATCCAACAGGATGGTGCACATCCCACAATCACCCACCCGGCAGCCTGCTTTGACGCTCTTAAGACCCAGGTTGCGTAAAAAATCCAGCGCGATTTGATTTTGACTGGCTTTCCCCTTCCATTTTTTCCCATTCAAAGAGAAACTGACAGATTGGTTTTCAATAGCCATCTTTGCCATCCTTTTTCCGGATTTTTTGGTTGCTACTGAAAATTATATATGATTATTGGTGCTATCGGGAATCAGACGGATGATCGGCTTTCTCTTTCCTCTGCCAGGCGAAATTGATCAAGCGGCTGCCAAATTCCCCGTAAGAATAGCCGACGATCTCTGATGCTTGAATTAATCCGCACTCAGGACCGATATAAGGATTTGTATTGACGTCGAGAATGAAGAAATCATCATCTTTATAACGAACATCCATCCTGGCATAATCTCTTACACCAATTGCCTTGTACGCATTAATACACAACTCGGCAAGTGTTTTATTTTCTTTTTTGGTCAATGGGGCAGGCACGATCATATTCCATTTTTGGTACCGGTAGGAATTCGGGTCATCCTTGCTGTCCATGGTGCAGATATGGTCACGTCGGTCATTTAATTGGCTGAAATCGGATTCTACCGGCGGCAATGCTTCAGCAGGGTCGTTTCCCCACACCCCCATTTGGAATTCTCTTCCAACAATGAATTCTTCAATGATGATCGGTTGCTTGAATTGATTTTCAACATACTCCACCCTTTTATTTAGCTCCCTCTCATTGTCAACGATTGAATCCGGGCTTATTCCCACACTGCAATGTTCAAAGGCTGGTTTGACAATCGCGGGATATAGATTCCATTTGTTGAGGTTTGGTTGTCCAAATTCCATCCATCTTGGCGTTTGAAGGTTTTTATTACAAAGAATGGTTTTTATTTTTCTCTTATCATCATTCAGATCTAATATGGCAGATGGCGAACCGGTGAACGAATAACCAAGGTCCTCAAGGGCACGGGCGGCTTTACCAAAACTATGCGAAATCCCTGGAATACCCTCGCACCAGTTAAAAACCACATAATCTTCAGGGGAGTATTTTTCGAAGAGGTGCACAATGTTTGCATCTTCCAACTGCAGGGGGATTACTGGATGGCCTATTGCTTTCAGTGCATCGGATAATACCTCAACCAGTTCAAGAACATCTTTCCGGTCTTTTTCAGTCCATTCGAAAAAATCGAGGTTATAGAACATTAAAACCGGAATATCAGTTCTAAATCCTGTTTCCATCAACAATCACTATCTTAAGAGCCTTTTAACGAAAATGACCAATCCATCTCCCGGTTCATAAAAGTCGGGAATTTCGGCAACTTGCTGATACCCAAATTTTTGGTAAGCATTCCGGGTAAAGGCGAATTCTCCCATTGAAGAAGTTTCGAGGATGATTAGATATCCGCCTGCCTGTTTAATTTCATCTTCAACAGCATGCATCAATGCATGTCCAATCCCCTGGTGCTGAAATTCGGGGTCAACACCCAACCAATAAAAATCATAACTGCCTTGTGTTAATGGTCTATGTCCGTAACAAGCAAAACCAACAATTCTGTTTTCATCTTCTGCGACCAGGAAATGATATCGGTCAGGATCTGTTTTACTGCTGAATGATTCCTGCCATAATTCAGCGATACAGGTTTGGTCTTCGTTGGAAAACTGGGAAATCTTGGCGGCAATCCCCAGGATTTCTGGACCGGCGCAATCTTTCGGTGGGACGATTTTTATTCGCGGTTTCAACACAACACACATTCGCGTTTAAGTGCCAAGTCCAGAATATTCTGTATCATTCCCTCAAATGAATAACCGGCAGTCAAAGCGGATTGGGCAAAACCAGCCTCAGGATGAAGGTCGGGAATTTCATTGATATCTATAACGTAAGGTATTCCTTCATGATATCTAAAATCAATGCGGGCGAAGTCCCTTAACCCCATTATCTGATAGGTTTTTTTGGCAGAGGAAGCAATTGCGTTCTTCATGGAATCCGGAATCTGGGCAGGACAGCGCCAGACGATATTTTGTTCATAGTAATAATCCGGGATCCATTTTGTTTCATAGGTAAGTACGTGCGCAAATGGATTGGCTACATGCGAAAAATCATGTTCCACCATGGGTAGGACATTGACCTTATCATTTCCCCATAACGAGACGGAAATTTCCCTGCCTGGAATGAACTCTTCCACCAGAGCAGGCTGGGCATAATTTACAATCACAAATTGTATTTGTTGGCGGATGTCATCGATTGAATCGGAAACGGAGTTGGAATTGATCCCAATGCTTCCATCCTCAAAAAGAGGTTTCACGATGACCGGCAACTGAATTTCCAAGAGTGCATCTGCTTTTTCGAAGACTTGGTATTCAGGGGTTTGCAGGCCAGCTTGCAGCAGAATTTCCTTGGCTTTTGATTTTTTGGTGCAATTTAAAATTACTTCTTCGGTTGACCCGGTTTGTGGGAAGGAAAGGTCAGAAATCAACCGGGTAATACTAGCCTGGGCGGTTATTTCACCTTTAAATCCATCGCAAAGATTAAATACCAGTGTCTGCTGCGGGGAAAGTTTTTCCAGCCCTTTTTTCAGAGAGTTAAGACTTCCGTAAACCTTGATGATTTCAGTTTGATAACCAAGATTCTTTAATGTATTGTAAAGAATCTGGGCTGTATCGGAAGTGGATTGAAGAGCCAGTAGGTCCTGTGATATTCCCCGGACTACCTTTGATTCGGCGTTATAAACGATCGCAATTGTTAAATTCTCATCAAATATCAATGTATTCCTCAAAGCCATTGCAATGAAATCATAATTTCAAAGCAATCAAAAATGATATTACCAGACTAAACCTTAAAAAACCTAAAAGTTTAAATCTTAAAAATTCAATCTTAAAAATATTCAGCCTGGTGATTTATTCATAATAATAGGCTCTAAAAAACCCATTTCCCTATTAAAATCAAGAAAGACAGTAATTTTTTATGGAACGCCATTTCAAAGAATATGATCATAAGAACTTAATCAATATGGGTAATTCATTGGAGAAACAAATAAATAAAATAAAAAATAATTTCTTTGTTCTTTAATATCGCATTGAAACAAGATTCAAGCAAGTTAGTGGATTTTGTTTTTATGGGCTGGTTCTCTCGAATTATTGATCAGCTACCAGCGACAATTGAATATCAGTCAGCATTGGAATGTGTAAATACTCAACTCAATTGCTCAAATTCTTGAAGTCTATTCTCTTGCTTTTCTGCAGAAATAACAAATTAAATAAAAAAACCACTTCGATTCTTATCAAAGTGGTCTTTTCCTGTGGTTTTTTGGCGGGAGCGACGGGATTTGAACCCGCGGTCTCGGCCTTGACAGGGCCGCATGTTAAACCACTACACCACGCCCCCGCGCAGAAAAAAGTTTAACATGAGATGTATTTCGCGTCAAGTTTTTAAGACCAACTAATTTTTTCCATAAATCCATTGGTCGTTCTGCAATTCCCACTCTAGAATTTCGGATTTTTCAAACCAAAGCGAGATTTCACTGCTCGCATTTTCAACTGAATCAGAAGCATGGATGAGATTGCGGCTGGTCAGAATGGCCAAATCATGCCTGATGGTACCCGGGGCAGCTTCCAGTGGATTGGTTGCACCAACTGTCTGGCGAACGGCTGCTACTGCGTTTTCGCCTTCCCAAATCATTGCCAGCACTGGTGCCGAAATGATATATTTCACCAAACCTTCATAAAAAGGCTTGCCTTTGTGGATGGCATAGTGCTTTTCTGCAAAATCCCTGGTTACCTGGCAAAATTTTGCAGCGACCATTTTTAAACCCCTCTTTTCAAATCTGGAGATGATATCTCCCATCAGACCCCGCTGCACTGCATCCGGTTTTGATAGTACCAGGGTTTTTTCTTTTAAATTTGTCATTGGTGTCACCCTCTCAGCTGCCAAGATATTTTTGAGCATTCTGGTAGGCTTCCAATGCTTCGCTCGCCATACCTAATCTTTGATAAGAATCCCCAAGCATGATCCAAAGTTGAAAATTGGTTGGATAATTGAGCAGGTCATTTCTCAATTGTTCAGTGGCTTTTTCAGATATTCGGTTTTCCTGTAATAATTGCCGATACCCTTCAACTGCACGGTCCGGGAATCCTGAAAGCAGGGCATCGTGCGCATCTTTTAAAACCACTCCGTAATATTGTTCGGTTCTCTGATCTTCCATCTCTTTTTCAGATTTACCAGTTTCGTCAACCTGGCCATCCATATTTTCATTGATATTTTCTTGTTGAATTAGCTCGCTATTAGGTTCTTGTGTCCAGATGGAAGAGGGGAGATCTTTTTCAGCGTCAGGTGATTCAAGAATGGGTGCGTCATCATCCACCAACCCGCTTTCCTCGATAATTTCACTTTGAAGGTTCTCCAGGTTATTGATGATTTCCAAATCGCTGCTGTTTGATTCATCAGGTATTAACCAATCCGGTATTGGTTCCGATGATTGTACTTTGTAGTCTTTTGTTTGTTGATCGGGTGAGGAATGCTTTTTATCTTGACTGGATAGTATCTCATCCCAGGGAATTTCAGCGTCTTCCTTATTGGTCATTTCAGGCGTTTTATCAGCCCAAATTTCTTCCATCATAGCTGACCAATCGATCGATTCAATTATTTCAAGCGATGTTTCTTGAAGCTCTTCCAATGAAACAGCCACTTCTGGAATGGCATAGATATCCGGTCTTTGTTTAGAAACGTACTTATAATAAGGATCGATCTCAATTAATCGGTTGTGAAAAATCTCAACATCGTATTTTTCAAGGTTCTCTGGAAGAATTTGGAAAAGAATGTGATTGGCCTCAAAACAATAAGGTATTTTAGCGATGATTTTTAAACAGGATTCAACCGCCTCTATCATGTTCCCGGCAAGCACCAGCATCTTTGCCAGAACTATCTCAAAATCAATTCGTTCTGGATGTTCGTGCAGGGCGATGCGGGTTTCTGCAATCGCTTGTTGATGCAAGTTGCTTCTTGCGTACATTTTTAGGAGCGCTCCACGTGTTAACCGTACACGGGTCGGTTCAATTCCATCACGTTGTTTATATAATCGCCTTAATTCATCTTGGATGGATGAATTGGCGGGCTGCAGTTCAAAAGCCTCCTCCATGCGGCTGACCGATTTACTCAAATCCCCCCTGGTTTCATAAATGTAACTTAATCCAAGGTTGGCGATAAAATCATCAGGGTGTATGTTAAGAATGCGATCAAATATGACTTCTGCTGCTTGGTGTTTTTCGCTTTCAAGCAAAGCTTTTCCCAGCAATCGGTAGGTATCAATATTCCTTGGGTATTGCTTAAGGATATGATTCCCATGCAGAATGGCTTCATTCAATTTATGAAATTCAATCAAATTGTCGATGGTTCGAATATATGCACGGAGGGGAACGCTGGTCATGAAATATTTTCCTTTATTTATTCTCCCAGATAGTCGCGTAGTTTTCTGCGGATGGAGGGATGGCGCAACCGGCTTAAGGCCTGTGCTTCAATTTGGCGGACTCGTTCACGGGTGACTCCCATCTTGCGCCCCACCTCTTCGAGTGTATAAGCTTGCCCATCCAATAATCCGTAACGAAGCTGCAGGATGCGCACTTCGCGTGGGGGCAGCATATCTAATACGAGTTCAAGATGTTCTCTTAACAGATTAAATGTCGCTGTCTCATCGGGTGCGGGCACTTCATCATCTTCGATGAAATCACCCAGTACCGAATCATCCTCGTTATCTGTTGGCGTTTCCAGTGAAAGCGGTCTTCTGGAAACCTGGATCATGTTCTCAACTTTCTTGGGGAGGACATCCAATTCATCAGCGAGTTCTTCCACCGAGGGATCCCGCCCCAATCTTTGTGTAAGCTGGTGTTGGGTACGTAGAAGTTTGTTTATTTGGTCACCCATATGCACCGGCACGCGGATGGTGCGTCCCTGGTCTGCAATGGCGCGGGTGACCGCCTGGCGGATCCACCAGGTGGCATAAGTGCTGAATTTATGGCCGCGGCGATAATCAAATTTTTTGGTGGCGCGGATGAGGCCGATATTTCCCTCCTGAATGAGATCCAGGAAAGGGACACCGCGCCCCATGTATTTCTTGGCCACGCTGATGACAAGGCGGGAGTTGGCAGTGATCAGATGTTCCCTGGCTGCCCAGCCGTCTTCAATCAGTTTTCGTAATTCCACACGGCGGGTTTTACCAACGCTACCTTTGGCCAATTCTTCTCTGGCCATCCTGCCACGTTCAATGCGCTGCGCCAGTTCGACTTCCTGTTCAGCCGTCAACAGGGGTACCCGGCTGACTTCTTTAAGGTACAACCCAATAGTGTCATCCGTATCAATATGCTTCAGGTCATCCACCAGAACTTCCGGCCCAATTTCTTCAATGACCTCTTTTTCCTCGGTTTTGACGATCTCTTCATCGCTTGGCTCATGTAGGGTTTCATCATCTTCCACAAAAGGGATGTTGGCATTCATCAGGGCTGCGAATGCTTCCTCAAGTTGGCTCACATCCTGCTCAGCATCCGGGAAGAAATGCAGGATATCATCAATGGTGATATAGGATTTTTGATGACCGAGTTCGATCAAGCGGGCAATGCTTGAATACTCGCCTTCTTCTTCATCATCAATCACATTTATCTTGTTTTTTGCCATTCTGGTTGGTTGATCCTTTTGCGAACGGAGGATATCTAAAATATTTAGTTGTATTAAAAATACACTTTTTCAAAAATAAAATCAACTGTTTGTCAAAGACAAACGCGCAATTTTAACACTATCGTTGCTTTAATAACATACTATACAATAAAAGGAATACTAAAGTCAACAGGCATGATCTTTTCTAACAACATTCTTACGATTAATAGCTTGAAATTGCTTTTAGGCTGCATCATTTGATGGTTAAAATTATTAATAAAAAATTGGAGGCCGCATGTATGTTGTTCAGGTTCATGTATTAGTGAAAGAAAACCGCATCAAGGATTTTATTGATGCAACAAGAATTAATGCCATGAATAGCATCAAAGAACCCGGAGTTATCAAGTTTGATGTGATCCAACATCTGGATGCACCAGATAGATTTATCCTATATGAATGTTATCGTACTGATTTGGATGCGGCCAAACATAAGGACACAGAACACTATCGGGTGTGGAGGGGCAAAGTGGAAAGCATGATGGCCGAACCCAGGCAAAGTGTGAAATATCGCAACATCTTCCCGGAAGATTGATCAATGACTCTTAGCGCACCTTCTCAAGTATTCTCCTTCTCCTCTCCCAAACAAATTATTTTTGGGCCTGGCAAGCTGGCTGAACTTACGAATATTTTGACAGGTTATGGTCGAAAAGTATTACTGGTGGAATCGGCTTCAGGGCGCCATTTTCAAAAAATTGAACAATTTCTGCAGGATGCAAAAAAAGAATGGCAAATTTGCCCTATTCATGGGGAGCCTTCCATCACATCCATCTATGAAATACGGAAATCACTGGCCGGTTTTTTGCCTGATTTGGTCATAGCCATCGGTGGTGGCAGTGTTATCGACACCGGTAAGGTGCTCGCGGCGCTAACCACAAATCCTGGCGATTTGCTGGATTATTTGGAGGTGGTTGGCAAAGGACACCCACTAGGAAAACGAGCGGTCCCGCTGATTGCCATCCCAACCACTGCTGGTACCGGTAGTGAAGTAACCAAAAATGCTGTGCTGGGTGTTCCAGAGAAAAAGGTGAAGGTCAGTTTGCGCAGTCCCTTCATTCAAGCCGAAATTGCCCTCGTTGATCCTGAATTGACTTTGTCTCTTTCTCCCGAAATCACAGTTTATTCCGGTATGGACGCTTTTACGCAATTGATTGAACCTTATGTTTCCATAAAAGCGAATCGTCTCACCGACATGCTATGCCTGGATGGTATTCGTACCGCGGTTTCTGCGCTGCCTGGAGTTTATCAAAATGGTCAGGACATACACTCTCGTACGGAAATGAGTTGGGTAAGTTTATTGGGCGGCCTTTGCCTGGCAAATTCCGGACTGGGAGCGGTACATGGTTTTGCCGCGGTGATTGGAGGGATGTTCCATGCCGCACATGGGGCGGTATGTGCCAGTCTGCTGTCGTTTGTCAACCAGGGCAACCTTGAAGCGTTGAGAACGCGTGGACAGATGGAATCCATTTTCTACCAGCGTTATGTTGATATTTTTGAAATTGTAACCGGAAAAGAAAACGTATCCATCCAGGAAGGAATGGATTGGTTCTTGCAGTTGGTTCACCAATTCCACATTCCTTGCCTGAAAGATTTTGGCATTCGCAAGGAAGATTTTTCGGAAATCATCCGTCAGGCGAAAAACGCCAGCAGCATGAAAGCCAACCCGGTTGTTTTAGGTGAAGACGAACTTTTTACTATCCTCAATAACGCGTATGAAAGATAGATTTTCTATTATGCGACGAAGTAACTGACACCGACCACGCCTGGTCCGCCATGAACTAGAATTGCAGGGGGAACAGTGAAAATCGGGATGTCTTTAAAACCCATTAAATCGCCAAATTGCTGAGCAAGTTGTAGCGCCTCTTCACGATTGCCTCCTTCCTGGATGCAAAAGTGGGCATCTGCATTTTTCGGACATTCCTTTTGAACCAGGTCCATCAGGCTCTTTACAGCCTTGGCTCTGGTTCTCTGGCTTTCAACTGGTTCCACTTGGCTGTTGCGAAAAGCCAATAAAGGTTTCATTTGTAATATTCCGCCGACCAGGGCTTTAGCCGCACCAATTCTGCCCCCTTTGCGTAAGTATTCCAGTGTATCGAGCAGAAAATAGGTCCGGTTTTTTGCTGCCATGGATTTCACTTTGTTGATGATGGTTTCCACGGTGTCGCCCTGCTGAGCCCATTCCAGGGCTTTTCTGACAAGTGTTCCCAACCCTGCACCAAGTAAAGTCGTATCCACAATATGAATTTTTGCATTTGGAAAGTCATTTCTGGCGGTTTCCACTGAACGGATTGTGCCGCTTACAGTGGAAGGTGGACATAGAACTAAAATCGGTTCTCCGCTCTTGCTCAACTCTTCAAAAATTGGATTATATAAGACAGGGTAGGGGGCAGCCGTTTTTGGCAAAACCGGTGATGCCTTGAGCTTTTCCAAAAAAGTTGTTGAATCTATTTCAGAATCGTCCTTGTAACTATCTTCCCCGAAAATAATGATTTGGGGTAAATAGGGCAGTTTTAATTGCTTGGCTTCCGCAACGGGAATGCTGGAAAGTGTGTCAGCTACGATGTGTACCATGCCTCATCTCCTTTTTTATTTTGGTTTAGAAATGCTTCCTGCTGATACTAGACCGCCCGCAGATTCTGCAAATAGCACCGCGTTCATGATTGCATCTGCCACAACTTCGGCGGCGTATGTCCCGATCAAATTAACGTCGGTTTTTTGTTTGCCGGTTGCCATAACAAAAATGGTGTCGCCATCATACATAGTGTGTGTTGGTCGGATGGTTCGGGCCAGGCCATCCTGTGCCATCTGGGCTACCTTGTTGGCTTCTTCTTTGCTTAACAAAGCATTCGTAGCGACAATCCCAATCACAGTATTTTGTTTACTGGTAATGTTTAACACCGTTTTGCCCATAAAGGATTTCATGGTTTCCATTGTATTGGCAAAAATTTGACCTGTCCCAAGTTTCAAAGGGCCTTTATGAAGCGTCTTCGCACCGGCAATAATTTTCTGTGAATCTTTTTCGTAAACATCACCAAACGCATTCACCACCATCACAGCACCCACTTTGACTTTGCCCCCTAATTCAATGCATGCTGTCCCGATCCCGGATTTCATCGCCTGTCCCATTCCAAGAATCTTTCCTACCGAAGCGCCGCACCCCGCACCAAGATTGCCTTGTTTTGGTGGTTCATGGCTGGCATTTAGGCAGGCTTGATATCCCATCTCCAAAGCCGGTCTGACCTTTGAATTACCAAGTCCCAGGTCAAAAATGACTGCTGCGGGTACAATGGGGATCTTGGCGATGCCTGTGTTAAAACCAATGTTCTTTTCTTCAAGATATTTCATCACACCACTGGCGGCATCCAACCCAAAAGCAGAACCGCCGGTTAAGAGGATGGCATGTACTTTTTCCACCAGGTGCATTGGACGCAGCAAATCCGTTTCCCTGGTTCCCGGCGCGCCACCGCGCTGGTCGACCCCGCCAACCGCGCCATTCGGATAAATGACAACCGTACAACCGGTCAGAGCTTCGGTATCCTGAGCATGCCCGACCAGGATTCCATCAATATCGGTTATCGAAGTCTCTTTGATTTTCATTTATTTTCGAGAAAATGTAAGGGTTTTTATTAATTCATTGATTACTTGCTCTAATTATATAAGACGTTTTGACTTTGTAGTATTGATAAATTATTGTCCTTTCCAAAAATGAAATATTATTACCTCATCAGAGAAATTGTTTGAATAACCTGTTTGCCGACCTTTGTATTGCTCATCCTGGATGCTAAAATAAAATATGTAGAAAAATGAAATGCAACTTACAAACATGATCCTCAATAAACACAAATAAAGCAACGATTCATGAATTTCACAAGGAAAAATAAAATTCAATCGGTGAGGAAAGAATGACACAAGAAAAAATCGCTCTCGTGGTTTTTGGCGCTACTGGAGATCTAACCAGGCGAAAATTGATTCCGGGTATTTACCAGTTAATGAAAAATAATAGTCTTTCAAGTCCTTTAACCATCTTCGGCTTTGCCCGTCGCCTTTGGACGGATCAGGAAATGCGCAATAATCTCAATCAGGGTGTCCTTGATTATTCCCGCTCCAAACCGGTAGAAGATGAACTTGTTGAAAAGCTTTTAAAACCTTCGAAATATATCTCTTCGACATTTGAGGACATCACCGGCTATGATTCATTGAAAAACGAATTGTCGCAAAAAGAATTCGAGGGCATCATTTTCTATCTTGCTACGCCGCCGAGTGAATATTTAACAATCATCCAGAAAATCGGGGCAAGCGGTTTGCTTCAGTTGTCTGGCTGGCACCGCATTGTAGTGGAAAAACCGTTTGGATTTGACCTAAATTCAGCTTTTGAACTTGAGCAAAACTTACAGCGTTATTTTCAAGAATCAGAGATATTTCGTATTGACCACTACTTGGGCAAGGAGACTGTCCAAAATATCCTGGTGCTGAGATTTGCCAATGGCATATTTGAACCATTATGGAACAACCATTATATTGACCATGTCCAAGTCACTGTATCAGAGACGCTTGGGGTGGGTACACGGGCTGGGTATTTTGACCAAATTGGTCTCATTCGTGACATGTTTGCCAATCACTTGCTGCAATTATTGACCCTGACTGCCATGGAGGTGCCTTCAACATTCAACGCTGATTCAGTCAGAAATGAGAAGATCAAGGTACTGCGCTCGCTTCGGCCAATGAGTGACCAGGATTTGATGAATAATACTATCCGCGGGCAGTATTCCTCTGGGATGGTCAACAACCAATCTGTTCAAGGCTACAAAGAAGAATCCGGGGTGTTCAAAAAAACAACCACCGAAACCTATTTGGCTCTTCGCCTTTTTATTGATAATTGGCGCTGGGCGGGTGTTCCCTTTTATATCCGTTGTGGAAAGAGAATGCCGAAGCATGCCACTGAAATCGCGATTCATTTCAAGCAGGTTCCCCTTGCTTTATTTGACTGGAAGAATTTTGCAGGGATAGCCCCGAACAGCCTTGTTTTCAGGATCCAGCCGGATGAAGGCATCTCCCTTACATTGGGAGCAAAGAAACCGGGTTATGAGAATCAAATTGCGCCTGTTGTGATGGAATTTTGCTACCATGATACTTTTGGTATTGAAACTCCGGAGGCCTACGAAAGGTTGCTGCTGGATTGCGTAAATGGGGATGCCACCCTCTTTACCAGGACTGATGAGGTGATTGAACAATGGAAATTCACCCAAAAAATCCTTGATGGCTGGCGGAAGGTGCCTCAGCAGCAGGTGTACGCATATCAGGCGGGTTCCTGGGGACCAAAGGAAGCTGAGCTTTTCATTCAATCAGATGGTAAAAGGTGGTTGAATCCTGTATGATGAGATCTAACGGGTACTTTTTCTGCAGTTGGGACAAACGGATTCATTCTTAAGAAGGACATATCCACAATTCTTGCATGTGATAGGTTGAACGTCTCCCAGGGGTGCCCCGCAAGCGATGCAGGTAGGCGCTCCTGGCAGATTGGCGACATTGCAATATTCACAAGCAATCCGCCTCAAACGATCTGATAATTCAAAACTTGTCCCCAGCGCTTTCGCATTTTCTTCAAGTGTCTTCCAGACCTCATCCTGTAATTGAAGGTTCTCGATATCTTGTGCAAGATCATCAATTCTGGTGAGGAGGTTGAAAGGATTGCGCATGGTCAACAACGCGGTAAAACCCATGCTGGCGGCAATTCCCAGCCAGCTTTGCTGTCCAATTTTGACTGCCACTCCATCCGCAACGTTTTGCAGCAGGACGCTGAGCGCAGTATTCCCTCCGGAGCGGGCATATTCTTTTGATACAATTTGAACCAGAAAATTGGGGTCCTCGCCAATCACTTGGGCTTTCAAATTGCCGCGGTTAAAAGTCGAAATAAGAAAGTTAGCCAGGGTTTGCGCGGTGAACCCACCATGAAAAATTCGTTGTTCCATATCCGTCGATTATAATGAAAATTAGTGCCATATTCTAAAATGTTTACGAAAATAGGCTTGCGATGGTTCTTTCTTGGTTGTAGTCTTGTGCTCCTGTTGGCTTGGGGTTTGTTTTTTTCTGTAAAAGCCGAGGCACTGCAGCAACAGCCGACTATTGCTTTACCCACCGTTACTGGCACACTGTCAGGACCTATGGTGATTGTCAATTTGGATCAACCAGATCCGATCAATGTGCGGTCTGGACCTGGGGTTCTATATGATTTGATCGGTACATTATTACCTGGACAAAGAGCCCCAGCTTTAGGCCGTTCTGTAGGTGGAGATTGGATTTTGATTTATTACCCTGGGGTGAGTGGAAGCAAAGGATGGGTTTTATCTGCCCTTGTTTCATTATCCCCCGGCAGTTTACAGATCATAGAACCTCCGCCTACACCAACGGTCGTAGCCAATCAAACCATTGACCCAACCCTGGCGGCGCAGTTCATTCAGACTCCCATACCAACCAGAAAAGCCACCTTCACGCCAGCGCCTCCCTTGGTTATCCCAACATATACTGATTATTCAGGTTCGACAACAGGACCTATTCCCATGGGGTTGGTCATCCTCATCATCTTAAGCATCGGTTTCATGGTTGGCTTATTTGCCATCTTGCGGGGAAGGTGATTCTATATTTAGATTGAGTTGGCTGAAGCGCTTTCCCGGCATATGAGCGGTTCTGAACCATCGATTTATTCTTAGGTTGGTTAAAAATAATTTTTCTATTTCACCCGCGTTTTTTCTAACCGCTTTTTTCCCAAGATCAATCAGCGCTGCAGGATTTACATCACTGAACATCGGATACTGCTTGATATCAGGACGGATGATCAGGTCAGGTTTTTCCACTTTCAATCTTAATTCCGCAACCATATTGGTCATCATATCCAATGAATTGATGAAGATTCGCAATGCCTGTCCAAGCCTCAATTGCAGAACAGTATCTATAACGGCAGGTGGTACAAGGGTGTGTTTGGGTATCTCCATATGCGGAAGATTCTCCCAATTCCCTTTTTCCGGTGTAAGGCAAATGGCAATAACAGGGACATCAGGTCGCATGCTTCTGGCTACTGCCACCGGAACTGGGTCAAATATCCCACCATCCACAAGATATAGGTCTCCAATTACTTTGGCCGGAAAAATGCCCGGCATGGCGGAAGTTGCCTGTACTGCATCGAATACTTTTCCGCAGTCCATGATGATCTCATTTCCCGAGTGCATGTCCACTGCGGTGCAGGTAAACGGAATAACCAAATCCTTAAAGGTTCGCTCTCCCAATTTTGACCTTAACAAATTCAATAATCCACCCAGCCCCAGGAGGGAAGGTGGCTGGTTCTTTTCCGGTCTGAAAAGGATTTGCATATCCAATTCATCAATAAAAGAGGCGATTGATTCCGCAGAATATCCACTGGCATAAAGCGCGCCGATGATACCACCTATACTAGTGCCGCAAATAGCAGCAATTTCATAACCTTCCTTTTCCAATTGTGCCAGCACACCAATATGTGCGTATCCGCGCATCCCCCCGCCCCCTAACGCTAATGAAATCCTCTTTTTCATCATTCCTCCTGCATATTTATTTTACCTTTTCGTAATCAATTTTCAGGAATAGCGAGGAAGGTTTTTTGCATTCAACCAACATCGATTCTGAGAATTCAGATGAATCAGCTGATGTTAAAATAGAGCCAATGAGTCACAAAATTATTGCGACAAATCGCAAAGCGAAATTTGAATATTTTCTGTTGGATGACTTCGAGGCTGGTATCGTTCTAAAAGGCAGTGAGATCAAGTCAATCAGGGCAGGGCATATTAGCATTAGCGAAGCCTATGTGCAGTTAAATGGTTTGAATGCCTGGTTGGTTGGTGCCAATATTTCACCCTACGATCCGGCCAGCCGTGAAAACCACCTGCCGACCCGCAATCGTCAATTATTATTGAATAAGCGTGAACTGAAAGAACTGTTGGAAGGAATTCAAAAAAAAGGTTTGACCATTGTACCTGTGCAAGTGTATTTGAAAAATGGTAGAGCAAAAGTCAAAATTGCACTGGCGAAAGGGAAAAAACTATTCGATAAACGCCGCAGCATTGCTGAAAGGGAAATTGCCCGAGAGATACGTAGAGTGGGTAGAAAGGAATTTAAATGAAAAGGATGATTCATGGCAAAAATTAACGGTTTCTCGCTTGCGTTACTTGACATCATAAAGGTCAGCAGGAACTATGATTCTGTATCTTTAGACCCCTCCTGCCTGCCTGCCATCCATCATTCAAAGAAACGGTGCAACAGATTCAGAATTCCCGTAAACCGGCCTACGGAATTAATACCGGTTTTGGTATCTTTTCTGATAAAACCATTTCGATTCAGGACTGTAAAAAACTTAAACCGTAATCTGATCATCAGCCACGCGATTGGATATGGCGATGACTTCTCCGAAGAGATCGTGCGTGCAGCCATGCTCATCAGGGCTAATTCTCTTGCAAAGGGTTTTTCTGGCGTGCGTGTAGAGATCATACAAACCCTCCTCGATATGTTGAATAAAAAAGTGACGCCGGTGGTAAAAAATAAAGGTTCATTGGGCTCATCCGGGGATTTGTGCATGTTATCCCAATTGGCGCTGGTGTTTACCAGGGATGATCGCGATGGAGGAAAATGAATCCGGGACGGTGTTTTTCAAGGGAGTTCGGCTCTCTGGCAAGACAGCCATGCAAAAGGCTGGTATTACCCGTTTGGAATTATCCGCCAAGGAAGGATTGGCTATCATCAATGGTGCTTCCTTTTCAGCTGCCATCGCCGCATTGGCGTGCTATGATGCGGACTATTGCCTGCAGATGGCAAATCTTTCCTCATCCTTATCCTTGGAAGCCATCCTGGGTAAAAGTGATGCTTATGACTCTCGCCTGCATCAAGCACGTGGCTTACCTGGTCAAAGTAAGGTGGCAGCCACAATCAGGGAGAATATTCAAAACAGCACTCTAATTAATTCAGCCGCACAGGTCCAGGATCCCTATTCCTTCCGCTGCATCCCACAGGTTCATGGACCGATATTGGATACCCTTGATTTTGTAAAAGAACTCATCCAAAAAGAAGCGAATGCTGCTACTGATAATCCGCTGATATTTTCGCAGGATGTCATCTCGGGAGGAAATTTCCATGGCGAGCCAATTGCCTTGAACATGGATTATTTGTCAATTGCCATGACCGAATTATCTGCCATTGCGGAAAGAAGATTATTCATTCTCTTGGATGAGAATCATAATAACGGATTACCGCCCATGCTGGTTGGCTCAAGCGAAGAAGCTGGTATCAACTCGGGGGTGATGATCCCTCAATATACCGCTGCCTCCCTCGTTTTGGAAAACCGGGTGCTGGCAACTCCCGATTCCATTCAATCCCTTCCTACATCAGCCAATCAGGAGGATTTGAACGCAAATGCTTTGGCTGCGGCAAAACACGCATATGAGATTATCCAAAATACAATGTTCGTCATTGCCATTGAGATGTTTGTAGCGGCCAGGGCGGTGAATATCCGCCTGATGAATAACCCAGAATATCGATTGGGCGAGGTAACCGGTAAATTATTTAACAATATTCAGTCGATTGTTTCTTTTAAAAGAGAAGATTCTTTTTGGCATGAAGATATTAATCGCATTCACCGGGAAATATTGACGCACAAAATCATGGACTAAAGAATTAATCTATAATTCACCCTCATGAAAACAAAGCAGCAAAATCTAACGCGCCGGGAATTTTTGAAAGTGGGTGCCATGGGTCTCGGATCAATGGCATTTTCTCCGGTTTTGGGCGGGATGCAGAAACTGGATGATTTTCCGCAAGGCGAGCTACTCGGACGGAATACTGTATTATCACCAAATTCCATCCGTCTCTGGTCAAGGCCGAGTGCCTCCAGCACAGCGATTCGTACCCTTAAAGATGATGAATGTGTTGTTTGGCTGCGGGAGGTTGTCGGGGATTTGGTACCTGGCCGTGTCAATCGCCGATGGGTGGAAACACCTGACGGTTACGTGTATGGTCCCAGTCTGCAGCCTGTTCGCAATAAACCCAATACACCCGTCACACAATTGGATGCACCATCTGAGAAGGGCTATGGGCATGTGGGTGGAAGTGACTGTCCCATATGTCAATATTCAATTGGCGAACCCACCTGCCAGGTCTCCCTGGTTGGGTGATGTTGCACCAGGTTTATGGCGTCTTTACTACAGCCAGGTCGTTTGGGTAGATGAAATAAAAACGAATGCGGAAGGTCTGGTTGTATACCGGGTGGGCGATCGTTATGGCAGTTACGGCGATTGGTTTTATGCGGACGCCAGGGCATTTCGACCGATTACAAGGGAAGAAGTTATGCCCATCCACCCTGAAGTTGCCGATAAAAAAATAGTGGTTAATATCAATCATCAATCACTATCCTGTTATGAGGGCAATTCAGAGGTGTTTTATTGCCAGGTGTCCACAGGCCGAAAGTTGGATGAAAGCGGTTTACCTGCTGATAAATGGACCACTCCTGTGGGAACTTTCTCTATTTGGCGTAAGTTATTTTCTATTCACATGGCTGGAGGAGGTACAGGTGCAGGTTGGGATACGATGGGAGTACCTTGGACGACCTTGTTTGTGGGGGAAGGAGTTGCTATTCACTCGACCCATTGGCATAACGATTTTGGCACCTATCGGTCTCATGGCTGTGTAAATGCAAAACCCGAAGATGCCAAATGGATTTTCCGATGGACCAAACCTGAAGTGGACTTTGCTGCCGGTGATCGCACCGACAACAGCTTTACTTCCACACAGGTTTTTGTGGTCGAACAAACCTATTAACGAAATCTAATTTTTTTCTCATGAACAACGCAAATTCCGGAAAGACTGCCAAATTTTCTATTTGGTTTAATCAAAATTACATGTGGATCATATGTGGGCTGCTCTTCCTTTTTCTCTTCTTTGCTTTTCTCGCGCCGGTCCTCATGAAATTACAATTGGAGACTCCGGCTAGGTTGATCTATTGGACTTATGATGCATTCTGTCATCAGCTGGCTTTCCGTTCCTGGTTCCTTTTTGGCGAACAACCTTTTTATCCGCGCCAATTGGCGGGAATCACTGGTTTGCTGACTTACGAATCCATCACCGGAGATGAAAACCTTGATCTTTTCTATGCCAGGAATTTTTATGGAAATTCCCAGGTGGGTTTTAAGGTGGCTTTGTGCCAACGGGACATCGCCATCTATGGTTCTTTGCTTGTCTGTGGATTATTATTTCATTTTTCAGGAAGAAAAGCCAAACCACTGCCCTGGTGGAGTTGGATCCTTTTTGGCCTCGTTCCCATTGGGCTGGATGGCATCTCCCAGTTCGGCGGTCTGGGGATAAGTTTTCTATCCTGGCTGCCGGTAAGGGAGAGTACGCCAGTACTGCGCACGATTACCGGCTGTGCTTTCGGCATCAGCACTGCATTTTTTTTATTTCCCTTGGTCGAAGAAAATATGCGGGAAAACATTAAATCAAATTCCAAATGAGTGGAAATAATTTTATGAATCTTCATCACTGCGAAGAGATAAAATATTTGACCTTCCAGAATCTGGATAGTGATCACCGTATTTCTCATGGCATCTTTCAACGACATGGCGGTTGCAGTCCTGAACCGTGGTCTTCTTTAAATCTCTCAACCACTGTCGGTGATTCCCGAGAAAATGTGATCGAAAATCGTACCCGCATCATGCGGGCACTTGGTTTTCCCGATGATGATTTTTTTGATGTCTGGCAGATTCATAGCGCCAAGGTGGTCGTGGTTGATCGACCACGCCCCCGTGAACAGACTTATATCCAGGCGGATGCTATCATCACAAATACACCCGGGGTTGTCCTATTGATGCGTTATGCCGATTGTGTTCCTGTATTGCTTTTTGACCCGGTCAATTGTGTGATTGGTTTGGCACATGCCGGTTGGATGGGAACGGTGCAAAAGATTGCCAGAGTGGCTGCAGAAAAAATGCACGAATCTTTTGGCACGAATCCTCAGGAAATTCAAGCCTTCATTGGCCCTTCCATCAGTAGTGAACGGTATCCAGTTGGTTTGGATGTTATTAATAGGGTAAAAGATGCCTTCCCTAACGATTGGCAGGCATTGGTGACTTTGAAAAATGAACAGTATCATTTGGATTTGTGGCAATCCAACGAACAGGCGTTGAGGGAAGCCGGAGTGGTGAACATCACTCAGGCCAACATTTGCACGGCTTCAAATGCCAATGACTGGTTTTCACATCGGACTGAAAAGGGTAAAACCGGAAGGTTTGGAATTCTTCTTGCGATCGATTGAAATGATTGGAAGCTTTTTTTTGGACTTGAAGGTGGTTCCCAATAAAAAACAGAACAAGATCGTAAAACGCGAGGGTGAGTATTCCTTCAAGGTTGAATTGAAGGCAAAACCTGTTGAGGGTAGGGCGAATCAGGAATTAATCAAGTTTCTTGCCAATGTTCTGGGAATTAGGCGGGATCAAATCACGATTGTCAGGGGGATTCACTCTCACGATAAAGTTTTGCGAATAGAAGGAACAGAGAAGCAAAAGCTTCTGGACAGACTTAACGAAATTCAATCCCCGTAAATAATACGGTGGCAGGTCGGGCAGTAGAAGAACGCACTTTGTGACCTTGCCGATTGGCACTGAGCGGGAGTAAATGTTGTTCCACACACAGAACAGGAATCATCCATGATTGTCCCGACGGCGATCCCTTGTTTACTGGCTGCGAGTTTCTCGTATTCCCGAAGATAATCCGAAGGAATTTGTGTGACGGCTGTAATCCGTTCTATTTTCAATCGCTCATTTATTTTTAACAGGTTGTCTATCTCTGAGGTCAATAGCGATTTAACCGAATTTAACTTTGTGTTCTGCGCATCAAATTCAGATTTTCTTTTTTTTAGAGTCTGTTCGGCAGTATCCTGTTCGATTAGCTTGTCTAGTAACTCATTCTCAAAACCCATGATTTGTTTCTTCAATGATCCAATCTCGGTTTGCAGGTCTTGCAGCATTTTTGGATTTTTTTCGTTTCCACTGTAGAGCGCCGATTCGCTTTGTTCGATTTTTACTTTCCTTTGGTGGATTTCCTGGTTGATATGATCAACCTCCTCTTTTATTTTCAAAAAAGCATCCTGGCTGATCTGGAGTATTTTTAAGGCTTCCGTAACTACTAGATCACTTTCCATTTCTGTTTGAATCATAGCCAGCCGTTTTTCGCTTTCCTGTATCTGGCTGTCAATTTTTTGGAGCTGGTAAAGGCTGAAACTGATGCTCATGATGATTGATTTTAATCCAAGTAAGCGATAATTATGAAGGATAATATTTATAACGTCTATAATTGATATCAAACAAAACAGGAGTTGCAGATGAACGTACAAAAGAGTCAAAAAATTCTTGTTGTGGATGACGAAGAAAGAATGGCTCGTTTTATACGCCTTAATCTGGAACATGATGGCTTCCAGGTTGTTGAAGCTTATAAGGGTCAGCAGGCAATGGATAAGGTGCGCACAGCACTTCCGGATTTGGTGCTCCTGGACATTATGATGCCTGATCTGGATGGCTTTGAAGTGTTAAAGATGATTCGTGAGGTTAGCAAGATACCTGTGATCATGCTGACAGCCAAAGGCGAGGAGGATGATAAAGTCAAGGGCTTGGAATTGGGGGCGGATGATTACATCACCAAACCATTCAGCCCCCGCGAACTTGTCAGCCGGGTAAAGGCAGTCTTGCGACGATTTGAAGGTCCGGGAGAAGGGTCGGATGATGTTATTGAAGTGGACGATCGGTTTAAGATTGATTTTAGCCGCAGGGAAATCTGGGTCGAAGGGAAATTGATTAATTTGCGGCCTACAGAATATCGCTTGCTTTACCATCTCGTCCAGAATGCAGGTTGGGTGTTGACTTACGACCAGATCCTCTCGCGGGTTTGGGGATATGAATATCGAGACGAGTCACATTATGTCAGGCTTTATATTAATTATCTGCGGGAAAAACTGGAGAAAGACCCTGCCAATCCGAAATACATTTTGACCGAAAGGGGTGTGGGCTACCGTTTCATAGATCTGAAAAGAAGCAAATAATAAGGGACAATAATTACGGGATTATTAACAAAATATTTATGCTCGTAGGATAACATTTTCGTTATAGTTATACAAAATTACTTACTGGAGATACCCTCATGAACGAACCGATCCATGTGAACGACGCTGCTTTTGAAAAAACAATTTTAAAATCCACACTTCCGGTCATTGTGGATTTTTGGGCACCCTGGTGCGGTCCATGTAAAATGATCGCACCCATTCTGGAAAAATTTGCCAAAGAATACGATGGGAAGCTGCTCATAGCCAAAGTGAATACAGATGAAAACCAGGAATGGGCATCCCGTTATGGTGTGCAGGGGATTCCCACCATGCTTTTCGTTTATGGTGGAAAAGTGGTTCACCGGCAGGTTGGATCAGTACCTGAGACAATGCTGCGTGAGGCATTGAACCAGTTCCTTGATGTTACCAAAACACAAAAATAACAGAAAAACGCCTCTGGAGTTCCCAGAGGCGTTTTTTATTAACTTTTTTCTCTCTTGATTTTCGCTCCCAAGGCAGCTAATTTCTCATCAATTTTTTCATAACCCCGGTCAATTTGGCCTACATTGCGGATGGTTGAGCAGCCTTCAGCGGAGAGGGTAGCCAGGAGCAGCGCCATCCCAGCGCGGATATCAGGCCCTTCCATTTTCTCCCCATAAAGTCTGCTTGGGCCTTGAACAATGCAGCGATGAGGGTCACATAAGATGATGTGCGCGCCCATTCCAACCAACTTGTCTGTAAAAAACATTCTGCTCGGATACATCCAGTCATGGAACAAAACCGTGCCTTTGGATTGGGTGGCAATCACGATGGCGATGCTCATCAGGTCGGTTGGGAACGCGGGCCATGGCATCACGCTGATTTCAGGGATAGCACCGCCCAAATCCGGTTCAATGGTCAGATTTTGTTCCTGGGGTACAACGATGTCATTTCCATCCACATTCCAGGTGACACCCAACCTGCGAAAAACCAGTTGAACCATGTTCAAGTACTCACTGCCGGCGTCATTGATGCGGATAGATCCATGGGTCACTACACTCGCGCCAATAAAGCTGACCACCTCCAGGTAGTCTGGGCCAATGGTAAATTCACCGCCATGTAAAGCGCTCACCCCATCAATCATCAATGTATTGGAACCGATATTGTTGATCTTTGCTCCCAGAAGATTGAGGAAATGACATAGTTCCTGGATGTGCGGCTCGGAAGCGGCATTGCGGATGATGGATTGGCCTTGGGCAGTGACACATGCCATGATGGCATTTTCGGTGCCGGTTACGCTGGCTTCATCCAAAAGAATATCCGCCCCCCTAAGTTGTTTGGCGCGAAATGTAAAATCCCGGTTGTATTGAACTTCTGCACCAAGTGCCCTCAATGCAAGAATGTGAGTATCCACCCTCCGTCTTCCAATGACGTCTCCACCCGGTGGGTAAAGATGCAAATTCCCGGTTCTGGCGGTCATAGGTCCAGCTAAAAGAATTGAAGCGCGGATATTTTTACAGAGTCCAGGGTCCAAACTGGCTGGATGGACTTCCTTTGCCTGCACCCGCCATGAATGCTCATCGAGGGTGGTTATGGAGACTCCCAGGCTTTCCAGTAACGCTCGCATGGTTTTTACATCAAGAATATTGGGGACATTGTGTAATATCACAGGTTCATCAGTTAATAAACAAGCGGCCAGGATGGGCAGGGCGGAATTCTTGTTTCCGGAAACGCACACTTCACCGAAAAGGGGATTGCCGCCTTCAATGATAAATTTATCCAACTTTATCTCCTATTACGTAATCTATCGAATATTATACCGAACGCTACTTGAAATAAAAAACACAAAGTAAAATTACGGATGAATATTTGGATTGGTGTATACTAATTTCCATCTCCGGTAACAACCTTAATATTAGGAGGTTGGCTATGATTACAATCGAAAAAGTTGATCTTCAATCCAGAAAGCAAATTGAAGAATTTGTTCATTTTCCGTTTCTGCTCTATCAGGGGGTAAAACAATGGGTACCCCCGATTCTGGCAGATATCCGCATGATGATGAACAAGAACAAGCATCCCTTTTACGAGCATTCAGATGCTGATTTTTTTATTGCGCGACAGGACGGCAGAATGGTGGCACGCATCGGTTTGCTGGAGAATAAACCATACAATCAATACCATGATAAAAAACAAGCCTCTTTTTACTTATTTGAATGTGTGGATGACCAGAGTGTGGCAGATAAGCTGTTTGAATTTTCATTTGACTGGGTAAAATCCCGTAAACTGAATAAATTACTGGGGCCAAAGGGTTTTTCACCATTTGATGGCTATGGTTTTCTGGTGGAGGGTTTTGAGCATCGGCAAATGATGGTGATGATGAATTACAACCTGCCCAATTACCCAAAATTCGTTGAAAAAATCGGCTTCACCAAAGTAGTGGATTGGGTATCATGCTATACCAGTATTGATGAATTCCACATGCCGGAAAAAGTTCACGAAGTCGCCGCCATACTGGAAAAACGGGGTGCTTTTAAAGTCTTGCGGTTCAAGAATAAATCAGAATTAAAAAAATGGGGAATGAAGATCGGTCATGCCTACAACAAGACTTTTGTCAACAATTGGGAATATTATCCATTGACAGAAAATGAAATTGTTTTCAACATGAACAATTTATTGACCTTGGCTGTACCTGATTTATTTAAAATCATCACCTACAAGGATGAAGTCGTCGGATTTCTACTCGCATTCCCAGATATCTCCGCTGCATTGCAAAGACAAAAAGGAGCAATTACCCCCTGGGCAATAGCTGATTATTTACTTGAAGTTAAGAGAACAGATTGGGTTTCTTTTAATGGCGTCGGGGTATTGCCGGAATTCCATGGCAGGGGTGGGAATTACCTGATGTTCTCCGAGATGGAAAAATCGGCACATGGTTATCATTTTAGACATGGCGAATTGACCCAGGTTGCTGAATCTGCCACGCAAATGCGCAAAGACCTTGTCAATTTGGGTGTTAGACCTTATAAAAACCATCGCATTTATGGAATAGATGTGTAATGGGTATTAATTCAAGTATGAAAAGTGGATTTTATTTCCTATTCATCTTTTTTGTGATTCTGGTTGGGTGCCAGGGGAGTCCAAGTCAGAACCCTTCCAAAGTGGTTAATGATTATCTCAATGCACTCGTAGAAAAAGATCCTGCCAAACTGATCAGCTTTTCTTGCAAGAATTGGGAAAACGAAGCACAAAAAGAATTGGATTCTTTCATGAACGTTGGTATTTCATTGGAAAATGTTGATTGTCAAGTAAATTCCCAGTCCTCGGCTGAAGCAGCGGTATTGTGCAACGGTTTTATAAAACTGACCTACGATTCTGAAATTCAAAAAATTGATTTGAGCAAGCGGGCATACAAACTGGTTCTTGAAAATAATGAATGGAGGGTCTGCGGTCTTAAATGAATTTATTTCGCTCCCTGCTTTCAAGAGAAAACTTATTATCTCTAATGCTTTTTATTGCCATTATCTTAATCCTAATTTTTTCTTCAGATTCATCTCCAATCTGGATTTATCAGGGATTCTGAGTGAGCTTTGACCATATCCTCCAATTAACTGGAGGAATTGTTTTATATCGCCTGCTTTTTAATCATAAGGGGAAGCAATGGCTTTTGTTTGTTGCCAGTTTGCTGGGTATTTTTTGGCTGCAACCCGGTTCCTTGATCAGGTATGTTGATTTCTGGTTTCCACTTGTTACTATCACGCTTATTTTGCTCACATATATCATCATTACTCCATTGGAAAAAATTAAGGGAAAAGAAAATATCCCCGCCTTTTTGATTATTTTTCTCCTACCGCTGGTATTATCTACCTCCAAGTATCTGCCGTCTAATTTCATATTGACAGCAACATTGCCTCCTCAAACGTCAATCGTATTTTCATCCCTCCTGTTGATTGTAACCATTTGCTTATTGTTTTCAAAATTTAAGAACCACAGGATTTTTCCATATATCCAATTGAGCTTAATCATTGGAATTTTCATAGTTTTAAAAAATGTTGATTTTCAAATATTTATTATCAATTATTTTCGTAAAACAGCCGGGCAGGTTTTTCTGCCATCCAGTGCTCAAAATATTAAGTTTGACCTGGTTGGGATTTTCATATATTGCCTTCCGTTTGATTCATACGTTGCGCGATTTTCAAAATAAGCGCTTGGAACCGACCGATGTAAGAACATTTTTTAACTATGTGATTTACCTTCCAGCATTGACTGCCGGACCGATTGACCGTTTTCAGAATTTTAAAAACGAATTGAACGAGGAAACCTTATTCGCGGAAGATGTTTATAAAGGTGGAATCCGCTTGGTTATGGGATTAGCAAAAAAATTTGTCATTGCTGATACGCTTGCCATATTTTCCATCAATCAAACCAATATATTGCTAGTTAATTCGCCAACCTGGCTTTGGATCATGCTATTTGCGTTTGCCCTAATGATTTTCTTTGACTTTTCAGGTTATACCGACATTGCTCTCGGCATGAGCGCATTATTGGGTATTTCTCTTCCGGAAAACTTTAATCGGCCTTACCTGGCAAAAAACCTCACCGATTTTTGGAACCGCTGGCATATGACCCTGACCCAATGGATTCGAGCTTATTTCTTTTTTCCATTGACTAGGTTTTTGAGATCAAAAAAAACAGTCAGTTCTGTTTTTATTCTCAACTCAATTCCACAATTGTTGACTATGGTTTTGATTGGCCTCTGGCATGGCATTTCTCCCAATTATCTGGTGTGGGGGGTCTGGCATGGCATCGGCTTGATCGTTCATACCCAATGGAACCAATGGATGCAAAAGATTGGTGTATCAAGCTCAAAGTACGGTCATTTTGGATCAGCAATAACCTTCGTTTCAACAACTCTGACATTTTTATTTGTTTCCATAGGGTGGATTTGGTTCGTCATTCCTGATGTGCATGCAGGATTTGATGTTTTATTAAGGTTATTTGGAAAATAAGTTACGATGCCTCAAAAAGAGAATCACTTAAAGATATCCATGGGGAGGGTCATTGTAAAAGTTGTTGTTCTTTTTGTTGTTTTTAATTTTTTATTTATTGGCTTTGATCAAAGGGCCATCGGTAAAGTTTCGTTATACAATTCAATTTTACCGGGACGGGAAAGACTTCCCTTTGGGGAAAATCCAAGCAAATCATACAATCTGACAATCAACAATATTGAGGCGATGTTTTCCTCTTTGCGTCTTGCTGGTGAGGCAAAGGAGCAGGATGAATACCGTGTTTTTATTGTGGGTGATTCCTCAGTCTGGGGATCACTTCAAAAAAATTCGGATACATTGTCAGGGCAGCTCAATAATCTGAATCTGATGAGTTGTGATGGGAAAAGAATGGTTTTTTATAATTTGGGCTATCCAACTTTGACGATATTAAAAGACCTGATGATTATTGATCGTGCATTGGCATATCATCCGGATCTTATTTTGTGGCTTGTTACATTGGAATCATTCCCAAGAGAAAACCAGACCAATTCCGAATTATTGAGAAACAATGCGCCTTTGATTAACCAGATCGTCAAGCAATATGGGCTTGATGAGTCATATAATTTCGATGAATCCACTTTTATTGACCGGACATTTTTAAACCAAAGAAGAAACCTGGCAGACCTGGCAAGGCTCCAGGCTTATGGCATTATGTGGGCGGCGACTGGAATCGACCAGGATTTAAATTCACCTTTTACCCCTGCAAGAAGGGATTTTGAACCGGATGACACATTTCATGGGAAAGGGCAACGTATGATTGAGGGTGAATTATCTTTGGATGTGCTTGAAATCGCAATAAAAAACATGTCAATACCCGTAGTATTAATAAATGAGCCGATATTAATCAGCCAGGGTGAAAATAGTGAAATCCGTTATAACTATTACTACCCCCGCTGGGCATATGAGCAATATCGTGCAATCATAAAAAATACTTCCGATAAATTTAAAACCCCGTTCTATGATTTTTATAACCTTGTTCCCGGGGACATGTTCACAAATTCGGCCATTCATTTGAACCGGGATGGTGAGGCGCTGCTGGTAAAAGAAATAACGTCTATCCTCAAGAACAATTATTGCCAAGCTCCATAAAAAGTGATTTAAAATAATTTCTAAAAAACTGGAATTGAAAATGGATAAGAAAGAAATCATCAAAAAAATAAGTAACCGCATCGCTAAAGAAATTCTCTCTCAACCCGAACGCGTAATTAAAGATGCTGAACCGCTGATTACAAGCGGATTAATTGATTCATTCCACTTGATTGATCTGGCGTTAATGGTGGAAGATGAATTTGGTGTACATATTGATGATACCGAATTAAATTCAGACTGTTTTGATAATCTGGATCAATTATCAGGACTTATTCAAACGCGAATAAAAAAATCATGAAGACCTTCACTGAGTCCCTGCTAAACTCTTTGAAGGATTTTCCGGAACAAGAAATCATCCATTTAATAAAAGCTGGAATACTCGATCAACACATAACCTACTCACAACTGGTTAACAGCGCCACCAATTACACCAATGAACTCATCGCGAAGGATGTTAAACCCGGAGATGTGGTTATCCTTGTCTTGCAGCACGGGCTTGACCTGATCTATGCCTATTTTGGATGCATTTTACATGGAGCCATCCCCTCGATTATGCCTTTTCTCACTGAAAAATTGATCCCTGATCGTTATCGGGTAGATCTTGCTCAGCTAATTAAAATCACCAAACCCACCGCAATCGTTACCTATGCAGAATTCGAAGGGGAGATCAAATCCGCCGTTGAACCAGGTAGTTCTGTAAGAGAAGTGATTGTTGTCGAAAATGTGGGTAAAAAATCCGAGATACCGGTTTATGGTGGATTGAAAAGACAACCGACTGACATTGTCCTTTTACAGCATTCATCCGGTACCACCGGTCTGCAAAAAGGCGTGTCATTATCGCATATTGCTGTTTTTAATCAATTAGAGTCCTACAGCAAAGCCATTCTGCTAAAACCAAACGATGTCATAGTCAGTTGGCTGCCTCTCTATCATGATATGGGTTTGATCGCCTGTTTCTTAATGCCAATTTTATTGCGCATACCATTAGTACTCATGTCTCCTTTTGAGTGGGTCAGGGCGCCTTACAAATTATTTACATTGATATCAACCTATAAAGGAACTCTTTGTTGGCTTCCAAATTTTGCCTATAACTTTTGTGCGGACAAGACTCGCGACAGTCAGATGGAAAATGTGAAATTGGAAAGCCTGCGAGCTGTGATCAATTGTTCCGAACCTGTCCGCTGGGACAGCCACCAAAAATTCATCTCAAGGTTCACCGGGTTTGGTTTGAGGAATAGTGCTCTGGCTGCCTGTTATGCCATGGCCGAGAATGTTTTTGCGGTCACCCAGGGAGGAATTGAACAGGCATTGACCGTTGATGAAATAGATTTGGAAGAATTTCAACACAAGCAAAAAGCCTGTCCAGCTTCCTCAAAGCCATCCATCAAAATGGTGTCAAATGGCCGACCAATTGAAAATACGCAGGTAAAGATCATTTCTGAAAAAAATTTGGAATTACCCGAAAGACATGTTGGGCAAATTGCCATAAAAAGCAATTGCATGCTTACTGGTTATTATCACCGGCCGGATGAAACCGAAAAATCCATGCAGGACGGTTGGTTTAAAACAGGTGATTTGGGTTACCTGGCTGATGGGGAGTTGTACATTAGCGGCAGAAAAAAAGACATGATTATCGTTGGTGGAAAAAATATTTACCCACAGGACATTGAATACCTTTCCATGCAAGTGAAAGGAGTACATCGGGGCAGGGTGGTGGCATTTGGAGTTTTTAATGAAAAAATAGGCACAGAGGAAGTTGTGGTGGTTGCTGAGATTGAAGCAGAGATGATGCAGGAAATGGATCAAATTAAAGAGCAGATTCGGAAGACAATTGCACAGAATTCAGCAATCACGCTAAAAGATGCTTACGTGGTTCAGCCAAAATGGTTAATTAAAACCAGTAGTGGCAAGATAGCCCGCACAGCCAACCGCGAAAAATATTTGAAAGAACTGAATGAAGCGGGGTAACCTTCCAGGTATTAAACCTGACCCCCAAAAAAGTAAAAGAAGATTTAAAGGTCTGCTTGCAAGACTTGATGTGAACAATTGGATAAAAATCTTAGCAATCGCAACCGCCATTCTTGTTATTAATTATTTTATCGCGTCATCTCTTTGGGGCGGTCAGGATTTTTTTGTCAATTGGGCATCTGCAAGAATGTTACTCTTTAAGGGCATTAATCCTTATTCTCAGGACGGGATAAATTTCCTCATTGAATCGTCGAAGATTTTACATGTAATCCCGAAAGATACCAATTTCAATTTATTGAATCCGCTATTCTCAATTTTTTTATTTTTTCCCTTTTCCCTTTTTCAAAATTTTTATGTTGCGCGCGCATTTTGGTTGATCATTAATGAAGCTTTTTTGTTCATTTCTTGCAGGTTGGTCTTTCGAATTGTTGGTTTCAAGGATGACCAGCAGGTGTCAGGAAAATTATTGTTTTATTTCTTCAGCTTTTTCTATTCGGTCATCGCCCTCTTACAAGGCAGTGAATTTATCTTTCTTTTCTTAATTTTCCTTGGCGCATTACGATTCATACAGGAAAAGAAATTTCCAGGAACAGGTATCCTTCTAGCGCTCCTTACAATTAAATTGCAGGCAGTAATGATCCCGCTGCTTGTATTATTTGTTTATCTCTTTATTGAAAAAGGTTGGAGTGCATATGTCTGGTTTTTCATTTCACTGGCAGTACTGGGGGTTGCATCCTATTTACTTGTTCCTGAATGGCCAATCATGTATTTTCGTGCGATTGTCACCAATGGTTTTGCTTCAGGGGTCGCTTTGCCTGGTGAACTAATAAAAAATTGGATTAGTGATTCCCCACCCTTAATTTGGAATGGTATCTCGGTTATTTGTTTTGGAATAATTCTGCTTGAACTTTTTCTATCTCCGGTTGACTTAAAAAGATTATTTTGGGTACTTTGCCTGGCAATTTCGCTGTATCCATTGATCATGATCCAAAACCGCCTGGGTGTTCTTTGTTTTTTATTGTTGCCGATGAGTTTTATCTTTCATCAATGGATGGAAAGAAATCGTCTTTATGGTTTTTGGGTAATGAACATTTCTTTAATAATTTTTTCATTCTTCCTGTTAACGCTGGGTCTTTTAACCAAATCAATGGATTACAGAGAACCATTCCCAGCCGTCTTCTATTTCTTACCCATCGCCTTCACTTTACTCAATTTGTATTGGGTCAGAGGATGGTTGAAGAATGATCTATTTGTTTTTTAAAAATAAATCAGGGGAAAAGTTTATGCTATACTTTTGCGGAAAAATCCGGTAATCCTTTTCGGAATGAAATTTGGAGGAAGAGATGAATAAAAAAATTGGAATTCTTACAGGCGGAGGGGACGTTCCTGGTTTGAATCCCTGCATGAAAATGGTGGTCACTCAAGCGCTTGAATCTGGTTATGAAGTGTCAGGCATTAGACGGGGCTGGGCGGGTCTATTGCATTATGACTTTGATGAACCCTCCACACACGATTATTACATCCGAAAATTGGATAAACTTGCCGTCCGAACAATTGACCGAACCGGGGGTACATTTCTCCATACTTCAAGAACCAATCCGCAAAAAGTCAAGAGCGGGGATATTCCAGATTTCTTGAAAGATCAGCCATTCGGCAAACCGCTTAATACCGACGGCACAATGGATTTCACCGACTATATCTTGGAAGTATTGTCACGCCTCGGGATTGATGCGCTAATATCCATTGGGGGGGATGACACGCTCAGTTTTTCCGCCCGTCTCAACAAAGAAGGTTTTCCCATCGTCGGTATTCCGAAAACCATGGACAATGACGTTAATGGAACTGATTACTGCATCGGTTTCTCCACAGCGGTTACCCGCAGTGTTAATATGATCACTGATTTCCGCACACCACTTGGTTCACATGAACGGATCGGTGTGGTGGAATTGTTTGGACGCAACTCTGGTGAAACCAGCCTTATCAGTGCTTATCTGGCTTCCGTTGACAGAGTATTAATTTCCGAAATCCCTTTTGATATGAAAAAACTTGCAGAATTGCTTGTGGAAGATAAGCGAAATAATCCTTCCAACTACGCCCTAATGACTGTTTCTGAAGGAGCGGTTATGATTGGAGGAGATATTATTGAATCAGGCGAGGAAGATGCCTACGGGCATCGCAAACTGGGTGGAATCGGTGAAATAATTTGCGAAGAATTACGCAAGCTTACCGGGCAACACACCATGTATCAGAAATTAGGCTATTTAATGCGTTCTAGGTCCCCCCGATTCACTGGACCGCATGGTCGCCAATGGTTTTGGCCATTTGGCGTTTAGTTTGATCCAGAAAGGGGATTTTGGAAAAATGGTTGGATTAAAAAATGGTAAATACACCGCGGTACCACTTGAATCAGTCATCTCCGGAAAACGAACGGTTAATGTCGATGCATTCTATGACAAGGAAAATTACCGGGTGAAAGTACGTGAGTTCATGAATACCCCCATGTTCCTTGAATAGAAAGAATTTTTTATTATGGATAAAAAAGGGTTTGAAAAGATTAATGAACTTCTCAGCTTTGAGATTATAGATAAAAAATCTTCTATTATCGGTGCGAATACTGAGAAATTCATACAGATAATTCCACATTTACTCGAAAAACCGGATGGTCAAGTAAAAGACAACATCCGGCATTTATATTATTTGCTCTCCAATATTTGCTGGACTCAGGGTATTTATTTTTCTTCCCTGCAAAAGATAAATATTTCCCAGGGAACACAGGATGCATTTCCCAAAATATGTGTACCTGTATTTGATATTTCCGACCTAACCTTAAAACAAATCCTGGAATTGACCCGTGTATTTCAGAATAAAAATGCACAGAAAAACAGTTTGGCTGCTTTCAGTGTTGACTTTGCTGGTCTTGAGGAAGTTGATTTGCTTATTCAATTATCCAGATTCGCATCAGCCATATTGCAGCATGAATACCGGGGACCTTTATTTATTCAGGCGGATCATTTGAAATTTGATGGATCGAGGTTTGAAAATGACCGAGAAAAGTTACTGGAAGAACTAAAGAGTAAAACCAAAAACGCCATTCGTCTGGGAATATTTAATATTAATTATGATGCCTCTGAATTAGTTGACATGGAGGCTTTTCGAATTTCAGAAAAAATGCTAATGAATTTGAAAATGGTGGCTATGGCGACTAATCTTTGGGTGCGCTTTTTTCAGCCAAGTGGTGTGGTTGTCTCAGTCAGTGGTATTATGGGCACGAGCGATAATTCCCTGCCTGGTGAATCAGGTTTAAAGGAATTTCTTCAACGATTGCTTAAAGAAGGTTCCCGCCTCCGCTTTGGTGTATCTGGTGAGGACATATCCAAGATAGAAATCCCCGCAACAAAAATTGATCAGGGATCTGTTAATAAAATTAACCAATTGAATGAAGTCGTTAGACGCGATATTAAAATGGGTGGTGTGGTTATTGATGCTGGTTTATTAAAGGATATGAATGCATATTTGCCTTTTTCAGAATTAAGAATTTGTGAACTGAAAATGAAACTGGAAAAGGGGTTAATAACTGAAGATAATATCAAAAAGATATTAATGAAGTGCGGATGTTATAAAGTTGCATTTAATACAAATAATTATGCGATGAAAATCAATCAGTTTCCCAAAGCAGCAGAATTCTAACCAATCCGCAAATTTTAGAATTTGGTATCCGAAAATGATCCATGGCTGAACGGTACAAGATAATTCCCAGAACACTGATATTTCTTTTTCATGGAAATGAAATTCTTTTGATTAAACATAATTCAAAGGAAAAAATTGGATTTGGAAAATGGAATGGGATAGGTGGTCATATTGAAAGGGGGGAAAATCCGTTCCACGCTGCTATTCGCGAGGTTAGGGAGGAGACCGGTTTACACATTGACCGGTTGAATTTTTCTTTTTTTACCATCATTCCCGAAACGGATGCATATGGAATCGGTTTATTCATTTATTCAGGTCGATCCAAGTCAAAGAGAATCATTGAGTCAGCCGAAGGGCAATTAAAGTGGATCGAAATCAGCCAATTGCATCTTTATCCTCTTATGCAGGATCTCCAATCCTTTCTTGAGTTGGTTATCAATAGCCGGAAATGCCTTTCATCAAAAATCCTTTCATACCACAAGGAAAATGATGGTGTTGAAATTCAAGTAGTCGGGTAATTATTTGTAAATAAAAAATAAGAGCATCGTCGAACCATAGGTTCTTTGATCAAATAAGTGCAGTGATGTCAATTTGGGGGCTGAATATTCAACCGGGTCTATTTGAACCACCACCCATCCATCCGTGGTCAGATGACATTGGTGAGTCTCAAGCAACTCAAGTGCTTGCGTCCATATGTTCTTATATTGAGGGGGTGCAATAAATACATAATCAAATCCATCATTTTGGTTTGAAGATAAATAAGTCAAGGCATTCATGCAGAGCACCTCGGCTTTTTCTGTCAATTTCGTTTTAATTAAATTATTTCTGATGACCGCAACTGCCTGGGGACTTAAATCCAAAAGTCGCGTAAAATCCGCCCCACGACTGAGTGCTTCAATTCCCACACTACCAGTACCGCCAAAAAGATCTAAAAAACGTGAAGCTTTAATATCTGAACCAATGATATTGAACAAAGATTCCTTTACCCGGTCGGTAATAGGCCTGGTAATATTGCCTGGAACCATATCCAGACGGATCCCGCGTGCCGAACCACCAATAATGCGCGGATTGCTCAAGAGATGGTCCTTAAAGGGATAGCGATTTTATTTGTTCAATGGCAGCTTCAATGTTGCCCTGCGGGGTGGTCAACATGAGCACACATCCAGTGCTGAGTATCCAGCGTATGCCATTCGTTTGCTCAAATGCGTTGCGTATTTCTTTGTGGATTTCCACAGGATTGCCCAGCACCATCGTTTCAATTTTCTTAAGTCCTCCACATGCAACTTTATTTGTTGTCTTAAGCGCTTCGCTTAATGAAGGACTTGTTTCACGATCATGCCAATTGAAGACTTGACATGGGTAATCTTTGATCAAGTTGAACATGATGTGATTGCCATGAATATGTAGCAGGTTAAGCCAAAGGTCCTGAACGTGCGATAAGACCTCAAGGTCATAGGGTTTACCAAAGGTTAAATATTCATTTTCACTGAGTAGGTCATAACTAGCTGCTTGTACAGCGTAGAAGATGCCATCAATTTTTATTTTCTTGCATTCCTCGATGAATAAAATGGTTGAATGGGCGAGTACTTTTATGATTTCATTGGCTTCAAATGGATGACTTCTCAGGAAAAAGGGTAGAGTATTTCGGCCAACAATATTTTTTAATTGTGCCAGAGGACTGAAAATAGTCTGAATAAATGGAGTATGAACAGGAAGTGCCTTTTTGATCAAACGTAGACACTCAAGTTGCTCTCCCAGTTTACCTTTTGTGGGATTCTGTACTTTGATTTTTTCTCGAGCTTGAATGGCATCACTGAATTGAGTGATGTAATCTCTTGTACCTTCCGGGTTGCCGTGCCATTCATCTCTTACCCCATAATCGTAAAGACTAAATGAGGAGGCCGGCGTTACTTTTACGAGATCAAAGTCATATCTTTCTTGAAAATCAAGCACAGCCTTGGCCAAACCCTGTGGAGTTTGGTCGTCCACGGGAAAATGGCGCCAAAAAGAGATCGGTACCCGGTCGGGTCTTTCACCAGCAAGTACCTCTTCCAAACGCCTTCTGTGATTCAGGTTGGTCATTTTGATTCTCTTTATTCGATGTTCTTAAAAGTCCAGAATCGATTGGCAAAAAAATTCCAAAAAAGAACAACGATGGTGGCGATGGCTACTGCAACATTATGCCCCACTACTGTTGAATTCAGAATGAAATCAGCCGGAAGCACTACATCAAATAAATTAATTAACCGCTGGTCAAATGTAGCAAATATATATATATTAATTAATAAGCCTATCACACTAACGAGAAGATACTGCGAGAATTGTTTCACAAACGGTAAAGATTTGGATTCCGGGAATGTCCAAAGACGATTCCATAGAAAATTATTGAATACAGCCAGGCTGAACGAATAAGCTTTTGCGGAATTGGCCGGAACGCCAAATCCCTGGTTAAAAAGATTGAATAGCCCGATATCTATAAGAGTTCCACTGATACCCACCAGGGCGAATTTAAAGAATCTTGCTTTTTCCTTTTGGCTAATCCTGGACATCAGATAACCCCATTTTGTTGCGGAAATATGGCAGGGTTCGCATGACGCCTTCTTCCAGGTTGATTTTTGGCATCCAATTGAGTAGTCTCTTCGCTTTGGAAATATCCGGTTGTCTCCTGGCTGGATCATCTCCTGTGGTCTTATTATCCAGAAAGGTGATTTTTTCGGGATTGTGCAACAAGCGATTAATCAGAATTGCTAGGTCCTTCATAGTTATCTCCTCAGGGTTGCCCAGATTGATGGGCTCATGTTGATCCGAGAGAAGAAGATCCACAATGCCGTTCACCAAATCATCCACATAACAAAAACTTCTCGTTTGCATACCACTGCCATAGACAGTTAATGGTTCTTTATTGATTGCCTGTTGGAGAAAATTTGGAATGGCTCTACCATCATCAAGACGCATACGTGGTCCATAGGTATTAAATATACGCACGATTGATGTATTTAATCCATGATACCGGTGATAAGCCATGGTTAGTGCTTCGGCAAAACGCTTTGCCTCATCATAAACCGATCTCAATCCTATCGGGTCTACATGCCCCCAGTAAGTTTCTTTCTGCGGATGTTCCAGTGGATCACCATAGATTTCGCTCGTTGAAGCCAGCAAATAACGGGATTTATGCACCCTGGCAACGCCAAGTGTATTGTGCGTCCCCAGTGCTCCTGCTTTCATGGTTTGGATGGGCAGGTTGGGAAAGCCGAATGGTGAAGCTGCATTTGGGCTGGCTGGTGAAGCAAAATGTAGTACGGCGTCCATTTTTCCTGGGACAAAAATATAATCCGCCACATCGTGACGAATGAAAGTAAATGCCTCGTTTCCAGATAGATGGGCCAGGTTATCCGCGCTTCCGGTTATGAAATTATCCATTCCGATGACCTCATGTCCCAACCCAAGAAAACGGTCACACAGGTGGGAACCGAGAAAACCTGCTGCGCCAGTGATTAAGATTCGCATGATTTAAAACTCTGTAAAGGAAAACTCTTCGGTTATAATCCCTGAAAAAATTAGTGAGTTATTATAGCATGGGCGAAATTCAAGAAGATAACACCCGAAAACAAGAACTTAAAGCAAAAATTGAAGCGCTTTTATTCGTTTCCGCATCCCCGATTTCAATCACCCAATTGGCAAATTATATTGATGAAAAGCCCAAGATGATTGAAGAGGCATTAAAAGATCTTTCTGCGGGATATGAAGCGGGTAGTGGTTTGCGGCTGGAGGAATTCAATGGCCGATTTCAACTTACATCTGCTCCAGAGCTTCATTCCACGATTGAACAGTATCTGGGCCAGGAAGAAACCTCATCCTTGAGCCAGGCGGCGTTGGAAGCACTTTCTATCGTTGCGTACCGTCAACCGGTCACCCGTCCGGATGTTGATGAGGTCAGGGGTGTGAACAGCGATGGTGTCATGAGGAATTTGCTCAATAAAGGTTTGATTCAGGAGATTGGTAGAAGTGAAGGGGCAGGGCGTCCGATATTATACGGAACCACCAACGAATTCCTTCAAAATTTTGGATTATCTTCTCTTGGGGAATTACCTCAATTTGACGAAATACAAAAACAAGAGAGTTCACCGAACGGGAAAATCTTAAAGGATTGATCGATCCGTGCAGGAACGATTGCAAAAAATACTCTCGCGCGCCGGGTTTGGCTCAAGGCGCGTGTGTGAAAAGTTGATCAGTGAACAGCGGGTTAAGGTCAATGGATTAGTGGTCAATCTTGGTTCAAGGGCGGATGAGGGTAAAGACGAGATCATGGTGGATAATGAAAAGGTAGAAATAAAACCATTACATTATCAATATATAGCCTTTAATAAGCCGGTAGGGGTTCTTTCTGAAATTTATCCTTCAAGAAAATCAAAAACTGTCAGGGATTTTATTCCTTCTACGGATTATTTGTTCATCGTTGGAAGGTTGGATAAAAACAGTGAGGGGCTGATATTAATCACCAATGATGGAGAACTTGCCAATCAGTTAACCCATCCCAGATATCAACACGAGAAAGAGTATCTGGTCCAGGTGAGTCATGAACCGGAACAGCGGCAATTGGAGGTATTAAGAAAAGGAATCGTCCTGCCTGATGGAAAAATGACGTCTCCAGCCAAAGTAGTCAATATAAAACGAAATTCTAATGGACATTGGTTGAAAATCATCCTACGTGAGGGACATAAAAGGCAAATCCGCGAGATGGGCACTTCGGTCGGTTTGCCTGTGTTGAGAATAATTCGAATCCGTATTGGCGGATTGGAACTGAAGGACCTTCAACCAGGCATGTGGAGAAATCTTGATCAGAATGAAATAGATGATTTAAGGTCTGCCTGATTAAATAAATTGACTATTCTGCCTCTGGTAGCTTGCCTTGAAGTTTTTCAAACCATACCGATTTGTTGGTCGACGTTTTTCCTTTTTGCCGAATCAGATCTTTTAATTTGCTGATATGCATGGTTAATTCGGGGGCATTCTTCGCATCCACTTTGGTATCACGATGGTAGAAGACGTTGGCGACTATGGCATTAGGATTATCTCGAACATTAATTTCATGCAAATATTTTTCGAGTAATTTGCGCTGCTTGCTGGATTCTCTCTCGATATCACTCAATGAATCCAATGCAAATAATTTTGTTAAAAAATTTCCCCCGCCTTTTTGAACATATTTTTTCTTGTTTTCGTCGTAGGTGATGTTACCCTGCTGATGAAATGCATTGATGATCCAAATGCCGCTTGGTCCAACCAGCAGATGAGATATTGGTGTCGTTGTAGTGGTAAAGAGAATGACGATTGTCAATGCCCTTTAATGCATTTGTTACAATTTCGTCCTCCCTAGGGGACTTTCCCCATCTATGCATCATCATTGCATTTACCTGCATCAGGATGTAAGCGGGCAACAAGATCAGATAACTCAAATTGGTCACCAGATCCTCATTCTTGGAATTGGTCAGGGTTAAGAACAATCCCACGCCAATCAAGGCAATGGCGCCGTATAGCGAGTATTGGGCAATGGTCTTGTTGCGTTTGATCTGCTTTTCATTAATTGATAATTTCATATTTGATTTCCTGTATCAAGATTAAGAAGAAAACTTTTCTTTAATGGATTGAATCAACCCGATTTTTACTGTCTGATGCGCCAGCCGGATTGCGCTTACCAGGGCGCGTGAATCGGATCTGCCATGACCGACGAAAACCAATCCGTCAATTCCCAACAGGGGAGCAGCGCCAACCTCGCTGGGATCTACCAGTTTTTTAATCCTGGAAAAAGCCGGCTTTGCTAATATTGCACCTATTTTCGTAACTAAAAGAACTCATCAACTCTTCTTTTAGAGATTTCGGTAATAAGTTTTGCCACTGCTTCACTGCTTTTCACCAATACATTCCCGACAAAACCATCGGTCACCACCACATCAGCGGCTCCTCCGAACAACTCCTTACCTTCCACATTTCCGATGAAATTCACACCGCTTTTTTCAAGCAAAGGGAAGGTGTCTTTGATCAATTGATTGCCTTTGCCGGGCTCTTCACCATTGGATAAGAGACCAACACGCGGTTTTTCTTTCCCTAGAACTTTTTCCGCATAGACGCTTCCCAGAATGGCAAATTGGTACAAAAACTCCGGGCGGCAATCCACATTTGCGCCAATATCCAGGACGATACATCGGCCGCTTCGTGTTGGAAAAAGCGCCGATAATGCCGGCCGCTGGACGCCTTCGATTCTGCCGAGGGTGCGAATGGCATTGAACATGGCCGCACCGGTATTGCCAGCAGTGACGAAAGCTTCCCCTTTGCCCTCTTTTATTAAACGTATTCCCACTGCCATGGAATTGTTGGGTTTTTGCCGGGTGCCCTCCACAGGTTTATCGGTCATTTCAATGACATCCGGGGCATGCACGAAAGTGATTGGCAGTTTTTCCCCGCCAAGCTCCATGACTTTTTGCTGAAACAGATTGGTATCTCCAACCAGGATCAATTCATCCTTGATTTCTTTGGCGGCCTCGATGGCAGCTGGAATTTCCGGCTCGGGATATTTATCGGATCCCATCATATCGAGTATGATCGGCATCTTTCTCTCCTTATCAGCGTTCTTAAACCTATATCGATAATTTTACTTGTGTTCAGAGCCCTTACTTGACAGCACCACACAGCTAGTTATAATACCATGCGAACTGCGCTGGTGCTGGAACTGGCAGACAGGCATGGTTGAGGGCCATGTGCCGTATAGGCGTGGGGGTTCAATTCCCCCCCAGCGCATAAAAAAAGAGCCTTTCATGACTGGCTCTTTTTATTTTCCCATTGAAAGAGACGTTCGGCATTTTCATTGGTGGTTTGACAAATTATCTCAACAGGCAAATCAAGAATCAAGGATAGCTTTTCAACCACTTGGAGGACATACTCTGGCTGATTACGCTGACCTCTGACTTTTTGCGGTGCAAGATACGGAGCATCTGTCTCAACCACCAGGTAATCAATACCAATTTTTTTAACGATATCTGCCAAACCTGTGTTTTTCGGGTAGGTGATAGAACCGGAGATCCCCAGTAGAAAGCCAAGAGCAATGATTCTCCTGGCAATGTCAAGGTCACCCGAAAATGAGTGGAAAACGCCATTGATTTTTCGCTTGACTCCACAGTTTCTTTTTGCCAGGTGCTTTTCCAGAATATCCAAAATATCATGGGCGGCATCGCGGCTGTGGATGCATACGGGCAAGTTAAAATCATCTGCGATTTCCAGTTGGCTGATGAATGCCTGCTGTTGCAATGGTTTTGGGTTACCCATTCGGTAGTAATCCATCCCGATTTCACCGATGGCAACTACGGCAGGGTGGTCTGCCATTGCAACTATGGATTGGAGTGCATTAGCGAAATTATCGCTATTCGTGTTTGGGTGTATGCCAACCGCTGCATAAAGAAAACCGGGAAAAGTTGTGCATAGCCGGTTTCCTTGCTGGCTTGAAGTGATGTCAATCCCAGGGATGAGGATTTTTTTTATGCCAATATCAATCGCTCTCTGGATGACCTCGGAGCGATCGATATCAAACTGGGGCAGGGTAAGGTGACTGTGGGTATCGCAAAATTGATTCAATGATCAAAGGCCTGCTATCTTTAATCCATCCTTTAGAATTGCCTGGACTTTATCTCCGTGGGTTGTTTCAGTGTAGACCCGCATTTTCGGCTCAGTGCCTGAAAAACGGATCAATACCCAGCCACCATCTTCCAGCAGGAATTTATAACCATCCAGCGAATTTAACCCTTCAACTTTCAGACCTCCGATTTTTTCCGGTTTGGCGGACTGGATAAGCGCTTCGCGCTCTTTCCGGTCACCGCTGAATCCCCGGTCAATTCGGTCGTAGTAGTGAGCGCCAATTTTGCTGAACAACAACTGCAGCAGCTCGGATGGTTTTTTACCGGTCTTGACCATGAAATCAAGGAAATATAAGCCAGCCAATATGCCATCGCGTTCGGGGACATTTCCACGGAATGCAAACCCCCCGGATTCTTCACCGCCGATCAGCGCATTGGTTTCCATCATTTTGGGAGCTACATACTTGAATCCAACACCAGTCTCATGAACCGGCACATTGTAAATTTTGCCTAGTTTTTCAAGCATGCTTGTAGTAGAAAGTGTTTTTACGATCGCACCTCTTTCACCGCGAATTTCAAGGCAATAATAAGCCAGCAGGGCAAAAACCTGCAACTGATTGATGAATTCGCCATTCTCATCACCGATGCCAACCCGGTCAGCATCACCATCGTTGATGATCAACACATCGGATTTGGTGGCGACGGTGGTCTGCAGACCGACATCAATATTCGGACGGATGGGTTCCGGGCGTTCCATTTCGGGGAAGAATGGGTTTCTTTGGTTATGGATTTCCTGAACGGTTGTTTTGCCGCCAGCCAGCAGTTCTGTGAACCAGCGGCTGCCATTTCCCCACATCGCGTCCACCAGGATCTTAAATCCAGCATCTTTAATTGGCTGTAAATCCACCAGTTTGGTCAGGTGCCGCACATAGGCTGGTTTTGGATCAAACTTTTCTATCATTTTTTTTGCCATGGCTTCTTCTGCCGGCATCCGCTTCACTTCATCAACTGTATCGGGAATTAGTTTTTCAATTTGGATGAGGTTTTCCGGCGGAATGGCACCGCCATTCTCATCCCTGACCTTGAAACCATTGTCGGTCCAGGGATTATGTGAAGCGGTGATATTGATGGCTCCGTCTGCTTTTTTATCCAAGACCGAAAATGCAATCACGGGGGTGGGGGTGGCTCCATCTGTAAGAAAGACATGCATTCCATTTCCAGCTAAAACTTCAGCAGCCGCCAGGGCAAAGAATTCCGAACCAAAACGCGTATCATGCCCAATAACGATGGATGATGATTTGCCTTTATGATGTTCTTTATTAAAGCTGGCAAAACCTTGTGCGCACCTGCGCACACTATCAAAGGTATAATCCTCGGCGATTCTCCCTCGCCAGCCATCAGTGCCAAAGATAATTTTTGACATCATGCCTCCGGGTAATTCAGAATGGGGGTATTATATCAACCATCAATAGTTCTGAAAAATAATCGATTAAAATCTTTTTTACAGTGATGATTCAGGAATAAACAATCTTGACCTTTCCAGCATTTGTTTTTGGTTCTTTTATAGCTCTTCTGCTTGGTTCACTTTTCCACCTGATCCTTGGCGGTGATTTTAAGAAGCTGATTTTATACCTGATTACCAGTTGGGTTGGTTTTTGGATTGGTGATTTTTCAGGTAAGCAGCTTGGCATGTGGTTCATTAAAATAGGTTTGATTAATTTGGGTTTTGCCATCATCGGAAGTACGGTTTTCCTGGCAATCGTTTATTGGTTGGGAATGGATACCACTGAAAAAAACAAGAAGAATACATAGGAAATTATTGGTTGGAAATGAATAATTTATCGAGCCATGATACAGTTCAAGAAGGGGATATTGCCCAGTTGGTTGGCTTGCGGCATGCATTCCACCTGGTCAACCTGAAAGTGGGGCAGTCTGTTCATACCCATCGCGGCATCCTCAAACACGATGATTTAATTGGCAAACCCTGGGGAACGCAGGTTTTCAGCCACACTGGCAGCCCTTTTTTCATTCTTAAGCCATCCATTGCTGATATCATCCGTACCACCAAGCGCAATACCCAGATCATGTATCCCAAGGACATCGGATTTCTTCTGATCACCATGGGGATTGGTCCAGGGTCACGGGTCATTGAAGCGGGCACAGGCTCAGGCGGATTGACCCAGGCATTGGCTTACATGGTAGGGGATACCGGATTGGTGATTTCTTATGAAAGACGGGAAGAAATGCAGCGCCTTGCAAAAACCAACCTTGCCACGCTGGGTTTAGAAAAACGGGTGATGTTCAAACTATTGGATATCGAGAGTGGGTTCGAAGAGAATGAAGTGGATGCCATATTCTTGGACCTTCCCAATCCTTATGATTATTTGCCCCAGGTCAGGCAGTCATTAAAATCTGGTGGTTATTTCGGCACCATTTTGCCGACAACCAACCAGGTAATGAAAACGCTGGTGGAACTACGCAGGAATACCTTTGCATTCACCGATGTGTGCGAGCTGATGTTGCGGTATTACAAACCTGAGGCAGACCGATTAAGGCCGACAGACCGAATGGTTGCCCATACCGGTTTTTTGCTTTTCTCGCGAAAAATCCATCAAGAGAATGAATCCATCAGCCAATTCGAAGAAGTGAAGGAGTGATCCATGTGGCGCCGCAGACGAATTCCCCTCGTAAAAGGATTTAATATTGGCAGATTAAACCGAAGGAATCCACCAATTAATCCACATTTAGTTGAGGCAAACCGACTTTTTGAAACTGGCGAATTCTCATCAGCAGCCGCAATTTTTCAAGAGTTGGCAGAAGAATCTTTGCGAAGGGATGGACCACATGCCCCGCATTTGTTTGCATTGGCTGCCAAAGCATGGCTGCAGGGAATGCAAATAGAAAATGCAATGAAGGCATTTCAAAAAAGCTTTGATATTCTGATCGTACGGAAGAATTGGAGAAAGTTGAGATTATTGAGTGAGAAGGCATTTGCCCAAATACATGGTTCTGGCAATGGAGAACAAGAAAAAGAGTTGCGATCATGGCTTGAGAAAAGAATCGCTGCGAATATCAAAAGACTCCCAGCTTGGAATACATTGCAACCGGCAAATTCTATTCACCCGGATTTGCCATCCAATTGTCCCCGGTGCGGTGCGCCGATCGACGTGGATGAATTGGAATGGACTGGCGGAAATGCTAATTGCAACTATTGCGGATCATTATTAGTCAGGGGATAAACAAATCAAATCTTCCTCAAAGATCAACAACCAGATTAGTTATATTGAAGCTGTCCTCGGGAAAAGTACCGGAGAAGAATCCGTTTTTTCATTCGGTATAAATTCTGCAGCAGCAGTAATGATTATTCTGACGGAAAAGGAGGACCATCTCCAGGTATTATTTACTCATCGCACGAACTCAGTCAGAACCCACAAAGATCAGGTGGCCTTGCCTGGAGGAATGAGAGAAAGGAATGAAAAAAATTTAATTCAAACAGCCATACGCGAAACCAGGGAAGAAATTGGTATCGATATACACAAAGATGAGATTATTGGTTTTTTGCCCATTGTGGAATCTATTTCAAATTATCATATCCAACCTTATATATGCTTCAAGAAATCCCTGGGGGTGATTATCACTAATAATAAAGAAGTGGAGAAAGTATTTTTTATCCCATTGGGTTGGATTTTGGATCGTGCCAATTGGGAATTAAAGAAATATAAATCATCAGATAAAAAAGGAAGAATGGTAGTTTTTTTTGAACCCTTTGGAGGTGAAGTGGTGTGGGGAATCACCGCGCAATTCATGGTTAACTTTGCCATCGCATTGAAATGGTAAACAAAGAGGTGGCTTAAAAACCACCTCTTTAATATTCGACACCAGGTTTAGCTTGATTGGCAGAAAAAAGTTGGTGTTAAACCGCTTTTGCTTCCTTGCTCTCGCCTTCTTCACCTTCCTCTTCTTTCTTACCCTTTTCAATCACTTCCGGTTCTGTGCCAGTGGCCTCAACTTCTTCAACCACAGCCTCTTCAACCACCTCTTCCTTGATGAATTGGGCAACGGCAATCAATTCATTTGGATCGGTGAGGAATTCAACATTTTGCGGAACCGGGATATCGCGCAGGTAGATGGAATCACCAATCTCTTTCAGGATGGAAATGTCCACCTCGAATTTTTCCGGCAGGTCTTGCGGCAGGCACTCCACTTCGACCGCTTCAATACCGGATACGATCATGGCATTGAAATCCTTTACGGCCGGTGAAAGGCCAATGAGTTCGATTCCGACATCAGTTCTTAACTTCTCGGTCAGTGACACGGCTTGGAAATCAACGTGAATGAGCAAACTCCTGATATAGTCACGTTGTTTTTCCCTGACCAGGGCGGCATGTTCCTGGCCATCCAGGTCAATGGTGACAATACTGGACCCGGATAATTTTCCCAGGATCATGGAAGCTTCCTTGAGGTCCATTGTGATGGGCACAGAGTTGATGTTATGCCCGTACAAAACACCTGGCAGCTTGCCTTCCCGCCGCAGGATGGCCACATGCTTGCCGGTAACGGCTCTTTTTGTGGCTTTTATGACGACTTTTTCCATACTTACCTTCCTTGGTGCCTCTCACCCAATTAACAGGGTTACCTTCACCGATAAAAATGATCTACAGAGGAGCATTTTAGCCGTTTACAGTTGATGCGTCAAGCGGATTTTTCTTGAATAGAGGATTAATAACAGAAAAGACAAAAAATTTAAGGTTATCAGCTTGCATTTTTTGTCTTGATTTGCTATGATTGACTAGGTAATAAATTACCAAAAATTTTATAGGAGGAAGGAATGAGTAAAGCAAAGAAAGTATTGTTTCTCTGTCTGGCAATCATTATGATTGCTGCCGTCGCGATCACTGCCTGTGCTCCCGCGCCCACACCCGAACCCCCCAAGGCACCCGAACCGGCCCAACCAGCTGCCACCGCTGTACCGCCAACTGCTGCTCCCACTGCGGCACCTACAGCTGTACCAGCCAAATGCGAACCAATGGCCAATCCGCCGACCATCAAAGCCGGCGAATGGGGTACACCGGACAAACCGATAGTGATCACCTACGTTCCCTCTGGTGATACCGGCAAGATCACCAAGGCAGGCACAGCCATTGCGGACTGCCTTACCAAGATTACTGGTTTGACTTTCAAGATTGAAGTTGGAACTTCCATGGGTGCCTCCATTGAAGCCATGGGTGCCCAAAAAGCCCAGATTGGTTTCTTGAATACCTTCTCTGTGCTGCTTGCCAAGGAAAAATATCAAATCATTCCCGGCATGGCAGTTGTTCGCAATTATGCAACTCCAGAAGGATTCGCTGATCCAGACGCTGGACTTAAAGGAACCCCGCAGGATTTCTACAAAGCACAATTCATTACCAAAGTGGATTCCGGTATCAATACTTTGGCAGATTTGAAAGGCAAGACTTTTTGCTTTGTTGATCCCAACTCCACCTCCGGTTATGTTGTGCCCAATATTGTTCTGAAATCCCAGGGAATCAATCCTGACAAAGATTTCAAGAATGTCATCATGGCTGGTGGACATGACAAAGTTGCAATTGCCGTCTACAAGGGTGATTGCGATGCTGGTGTTACTTTCGTTGACACCCGCACTGATGCATCTTACAAGTTGTACGAGACATATAAAGACATAGGAACAGTTTTGAAAGTATTCTATCTTTCCGAAAGGCTGCCGAATGATGGTGTCCAATACATTAAAGAATTGGATCCCGCTGTCCAGGCTGCCATTACTGCTGGTCTTGAGGCGATGTCTGCTGACCCAGGCGGAAAGGTGATTTTGAAGGCACTCTATAATGTAAACCTATATAAGAAGATTGATGCCACTTATTATGATGAGTTCCTGGCGGCTTTGAAGAGAGCTGGTATTGATCCAGCAACGTTGGTTAAATAGTCTCAATTATCTGGCTAAAAACTGGTTGGTCCAAAAGACCAGCCAGTTTTTTTTAAACATTTCTAAAAATGTAATTAATGCATATAATTCTTATATAATCACGTAAATTGGAACAACTATGTTAAAAATCGAACATTTGCGAAAGGTTTATCCGAGTGGGGTGGAGGCTTTGCGGGACGTTAATTTTAAGGTGAAGGATGGCGAATTCCTGGCAGTCATTGGTCTGAGCGGTTCGGGAAAATCCACCTTGTTGCGTTGCATAAACCGGTTGATTGAACCGACATCTGGAAAAATAATCTGGAATGGAATTGATATAACCGCCGCCAAGGGAGATGAGATTCGTAAAATCCGCCGGCAAATTGGGATGATTTTTCAACAGTTTAATCTTGTCAAACGTTCCTCTGTGTTTATAAATGTGATGTCAGGCAGGTTGGGGTATTTGGATACAATGCCAAGTCTTATGCAGATATTTTCTAAGAGCGATCAGGAAAAAGTCAAGAAGAATCTGGAACAGGTGGACCTTTCTGAAAAAATTCATGTTCGTGCAGATTCACTATCCGGGGGTCAGCAGCAACGGGTGGGTATTGCCCGAGCGCTGATGCAGGATCCTAAAATGATCCTGGCGGATGAGCCGGTTGCCTCCCTTGACCCTGTCCTGGCGCATTCCATTTTGAAATATCTCGAACTACTAAATAAAGAAAGAGGGATGACCGTACTTTGCAGCTTGCATTTTCTGGACCTTGTCCACCGCTATGCCACCCGGGCTATAGCTTTGAAAGATGGCAATGTTGTATTTGAAGGATTGCCAAATGAAATTGATGACGATCAGTTCAAGACGATTTACGGCCAGGAAGCTGAAAAAATTACCATAACCTGACATATCCTTCATGATTACACCATTTTCATCTTTATTGGTTCCCGGGATGGGGCAAATTCTGCAAAAGAAATATTGGCGGGGAATTACTATTTTAATTTCTTGTGCATTATTGGGATTTTTGATCTCCTGGTCATTGGAAAATTATGAAATAGGAAAAATAACCTTCGGTAATATTCAGTCTTCCTGGCTATTAATTCCATTCGCGGTTTTTTGGGTCTGGAATTTAATGGATTCCATCTCCATCTCAAAATCTAAAAGAGCAAGCATCTTGCCAGGAATTCTTGCTACTATTATTATCCTATTTGTCATTGCCTGGGATGTAACGGAAGTCAAACCAAATCGGCTGGTGGAACGCTTTGATGACGCCAAAGTGGTCTTTTACCGCATCACAAATCCAGATTTTTTCACCGTCGATAATAACGGTGTACCTGAAATATGCGAATGGAAATGCGTTTGGTCAAATCTGGTCAACAAGGTGACCGGACAACCGACTCAATCCATACGGCTGAGTGAAAATTTGGGCGATATCTTTGGTCGCATTCGCAGGATTTCCTCTCTGGGCGATCCAATCCCTCCAAAATTTGAAACAGGGAAACTTATTGAGACCATAGCAATAGGTCTGATGGCCACCTTGTTTTCAACCATCATTGCTGCACCTTTGAGCTTCCTGGGTGCAAAAAATGTCATGGAAAAAGTACCGGGTGGAAATACGATTTATTTCATCATGCGATTTATTTTCAATATAGTACGGGCGGTGGATACCGTGGTGTGGGGCATTCTAATCGTTGTTTGGGTGGGTTTGGGATCTTTCGCAGGTGTTATCGCCTTGTCTATCCATTCTGCGGCAGCGCTTGCCAAGCTCTTTTCAGAAGAAATTGAACATATCGATTCAGGTCCGATTGAGGCGATTACGGCAGCCGGAGGGAATACTCTTCAGGTGATACGATATGGAGTCATTCCTCAGATCATCCCGTCTTTCCTGGGATATACATTATTGCGCTGGGATATCAACATGCGTTCGGCAACCGTGGTTGGTTTTGTTGCCGGGGGTGGTATCGGCTACTTTGTCATCGAGACCATCCGCATGGGAGCATACCAGGAGTATGCGGCTGCACTTTGGGCAGTGGCGGTTGTCATCATCATTGTCGATACCATAAGCTCACGTCTGCGGGAGAACATCATCCTGGATAAACCAAAGCACGAAAAAAAGCCTGGACTACTTGGCAATCTTAAAACGATTATCTACATCTTGATTGGATTGGCGCTGCTTGCCTATAGCTGGAATATTACCGGCATTGATCTTAAAAGCTTGCTGCAGCCCGGTCCAACCTTTCTTCAGATCATCAAAGACTTTGTCCATATTGACCTGTCAGCTGAAGTGTTGGATGTGGTTACCAAACAGATCATCATCACCATCCTGCAAGCCATGCTGGCAACCTTCCTTGGGGCCATCCTGGCAGCCCCGGTCAGTTTCCTGGCTGCAAAAAACCTGACCGGTAAAAGCAGATTACTTTCCTGGCTTTTTTACCTTACCCGGTCAATTTTTAATTTCCTTCGCTCTATTGAAGCCATGTTATACGCCGCAATTTTTGTCTTCTGGGCGGGGATTGGACCATTTGCAGGAATGCTGGCGTTGTCAGTCACAACCTTTGCCCTGTTGGGAAAATTGTTCTCCGAGGCGATAGAAAACATCGATACCGGTCCAATCGAAGCCGTCAATGCCACGGGTGCCAATCGGCTACAAATGATTTTTTATGCCATTGTTCCACAGATAGTACCAGCTTTTGTTTCCTACCTGGTCTATCAATGGGATATCAATATCCGCATGGCAACCATTATCGGTTTCGCAGGAGGAGGAGGAATAGGACTTACCCTTTCTTATTATTTCGGCAGCCTGCAATATCACAAGGCAGGCACGGTGGTGCTTTTCATCGTCACGGTGGTGGCTTTGATGGACTTTGCCAGTGCCAAAATTCGCGAACTATTGATCTAAAAAGACGCTGCTTAACTTTTATTGATGTTCCACAGCGAATTCAATGTATTTTCCAATCTTTTTGATAATTCTTGTGAATTATCCGAGGTGATATCATCCTCGTTTTCCAAAATAGAGTAGGGGACATTGACAGTAGCAATTTCTATATATTCTTTACTTTGATTTACTAATTCATCCCAGTCAGTTTCTTTGTACATCCTGGCTAGTTTTTCATCCGGCAGGGAATGCTCCAGGATGCTGTCTGGTTTTTCAGGATTGAACCGTTTGCGGTTTTTTCGTAAAGATTCTTCCCAGGATACATTGACGTAAAGGATCACCGCCTGCTGTGCGAGTGATTTGGGAATTTGCTTAAATGCTTCCCTGTAGCCGCCATGTTCCTTGCCTCGGGAAAATTCGATAAATACGGTATAGTCTGCATGATCCTCAGGATGATCTCGCACGAATTTTACATACTCAAGGTTCATCCTTCTGATGAGCAAATTCCAGTAGTATTGTTCTAAAAAATATCCATCTAGGTCTGTATATAAATGGGGATAACCCATTTCCGATAGTAGGTTATCCTCTTCAAACCACGTCCAAATCATCGGAAAGTCATCAATCACATGCATTTTGCCGATATGATATTCGGTTTCCCTCTTTTCTTCTGGCAGTGATTGAAGAAAATGAATGATTTCACTCTTCCCGGCTGCGGGTCTCGCCAGAAGAAAGATCACTTTAAAAATGATATCGGATTTCATGTTTATTTTTCCTCGAATACATTCCAGTAACCTTTATCCAATTCCTCATCAGAAAGGTGCGCATAGCGCTGGGTGACAGCAATGTTCTGGTGGCGGGCAAGGCTTTGTGCCAATTTGAGATTGCCGGTTGAAATAAGGATGCGTGTTACGAAATAGTGGCGGAAGGAATGCGGGGTAATCTTGCCAACCATATCTTCTCCCAGAAGTCTCCTAACCGAATCAGTCACGATGTTACGTCCTGTTGTAGGGGTGATCGGCTTGACTTTTTTCCCCGAACCTTTGTCATGCCGGGCGAACAGGGGCAGGGAAGCGAGCGGCTTGCCGGTAGCCCCGTCCATAGAGGCTCTCAGCCGCAGGTAGGTTTGGATAGATTGATGACTCCTGCGAGAAAAACGCACAATGGCTTCCTTGTCGCCCTTGCCAATGATTTGCGCCCGACCTTCACCCCAATCGATATCGCCGCGCTTTAAATTGCATGCTTCATGCACACGTAAACCGGTATCCGCCAGTGTGACAAGAAATGCGCGGTCCCTTAATTCGCGCAGTTGATCGTTAATGTCAGAAATATTAGAACAAATGACCTGTTCTAATATCATTTCAATTAATTTGGTTATCGCATTAGCAGGAAATTGTGGCAGTCTTTTACCAGGCCTGCGGGTACGCTGACGAATGAGTAGTTTTAATTTGGGAATGTTAATGGAAGAAAGGTTTTCGGCGGTTAGATATTCAAAAAAACCCTTCACAGCGATAATATAAAGCTGCTCCGTCGAGGCTGAATTGATCTTGAGATCATTGGCAAAGTAAGCGATGGAATCCTCTTTGATATCAGCAGGGGAGTCCCGTTCAATATTAAAGCCATGTTGACGCAATGATTCCACAAAACGTGACATGGCATTTTTATACGTACGCGCTGTATGAGCGCTGCGGGAGAGTTCAACGGTCTTAATATAGTCTTGAATAGCGTTTTTAATTGACATTTTTATTTATAGTATGTTTATGATAATAATACTTATCGAAAGCATTAATAGTATACCATGGCTACTCTTTTTAACAAGGTGCGTCATAATAAGGTATTCAGATGATATCTTCATCTGCTTTATACTTGTTATACATCAAAATATGTAATATTCCCCTAATGAAAAAACCTGGACAATAATTCTCTCAAAAAACAAAAAAAGGGAAAATATTAACTGAAGATTTTTACTTTAGTGTAAACTATACGAAAAGGCGCAAAATATCATGAATTATTCTCTTCCCTATGGTGCTTCATCACAAACCTTGATATATTCTCATGAAAAAGATTATGACATTATTTTGCCAAATCATACTGCATCTATTTCTAATCCATCTCTGGCTATAAATAAAGCGCTTTTTGAACCTCTTGATGAAATTAATTTGAATAGTACTGGAGGTAAAAAGATTGGGATTGCAGTTAATGACACTACCAGGCCAGTTCCAAATGATCTTCTACTCCCTCCCCTGCTGGAATACCTGCTGCGCAATGGTGCAAAAAAAGAGGACATTTCCTTTTTCATTGCCAGTGGTACTCACAAACAAACTGACCTGGCTGAAGTCGAGCATATTTTTCCTTCAGCACTATTGATTGATTATCCCATTTTCCGTCATGACTGTGATGATGGCGAAAATCTAATCCACTTGGGAGAAACGACCAGGCAAACACCAATCTATGTGAACAAGAATTTTTTTCAAATGGAAATCAAAATCGTGGTTGGAAATATTGAACCGCACCATTTTATGGGTTATTCCGGCGGTGCCAAATCCGCCGCCATAGGTCTGGCAGGACGGGAGACAATACGTATAAATCACTCCCATTTGCTTGAAAAAGAATCCTTCATCGGGAATTATGAGAACAATCCCACCCGCCTGGATATGGAAGAAATTGGTGACAAGATAGGGATCACCGCGGCCTTGAATGTAGTGCTCAATGCGGATAAACAGATCGTACAGGTGTTTTGGGGCTCCCCCCGTGCGGTCATGCAGGCAGGTATACCCGTATCGCGCCAGGTTTGTCAAAAAAAGATTGGCCAATTATACGATCTGGTGGTTGCCTCGCCGGGAGGTTACCCCAAGGATATTAATTTGTATCAAGCTCAAAAAGCCATCACCCACGTAAGTATGATTACCCGCAAAGATGGGATCATCATCCTGGTGGCCGAATGCCGCGAGGGATTGGGAAGTAAAGAATTTGAAGAGTATTTAAGCCATTATGCATCGCCAAAGGAGGTAGTGGAAAAATTCCAGAATTCCAAATTTGAAATTGGACCTCATAAAGCCTATCAACTTGCCCTGCAGGCCAAACGAAACCGCATCATTCTTGTGTCTTCCATGAAACCTGCTGTAGTCCAAAAAACTCACCTGGACTATTCACAAACCATTGCGGATGCGATGAAATTGGTGAATGGTTCATTATCACCCAATACAAAGAAGGTCATTGTGCCCTATGCTACCAATACCATGCTGTACTGAGTATTTTTCGACAAACAGATATGGATGCCATTTCAAGTTTATAATTCATAAGTGAAAATGGAGACGAAATGGATAAAGAAATGAACCCCACTGGAAAAACGACCATTGATCCCGAAGTGCTATTGACCATCGTACGCCTTACTGCGCTTGGGGTGGAAGGTGTCAGCCGCATGGCGAGCGGACCTCATAATGTTGATTCGCTTATTCGCCGCAGTTATTCCAACGGTGTCAAGGTTGAAGTGGAGAATAACACTGTCTATGTGGATGCTTATCTTGTCATGAAACGGGATGTCAACCTCCTTGAAACCAGCCGTAAGGTTCAGCAACAGGTTAAGCGGGCAATCCAGGAAATGGTGGGGATGGAGATCGGCACCATAAACATTCATATTGAAGATGTTGATTACAAGGATTGATTCCTTTCCAAAATGAAATCGAGAACAAAGGCGCGTGGAATAGCTCTGCAGGCTTTATTCGAATATGATCTGACCGGGCACCCCCCTGCTCTAGCCATCGAACAACGGCTGGAAGAAGAATCCATAGAGGAAAATCATAAGGATTTTTCCCGGGAAATTATTAATGGTGTATTGCCCCTCATTCAAAAGTTGGATGAGATCATTGCTACCAATGCCCCTGACTGGCCATTGGACCAGGTTGCCACAATCGACCGTAATATCATACGAATTGCGCTGTGGGAATTTGCAGTTGAAAAATGTTCACCGGTCAAGGTTGCCATAAACGAGGCGATTGAACTGGCGAAAGTGTATGGATCAGACAGCACACCCCGTTTCGTCAATGGCGTGCTTGGGAGTTTATCTGCAAGGATGATTGAAATACAGACTGCATTTCGCAATTACCAAAAATTACAATCATAAAGATCACAGCATGAAACGATTTAATAATTCTTTCATCCTTTTCCTGGTTCTGCTGTTTTTCACATCGGCATGTTCTATTAATCCAATTGCAGGAATTCAATATACCCAGAACATCTCCAAGGCTGAAGTGCTCTTTAATGTCTCTTTCGCTGCAGGTTCTGAAATGCAAGGCGGATTATTTTTGGAAGTATTGGATGAAATATCAGGGCTCGGTCTGAATCCAACCCGCTACCCCATGAAATCAACAGGCGGACTTGCCTATTCCCTTCGCATGACTTACCCGACGGGGTTTGTAATGAAATACCGTTATGTACAGGAAGGTACGCCGCCATTGATTGAATATGACAGCCTAAATCAACAGGTGCGGTATCGGCAGGCATACATCAATGGTCCCCTTGCAATAAATGATCAGGTTGCCGGATGGCTAACCACACCATTTAGCGGAACCACAGGAATTTTACAGGGATTTATTTTCAATAGTGAAACCAGCGAGCCATTACCCAATGTGCTGGTTACCTGCAATGGCATGCGGACATTTTCGGGTGCTGATGGTTCTTACAGTATTGCTAATATTCCAGTCGGCGAAAATATGCTGACTGCTGTTCATGTGGACGGTCTCTTCCAGCCATTTCAACAGAATGCAATCATTGCCCCCAATGCTGTTACCCCTGCCAATTTTGGCATGAAGCCAAACCGATTGGTGAATATTACATTCATTGTTACACCACCTTCTGAAAACCTGGTGGGTGCTCCCATCCGCCTGTTTGGGTCGTTTTTATCGCTGGGTAATTCTTTTGCGGATAAACGCGGCGGCATTACCACAGAGATGGCCTACGCGAAAAACTTGATTGTGCGTGATGATGGAAGTTACGCAGTCACTCTTTCACTTCCTTCCGGCCATCCGCTGGAATATAAATATTCACTTGGTGATGGATTTTGGAATGCCGAGCGGGATAAGGCCAATGGTTTGTATATCCGAAGGATAATCATTCCAGCCGAAGATAAAACCATACACGATATCATCACTACCTGGCAAAATTCAGAGGAACTTCCTATTACTTTTCATATTTCCGTGCCATCTGATACGCCTGCCGGGGCGATGGTTATGATTCAATTCAATCCTTATGTCTGGATGGAGACGCTGCCCATTTGGAATCTGGGTAACAACCAATGGCTGTATGTTGCCTACGGTCCGACAGAGTTCATCCGCGGTTCGAATTTCAGGATCCAGATGAGTGATGCAGGGACTGTGAGGGATGATTTGGCAACAGCTGGTTTAGCTGCCCTGGGGAATAAAATAGAACCTGCACTAACTGATATTCATTACATCGTCAGTCAATGGTCCAATAAATAAAAAACAGGATGGATCTTTATTGACCCATCCTGTTCTCTTTTATCCAAGATCAAGCTTTTTGTAATTTTCTCTCTTCCTTTGCCCTTTCTGCCAATTGATCCCTTAATGATTTAATATCATTATTGATGAAGAACAGGGTTCCCAGGTAAAGAAAGAAGCAAATCACCCAGGCGGTGATGCACAGAACCAGAATTGCGGTTTTTAGATTGCTGGCATCTGCAATGATTCCGGCAACAAGCGGGGCAAAAGCGGCACCGAAATTTTCAATAAAGTATTCGACTGCCTGTGCAGTACTGCGAACTTCGGGCATGGTGATATCGTAAACTGTGGCGATAACGTTGGGCGAGGAAAACGGCATGAAAATCGCGGTCAATGACATCAAGATGATGAATGAAGTTTGGGATTGAATGGGCGTTTCAATGGCGAGAAAAAGAAATAGCGCTCCCATGATCACACCCACGCTGGATACAATGATTCGGCCTTTATTGGTTCTTTTAAAAAGCCAATCGCCCAGGGCGCCACCGATGAAATACCCAATTGCCAGAATAAGGATCACCGGCACCATGGTTAACATAATACTATTTTGGTCATAACCCCTCTCTTCAGCCAGGTAGGTAAAGAACCAGTAGGTGATGACATTCCAGGGGATGACGCCGGCAAAACCCTGAAGAAAAATAAACCACATCGACCGTTTTTTAAAGACTTCTTTTGCCTGCTGCCATGAAAAACGGTACTGGCCGATTTCAGCCAGCTCTTCCAATTCCGGCTCGGCTTTTCCACGGGGTAGATCCTTCACCCCGAAAAAAATGAAAAAGGCCAATAGTATTCCAAGGGACCCGGTAATGAAAAACACCGACCGCCAGCCGATGGTTGGTGAAAGCATTAAAGCCAGCAGCATACCGACCAGGTATCCGATTGGTTGCGCGAGCTGTAAAATGGCATAAATTCTTCCCCGCATTTTTGGTCCAAAATAATCCGCAATCAGACTGTAAAGACCAGGATAAGAGGAGTCATCAATACCAGTGGAGGCGCGGGTTATTCTAAACAGCGGAAAAGACCCTGCCAGTGCGCTTAGCCAGGTGGTCCCACCCCAAATAAAGGATGCCAAAGAAAGTAATTTTGAACGGGAAAAGCGGTCGTACAAATATCCCCAAATTGGGTAAAGAACAGTACCAACAACCAAAGCCAGGGTTAATACCGTACCCATTTGTGTCTTGGTGATTTGAAATTCTTTCATAATATCCGGGGTTAGCGGGCCAATCAGCAGCTTATCACTCTGATGCAGAAGCATGAAAAGAAAAAAAATGACAACGACGAACCAGCGGTATTTTGAACTTTGACGGGTTTTCATTTCACCTCATTATAGTTAGGATGTTCTATTAATTCTTTTATAATAAGAATTAGGATAAGTTTATATCAAAATAGAATATTTCCCAAGTCCATGTCTAAAATTAACCTGCTTAATCGCGCACTACAAGATAAAAAATTTCAAGACAACATTATTGCCTGGAAATCAGTCGAACCGGTTGCACCGGAATACTGCTCCGTTTCCGCAAAGCTGAATGCAGCAATCGTAAAAGGATTGCAGACATCCGGTATTCATCAGCTTTACAGCCATCAACTGCAAACATTCGAAGTGGTTGACCGTGGTGAAAACGCAATCATTAGCACAGGTACTGCCAGCGGAAAAACCATTAGTTATAACCTGCCTGTTTTTAACTCGCTTGTATCACTGCCTGCTGCAACTGCACTTTACCTTTTTCCCACCAAGGCATTGACTGCTGATCAATTGAAAAAAATCCATGAATTAAATTCAGCCATTAGTCTCTCGGGGTCAAAAGCAATTTCCTTGCAGATTACTCCTGCAATTTATGATGGAGATACACCGGCTCACGAGAGAAATCAGATCAGAAACAAAGCCAATATCCTGCTGACGAATCCGGACATGCTGCATATAGGCATTCTACCCCACCATACCATCTGGGAACGGATCTTTAGAAATTTAAAGTTCGTTGTGATTGATGAGATTCACATTTTCCGGGGAGTGTTTGGCTCACATCTGGCGAATGTAATCCGCAGGTTGAAGCGCATTTGTTCATTTTATGGCTCCAAACCACAATTTATCATGACCTCTGCAACGATTGCAAATGCCAATGAATTTGCACAAAAACTGATTGAAGAACCAGTTACCTTGATCGACCATGATGGTTCGGAATATGGAAAAAGAAATCTGGTCCTTTATAATCCACCCATTGTCAATCAGGAACTGGGGCTGAGAAACGGCATCATTTCGGAATCCGTCAGGATTGCCGAAGTTTTATTTAAAAACCGCGTTCAAACCATTTTTTTTGCCCGTTCCAGAAAGACGGTTGAAATAACTCTGCGCAATCTTCAGACTGCATACGCGAAGAATATAGCGCAGATGCATGGATATCGCAGCGGATACCTGGCAAGGGAGCGGCGATTGATTGAAAACGGACTCAAGGATGGAACCATCCGTGCGGTGGTTTCCACCAATGCGCTCGAATTGGGAATCGATATGGGCGGTGTGGATGCCATCATCATGATGGGTTACCCCGGCTCAATTGCCGCCTTTCGGCAGCAATCCGGCCGTGCGGGTAGATTGAAAGCGGATTCCCTGGCTATGCTGGTGGCATCCTCCTCCCCTTTGGACCAGTTTGTTGTCAATCATCCGGAATATCTATTTGGAAAATCACCTGAAAATGCTTTGATTGATCCAGATAATCCACTCATCCTGCTGGATCATATCCGCTGTGCCTTGTTTGAGTTGCCCTTCCTGGAAAATGATAAATTTGGTGACCTGCATTGGTCTGAGATTAAACAATATTTGGAGTTCCTGTTACTGTCCAGTGAAGCCTATTCCCGTTCGGGGAGATTTGTTTGGATGAAGGATGCTTATCCAGCCAATAACATTTCTCTGCGCAGTGCCTCCGCCAATCGATTTTTATTGATTTGTGATCAGGGGGGCATGCAAAAAACAATTGGCGAAGTTGATCAGGAAAGCGCCAACTGGATGGTACATCCGGGAGCAATCTATTTGCATGAGGGCGTTTCCTATCTGGTGGAAAATCTTGATTACGAAAAATACCTTGCTAAATTATCATTATCCGATGTGGATTATTACACCGAGCCCAAGAAAAATGTTGAGATTCAAAAAATCAAGGAAATTAAAAGCAGCAGAGGTAAGAAATACCAAAAACATCTGGGTGAAATCATCGTGACCTCACAAGTAACGGGTTATCAGAAAATAAAATGGTTTACTTATGAAGTATTAGCCCAGGAAACACTGGATATGCCCAAATCAGAATTAAGCACCATTGCCTACTGGTTGACATTACCAAAAGAAATAATTGAAAAACTACGGCAGAAGAATCTCTGGCGGAATGATGCCAATGAATACGGCGCAAAATGGTCTGAAATACGCAAGAAAGTCCGTGAGCGGGATGGTTTTACATGCCAGCTCTGTGGCGTAAAGGAAAATGGGCGGGAACATCATGTCCACCATAAAATTCCTTTTAGAGCATTCTTGGACAGCCAGGAAGCAAATCGGATTGAAAATTTGATTACACTATGTGCTGATTGTCATCAAAGGGTTGAACAGAATGTCCGTATCCGGTCCGGTTTGGCTGGCTTGGGTTATGTAATTTCCCACCTGGCGCCGGTTATTTTGATGTGTGATGAAAAAGATCTTGGAACAGTGACCGATCCCCAGGCAAAATGGGCAGACCAGCAACCCTCCATCATCATTTATGATCAATTTCCCGGTGGCATCGGTCTCTCAGCATCTTTGTATGACCATGATCAGGAATGTATTCAAAATGCTGTTGAGTTGATCAAATATTGTCCTTGTAAAGACGGATGCCCCTCCTGCGTTGGTCCGGCGGGGGAGAACGGCATGGGTGCAAAAGAACCAACCCTGGCAATCCTTGAAATGATTTCGGAGTGAATGATTGGAAACCCTGATTGATCGACTGAAAGCTTTGGGTGTCAGCTTGGGCAGCACCAATATCAAACCCAGGGAAAAATTTCCGATTGAGAAAGTTATTCAAGGAGAATGGCTACACAGCCCACTCGGTGATATTTTCAAGGTTAGCGAACATTTTTCCAATGGACATCAGCATGGACTGATGAATCTTGAATCCAATTTCTTTTTTTCCAGAGTGCTGCAGGTAAGTGGACTAACTAGTGAAGGTATCACGCTGGAAGATATTCTCTTCATGGATACCGAGACGACGGGGTTGAGTGGCGGAACCGGGACAATGGTCTTTCTGATTGGGTTGGGTTATTTTTCAAAAAATGTATTCACCATTGACCAATTATTCCTGGACGATCCTGTCAATGAACTTGCTTTTTTGAAAGAATCCGGCAATATTTTTTCACAATACAAGGTGATCGCAACTTTTAATGGCAGTTCTTTTGACATGCCACTGCTTAAAACAAGGTTTATATTAAACCGGATAAATCCTCCATTCCAAAATAAATCTCATCTGGATCTTCTTCACTTATCCCGAAAAATCTGGAAGCTGCGTCTTTCATCCTTAAAATTAAGGGACCTGGAAAATGAAATTTTGAAATTTCAACGGGAAGAAAATGAAGTTCCCGGGTGGATGGTGCCCCAGATTTATTTTGACTTCATAGGCTCCAGAGATGCCCGCCCATTGGAGGGGGTTTTTTATCACAATCGCATGGATGTTTTATCGTTGGCATACCTATTCAATCTTGCTTCAGGGCTGATCTCTGATCCGCTTGAAAGCATTCGTGCTCCCAAAGAGGATATGCTTTCCATTGCCAGGATGATTGAAGATTATGGCTTCTCGCAGCAATCTGAGATGCTTTACGAGATTTTATTTGAAAAAGGTTTACCTGAAAATATTCCAGCCAGCACATTATTACGCTTTGGATTTATTTGCCGCAGACATCAGCATCTTGATTTGGCTTTAAAATTCTGGAAAAGTTCCTTTGAAAAAGGGGAATGCAGGGCAGCCATTGAGATATCGAAAATCTTTGAATACCAGGCGAAAGACTATCCGAATGCATTATTATGGGCCAAGTCCGGAATTGATTTATTGAGATCAAACCAGATGGAAAAAAAATCCTCAAATACTTTTCAGGATGAAATCTTAAGACGCATAAACCGAATTGAGGATAAAATTAAAAAGAGCCATGAGAAAAACTAAATTATTTTCCCAGGAATTGATCTGGACCTCGCCAGGCATGCTGGATGCGGAAATGATCCGCTCGCTGTTGAATTCATTTGGGATAGATGCCCAACTTCTCCAGGAGAGTGTGGGGAGTACCTACGGGTTAAATTTCGGGCCATTGGGTGCCGTGGATATATTTGTAAAAAAAGATCAGGTAGAAAAGGCAAGAAAAATATTGGGGGATTATCACTCCGGCAGATTGGGGGAAGATGATAAGCATGAATAATCTTCAATTGTATCGATATCTTTTAATATCTTCTCATCTGGCCATTGAATCTTTCTAACATGAAACTTTGCAAATATGTCTTTTCCGCCCTTTTCATTGTTTAATTCTCGCAAATCCGAAAAAGTCTCTTTTTTAAAGAAAACAGGATTTGCCTGAATTTCTCCCACATATGGGGCAATGATATCCACCGCATCATCATTATCGAAGCTGTCTACAATCGTTTGAATTAATTTAATTGAAAGAAAAGGCTGATCCACCACAAAAATCATTGCTGCTCGTGTTTTTTTGGGCAGGGACCTGATTCCCAATGAAATGGATGTACCCTTCCCTTTTTTCCAATCCGGATTCTGTATGATTTTTATAGGCAGTTCATTAATAATTGGAATGATTTTTTCACTATTTGCACCAAGGATGACATAAATGGGCGTCAATCCATTTTCTATTGCCAATTGAATCACATTTATTATCAGCGGCTTTTTTTTCCAGGGAATCAATTGCTTGATGATTCCCTTAAACCTGCGTGATTCTCCTGCTGCAATGATAATCGCAGCAATCTTTGAAGAAATTGGCTTAGAGTTCACCAAGCCCTTGAAGAATTTTTTCTTCAGTTAATGGAAAACTATCAAACCAGACCCCAGTGGCATCATGCACCGCAGCAATGATGGCTGGTGCAAAAGGCAGATAAGGCATTTCTCCCATTCCCCTGGCTCCCAATGGCCCCAATGGATCGGCAGTCTCCACAATAATGCTTTCCGTTTCATCAGGAATATCCATAATGGTTGGAACCAGATAAGTTGAAAGGCTTTTGGTTTTTACAAACCCATCTTTTTGGATGAAGTTTTCAAGTATTGCATATCCAGCCGCTTGCACGATGGCCCCCTCAATTTGTCCCTTCACCTGGATGGGATTGATGGCTTTACCAACGTCATCAGCGCAGATAATTTTTAGTAATTTTACTTTCCCAGTGAGAGTATTCACTTCCACTTCGGCAATCTCGGCTACATACCCATAAGCGAAATTTGGCGTGCATTCGCCCGTTTCTGGAGCAAATGGAGTAGTCTTGGGAGGTACGTACTTATAGTCAGCGAGGGCGGGTCTTTCTTCGTTCTCCCATTTCTCTAATACAGCTTTGGCTGCCCCAAGGATGGAATTGCCAGCCATGAAGGTCATGCGTGAAGCGGATGAACTACCGGAATTCTGTGTTTGGGCGGTGTCTGATGCGATCAATTCAACTTTTTCAATTGGGATTCCCAGTGCTTGGGCGGCAATTTGTGCAAACGCGCTATGAGCACCCTGCCCCACATCTGCACCTGCATGATGCACGATTGCTTTTTCAATGCCCGCTTTTCCATGCAATTCGATCGTTGCCCAGCAGTGCTCCGGGAGCGCCAAAAGAAAAACCGACATTTTTGTAGCCGATGGCCAGTCCGATGCCCCTTTTAATATGCGGTTTTTTGGATTTCTCGATTTTTCTATTCAACTTCCAAGCACCTTTATCGAAAATCCATCCTGCAGCCAGGCATGCTTTCTCGGTGACTTCCTGGATGCTGATCCCCGCGGGTAAAGGTGTATTGACAGCTGTTGGTACCCCTTCCCGGATGAGGTTTTTCATCCTCAAATCTACCGGATCCATTTTCAGTAATTCTGCAATTTTATTCATTTGCATTTCTGCGGCAAATAACCCTTGCGGACCTCCAAAACCTCGAAATGCACCGTTGGGAAGATTGTTGGTGTAAATCGCTTTGGCATCAATTCTTACATTGGGGATTTCATATGCTCCACAGACCAACAAAGTGGCATTTCCCATCACTTTTGTTGATGTATATGCATAGGCTCCCCCATCCGCATAAATCTCAGTCTTGGCGGCCAGTAATTTTCCTTCTTTTGTTACTCCCCATTTGGTGTGAATATGGTAAGGATGACGCTTATGGTGTCCAATAATGGATTCTTCGCGGCTCCACACCACTTTAACTGGACGATTTATCCCCTTATTATGTAAACTATACGCAGCCAGTGCCAATATGATTTGGATAGACATATCCTCGCGACCACCAAAGGCGCCACCTATCGCCGGATAAATGACCCTGACTTTGTCCACTGGCAGGTTGAGTGCATGTGCGATTTGTTCCTGGTCTTCGTGCACCCATTGCCCGGCAACAACTACGGTCACCCTACCCTCTTCATCGATATACCCAAGCCCGGCTTCAGGCTGCAGGTATGCATGTTCTTGGGCGGGTGTGAAGTAATCATTTTCCACGATCAAATCGGCGCTTCTAAATGCTGTTTCAATATCTCCCTTCCTGACTTGGTAATGGCAAAAAACATTGCTTCCTTTCTCTGGCTGCAGAAGAATGGCATCGCTTTCCATTGCTTTGTGCATGTCAGTTAGAACAGGTAATTCTTCATAATCCACCACAATTTCCGCGGCTGCCTTTGCTGCGATGGCTTCATTTTCAGCAATAACCACAGCAACCTGATCCCCAATAAACCTCACCCTGTCTGCATAAGGTTTGTCCGATCCTGGTCCGCAAAGAACAGGTTGATCGGGCATGATCAGTCCATATTCATTGACGGGGACATCTTTTGCTGTCAAAATGTCGATAACCCCGGGTATTTCAAGAGCATTGTCAAGATTTATATTCTTAATGATGGCGTGCGGTTTGCTGGAAAAAAGTACTTTCAGATAAGCCTGGTTGGGTAAATTAATATCTCCTGGATATAGAGCAGCACCATTGACTTTGCTTTTTGCATCAGTTCTTGGAATGGATCTTCCGACAATTTCGCTCATCTTTTCCTCCTAATGCTCCATCATTTGGGCAGCTTTTTCAACAGCTGCTATGATGCGGTAATAGCCGGTGCAGCGGCATAAATTTCCTGACAGTCCCTCCTGGATTTGCTCTTTGGTTGGATTGGAAATTTCATCCAGTAACTGGATGGTTGACATGATAAAACCTGGTGTACAGTAACCGCATTGAACTGCGCCTTCTTCTATGTATGCTTCTTGAATGGGGTGCAATTTTCCATTGTCGGCTACCCCCTCAATGGTTTTTATGTCAGTGCCATGTGCTCTTGGTGCAGGAATCAGGCAACTGAAAACCGAGAGACCATCCATGGTGATGGTGCAAGCGCCGCACTCTCCTTCACCACAACCAATTTTTGTTCCCGTAAATCCGACACCATCTCGAATGAGATCAACCAGCAGGCCGTCTTGAAATTTATTCAGGCGGAAATCTTTTTGATTAATCTTTAGATTGATCACTTCTGACTTTGTATGGGTAATTGATGACTGTAATTTAGAGATGATACCAGTTCCTTTTCCCCATAGGTAAATAGGCCTATCTGGTATGCTCTTTTCCACCTCGTTTTTCAAGAGATCGTTTAAACCATCGCTGACCAATATTTTTACCAATCGGGAGCGGTATTGAGCACTAGCTCTTACATCGGAAATAGGTTTAATCGCTTTAAGTGTCAACTCAGCAGTAGCATTAATTGTTTTGTTATTCAGTTCTTTGCCGATGAGAAAAGATTCCGCCTCCTGTGCTCTAATGATGGTTGGAGCGACACATCCGATTGTGATGACAACGTTTTTGACAACATTTTCATCCCTTGTTATTAGAATGGCGGTATTGACTACGGAAATCGAGTGAGTTGCTCTTAAAATATAGCGTTTGAAAACACCATTTTGATTACCAACCATTTTGTTAAAGAATATTTCTGTGATCATTTCATTTGGCTGGAGTATGGTCTTGCGAACACCCTTATAAAGATCCGCAACCTTCACAATCCTCTCCCCGGTTTTCGATCTCAGTTTTAGAGAGGCATTCAAGGCAGTCAGGGGAACGATCGTGTCATTGGCGGGTGAGCCGGTTGCCAGGTTGCCGGCAATGGTGGCTATGTTCCTGATCTGCGGGGTTCCCACCCCATAACACGCTTGAACCAACGGAAAAGCATGCTTGCGGATGAGACTCGAAGCAATGCATTGATTATGGGTCACCCCAGTCCCGATGTGAATAACCCCGTCTTCTTCCCAAATGCGATCCAAACCATTGATACGGCTGACATCAATCAGACAGGTTACCTGAGGATGAAGTCCCTGCTTCATCTCAAGGATCAGGTCTGTTCCACCGGAAATAATTTTCGCGTTGGTTTTTTCCCTTTCCAATAAATCAAGCACCTCTTCAACACTTGCAATACTGAAATATTTATCCCACATGAGTCCTCCATTTCGATGCCATTTAAATCAACCTTTTATTAAGCTTAGAATCACTGGAACCAGTTGTTTTTTCCTGGATACCAGCCCTTCCGCCAGCCAGGTGTTATCGCCAGTTTTTTCAAAAGGGAGGTCATCCAGTAGAATCGGTGGATTATCGAATATGAGTATGCTGGAACCTCGCACAATATCAGTGACCATCAGACCAGCGAAATCCAACCCCCGGCTTTTTCGTACCGTCACCAAAGCTGTCTTAAGGCCTTGGATATATTCGTTTAGCTCGTAAAGGTTCGTGGTGACTTCTGCCTGTGAAATGGCAAATTTATACTCATCCTCTGAATAATATTTTATGTCACCAGATACGACTTCTTCTGCAGAACGGTTGTTAATACCGGTACCGGAAGAAAGCAGCATTTTGGCAAATTGGTTGATTTCGTTAATCATGAATGGATTCTCTCTAATCACCAACTTGGATATATATTCAACGGCTTGCCGATCCCGCTCGGTGGTAGTAGGCGACATCAAATTCAAAGTATCCGAAATAATGCCGCCTATTAAAAGGAATCCAATTTGTGGGGTAATTTGTACTCCTGATGATCTAACCCTTTCAGTGATCAAGGTTGATGTGCTTCCAACAGGTTCAACGGAAAATTGAATGGGAGTAATGGTGGATGAATTGCCCAACCGGTGGTGATCGATAATCTCAATTAATTCAGCTTCATCCAGTGAAGGCACTGATTGGCTGGCTTCGTTGTGATCAACCAGGATTAATTTCATTCTTGGAGGATTTAGCAAATCTTTTTGATCCACCAAACCGGCATATTTACCCTCGGCATCCACCAGCCAAAAAACATTTTCCTCCGCCCACAATATCTTTTTTAGATAATCCTTGATCCTGGCGTTTTTAGGAAATGCAATGAACTGGGTAGCAGCTGCCTGAGAACAGGGCAGATCAAGAATTTCACTCAAGCGGATAGGGTGTTCTTCCGTATCCTCTCCCACCATAGAAATCATCAGGCGAAAGATACCATCACAGGTCACCAAACCGTACGGTGTAACGTCCGGGTTTACAACAGGGGCTAATTTGCTGTTATTGACTGCAATGCTCCAGGCGTCATGCAGCAGGTTATCCGGACGAACCGCTTTGATCAATCGTGCAACTGCTTCAAAACGCGGGGATGCATCGGTCAGCAGGACAGGTACTTCCAGGCCAAGAAAATCAAGCAGCCATTTTGATTGGGGATTCAACACACCCGCCCTGGCTGCTACCACAGTGTAACCATCTCTTTCCTGAAGCAGCCATGCATAGGCAATGGCTGAAGCAATAGAATCAGTATCCGGGTTTACATGTCCAACAACATAGGTGTGTTTGTACATACAGCTGATTAACTTTGGGTAAATGTATCAATGAGAAGTTTTACATCTCCTCCAACAGGATAAAGGATCGGGCAGGTGCACCCATTCTTTTCATATTCTTTGACTTTTGCCCGCGCCTCATCAGGTGTTCCCGAAGCGGTTATTCGCAGGATCAATTCCTCCGGCACCAAGTGTTTTGCTTTCTGGATTTGCTCGTAAGTTGCCGGCCAACCAAGAATGGATTGGATTTTATCAACAACATCCTGAGATACGCCTGATGCTTTGGCAATGTGCGGTTGCTGTGCAAGATACTGTGTCAGCAGTTCACGGGTTGTATCAATTGCTCGGTCATGATCCAAATCAACTGAGCAGACTACCAACTGTGGACGGTCGATATCTTCCAGCTTCTTACCCTTGATTTTTCCTCCCTTTTCAAGAAGGTTCAAGGCATTATGATTGTATTCCGGTGGGACGCAATAATTGAGCACCACCCCATCGGCGATTTCCCCAGCCATTTCCATCATTTTATCGCCTGTGGCACCAATGTAAATGGGCACATGGCGGGGTTCCTTACGCCCATGAACTACATCCAGTTCTATGCCATCCACATGAATGAACTCTCCATGGAAAGTCACCTGTTCCATATTGAGTAACTGGCGCATCACTTCCACGGTTTCACGCATTGCCAAAAGTGGTTTACTGCGATTGATCCCAACATTTTTTGCCAGGGGGTCCCACCATGCGCCAATTCCGCAAATGATGCGGTTGGGGGCAAGATCATCCAGGGTTAAGAAAGTTGCTGCCAGGAGGCCGATATTGCGAGTCCAGTTGTTGATAACGCCCGAACCGACTTTGATTTTTTCAGTTACTGCGGCATAGGCTGCCATTGGCACAATGGCATCCCGTACGAGTCGGCTTTCCGCTTGCCAGACTGCTTCAAATCCCTTTTTTTCTGCATATTTGACAAAATCCAGACCATCCCTGAGATCGTGGGAATCCTGCAAGTACAATGCAACTCGTTCTGCCATTCCATTTCTCCTTTTTGTTTTTTTATATGGATTGTTCCATGGTTTTAAGTAATAAAAAATCTTCCGGAAGGTCCAAATCAAATTTCAAATTCTTGATGTCCGCAACCGTAATATTTACTCTTTTACGCTGGGCTTGTTCAATATGTTTTCGAAATGACCATTCACCAAAATTGTAATCAATTACTCCGATGGGATCTACCAGCAAAGCATTTGTCCCGTTTTGCTTATGGTCAGGGGAGATCACGATTCCCTGTGAAGGCTCGCCCAACTTGATAAATTGCTGGATATCCGATTCATGAATCAATGGTAAATCTGCTGGCAAAATTAGAACGCGAGTGGCACTATAAGCTTTGGCGGCTGTTGTGGCTTTTCTTAAAGCGCGATTTAGATTAGTCAATTTGCTTTCCAGAACAGTCTTCGCGCCCATTTCCCGTGCTATGGATAGGGTTGTCGGGTCATAACTGATGACAATATAAAAATGAATTTCGGGGGTTTTTTGGATGCAGTTGAGAACTCTTTTCAGCATATCTTTATTAAGTTGTTCCCGCTCTTCAACAGATAATATGCCTGAAAGCCGTGATTTTCCCCTTTTCAATGGTTTCACCGGAATAATGGCACAGAGGGACATGGCGGTTAATAAGTCAATGAGAATTTCATAACTTCTTTTGCTAATTCAAGTTTCTTCTTGTTATTTCTCATAATGGTATCGGTTGCATAAGAAATTATACCTTCCCGCATGATTAGATCCTGAATTCCTGCATCTCGAATATCATAAATAAATCCACTGATTGTTTCTTTGTAATGCTTTAAGACCGAAAGGGCTGAGGGTTCAATGCCCATCTCACTAAATATTTTTGCTGCCGGACCTTTAAGTGCTCTTCCCTGGATGATGGGGGAGATGGCTATCACCTTTTTCATCTTTATGGATGATTTTATTTCCTTAATGGATAAGATTGGATCGATGCTGACCCATGGATTGGATGGACAGAAAATTATTAACTCAGCTTCTTCAATCGCTTGAATGCTTCTTTCAACATGTTTGGCTTCTTTCTGCACCCTTAAAAATTATCTTTTTAACAACCGGCTGGCATTGTTGGTGAACAAAATAATCTTGAAATGGCAATTCCCCCGATTCTTCAGTCAGTAGCCATGTTGAGACTTTATCGTCTGTCATCGGGTACACATGCGAGAGTATCTTCCATCTATCGCAAAAGTCCTTGGTGATTTCGCTTAATTTTTGACCACTGCTAAGCCGCCTTGTCCTTTCAAGGTGTGTTCCCATATCTTTATCACCAATTTGAAACCAAGCCGGTCCTCCAAGACGGACTGATTCTTTTAAAGAGAAAAATGTGTCCCTTTTTCTGCCCCAACCAGTTACAGGATTGTTCATCACGCCAAGATGGTAGCAAACGGTGTCAATATCAGGACAGATATAAAGTCCATAGTGTTCGAAATCATCTCCTGTATTGACTATCACTGATAGGTCGCCGGCAGGCAGAATACCTGCTAGTCCAAATACCATTTTTGCTCCCCCTACTCCACCAGCTAATGCAACAACCTTCATGTGGCTATCGAAAGAGGTCCCTTTTTTGTCGCGGATTAATTCGCGCAAGGAGGCATTCCTCATTTTATAGGGAAACCCCCTTACATGCACTGCCGGAATTTTTTCGTCTGCCTGGCCCATTATCAATGATGCTGCAGCTGCCAATTCATCAGCAGCTGCCACCTGAGTTATTCTCAACTTGAAACCAAACATATCTTCCTTGCCACGAAGATCAACCAAGGCAGGCATACCGGCCAGACCAATGCTTGTACCCACAATTCCATTGCGCCAGGCACGTCCATGCGAATCAATGATCAATACGCCAATGGATTTACCTGCGATTTTCTTGATATTTTTCCGGATAAGGACAGCTGAATGGTCCGGATTAACTGGCAACAATAAATATGAATCTACGGTAGGTTCTTCGTCTTTGCATACATTCGAATGATCAATTCCTGCGTTTGCGCAAATAAAACCTAACCGATGTTCAACAATGATGTGCTTTTTTGTAATCCTCAATACTTCATTGCTTTCTCTCAAGATTAATTCAATTAGGCGTGGATCCTTATTACTTACTTTCGAGATTTCCATTGCCCGTTTTGAAGGAACAATACATGACAATTGAATCTGCCGGCCTTCAGCTTTTGAAATGATTTTTTGTGTGATGACCAGGATATCATCATCCTGCAAATCTATTCCATTATTTTTAATGGCGATTAATAAAATCTTGGATATTTCGTCCCCTTTTGCTATTAATGGAATTCCTGCTATGGGATGAAGGACTAGATCCATTTTCTAATGATTCTTGGCACCGGTAATCTTTATTCCGGCATTACGTGCTTTGTATTTTTTATTGATGTGAATCAGAATTGATGTCAGGCTTTCAGCAACAACTGAATTTTCCAATGACCCCGCATCCCAACCTTTCAAACCGGCATTTTTCACCAGTTCCAATGCAATTACCCGGGTCGACTCATCAGTCCCGCATACCAATACGTCACATGAAATTGGTTCGTCTTTGATTAAGAGATCATGTGATATGTTGTGGAATGCAGATGCAATTCTGCAATCGTCCCCAAGAATTTCCCGCGCTTCCATAGCTGCACTCCCTGATGTTGGGATGTGGACTTTTGTGACCTGCGGAGGCGTAAGGGGAACTGTTACATCAATGATGATTTTGTCAGCCAATATTTTATGCAGGGTTGATAAGATTTCACGGTGTGCGGCATAAGGAACGGTAACAACTGCAATATCAGAATTTTGTGTTGCGTTTTCATTTGTATCTGCATTAAGGTTGCTGCCATCAGGCAGAATCGCTAAAATTTCCTCTACGGCTGCCTTGGCTTTCTCCAGTGAACGCGAACCGATGATGACCTGATGCCCGTATTTTGCCCAGCGATACGCCAACCCCTTGCCTTCTTTTCCGGTACCACCAATGACTGCTATTTTTTTATTCATATTATTCATTATTAAATTGATTATTAAATTTTTTCCAAACAGTTTGGGAAGTATTCATTGCTTCCCGTGTAATCTTCTCTTCATCCATCGTTTTTAATTCACGGTCTTCCATGAGTATTTTGCCATTTACGATGGTTGTTACAACCATGCTGTCTCTGAAACCAAAGATGATATGCCAGGGCAGGTTTCCTGCGGTCATTTCAGTGAATGGCTGGTAATCCACAATGATCAAATCCGCGGTGGCTCCTTCTTGAATCTTTCCAACCTGGATATCACCAAACAAATTGTTTACCAGTTCTGAGTTATTTTCGACAGCCATTTTGATGACCCGGTCGGCGCCCATTCTGCGTGGGTCAAAATTCCATAATTTATGCACCAAATAGGTTGCTCGCCATTCATCCCACATCGCATTGGAAAAGCCATCATTGCCAAGCCCCACCCTCACCCCAAAGTCAAGCATTGATTCCACCGAAGACATGCCAATAGCATTATTCATATTGGAGCGGGGCTGATGAGTGACCCAGGTTTTGGTTTCCTTTAGAAGATTGATTTCATTGGCATCCACATGGACAGCATGTGCAACGATGGATTTTTCTCCCAAAATCCCACGGTGATTCAATCGTTCGATTACTCGCATACCCGACTTTTTAAGGCTATCGTATTCATCCACCGGGTGCTCGGCTGCATGGATATGAAAACCTGTTTGTTTGGGTGAAATTTGTCTGCATCGATCCAGGGTTTCATCTGATAATGTGAGGCTTGCGTGCAGGCCGAACATGGCAGAAATCATGGAACCAAAATTGTGATTCTTTGCAGTCAGTTCAATAAAGCGAACATTTTCTTTAATTCCTTCCCCCGCAAGTTCTTTACCATCCCGGTCAGTCACTTCGTAACATAAGGATGCGCGCAAACCGGAAGCAAGAACGGACTCGGCAATTACATCCAGTGAGTCAGCAATTGCGTGGGGGGAAGCATGATGGTCGATCAATGTGGTTGTGCCGTGCTTGATGGCATCCAGCAAACATACCTTGGTTGAATACTCAACATCTTTTGCCGCAAGTGATTTGTCAAGTTTCCACCATAATTTTTCAAGAATAGCTGGAAATGCATCAGGCGCCTCACCCGGTATTCCCAATCCTCTGGCAAAGGCACCATAAAAATGTGTGTGGGCGCAAATGTTGCCTGGCATGACAAAATGATTCTTTGCATCCACCCTTGGTTCATCTGGAAATTTTTGTGACAAAATCCCCTTTTTTTCAATTTTTCTTATTACTCCACCCTCGATTAAGATTTCACAATCCTTCACAAACGGATTTTGATCATTGAAAGTGATTATATTGGCATTAATAATAATCATTTTGTCCTCTTTTTTATTTTAGCATAAAGGTTTTTCTCTCTCTTTTTTTGGATATAATCTATCCACAATCTACAGGAGCTATTTAATGCTTGAACATTCCAAAAAATCAATACAATACTTCATGGATCATAAGAATTTCTATTTGGAACAATTAAATCAATATATCCGCATCCCTTCTGTTTCTGCCGATTCAAAATATAAAGCTCAAGTTCATGAAACTGCAGATTGGCTGGTGAATTTTTTGCGCGCATTGGGGATGGACCGAGCTGAAGCGATTGAGACAAAATTAAGCCCAATCGTTTATGCCGAATATCTAAAAGCAGGCAGGGATAAACCAACTGTGCTGATATACGGACATTATGATGTCCAACCGCCTGACCCGTTGGAGCAATGGCATTCGGCTCCTTTTGAGCCGACCCTTAAAGATGGCTTGCTTTATGCCAGAGGTGCCTCTGACAATAAAGGTCAATTAATGGTTGCCTTGGCCGGTATTGATTCCGTCATGCATTCTCAGGATTTGCCTGTAAACCTTAAATTTCTCATTGAGGGTGAGGAAGAAATCGGGTCACCCTCCATCGTTGAGTTTTTAAACAATCATAAAGAATTACTGGCGAGTGATTTTGCTTTGAACCTCGATGCAGGCATGGTTGCTGTGGATCTGCCTACGATTGTTTATGGTTTGCGAGGATTGGCCTATTTTGAAATTCATTTGAAAGGGCCGGGACATGACCTGCATTCCGGAGTGTTCGGTGGTGTTGTTTACAACCCTGTCCAGGCCATGGCTGAAATTCTGTCTGGCATGAAAGACAAAAACGGGAGAATCCTTTTGCCTTCTTTTTATGAAGATGTTATTCCGCTTGATGAAAATGAAAGAAAAGAATTAGCCAGGCTGCCTCTTGACGATGAGTATTACAGGAATCAAACCGAAGTGAAGGCACTTTGGGGGGAGGAAGGATTTACTGCTGCTGAAAGAGCCGGCGGTAGACCGACGTTGGATATCAATGGGCTGTTGACTGGTTATGTGGGCGAAGGACCAAAGACGGTCATTCCATCAATAGTAATGGCAAAGATTTCCATGAGATTGGTGCCAGACCAAACACCGGAAAAAGTTCATCAACAATTAGTTCAGTATATGCAGCAAAATGTTCCGGATGCAATTTCCTGGGAGGTCAAACCATTAACCAGTGATTATCCCTGTGTCATTTCGCGTGATTTTTATGCCACGAAATGTTTTGCCGAAGCACTGGAAACCGAATTTGAAAAAAAGCCGGTTTACAAAAGAGAGGGCGGAAGCATTCCTATTGTCAGTTATATGAGGAAATATCTTGGAATTGAATCAGTTCTGAGCGGATTTAGTTTGCCTGATGACCGCATCCATAGCCCGAATGAACGATTGAATCTTTCCCTATGGGAAAAAGGTGTCCGTACAGTGATTTATTTTATTAATAACCTCGCTTGCACAACAAAATGAAAACAGAGCAATTACGAATGCCAGCCTATGGAGGACAGGCTTTAATTGAAGGCGTCCTTATGCGCGGAAAGCATGCCCTGGCAGCTGCTTTTCGTAAACCGGATGGAAAAATTGAAATTCACTCCGAAAGATTGGAAGGAATTTATAAAAACAATTTTTTCAAAATCCCTTTTTTAAGGGGGCTTGTGATTCTTTGGGACAGTCTAGTTTTGGGAATGAAATACCTGACCATTTCTGCAAATATTCAAGCTGAAACGGAAGAAGAGAAAGTGGCTGGATTCGGCCTCTACCTGGCTGTTATTATGGCTTTGGCGTTTGCGCTGGTTTTATTTTTCATTTCCCCATTGTTGATTTCGAAAATCATTGGTTTTTTTATCCCCTTAAATACCATTATGGGCAACCTTGTGGAAGGGGTTGCCCGGTTGCTCATCATGATCGCATACTTAATGGTCATTTCACGAATGCCCGAAATACGCAGGGTTTTTGCCTATCATGGCGCAGAACATAAAACCATCAATGCTTTTGAGGATCGTATTGAACTGAATGTGGACTCCGTGATGAAATACTCCGTTCAGCATCCTCGTTGTGGTACCTCGTTTCTACTCACCCTTATCATCTTATCAATTTTGGTATTCACTCTGATTGGCGATCTACCTTTTGGCGTGAAGATTTTGAGTCGGATATTTCTGGTCCCTATTCTTGCCATGGTTTCTTATGAAATTATTCGCTGGATGGGAAATCACCAGGAAAACTTGCTTGTTGCTTGGTTAAGCAAACCGAATTTGGCCCTTCAAGGGCTGACAACCAGGGAACCGACCCCTGAAATGGTTGATGTAGCCATTAGGGCATTTAATTCGCTACTTGAAATGGAAACATTAAATCAAAAGGAGGCTTGAATGGCCTTAAAAGAAAGATTGGAAACCGAATTATTAAATGCTATCCGCAAGCAGGATGATAATAGAAAACGTACGATCCGAATGGCGATTTCGTCCATTAAATTGGTTGAAATCGAACAAAAAAAACCTTTGGACGACCAGGCCATTATCGCAGTTATTTATAAAGAAGTAAAAATTCGTAAAGAAAAAATTGAAGATGCAAAAAAAGGCAATCGTCCAGCCATTATTGAGGAAGCTGAAAAAGAAATTGCCATCCTTCAGGAATTCCTCCCTGCCATGATGGGTGATGAAGAATTGGAGCAATTAGCCAAATCAGTCATACAAGACCTGGGAGCGCAAGGGATGAAAGATATGGGGTCAGTCATGAAAGTGATGATGGAGAAAACAAATGGCCGGGCTCCAAATGATTCCATCAGCCGTGCTGTAAGGGATCTGTTGCAAAAGGGATAAATGATTGTTGATTCCTTCGAAAAGCTGAGCAGGCGCTTTTCCAAATATAAAAATTGGCGAATCATTCTTCTCGCCTTTTTATGTATATGCTCCTTAATTATTATTGGTTTGCCTATTTCTCTGCGCTCATCTCCTTATGCGCTTAAGGTTGGTGATGTAACATTTCAGGATATCCGGGCTCTGCGTTCTTTCAGCTATACCAGTGAAATTTTGACCAATCAAGCCAGGGATGTTGCAGAAAAATCCGTTCAACCTGTTTTCATTCCTGCAGACCCTTTGGATGCACGCAGACAATTCGAAAATCTAAAACAATCTATTGAAGGTATTGAAGTAATCAGACTCATGGATGACCTGACTCTTGACCAAAAAGTTCAGCGATTAAAAAATGATCCAGTGTTATCTTTTGATGATGATACTGCCCGTTATTGTTATTCAATCACGAATGCAAAATGGATACAGATTAAAAATGAGAGTTATCGGGTTTTTGAACCCATTATTCGAAATCCGATTAACAGCGATCAATTGGAGAATGTGAAGAATAACATTCCCAACTTCATTGGATATGCTTTTTCAGAAAAAGATGTTCAATTGATTTCGCATCTCATATCTCCTTTCATTATCATTAATAGTGTTTACAGTAATGAAATGACCAATGAAGCTGTACAGGCAGCCAGGGAGAAAGTAATACCAGTGGTGCGGTCATATACAACCGGGGAAATGATTGTTTTTTCCGGGCAGGTTATCACCCCAATCATTTACGAAACGCTGCAATACCTGGGGTTGGTTCAGCAAAGGGATGAACCACTCGATCTCATCTCATCGGCATTCCTGATAATCGGCTCGATGCTGGTACCCGCTCTTTACCTTCGTCAAGCTAGAAAACAGATCAGTGATGATGTTTCGGCATTAATACTTGTCTCAATTCTTTTTATTATTTTTCTCTTAGTTGCAAAATTGGTCATTACCAACCACACGGTTTTACCTTTCCTATTCCCCATTGCTGCCTTTGGGTTGGTGATTTCAAGTCTATTTGATTATGAAATAGGGGTGATTGGTTTCATTCCACTTTGTATTTTGGTCTGTTATCTGCTTTCCAATAATCTTGAACTGGTCGTGTATTATTTATTGACAGGCACCATTTCAATTTTTATTTTGGGAAAAGGAAGAAGGTTAATCACTTTCTTTATGACCGGATTGGGGATTGGGATTATCGGGAGTTCGATCATTCTTGTTTTTCGTCTTACAAGTGGCTTTATTAATATTGAAGAGATGATTACTTTGGTAGGTGTTGCATTCTTAAATGGTTTGGGGACAATCAGTTTGACGCTGTTGCTGCAGAACTATACCGCAGTATTATTGGGACGGACCACCGCAATGCAATTGATGGATTTATCCCGCCCGGATCATCCACTTCTTCAATTCTTGTTGCTTAAAGCCCCTGGTACTTACCAACACAGCATTCAAGCGGCCAATCTTGCAGAACAAGCAGCCCGTGCGGTCAGGGCAGATCCATTATTAGCCCGCGTAGGAGCTCTCTATCATGATATTGGCAAGACCAGCAATCCAGCATTTTTTATCGAAAATCAGGAAAGGGGTGAAATTGATTCGCACGAAGATATGGATCCGCGCGATTCAGCCAATATCATTATCCGTCATGTTAAAGAGGGGGTGACTTTAGCAAAAAAGTATGGTTTACCACCGCAGATCATCAATTTCATTACTGAACACCACGGGAATACAATCGCCCGTTTCCAATACATGCAAATGCTGAATCAAAATGCATCTCAAAAAAGAAAAATTGATATGAAAAAATTTACTTATCCTGGCCAGCCTCCTCGTACCAGGGAAACAGCCATATTAATGCTGGTGGATGGATGTGAAGCACGAGCACGGGCGGAAAAGCCTCGAACTGAATCTACCTTGCGAAAAATGGTAAAAGAAACCATCGAGTATTACGTTAAAGAACAGCAATTGGATAATGTGAATTTGACTTTAAGAGATCTAAAATTGATAGAGGATTCTTTTGTTTACACTTTATCCAATGTTTCACATAAACGCATCCAATATCCGGATTTTAAAACGAAGAAATGAAATCAATTAATCATATTCTCGTTAAGATTGACCATGAATTCAAGGAATTACTCAGTCGAAGCGAGGTGAAATCTTTCGCGAACAAAATATTGGATGAATTAGACAAAACGGGCTGTGAAGTCTCATTTTATTTTGTAGGCGATTCGGCTATGCGGGAAACGAATTTTCGCTATCGTGGCTTCGACAAGGTGACAGATGTATTGTCCTTTACGATCAATGAAGTGAACCCTGAAAATGGATTCCTGATTTTGGGAGATATTATCATTTCAGTTCCGGTTGCTCTTTCTCAGACCAAAGAAAGACAGAAAACGTTGACACGTGAGATTCATTTACTTATGATTCATGGTATTCTGCACATAATTGGATACGATCATGAAGATAAAAATGAAAAAAAGAAAATGTTTTCACTACAAGAACATTTACTGGCAATGGTGAATTGAATGGAAGATTGGAGAAGTATTACCAATAAAACCAAAAGGTCATTCAAGTTTGCTGCAGAAGGATTGCTGTATGCCTTTAAAACTCAACGGAATCTTCGCATTCATCTCTTGATTGCTCTTCTTATTATCATTGCGGGGATATTATTGCAAATCAGTTTTCTGGAATTCTCCATTCTGATCCTTACCATTGCCTTTGTTATCTCGATGGAATTGTTCAATACAGCAATTGAGGCTGGCATTGACCTGGTATCACCTGATAATCAACCCCTGGCAAAAATTGCCAAGGATTTGGGAGCTGCTGGCGTTCTAATGTGTGCTCTTGCTTCGATTATCATCGGCCTATTAATTCTTGGTCCGCGACTTTTGGCTTTGTTTACCACCTTTTTACAGCAGTAGTTCAATTCTCCAAGCATATTTCATCATACGTAATCTGAAAGATGATGTGCAACAGCAAAAGCCGCCGCTTCTGCGCGATTGCTTACCCCGAGTTTTGACAGAATACTGCTAACGTAATTCCGTACAGTCCCCTCCCCCAGATAGAGTTGTTTGGCTATTTCCCTGTTGGTTCTACCTTCCGCTACCAGTTTTAAAACCATTTTTTCCTGCTGGCTTAAACTGGAAAATGCCGAAGCTTCTTCATCTTTGACCGCCTTGCGGACTTCCTGGAAAATGCGCTGGGTTACCGCAGGATCAAGAGCAGCTTCGCCGCGCCCAACCGCTTCGATCGATTTCACCAAATCTTCAAGATTCACTTGCTTTAATACATAACCTGATGCACCGGCCTTGATGGCTGAAAATAGCATTTCATCTTCCGCATAAGAGGTTAGCATGATGACCTTAGTATTTGGATTAGATGCAGTGATCGCTTCGGTTGCTTCAATCCCGGAAGCCCCAGGCAGGCGAATATCCATTAAAACAATATCAGGATTATGCAGATTGACTTGTTGGATGGCTTCCCGGGCATTAACGGCTTCACCAACCACTTCAAAATCCGGATAATTTTCCAGCATGGATTTCAAGCCAAATCTGACAACCTCATGATCATCAACAATCAAGATCTTTTTAATACCCATTGGTCCATATCCATTTTTCTTCAATTTGCTTCAACTTGCAGTGTGACTGGACAATGATCGGATCCCTTCACATCATCATGAACAATGACATCTTTCACTTTGGGTACGAGGGAATTTGAGATGAGAAAATAATCCAGTCGCCATCCAACCCCTTTTTGACGGGCATTCATACGATAAGTCCACCAGGTGTATTGAACCCGATCGGGGTAAAGTTTACGGTAGATATCAGTGAACCCATGTTGGAGGTAGTAATCAATCCATACCCTTTCCTCCGGGAGGAAGCCTGTATTTTTTTGATTTTCCTTGGGGTGTTTCAAATCAATCTCTTGATGGGCTGTATTAAAATCCCCGGTTAAGATGATTGCCTTTTTCTTTTTATGTAATTCATCACAGTAGTTCAATAGATGAGCATAAAATTCCAATTTATAAGGCACCCTTTCCAATTCGCGTCCGCCATTGGGGAAATATATATTAAATAATTCAAATTCGTCAAAGGATAATTGAATGACCCGGCCTTCTTGATCAAATTTTACATCATCCAATCCAAATTTGACCTGGTTTGGTTTCTTATTATGCAATACCCCTACCCCGCTATAACCCGGTCGTTCTGCCGGGTTCCAGATACACTCATATCCTAGATTTCGAAAAATCGAGGCATCGAATTGCTCAGGTTTCGCTTTGATTTCCTGAAAACAAAGGACATCCGGTGAATAATTTTGAATCCATTGGTTAATCCCCTTTTGTATGGCAGCGCGGATGCCGTTAATATTCCAAGTGGTGATATTCATTAAAATGGCTATGGTAAACTAGGTTAATTTGCATTAGCAATTTTAAACCATTAATTCTATGAGAACGAGAGTATTCATCTCAATATTTTTGCTCTGTCTGCTTTGCTTTCCAAATCAAATTGTGGCGCAAGGCAATGAGGATTTTCCATTTTATACAGTTCAATCGGGCGAAACTCTATCCATCATTGCGGAAAAATTCGGTGTCACGATAAATGAAATTGTCAATTTAAATCAAATAACCAACCCTGACCTTATTTCTCCAGGTACAAAACTGCTCATTCCCGGGTTGCAGGGAATTAGTGGCGAACTGACAACACGTACAATCAATATTGGTGAGAATATTGATATCCTTTCGCAAAAATATTTAATTCCTCATGCCTTGCTTATTAAAGTCAATCGCTTAACCAGTCCCAATGAAATCTATGCCGGTTCAGATTTAATTATTTCAATTGATCAAGCCAAGCCATCCAAAATTAGCACTTCTACAATCAAAGAAAAACAATCGATTCTTGATGCTTCCATAGGATTGAATCTAAATCCATGGGTTTTACCGGCTGCAATAATGGATTCATTCGCTAAAACTATGCTAGTGAATGACTTTCTCTATCTGCCTGCTGAGATGGGATTGCCAGAAATTAATCCCATTTCTCCAATGATCAAATCCATTTCGGTTAACCCATTGCCTCTTGCCCAGGGAAATACTGAAATCATCAGAATTGAAACCGTTATTCCTTTGAATTTGGAAGGTCGTTTGAACGATCATGATTTGCATTTTTTTTCAATTGATCAAAATCTATATTTTGCATACCAGGGAATCCATGCAATGGCGGAACCTGGATTGGCGTCCTTATCTGTCAGTGGTCAAAATGAAAAAAAAGAGAGCTTTTTATTCCAGCAAATGTTATTGTTAAAACCAAGTGCTTTCCTCAATGATCCTCCCTTGAATGTTAAAGATCAAACTGTTGATCCGGCTATTACGAAGCCGGAAGAGGATTTTGTAAAATCCCTGGTAGTAATCACTTCTCCCGAAAAAATATGGAAGGGAAAATTCGTTTATCCCATCGATGAACCAATTTGCCTGAAGTCAATATATGGCAACCGCAGGTCATACAATAATGGCTCCCTGGTTTCTTTTCATACCGGCCTTGATTTTGGAGTTTGTGCACCGAGCTTGAATGTGTATTCAGCTGCAGCGGGAAAGGTGGTATTTACTGGCCAATTGACTGTCAGGGGTAATGCGGTTTTCATTGATCACGGACAGGGAATTTACACTGGATATTTCCATCTTGCTCAAATAAATGTGAACACGGGAGATGTGGTTCAATCACGCCAATTGATTGCGCTGGTCGGCTCTACCGGCAGGGTGACAGGTCCACACTTGCATTTCGAGATCTGGGTAAATGGGGTGCAGGTGAATCCAGCAGATTGGTTTCAAAAAGAGTTTCCTCAATGAAATTGGGCAGTAAGGTATAATAATTCCCGCTTTAATAAGGACTTGTATCTGTTCATCCATGCCGATCAAAAATTCTATACAACCTGAATATTGGGAAAATTTCCGTATCGTACAAAGTGATATCGAATTCCTCTATAACCAGTTACTGGAATTGGAAGTTCCCCAAACACAGGATTTACTATTAGACCTGATTCTCAATAACAGGATCGCCAAATTAATAGCCGAGCAGCAAAAAATACAGGCAGAAAGCGGCGGCACAATTTACCTTCCCAAAGAGCATTATGAGGTGGGTCAAAAATTATCTTTCCCGACCCGGGAATGGGTGACCGGTGAAGTCATTTACATTCGCCAGGGTTTCAATCCGGAATTTGAGAATTTTAATGTTATCGAAGTAATATTTGAGAATGGTGAAAAATCCTCAATTGCTTGTGATCTTGCAGACCATGTCTTAAATAACGCTATTACCGATCCTGAAGCGGATCCATTATTGGATCTCGAACATATAAAGGAACTTTATGGACCTGAATTGCTGCAGGCTCTTGAACAGAATTTAATTGACAATCCCGAATTGGTTCGAATAGCCGGGCGCTGGTTTCCGCGCGCATTATTGGTGGATGTAAATAGCGGACATCTAAATCTGATCGAGGCGATCCTGGAAGAGAAAAATGGCGGCCCTCAATCCACCAGGCAATTAGTTGACCAGGTTGAGTTGAAGAGCTCAACCAATTCTCAATTAACCGAATTTTCATTAAATTACTATTTACAGGAAGATGCCAGATTTGATGAAGTAGGTCCGGCAGGAGAAGTCTTTTGGCACCTTAAATCAATGGAACCGGAAGATGTTCAAAAACTGCCTTCTTTCCTGCAGCACGACCTGATGGAATATGACCACGAAGTTGTCAAACCCTACTTGGCTCAATTTGAGGGTGAGTTGTTCGATGAGCTGGAAAAATGGGAGAAAGAGCCGTCCAAAGGAAACGAAATCAAAGTGAGTTTGATTTTTCCTCATTGGCGCTCAGGTACCCTGCCCTTGTCTATTTCGCTTTCTCGCTTTTTTCCAACAGCGTATGAAGCACCCCGTGTGTGTTTTACCTTCATTGATCAGGAGAATAAAAAACAATTTCCCGGCTGGGTTGTTCGCCCCCATAATTATGTTTTTGGTTTAAAGGAATGGTACCTGGAAAATGGTTTGATGCCAGGCAGCCTTGTACATTTGCAAAAAGGTGATCGCCCCGGTGAGATCAAGGTAACCAGGGAAAAGAGCCGTCAGGCACGGGAATGGTTGCGTACGGCATTGATAGGTTCGGATCAAGGAATTGTATTTGGAATGTTGAAGCAAAACGTTCAAACCACCTTTAATGAACGAATGGCCTTCGCCATTCCTGCCCCGGAAGGATTTGATGATATTTGGTTAAAAAGCAATGACAGGAAAGAAACTGCCAGCCAAACGATCATGAAAAACATGCGGGAATTGAGCAAGTTAAATCCACAGGTGCATGCCCAGGAGCTATACGCAGCGGTGAATATTGTCAGGCGCGTTCCGCCGGGATTCATCATTCACTTCTTATTGACCAACCCAAATATAAAACACCTTGGTGATTTGTATTTTCGCATTCCAGATGATGGTGGAGAGCAATAAGGATGGAACCTGTCAAAAAATTCAGCATGGTTAAACCCACCCTTGACACCCCCTTCCATATTGATTTTGAATGGTGGCAGGCTCACGATAGCGATTGGCGGGTGTTTCTGCGAAATCTTCTTTGTGACGAGCATCAGGTCGCCTATGCTGCCCAGGATGACAATGTGGTTGTGGATTACGTGGATCCGGTTACGGCTGAGGTTAAGACAGTTGATGGTTTGCTGCATACCCTATTAAACCATTGCGCTAAATTTCCTGATTTTATTACAAAGGACTCTTCACTGATTTCGATAGTTTTTAGGGTGTTCCTGGCAAATAACAATCACCCACTTAGTGCAAATGAACTATCCCAAAAGGTCAACCGACCAGCCAATACCATCCTGATTACTCTATCCGGGCCGACTGTTTATAAGGGCATCCGTCCGATCGATAAAAAATAATCTGTTTATTGTTTATAATTGATGATTACAAGCCCCCGTAGCGCAAATGGATAGCGCATCGGACTTCTAATCCGGTGGTTGTGGGTTCGAGTCCCACCGGGGGCGCACGATAATTAATGGAGGATTACCTAAAATGATTGAAAGACATGGGTTGCTAAAATTTAACGGCAAAGAAGTGAGTGTGAAAGGTAAGGATTTGCAGGTGGGCGATCCCGCACCTGAATTTACTGCCACCAATCTGGATTGGGAAGAGCTCGAAATTCTTAAGCATACCAATGGAAAGGTACGTATTATCGCTGCGGTTCTATCACTGGAAACAGATGTTTGCGATCGTGAAACCCGTCTGTTCAACATTGAAGCCTCTAATCTATCTAAAGATATTGTTGTCATTGTTATCAGTGCCGACCTGCCTTTTACTCAAAAGAAATGGTGCGGCGCAGCAGGAATTGATCAAGTGCTTGTTGTTTCGGATCATAACCAGGTTGATTTTGGCGAAAAGTATGCCTGCCTCCTGCGGGAGCCGCGTATCCTGCGGCGTGCAGTGTTTGTGGTTGATAAAGAGCAAATAATCCGCCATGTCCAATACCTGCCGGAATTGGGCATGGAACCGGATTATAAGTCAGTGCTTGCAGCCGCCAAGTCGGCCTTATAAGCAATAGAATATTATTTCTTTTTAAGCAGATGTTGTTGAACCCTGATTTTGGATCAGGGTTCTTGTTAATAAATAGTTTATGCTATGGCGGTAATATTGGAATATGATCAATATTTAATTTTGAAGAAACAAATGATACCGGAATAAATCAGCAGTATCCTCCTGCCTCGAAACCTTTTGAGGAGATGCAAAACCTGCCTTCGGTATTGCCCATTCTCCCGCTGCGAGGTTTGGTGGTTTATCCGCAAACAGCTGTTCCCCTCACCATTGGGCAGCCGCGTTCCATTCGTTTGATTGAAGAAATAATGTCGGGTGACAGGATCGTTGGTTTGCTGGCTTCCCGGGATGCCGATCTTGAAAATCCTGGTCCGAAGCAATTATTTCAGATTGGGACCGCCGTAGTTGTCCACCGCATGTTCCGTGCTCCGAACGGAACCTTGCAGCTTTTAATTCAAGGAACCAAACGTTTCTCGGTCAAGGAATTTTCCCAGGTAGAACCTTATATTAAAGCAGTAATTGAAGAATCACCCGAAAAAAGTGAGTCGGGTTTGGAACTGGAAGCGCTTTCAAGAAATGCCCACGATCAATTCACCCATATTGCTGATTTAATTCCTTCCATTCCCCGCGAATTGGTGGCGTCCATCAATTCCATACAGGATCCTCTTGCCACTGTGTACAACATTGCCAATTTTCAGCGGATGGAAATAAAGGACGCACAGGAAATATTGGAGTTGGATTCTCCAAAAGAAAAATTAAAAAAATTAGTCACCATACTGACAAGAGAAAGCGAGGTACTGGACCTCAGTCACAAAATTCAGACTGATGCGCGCGAAGAGATTGAAAAAGTTCAGCGGGATTATTTTCTTCGCGAGCAATTAAAGGCGATACAAAAAGAACTGGGCGAAGCTGATTCGCAAAGCAGTGACGTGGCGGATTTCCGAAAAAAGATCAGGGAATCGGGGATGACACCGGAGGCTCAGGCACAGGCGGAACGTGAGCTGGAACGATTGTCGCGTCTGCCAACTTCTGCTGCTGAGTATGGAGTCATTCGTTCATATTTGGAAGTGATGGTGGAGTTGCCATGGAACAGGATCACTGTTGATAATCTTGATATCCAGCATGCACGCGAAGTGCTGGAGACCGACCATTATGGATTAAAGGACATCAAAGAACGCATTCTGGAATATTTAACAGTCCGAAAATTGAAATTTGAACGTAAAGACGAGTTTGCGAAAAAACCAGTTATTGACCAGATCCGCAAAGAAAGGGAGGGAGTGATCCTTTGCTTTATAGGCCCTCCGGGCGTGGGGAAAACTTCCCTTGGTCAATCCATTGCCCGCGCTCTCGGTAGAAAATTCATCCGCACATCCCTCGGTGGAATGCGGGATGAGGCTGAGATTCGTGGACATCGTCGAACTTATATCGGTGCCTTACCCGGGCGAATCATTCAATCGATCCGTCGTTGCCAGTCGAAGAACCCGGTTTTCATGTTGGATGAGATAGATAAATTAACCTATGATTTCCATGGTGATCCTGCTTCAGCACTTCTCGAGGTGTTGGATCCAGAACAGAATTTTGAATTTCGAGATAACTATTTGGAAGTTGCATTTGATCTTTCGCAAGTGATGTTCATCACTACCGCTAACCAAATCGAGTCTATTCCTTCTCCCTTGCTGGATCGCATGGAGGTAATTCATATTTCCGGTTATACCGAAAGGGAGAAGATCGAAATTGCCAAAGGTTATCTCATTCCTCGTCAGCTGCGTGAAAACGGCTTGCGCTCAAAAGAAGTTTCTTTTTCAGATGAGGCCATTAATAAAATTATCCGCCGTTATACCAGGGAGTCTGGTGTCCGCAATCTGGAACGTGAAATTGGTTCTATTTGCCGCAAGGTGATCACACATAATGAAATTTCACCCAGAAAGATAAAAAAAATTACTTCAAATATTGTGCAAAAAATTCTTGGGCATCCCAAATTTAAATTGACCGAGGAAATCCTGAAGCGCACTTCCATACCTGGAGTTGCAACCGGCCTGGCATGGACTCCCTCCGGTGGTGAGGTGTTGTTCATTGAAGCGACATGCATGCCGGGAAATAAACAATTCACCATCACCGGCTCGGTTGGCAATGTCATGCAAGAATCTGCACAAGCTGCTTTATCTTATGTGCGTTCCCATGCTGCTGAAATTAAAATCAGTGAAAATGACTTTGAAAAAATGGATATACATTTGCACATTCCCGCGGGAGCTCAACCAAAGGATGGGCCTTCGGCTGGGATAACGATCGTGACAGCATTAACTTCACTCCTTACCAAAAAATCCATAAAATCGGATGTGGGAATGACTGGCGAAATTTCGTTGCGCGGTCAAATCCTACCTGTCGGGGGAATAAAGGAAAAAATGCTGGCTGCCCATCGGGTTGGGTTAAAGACTGTCTTTCTGCCCAAAGAAAATGAAGCTGATTTGGATGAACTGCCCGAGGAAATCAAAAATTCCATTCAATTTGTTCTGGTGGATCATATTTCACAAGTGCTGTCCCGCGTATTTGTAAAAAATATCTGAAAAGGTTTTATTTAAGCAATTACGTTTTGAAGAATATTTTTAATTGAATTTCCGTATAAAAAATCAACAGCTGGAATGCTTTTAATCTCAAGATGCTGGATGGTTTCTTTATAATCTTCTTGATTGTTATCAAATGAGGAGGTATTTAGAATAATGAAAAGTGGATTGAGGGCCTTTCTCTTAACTAAATCTGCCAATTGTTGCAGCATACTGGCTTTTGATGTCGTGATAAGAATGACCATATTGCCTGGATTTTGGTAGGCAATATTTGACTCAATAAATGGAAATATGGGAATCTCTCCATTTGCCCTTACTTGGCAAAGAAGATCTAAAATTTTTGACATCTGCCTTTCACCTTTTTCTGCGGGGATTAGGTGGGTTTGCTTACCCGAATGACAAAAACCCACCTGCCGTCCCTGGTGAATAAAGAAATCAGTCAGTGAGGCTGTGATGCTGACCGCATATTCAAAGGTAACCCTTGGAAGTTCATAAGATTTCTGTTTCTTAAAATCCCACTGGGCTGCATCTCCTTCCAAAGGATCCGCGGATGATTTTACATTGACCTCCTTTTGTGCATCCAGAAAAATCCAAACACTGCCATGAGGATTTTGATCGAATTCTTTCACAATCAGTCGGTTTCTTTTCATGGAACTGGGCCAGTGAATTCGATTCAAAGGATCACCAGGCTGAAATTCCCGAATACCTGCAGCATGAGTGGAAGTTTCAAGTGATGGACGTTGCAAAGAGATTCCACCACTTAGTTGACCAAATTGATAAGAATTGGGAGTTATCTGTTCATAATAAGGAAGAACAAATAAGCGGTTTCTCCTTTCGAATTTCTTTTCTTTGTAAAAGAATCTAAACGGATCACCTGTTGTTACCTTGAAGGGACCCAGGTAAATCATTCCTCTTTTTTCCAGGTACTGGCGTGAATTGTACAACCTTGATTGATGAGGTCCAATGGAGGAAATGATCCTGGATGCCCGGAAACCTTTTTCCGGTGTCAGATCGGTGATTTCCACAAGCAAATGCCAGAAAGGAGATCGGTTTATCACCTCAATCTTCTCTTCAAAGTAATCTCCTGCTTTCTGCCGGGAATACCTCGATTTACGAAAGACATCTATCCCAATAGCAGAGAATATTGCCCAAAAAAGAGAAAAAAGAATCAGAAGCGATAATAAAAAGGTTATCTGAATAAAAATATCATCATGATAGAATCCCCATCCCAGGATGAAAATAAATAGAAGAGCAACGGCTATTTTTAATTGCTTACTGGTTCTTATCATCGGAGAACATGGGCTCAGAGTTCAACCGGTACATTGGTTAGTATCTCTTCAATCAGTTGCTGTGATGAAAGATGCTTGATTCTTGCTCCAGGTTGAATAACGAGGCGATGGGCGAGGACGGGAATGGCGTTGTCCTTGATGTCGTCTGGAATCACGTAGTCTCTGCCTTGCAATGCGGCATACACCTGTCCAACACGATATAGTCCCAAACTACCGCGAGGAGATGCCCCGAGATAGATTTCATCATTTTCCCTGGTGGCATTAACTATACGGACGATATATTTTTCCAGTGATTGGGATACATGCACCTTTTTTGCGAGCTCCTGGATTCCGACTAATTCTTTCCCAGTTGTAACGGGTTTAATGTCCTCAATCGGGTGTTTGATTTGCTGTGCTTCCAGCATTCTGATTTCAGATGTCTGAGAGGGATATCCAATATTTATTTTCATCAAGAAACGGTCAAGCTGGGCTTCAGGTAAAGTAAATGTGCCTTCATATTCGATCGGATTTTGGGTGGCAATCACCATGAAATTTGCCGGTAAAGGATGAGTTACGCCATCTATCGTAACTTGCCTTTCTTCCATGGCTTCCAGTAATGCAGATTGTGTTTTTGGGGTTGCGCGGTTGATTTCATCCGCTAAAACAATGTTGGCAAAAATCGGGCCTGGTCGAAATTCTATTTTCTTGCTGGCTTGATTGTAAAATGATATTCCGGTTATATCACTTGGCAGCATATCGGGAGTAAATTGGATGCGATGAAACTGGCTGCCGAGTGAGATTGCCAGGCATCTCGATAAATAGGTCTTCCCTACCCCGGGGACATCATCAATCAACATATGACCGCGGCAGAGCAGGCAGATAATCACTTGGTCCAGGACTGCTTCCTTGCCGATGATTACTTTTTCCAAATTGTTGAAGAGTCGATTGCGAAAGTCAATTATTTTATTGATAATCATGATTCACCTTTTAAGGTGTATTAATTGCTATTTGAAGAAAATCTTCAGCCGCCCATCCGCTGATCTTTTCATTCAAGAGGGTTTTTATTTTCCACCAGATATATCCCCCAGTCAAAGTAGGGCCATCTTCAATGCTGAATAAATCACCTTCTGAAGCCAAATAGATGGTTGGGCTGTTTTCACCTGGGTCTTGATGGATGCGCAAACCATCCCCGCCGGTGCCATGGATTTTTACCTTTAATCCTTTGGAATAATTTTGCAATCTGCCATCCGTTGTTGCGGTTGCCGATAGAAATGTTTCGTCATCTTTCGTCGCGGTCGTTGGTGTGTCATAAGCGATGAAAGTAATTTGCGTTAAACCAATCTGCTCCGGTGGGTAATAGTTTGTCATTAAGAAAATCAACCCTGATGTCACTATCGCAAGAAATAGAAAAACGACCAAGCTGCTAATGAATATTGTAAGAAGGTTGCGGGAATTTTGTCTCTGGTTTTCAGCCATAATATTTAATAAGATTATAGCCGAGTCTAAATTTCCCTATTGTATAATTCAACCATGACGAAAATTAATATTTCTGCATCCATTCTGAATGCTGATTTCGGAAATTTGGAAAAACAGATCGGGGAAATAGAAGAGGCTGGTATCGCACAACTCCATCTGGATATCATGGATGGGAATTTTGTTCCAAATATTTCTGTCGGTCCTTTTATGGTGCAGACCTGTCGGAAAATCTGTTCTTTACCTTTGGATACCCATCTTATGGTGGAAAATCCCGACCAATATATTGAAGAATGTGCAGAATATGGATCCACGGGAATCAGCGTTCATATTGAAGGAAATCCCAATATTCATCGGACTTTGCAAAAAATAAAGAAATTAAATTTGCGAACTGGGATTGTCATCAATCCCGGAACTCCGCTCGAAAGCATTTATTCTGTTCTCGATTTGGTTGACCTGATTCTTATCATGACAGTCAACCCTGGGTACGGTGGTCAATCTTTTATTGAAAGCCAATTGCCAAAAATCACAGCGGCAAGTCAACTGGTCGCCGGGAAAAATATTATCATTGAAGTCGATGGCGGAATTAATACCCAGACACTGCCGCTTGTCCATCAGGCAGGTGCTAACCTATTCGTCGTTGGCTCGGCAATTTTTACTGATCCCCGCGGTATCAAGCAATCAATCCTTGATTTGCTGGCCTGCATTAAATAAAAAATGCGGTTGGACCGCATTTTTTTTGAGGGTTTACTTGCTTTTCACCATTGTCCGGATACACCGCGCACATAGGGTTTTTTGAACCTTTACACCGTTTTCATATACTGCCACCCGCTGAAGGTTGGGTTTAAATTTTCTATTCGTAGCACGCATTGAAAAGCTGCGGTTATGTCCGAAAGTGGTGGTTTTTCCACAATGCTCACACTTAGCCATGTTTCTCTTTCCTTCAAAATATGATAAAAATTGATAAAATAAAGTCACAAAAGTTTACCACAGGGCGTAACTAACTGCAAGAGAATAGGTTATATTAAAAGGTCAAAAATGGAAGAAAAACAAAAACCATACGGAAAGATTTTTGTCTCCAACCACGCCATTGCAACCATCGCTTACCAATCAGCACTTGAATCGTATGGCGTGGTGGGAATGGCTGATAAGGATTTAATGCATGGCCTTGCAAAGGTCCTCTTCAAGGATCCAACCTCAGGGGTCATCATCATTTATGATGGCGTTTCCATCCAAATTGAGATGTACATCATTATTGAGTATGGCACCCGTATATCTTCAGTTGCTGAAAGTGTTGCTCATAGTGTGAAATTTCAAGTGGAAAAAATGATAGGCATTCCTGTAAAATCGGTTGATGTGCATGTGCGTGGATTACGCGTCAGTAATACAGATTAAACAATACTTAAAGACAACAAATAATGCTTTCATCAACCAATAAGCCATTGAAAATGGAAAAATCTGACCAATCAAACATTCATTCTATCGATGGGCAAAAATTTAAGCACCTATTTAATGCTGGAATTTCCTGGGTGAAGAGCAATCAGCAGGTCATCAATTCCCTAAACGTATTCCCGGTTCCGGATGGTGATACCGGCACGAATATGTTCCTTACTTTGAAGTCGGCTTATGAAGAGATCGCTAAAAATCAGGAAACTCATATTGGCAGAATTGCTAGGCAAATATCCCAGGGTGCCTTGATGGGAGCCAGGGGGAATTCCGGGGTAATTCTGTCGCAATTATTGCGTGGTTTCGCGCGTGCTCTTGATGACCATCCCAACATGGATGCAGCTTTATTTGTTCAGGCTCTTCACGAAAGCAGGAATACTGCCTATAAAGGCGTGGTCAGACCTGTGGAAGGCACCATTTTGACTGTTGCCAAGGATGTTGCCAAGGCTGGTGAGGATGCTTTAGCAATTTCATCCAACTTGGATGAAATTTTGGAAATCATTGTAAAACAAGCTGATGTTTCCGTAAAAAATACACCGGAACTTTTACCGATTCTTAAACAGGCAGGTGTTGTGGATTCCGGTGGTAAAGGTTTATTCTTTTTCCTGGAAGGCATTCTGCGTCATATTCACGGATTACCAGTGGATATTGAGGGCGGGAATCAACTGGAAAAAACCCCCTTGCCGTTGGATCGAATGGCTGATATGGATGAAAACATTGAACCAGGGCAGGATTATGAAATTGTTGTTGATTTTTCACCAACGAATCCTCTTGATCTGGAAAAATTCTATCGCGACCTTTCAGATATAGGCACATCCATACAACTGGGGGAAGGTGAAGATATCTATCGTATGCATATTCATGTTTCTACGGAAAAACAATTTCTACCGATTGAATATGTAAAAAATGTTGGCACGATCAAGAAAGTTTACATAGAAAATCTGATGGAGCAGATGGCAAAAAAATCAGGGGAACAAACTACTAAACCCGCAATTCAACCCGGACAAATAGCTGTGATTGCCGTGTCCCCAGGAAATGGGATAACTGAAATATTTAAAAGTCTTGGGGTTGCAGCGGTCATCACCGGTGGACAAACAATGAATCCAAGTACTGAAGAAATTCTGGATTCATTCAAAGATTTGCCTACTGAGAAAATCATCATCCTTCCGAATAATAAAAATGTCATATTGGCTGCTGAGGCAGCCAGGAACACTTCCCAAAAAGATGTCCACGTCATCCCCTCAAAAAGCATCCCGCAGGGCTTGTCCGCTTGTCTGCATCATAATCCTGATGGTGATTTTGAACAGATTTGTCAGGCCATGCAGGAAGCGTTAAACGATGTGGATACAGGCGAGGTAACAATCGCAACTCGCTCCATCTCGATAAATGGCGTTGAAGTCAAAAAAGATGAAGTGATCGGCCTGAAGAATGGAGATTTGGTCTACTCCTCCAAAGACCTTAAAGAAACATCAGTGGAATTGCTAAAAAAGATTGGTGCTGAACAAAAAGAACATATCACAATTTTTTATGGCAAGGATGTAACGAAAAATGAATTGGATGAGGTCGTGAAAGTGATTCAATCCACTTTTGCTAATCAAGAATTGGAAGTACATGAGGGAGGTCAACCATTCTTTCAATTCATCCTTTCGGTGGAATAATAATTCGGCTTTTACTGGTTCTTTAATCACATTTTGTTTTCTGTGAAAAGAATAACTTGCTCGTTGGTAAAATAAATGGATGATTGAATTTCCAGCAAGATTCATTCAACTATTTTCACAAGAAATTAAGTTCGCTTATCAAGATAAAGCTGTGATGGGGGGCTTGGATAAGATTATTACCTTGTGGCAATCTGAAGCGCAGAAAAATCAGGTTCCGCAACTTAAAATTCAAGAAATTACTCATTTGATTGGTCAGTACCAATCCGCTTCTATTGAATCTCGAAAGAAAATCATTACAAATATTATCCAATCATTGCATGGATTTGAGAAAAATGAGACAAAACTCGCGAAAAATCAAAATCTTGATGGAGACATCCTTCAAGGTGATGATAGTAGTAGTGGTGCTGGATTGGATGCCCCGGTAACGGTAATTAATCGTATTGGCGAACATACCGCCAAGCTTCTGGCAAAGATCAATATTCATACAATAAAAGATCTATTGCATTATTATCCGCGGCGGTATCGTGATCTGAGTTCTTTAAAAACAATCTCACGCCTTAATCCTGGTGAAGACGCAAGTATCATCGGTTCAATCTTCACAATCAACTTGCGCAAGTCTGCGAATGGCAGATTGCGCCTTGTTGAAGTGGTAGTCGGTGATGGAAGTGGGTATTTACAGGTCACCTGGTTCAACCAGCCATGGTTGGTAAAAAGTCTACCCAAAGGCAAGCAAATAATATTATCCGGCAAAGTGGAACGGTTCATGGGGCGTGTCAGCATGACCAACCCGGAAGTGGAGAGTCTTGAGAAAGAACAGTTGCATACCAACCGCATTGTTCCTATATACCCACTGACAGCTGGGGTATCCCAAAAAAATTTACGCAGGATCATCTATGAGACCGTAAAATATTGGTCTCCAAAGATAAAGGATTATCTGGATCCGCAATTTAGAACCCAACAGAGTCTTATTGAACTATCGCGAGCGTTTAATAATATTCATTTTCCACAAAACAATGAATTATTGAAGAATGCGATTGAGCGGCTTTCATTTGATGAAATATTTTTTATGCAACTAGGTGTACTATCTCAAAAGCACCTTTGGGAGAACAACAATGCGGAAACTTTTACAATTGCCTCAGAGAAACTTCAGTCTTTCATGAATCGCTTGGACTTTCATTTGACGAATGCTCAGCAAAATGTGATTACTCAAATTATGAATGACCTCGATTCTGGAAAACCTATGAACCGGTTAATTCAGGGGGATGTAGGATCAGGAAAGACGGTTATTGCAGCACTGGCCATTCTGATTGTTCTTCAAAAAAATGCCCAGGCGGTGTTTCTCGCACCAACCAGTTTGTTGGCAGAACAACACTATCATACGATGATGAAAATTTATTCTGGAACTGGGAAAAACGACACGGTACTTACCGGAGAGAAAATAGCTCTGCTGATAGGCGATATACCTGAAAGAGAAAAAGAAGCAATACGCCGAAAATTACTCAATGATAAAATTAAATTGGTCATCGGTACTCATGCACTTTTGGAAAGTAATGTAAATTTCAAATGGCTGCAACTGGTTGTAATCGATGAACAACACCGCTTTGGCGTGGAACAAAGGGCACTATTACGCAGCAAGGGTGAAAATCCGCACCTGCTGGTTATGACGGCTACACCCATCCCGCGTTCATTAGCCTTGACTTTATATGGCGATCTGAATATCTCGGTTGTGGATGAAATGCCTTTGGGTAGGATACCCATTGAGACACATATCTTGCTTCCTTCGCAGCGTGATCAAGCCTATCAATTAATTAAGAAAGAGGTTGAAAATGGCCACCAGGTATTTATTGTTTACCCTCAAGTTGAAAATGAAGAGGATGAATTATTCAAATCTGCTGTAGATGAATTCCAGCGAATCTCTGAAAAAATATTTCCAGATTTCTCAGTTGGCCTCATGCACGGACGATTGAAACAAAAAGAAAAAGATGAAATCATGAGAAAGTTCCGTGATAATAAATTGAATATTCTGGTCACCACGACCGTGATAGAAGTTGGAATGGATATCCCCAATGCAACGGTGGTTCTAATTGAAAATGCTGACCATTTTGGCCTGGCCCAATTGCATCAAATCCGTGGCAGAGTCGGGCGCGCTAATCAACAATCATATTGTCTATTAATACCGGAAAACGAGGATAATATTAATAATGAGCGTTTGACCGCAATGGCTGAAACGAATGATGGATTCAAATTGGCAGAATATGACCTTCGACAACGCGGTCCTGGTGATTTCCTTGGAACACGCCAATCTGGTTATACTGGATTACGGTTGGCTTCTTTGACCGATACGGAATTAATCATCCAAGCCAGGGGAGCCGCACAAAAGGTTTTTCAAGATGATCCCGGCCTCAACCATCCCACTCACAAATTGCTCAAGATGGAATTAAAATCATATTGGCCGAATTTAAGCGGAGATATCAGTTAGTGATTTCAGGAGAAAAATGGTAAAAGCAATCTTTCCAGGAACTTTTGATCCAATCCATTTTGGGCATATTGACATTGCATTGAGAGCTTCAAAACTTTTTGACCAAGTCGTTGTGGCTGTATATGACCGGCCATTAAAAAATTTGCTTTTCTTACCCGAAGAAAGAATTGAAATGGTCAAAGATTCATTTAATGATCCAAAAATTGTTGTGATGGGTTATAGTGGTTTGACGGTCAGTCTTTGCCGGGATATTCACGCGCAGGTAATTGTCAGGGGTTTGCGTGTATTTTCTGATTTTGAGCATGAATTCCGCATGGCATTGGCTAATCACCGTCTGGCAAAAGAAATTGAAGTGGTTGCCCTGATCACCAGCGAGGAACATACCTTTTTGTCTTCAACAACCGTACGTGAGATCGCGTCATTGAATGGTGATATTTCGAGCATGGTACCTGTTCATGTCGCCAAAGCGATGCGCTTACGATTTGATGAAATGGATGAAAACCAGCAAATGACTCACCAAACCTCTTTGCGGGATTAAAGCGATTGTATAATGAGAAATGAATAGGAAATTATATGGATATTCTTCATCTGATAGATAGATTGGAGGAACTGTTTAACGAGAGCAAGCCGTTCTTGGGAACTCGAAAAATATTGATGGATGAAGACAAGCTCCTGGATTTGATTGACCAAATGAGGCTTGCCATTCCTGAAGAAGTCAAAGTTGCGCAACAGACCAATAGTCAAAAGGATCGCATTTTGGCACAGGCCTCAGAAGAAGCTGCCCGTACGATTAACGCAGCCCGGGAAAAAGGCATTCAATTGGTTGAACGGGATAATATTGTCCAATCTGCCAAGCTTCGCGCAGAACAAATCGAATCCCAGGCAAAGGAAAACGCCTCCCAGACCAGAAAAGATGCTGATAAATATGCCATGGAGACTCTGGTCAATCTGCAAATAAAGCTGGAACGAAACCTGGCGGAAGTTAAAAGGGGTATTCAGATACTTGAGCAGGAACAAAAACAGAAAATTGCTTCAAATGATGACCTGCCAGCTCCCTGACTAGTCATTGTGTAAAGCTACTTTTAGGACTTGATCCATTTTTGAGTTTTTCCAAATTTCCCTGACAGCCGCCGCGATGAATATGCTGCCTGTTACGATGATGATTGAAGAGTCATCCCACAAATGAATCGCTTTTGCCAGTGCTTCTTTGATGGAATGATAGGAATACCCTTTGTAACCAATTGCATTAATCAAATTTAAGATTTTATCTGCATCCATAGCTCTCGGATGAAGGGATTGTGCTGCGATGGTAATACTCACAGCCGGCAATAATAACCCCAGCATACCTTTAATATCCTTATCTTCAGAAGCGCCAAAAAGTGCAATGATTTTTTTGTCAGGAAAAATAGTTCTTATTGTATGAATTAGTTTACGCATGGAATCTGTATTGTGGGCAGAATCAATCATCAGGAGTGGTTTGGTTGCCAGAATCTCACATCTCCCTGGCCACTTTACATTGGAAAAACCATTTTGAATAACATGGTCAGTAATCTGGTATCCATGCTTTGAAATTTCCCTAATTGCTAAAAATACCGTCATGGCATTTTGGACCTGATGGGCACCAATTAATGGAAGATGTATTTGAAGTGAGTGACCATCTTTTTCCTGAATTAGAAATTCTTGGCCATGAGGATTCTGTTCAATTAATTCATATGAAATCAGATCATTACTGTAAATAAAAGGTGAACTCCTTTGTGATGTGATTTTTTCTAAAAGGGTCTTTACATGGGGTTTTTGTTTTGAAACAACAACTGGAACATTCTTCTTGATAATACCTGCCTTCTCATATGCGATTTTTGATAACGAATTTCCTAATATTTTTACATGGTCTTTTGAAATGGACGAGATAACTGATAGGATGGGTTTAACCACATTGGTTGCATCCAATCGCCCCCCCAAACCCACTTCAATGACAGCTAAATCGACTGATTCATTCAAAAAATGTTGGAAAGCCAGGGCAGTTGTTATTTCGAATGTCGAGAGATTTTTTACCCTAAAAATTAGTGGTTTTAATGATTCCACCAAGGAAATAAATTCTCGTTTGGAGATATCCTTCCCATTTATCTTAATTCTTTCAGTGTATTCCTGTAGATGAGGTGATGTATATAAACCAACTTTTAAACCTGATGCAGTCATTACACTCGCAATCATTGCGCAAATGGACCCCTTACCCTTCGTACCGGCAACATGAATGGTCGGGTATTTTAAATGCGGGTTTCCAAGCATTTTCATGAACTCGCGCATTCGGTCGAGATTGAATTTATCCGGAGAATACCTTAAATGGCGGGTTAGACTATAATCAACAAAGCTGTAAAGAAAATCAAGAGAGGTCTGATAAGAATTCATTTGCTTATTCATTTATTTTATTTGAATATTGATTTTACCCTTGCTCATTAGACTAAGCTGGTTATTATGGCAGTCGGTGTATTGACTCTCGACATTCAAATTACTGGCTGTTTGACTCTCAAAGAAAAAAGAAGCCGGTTGAAACCACTGATATATCGCATTCACCGTGAATTTAATGTTTCCATAGCAGAAACAGATTATCAAGATAGAAGAGCTGAAGCTGTCATCACTGCCTCAATGGTAAGTAATGACTCAAGATATGTTCAAACCACGTTGAATCATGTTATCGGTTTTATTAAAGACCATTATTCAAACTTGGAAATTGTCAGTGATTCCATCGAATTAATTTAAAGAAAGAAGCACAAGAATAATCTTTTGATAAGTAAACGATCAGAATTCATCCAAAAAATAGGTTCGGTTTTACCGCTGGTTCAGAAACCTGGCAGATACGTGGGAGGTGAATTTAACCAGGTGTTGAAAAATTGGGATCAAATCGAGATAAAAATCGCTTTGGTTTTCCCTGATGTGTATGAAATCGGTCTCTCAAATCTTGGTTTGGCCATACTCTACGAAATCATAAATAATCGGGAAGATGCTTTGGCTGAGAGGGTTTACAGCCCCTGGTTGGACATGGAAGCGAGAATGCGTGAAAACAAATTGCCCTTGTTTTCCTTGGAAAGTATGCGGGCGCTTATTGATTTTGATTTTGTTGGGATTTCAATTCCTTACGAATCGCTTTATACCAATGTTTTGAATATTCTGGATTTGGCAGGCATTCCTATAAAGAGTGATGATAGAGGATTGAACATGCCATTGGTGGTCGCTGGCGGAAATTCAACTTTCAACCCGGAACCTATGCACCAATTCATTGATGCATTTGTTATCGGAGATGGCGAAGCGGCAATAGGTAAAATCATCGATTCGGTAAAAGAATGGAAAAAAGTAAAAACATCAAAATTAACCTTACTTGAAAATCTTGCGCAGTTGGATGGAATCTATGTTCCCAAGTTCTATGATGTAACATACTCCCCCGATAATACGATCAAAAAATTTGTAGTAAAGGAAATTAAATTTCCATCCTCTATAAAGCGTAATATGGTGGCGCCGTTGCCCCCTGCTCCAGTAAAATTCCTGGTGCCAAACATCGATACAACGCATAACAGAATCTCCATTGAAATTATGCGAGGGTGCACGCGTGGTTGCCGTTTTTGCCAGGCAGGGATGATTAACCGCCCGGTTCGTGAGCGGACAGTACAAGAAATCGTGGCATCAGTAAAAACCTCGGTTAAAAACACGGGTTTTGAAGAAATATCACTTTTATCGCTAAGTTCATCAGACTATACGCAATTATCAGAATTAATTACCGCATTATCAAAGGAATTTTCTTCCCAGCAATTGACCATATCGCTCCCATCATTACGAATCGATACTTTTTCAGTTGAGCATATGGACAGATTGCAAGGTAATCGGCATGGCAGTTTTACGTTCGCTCCCGAAGCCGCTTCGGATTATTTGCGTAACCGAATCAACAAACCAATTTCCGCTGAACAATTATTTTCAGTTGCTCGGGAGGTTTTTCGTCATCGTTGGCAAACGATTAAGTTGTATTTTATGATTGGTTTTCCCGGTGAAACAATTGAAGATGTCCAGGCTATTTGTTCCCTTTGTAGATCAGTATTGGCAATCGGCACTGAAGAAGTTGGCAACCGCGCCTCCATTCACGTTAGTGTCAATACCTTCATCCCAAAACCACATACCCCATTTCAATGGGTGTCTCAAGAGGGGCAGGAATCCCTTATTGCAAAGCAAAACCTACTTAGAAGCCAATTGAAGTATAAGCGTATTAAATTGAATTGGTCAGATAATGATAGTGCCTTATGGGAAGCGGCCTTGTCACGCGGGGACAGGCGGTTATCAGCGGTAATTTTTGATGCATGGAAAGATGGTGCAAAATTCGATGCCTGGCATGACCAATTTAAATGGCAAATTTGGAAAAACTCATTTAATAAAAATGCCATTGATCCTGCTTTTTATGCCTTGCGTGAAAGAAACCATTTGGAAACATTCCCCTGGGATCATATCCACACGGGTGTAAGAAAAGATATTCTCTTGCAAGAGTATCAGATGAGTAAAGATGGGATTACCCGGCCGGATTGCCGTGAACGTTGTTTTGGGTGTGGAATTCAGGCTTCTTATTCATATTCATGCCGAACCAATCAACCTTTCCAAACGAATGAATGAAGAATTGACTCGATTAAGGCTCGTTTACCAAAAGACCGGTAATATCAGGTTCACCGGTACATTGGATATTCAGAAAATTTGGGAAAGGTCCTGTCGACGAGCTGGATTGGCAATTGCCTATTCACAAGGATTTCATCCACAAGCTCGAATTCAACAAGCAGCACCACTGCCCCTAGGCATGGAGGGATTGGAAGAAATTGTGGATATATGGTTCCACGGCAATATTGATTTAACTAATTTTTTTGAACATATCAATAATTATTTGCCGATGGGTATAAATGTGAATTCTGTGCAAAAAGTGGATATTCATGAAAGTTCTCTTCAAAATCGAGTCAATTCAGTTACTTATTTGATCAAAAATATTCAATGCATATCAGTCAGTCAGCTATCAGAAAGGATAAATGATTTATTGAATGCACCCTCAACCTTGATTGAAAAACGAGGCAGGCAGATCAATGTTCGTGAGCTAATCAATAGTATGAAAATTCAAAATATTACAGACCTGAATCGGATTGAGATCCTGATGAATTTAAAACACTTGCCTGGAAAAACCGGCAGACCAGAAGATATTCTGCAATTGATCGGTATCGACCCTACAATGACCGGTATAGTAAGGGAACGATTGCACTATTAAGTAAATCACCAATGGCGAATAATTTTACAATTCTCCAATGTACTAATTCAGACTGTCAATTGAGGTTTCCCGCAATAAAAGAAGATGTAATTCCTGGTTGGTGTCCAAAATGCAAATCCCCGTTGTTGCAGGTTTATTCCTATTATGAGGAACACGCCATTTTTCCAGCAAAAGAAAAGAAAAATATTCCGATCAACCTGAGTATTCTTTTGGATAATATTCGCAGTGTATATAACGTCGGTTCAATTCTCCGCTCAGCTGATGGTTTCAAAATTGACCATGTTTATCTATGTGGGATTACCGCAACACCAGATGATCCTAAAATTCGCAAAACTGGTCTTGGCGCAGAAAAAGATGGCTCCTGGAGTTACTACCCAAACAGTCTATTAAAAGCGGGAGAATTGAAAGAAGAGGGTAAATTATTGATCGGTCTTGAATGTTGTCAGGGGAGCAAGCCAATATTTGAATTGAGATCACAAACATTAAAAACCGAAATGGTTCTGGTTCTTGGAAATGAATTGGCAGGCATTGACCTTCAAGTGAGACAAATCTGTGATGAAATAGTATGCATTCCCATGCAAGGTAATAAAAGTTCTTTTAATGTGACCATTGCCTTTGGAATTGCTGCATTTTATTTAAATTACATTTGTCAGTGAGTAATGTGATAAACAGAAAAATATTCCAGTATTAGGCAGGAAGCATCAATCCTGGTTTCCATCAGGTAAAATTATTCTTGGTTGTTAGAAAGGATATGGAATGCCCACATACGAGTACACTTGTCAGGATTGTGGAGAAACATTTGAATGCAAGCGTTCTTACGAAGAGGCGGACGAAGCAATAAATTGTTTTTCATGCAATAGTTGGAAAACAAAAAGGGCGTTGTCTAAAGTGTTCATCAGAAATGAGTCGGGGTCATTAACCAAAAACAATCCCAGTTGCTGTGGTTGCTCAGCAAGTTCATGTGCATCATGCAATCATTAAATTAATAAACAGGAGGATTGATGAAAAAAGGCTTTTTAGCAGTTTCAGATTATTCATCGGAAGAATTACATAATATATTGGAACTTGCCATCGCATTGAAACGGGAATATTTCTCGAGTGGAAACATCCCTCTGCTCAAAGATAAAGTGCTGGCGATGATTTTTTCAAAACCAAGTTTGCGGACACGCATCAGTTTTGATATGGCCATGCGTCATCTGGGCGGTGATGCTCTCTTCATCTCACCGGATGAGATCGGTTTGGGTAAGCGTGAATCCATAGCAGATGTAGCCCGAGTACTCTCAGGTTATGTTCATGCAATCATGGCACGTGTATTTGAACATGAACATGTGATTGAATTGGCAAAATGGGCTGAAATTCCGGTTATCAATGGTCTCAGCGATTATAACCATCCCTGCCAGGCGATGGCTGACGTTTTGACAATACAAGAGCAATTCCAAACCTTATGCGGATTAAGGATCGCTTACCTTGGAGACGGAAATAATGTTGCCGTATCCTTGATGCATGCATCGGCCAAGCTGGGAATGGATTTTGTTATTGCCTCTCCGGAAGGATATGACATAAATCCAAAAGCTGTGCAAAAAGCTCAGGAGTTTTGCCAGCAAAGTGGCAGCAAGCTCTATTTCCTGCGAAGTCCGGAAGAAGCAGCCAAAGATGCGGATGTGATCTATACCGATACCTGGACCAGTATGGGTCAGGAAGCTGAATTCAAGAAAAGGGAACAAGTTTTTCCTCCGTATCAGGTCAATCAAAAGATAATGAAGCTTGCCAAACCTTCTGCAATTTTCATGCATTGCCTTCCCGCTCATCGCGGCCAGGAAGTCACCGATGAAGTTGCAGATGGTCCGCAATCTGCGATCTTCAATCAAGCTCATAATCGCCTGCATGCCCAAAAAGCTATATTGGTAAAATTACTTGGAGAAGAATAGAACATGAATTCAACGGAATATATTGAACTGGAAAATAAATTGGGGGCTCACAATTACCATCCACTCGATGTCGTGTTGGTTAAGGGACAAGGTGTGTGGGTTTATGATGTGGAAGGGAACAAGTATCTTGATTGCTTAAGTGCCTATTCAGCTTTGAATCAAGGGCATGTTCATCCCAAAATTCTTCAAGCCATGATGGACCAGGCACAAAAAATTTCGTTAACATCCAGGGCATTTCGCAATGATCAATTGGCGTTGCTTTACCAGGATCTTTCAAAAATAACCAAGTATGAGAAATTCCTGATGATGAATAGTGGAGCGGAGGCAGTGGAAACTGCCATCAAGATCACCCGCAAATGGGGTTATCAGGCCAAAAAAATTCCCCGCGGCCAGGCTGAGATCATTGTTGCGGATGGAAATTTTCATGGCAGAACTATTACTGTCATTTCTTTCTCCTCAGAGCAACTTTATAAAAAAGACTTTGGTCCACTGACGCCTGGATTTATCTCCGTGCCGTACGGGGATGCCGAAGCCATCCGGAGGGCAATAACACCAAATACGGCAGGTGTCATGATTGAACCAATCCAGGGTGAAAATGGCGTAATTATGCCACCCAAGGGTTACCTTAAGGATGTGCGCGCGATATGCAATGAGGCTAATGTTTTGTTCATCGCTGATGAAATTCAAACTGGACTGGGCAGAACTGGGAAATTATTTGCCTGTGACCATGAAGATGTGAAACCCGATGTGATGATCATCGGGAAGGCATTGGCAGGCGGTTTTTACCCTGTTTCGGCTGTGATGACCGATCAAAATATTTTGGGTCTCTTCCAACCCGGTGAGCATGGTTCCACTTTTGGTGGCAATCCATTAGGATCAGCCATTGCCCGAGCTGCACTTAGAGTCATAACGGATGAAAGTTTGATTGAAAACGCGGCAACATTGGGGGAATATTTTATGGATCAATTGGAGGAAATCCCCAGCAAACTTATCAAAGATGTTCGTGGGAAGGGTCTTCTGATTGGTGTGGAATTAAAGGATAAGGCGGGTGGAGCCAGGCGATTTTGTGAGAAGTTAAGAACCAAAGGGATACTAGCCAAGGAGACTCATGAAAATATCATTCGTTTTGCACCGCCATTGGTCATAACGAAAGATGTCATTGACTGGGCTTTACCGTTGATCAGAGAAGTATTACTGATGGAATAAATCTTTTTTTCAGGCGCTGAGATGATCCAAAGAGCAAAAATTGTAGCAACGCTTGGTCCAAGCAGCACGGATCAACCAACCATTGAGAAAATGATCCAGGCTGGTATGGATGTTGCCCGCTTGAATTTCTCGCATGGCACACATGAAGAGCACCTGCAAAAGATAAATATCCTGCGCGATATTTCTATAAAAAAACATCAAGCCATTCCTATCTTGCAGGATTTACAAGGGCCAAAATTACGAGTAGGCACATTGCCAAAATCCGGCATGCAGCTTTCGGCGGGGGATATTGTCAGTCTTAGAAGGATAGAGCAGGAAGAGTCGGATATATCAGCAGATAAAGTTATTCCTCTGGATATTCCAGATGTGATCAATGGCCTGCAACCCGGAGGTCGCATTCTCATGGATGATGGCAATCTTCAATTAAGGATTGTCAAGATCCAAGTAGGTGAAATTACAGCTGAAGTGGAGATCGGCGGTACGCTTTTTTCTCGCAAGGGAGTCAATTTACCTGGTGCTGCATTAACGATTCCGGGCTTCACTAGCAAGGATCAAGCTGATTTGCTGTTTGGTTTGAAAAATGGAATTGATGCGGTGGCAGTATCCTTTGTACGAACTGCAGAGGATATTCAAAAAATCCGTAGTGCGGTTAAACAATACAGCTCTGAAAATAAATTCCTGCCCATAATTGCAAAATTGGAATTGCCTGAAGCAATCTCAAATCTGGAAGAGATTATTGATGCTGCGGATGGCGTTATGGTAGCACGGGGTGATTTAGCAGTGGAAACATCACCTTCACTGGTGCCCATCGCCCAAAAAGAAATCATCCATGCTGCCAATCTCAAGGCAAAATTGGTCATTACTGCCACGCAAATGTTGGAATCAATGGTCAAGAATCCCCGCCCTACCCGTGCAGAAGCATCAGATGTTGCCAATGCTATATTAGATGGAACGGATGCAGTCATGTTATCTGCAGAAACTGCCAGCGGTGCCTATCCAGTCGAGAGCGTATCCATGATGGATGCAATAATTCAAGAAACTGAATCTCATTTTCACGAATGGGGGCATCTCTTTATCCCTGAATTAAAAGGTCGTATGGATGACCCAATGGCGTTGGCCTATGCCGCGCGTGAATTGGCGCATGACCGTGAAGTACGATGTGTCGCTGTCTTTACCCAGACCGGAAGATCAGCACGATTGATTGCCAAGATGAGGCCGGATGTGCCGATTTTCGCCTTTACTCCGATTCAAAAAACCTATCAACAATTAGGCTTGCTTTGGGGGGTGATTCCTTACTTGGTGCCTTTTTCGATTTCCCTTGATGAAATGATAGGTCACGTGGAAGAAACAATCCTCGCGAGTACCTTCCTTCAGCCAGGACAGAAAGTGGTGATTATTTCAGGTTTTCCAATTAATGCCATTCGTCCAGCCAATCTGGCATTATTACACACCATTGGTGAAAAAATTACGCCGTAATCTGATGTGAGGAATAATTTTTATTAATTTCTTCCAATGATTCTTTAGAGGGTCTTAGTTGCTCTTTCGGATATCGGTTCAAGGGGATTTCCACCAGGTTGCTCAATGCAATGAGATTTTTGGTTTTTGGATTCACATAAATTAAACCGGTCACCAGCATATTTTCCCTGACTGCTTCTTCCATCATTCTTAATGCCTGGTTGCGATTGGTTGGGTCATAGTTTTTATCTAATTTTTTTAAAATGATGATTGAACCATCATGCAAAGTCACCTCGCGGGTGGTGCCTTTTTCAAAATCTTCAATGGTAATTTCATCCCTGGCAGGAACAAATTCAAGCTCATGCAACGGGTCTTCGTGACCTTTCCCCCACGAGTAGGAATGAAGTGAATTATCCTGGTTGTTGAATGTCACACATGGACTGATAATATCCAAAACAGCTATGCCGTTATGACTGAGAGCAGCTTTCAACAAATCCTTTAATTGCTTGGGGTCACCGGCAAAACCCCTGGCAACGAAGGTTGCATTGGATGCGATGGCTTCAATGGAAATATCTATGGGCAGATAAATATTGATCCCTTGCCTTTTTAATTCAAGACCTACTTCAGCCGTAGCCGAGAATTGACCTTTTGTTAAACCATACACCCCATTGTTTTCAACGATATAGACCATGGGCATATTCCGCCGGGCAAGATGTTTGAATTGGCCAAGGCCAATATTTGCCGTGTCGCCATCACCGCTTACACCAATCCCCTTAAGAGTGTGATCCGCAAAAAGAGCCCCAGTTGCAAGTGATGGCATTCTGCCATGTAAGCCATTGAAACCAAATGAACGATTTAGAAAATAAGCCGGGCTTTTACTGGAACAACCGATTCCGCTGAATTTAACCAGTTTTTCGGGTTGAATGCCCATTTCGAAGCAAGCTGTAATGATCATATTGGCAATGGAGTTATGTCCACAGCCTTTACATAAGGTGCTGGTTTCTCCCAGGTAATCGCTGCGATTTAATCCAATCTGGTTGGTTTTAGTTATTCCCTGAATAGTCATTTCAACTAATATCCCTTTTCTGGTTGATTCTTTCATAGATCCATTCTGCACTAAGTGAGAGTCCATCCATGTGGGCTATGGATAATATTTTGTGTGCACTCTGTGGAAAGTTGACGCATAGTATTTGTGCCATTTGCCCATCCCGATTGGCTTCAACAACAAAGATGCTTTTGTGATCATTCAAGAATTGTTGCACTTGGTCACAAAATGGAATTGCTCGGATGCGCAGGTAATCGCAATTAAATCCATTTTTTGCCAATACATCACAGCATTCAAGAACTGCATCATCGTTCGAACCAAAAGAAATAATCCCAGCTTCTGAACCATTCCTGGGATTCAAAATTGGTTTGGGTAAATTTTCCTTTGAAACAAATATTTTTTGTTTAATTCTAAGATGATTTCTTTCCCATATGTCCGGCGCCTCACTGTAATGAGCCATATCGTCATGACCTGTTCCGCGGGTAAAATATGCTGATGCAGGATGAAGATTTCCTGGTAGAGTCCGATAAGCGATATGATCCCCATCGACATCTTCATACCGCCCCCAATGACCATTTCTCTCAATTAAATCTTTCAGGTCATCTTCCCATATGATTTTTCCTTTGTTGATTGGTGCAGATGGGTATTGAAAGGCTGGAGTTTGCCAATCGTTCATACCCAGATCCAGGTCACTTAATACAATTACTGGTGTCTGAAGTTCATCGGCAATATCCAAAGCTCTCCATCCAAATTCGAAGCACTCATTAACATTACCGGGGATTAGAATCACAAAGTCAGTGTCACCATGGCTTAAAAAATAGCTGAATGATAAATCACCCTGTGAGGTACGGGTTGGCAAACCAGTACTTGGTCCGACCCTTTGAACATCCCATACCACCATGGGAACCTCTGCATAATAAGCCAAACCCAGGTATTCGGACATCAGGCAGAGCCCGGGTCCGGATGTGGCAGTCATGGACCTTAATCCCGCCCACCCTGCACCAGTTACCATTCCAATGGCTGCCAACTCATCCTCAGCCTGCAGGCACACGTAGGTGTTTTTTCCACTTTTTGTATCCTTACGCAGAACAGGCAAGTATTCATTCAATGACTCGGGCAAGCTGGTCGCAGGCGTGATTGGATACCACGAGATGAATTGAACCCCACCATAGATTGTCCCTAACGCAGCAGCTGTGTTCCCGTCTACCAGAATCAAATCCTGTTTCTTCTGCATGAGCTCAAGAACATAAGGATCATTTTTATGCAGATTACTTTTAGCCCAGGCGAAGGACAATTCTATGATTCTTTTATTGGTTTCAAATGCCTTCCCCCTACCCTTGAAATGTTCAGCCAATAGTTCCACAATCAAATTTGGACTTATTTGAAGGAGGTTTGATAAGATTCCCACATAAACGATGTTTGCCAGGAAGACCTTAAGGTTCGGCAAGACCTCCCCTTCTTGCAATATTTTTTCAATTGGCATTGTATAAACTTTTATCCCAGACCGTAAAGACGGTAATTTGATATTTGCATCGAAAAGAACCACACTCTCGTCAGTCAGTTTATTGATATCATCTTGAATGGTTGCCGGATTCATGGCAACCAGGATGTTATTATTTTCCTTCCTACCTAGAAAACCTTCTTTATTTACTCTGATCGTATACCAGGTGGGCATTCCCTGAATATTGGATGGAAAGATGTTCTTCCCCGAAACGGGGATTCCCATTGTAAAAATTGCTTTTAATATTATATTGTTGGCTGTTGCGCTCCCCGAACCATTAATGGTGGAAAAAGTGATGCTGAAATCATTAACGATTTTTTCATTCATATTTTATTTCCTAATTTGAATATCTTTAATCATGTCCATGTGCTCAACAAGCAACTCAAATCCATTTTCGAACTTACCCAATGAAATCGCTTCAATAATTTTTTCGTGATACTCCCAGACTCTCATCAGGTAATTCAGGTCAGTATATAAATCCAATCCGATGCTTTCATACATCATCCAATATGCTTCGAGCAGGCTGATGACAAATTCATTATTAATATTTTTATATATGGATAAATGCAATTGCCGGTGTTCAGGATGAGGTATCTGGACGGGAGAACTGTGTAATTTTTCTTTTGCCCTTCTAATATATTCTTTGATTTTCTCAATTTCATCAACCGATAGTAATTCGGCAGCCTGTTTAAAATATGCTTTTTCAAGATGGATGCGCAAATCAGAAAATTCATTAAATCGATTACGGTCTTCCATGACTGCATATCCAAGACTCTTAATCACCGGAGTTTTAAAAGAATAAGGATTTAATTCAATTCCCGATCTTGGATGTGCTTCGATAAGCCCAAGCGTCTTTGCCAATTCCAGGATTTCACGAAGTGTTGAACTGCTTATATTCAATTCCTTGCCCAATGCTGTCAAGGCGGGAATCTGATTTTCACCCTTTCGCTTTTTATCTGTAATATATTCGAGAAATTTCTTTTGTTTTTGGGTAAATGGTTGATTAAAATCCATTATTAACCATATTAGTAAGATTATTATGATTAATAATATCAGCAAAAATTTATTTTTTGAAGTGATATTCTTCCAAATTTGGCTGATAGGATTTCACTTATCTGCGGAGAACAATGCGGTGATAAGTTTCTTCAAATCTGGGGGTTTTGATTGATGATCCTTGTACACGGCGTTCCATCATTCGTTGGTCAAATTGATCAGGATCACCAATTTGTGATTTATGAGCGTGTAATGCGTTTAATTTTTGTGCCCAGAATCCTGTTACGTCCACAATTGTATTGCTACTTAGAGGCAACGAAAGCCATAACTCTTTCAGTTGATGAGGAGACAAATTATTATTAATGATGAGGTCCGGATAAAAAGAAGAGTTCTGAACCGCTGGAAAGACAGAATCAATCACAATTTGCCCGGCAGCACGATGGTCGGGATGATTTATGTAGGTATCACGCAGAAAATAATTTGTGGGATCGCAGGAAAGGATGATATCCGGTTTTATCTCTCGGATCGCTTTAACCACTTTTCTGCGAATGAGAATGCTTGCAGTCAAATAGCCATCTGGTTCATGCAGGTAATGAATTTCATTTACCCCTAAGACTTTGGCTGCATTTGCTTGTTCTTTATTCCTGATTTGGATAATTTCATTGATATCATCCGGATTGAAGTGATCATTTATTCCTTTTTCACCCCTGGTCAATAGCAGATAAGAGACAATGTTTCCTTCCCCTACCCACTTGGCAATCGTCCCACCGCAAAAGAATTCGGGGTCATCTGGGTGGGCGAGAATGACCAGGATTTTTTGCAAGGCTTCCCAGGTTTTCATCTGCGCTGAAATTTACGATTTCTATTCTGACCCACTGGTTTTACATTCTGTTTGGATGGTTGTTGTCGTTGTTCACCTGTGTCATAATCCCCCTCTATTTTCTGGATCAACCCTTTTTCAAAGATTTTTTCACCTTCTTCGCCAATTTGAACGACCACTTTTTCCTGCAGGGGGATCAAATCCACCACCCTGCCCTCCCCATTGGGTGTCATTACCCGTTGATTGCGTTTGGGCAATCCTTTTAATATTTCCTCATATTGGCAATACTCATAATTTAAACAGCATCTCAACCTGTCGCACATGCCAGTTATATCGGAGGGGGTAAGGGAGATATTTTGAATTTTTGCCATTTTTATGGAAATGGATTGAAATTCGCATAAAAAACGGGTGCAGCACCGGATTTCCAAGCCACATGCCCCCAGCCCGCCAAAAAATTTTGCCACATCCCGGGGTCCAATTTTGTGAAAATCTATCCGCGTTCGAGGGAATTCTTCCCGGATTGCTTTTTGAAATTGGTCTAACCCTTTTACCTCTTCATCCTCAGGGCTTGAGTATAAAATTGATAAGGATTTCTCATCAAACCCGATTTCAGCAGTAACCAGTTTGATGTCTCTGAAATTCATTTTTCGTTGGCGTAGCAAACATTTTGATAAAGCTTCTTCTTCCTTCTTACATAATTCCTGCTTTTTTGTCAGATCATTTGCTGTAGCCCGGCGATCAATTTTTTTAATATTTTGTTTTAATTCGGGGCTTAATTGGTTGGTAATTTCTGTAACCTCCCCCATTTGCCATCCACGGCTTGTTTCGACGATGATTTGTTGACCAACCTGAATATCAGGGATATGGTTGGCATTAAAGTAGTAATTTTTCCCGATCTTTGAAAATCGAACCCCAACAATGACAAGAGGGCTTTCCTGATTCATGTAGTAGCTCCCCTTTCAGTCATCCCAAGGGTTTGAAGTGACAATTTCGCCGCAATTTCTCCAGCAATTTTCCTAATTTCTTGTGCTGGTTGTGAAGATTCATCTGAGATAAGGATTGGGCGGCCAATATCACCGCCTTCTCGGATTTTTGGATTCAAGTCAATTGAACCCAAAAAAGGTACGCAATTGGAATCTGCCAACTTTTTGCCCCCCCCGCTGCCAAATATTTCCATTTTTTTCCCATCCGGTAAAACCAGGCAGCCCATATTTTCAATTACACCAAGAATTGGTATATTCAATTTCTGATACATAACCAAAGCCCGGCCGGCATCTTCCAGGGAAACTTCCTGTGGGGTGGTGACAATCACTCCCCCGCTGATGGACACCAACTGCGAAAGACTTAATTGAACATCACCAGTTCCGGGTGGTAAATCGACCACCAGATAATCTAATTCTTCCCATTGAACATCTTCAAAGAATTGCCGCATGATCGAATGCAATAAAGGTCCCCGCCAGATCAATGGCTGGTCTTTTTTCACCAGGAAACCGGTTGACATCACTTTAATACCAAATGCATCAGCGGGAACTATTTTTTGTCCTGCTTGTTTTGGAAGCTCTGAAATACCCATCATTTTGGGAATATTCGGGCCATAAATATCCGCATCCAACAATCCGACTTTTGCTCCACTCTGCGCAAGAGCGATGGCCAGGTTGGTTGAAATGGTGGATTTTCCGACTCCTCCCTTGCCGGATCCGATCGCAATGATATGTTTGATTGACAGGGTCAGGGTTTCTGGTTTTGTTTGATGAGCACGCACTTGCGCATCAACCATTATGATTACCTCTCTTACTTCCGGGACAGCCAGTACCGCGTTTTTTGCAGAGGATTCAATTTGGTTTCGCAATGGACAGGCAGGTGTTGTCAGAACCAAAGCAAAACGAACAATTCCATTTTCAATTTTTATGTCTTTGATCATGTTTAGACTGACCAGGTCCTTGCCCAATTCTGGGTCAAGGACCTGCGACAATGCTGTAAGTACTTGTTTTTCGGTAACCATAGATTTTTATATGAACCTTGATTTTTTTCTTAATTTTCTACTATTAACTTGGTTTTATGAAACCATTTAGAAATTCCGCCATGCGGAAAATATTTATCAATCAAAAAGCTGGTTGTTCATTTTAACATAAATAGTCGGTGGTCATTACTGATCATTCTACGGTGACTGATTTGGCCAGGTTTCTTGGCTGATCCACATCCAGGCCTTTCAAAGTCGCTATATGGTAGGCGAGCATTTGCAGAGGAATGATGGAAGTAACAGGATTTAACAGCCAGGGGGTTGGTGGAACCCAAAGAATGTCAGTTGTCAATTTAGGTGCCATCTCGTCCCCATCAGTGGCCAGTAGAATGACCTTACCGCCCCTCGCCTTTACCTGTTCAACCTGGCTGATCATTTTTTCGCGCCAGGGATCATCTGGCATAATAGCGAGAACTGGCATGTTTTCATCGATCAGAGCGATTGGACCATGTTTCATTTCACCGGCTGGATAGGCTTCTGCGTGTATATATGAAATTTCCTTTAATTTGAGTGCGCCCTCGTAAGCAATTGGCATATTACTGCCCCTGCCAAGGTAGAGCAAATTTTTCACATCTTTTAATTTTTCCGCAATTTTTTCCACTTGACTTTCTCGCTCCAGGCATATACCCACCAACTCTGGAATTGAAACCAGATCCAAAATCAACTGTTGCGCATCTTTTTTATCAATCGTATTTCTCAAATCTGCCAAGAGTATCGCCAGCATGTAAAGGTCCAGCAAAGGAGCGGTAAATGCCTTGGTGGATGCAACACCAATTTCCGGGCCAACTTGCATGGATATGAATCCATCAGCTAATCGCATGGCTTGTGAACCAATGGCATTCACAATCGACCACAGAATAGCTCCCTTTTTTCGGCTTTCTTCCATCGCCGCCAGTGTATCGGCAGTCTCTCCGGACTGAGAAATAGCCAAAACTGCGGTGTTTTTGGAAATGATTGGGTCGCGATAGCGGAATTCGGAAGCAATATCAACTTCGACCGGAATTCGGGCAATTCTTTCGATCATGATTTTTCCAACCATTCCAGCATGTGCGGCCGTTCCGCATGCGATGATTTTTATCTGTTCTATTATTTTGGCTTTTTCTTCATCCAATCCCAGCTGGTAGAGATTGATTTTTCCCTTTTCCAAATCAATCCTGCCTGCCAGTGTGTCACTTAATCCCCTGGCTTGTTCATGTATTTCTTTTTGCATGAAATGCCGGTAAGTCCCTTTTGCAGCAGAAACAGGATCCCATGCAATGGTTTGAATGACAGGCTGAATGACGTTGCCTTGTATATCTTCGTATCGAACCCGGTCTTTTTGAACGATGGCAATTTGATGAGATTCTAAAAATGCCATGCGGTTTGTATGTTCCAAAATGGCCGGTATATCGGAAGCAATGTACATTTCATTATCACCGTAGCCAATCACTACACCGCCCGCATTGCCAATTCTTGCAGCGACTATTTTGTCAGGTTCCATGCTGGAAAAAGCGACAATTGCATTTGCCCCCTTGATTTTTTCAAGAGTCAATTTCACGGAATTGACCAGGTCATTTCCCATCTCCAGAAATATTTCTATAAGGTGAACAATGCTCTCCGTGTCTGTTTCAGTCCGGAAGACAACCCCTTCACTTTCCAATTCTTCACGTATGTTTAAATAGTTTTCCACTATTCCATTGTGTACAGCAACCACTTTTCCTGTTTTCCCAATGACTGGATGAGCATTGCGATCATTAGGTTCTCCGTGGGTTGCCCAACGCGTGTGTCCGATGCCGACCGAGCCGTGAATTTCTTGTTTTTCCAGTGATTCAATCAATTTAGCAAGCTTGCCCGCATTACGACGAATTTGAATCTTTTGATCAGCATAAACAGCGATGCCGGCGGAATCATAGCCCCTGTATTCAAGTTTTTTCAAACCCTCAATAATAATGATCGTTGCGTCTTGATCGCCAATATAACCAACAATACCGCACATTTTTGCTCCTTAATATTAATTATTTAAACTCGCGAGTTAATAGAACATGCGAGTATTCATAATTTGGATAATTGGGGGAAAGTTTGGTTGAAGAATTCAACCAGGAAGGCATCCGCTGAACTTTCGATTTTCCCGTATTGCTACGGTTAACTTCATCATGAAATGAAGAACCTTCCGCCTCGTCATTTTGTGAGTCACGTCACAAACTCATGCGCTTGTCTTTCCCTTCGGTTTATTCTCTTTTTCCCTTGTGCCTCCTGACTTTGAATTCAGATGGATTATACTTTAATATACTGTGAGTGAATTAAATGAGTAGAGGAGATAAAAATGAATACACCATTAGAATTGAAATATACAAAAGCAGATGAATGGATAAAGGTTGAAGGCAATCAAATTACCATTGGGATTACTGATTATGCCCAAAACCACCTTTCCGATCTGGTTTATTGCGGTTTGAAGGCAGAAAAAGGATCGACTGTAAATAAAGAAGACCTGATTGTTGAAATCGATTCGGTCAAAGCATCTGCAGAAGTCAATTCGCCAGTGACCGGCAAAGTCATCGAATCCAATCAAGAAGTGGTTAATTCGCCAGAAATCATCAATGATGATCCTTACAGCAAGGGATGGTTCTATGTGATTGAAATAACCAATCCGGCAGAACTGGATGAATTGCTGACTGCAGATGCGTATATTAAATATTGTGATTCAAGAGGGAACTAATGTTCACTCCACATACTGAAGAGGACCGCAAACTGATGCTTTCCGCCATCGGAAAACAGAATGTGGCTGATCTCTTTGAAGACATCCCACAAAAATACCGTTTTCCTAAATTGGATATCCCATCCGGATTATCTGAAATGGAAGCGTTTGAACAGTTGCAGGAATTATCACAATCGAATGATGCATGTGATCAAATGGTTTGCTTCCTGGGCGCTGGGATGTATGACCACTACACACCTGCTGCAGTTGACAGCATATTAAGGCGAGGAGAATTTTTTACCGCTTACACCCCTTACCAACCGGAAATATCTCAAGGCACCTTGCAGGCGATTTTTGAATATCAAAGCCTGATAGCCCGTTTAACTGGCATGGAAGTCAGCAATGCTTCTCACTATGATGGCGCCACCGCGGCAGCCGAAGCATGTCTGACCGCTTATTACAATTTTCAGGAAAAAAGAAAAATAATCATCCTTTCCCATGGCTTACATCCGCATTACAGGGCGGTTATTCATACCTATCTTAGTGGATTCGATGGAATTCAAATTGAGGGTGAAAAAACCGCGTCCGATGATATTGCGGACACAGACACACTATTAAGTCTAATTGATGACGAAACCGCATTAATATTTTTGCAGTATCCTGATTTCTTTGGAAGGGTCTTTGATTTCACCTCTCTAATCAAGAAAGCCCATGAATCGGGTAGTCTGGTTGCTGTAGCGGTTAATCCCATGGCATTGGGATTGTTGAAATCTCCTGCTGAATTTGGGGCGGATATCATTGTTGGTGATGGACAACCGTTGGGATTGCCCATGTCCTTTGGTGGTCCTTCATTGGGTATTTTTGCCACCAGAAAAGAATTAATCCGCAAAGTCTCCGGCCGAATTGTTGGTGAAACAAAGGATTCGGATGGCAGGCGTGGATATGTGCTCACATTGACCGCCAGGGAACAACATATCCGCCGGGAAAGAGCTTCCTCAAATATCTGTACGAATCAGGCATTGATGGCATTGGCTGTGACGGTTTATTTAAGTCTGGTTGGCAAACAGGGTTTGCGGAAAATTAGCGAATTATGTTATCAAAAAGCACATTATACAGCCAATAGGATCAGTGCAATCAGAGGTTTTTCTGTTGAAAATGCGAACCCCTTTTTTAATGAATTTGTTGTCAATTGTCCAGTAACCGTCACTAAGATAAATGAGTACCTGTTGGAAGAAGGGATCATTGGGGGTTTTGACTTATCCCGGGTCTATTCGGAGTATAAAAATAAAATGCTTGTGGCTGTTACTGAAAAGAATTCGAAAGAGATGATTGACCTTTTTTGTGATAAATTGCAGGAGGCGGCCAATGAGTGAACCGACTATCTTCGAACTCTCGTCCCCGGGAAGATTTGGGCTGAAAACACCTGAATTTGATGTACCCTGCGAAAATATTGCAGTAGAGTTTATGCGGGATGACTTGGACCTGCCTGAATTATCTGAAGTGGATGTTATCCGCCATTTCACCCGACTCTCTACGTTGAATTATTCTCTCGACAGGGGATTTTATCCGCTCGGATCCTGCACGATGAAATACAACCCCAGAATCAATGAAGTCACTTCCCGGCTGCCCGGATTCCTTTTCTCTCATCCTTTACAGGATATTCTGACTGTCCAGGGCAATTTATTTTTGATGTATCAGCTGCAGGAATGGCTTAGAGAAATCTCCGGATTTGTAGCTGTGACCTTGCAGCCTGCTGCTGGAGCGCAGGGGGAATTGGTCGGGTGCCTGATTATCCGCGCCTATCATAAAGATAGAAAAGATGAGAAACGAAAAGTCATGCTGATACCGGATTCTGCCCACGGAACCAATCCGGCCTCCACCACCATGGCCGGTTTTAGTGTGGTCAATATCCCTTCCGATGCCAGAGGAAATATTGACCTGCCATTCTTGAAATCTATCTGCAACGAAACCACTGCAGGTTTAATGCTGACAAACCCGAACACTCTCGGTTTGTTTGAAGAAAATATTATAGAGGTGGTGGATATCGTCCATCAGGCTGGCGGCCTTGTATATGGAGATGGCGCCAATTTAAATGCATTGCTGGGAATAGTTCGCCCGGCAGAACTTGGGATAGACTTGATGCATTTCAACCTTCACAAGACTTTCTCCACCCCGCATGGCGGCGGTGGTCCAGGTTCTGGTCCGGTAGGTGTAAGTAGGAATTTGGTTGATTTCTTGCCAGAACCCTTGGTTGGAATAATTGATGAGGGAGATACGGAAATTCCTCCTCTATACGGTTTTATCAAGCCTGCAAAAAGTATCGGACGCATAAAATCGTTTCATGGCCATTTTGGCGTCCTTGTGCGCGCATTCACTTACATTTCGATGTTGGGTCAAGAGGGACTTAGGCAGGTTGCGGAAAACGCAGTGCTTAATGCAAATTACCTGATGGAGAAATTGAAGGGCAAGTATGTATTGCCTTATGATCGGACTTGTATGCACGAATTTGTTCTGGAAGGGATTTGGAAAGATGCTCCCGGTGTTCACGCACTGGACATTGCCAAACGGTTGATGGATTATGATTTTCACCCTCCAACCAATTATTTCCCGCTGATCGTGAATGAGGCATTGATGATTGAACCAACCGAAACTGAGTCCAAAGAAACCTTGGACAGGTTCGTAGAGGTCATGCTAAAGATAGCTGAGGAAGCGCATTCCAAGCCCGAATTACTGCACGAAGCCCCTCATCACACACCCGTCAATCGCTTGGATGAGGTTAAAGCAGCTCGCGATTTGGTACTTTGCTGTCAACCGCTAAAAGAATAGATAGGATTCACGAAAACAAATCAGCCTATAAAGATATTGGCCTGATTGGTTTTATTCAATTTTTATTTTTACCAGATTCTCCAACTTAGTAAATGCTTCAGGGAGGTTTTCGGGTTTGCTGCCGCCTGCCTGGGCAAGTGTGGGTTTGCCGCCTCCCCCTCCCCCAATTATCGGCCCGATCTCTTTTACCAACTTAATTGCATCAATTCCGTTTTCTTTGCTCAAAGCATCAGTAACTGCCACCATTAGTGTTAGCCGCTTGGAAGCTTCATCAATGGAAGCGATGGTCAAAATCCCTTTATTAAATTCCTGGCGAAAAATATCTGAAATTTTTCGCATGGTTTCAACGTTAATGCCGTTGATGGTTGTCAATAAAATCGATGTGTCCTTAAGCTGCCTTAAATCCCGTTTTTTATTGTTTTCGTATTCGAACCTGGCCAGTTGTTCCTGCAATTCGTTGATTCTCTTTTGATTTTCCGCATTTTCCATCAACAGGGTTTCAAAATGTGGTTGAATTTCCTCGATGGCGGAAGATAATTTTGATGCAATTTTTCTCAGCTCGCATAATCGCTCATGGATAAACTGATACGCTGCCGAACCGGTCAGCGCCTCAATGCGGCGTATACCGGATGCGATGCTTGACTCAGATACAATAATAAAAGAACCGATATCTCCAGTGTGGTCCACATGGGTACCTCCACATAATTCGTAGGACACTTTCTCTTTATCACTGATGGTGATGGTTCGTACCCTTTCACCGTATTTTTCACCAAATAACGCCATGGCCCCTTCTTCTGTAGCCTGGGATAGCCCCTTCTCCTCCATGGATACGGAAAGATTGACAAGAATTTTTTGATTAACCCCTTGCTCAACCTGGTCCAATTCTTCCGGTGACAACGGTTGATTATGAGTAAAATCGAACCGTAACCTATCCGGCGCTACCAGCGATCCTGCCTGTCGCACCTGTTCACCCAGGACTCTGCGTAATTCAGCATGCAGCAAATGGGTGGCAGTATGGTTGCGCATGATATCCATTCTTCGCTGCTGATCCACTTCTGCCACAACCGGTTCATCCACCTTGGGAGAACCTTTTGTCACCATTCCTGAATGGATGATCACCCCTGCTGCAGGGCGAAAAACGTTTTCTATTCGTATCTCCCACTCATTTGCCGATAAGGATTTGATCCATCCTTTATCAGCCACCTGGCCGCCTGATTCGATGTAAAAGCAGGTCTTAGGCAGGATAACTTCAATCTTGTCACCCTCTTGTGCTTTACCAATTATTTTTTTGTCTTTCATCAACGCGATCATTTTCGTTTTTACGATCGGAGTTGTGTAAGGGTCGTATTGAATATCGTCTGACAATTTGTTTTCGTCTTTTAACTTAACTAAAATGTCTGCATAAATGTCAGCATGATCTCCGCCCATTTCTCCAAATATTTTTCCAGCACCAGAGCTGATGCGGTGTTCCTCCATTGCTTCCCGAAAACCTTTTTCTTCGATATCCAACCCTTGTTCACGGGCTACGTCACGGGCAATTTCATATGGTAAACCATTGGTGGCGTAAAGATCGAAAGCAATTTTCCCATCAAGAATTGAATTGCCTTTTTTCTTTACTTCATCCAGGAAATCCTGAAGACGCGTCAAGCCAGTTTCGATGGTACTGTGAAACCTTTTTTCTTCGCGTGTGATGTTTTCCAAGATTGCTTTTTTGTTTTTCTTTAATTCACCATAGGCGGTGCCATAAATATCGATGACTTTTTCTGCTACCGTTGCCAGAAACGGGTCATTCAGACCAATCTTCCCGCCAAATCGTGAAGCCCTGCGAATGATCATCCTGCAAACATAATTCCTGCCCACGTTGCCCGGCACAACTCCATCTGCAATCAGGAATGCGGCAGCCCGACTGTGGTCTGCAATTACGCGATATGGAGTAAGGTTCTCTTGCCTTTGTTTTTCTGTATGCTGGGTCAATGCGGCAACCACATCCATCAAAGGTAAAAGGAGGTCCGTGCCATAGTTGGATTTGGTATTCTGCAGGATGGAGGCAACCCTTTCCAATCCCATGCCGGTGTCCACGTGCCTTGCTGGCAGACTGGCAAGTTCAGTTGGGCTGAGGCGGTTGTACTGAATGAAAACAAGATTCCAAAATTCAAGGTAACGGCGACAATCATGCTGAATATCACAAATGTGTTCCGGGTCCCCTCTTTTGGGGCAGTATTCTTCTCCTAAATCGATGTAGATTTCACTACAAGGCCCGCATGGACCTGTTTCGGCCATTTCCCAAAAATTGTCCTTTCTTCCCAGGAAAACAATATGTTGTTTGTTAAATCCCGGTTGAGAAGCCCATGCATCTGCCGCCTCATCATCTTGCGGGATTTCATTCTTTTCATCTTGAAAACAAGTCACCCATAAGCGATTTTTATCCATCTTCCAAACATCGGTTAATAATTCCCATGCCCAGGATATTGCCTCTTTCTTGTAATAATCACCAAAAGACCAGTTCCCCAGCATTTCAAAAAAGGTATGGTGGGTATCATCCTTTCCAACATCATCCAGGTCATTATGCTTGCCAGCAACACGCATGCACTTTTGAGAATTTACAGCCCGGGTATAAGGCCGTTTGTCAGTTCCAAGAAACACTTCTTTAAATTGGACCATGCCCGCGTTGGTAAAAAGCAGGGTCTGATCGCCACCAGGTACCAAAGGCGCAGATGGCACATAGGTGTGCCCTTTTTGCTTGAAGAAATCTATGAACGATTGGCGGATGGAAGCCCCGGTTATTTTTTCCTGCATCTTTACACCTGTTTGTGTTGTGTTTTGGAGAAAAATTGTATCATCTAAATTTGAAGATGATACGTTATCTCGACATCACCAGCTTAACCATTTTGCCATCTTTGTCCACAGTCACGCTTGCATACTGAAAATGGCGATTATTCTGATTAATTGCTGGGCGATAATAAGATATCTTCGTATGACCGGTAGATGAGTGTACGGATGAACTCCTTTTTCCAAATTCGATCGGACCGCTGTCTTTTTCTGGTTGGTCTTGATGAATCCTTATTTCTGCACTATCGATCCCGGGTAGATAGATCTTAAGGTCATTTTTTATTTTGGTTAATATTTCTCCAGAAATGCGATTGCCAATGGTTTCCATGTCATCATGATCTGAAATGGCTGTTATTTTGAAAAGATCAACATTTCTTGAGAAGGATTTTACGGAATTATTCTTTTGCGTGAATTTGGCTGATGGATCCCCATAATATACAAACGAAAGCAAAATCTTCTGATCTTCTCCATCCAGATAGCCCTGCCTTTGCATCATCAACTTGGCAAAACTGACCTTGGCTTGCATGAAGGCTTCACCAGCTGATTGACCTTCTTGAACAAATTTCCAAAATATAAAAGCCAGCAAATCAGCGCCAGTCAATGGCGTATTGATGGAACCATACGCGATGCAGGTGGAACCGATGAATACAGAATTCCCCGCATCTTTAAATTTAAGGGCAATTGAATCATCGCAAGTCTTTTTCTCAACAAAAGCTCCATAACAAGCTTCACTGAATACAATTGCTGGAACCGAGCCACTTTTCATAAGTTGTTTGGCGGTTATAGCTGTCGGAAAATCAGGACCTTGCTTGTCTTCACTGATATCTTTTTGTCCGTACCATTCTGCTGTATCCGCAAGTCCATGTAAATTGAAATAGGCATATTTTGATTTTTTCAGCAGTTCAATATCAAGATTGGTCGAATCAAAGGGCGGCGTTACCCGGAGATGGTTTCCATTTCCGATAGGACGAAATGCAGCCAGTGAAGATCTGCGCCAGATGGAAGCAGAATAACCATAATTGAATGGTTTATTCATCAGATGGTGAATCATTTCAAAAGGATGACCTAATTTTCTTAACCATTCTTTTACGCTTATCAACCAATTGGATAAGTGGTAATTTGTTTGATTGGCTAGGGTTATCTGCCGAATTTGTTTAAGCAGTAGGCCGGGGTCATTAGTGGCCTCATCTGGCAATCTGCCTACCGGCCATTCTGGCACAAAATAATTTGCATCCAGGGTTGAATATGGATTATCGGATAATACTTCTTTATCCTTATCATCCGTTGGATTAGGTAAAGCATGAAAGGGGACGATATCCGAACCACCTACTATCAGCACGCCGGAAATCATTTGCTTTTTGGTGCCCAGATGCTTATCGAGGTCAACCAATGCGAGTTTGATCTTCCAGGGGTCAATTTCAACCAGTGGATCAAGATTATACAATCGCATGCAATTGAGGTCATCTGGGTAAAAAACAACCGACTGCCACCCATAATTAAGTAAAGCACTATCAGCCAATTTCTTTATTTCTGCGAAGATTACGGAACTGCTTTTTTCGCCATATTTGGCAATTAATTTATTTTTGATGGAAAGAATTACATATACCGGTTTCTTTTGGTCATCCTTCAGTTCTCTGGGTAATATGTTTTTTTGAATGATATCTTCCAGGTCTTGCCCATCGGGCTTGTCATTTTTATCCTTTTGATCATGAACAAATTCGTCATGCATTTTGAATTTTTCTTTTCGTAAGTGACCAATCATTCTTAAGATCGATTTATTTGGTTTCTCGAGGTCCTGGGTTGATTCATCTTTTTGATTAATGCCAGATGATAATTGTTTCATATTCAGGGGAATGGCAATTTGTGATGGTACAGGAATTGTCAATTGGATAGCCATTTCAGAAGGCCACATGGCCATGTATTCACTTTGGCTGCCGAAATGCCTGGTAATAATTTCAGCACCTGGATCCATTACAGCACAGTCATGCAGTAATGCCACAGCTTTTGTCTCTTTCTCCAATTTCATAAGAGAATCGGCTAAATAAAGAGTAACAGCTATGCATTCTGGCCATTTTTGATGATATTGCTTTGCATAATTACTTAATACTTCTGCATCATTCTTTTGCTTCTTCAGGACCATCAGATGATTTATTCCCATCAATGATGCGGGGCAATCATCTCCGATTAATTTCTCAAAATATTCATTTAATGCGAAATCCTCATTTTCCGAGATTTTGCGCCTTATTTCTTTAAGACGAATTCCCCATTCCTCAATTCCATCATCAGGTATATCTTTTCCTAAAGAGAAAAGGGTGGTTCTAAAATATTTGCTTTCAATTTCGTTAATATAAGAATTATTTTTCAGGACTAATTCTTGCGCCCATGAATTTTCAGGATCTCTCCTGCAAATTCCTTTCAATAACTCAATATTTGTTTTCTGGTCTTCATTTTGAAAAGATGATCTTGCCAGAAAGCATTGGAAGGCAATGTCATTTGAATATTTATTCAGCCATTCTTTGCTGGCTGCCTGAATAAAACGCAGATTCCCTGATGACAATGCATCATTCAGCAATCGAGTGAGATCATCCCTATTGATCACACCCGGAGTGATTGAATAACCGGTGGTTTTATCACTCATCATTGAATCCTTGCTCCCTGTTGAGTATTCAGGATATTCCTCATGATTAAGGTATCCAACTGCCGTTTCAATCGTGTATCTGATGGGTTCAATTGCTGGGCAAGATGAAAATATTCCTCCGCCTTTTGAAAATTCTTGCCATCCCAATATATTTTCCCTGCCTGCTGATAAAGTGACCAGTTTTCATGCGCTCGTTTAATGCCATCTTCAAGGATCTCAAGCGCTTTCATAAATTCTCTTCTGTGAATAAAAATGTTGGAAGCTGAAATGTAATTAAATGGATCCGTTGAATTTAACGATATGGCATCATAAAAATATTTGATTGCTTGATCAAGGTTGCCTTCTTTTTCAGCAATTATTCCCAACATCTGAATAAGGTCAGGTTGGTTAGGGTTTTGTAACAAGCTTAGTCTGGCTTGATCTGCTGCCTGTGCAAAATTATTAAGTTCATACTCATAGTGAGCCATCTGACTTGAAATTATTTCATTTGGTTGCACCTGGCTGGATTTTAAATAATGCAAGGCTTCTTCAACACCATCCTTATCCTTGATCAAATCAGCAATACATGCATAGATGGCTGGTGAGTGATTCCCTTCGTCAATGATGGAATTTAGGTATTCAATTGCAGCTTCAACCCCCCTTGTTTTTTGGATAGCCGTACCAAAAACAAGCTGGGCTTTGTTTTGATCAGGTTCTAATTTAACCGCTTTTTGTGCGTACTCATAGGCTTGATCATAATGATGTAATTCTAAAGAGGTTTCAGCTAGGAGGACAAAGGGATCGGCAGATTTGGGATCATTTTTATTAGCTTGATGGGCATAATCAATGGCTTTTTGATAATCCTTTTTAATCAATGCAGCTTTTCCCAAAGCAATTATTACCTCGGTTGATTTATCTTCGTCCAAATTCAATTTTTGAATTAATATTTCTGAAGATAGCACATCACCTTTTTTCAAATAGGCATGTAACAGTTTTTTTGCTGAATGGAGGTCTCCTGGGTTTGAAGCAATTGCTGCTTCTCCAAAAGTAATTACCTTATCCCATTTTTCAGTCAATTCTGCGGCAGACGTGGCTAATTTCTGCCATTCGGTTTCGTTTGGCGCTAATTGCAGAGCTTGCTCAATGAATCGCAATGCTTCCGTATAATTGGCATTTTTCATCTCCAGAAATGATAACCCGGCATGATACAAAGGATTCCTTGGGTTTCTGGAGATTGCATTTATAAAACATTGACGGCTTCGTTCTGGATTATCTTGCAATAGAAGCATCGCCATTTGAAAGTTGATCTCCGGATCAGCTTGGTGATCTTTGAGCATTTTATCCAGTGCTTCTTTGTTCTTGTTTATTCGGTGTAAGAACGCAATAAGGTGAAATTCCCGTAAACCCTCGGAATTGCTAAACATCTCAGAGCTTTCGTTGCCATCCAGTGATTGATTGATTGAAAACCAAAAGGCAATCTCAGGATGATTTTTTATGGCACCAGAGAGTAAATCCGAATATTTTGATACTAGCTCATCAATTATTATTTGATGCTGGCTTTCTTTATTAATTGATCTCAATTCATTTAATTGAAAATTAAGTTTGAAAAGTTCTGCCTTTTCTTGTAATAGCCTGCTTAACAAGTATGGTGAGACAGATTGAACTTCGAAGAATTTTTTTATGAGTGTTGAGAATGCCTCATGATCTCCAATTTCAAGGGCGGCATCCAATATCCAGGTATCTCTCTCCGCTAGTGATTTTTTTGCTTTTTCGTATAAATTGACGGCATTTTCATAATCCGATTGTCGAAGCAGAATTCTTGATTGAATTGCCAACAGTCTGGGGTTATCTTCATTTTGATCAATAACTTCATTAAGCAAAGAAGCAGCTCTTAATTCATTTCCACAATTCAGCATTAATTCAATTTCGAGGCATTTCAGCGAGATTGGAATATTTTGATCGTCCTGATTTATCTTTTGTTTGACAGATGTTATCATCTGGTTGGTTTTTTCAATATTGAGGTGGTCCCGCCAAAAATCCGCGGCCATTTCATATACAGCAATGTTATCCTTCGTATGGGATAAAAAATAGTCAAGAAATTCATTTGCTTTTTGATGCTCGTTTACGCTTGAATAATTCTTCAAAACCAAATTTGTGAATTCTTCTGGTCGGATAAATATATTTTTCCAATTCTCAGGGACAATATCAAAGATTTCCTTTAAACCATCGAATTCTTCTGCTGCTTTTAAATATTCATTTACTAATTTAGTACCTGTTATTTCATTGAGTAATTGCTTTAGATCTACGATGCTGGATTTTCTTGAGATTACATCATGCAATAATATCCTTTCCAGATTTGAAGATCCAAACTCATTAATATTTATAGATAAATTATGCTCGCTTTCAGATAGATTTCCGTCATAATAATCCAGGCAGGCTCTCATTAAATTGACCTTGCGCTTATTTCTGGCTTTTAATAATTGTTCATCCTGCAAAATTTCTTTGGCCTTCTTATAATCATGACATCTAATTGATAAATATAAAAATTGCATTAACTCATCTTGATTCATTTTGGCAGAAATTAAAAAACGAATAACATCATATACTTGATTACTATCCTTTTGCTCGAAAAGCAAGAAACCAAGCAGCAATAACTCCCGGGTCGACACGCTTTTCTGAGTAATCTTCTTTTTAATTTGGTCAACCACGAGGTCGGATTTCCCAATTTTGGATAGGAATTTACTTAACCAATCAATATACAGCCCGCCCTGCTCACAATGCTGGATTGCATGCCAGGAGACTTCATGTGCTTTTTCATTAAATCCCAAGGTATTGAATGCCTCAGCAAGATAAACATATATTTCAATGAGATCTGGTTTTATTTCATTTGCTCTTTCAAACAGAGGTAATGCGCTTTCCGGTTTACCAATTTCAACCATCACCTGGCCAAGTGCTATTAGGTATCTCCATATCATCTCATCAGACGCTTTTTCCGATTGGGCAAAATATGCGGACAAAATGTCGTATGCTTTGGAAAATTCCGCCTTAAGGGCGAGAAATACGGCTTTAAACAAATTACCCCAAGCATCCTCAGGGGAAAGCGAAATTAGAATTGAAATCGTCTTATCAAGTTTTTCTTCTATGGCTGGTTCAAGCGCTGAAGATATGGGGAATATTTCCTCCGAGCTTTTGAACAAGGAGAGTACAAATAATTTCAGACCTTCATGGTCAAGTAAAAACTCATTGGATGCCTGTTCCAAAATATCAACTGCTCGTTCATATTCTTTTTGTTTGATCAGTATCCTGGATAACTCTATTTTTAACGATTGGCTTTTCGGCCAGATGTTGAGGGCTTTCTCAAGAACTCTGCGGGCTGAATCATCTTCGTTACAACTCATTAGAAATTGTGAAATATCTAATCCTATTTCCAATGATTCAGGCGGGAGGTCTATCAATTCTTCGATATATTTTATTGCTTGCGTGAAGTTATTAATTTGTACTAAATATTTCACTAATTCCAAACGAAGGACTTGCGATGAGGGACAATACTTGAGACCAGTGAATAATGATTCAATAGATTTATCAACTAGTCCGCTATTTTTATGAAGCTTGGATAACAGAATCCAACTACACGGCTGGTCTTTCTTTTCAGTAATCGCCTGCTGTAAATATTTCGATGCCTGTTCAAAAGCATTTTCCATAAGGGCGGCTTCAGCAGCAATAAGTAATAAATCTTGCGGATCTTTCTTTTTTTCAATCCATTTTTCAATATTTGATAAAGCGAGCTGTGGCTGCCCACTCTTTAGTGCATATTTACACAGAACGACATAATCACTATTATTATTTGTCTCATTGTCATCAAACAGAATTGAAGAAAAAGTATCATACGCTTGTTTGTAATGGCCAAGTAGAAAATAAACTTGAGCTAGCGACCTACTAATTTCAGGATCGTCTGGGTGTATTGAGGAGGCTATCTTGAATTGACTTAAAGCTTGTAAATATCCACCTCGTTGTAGGTTAATATTAGCTGATAGTGTAATAAGGGTTGGATCTGAAATGCCATCTGATAAATAGCGTTGAATTAATTTCTCCGCTTCATCATACTCATTCTTCTGAATAAGGGTACTAATTTTCTTATAGGGAATAACAGGCAGGGAATAATCTATTACACTGGATTCGCTTGTTAATTTAAATTCACTTTCCGATGATGTAAATTCAAGCTTATTGTGATTTTTTGCATTTGATTTACCACTCGCATCTGATTCGTCAATCAATTGTTCCATCATCTCTGTTTGAACTTGAATAAATCCCTCTGCCTCATGATAAAACCTAACAGATTCCGAATTCATCCCTGCATAAGAATACAGCAGCCCAATATTTTTTATAAATTCAATAGCCTTACCAATATTCATCCAATTCAGTTGATTTCTTGTTTGTTGAATTGCAGCATAATAGTTTTGAAACTTAATCTGCGTATTCAAGAGTGACTGAGCAATTCTGATGCTTGGGTGAATCATCCCCTTTTTTCTCAATATTTCCAAATACTGATTGCATAAAGAAATATTCTGGTCATGTAAGATTTGCATACTTGCTTTTTCTATTTCTTCGTCACTTAGAAGATTGAAAATAAGTCCATTGACTGATGCTTCTACGTATGAACAGATAGGATATTTACAAAGGACCTTCTGAAAAAGAACCCATGGTTCTTTACTATTATTTACCAAACAGGCAAAAATCCAATCAAGAATTTGATTTTTCTCGGGATTTACTTTTTCCGGGTCGATCAGTTTAAGAAAATCATTTTCTTTGGTTTTATCTTCAAATTTTTGTGCAAAAAAGAACGAAATCAGATATGCATCACTGATTTCTGGTTCAAAATTTTTTTGTAGGATGAGTCTTTGATAAGCGTCAACACTTTTTTTAATTATTTTGTCGGAATCCAAAGAATCATTTATTATTTGATCATTAGCGATATTGTTTATTTTCTGATCGATAAAATATTGACAGAAGTTTATTGGTTTGAATTTCTGTAAAGAAGGATTTATTTTAAATAAATAGTCATTCAGACACTTGTCTTTTATTAATTCCTGCAATATTTTATTGTTTAAAATATTCCGTAGCAGAACTTTACGATCCTGCTCAGGAAAAACAAGGTTGATTTGCTCCAGGTTTTCAGAGGAAACCATTTTAATACCTGGAAGTGATTATGGGATCCTGGTTATCAGGAAATAGGCACATCCTAATAAAATGAACGCAACAATCAACAAGAACATCCCTACCCCAGCTTTTGTTCTCGCCATTTCGTTAATGGATTGCAGTAACGATGACGCATTCCCAATCATGCCCGAAATATCTTCGCTCATCCCCTTATTCATAATTTTGGCGCTCTGAGAGGATATTTCATTAAAATCCTCACTGTTAATCTTGAATGCCAGTGTGAAGATGCCAACAATAAATGTAATCACCCCCATTGCCAGAATCACAAATGACAAAATGAGAATAAGGTCATTCATAGTTAAACCAAACATGCTTACCTCCAGTTGAATATATTCAAGAGGTAAGGTAGCAATTCTTATGCCAAAAAGTGATTATTTATGGTTGATTACATCCGCGGGCAGGTCTGATATTTCAATCGTCTCCCCATTACAAAAAATTAGGGCACGTTCGATTGCATTGCTCAATTCACGGATATTTCCCGGCCAATCATAGTCCTGCATTTTTTGTAATGCCTGCGGTGAAATGCCCAATACATTTTTCCCCATTTTAGGATTTAGAGTCCTGATGAAAAAACCAGTTAATTCTGGAATATCTTCATTCCTTTCTCGCAAGGGAGGGAGGTGTAAATCGACCACTTTAAGGCGGTAATATAGGTCTTCGCGGAATTTACCTTCCTTAATCAGGTCTTTTAAATCACGATTGGATGCTGCAATGATTTGAACATCGACATGTATCTGGGTGGTTCCACCAACGCGTCGAAAAGTTTGGTTTTCAATGGCCCGTAATAATTTGGATTGCACATCTGTTGCAACAGAAGAAATTTCATCAAGGAACAAGATTCCGCCATCCGCCACTTCCAAAAGACCAATTTTCTTTTTATCCGCACTGGTAAATGCATGTGCCTCAAAGCCAAACAACTCTGCTTCGATCATGGTTGGTTGAATGGCAGAACAATTTTCCGGTAGATAGCTTTTTCTGGAACGTGGACCAACGCAATGGATATAATTTGCAAGAACTTCCTTTCCGGAGCCTGTTTCGCCGGTAATCAACACAGAAACCGACGCATCTGCAGCTTTTTTGGCTTGTTCGACAAGCGCTTGCATTTTAGGAGTACTACCAATCACAAATCCTTCCGCCTGTCCCTGTGATTGGCGAATATGATTGATCTCCCTTTTCATGCGTATGATCTCCCCTGCCCTTTGAATGGAAGTCAAGATCCTGGTCATATCTTCTATTGGTTTCTGGATAAAATCATGAGCTCCATTGCGCATGGCATCCACTGCCATTTCAATGTCTCCATGTGCAGTGATCATGATAATCAACGGGGAATTGGCCACCCCACTCGTCTCTTTTAAAAGATTCAATCCATAACCATCCGGAAGCTGTACATCCAATAGGAGAATATCGCATGTATTGCGACTGATTGATTCTTTGGCTTCTTTAAGCGTCGATCCTTCAAGGACTTCAAATTTACTGTGGCGTAAATAATCACCGATTGCTTTTCGCGCTTTTTCGTCATCATCAATAACAAGAATTGAATAACTCATTTAATTTCTCCAGCCGGTATGATTGGAAAAGATACATTAAACGTCGTTCCCCCTGGAAAAGAACTGACTTCCAAATTCCCGCCATGATATTCGATGATTTTTTTGGTAATTGCCAAACCCAAACCAGTTCCCCCTGGCCTGGCGGTGAAAAACGGATCAAATATCCTTTTAAGGTTTTCCTCTGGAATGCCAACTCCGGTATCAGAAATACTAACACTAATCGATTGATTTGAATCAGTTGAAATATTCCTTTTAATATATATACCTAAAGTGCCCCCTTTTTGACTCATAGCATCCCTGGAATTGCTGATTAAATTATTGAAAGCCTGTTCCAATGATCTCGCATCACCAATAATCTGGGGTATTTCTTCATCTTTCTGTAGAATTGAAAGTATCTTCATTTTGTCCAGTTTTGGCTTCCATCTTTCAATGACTCTTTCAAGCATGAATCCCAACTCAATTGGTTTTTTATTTTTTTCAAATGATGAAGAAAAAGAAAGGACAGATTCCATTAATTGGTTGATTTCATCACAGTCATCTTTTATTGATGTCATTTTTTCTTTTATATCTATTTTGCCCGATTCCAAAAGCTGCACCGTATCAGCATTCAGTTTTATTGAGTTGAAAACATTGCGGACATCATGAGCAAAGCTTGCCACAAGTACGCCCATTTCTGCCTGCCGGGCAAGTTGGACAACCTCATTTTGAAGATTGTTCAATTCAGATACATCTTCAATGAAGACCACTTGAAATCCAGCATCAATCAAAGAATTCGAGTAAATATTCTGAATAAGCAATTGCGCTGGAAACATGGAGCCATCTCTTTTCCTTAAATTCATTTTTTGAACACCTGAATATTGACCATCATTATTTTGTGTAAAAGTATCATCAATATTTGAGACGATTTCAGTGATGAAGGCACCGGACAATTCCCATTTCTCATAACCAAATAACTTTTCAATATAGAGATTGCTAAAAATTAATCTTTTTTCTTTATCAGCAACAAGAATACCGATGGTAGCATTATTAAAAACACTTTCATATTGCTTATTTTTGAAAAGCCACTTTTCACTATCTTTATTAATCCGCATGAAAAGTGCGGCTTTCTTAAAATTTTTCAAAATAATTGCGATTAGAACTGGAAGAATAGAGAAATCACTCTCATCAATATTTTGATTTTTGAAAGATAAGAGAAGTAACCCCTTATTATTTTCGTCAATTTGGAATGTGGCGATTATTAATTCTGAGATTCCCTTCTGTTTGGCAATTCGTTGAAGAGTATTGAGAGCTCTATCACCACTCTTCCAAAATTCTAGGGGTTGTTCGAAATTAAACTCATTCGCATCCAATGTTTTTTGGAATGACTCTTTTTCCCCCGAAAATGAAATAAACCATAATTCCGCTGGTGCAGAAACACTATTAAGATAGATTGCGCTGCAAAAAGAATCATACAAGCCGTTTAATAAAGCAATAGTTTCTTCTGCAAGATTTATGAAACCTTTCTTGTAATCGAGTTCCAAGAGCGAGGTGATGATTGCTTCCAGCATCTTTGAATTATTTTTCGCTTTGAAGGCTGAGGTGAACAAGGGGAAGAATAAGAATAGAATTAATTTCCCATTGCTCTCTAATGGAATAACATTATGTTTGCATGTGATTAATGAATCATCTTTAATCCTTATATTGATTACCTCAGTACCGCTATAGTTTCCTTCTTTATATTTGGGTAGAATATTATTGATCGAAGTATTGATTAGATCTTCCAGGTTGAATTTTGTTAGACCTTCCCAGTGTTTATTAATCTGAATGATTTTGTCATTTTCCTGATCCCATAAAATACATGGTTGTTCATATTGGTCCAATAAGGTCCTTAATGCAGAAAGATTAATATTGGATTTTTGGAGTAAAGAAATCATGGCCTGAGATTTATCATTTATTTACTTCTAATGGGTTTCTTTACGCAAGTGGGCAGGCAAAAGACCATCCAGTAATCGGTATTTGGCAACTGTACGTCTGGCAATCTCAATCCCTTTAATAGACAATATTTTTTGAATCTGGTTATCACTCAATGGTTTTTCTTCCTGGATGATAATTTCTTGAATGATCGCGCGGATATTCAGATTTCGTTCAAAAAATTTCGACAAGGGGATAACTTCCCCATTCGGCAGTTTGATGGCCTTATTGGCAACGGCACGGGAAATTGTTGATTCGTGTACCCCAAGTTCTTTTGCGAGCTGGGCACGTGTAATTGGTTTCAGAAATTTATCTCCTTGCGATACGAAGTCCCTTTGCAGCGAAATGATTCTTTCCATCAGACGCTGCATGGTATTGTTTCTTTGTTGCAGGCATTTCATAAAAAGTGAGGCTTTCTCCAAATCCTCCTTCATCTCCTCGCGAACGTCAGATGCCGCCTGTTTGATATTATCTTTGAACACTTGATTTAGTTTTAATGTGCCTCGGATCGGCATGATGATTTCCACCATGAGTGGGTTTTTTAAATCGTTGTTTAGATGGTCAATCAACACATCCGGGAAAAGATAGTTTTTTCGGCCGAATGAATCCGGCTGCCTGACATTTCCCCAATGAGCCCTTGCAGGATAAGGATTTAGATTTCTTTTGATAAAAGAAACAGCTCTTTTTACATCCTCACTCGGAATTTTCAACCGCTTGGTGATTTCACGGTAATTGGCATGTTCCAGTAAATCAAATCCCTCAGAAATTATTTTATTAACACCTTTGGGTATTTTTCCTTGCTCCGATAAATATTCCAATTGGACTATAAGCGCATCTTTTGATGAAGAAGAGCCAACGCCCAATGGGTCTGTGTGCTGAATTAGACTTTGAATTCGTTTGATTTGTTCAACCGAAACATGGAAATATGTGGCGAGTTCCTCAAAATCAATATCCAATAAACCATCTTCATCCATTTGGTTCAATAAATAGGCAGCAATAGGTCTATCCTCTACCCGTAGAACATTGGCTATTTGCTTAAGGATTACAGCAGGAAGCTCTTCAATCATCACAGCCGTTTGATCATCCTGCCGGTCTTCCTCACTCATACCGCTTTTTTGAACGAAATCACTTCTCGGTGATACAAAGACAACCGTCTCATCCGGATTCATGCTTTTGGGTGTTGCGCATGAAGCACAAAAACCACTGGATGGAATTATTCGATTGCATGTTGGGCATCTTAGCACTTCATCCAATTCCAAAGCAGGATTGGATGCCAATTCTTTTTCGATTTCCTCATTCAACTCCACCACGGATTTAGTGAGGAGTGTCATGGTTTGTGCAAGATGAGCAGTAATTTGGGGACGTGTACTTTGCCGTTGGATTTGATACATGTTGATTCCTGTACTTGCTAAGTATAGCTTAAGAGCGATTTTCTGCGCAATAATTATGCCAAATCACAATGATAAAATCTAAGATAAATGAATGAATTGATCGTTATCGGGGGAGGTTTGGCTGGTTCGGAAGCCGCCTGGCAGGCAGCCGAACGGGGAATTCAAGTTAAGTTGTATGAAATGCGACCCGGACAAAAAACTCCTGCACATAAAACACCATGGCTGGCTGAACTTGTTTGTTCCAATTCAATGGGTTCAATGATTTTTGAAAAATCTTCCGGGTTGTTAAAAAATGAGCTTAATATGCTTCGTTCTTTGCTTATAAATTGCGCGGAAAAACACAAGATTCCGGCAGGTAGTTCATTATCAGTAGATCGGGAAGAATTTTCAAAAGAAGTCACAAAGCAGATCGAAAATCACCCAAATATTGAACTTGTGCACCAGGAAATGATAGACATTCCTGCTACACCTTGCATCATAGCTTCAGGCCCTCTCACCTCTGAGGTGTTGACAGAAAAGATTCAATATTTCACAGAAGAAGCATATCTATATTTTTTTGATGCAATCGCTCCGAAAGTTGAGAAAGATGGAATTGATTTTACAATTGCTTTTTATGCTTCCCGATATGGGATTGGAGAGGACGCAAAAGGCGATTATATTAATTGTCCTTTTAATAAGCACGCGTATGAAGATTTCGTTAATGAATTGGTGTCAGCTAGGAGGATCGAGTTAAAAGATTTTGAAAAAATTAAAACCTATTTTGAGGCTTGCCTTCCAATTGAAGTGCTTGCATCGCGCGACCATTTGGCACTTGCCTATGGACCAATGCGGCCGATTGGGATAACCAATCCGCATTCGAAAGAAAAACCTTATGCGGTAGTTCAATTACGCCAGGATAATCTGGCTGGTTTTCTATATAATATGGTGGGATTCCAAACTAATCTTGCTTATGATGAGCAGGAAAGAATATTCCGGAAGATCCCTGGATTGAAAAATGTGAGTTTCATCCAATTTGGTCAGATGCATCGCAATACTTATATATGTTCACCAAAATTGCTACTACCCACATTACAAACCAAGAGGCGAAAGGACATTTTTTTTGCGGGGCAGATTTCGGGAGTGGAAGGTTACCTTGGCAGCATAGCAAGTGGTCTTGTGGCAGGAATAAATGCCGCGCGGTATATAAAGAGTGAAGAAATTCTCTCTTTTCCGATAGATACAATGACAGGCGCTCTATGTAACTATCTTGCGTTTGCCGATGCGAACCATTTTCAACCCATGAAGGCAAACTTTGGATTATTGCCAGACATCGATTTATCCCAATTAATTCCCGAAAGAATACGCGCGAAGGTTAAAAGTTCGCGGGCAATAGAAGCAATGCAAGATTTCATCATAAAAAAACACCTTTGTTAAATCTTTTTGTAAAAATGAAATTATAGAAAAATCCTTATATATTTTCTATATATTGGTTTTCTCGTATCTTGTTCCAATCATTCCATCACCCAAAGTATAGAGAAGTTTAATGTGCAATCTGCATTTGACTCAATCAAAACACAATTATCCTTTGGCCCCAGATATCCTGGTAGTCCTGGGCATCAACTTCAAATCAAATGGATGAAAGACCAGTTATCAAATCTCGGTTGGAAAGTTGAATTGCAGCACTTTGAATATAAAAATACCCTATTGACGAACGTCATCGCAAAAATTGATGATTCGAGAAAACCAATAATCATCGGAACACATTTTGACACGAGACGATTTGCTGATCGTGATTTGGATTTGAACAACCAAAGTAAGGCAGTTCCAGGGGCAAATGATGGTGCTTCCGGTGTAGCCGTACTTTTAGAAATCGCGAAAATGATCAGTAAGAACAATGATGAAAATAATTCCTATTGGTTGGTTTTTTTTGATGGCGAGGATCAGGGGGATATCGAGGGGTGGGAATGGATTCAAGGTTCCACATTTTTTGCCAGGTCGCTTGAAATCTTGCCAAAAGCAGTCATTGTTATTGACATGATTGGTGATGCTGACCTGGTGATCTATCAGGAAGGTTTTTCACATCCCGTGCTTCAAGACCAGATATGGCAAACAGCTTCTCGCCTAGGATATGGAAATAATTTTATTTACGATATCAAATATTCCATCATTGATGACCATAAACCATTTGTAGATTTGGGTATCCCATCTGTACTTCTAATTGATTTGGATTATCCTTATTGGCACACTGTGAATGACACATTGGATAAAATTTCGACAGACAGTCTGGAAAAAATAGGCAACCTGCTTATTGAATGGCTGAGATCCCAATGACCAAATCATTCTATTAAAAGGACTAATAAAAATTGAAAAGAAACAGGACCTTTCCAACTCAGGCTCCTAAGGAAAAAGCTTTCTTGGTTGGTGTGGAATTTTTCAATCAACCCGGGCTGCTTTCAATTAGCGATTCGCTTAAGGAATTGTCTCTGCTGGCCGGTACAGCTGGTTTGGAAGTTGTCGGGCAAGCTTACCAGAGGTTGGATCGCCCCAATCCTGCAACGCTCATTGGTACGGGGAAAGTGGAAGAGATCAGGATCTTGGCATCAGAATCCAATTCGCAATTCGTGATCTTCGACGATGAGTTATCGCCAAGACACTTAAGAGAATTGGAACAAAACCTTGGCAAGAGTTTAAGAGTACTTGACCGAACCTCACTTATATTGGACATTTTTGCCCAGCATGCAAAAACTTCGGAGGGAAAACTGCAAGTGGAATTGGCTCAATATGAATATTTATACCCGCGCCTGACGCGTGCATGGACTCATCTGGCCCGGCAGGCAGGTGGTGGAGCCGGTAGGACAGGAAGTATCGGCGGAGTGGGATTGAGAGGCCCCGGTGAAACTCAATTGGAAGTGGACCGCCGACAAATTCGAACCAGAATTTCTTTTCTTAAAGATGAACTTGAAAAAGTCAGGAGTCACCGTAAACAATACCGAAACATGCGAAAAAAAACGCATTTGCCCATCATTACACTGGTGGGATATACAAATGCGGGAAAGTCCACCTTACTGAATCGGTTGACGCACTCAAATGTAGAAGTGGCTGATAAATTATTTGCCACTTTGGATCCAACCACGCGGCGCTTATCCATCGGCAATGGCAATCAAGTCCTGGTTACAGATACGGTTGGATTCATTCAAAAACTCCCCACCCAATTGGTTGCATCATTTAGAGCCACTTTGGAAGAAATTTCCGAAGCAGATCTCCTTCTTCACGTCGTGGATATCTCTCATCCTGCTGCTTTGGCTCAGTGGAAATCGGTTCAGAAGACACTAGAGGAAATAGAGTGTGGGGAAATACCTTTTCTAACTGTTTTAAATAAAAGTGATTGTCCTCCTAACTTAACCACTACACTTCAAATATTTCCCGAATGGGGAAACGCAATCCGTATTTCTGCATTGAACGGAAATGGAATTGATTTACTTTTAAAGACAATTGAAAAAGAATTGTTTGAGAATTATGTCTCTATTCAAGTAAGGTTGCCTTACAAACAGGGAAATCTGATTTCACTTTTTCATCGAAGCGGTCGTATTGATAAGATAGAACAAGGCGTATCTGAAGTGAGCATAAAAGGTTCTTTACCTGGTCGGTTAATTGCAGATTATTTGCCTTTTTCACAAAAAAAATGAGCTGATTTCTTCTCAGCTCATTTTTTCTTATTTGCTCGTTTCCTTCTCAAGGGTAACCACTTCCCTACCCTTGTAAAAGCCGCACTTGGGACAGACGGTGTGGGGCAACCTCATCTCACCGCAATTGCTGCAAGTCACAAGGTTCTTTGCTACCAATGCATCTTGAGAACGTCTGCGGTCACGCCGTCCTTTGGATAATTTTCTTTTCGGTAACGGGGTCATCTTTCTAATACTCCATGGTCAACAATTAATTAAGACGCATGATTATATATCTCTGTTTGAAATATTGTCAAGCGTGCACTTTAAGAGATATTTTAATGTAAAATGATTTTATGGAAATAAAATTTTCAGCATCCAAAATAAATCAATATAATTTAGACGGCAGCGGGGATACGATAGAGGTGATTGAAAGACCAAATGGGGGTCTTTCACTGGCATTGGCTAGCGGTTTTCAAAATGGCCGCTGTTCAAAAATGGTCTCATATTCAGTCGTAAAAAAGGTGATTTCTTTTATTGCAGATGGAGTCCGGGATGGCGCGGCTGCCCGGGCCGCTTCGGATGCACTTTTTACCCAATACAATGGGCAATCGCTTGCTGCCTTGACAATCATTTCTGTGGATTTGCAAACTGATACACTGGTTTTTTCCTGCAATAGTCCCGCTCCTATATATATTTGTCGAAATGAAGTGGTTGAAAAAATGACCACTGAATATACCTTGATTGGAACAGGGTTGGATGTACGTCCTTCCATCACAGAGACATCAATTGAACCAGGATTGACAATCATTGCTCCATCTAAAGGAATGATGACAGCAGGTGAAGAGAATAACCAAAGAGTTGATCTACCCGCTTCCATCTCATCCTTATTGGAAATTGAGCACCCGTCGCCATCATGGATTTCGGATTCATTATTAAATCAAGCAATCCGATTGGAACTTGATCAGCCAAAGGTTGATTTAAGTGTTGTCGTTCTGCAAATTTCCCATACCCAAAAAGATAATATCCGCAGGTTATCTGTCAATATCCCATTTTCCATTTCCAGATAAAGTAGATATGGGAAACATATGCAGCCTTCCTTAAGAAGGGTATAATATCTTTCTGCTGCCAGCATTATGCTGGCATTCATTTGTATTGGAGGTTTTCAAAACCAATGAGTCGAAGGACAATTAATTTACTGCTCATTCTTGTCTTGGTGGTATTAGTCGTTTTTATTGATTTCCCCCTTGCGAAAGATTTAAAAAAAACCTTATTGAAACGGGATCTCGACCCTGTTTTGGGTCTTGATCTTCGCGGGGGTATGCAGGTAATTTTGCAAGCACCAGCTGGATTCAATATAGACACACAGCTTCTGCAAGAGACTGCAAAAATTCTGGAAGGCCGCGCGAACGGATATGGGGTCAGCGAGGTGATCTTTCAAGTTGCCGGTGATAATTACATTTTGGGCGAATTCCCTGGTTTGACAAACACCGAAGAAGTTATTCGGGTGATCAAACAGACTGGTCTCTTGGAATGGGTTGATGTTGGAACCGATGTCATTCCGCCGGAAACGATAATTAAAACAGATCATTTAGAAAATACTTCAACTGCTGCCACATCCACTTTGGTCTCACCAACCCCTGCAATTTTGCCCAGTGAACTCCCTGCATTGGCTACCAATCAGCCACAAGAGAAGGTTTATCACACTATATTGACAGGTGCATCCATCAAAACTGTTTCAGTGGAACCCCCCAATTCACCCCAGGATGGTTATGCCATACGTTTTGCACTGAATGATGAGGGGGCAAAAATTTTCAGTGAATTTACAAAAAATAACATCGGCAAAATGGTTGCCATCGTGCTGGATAAAAAGATGATTTCATCACCCACTGTCCGCTCTCAAATTCCGAATGGCGAAGGAGTCATCAGCGGTTCATATCCGAATGTGTTCACCCTTGAAGAAGCTAATGATTTAAAAGTTATTTTGCACTACGGAAGTCTGCCCGTGGCGCTGGACATTGCGGAGAGCCGTGTGGTAGGTCCCACCCTTGGCCAGGATTCCCTGAATAAAAGTCTATTGGCTGCAGCAATCGGATTTTTGATCGTCAGTCTCTTCATGATCATCTATTATCGTCTTCCAGGTGTGATTGCTGTAATTGCCATCTCCGTCTTCGGTTTAATTACCTATGCAATCTATCTCTTATTACCTGTTACGATGACGCTCCCGGGTATTGCAGGATTCTTATTAAGTGTTGGAAGCGCACTGGATGCAAATATTCTTCAGTTTGAACGTTTCAAAGAGGAGCTCAGAAAAAACAGGACTCTTACCCAGGCCGTGGAGTTGGGCTGGAATCGGGCATGGCCATCCATTCGCGATTCCAACCTTGCCACAATCATCACTTCCGCCATTTTGTTCTGGTTCGGCTCTACATTTGGGGCAACCATCGTAAAAGGATTTGCTCTCACACTCTTTATAGGTGTTGGCGTCAGCTTGTTCACAGCTCTATTTGTAACCCGGACTCTATTGGGTATTGCTATTAGTAAAATGGAAAACGCCAATAGAATGACCTGGTTTGGATTATAAAAACAGGATTCAGAAATGCTCAATTTATTAAGTAGACGTTACTTGTTTTTCACCCTATCGTTGCTAATGATAATCCCTGGCATGGCCATCATTGCCATGGAAGGGCTGCCACTGTCAATTGATTTCAAAGGCGGATCAATTGTTGAAATATCCATGGCTACTGCAAAAACGCCAGGCACAGATAAAATCATCGGGCTTTACAATTCACTAGGGATTACAGATTCACAGGTTCAGCAAAGCCAATCCTCCGAAAATACGATCTTTCTGATTCGCTCGACCACCCTGGATCAGGATAAATACTTTCAAATCATCGAGTCGCTCAAGAAAGATTATGACTCTGGTCTTGTTGAAAGAAGGTTTGACACGGTAAGCCCTGCCATCAGCCAGTCGGTCGCCAGTCGGGCCATGTTGGCAGTGGCAGTTGCAGCCCTGGCGGTGATTATTTACATTACCTTTGCTTTTCGTGGAATTCCTCATGCATTCCGCTATGGAGTCTGCGCAATCATTGCCATGCTGCATGATATTCTTATTGTGATCAGTGTGGGCGCGATTGGTAGTAAATTCTTTGGCTGGCAGATGGATTCTTTGTTTCTAACCGCATTGCTGACAGTCATTGGATTCTCTACCCAGGATAAAATTGTCGTGTTCGACCGCATACGTGAGAATTCTCCAATTCTTAGAAATATTCCATTCGAAAAGTTGGTCAATCACTCCATTATTCAGTCTTTGCAGCGTTCAATCAACACCCAGTTGATGACAGTGGAATACCTTTTATTGGCACTCGCTTTATTTGGTGGAGTCACCTTGCGGGAGTTCTCAATCATCCTTTTGGTGGGTCTTTTAAGCGGTACATATTCTTCAATATTTATTGCTGCTCCCATTTTGGTGGTATGGGAGAACAAGGAATGGAAGACTTGGTTCAGAAAGAGCAAGCCGTCCCAAGCATAATACGAAAAGGTTCTGATGAAATGATCAGAACCTTTTTTATTCACTCTGTTTGAGTTTAGGAGGAAAAATGCGAAATGAGGTTGTGCTGATCACAGGCGCCAATGGAGAAATTGGACATGGTTTGATTAACAGACTTAATGAAATGGGCAATCGTCAGATTGTTGCTCTTGACTTAAAACCGCTTGATGATTGTCTGGTCGGATGTTGCGAACGGTTTATCCAGGGAGATATCTTGGATAAAAACTTGCTGGGCAGACTTGCCTCGGAATATGAAATCACCACAATTTATCACCTGGCATCCATTTTATCCACGAAGGCGGAATTCAGCCCTGAAATTGCACATCAAATTAATGTTGAAGGAACCCTTAATCTTTTACTCCTGGCATTTAATCTTTCACAATGGCAGGGAGTTCCAGTTAAATTCATTTATCCATCTTCCATTGCTGTCTATGGGATTCCCGATCTCAAGATTAAAAAAGAGAAAGGCAAGATTAGAGAAAATGAATTTTGCCAACCAATCACCATGTACGGAATTAACAAGCTGTATTGCGAGCACCTTGGCCGATATTATGCGCTTCACTATCACCAGCTATCCAAGGATCGCCCCAGAAATAATATTGACTTTCGCTGCATTCGTTTCCCTGGGATAATCAGTGCGGATACCGTTCCAACCGGTGGAACCAGTGATTATGGTCCTGAAATGCTGCATAATGCCGCACAAAAGAAGCATTATTATTGTTTTGTTCGTCCTGATTCCAGGATACCTTTTATGGCCATGCCTGATGCAGTTCATGCTTTACTCTTGCTTGAGCAGGCAAATAAAGATAAATTATCCCAATTGGTTTATAACGTAACCAGTTTTAGCCCCTCGGCAAGTGAAATCAAAGACATGGTAATCAAAGGGTATGCCGATGCAGAAATTGATTTTCAAGTCATTGAGAGCCGGCAAAATATTGTGGATAGCTGGCCAGAGGATGTGAATGACGAACCTGCTCGAAATGATTGGGATTGGAAACCGGATTTGGATTTTCAAAGATCATTTAATGATTACCTTCTACCGGCTATCGAAAAGAGGTATTCGGAAAAACAATGCTGAATAATCAAGAAATAAATATGATATTAAGATCGTTAACATTTGTGCCGGTTGAACCTGTTTTGATCAACCCGCCAACCTTGACGAAGAAATTATAGCTATCATTATTACTCAAATATCTGGTTGCATCCATTCCTAGCGTTTTGGCTGATTTTACAGTTTTTCCCGTGATGATTGCCCCGGCTGCATCGGTCGGTCCATCTTCGCCATCCGTCGCAAGGGTGGCCACACAAACATCTTCAATACCATCTATCTGAACCGCACTATACAAGGCGACTTCCTGATTCCTGCCTCCCAGCCCCCTGCCCTTGACGTCCACTGTAGATTCTCCACCGCCGATTATACAGAGAGGTATTTTTGTAATTTTGCGATTTATTAAACTCGCTTTTATGATTTTCGTAATTTCTTTTCCAACATCATAAGTGTTACCGATAAAAGGTTGAGTGATTATTTGGCAGTTATAACCAAGCCCACAAGCCGTTTCTTTAGCAGCCAATATTGCGGTATGGTTATTTCCTATGATAATGTTCTTAACTTGGGTAAATCTTGGGTCGTTTTCTTTTAATGTTTCAGGAATGATTCCTTTGATGCCGGATGTCAAATGATCAAGAATACTCTCGTCGATGCTCTTGGTTATCGAATATTTAATTAAGATATCCATTGCATCCTGGTAAGTTGTAGGATCAGGTGCTGTTGGCCCTGACGCGATCATTGAAAGATCATCTCCCATCACATCTGACAAAATCAGCGTTACCACTTGGGCTGGATATAAAAAAGATAATAAACCGCCTCCCTTTATTACGTCCATATGTTTACGAATGGTATTGATCTCATTAATTGATGCGCCGCAACGCAATAGTTGTGAGGTCAAATTTTGTATCGCATTTAAACTCACCCTTTCCGCTGGTTTGGTGACGAGGGCTGAGCCACCTCCGGATATCAAACAGATAACCAAATCATTTGCTGTCAGTCTCTTTGAAAATCGAATGATTTCTTCTGCGGCAAATATACTTCTTTCATTCGGTATTGGATGACTGCCTTGAATTGTCTTAATTTTTGTTGATATTTTTTCAGTCTGGAATTTATCTTCAGCTTTGGTAATCACTACGCCTGAATGGATTAGATTGCCAAGGAGTTGCATGGCACTTGTTGCCATTGACTGGGATGCTTTTCCGATGCCTATGAGATAAATATTTTGAAAAATTGATAAATTAAGGGAGTATTCTTTGATGAATAATAATTTATTTTGAAGCCGGATCGAACTATTAATTATCTTATCTGGATTAACAGCTTGTAATGTTGAATTTAGAATCTTTTTAATTTTCTCAATATCAGTGATTTCCCGCTTGGTGATACCATGAACCTTAAAATTAGTCATACTGTTTATTAATTGGAATGAATTTATGCAAAAGAATAGTAAAATTATAACTTGTGACCTCGAGAATTAGATTCTTGGGGAAATAAATAATTTAAAGGTTTTACAAGAACTATCAAAACCTATCAACTATTGGAGGATATTTCGTGGACATCGAAATCTTGAATGCATTATTGAAACCCAAATCGGTTGCGGTTATTGGGGCATCTGCAAAACCCGGTAAAATCGGGCATACGGTGGTAAACAATTTAATCAAGGATGGATACAAGGGCGATATTTATCCAATTAATCCCGGCGAAACAGAAATTTTAGGGCTTAAGTGCTATCCATCCGTTTTGGATGTTGGCAAACCGATTGACTCAGCCATTATCACCGTACCTGCGCAATTCGTCCTTAAAACGACAGAAGAATGTGGAAAGGCAGGAGTGAAAGGCCTCAGCATCATCACCTCAGGATTCAGTGAGGTTGGGGAACATGAGCTCGAAGAAGAAATTGTTAAAACAGCCCACAAATACAATATGGGCATTATTGGACCGAATATTGTCGGTTTGCTTTCCAACTCTGATAAATATAATGGTTCTTTTGCTCCTTTTCTTCCCTTGGTTGGAAAGTCATCACTGGTAACCCAAAGTGGTGCTTTATTGATTGGCATTGATGCTGGTACATATATCAGAGGGATCGGTTTTGATAAGTTAATCTCAATAGGAAATGTTTGTGACATTGGATTTTCGGAACTGATAAGTTGGTTGGACCAGGACGAAAATACAACCTGTATTTCATTGCATATTGAGGGTTTAAAGGATGGGCGACAGGTTATTGAAGCAGGAAGAAAATCCACAAAACCCATTGTTGCTTTGAAAGCAGGGGTTTCCGAACATGGCGCAGCTGCAGCCGCCTCACATACCGGTTCACTCGCAGGTACAACCCGTGTCTATAAAGCCGCTTTACAGCAAGCTGGTATGATCCAGGCAGAAGACCTGAATGATCTTTTTGATCGAACTTTGGCTTTATCCCTGCAGCCACCGATGAAAGGAGAGAAATTATTAATCTTAACCAATGGCGGTGGAGTTGGTGTGCTCGCAACTGATGCTGCTGAAAAATATGGACTGCCGTTGAAATTTGCCCCACAAGAAGTCCAAGCTGAATTCAAGAAACACATGCCCGATTTTGGCTCAGCCAAGAATCCGGTGGATATGACCGGTATGGCTGGAAATGAATGGTATTACGAAACGGTTCGCTATGCATTTGCACATGAGTGGGTGGATGGTTTGGTTGTGCTTTATTGTGAAACAGCCATGACAAATCCCACCGAAATCGCACAAAGTATAAAGAAAGCCATTGACGAATCTGGCATCAAGGATAAACCCGTCACGGTTTCATTTGTGGGTGGTGAACGATCAGAAAAAGCAATGCGCTGGCTGGTTGAAAACGGAATCCCTGCATATTCAGGGCCGGATGTGGCAGTGAATGCGATCTCCGCATTGCATGACTTTCATCTTATCCGTGACAACATTAAAAATGAAGAGGTGAAAAAGTTTGAGGTGGATATTGATACTGCCAAAGCAGTCATCAATAAAGCCAGAGCTGAAAACCGCGATTCTCTGACTGAAATTGAAGCGAAACAGGTTTTTGCCGCCTTTGGATTGCCGGTGACAAAAGTCAAATTGGCTGGCAGTATGAATGAAGCCTTATCCATAGCCAATGAAATTGGTTACCCAATTGTAATGAAAGTGGTATCACCTGACATCCTGCATAAATCGGATGCTGGCGGCGTGGTGGTAAATATTCAAGCTGAAGAACAAGCTGGAAAGGCATACCAGGATATTTTGGCTAACTGCAAGCAATATAAACCGGATGCAAATATTCTTGGCATAGTAGTACAGGAATATGCCCCCAAGGGAACTGAATTGATTCTTGGTTCCATCAATGACCCAACCTTCGGACCAACGGTTATGTTCGGTTTGGGCGGCATCTTTGTTGAAGTTTTCAAAGATGTGACCTTCCGAGTGGCGCCTGTTTCCTGTCTGCAGGCAAAATGTATGATCGGAGAAATTCGCGGAGCTCCCATGCTGGAAGGCGTGCGTGGTGAAAAACCACGTGACAAAACCGCGCTTGTCGAAACCATCTGCCGCTATTCACAAATGATCCAGGAGCTAGCCGACGAGGTGAGCGAATCAGATGCCAACCCAATACTTCTTTATGAAGAAGGAAAAGGTATAAAAGTGGTGGATGCAAGGATCATTCTTAAGAAAAAATAGGTATTGGATGCGTAAAAAGAGCTGCTCATCGCAGCTCTTTTTTTATTCGGGTGTAAACTCCCTCCCAAGGAGATGTGTTTATTATTTTGTTGCTTATTTTAATTTTATGGCACTTTTCTTTTAGCAATGATGAGCTACTTTTTAATAAATTCCAATTATTCTCTTCCAGTGCTTTACTCAACAGACTGATATGGACTGGACACCATTGCCATTCTCTCTTGAATTGATCGGCTTTTAACCAAAAATCTCTTTTTTCCCAAGCTTGTGTGGTTTTCTCGATGTTTTTTTGTATTTCTTTGAGCAAAAGAATCATAAATGCAGTCATGTCCTTCGCTTCCATATCAAATTCAGTTTTTTCATTCAGACCATGAATGGTCAAAGCAATGAATTGAAGATACTTTTTACGTGAATCAAGGTTATTTTCTTTTTGAATGATGTAAGACATAACAGCACCAAATTAAGAAGCAATTATACAGGTTTCATTTCCGATTTCAGATTGACATGCTTTTTCCTCTAACATATAATACAAACCGCTTCCGGGGAAGTGCTGGAATTGGCAGACAGGCATGACTTAGGATCATGTGCCGCGAGGCGTGAGGGTTCAATTCCCTCCTTCCCCACAGAATAATTTGCTTTAAAGGAAATAAATTGAAATTCGTAAAAGAAATTTTAGAAGACCAGCAGGCAAGAATTACAGTAGAATTGGAATCCAGCTTGTTGGAAGAATACAAAGCAAAAGCGGCGCGCAAGATCTCTTCAAAAACAAAAATTGCCGGGTTCCGTCCTGGTAAAGCTCCTCTGGATGTTGTTAAAAGGTTGTATGGTGATGAAGCGATTGAGGAAGAAGCCATTGATTTGCTCATCAATGAAATTTACCCAAAATTGTTAAAGGAAGCCGATGTGAATCCCGCTGCCCAGGGAAAGCTAGAAAAAATTGAAAGTAAAGATCCGCCTAAATTTACATTCATGATTCCTTTGGAGCCTGAAGTAACCCTTGGAGATTACCAATCCATTCGCATGGATTATTCTCCAGAAAAGGCATCTGAGGAAGATGTGGATAAAGTCTTAAACCAACTTCAATTGAATTATTCAACCGCCGTACCGGTGGATCGTGAAGCCCGTAACGGAGATCTGGTTGATTTGAAAATTAATGCGTCAATAAGAAGCCCGGAAAAAGGTGAAAGCCCTGACGTTCTTAAAGAATCTCCTTATCAATTAATTCTTGGCGAAGAAAATTCCGTTGAAGAAAAATTTCCCTTTTCTGGATTTGAAGAACTAGTCCTCGGATTAAAGAAAGATGAGGAGAAGGAATTCTTACATAATTATCCTGATGATTCTCCTTATGAAAAATTAAAAGGCAAAGAAGTTCACTTCCATATTAATGTTCAAGGTATCCGAGAATTGAAGAAACCTGAATTAAACGACGAATTTGCAAAAAATCTCGGAAATGCTAAATCCTTTGCAGATTTCAAGGAATCCATTAAAAGTGAAATAAATGCTTCCAAACTTCATGAATATGATCATAAGTATATGGATGAACTGATTGACAAGATCATCTCCGTCTCTCAAATTAAGTATCCTCCCCAGGTCTTTGAGGAAGAAAAGAACAGAGTCCTTGCCAATTTTGAACAAAATATTGCATCTCAAAATATGGATCTGGATACTTATTTAAAAATGAATCAGTTGGATAAGGATAAATTTCTTGACGAGGATATATCCACAGCCGCAAAGCGTCAATTGGAACAATATCTGGTATTGGAAGAGATAAGAAAGGCTGAAAAAATAGAACTGGAAAAAGATGAGCTTCAAAAAGAATATTCAAAATCATTTTCTGAAATCCAGTCGAATACCGATATTCAAAAATTGAGGCGCCAGTTCACTGCTCAGGGATTGGCCAATAGGGTCTTGCTGCAAGCAGCGAATCGCTTGATGAATCAGCGAGTGGAAGAGAGATTGAAAGAAATTGCCACAGGTATATTTCAAAAAAATAAAGAAAATGCAGAATTGAAAGAACCACCTAAATCAGAAATACAAGAAAAATAAGAGAAAGTGAAGGTCAAACATGACTATAAATGAATTTAGTTCGGTAATACCGATGGTGATTGAAAGTTCCAGTAAGGGAGAGAGAGCCTATGATATTTTTTCTCTTCTGTTAAAAGAGAGAATTGTTTTTGTTGGGACTCCGATTGATGACCAAATCGCCAATTTGATCGTGGCACAATTGCTTTGGTTAAATAGAGAAGACTCTGAGAGAGAAATCAGTATGTATATTAACTCACCAGGAGGTCAAATTTACGCTGGTTTGGCGATTTATGACACCATGCGGATGCTCTCAAACAAGATTAGTACGGTCGCGGTGGGTGTCACTGCTTCCTTTGGAACAGTCCTGCTATCAGCGGGAACGAAAGGGCAACGCTACGCGCTTCCTCACGCGACCATCCATATGCATCAACCTCTTGGGGGGGCACAAGGTCAGGCAACTGACATTGAAATCCAGGCGAAAGAGATTCTGCGCTTAAAAACCAGGCTGAATGAAATCCTGGCCGAATCCACTGGCCAGTCTTTGGAGATAATTGAAAGGGACACCGATCGCGATTTTTATTTGACAGCCCAACAAGCGGTTGATTATGGCATTGTGGACAAAATCCTGCTGCCGCCAGAAAAAAAATAACTCATATTTCTTTCATCACTAATGATTGAGACCATTAAACCGAAAATTCAGGGGGCTATTTTGGATATGGATGGAGTCTTATGGCTTGCTAATGAACCTATTTGTGATTTATCCATTCTATTCAAGAATTTTAAAGAGCACGGTATTAAGGTTGTATTAGCATCCAATAATGCAACATTTACTTCTGATGAATTTCTCAATAAGCTTCATTCAATGGGGGCTGAATTGGAAGCATGGCAAATCGTCTCATCCGCGATGGCGACTGTTTTTCTCCTGAAGAAACACTTTTTATCTGGTGGTCCAATTTTTGTGGTTGGTTCCCCTTCCTTAATTGATCATTTACAGGAGAATGGTTTTTACCATTCAGAAGATAATCCTTTGGCGGTCATTGTAAGCATGGATCGGGATTTTTCGTATCGAAAAATGAAAATGGCGGCCGATTTTGTGAGGCAGGGATTGCTTTTCTTTGGTACGAATCCAGACTTAACCTACCCGACACCGGACGGCCTTGCTCCAGGAGCTGGTGCCTGCATTGCCGCAGTGGAAGCTGCTTCAGGTAAAAAGGCGGTTATGGCTGGTAAACCAAACCCCTACTTGTTTGAAGTGGCAATAGAAAGATTGGGCACTGCTCCCGAAAAAACCCTGGCGGTTGGTGATCGGTTGGAGACTGATATCCTTGGTGGCTACAGGGCAGGATGCAAAACGCTTCTTGTGCTAAGTGGTGTTGCTCAAACGAAAGACCTTGAGAATTGGTCACCGAAACCCGACCTCGTTTTAAATAACATCATGGAACTATTTAAAAATTAATGTTCTTTTCCAATGCAATCTATCTTTGAAATTGATAATTCCTTATTGGAAGAACAATTTACGAATTGGGGTCAACCACTATTTCATATTAAACAAATATCTGAGGGGGTTTACAAAAAATATTATCAGGATTGGGGGCAATTTACCATGCTTTCAAAAGATTTGCGCGAGAGATTAAACGCAAATTATTCACTAAGCAATTTGTATGAATTGAAACATACCCAATCCAAGGACAAGAAAACACAAAAGTATCTATTTAAACTTTCTGACGGACATACAATTGAAAGCGTACTGATGCAATCAAAAGATCGCACAACTCTCTGCTTGTCGACTCAGTCCGGTTGTGCAATGGGCTGTGTTTTTTGCGCAACAGGAAAGATTGGGTTTAAAAGAAATCTAACATCCGGTGAAATTCTTGAGCAAGTGGTTTTTATCCAAAGGTTACTTGAAAATGCAGGGCAAAGGCCTGTTACAAATCTTGTTTTTATGGGGATGGGAGAGCCATTTGCAAACTACGAAAACTTGAAAGTTTCCCTGCATCTACTAAATAGTCCAAACGCTATGCGGTTTGGTTCCAGACATATGACTGTTTCAACAATCGGCATTATCCCCAGAATCATGGAATTTTCCGATGACTTCCCCCAGGTCAATTTGGCCGTAAGTTTGCATGCACCTGGGAATGATCTTCGCTCAAGCTTAATTCCGATTAATAAAACCTACCCCGTTGAAAAATTGATTACTGCTTGCAAAGATTATATAAAGAGCACCAACCGGCGAATCAGTTACGAATATGTGCTCTTGAATGGAATTAATGATGATAAAAGGCAGGCAAAGGAATTGGCGCAGCTCATTCGTGGAATGCTATGCCATGTTAATTTGATTGCTTTTAACCCAATTGATGATTCTCACTATTCTCCACCAGGTGGTGGAAGAATTATAGATTTTTCAGATGTATTAAAAGAATATGGCATAAACGCTACCATCCGGCAAAGCCAGGGAAATGAAATTGAAGCTGGTTGCGGTCAGTTAGCTGGTAACCTGTCAGCAAACCAGTAAATGAGGATGTTATAATCCTCGCCGTGAAAAACCCTTTAAGTAAATGGATCAAAGGACTTGAACGCACCAGAGATTCTGCATTTAACACCATTAAAAAGATCATCTCAGTCAGCGAAATCTCAGATGACACTCTTTATGACTTGGAGAATTTATTAATTCAAGCAGATGTGGGGGTAGAAACAACGCAGGCAATTCTTGATGGACTACGGAAAAGGATAAAGTCGGAACTAATTATTGAAAAAGAGGAATTCCAAAAGGTATTGGAAGAGGAATTAATCAAGAGATTGTTACCTCCCTCGAATTATAGACTTGACCAATTTAATCCGGCAATAATCATGGTGGTGGGAGTCAATGGCTCAGGTAAGACAACCACCATCGCAAAATTAGCAAATTTTTATAAGTCGATGGGGAAAAAAGTCCTTCTCGCAGCTGCAGATACCTTCCGTGCGGCTGCAGATGAACAATTGGGTATATGGGCTGATATGATTGATGTCCCGGTTGTGGATGGAGAACCTGGAAGCGACCCGGGGGCGGTGGTCTACAATGCCATCCAGGCAGCCATTGCCCGCAAAAGAGACCTTGTCATTATCGATACGGCTGGCAGGTTGCATACACGCCATAATTTGATGGAGGAGCTTAAGAAAGTTCATCGCGTTGCAGGCAAAGCATTAAGCGGCGCGCCGCATGCCTGTTGGCTGGTGATTGATTCAATCACCGGCCAGAATGCATTACTTCAAGCAAAGACTTTTCAAGAAGCAGTCCAAATTAATGGGGTCATTTTGGCTAAATTGGACCTTTCGGCTAAGGGAGGTATTGCTTTTTCAATCCAGGATAAATTGGGCTTGCCGATCATTTTCGCAGGATTAGGTGAGTCATTGGATGACCTGGAAATCTTTTCTCCACAGGAATTTGTTGAAGGAATAATCTCGTAAAATTAATATTTCTTGATAGGCAGAATATGAATAATCTCAATGAAAAATTACAGGCAGCCCTGGACAAAATAAACATCATCATGGTGCATCTTTGACCTGGATAAAAAAGAGAACCAATATCAAAAATTAATCAAACAATCTGAATCCCCTGACTTTTGGCAGAATCCATCCAAAGCGCAGGTGATTATGAAGCAGGCTGCTGAGCTTCATTCAGAGGTGGAAAGCATTACTTTGGTGAGGAAAAGGATTTGCGATTCTATTGAACTGTCAAAGTTGGATGATGAAAGCTTAATCGACGATTTGGAAAAAGAGACCCTCCAAATCGAGAGAGAGCTTGATCTCTTGGAGTTAAGTACTCTCCTGTCTGGACCATATGACAAGGGAAATGCGATACTCTCCATTCATTCAGGAATGGGAGGCATTGATTCACAGGATTGGGCGGCCATGCTGGAAAGAATGTATCTGCGTTGGGCTGAAAAAGAAGGATATCCAACTGAGGTACTGGATTTCTCGGAAGGTGAAGAAGCCGGGATAAAAAGCGTAACAATTTTAGTCGAAGGTAAATATTCATATGGGTATCTGAAAAATGAAAAAGGCGTCCATCGATTGGTTCGCTTGTCCCCTTTTGATGCAGCCCATAGAAGACATACATCATTTGCCAAAGTTGAAGTTTTGCCTGAAATCGTTGCAGATGACCCGGAAGTAATTATTAAACCAGATGACATTTCAATCGACATCTTCAAATCTTCGGGAGCTGGCGGGCAAAATGTCCAGAAAAATGCAACTGCTATACGCATTACACATCTTTCAACAGGAATCGTAGTAACATGCCAGAATGAGCGTTCCCAAATCCAAAATCGCGAGAATGCCATGCGCGTTTTGCGGGGGCGGCTATATGAGATTAAACTTGCCGAACAGGATAATAAAATCGCTGACCTGCGAGGTGATTTTCAGAAGATCGAATTTGGCAGCCAGATTCGGTCCTATGTATTACATCCCTACCAGATGGTAAAGGACCATCGAACTGACTATGAAACTGGAAATATCCAGGCCGTGCTGGATGGCGAATTAAATTCTTTTATTCAAGCCCATTTACGCAAGAAAAAATAAGCACCTTTTAGTCTATCGCTTGAGCGAGCGTGAAGTAACTTGGATCAATTGCCTTCACCTTATTGGCCACCTCGGATAAAGGAGTTGTTTTCACCTGTCCGTTGATCAGGCCTACCAGGACGCCATATTTTCCTTTTTGGATGCATTCCACTGCGCCCGCTCCCAAACGGCTTGCCAATATGCGGTCAGATGCTGTAGGTGTGCCACCTCTTTGAACATGGCCCAGTATTGTAGAACGTAGCGCAAACCCGATTCTCTCTTGATGCTGTGTAAAATATTGTTCAAGTTTACTGGCATTATATTCAGCCCCCTCTGCGACTACAACGATGGCATGTGATTTTCCGCGTTCGTATGCTTCCTGTAATATCTTTGCCACTTTTTCAGGATCGTTTTTTATTTCAGGGATTACAAATGTTTCCGCACCACCGGCAATGGCTGACATGATGGCTAAATAACCGCAATTCCTGCCCATCACTTCAACTAAGAAAGCCCTTTGATGGGAAGAGCCGGTAACTTTTAATCTGTCGATGGCTTCAATGGCAATATTCAAGGCCGTATCCAAACCAATGGTAATATCAGACCCTACCAGATCATTATCAATGGTGGAAGCCACACCAACAACTGGAAAACCATGCTGATGCAGGGCATAGTTGCCTGTTTGAGAACCATTTCCGCCAATAACCACCAGGCTTTCAATTCCGTTTTCGTTGAGAGATCTCAGTGCATTTTGGATCCCTTTTTCGGTTTTAAATTCCTCTGACCTGGCACTGCCCAAAAAAGTACCACCTTTTTGGATGATTCCACCTACATCACGCGGACCAAGCGGGATAAATTTCCCATCGATAAGTCCGGAATATCCCAGTCGGACTCCATAAACTTCATAGCCATTTTTTATTCCGGTTCTTACCACCGATCGAATGGCGGCATTCATTCCAGGGGCATCACCGCCGCTTGTCAGGACTGCAATTCTTTTCATCGTTACGTCTCTCTCTATTAAAAATCTACTTATTTTAGCACTTTTATGATTAGTAATATTGATAATCCAATTAATAGTATCTTCGTCTTTATTGCCTTTTGGTAAAATGAACATGCCACTTAGCAAAATATTTTATGATTGATAACCGCATACACCAACACCCAATATTGGAAATTCCAAGAGTGGATGAGGTGTCTTTTTTTTGGATGGGGTCTAAATATGAAGGAAAAAGTGGTGAGCCGATATCCTCTGCCCTGATTGCTAACGGTATCTTCATTTTTGGTCATCATCCATACGATAAATCTCCCCAATCTCTTTTTTGTGCCAATGGGCAATGCTCTCAATGTATGGTGATTGCAGATGGCGTTCCCGTGAAATCTTGCATCACTTCACTAAAAGAAGGCATGCGACTCGAACCTGCAGAAGGATTAATTACGCTACACACTGATTCTCATGATAAATTGTTTCACCCAATTGAAGAATTGGAGGTACCGGTTTTAATAATTGGCGGTGGGCCTGCCGGATTATCTGCTGCCATTGAAATTGCCAGAGAAAATATCAATGTCTTGTTGGTGGACGACAAACCAAATTTCGGCGGAAAACTGGTACTGCAAACCCACCGTTTTTTTGGCTCAACCAATGCAGTGTATGCTGGGACGCGAGGAATTGATATTGCCAATAAATTATTTTCAGAGGTATCTAAATTCCCTTCTTTCAAGGGTTGGCCAAATTCAACTGCTTTGGCAGCCTTCAGTGATAAGAAGGTTGGGATTCTTAGATACGGTACTCACTACATTATTGTAAAACCCGACCAAATCCTCATTGCTACTGGTGCACGTGAGAAATCGTTATGTTTTCCAGGCAACACACTGCCGGGGGTTCTGGGGGCTGGGGCTTTTCAAACTCTGGTTAACCGTGATTTGGTTTTTCCCGGGAAGAATATTTGCATTGTTGGGGGTGGCAATGTCGGTTTAATTGCTGGCTACCATGCCCTGCAAGCCGGTTTCTCTGTGCAAGGGTTGATAGACCTAATGCCTGCCTGTAGCGGTTACAAAGTCCATCAAGATAATTTGAGACGTTTGGGTGTTCCCTTCTTTCTTTCGCACGCGATCTTATCTGCCAATGGCAGTGAGCATGTGGAATCCATCACCATTGCAATGGTCGATGAAAAAAATGAACCCATTTCCAATACCCAGAACACAATCACCTGTGACTGTCTTTTAATTGCTGTTGGACTGAACCCAGTTGATGAGTTTTATAAAAAAGCGGTTGAATTTGGTTTTTCCGTAGAAGCTGCCGGAGACGCCGAAGAAATTGCCGAGGCATCCTCCGCAATAATATCCGGCAAGGTAAAAGCCATAAAAATATTGAACAAGTTAAGTGGAAAATGCCTTGAGGATATTGCCCGCCTGAATATGCAAAAAGAGGTTTTCGCTTCCAAGCCAGGCGTAATACATATAAACCCGATTTCACCGACTCAAACGACCATGTTTCCTGTATTTCATTGCATACAGGAAATTCCATGCGATCCATGCGTTGCTGCATGTCCACTCGGATTGATCAAAATTGATCAAGGAGACATACGAAACCTTCCTTATTATCAAGCGGTAGATAATAGTTGTTCAGGTTGCATGCGATGTGTGACAACGTGCCCGGGACACGCCATAACGCTCATCGATTTAAGAAGCGAAGGAGAGTTGGCCCGTGTATCTCTTCCCTATGAATTTAATCAAAGGGTTGTAGAAATTGGCAAAATGGTCACCCTGCTGGATATTGATGGTAAAGAGCTCTGTATGGCTCTTGTCGTCAACATTAATGGTAAAAAAGTTTTTCAATCGACAAAATTGATTACGGTTCAAGTTGATACAAGTTTTGTTAAGCGGGTGGCGGGATATCGAATAAACCACACAAATTTTGAGCAACAAATAAATATTAACCGAAATGATAAGAATCAACAGGAAAATATCATTTGTCGTTGTGAAAGGGTGGCCAAAGAGGAAATATTAAAATTAATCAGGGCAGGATGCAGTGACTTGAATGAAATCAAGGCATTGACACGGGCGGGCATGGGTGCTTGTGGGGGAAAAACGTGCGAAAGCCTCATCCTTCAATTAATAAAACTGGAAAAATCCGAAGATAAAGCTGTGCAGCCAACTTCGCGGCCTCTATTTTGTGAAGTCCCTCTTTCCGTATTTGCAGGTATCAATGACAAAGAAAGTATGCAAGATGGAAAAGACATATGATGTGATTGTGATTGGGGCGGGTTCGGTTGGCTCTCCAATATCATTTTTCCTTTCCAAAGAAAAAATAAGGGTGTTGACTATTGATGCGAGGGCAAGCGTTGGCCAAGGATCGAATAAGACTGCCATTGGTGGAATTCGTGCCACCCATTCTGATTTCTCAAAAATTACATGTGGCAAGCGCAGTATAGAGATTTTTTCTAATTGGAAAGAACAATATGGTGACGAGATTGAATGGTATCAGGGAGGGTATGCATTCCCTGTTTATGAAAATGAGGATGAAGCCAATCTGCAATCTCTTCTTGTCAAGCAAAAAGTTTTTGGACTCAATATTGAATGGCTTGGCAAGAAGGACTTATTAGAAATAATTCCAGATCTTAACCCAATCTCGTTGCTGGGAGGAACCTACTCCCCTTTTGATGGAAGTGCATCACCCTTGCTGGCTGCTCACGCATTTTTCTCGCAAGCCAGGCGAAATGGTGCAGATTTTCTGTTTGATACCAATGTCCATGATTTTCAATTGAGATCAGGGATGATCGAAAGTGTCATCACCAATCGCGGGATATTTCATGCCCCGCTGATAATCAATGCAGCCGGGGCTTGGGCTGGTGCGATTGGCAAAATGGCCGGATTGAACCTGCCAATAAATCCCGATTCGCATGAGGCGGGCATAACCGAACCAGTGACTCGTTTTCTTCATCCAATGGTGGTGGATGTCCGACCTTACCAAAAGTCTGCGAATTTTTATTTTTACCAGCACATCACTGGTCAAATTATTTTTTGTGTCACACCTCGGCCGAATATTTGGGGGTTTGATACCAATGAGACAAGTGAGTTTCTACCGCTGGCTGCCAGGAGATTGATTGAAATAATGCCGCGTCTTCGAAATATCCGCGTCAGGAGAACATGGAGGGGGCTCTATCCAATGACACCGGATGGATTACCAATTATTGGGTTTTCACCAGAAAGTGATAATTTCCTAATCGCTGCTGGGATGTGCGGTCAGGGTTTCATGCTGGGACCGGGAATAGGTGAATTGATTACAAGAATCGTATTAGGAAGAATAAACGAAAGCGATAGAAAGATACTTCAACTTCTTTCCCCGAATCGCAACTTTGATTCTCCCGAAATGTTAAAATAGAAAGAATTAAATTCAGAAAGCGTATAAGAATTGATCTAATGAAAATTAAGGGTTTAATTTTTGATTTCGATGGGTTGATCTTGGATACGGAAACCCCTGATGTATTGGCTTGGGTGAAAATATATCAAAAACATGGGCAAAAATTTAATTTTGATAATTATGCCCTATCAATAGGAACGATATACCGCATGACCGAACCAGCCCAGGATCTTCAGCGATTGGTTCCTGGCTTGAATGCGGAAGAAGTTTTTAATGAATGGACTGAACTGGAGAGATTTTTCATTAAAGACCAAAAAGTATTGCCTGGCGTAATCGAATATTTACAAACTGCTAGAACATTAAATATCAAGGCTGCCATTGCCTCAAGTTCCGAGAAATCCTGGGTAGTCGGGCATCTCGAACAACATGGCATAAGTGAATATTTTGGTTTTATCCATACCGTAGATGAAACAGGCATTCCAAAACCTGATCCAGCTCTCTATCAAATGGCGCTTAAATCGTTAAGGCTAAGCCCAAATGAAGTAATTGCCTTCGAAGATTCTGCAAACGGAATTGCTGCAGCAAAATCAGCTGGGATTTATTGCGTGGCCATACCCAATCCAATCACAAAATATTTAGACTTAAATAATGCTGATTTGATTTTAGATTCACTCGCCTGTCTGCCATTGCCAGAACTTCTCGTACGGTTCAAATAAAATAATTTTAACAAAAAATTCTGTTTAACCATTCTATAAAGGTATACTTTATGGGATGGTTTTCAGCTGTCTAAATAACCATGAAAATTGATGATTTATTGAAATCTTTGCCGGAAAATTATTCAGTCCCTGATAAGGATTTGGTTCAGCAGGCATATGTGTTTGCAGAGAACGCTCATGCTGGCTTATCCCGGGCATCAGGTGAGCCGTATATCAATCACTGCCTGGCTGTAGCGCAAATATTATCTGATTTAAAAGTTCCACCGGTTTTGGTCATTGCAGGTTTATTACATGATACCGTAGAAGATACCCAAATTACTTTGGAAATAATCACTTCCAAATTCGGCAGTGAGGTTGCCAGTTTGGTGGATGGCGTTACCAAGCTCACGCATCTGCCCCAAGTCACCAGGCCTGACCTCCCCGATGGAGTGAAAGAAAGAGAAGATACAGTTCCGGCAATTGATGCAAGAAGTCGCCGCAAGGATTTGGCAGCAGAAACGCTGCGGAAAACTCTTATGGCCATGGGGGATGATATTAGGGTGATTTTAATTAAACTTGCTGACCGGCTTCACAATATGCGCACGCTGATGCATCTTCCTGAAGAAAAGCGCATTCGCATTGCCAGGGAGACAATGGATATTTTCGCCCCACTAGCCAATCGGTTGGGCATATGGGAAATAAAGTGGGAATTGGAGGACTTATCTTTTCGTTACCTGGATCCTGAATATTATAAAGATATTGCTGAAAAGCTGGCTGACAAGAGAATCAACCGGGAGCAGGAGATTCAGGAAATAATTCAAGAACTAAAAATAGTATTAAAAGAAGGAGGCATTAAAGCCGAGATTTCAGGCCGTCCAAAACACATATACTCCATTGCTCAAAAAATGAAGAAAAAAAACCAGCCATTTGAAATGGTTCGCGATTTGCGAGCAATCCGATTGATCGTTTCCGATATACCTGCCTGTTATTCCGCTCTTGGTATCATTCATACCCATTGGAGGCCAATCCCAAATGAATTTGATGATTATATAGCTTCACCGAAAGATAATTTTTATCAATCATTACATACCTCAGTCATTTATTCTGATCATAAGCCTCTTGAAGTTCAGATACGCACAACAGAAATGCATGAAAATGCTGAATTTGGCATAGCTGCCCATTGGCGTTACAAGGAAAATAATCCACAGACCAGCCAGTATGAATCACGCATTAATTGGCTGCGAAAAATCATGGAATGGCGGCAGGAAGTTAATGACGCTCACGAATTTGTAGAAGGAATGAAGAGCGATGTTTTCGAAGACCGTGTATTCGTATTCACTCCGCGCGGCGATATCATTGATATGCCGGCTGGTTCCACAGCGATTGACTTTGCCTATAACGTACACACAGAAATTGGTCATCGCTGCCGGGGGGCAAAGGTGAATGGCAAACTGGTTTCATTGGAGTATCAATTGAAAACCGGCGACCAGGTGGAAATATTGGCGGCCAAGCATGGCGGTCCATCCCGTGACTGGCTTAATCCTCATTTGAACTTGGTAAAAACACAACGGGCACGCTCGAAGATCCGCCAATGGTTCAAAATTCAGGACCGCGAATTGAATATCAATCAGGGCAAAGTGATGTTGGAAAAAGAACTACATCGTTTGGGATTGAGTAGTATCAAAATGGATGATTTAAAAAAATCCTTTGAGTATAAAGACCTGCCGGATTTTTTTGAAGCCATCGGCAATGGTGACTTGTCAATCAGGCGCATAATAAACACACTTAAAGAAGCGGAGGAAAATAATAGTAGTGACCCATTGCTGGAATTGAAACCCGTACATCAAGAAAAGGCAGATACGAATGCCATAAAGGTATTAGGTCTCAAAGGCATTCTCTCTACATTCGCCAAGTGCTGCAAACCGGTCCCAGGGGATGAAATCGTCGGTTATATCACCAGGGGACGCGGCGCAACCATTCATCGCAAGGATTGTCCCAATATTCTGCGAGCCATGGATCGCGAGCGCATCATTCGAGTCTCATGGGGAGAACCAAAACAAACCTTTCCTGTAACAGTTCAGGTGCGGGCATATGATCGACACGGCCTCATGGGTGATATTTCATCCATCCTTGCCAATGAAAACATAAATATTCGTGATTTGCATGTGAATTTCAATGAAAGTGTGGCCATCATTTCAATCGTTCTTGAAATTAGTGATATTACTCAACTAAGCCGGGTATTAACTCTAATTGAAACGTTGCCAAATGTGATGGAAGCTTACAGGGAAAGACCTGGTTAATTGATTCATGAATTACCAAAATAAAACAATATTTTTCTAAAAAATATGGATTGAATGGATAAAAAAAGGACCGAAGGTCCAATTTTTTTGCCTTGACTTGTTAATAAGGCTGGGGGTGATGGATTCGAACCACCATAGACAGATTCAGAGTCTGTTGTCCTGCCGTTAGACGAACCCCCAGTAGGTTCGCGGGCAAAATTTTACCACAATTCTTAAAGAGATGATTTCAATAAATTTATTGCGTTCATTATTCTTGATAGTACTTTATCTTTTCCCAGGATTTCCATGCTTTCAAATAATGGCGGTGTCACCTGTTGACCAGATATGGCTTCGCGTAAAAACGTATACACCTGTTTTGGAGATAATTTATTCTTTTCAAGAAATTGTTGCATGGAATTTTCACAAAGATCTTTTGTTAATTCTGGTAATTTCTCAAATTCGGAAATAATTTCTTCAGCAATCTGAATCGTAGTTTCGAATGTTAAATCACTAATGCAAAGACGGGAAGGGTCATATTGAATTTCTTCTAAGAAAAAGAACCTCGATATGCCAATTGCATCATCAAGAGTGGTAAGTCTTTCATTTAGAATGGGCGCTAATTTGATGAGGTCTTCTTTCTTTGGTTCCAGATCATTTTTTACAAAGAATGGCATCAACCTTTCAGCTAAATCCTCGGCGGGCATAGTTTTGATGTGTTCTTTGTTGAAGTAATCAAGTTTCGTAAAATTAATAGCTGCAGGCGATGGATTCAACCTTCCCAAAGAAAACTTGTCTATCAAGTCATCCATGGAAAAATATTCCGTTCGATCATCGTAACTCCAACCCATTAATGCAATCCAATTGATCACCCCTTCAGGGATATAACCCAAATCTTGAAAATCTTTTATAAAAATTGAGTAGCCATCATTTAGTAAGTCATCAGCGTCTCGTTTGCTCATCTTACCTTTTCCGCTGGGTTTTAAGAATACTGAAAGGTGCACCCAGACCGGTTCCTGCCAACCAAAAGCACGATGGATCAAGGCATGTAAAGGGAAAGTGGAAAGCCATTCAGATCCGCGAATGACATGGCTGATTTTCATCAGATGATCATCCACCGTGGCAGCCAGATGGTATAACGCCCAGCCATCTGATTTGATCAAAATGTAATCATCCAAATTTTGATTTTCAATGGTGATGTTTCCACGAATCAGGTCAGTTATCGTAGTCGTCCCACTCTGTGGCGATTTGAATCTGACCACGTGCGGTTCACCATTCTCCACCCTCACCTCCGCCTCTTTAGGATTCAACATCCTGCATGTGCCATCATAATGTGGGAAATCTTTGCCAGCGTTTTTTTGCTGCCTTACTTTCTCAAGTCTTTCCTGGCTGCAAAAGCAATAATAGGCGCTTCCCCTTTTAATTAATTCTTTGCCATATTGAAGGTATATTTCTTTGCGGTCAGATTGACGATAGGGACCATACTCCCCGCCTTTTTCGGGTCCTTCATCCCATTCAATTCCCAGCCAATGCATACCGTCAATTAATTCCTTTTCGGCACCTTCAACATATCGTTTACGATCAGTATCTTCAATCCGTAATATAAATTTACCGCCTATTTTCCTTGCGATAAGATAATCGTACAAGGCGGTACGAGCACTGCCCAGATGCATATGTCCTGTCGGTGAGGGCGCAAATCTTACTCTGACTTCTGTTTCATTCATACTCGTTCACCCAATTAAATTAAAGTTTTTCTTAAACTTACACTTTCAACCAGCCCCACACCGATTATTGACGATAGTAGAGAACTACCACCATAACTTAAAAAAGGTAGTGGCAAACCTGAAACAGGCATCAGGTTAAGATTGACCCCAATATTTACTGCCGCCTGAAAAAATATCATTACAGCATAGGAGTAGGCAATCAGTGCGCCAAAACGGTCACCGGCCTGGCTGGCAACGCGCAGTGAACGAATAATGATCATTACCAGTAAACCGATGATCGCCACCGTACCAATAAATCCAAACTCCTCTGCCATTGCTGAGAAGATAAAATCAGTATGGCGAACTTTTAAAAACCGCAATTGGACCTGGGTTCCCTGCCCATAACCCTGGCCAAGCCACCCGCCTGACCCAATGGCAATTTTCGCTTGTAAGACATTATAGTCATTACCATGCCGTGCATCAGGATTGGGCAATAGGAAATTGATTATTCGTGCTTGTTGATATTCCTGAAGAAAAGGAAATGCCAGCCCAAAAATAAGCAAACCGGCAATTGCCAGGATGACAATGTACCGCACAGGTAATCCGCTAATCCACAACATGGAAAGCCAGATAACAATTATGACAATCGAGGTGCTCAAGTTGGGCTGCAACAGGATCCAGATGACAACGCCCATGGTCAATAAGAAGCTGTTGACAATCCAATGGACGTCATGAGGATCAGCAGTATTGCGTGCAAAATAGTCCGCCAGGACGAGGATCATCAAGATCTTGGCAAGCTCTGACGGTTGGATCAATATTACGCCGGTATCAAACCAACGTGCTGAACCGAACAAGGTCGTACCAACGATCAATATATAGGCCAGTGCGATGATGGCAATGATATACATTGGCCGGCTTAAGGATCCCCAAAAATGATAATCAATCAGCGAGACGATGATCATCAATACCAATCCGGCACCAACAAAGATGGTTTGGCGTGATACGGAAATAGCCAATACTTCGTTTCCGGCTATGGCCGAACGGATCATGATGATGCCAAAGATGGATAGAAAGAGCGCGCTGCCGAAAAGCCAAAAATCAAAATTGCGCCACATAACCCGTCGCATATTTGCTATTCTATCCTTTGCTCAACAGTTAGAAGAGGAATATTTGCCATCAATCTTTGTTCACGACCATTATGTGTTATCTTGATTTTGACTGCATCTTTATCAATTGCAACATGCCTGGAAATGGCTTCTAACAAGTCCACTTTGAGACGCTCCAAAGTTACAGATGTAAGGTTGGTCCTGTCATGGATGAGCACCAACTTTAAACGGTCTTTTGCTTTTTTGGCACTCCTCGACCGGCGGGATACACGCATAAACCAGTTAGCCATAATTACCTCTTTACCTCTTACCGAAAAGACGTTTAAAAATATCTTCCTTTTCATCCATGGAAAGATAAGGTACTTCTTCCCCATTTAACCGACGTGCAATGTTGCGGAACGCCTGCCCGGCTTTTGACTTTGGCTCAAGAACAACCGGCTGCCCGCGGTTGGTACTAATGAGAACATTTTCATCCTCTGGAATTATGCCAATCAGTTTGATGGCCAACAATTCCAAAATATCATCGGCATCCAGCATTTCACCCCGTTTAACCATTGAGGGATTCATGCGGTTGATGATTAATTTTGCCGGTCCCTTCTGCTGGGCATCCACCAATCCTATGATTCGGTCCGCATCCCTTACGGCAGATACATCCGGATTGGTTATGACCAGCACCTGGTCAGCTGGTGCTAAGGCATTTTTAAATCCGTGTTCAATTCCGGCAGGTGAGTCAATCAAAACCCAGTCAAAATCGGGACGTAATTCATCAATCAGTTTACACATTTGCTTTGGTGAAACAGCGCTCTTTTCCTTTGACTGGGCAGCCGGAATCAGAAAAAGTTCCGGCATGCGTTTATCACGAATAAGAGCTTGTTTTAATTTACAACGACCTTCCACCACATCTACCAGGTCATACACGATGCGGTTTTCCAATCCCATGACTACATCCAAATTCCGCAAACCAATATCGGTGTCGATGCAAACCACTTTTTTATCCAAATCCGCAAGGGCAATGCCCAGGTTTGCGGTAGCAGTTGTTTTCCCCACCCCGCCCTTTCCGGAAGTTATGGTCAATACAGTAGCGGTCATTTATTCACCTTTCATATTTAATATGAAACAAGGTAAGTCACACTTATAGTATAAATTCTTTTATACCAAATTTAATAGACAATTATCGGTGTTATTTTGCCTGGTCGATACTTTTTAATTGGAAGTATGAATCAAGTACTCTTCGCACAATCGGTCCTGCAACGCTGGCGCCTTCACCGCCATTGTAAACGAATGCCACAACAGCAATTTCAGGATCCTCGGCTGTTGCATATCCAACATACCATGAATGCGTTGGCCAGTTTCCCGGTTGGCAAAGGTTTTTGGATTGAGCAACATTATCGCAATATTCCGCAGTTCCAGTTTTTCCGGCTGAAGTATATTCAGCACCAAGAAAAACCCTTTCGGCTGTTCCCTGGGTGTTTACCCGGCGCATACCCTCTTTGGTCAAATCAATCACCCATGGCTCTACTACCTTTTTTTGACCGGTTGGTTGTGAATTGTCATCATATATATTGATTATCGGGTCTTTGGTTAAATCCCATTTTTGGATAGGGCTAAATGGCTGAATGACATTTCCATCAGTATCCAATATTTCTTTGATAAGGGTCGGCTGCATATACTTGCCATCATTGGCCACAATAGCAGCCGAAACCAGAACTTGGATGGGGGTGCTCAATACATACCCCTGTCCCATTGCAGCAATATAGGTATCACCAGTGGACCAGTTTTCACTCAAATTAATTCTTTTCCAGGTTGGATTTGGTACGAGACCAGTTGCTTCGCCTGGTAATTCTATTCCAGTCACCTCTCCATAACCCAATGCTTTGGCATAGTCAGCCATGCGAACGATCCCAAGGCCATTCGGTACTTCATCCTCGTATCCACCACTTATCTTATAAAAGTAAATATCGCATGATTGTTCGATTCCGCGCAGATAATCTGATCGCCCATGTCCAAGTTCGTTATAGCAGACATAGTCCCTGGGTTTTCCCGGATCATTTGGTGAAAATTTTTCAAGAATCTGTATCTTCCCCGGGCAGGCAACACTTTGGGTTGGTGGTAATACAGCTTCATTCATCGCGCCAATGGCAGCAGCCAGTTTATATACAGATCCAGGTGGATGTTCAGCTGATATTGCATGATTGAATAAAGGCCGATTGGGATCATTGCTTAATTGTTCATAATAATAGGCGGGTATTTGCCGCGCCAAGCGGTTATTCTCAAAAGTCGGGTAGGAAACCAAGGCCAGAACTTCACCGGTTTTTGGATTCAGGGCAATGACCACCCCGTTGGAGGAACGTACAGTATTAAAATAACGGTTCCACCAGTCAATTTCACCCACCAGGGCTGCCTTGGCTGCTGCTTGAAGACGGGTATCAATGGTTAATTTCACATTTAAGCCGGGTTGTGGTTCCACAGGTGGTTGCAAGTCCCGCAGGATTTTACCGGCAACGTCCACCTCGACTGTTCGTTCGCCATTTTTTCCTGCCAAGGTATCCTGAAAGGTAGCTTCAACACCTGCATATCCAACTTTATCGCGACCAGGCAGGAACCCCCTCTCCCTGTAATCCTCTTCAAAGGCTGCTGGTATGGGACCTAAAAAACCGACCACTTCGGCGGTTAATTCTCCGGTGGGATATTCACGAATGGGTTCAATTTCAATCCCAACTCCAGGCCAATCAGCGGCTTTAGTACTTATTTTTAGTGCTGTTGCTTCATCCACATTGCATTTAACCCGAATGGGGGTATAAGGGGCATTGGTATCACCGATGATAACAATCTCAGTGATACCAAAATCAGTTTGACAGGGAGTAAATAATTTCACTCGTTCATCGGTCATCGCCCCATTGCTTACCGGGATATCAATGAGAGAAGACAAATCCCGGTATATCTGCTGGGTTGCTCCGACATCCAATGGCAAATCAGCTGGAGTGATAACTACATTATATGAAGCAATATTTCTGGCAAGAACATAGCCATTTCTATCGTAAATGTTTCCGCGGTCGGTTTGAGTATTTACAATACTTGTGCGGTTTTCTTCAGCCTGGGCAAGGAATTCCTTTCCCTCGATGATCTGAAGGGAAAACAACCGAAATGCAAAGAATCCAAATACGACAATAATTAATATATATATGGCTCTTATTCGCCAATCTTCCAATTTGTCATGATATCTGCGCAGGTTATTCATTTTCAACCTGTGGGTTGACCCAGCGCAAGAGGTCTTTTACCAGGAAATAAACAGGTAATGCCAGAAGCAGATTCAGAAATACACTCGGAAGCATAATTTCTGAGAAAGCCTGGCTAAAATTAATGGAGATCTCTGCAACGAATAAAATTAGCAATGTGGCCAAATGCACCATCATGCTGCCAAAAATGCTCATTAATAACATGGCTAGCAAGGGTGAATTCCAGAACTTTCCGTGCAAAAAACGGGTAATCATCATAATAAGCAGATAGGGTATTACTATTGCCGGCCAATTTACTTGTGAAAAGAAAGTAAAGATAAAACCTGCGACTATGGCGGTGAGCCATGTCACATTTGATCGCGAATGAATTCCCCAGGCAACCAGAACCAACAATGATAAATCAGCTGTGCCATGGATGAGCGGCAACCGGCTGATACTGGCTGACTGTAGCATGGTGGTCAAAAGAAAAACGGGAATGGCGATGATTAATTCCACTTCTAATACCTAAGGACTTGGAATCAGGGGCGAGATGTCTATTTCTTTGAAATTGGTGATAATCAATACAGCCCGCAGGGTCGCGAAATTTACCACCGGCTGGACGGATGCTGTTTGAAATAACTCATTTTCTTTTTTCGTCACGCTGACTACCTGCCCGATCAAAATATCCGCAGGATAGTTCCCACCCAGGCCGGATGTCAATAGTAACTCACCCGCATTAAGAACTATATCCTGCGGAATATTCACCAAGTTAAGATCGCCGGTTATCGAACCAGCTATTTGGGCATCTCTTTTCAATGATTGCATGCGGACATTGATCAGTGATCCCGGATCATTAATTAATTGAACCCTTGAGGCGCTAGCGGTAACTGCTTCCACTCTGCCCACCAAACCCTGCTGAGTAACCACTGGCATTCCATATCGTACACCATCGTCAGAACCGTGTTCCACAATGATGTAATGCAAAAAAGGGCTGGGGTCCTTGCCGATGACAGAGGATGCCAGGTATTGGAATTGCGGCCTGGCGCGGGCAAAATCTAACAATGCGTACAGTGCCCTGGCTTCAGTCAATTGCCCTTCCAGTTGAATGACTTGCGCTTGCAGCCCTGAAATTTCATTTTCGAGGGCAACATTTCGTTGCAAGAGGTCAGTGACATCTCTTGGGAGAGTGAAAAAATCCACCAGATTGATGACCCGGTCAGAAAGCCACCGCTGAGCAGCGACAAAAGGATCCATCACTATCCCTATGACAGGGCGCATAATTCCACCCAGAGCCAGGAGAACAACTCCCATTACGACCACAATACCAGCTATGACTTGAAATGTGCGGGTAGGAATAGGTTTCATCTAAGAACCAGAATACACGGGGTGTTATAAATCAATGGTTTGATTCTATTGCCGTTGTTTGGAGCGGTCAATATCAACCAACAAATGGCTGAAACGGTTGAGATCTTCAAGGACAATCCCGGCACCGCGGGCCACACACGTCATTGGATCTTCCGCCTGGTAGACATGCATTTTTAATTCATCCGACAAACGTTGTATGATTCCTTGCAATAGCGATCCACCGCCAGCCATGCAGATACCATTGTCCAAAAGGTCTGCCCCAATTTCCGGGGGTACTTCATCGAGCGCATCCTTGATGGTATCAATGATCACCTGTAATGAAGGATTTATGGCATCACGTATCTCTATGGAGGATACTTCGATGGATTCCGGCAGGCCGCTCACCAGATTCCTGCCGCGGATATTCATAGTTTTCTCGGATTCCAAAGGATAGGCAGAACCGATTTCAAGCTTCACTTCCTCGGCCATGCGTTCACCGATCAACAGGTTGTATTTGTTGCGGATATATTCAATGATATCCTGGTCCATTTCATCACCGGCAACACGAAGCGATCGTGAAACCACGATCCCGCCCATGGAGTGGATGGCCACCTCGGTGGTGCCGCCACCAATATCCACGATCATGCTGCCGTGCACATCCGCCATCGGCAGTCCTGCACCCAGGCTGGCTGCCGTCGGTTCTTCGATGAGATACACTTCACGGGCACCGGCTGCCATGGTGGCATCAAATACTGCCCGTTTCTCCACTTCGGTTGCACCGCAAGGGATGCCGATCACCACGCGCGGCCTCGGCATGGGAACCACCGATTGCTGGTGGACACGTCCTATGAAATAACTGAGCATGGCCTGGGTGATTTCAAATTCGGAAATGACGCCATCACGAATGGGGCGTAGAACCAGGATGTTGGCCGGGGTGCGGCCAAGCATTTCTTTCGCCTGCATACCGATGGCAATTGGTCTGCGTGACTTTTTCTCCAACGCTACCCAGGAGGGCTCTTGAATGATGATGCCCTTCCCTCTCACGTAAATCAAGGTATTGGCGGTGCCCAGGTCAATACCCAGATCCAGTGAAAATAATCCCATCAACCAGTTTAGTGGTTTTAGTACCAAGTAAGTCTCCTAAAAGCGAACCACAATATTTATCTGTTATGTCAATTAAACGTGCATTATCATATCACACGCTGTCAATATGCTTATTTTAGTGCAAAAACCGTGCTAATTCTATATATTGTTTATGTGGTGACTTTTTTATTAATTTGATTATAAATAGAAATCTACGGCTTTCCCCAGGGCTTGATCCAAACTGGAGCGAATAATTTCAGAATATGTTGGATGGGCGTGAATGATCTGCGCCACTTGCTCGATGGGCGTCTTCAACGCGATCATGTTGCTGATTTCCTGCATGAATTCAGAGGCATTATGGCCGATCACTTGGGCAGCAATAACAACATTTTGTTTAATCCACAGCTTGATGAAACCTTGGGGATAATCCTCAATATTTGCCCTTAAATTAATGGATAGTGGTACTTTGACTACCTGTATCCCAGCAAGATCCTTTGGTACATTTCCCACCATTACAATTTCTGGTATGGAATAAACCACCGCCGGAATGACCTCGTAATCCATCTTTCGTACCTGCCCGGTTTTTGACATCAGGTTTTCCGCGCACACAATTCCCTGCTGGATGCCCACATGTGCCAGGATGGATCTTCCGGTGGCATCCCCTATCGCCCAGACTCCTGGAACATTGGTTTGTTGGTAATCATCAATGGCTATGCCATGGTCATTGAACTCCATACCGATGCGTTCATATCCTTTTTTATCCAGCACAGGGCGTCTGCCGATGGAGACCAGGATGTGTTCAGAATTTACTTCCAACATTTTTCCTGTAATGCGATTTTTCGCCAGAGTAACACCTTTGTTTACTGCTTGAACTTCATGGGATGTATAAATCTTGACCCCATTTTGTTTCATTAACTTCGTTATCTCAACGGAGATATCTTCGTCCATCAGAGCTAAAACTCGTTCCATGAATTCAATGATGGTCACTTGGCTGCCAAGGTTGGAGAAAATGGTGGCAAATTCAATGCCTATCACCCCGCCACCGATGATGGTCAAAGATTCCGGCAAATGATCAATGCTGATCAAACGATTACTATTGACCACGCTTTTATCACCCGATTTGATAAATGCAGGTGCCACTGGGGCCGAACCAGTGGCGATAATGATGTTCTTGGTATCAAGTACAGTTTCCTTTCCATCGTAATGCATGGTCACGCCATCCGGGTCAAGCTTTCCACCGTGGACTTTTATTTTTTTTGCATCCATGACCTCCGCTTCCCCCTGAAAAATATCCACCTTGTAATGATGCAGCAAATCAGTGATGAAATTGCGCGTGGTGCGGATCACCTGGTCTCGCCGATCAGCGACTTTCTTGAAATCGACTTTAAACTCAGGCACCATGATCCCGTATTTTTCGGCTTCCCTAACCACCTGGGCCACCTTGGCGGATTCGATCATGGATTTGCTGGGGGTGCAGCCCCAATTGGTGCAAATACCTCCTACGAAATCCTTTTCCACCAAAGCAACCCTGCCGCCCAGTTGGGCGATGCGCACCGCCGCGGAATGCCCGGAAGGTCCACCGCCAATGATCACTGCATCATTTTGTTCCATTTTTTCCTGTATTATTTAGACTGAACAGTTTGATCTATTCAATTATTTATTCTATTACTAAAAGCTTACACCCTTGCTATTATTCTGATTATTAACTTTGTATTAAATAAATCAGTGGCTACTGATTTGTAGCCACTGATAAATGCCTTTTAGATTATGTTCCTTCTATGAACACAAAGAAGAACATGATCCTGAAGAACCCAGGAATTTGCAGCCGCACTCACAGCAGGTGTATCCCTGTGGACAGCAAGTACCCTGGCAAGGCCGTGCACATGGGATGGGGAAGTTTAATCCTTGGATCGAACAATTACCGCTATCACCGGTATAGCTAAATGAGAGGTTGCCCGTGCCTGTCTTCCCAACTGCAGCACCTGTACAGATCATTAACTTTTGATTATCCGGTTTTTGCTTGCAGTTAAGGGTTGTCCAATCTGCCCCTTTGGCATCTTTCAGATCAGTCGAAAAAGACTGCACCTTCCATTCAGACTCATTTTTTATCTCAAGGGTTATTTGCCCGTTGGATTTCCACTCCCGGATGGTGGCAGAAAGGTCACCGCTTACCGGGCAGTTTCCAGTCAGAGTGAAGAGATCGCCTGCGGTTGTCTTGATATTCGCCAAACCAAAATTTGTACAGCAATAGACATCCCGGCAAAGATGCAATTCGCCTCCCGGCCAGTTCGTTTTGAATTCCTCCAATGCATTTTGCGAACACGAAAGCTTGTTTGCACTAACTTTTTCACATCCAAGCACTCCAACTTGCTTCCCAATCTTTGTGACTTTTACATCGTAATCCGATTCCGTGTGAAACGAGACATTTTGGGAAATTTCGATCTTGAATCGGTTTGTGACTGCGTCATATACCATGCCGCCATTGAAAAGGGTATCCGGAAACGAACATTCCTGGTATTTATATTTATCGAAAGGAATGCACCAGCAATATTTCCCAGGACCATACCAATTGCCGCTGTTGGTTGTGCATGCATTTTGATCGGTATATAGAGCACAAGGGTTCATGAAACTGCATTCTTTCAATACATCCACCCAGGTTCCTCCCTGGTTGGTACACCAATTTTTATCCCTTTGCGCAGGAACCTGTGGGTCATTTTTACAAATACAATACTTTTCACGCATCACATCCACCGCTCCGCTTTGGAACCAGATACCCCCACCTGCCTCACATTCCTGCTTGGTTGTGTTTCTCTCGCAGCCACCCCACTGCACAGGCTGCTGGACCGCCGGCGGCTGGCCGGCAGCGCCGCCTGTGGAAGGCTGGCTGACGACAATAGTGCAGGTGCCAACAAATTTTTCATTCCCACTGCCAGGGCCATAATAATCCTGGCCATCATAGATCTTTTGAGACCAGCTTACCTCGGTACGGATTTGATGAGTTCCGGCTGGCAGGCTACCCAGCACAACCAAAACTGGTGTAATAAAGCCGCCATCCGCCTGGGTAATTTCATATTTAAATGGTCCCTGAAATGTGGCTTTGATCCCATTGATGCTGACATTAAATTGAGTATATTTCTGAAAATCTTCAACCTGCTCTTTTGTCACCGCCATCCACTTGATGTAATCATGGATTCTTACCCCGGTAGTGGCATACACGGGAGATTTTCCCTGTTCATTGCAGTTGAATAGAGCTTCCACATACTTGCTGCTTGTATCAGCTGACTGCAGGGAAAAAGAGCCAGTGGTTTGAAAGTTGTATGCCCCCGTCCAGGCAGACACAACGAATTCCGGCAATATGGTTTGCTCTGGCGCGGGAGGTGCAGGGAGACGTATGATTCCCAGCAGAAAAATTCCTGCACACACCACACAAATACTCAGTATGCCTACCAGTACCCATATGATTGGGGAAATCTTTCTTTTAGATTTGGCTGGAGATTCCGCTTTTAGAGTTGGCTTGACCGGTTCGGCTGGTTCTGGCTGTTTCAGGTTGGTGCCGCATTCGATGCAATGCTGGGCGGTCGTTTTGTTCTTGTGCCCGCACTTGGGGCAAATAATACTGTTGGGTGTAATGAGAGATTCCCCGCATTTCTCACAGAATTTTGCCCCCTTCGCATTATTCGTACCGCATTTAGGACATTTCATCGGAAACCTCCAATTTGTAGAACATTGAAATTAAAGCAATAATAGTATTGCATATTTATCATCTAAAATCAATATGGTATTTTGCTCTGTTTGGTATAATGGCTCTGTTGCGGGTGTAGCCAAGTGGTAAGGCAGTAGCTTCCCAAGCTACCATTCGTCGGTTCGAATCCGATCACCCGCTCTATTTATTTAATTACTCTTAATTTCAATTCTTGTATAATCAAATCAGACTTAAAAATTATTAGGAGAATTCATATGGCAAAAACCGTGGGTGTATTGACTGCCGGTGGTGATACTCCTGGCCTAAACGCTGCCCTGCGCGCCCTGGGTAAATCCTCCCATTCCGGCGGCTGTGATATGCAGATCATCGGTTTTTATGATGGTTTCCGTGGCTTGCTGCACGACCGCACTGTCCAGCTGGATGAGAAAAGCTTATCCGGCATCCTCACCCTTGGGGGAACCATCCTGGGCACCAGCCGCGACAAACCGCATCGCATGCTCGTCGGTGAAAAAGTAATGGACATGACCGGCGCCATGCTGGAAGTGTATAACCGACATCATCTGGACCTGCTGGTGTGCATTGGCGGCGGCGGCACCCAAAAGAACGCCTTTCGCCTGCACGAAAAAGGGATGAACATCATTACCCTGCCCAAGTCCATCGACAATGATGTAGCCATGACCGACATCACCCTGGGATACAATACTGCCCTGGGTATTGCCACCGATGCCATTGACCGGCTGCACAGCACCGCTCACAGCCATCACCGCATCATCCTGGTCGAGCTGATGGGTCACCGTACCGGCTGGCTGGCTTTGGGGGCTGGCATTGCTGGCGGGGCGGATGTCATCTTGACCCCGGAGATTCCCTATGACGTCAACAAAGTGGCCGAAGCCATCTTAAGCCGCAGCCGTGGCGGCAAGCATTTCAGCATTGTTGCGGTTTCGGAAGGTGCCTTGTCAATCGCAGATGCTAATATTTTCAAAGAACTGGAAGCAGAAAAGGAACAGGCCAAGGAAAAGGAACGGGAAAAGGTTGATAAAAATATGGCGGAATTCCAGTTGAGGCAATCCGGCAAGACCATGTCTATTGCCCACCAGTTGGAAGCTCTTACTGGCTTGGAATCGCGCGTGACCATCCTGGGGTATGTCCAGCGCGGAGGGACACCCTCTGCCATGGACCGTCTGCTGGCCACCCAGCTTGGCACGGCTGCGACGGAATGCATCCAGCAAAATCAATATGGGGTGATGGTGGCAATCAAAAATGGCAACCCCCATCCGGTTGAATTGGAAAAAGTGGTGAATAAACGTAAAACAGTTCCGCTTGATCACCATTGGTTCCAGACTGCCCGCCGGGTGGGTACCTGCCTAGGTGACTAGCAGATATTAAAACAAAAAAGGATGCCATTCTATTCGGCATCCTTTTATTCTCATTGCAGACGTCGTTTACCCGTTACCATTATTTTCCACCACCCGCTTGACCTGTCGCCGCAGCCAGTTCATCATCACCGGTTCGTAACGTCGCACCATTAAAACAGAACAGGGAGACCGCAGGGCTATCTGGTCATCAATTTCACCAAACAGGTTTTTCCGTGAAGTCCATTCTTCAGATGCGCCAACAACAATCAAGTCGTAAGTGTGGTGGGTGGTCTCAGTCAGGATGCCTTCCAGTACAGATGGGGCTGCTTCTACGTTGGCACTGACATTATTAGGGAAACTGCCCAGTTCATCCACGATGATCTCTTCCAATTGTGCCATTTGGTCTTGAATGTCCTCAATGGAAAGGTTGCTCGGGTAGGTCCGATACACATTCACACGTGCCCTTTCGCTTTCAGCAATTTCAAAGGCAATTTGCAACGCTAATTTGGAATGTGTTCCTCCACCCATCGGAACCAGTATGTTGCGGATGGAACAAATCCCCTTGTCTTTCAGCACTGCCACATTGGTCTGGGCGGATATTAATACATCATTGACCACGTTTTGGGCTAATTCGCCTTCTCCCAATTCTCCCGGCCAACCCATCATGATAAGGGTTGTTTTTTCTTTCCCCTCAATTTCATTCAAAATGCTCCGTGAGAGGTTCCGGGTTACCGCTGACTTGGCATGCAACGCAACGTTTTTTTCAATCGCAAAATGGGCAATATGGTTCAGCAGGGGTTGTGAATAGTAATTATTTCTTATTAGTTTTTCACGCATGGTCAGCGTAAGATCATCCAGGGGTTTGGAAATACCGGTGAAGACGTACAAATCGGCATCATGGCTTGATTCTGCGATGATGGATGATAGCCACACCAGGCTTTCGGCAGTTTTGGGATTGGCAACCGGGATCAGGATGCGGCTGGTGCGTTTTTCCTGCGATTCGCTTTTTAGTATTCTGCGCTTCTTATAAAATTGAAACCCAAAATAAAAAATACTGAATAACCCTAGCACCACCGCAAGAAAGACCAAAGCCCGTACTTGTGTAAATGCCACGATCAAAAAACAAGATGCCGCTGCCAGGTATGCCGTCAATGGAAAAAATGGTGCTTTAAAAGGCCTTTCAAGGTTCGGATATTTCTTATGAAGGACGATCATTGCCAGGCTGGACCAGAATAATACAAAAAGATATCCAGCGCTTGAGATGAAACTCAGGAAATCCACTACCCCGATCCCCGCAATTAATGCACTAACACCACCAATAAAAAGTATCGAAAGAATCGGTGTCCGCCAGGGGCTTAACCGCGAAAAAAGCCGCGGCCAGGAGCCATCCCGGCTGAGGGTGAACGCTTCACGGGTGGCACTCAACATGGCTGAATTGATGGAAGTCAAGGTGGCGATGATACCCGCGATCCCCATGACAACCACGCCAATACCAGGCCAGAAGCGGCTGACGGCATCCGTCAAGGCGGTTTCAGACCCTGCCAGCTGATTAATTGGAACCGTCCCAATTACTACGAGACTTACCAGGGTGTATATCAGGGTGACAATGGTCAGGCTGATCAAAATTGCCTTGGGAATATTCCGGGTTGGTTGCGAAACCTCTTCCGCATCATCAGCGATCACTTCAAATCCCACGTAAGCGCTATATGTTAGTGCAATGGTCATCATCATCCTGGCAAAAATGGCAAAAGGTTCGTGGACATCGAAATAGGCATTGCTGGCAATAAATGTTTCAACAGTAAAACCACCATCACGGGTGAAACCTGAGATGATAAATATTACAAAGACGATCAGCAAAGTTCCACCCAAAATGACCTGGGCATTGCCCACCATACTGACACCCAGGATATTTAATAGTGAAAATAAAACGATTGCGGCAATTGCCACCCATACTATGGGTAAGCCCGGGATAAAGATTTCCAGCGAATAGGCAAACCCTGTGGCGGAAAGGGCTGCATAAAAAGTACTCGAAATGCAATCCATTGAACCGACCAGGAAACTCAGCAGGTTGTTGCCAAATCCTTCGCGTACATAGGTCATCGCTCCGCCGGTTTCAGGGTAGGTGGTAGCAAGTTCGCAGTAATTCAACGCCACACTGTAACTGAGTACGCCACCGATGAGGAGAGCAGCAACAGCCATCGGACCGGCAATGCCAGCCGCGTGGCCGGTGAGAACAAATATTTCTGCTGCAATGGTGCCCGCGGTTCCCAGCATCACCACCTGCAGCAGATTTAGTTGTCTTTTTAGTTGTCGTTTGGCCATATTTCCAATTAAATGTATAAATTCAAATCTTTGTTATCATACGATTTAAACACAGCCGAGTATTATAGTGCTTATTTCTGTCAAGGGAAATTCTTAAATTGGCTTTAGAATTAACTACGTGAAATCATCAACAAAACCACTTATTCTTGGGTTTTACGGGAATTCATCTTCAGGGAAAACCACGCTGCTTGAAAGATTGTTGGTCGAATTAATTGGATTGAACTTCCACATAGCAGTTGTAAAAATAAGCAGTCAACCCATCAGTTTGGATACAAAGGGAAAAGACACGGATCGTTTTTCCAAAGCTGGCGCAAATCCGGTCGTTCTCGCCAGTGCAACAGCAACGGCCTACCTTGTGCAGAAAAGCAGCGAAGAGTCCGAAATTATTTCCCACCTAAATAAAATGGCGGAATTGGATTGCATCTTCATCGAAGGCGCCAGGGAGAAGAGCATCCCAAAAATCCGTTTGGGTGATAGAAAGGAAAGAGAAAACACCCTATTCACATATGATGGCAATTTTGAAGAATTGTTGACATTTATTACTCAATTATTAGAAAAGGAGAAATAGAAATGGGCGAGATTAAATTGCGAATCAATGAGAAGGAAATTCCGTTAACTGATTTTCCAAAAACCATTATCATCAGCACTATTTTGGGCATGCTGCAGGTATTAAAGGACGTGGATGTAATTAAAACTGTTGAAATAAAAATTACCAGGGAATAAGCTGGTTTACACGAAATTCATTTGGGCAACATTTGCAGCAATCCGGCAATATTCTCAATGACCATATCTGCCTGGAATTCGCTTTTTTGAGCCATTTCAAGATCAGTTTCGCCGCTCAGTACCAGGATTGTCCTGATTCCATTCCTGCCCATGGCAATGTCTGTGTACAGCCGGTCACCAACCATGCAAATCTTGTCTTTTGAGTAATTTACTCTATCCAGAATGGCGTCCATCATTGCCTGGTAAGGTTTGCCAATGATGACATCCGGCTGACGTGTGGTTGAAGCGGCGATGAACGCGATTATTGAGCCGATATCTGGAATACAACCACCAAACACAGGGCAATTCACATCCGGATGGGTAGCTATGTAGGAAATTCCTGCACGAACAAGGTCGCAAATATTCTTTAATTTTTCATAAGTAATCGTAGTATCAAATCCCAACACTAATAAATCCGGTTTCTCCATAACCAAATCGATTCCAGAAAAACGGAACTCCTCTTCCAGAGCCACTGTACCTGCCAGGAACACTTTTTTTCCCGGGTGATACTTATGCAAGTATTGGCAGGTCGCCATTCCAGATGTGATGATTTTTGTGGCATCCACCAGGACACCCATTGCTTTTAATTTCTCGAAGTAACTTTTATGATTCTTGGAACTATTGTTGGTAATAAAATAGTAAGAGATTTGATTCTCATTACAATATTGGGTGAATCCCAGTGCTCCCGGTAAAAGATGATTATCAAGATAGATTGTTCCATCCATGTCCAGAAGGAAGCATCGGATGGATTTAATCCAATCAGAGTTTTTTATTGGTAGAAGATCAGCCAAATTATTTTAGCCAGTAAAACAATCCCTTCAACATGATGGCGTACACACGGTATGGCTTGGGACCCACCAGGGGATTGCCATTAATAAAGATTGTGGGAGTGCCGTATAACCCAGTTTTTTCCAGCTCAACTACTTGTTGTTTGATTATTAATTTTAGCTGTGCATCAAAAAGACAGGCTTGTATGCCGTTTAAATCAAACCCCATATCTTTTATGAGTTGGTTGATATATTCCCTGTTTTCCAGATTCGATACATTGGTTGCAAACAAGGCATCATTGAAATCCCAATATTTTTCAGGTTTTTGCTGGTAAATGCATTCACCGATTTCAGATAAGTTTTCGATATCATCCTGGGTTGGAAAATGTGCAAAGGTATAACGCACGTCGTATTTTTTGACCAATTCCTGAATTAGAGGATATACCTTGCGGGTGAACTCGCATTCATAGCAGCCGATGAATATTAATTCGTCTGGGGCTTGACTGTTCTTTTCCGGAAATAGCGCCCAGTTGACTCCGTCGGTAGTCAGATTCGACGCATTTATTGTAGAAGGATCGCAGTTGGCATCGATCGTGGATACTTTGTTACTTTCCCCTTTGGGGTCATACAAACAAACCCCTGTCTGATTTAGCCCATTACAGCTGCCATACCGGTAATATAAGTAAGTACCGTTGATGGCAAGGATTGAACTCGATAATAATAGGACAAAAAAAACCCAGGCAAGCAATTCAAAATGACGATTGATGAACCGTGCCGCTTTCTCAGACCGGCCGATCACCGTGCCAAGGATTTTGGCTTTCATTTTTTGGTCAAAGCCGGTGGTACAAGGTCGGAGGGTAATCCGCCTTAGAACGCAATCCAGCGCCTCGCGAGCCAATACGCGGTTGGAGGCGCTGAAGATCCCGAGAATGGAAAGAACGATGAAAGCGATGATACAAAACATGGTTTAGATGACCTTTGCGATTTTGCGTAAGCTGACAGTAAATTTCCGTGCTTCTTCCAAAGTATTATAAAAATAAAAAGAGGCGCGCACAGAACCACCAATCTTATGGGCATGAAACCAGGAATGAACACAATGCTGACCTGACCGTACCAGAATGGCATCCATTTGATCCAACATGATGGCAATCTGGTGGGAATCCACCCTCTCCAGGTAAAAAGAGACTATTCCACCCCGCAGGTTTGCATCAACTGGTCCAAGGATGTGCAAATGCGGAATGGACCTGATCTCAGCAGATATGAATTCATTCAATTGCTTTTCCTGTTTTTGAATGAAAGGAAACCCTATCTTTTGCAGGTAATCAGCAGCCGCTCCCAGGCCAATAATGCCGGCGTAATCCTGCAAACCAGCTTCGAACTTTTCCGGTGACGGAAGAAATTTATGATCCTGATATGTGGTGGAAACGACCGTCTCTCCACCAACAAGGAAGGGAGTCAATTGCTCCAGTAATTTGCGCTTTCCATATAACACGCCTGTTCCGGACGGTCCGAGCATTTTATGCCCGGAAAATGCCAGGAAATCCACATCAAGAGCACGCACATCCACTTTTTGATGTGGGATGGTTTGCGCAGCATCCAGCATGACCAGGCAACCATGCTTATGTGCAAAACGGATGATCTCACCAGCTGGTACAGTCGTGCCATCCAGGTTGGATGTCATCCCAACCGCCACCAATTTTGTGGAAATGTCGAAGCTACCTTTGTATTCATCCAGGTTGAAGAGATTATCCGGCAGTGAGTGAATAATCTTCAGGGTGATCCCTACCCTCTCCTGCAACATCTGCCAGGGGATCAGGTTCGAATTGTGTTCCTTGTCAGAAAGGATGACCTCATCGCCTTTATCCAAACCTAGCGAATGAGCCACCAGGTTGATCCCTTCGGTGGTGTTGCGGGTAAAAACAATCTCCTCCTTGCGCTCAGCGTTGATGAATTTCGCAATATTATTTCTTGCCTGGTCTACCTCATGGGTTACCCTTTCCGCCAGGCGATGCATGCTCCGTCCGCCGCAGGCAGGAAATTCGAGATAATATCGATTGATGGCATCAATCACAGACTGCGGGCGCAGGCTCTGACAGGCATTATCAAAATAGACCACCGGTTTGGGGTGGGCTTTTTCATTTAATAACGGGAAATCCTGGCGAATATTTTGGATATCCATTTTAAGATAAAAACCAATTTTACCTTTTATTCATTACAAGGCGAATTCTTACTCGGATTCTTTTTCTTTGGAAAGTTTTACCAACCGTCCACGTTCATCACTGTTAAGAATGCGCTTGCGAATGCGGAAGTTTTGCGGGGTTACTTCCAGCAGGTCATCTTCTGCCAGGTATTCAATGGCTTCATCCAGGCTCATTGTTCGCGGTGTCTTCAGGCGCACCTGGATATCGGCATTGGAGCTGCGCATGTTGGTTAAATGTTTTTTCTTGCAGACATTGATGACCAAATCATCAGACCGCGAGTTTTCACCCACCACCATGCCTTCATACACTTCTACACCTGCCCCAAAAAACAAGGTCCCTCTTTCCTCGGCATTCTTAAGCCCATAAGTGGAGGTGATTCCCGGTTCCCATGCCACCAGCGACCCGGTGCTGCGGGCGGAGATAGTTCCGGCCATCTCCTCGTAACCATGAAATAGCGTATTCATCACACCCACCCCGCGTGTGGCGGTAAGGAATTGGTAGCGGAAACCCAGGAGACCGCGGGTGGGGACCACATAAGACAGGCGAACGTGACCGTCACTCATATTCTGCATATCCAGCATCTGTCCACGGCGCGGACCGAGCATTTCAACCACCGCTCCAACCGTATCCGGGCTGGTTTCAATGTACACATCTTCAAAAGGTTCGAGGGTGGTGCCATCATCGCTTTGATGAAATATCACCTCAGGCCGGGATACCTGGAATTCATATCCTTCGCGGCGCATGGTTTCGATCAGGATTGCCAGGTGCAGTTCCCCCCGGCCGGAAACGATGAAATTCTCGGCGCTGTCGGTATCCTGAACGCGCAAGGCTACATTCGAGCGCAATTCATTATATAAACGCTCGCTCAATTTATTTGAAGTGCTCCATTTGCCTTCCTTACCGGCAAAGGGCGAGGTGTTCACCCCAAATGTCATCCTTACCGTCGGTTCTTCTATATGGATGGGGGGCAGAGCAGAAGGATTTTCCGCATCTGCCAGAGTTTCCCCGATGGAGATGCCTTCCAGCCCGGCCAGGGCGACAATTTCACCCGCCTGGGCTTCTTCCACCTCGATCCGTTCCAAACCGCGATGGACGTACAAATAGCGCGCCCTTTCAGGCAGGTTTCTGCCATCCACTGTCAGTCTTGCCAGGGGCTGGCCTACACTGATCCTTCCGGCAAAAATACGTCCAAGGGCGGTTACTCCGCGGTAATCATCATATCCCAGAGTGGTCACCAGCATCTGCAGGGGCGAGTCCATATCCACCTTGGGTCCGGGTATCTGGCGCAAGATGGCATCAAACAGCGGTTTAAGGTCTGGTCCCAGCTTTGGGGTCAAGCCTGCCTGCCCACTGGTGGCTTGGGCATAAATGATCGGGAAATCAGCCTGCTCATCATTGGCGCCCAGTTCCACGAACAGGTCAAAGGTCTGGTTAAGCACCCGTTCCGGTTCAGCATCCTTGCGATCCACCTTGTTGATGACCACAATCGCCTTGTGCCCCATTTCAAGTGCTTTCTTGAGTACAAAGCGGGTCTGCGGCATGGGGCCTTCGGCTGCATCCACCAGCAGCAGTACCCCATCCACCATGTTCATCACCCGTTCCACTTCCCCGCCGAAATCAGCATGACCAGGGGTATCCACGATGTTGATCTTGACCTGCTGTTTGTTCATCTCGTCCCAAATGGATATGGCGGTGTTCTTGGCTAAAATGGTGATGCCTCGTTCACGCTCCAGGTCATTCGAATCCATCACCCGTTCCATCACCTGCTGGTTATCACGAAAAGTGTGTGACTGGCGCAGCAGAAAATCCACCAGGGTTGTTTTGCCATGGTCGACGTGGGCAATGATGGCGATATTTCGTAAATCAGTTCTTTCTTTCAGCATAAAAACCTTTCAAGCTCTGCAGGAACGATTTCAGTTCCGTCCCCGCTTGTTGTTTCAATCAAAAACCCCGGCGTTGGCAGCCGAGGTCATCAACGTCTTCCAAAGTCTAATAATATCAGCTTGTGCCATATTTGGGTAGAGAACAGGTTCACAACCATTTCATTCAGGAAACCCCGCTCTCCTTTATAATTCTTTTAATAAATTATTTTTTCGAGGTCGGGTTATGGGTTATTTGCTCGGATTGGACATCGGCACTACCACCATTAAAGCCATCCTGTATAATCCGCAAAGCGGACAGTTGGTCAGGCAGTCTTCCCAGCCCACCCCGGTTGAACATCCTTCGCCTGAATTAAGCCAGCACGACCCCGAACAGCTATGGCTGGCCGTCTGCCGCTGCCTGCAGGAAATCAACCGCGGTCAAAGAATTGATGCCCTCGCCATCAGCAGTTTTGCCGAAGCGGGTCTGCCGCTGGATGAACTTGGCAATCCCTTGTATCCCATCATCGCCTGGTATGATCCGCGAACAGCTCCCCAGGCGGAATGGTGGCCAGAACAACTTTCTATTGAAGAATTGTACTTAATCACAGGCCAGCGGTTAAGTCCCAGTTTTGGGGTGAATAAATATCTTTGGATCAAGGAACATCATCCGCAGGCAATTGCAGATATGGCAAAGTGGGTATCCTGTTCGGATTACATCCTTTATCGATTAACAGGTAATTTGGTCACCGACTATACACAGGCATCCCGCACCATGCTTTTTGAGCAAAAAGGATTGTGCTGGTCTGAAAAAATGTTGAAAATGGCTGGTATTAGTTTCGACCAACTTCCGCAAATTCAGTGCGGAGGGACAATCGCCGGTGGAATAACCGATAAGGCTTCCAGTGAAACAAGCCTTCCATCCGGCCTGCCCTGCGTACTTGGCGGTCATGACCATTTGTGCGCAGCGCTGGCAGCAGGAGCCATCCACCCAGGTATTGCCATTGATTCCATGGGGACCTCCCAATCCACCCTGGTGGTCGTGGATCAATTTCTTTCCAACCTGGAGGTGGTAAAGCACGGATTTGTTTGCTATGCGCATGTCATTCCCGATGCTTACATCCTGAAAGCTGGTATTCATTCCGCCGGTGGTGCTATTGAGTGGCTGGCAGGTTTGTTGACTGCCAATAGAGATACGGACACGCCAATTGATTTTCGAAAACTTGAACAAGAGGCATCACAAGGAGTGGGAAAATCAATTGGTCCCCTTTGGCTGCCACATTTTAATGGGTCCGGTACACCCGAGGTGGATTGGAACAGCCGTGCCGCCTTGCTGGGCGTTCGCATTGAACATAACCGTGGGGATATCCTGCGCGGATTACTCGAATCACAGTCTTTTTGGCTCAAACACAATCTTGACGAGATCCGTCACTTGACTGGCCAAAAGATAGAAAATATCATTCTGCTGGGGGGCACCACCCGTTTGAAACTGCTCAGCCGCTTGAAATCCTCCATTCTGAATCTGCCCGCATTGATCCCCAACCTCTCCGAATCGGCTGCAACTGGTGCGGCTTTGCTGGCCGGGATTGGAATAGGGACTTTTAAAAACCCGCAGGAAGCCGTGGATTCATTGAAAATTGAAATGGAAAAAATAAATCCTGATGGAACTCAGTCTAAATGGTATCAGCCGATTTACGAAAATTCGTATCTTCACTTTTACCCGGCATTAAAGGAGATTTGGACTCAGATGGCTCGAAATGGAAAAAAAATGAGCTTTCGCCATTTATAATCAAAGACGATTTTTTATTATTTATCTTTGGAGGTTGCATGAAATCATTATCAATTGGAAAGATGCGCGGATTGCAGGAAATATCCTCACCACAGGGGCTTATTACGGTATTGGCGCTTGATCATCGCGGAACACTCATCAAAGCCATGGGCTTGAATGAGAAGGATGCGGATGTTTACCAACAGGTGCGTGACTTTAAATTCCTCGCCATTCGCTACCTGTTGCCACATGCCACGGCTGTATTGATTGATCCCCAATTGGGTGGCGCCGAAGCGATTGCCCGTGGTGTCATACCCGGATCGAAAGGGCTGATGATCACCCTTGAATCATCTGGCTACCTGGGTGAATCCACCGCGCGCTACAATGAGATCATCCCTGGTTGGTCGCCAGCAAAAATCAAGCGTATGGGCGCCTCTGCCATCAAGTTTAAAATTGACTATCACCCGCATGCCGGAGAAGTCACCCACCGCACTGAGGATTTGGTCAAGCAAGTCAGTGAACAGGCCGCCAGCCTGGATATCCCCTTTTTGCTGGAACCAGTGAGTTATTCAATTGATCCCAAATTTAAAAAAGAATCAACGGAATATGCTCATACTCGTCCTGAAGTGGTGGTCGAGACTGCCCAACGTCTGGGACCGATGGTTGATGTATTAAAGCTTGAATTCCCACACGATGCCGCTTTTAATCAGGACGAATCAGAATGGAAAAAAGCCTGCCTGGACATCACCAACAATTCACCCGTACCGTGGGTTTTACTTTCAGCCGGCGTTGAATTCGATATCTTCAAACGCCAGGCCCGGGTTGCCTGTGAATCCGGCGCCAGCGGTTATGTGGCCGGGCGTGCCATCTTCCAGGAAGCCGCACCATTGAAAGACTCGGCTCGCGAAGATTTCCTTAAGAATACCGCTGCCCCGCGCATGCAGGAGTTATTGCAAATTGCCAGTCAGACAGCACACCCCTGGATGGATGGATATCCAGGTCTAGCTGATGGGGTAAATTCCAACTGGATTCAAGCATATTCTGATAAATAAGAAACGCAATTTTATTTTATAAAGGTTGCCAAGAAGCAACCTTTCACCATGTCAAATTTGAAAGGCAGGAACCACTAAGATTCCTGCCTTTTGGGGTGGCTGACGGGGGTTGAACCCGCAACATCTTGATCCACAGTCAAGCACTCTGCCATTGAGCTACAGCCACCATGAATAACAAACAAATTCTATCATACGCATCTACCCGCGACAAGAATCAGAAGGGGTACGATAACAATATTTTTGTGGCTGAAAAGAAGGAAGTACTATCCACTTTTCAAACATTTATAATGAATAAGAAAATCTTATAATAAATAGAAATAATTTGGAAAATGAAAATGGATAAAGAAATCAGACCAGAAATGCTTGAAAAAATACTAATCCTCCAGCAGGAAGAACTGAACGGACAAATCATCTACGAAAAATTATCAGTAATTATTCGTGACCCTCACAACAGTGATGTCTTAAAGAATATTTCTAATGAGGAAAAAAAGCACTACGCCATCTGGAAAAAGCATACGAGACGTGATGTTTCTCCCAATCATCTGAAAATCAATTTCTATTTTTGGATGGCAAAAATATTGGGTTTAACCTTTGGTGTTAAATTAATGGAAAATGGCGAAGAGAAAACACAAAAAGCATATCAAACATTAATTGAGCAATTCCCGGATGCGAAGGAAATGTTATTTGATGAAGAAAAGCACGAAGAGGAATTGCTTGAAATGCTGGACGAGGAGCGATTGAAATATGCCGGTTCAGTGGTACTCGGCCTCAATGATGCCCTGGTGGAATTAACTGGAGCATTGGCGGGTTTCACCTTTGCCTTCCAAAACACGCAGGTCATTGCCCTGGCGGGATTGATCACGGGAATATCCGCTTCCTTTTCAATGGCGGCATCTGAGTACCTCTCCAACAAGGCAGAGGTTGGTGGGCAGGATCCTTTGAAATCTTCCATTTACACCGGCATTGCTTACATCTTCACCGTCGCTTTTTTAGTACTGCCCTATCTGTTAATCGGGAACTACCTGCTCTGCTTGTTCTGGACCATACTCAATGCCATCATCATCATCGCAGGTTTCAACTACTACCTGTCAGTTGCGAAGGGTTTTTCTTTTCGCAAACGCTTCCTCGAAATGGCGTCCATCAGCCTGGGAGTGGCATTTTTATCGTTTCTTATCGGCGTGCTCATCCGCCAATGGTTTGGCATTGATATATAGATGCAGCGTAAATCAAAAACGGGATAAAAATATATCCCGTTTTTGGAAATATTCACTCTTGGTTTTTTCAGGTCTTTTATTTGGTTTTTAAGATATTTTTCAATTCCGTTCTTTCATACTTTTCCTGGGTACCAGCATTAAGATCCTTAACAACTACCAATCCGCTGGTTTTTTCATCCGGTCCAAGAATGATTGCCCACTTTGCACCGGTCCGGTTGGCAAATTTGAGCTGTTTGTCAAGCTTGGCAGGTTCTGGGTAATTTACTGCGCGAAAGCCAGCTTTGCGGAGTTCAGTTGCCAGGCGAATAGAGTCGCAAAATAATTCTTCATTGAAAACCGTGATTAATATTTCGAAAGGCGGCTCTTTCAGCTCCGGCAGCAGACCAAAGCTTTCCAATACAATCAGCGTCATCACATCACCCATGGCGAACCCGATGCCTGGCAGCGGATTTCCGCCTACATCTGCCAATAAATTATCATAGTGCCCTCCGCCCAGGATGGAACGGCCATCGGTGGTCATTTCCTTTGCTTCGAAGACAATGCCGGTGTAATAATCCAGGCCGCGCACGATGCTGGCGTCATATTCAACATAATCTTCAAAGCCGAATGAATGGATCGCATCGAAAAAGCGAACCATTTGTGGATAATTTAAGTAAAGCTGCTTATCAGCTAATAATTCCTTCATTCCAGCTAATTGTTCGCTGCTGATCCCATTGGCAAGAACATAATTCTCCCATTCTTTTTCTGGCAGCTTGTCGCGCTTGTCGATCATCTTGGATAGACCCGGCTTGACCGAATCGCTGAAACCGAGTTTACCTAATTCGGTTTCCATTAAGCGTCGATCATTGACGAATATTTTTACCTTATCGGGTGACAGTTTCAAGTTGGAGAACAAATTGGCTGCAACCGATACCAGCTCTGCATCTGCTTCAGGTGTGTTGACCCCAAACAGATCAATATTCCATTGAAAAAATTCGCGCGCCCTTCCCCGCTGAGGTCTTTCATAACGCCAGAAGGGTCCGAATGACCACCAACGCAGGGGAAAAACTAACTCATTCTGCTTTTGGGCTACCATGCGGGTCAGGCTGGGTGTCAGTTCTGGACGCAGTGCTATCAACTTACCGCCGCGGTCTGGAAAAACAAAAGATTGTTCTTTGACCAGTTCCTCGCCCGACTTGGCCGCATACAGATCGATCGTTTCAAGGAAGGGACCATCATATTCCTGATATCCGTACAGCTCAGAGATGGAACGGATTTCATCATTTAGCCATGTTCTCAACGCCATTTCGCGTGGATAAAACTCTCTCGTTCCTTTAACCGGGGCAATGATCTGTTTCATTTGGGATCCTGAATTGGACTGAAAAAATTTTAACATATAATTATCACCGCTTGTTCAAAAAACAAACCATATGAAAGTTGCTTTATGAATGTTAAAGAATTGATCATCTTTATCCGCGGCGACCTGCTCACCAAATCCGGTGATTTGAGCCGTGATATTAAGGGGGGCTGTGGAGCCGATCTGATGAGCGATGTGCTGGCTTCCATCCAGCCGGATGCCGTTCTTCTTACCGGTCTCTGCAATCCCCAGGTTGTGCGCACTGCCCAAATGGCAGATGTGGCCGCCATCGTGTTTGTGCGCGGTAAAAAACCGGATGCAGAAACCATTGAACTGGCGGAAAAAGAAAAGCTTGCACTTATTTCTTCACCTTTTGGCATGTTTGAACTATGTGGACGCCTCTACCAGGCAGGCATGCCCAGCCTGGAAATGCCCATCATTCAATAAATGCCTGACCTCGATTCCAATCCTTCGGTTTCACGTTTCAAGGGTAAGACCATCACCGACCAATTTGCCGGGCAGATCTCCCGCGTGGAGGAATTGGCTTATATTCTTAAAATCCATGAGGTGATGACCAGCCAGCTGGTTACCGTTCCACCTCAAGCTAAAATGCAGGAAGCGCTTGATTTAATGCGGGAAAAACGGATATCAGGAATTCCAATTGTAGAAAAGGGCCATCTCATTGGAATTGTCAGCACCGAAGACCTCATCCGCTGCCTGGTTAAAAAGGAGTTGGAGGTGCCGGTCAGCAGATATATGACCTCCAATCTGTTCACGGTGAATTCTTTTGACTATTTGACCGAGGCATTGAAAATATTCACCCGCACAGGTCGCGGCCGCCTGCCTGTTTTGGATGAAGACAAAAAACTGGTTGGCATCATCACCAAGGGGGATGTCACCCAGGGTTTATTAAGAGCCCTTGAGCAGGATTATCATGAAGAAGAGGTGCGCCGATACCGCGCTTCGCACTTGTTCGAAGACATCGAATCTGACCGCACCAGTCTGGTTCTGCGCTATCAAATAGAACATTATGATTTCACCAATGGCGGCGCTGCCTCCAGCCAGATCAAACGCGCCCTGCTGCGTCTGGGCGCCAACTCGCAGCTGGCCCGCCGGGTTGGCATTGCTGTGTATGAAGCGGAAATGAATCTCATCATCCATGCCACCAACGGAGGTTCCATTCATGCGGAAATTGAACCAAAGCAGATTGGAGTCTACGTGTGGGATGATGGACCGGGTATTGAGGATGTGGAACAAGCTTTGAAGCCCGGCTATTCTACCGCCACCCAGGAGATCCGTGACCTTGGTTTTGGGGCTGGAATGGGACTTGTTAATATTTCGCGCTGCGCGGATGAAATGAAACTCACATCAGAAATCGGAAAAGGCACCCATTTGACACTTAAAATTTAATTTGAAAAAAGATGAAGATACAGTCGGGGAAGGTTACCCTGTACTAAAGGAGCCAAAAAATGACGCTTGAACAAATTATCAACACGCTTGAGTTGAAAGTACTCACCGAACAGGCAGATTTTTCCAGGATTGATCCAGCTAGCGGTTATATATCCGATATGCTCAGTTGCGTGATGACCGGGGCAGGTAAAAAAGGGGTCTGGATCACCCTGCAGGCGCATAACAACATCGTTGCTGTAGCCAGCCTGCTCGACCTCGCCGCAGTCATCATCACCGAAAACGCTCAGCCGGATGAAGCCACCATCAAAAAAGCCAACGAGGAAGGTATCGCTCTTCTTTCAACCCCTAAGAAATCTTTTGAAATCGTTGGCAGGTTATGGGAAATGGGTTTAAGGGATAAATAACCAGCCTGTTAAAAGATATAGGTCGACCTTTGAATATCTATAAGGCGGAATTGCACATTCACACTGTGCTTTCCCCATGTGCAGCGGTAGAAATGATCCCGCCTTTGATCATACAGACCGCTCTCGAAAAGCAAATTAATCTGTTAGCCATCACGGACCATAACTCCACTCATAATATCGCTGCTGTCATGGATGCTGCGCAAGGCACTGGCATTATTGTCCTGCCGGGCATGGAACTGCAGACCAAAGAGGAAATCCACAGCATCTGCCTGTTTGATACGCTGGAACAGGCAACGGCGTTTCAGCAAACGGTATCCGCGTCATTGCCCAATTTATCCAATAAGCCGGATGTTTTTGGGGAGCAATTTGTAGTGGACGCCAGCGGCGATTTCATCAGGCATGAAGAACGCATGTTATTGGCATCCTCCTCCTTAACGCTTTCGCTTGCTTGGAAGATGGTGAGTGAACTCGGTGGTATTCTGATTCCCGCCCATATCGAACGAACGGTCTTTGGTTTACTGCCCGTTCTTGGCTTTGTACCTCAAGACATCTGTCTCGAAGCATTGGAGATCTCAAAACACATCACTGTAACTGATTCAGTTCGCCAATACCCACAATTGAAAAATTATCCTCTTATTCAAAATGGTGATGCGCACCAATTGGAAGAGATCCTTGGAATAACCACCTTTCATCTGGAAAAACCAACCATCCTTGAACTTCGCAAAGCACTGAGAAAAGAAGAGGGCCGTTCTTTCGTATTAAAATCCTGATTTTGCGTGTAAAAACTCCCGCTTTATTCATACAAAACAAAGACGTGATAAAATCAGTGCGTTTAATTCAACACCTCTTATCTTATACCAATGGAAACCATCGTTCAGCCTCAAATAAATATTGATCCCAATTCCAATGCGGAATTAAAAACCCAAATCGATAGAATCCTCAGCGCCAACAAAGGCAAGCCTGGCAGCCTGATGGTCATTCTTAATGAAATTCAGGCAAAAATCGGTTTTGTTTCCATTCATGCAGCAATACATTGCCGAAGCTTTCACATTCCCGTCAGCCGTGTCCATGGTGTGGTCACCTTTTATTCATTCTTCACCACCGAACCGCGCGGTAAACACACCATCAAATTCTGCATGGGAACCGCGTGTTATGTTGGCGGCACCCCGCAGATCATCGACAAAGCCAAGCAATTGATCGGGATGGAACCCGGCCAGACCACAGATGACGGCAATATCACCCTGGAAGTTTGCCGATGTGTGGGTGCCTGCAGCCAGGCCCCAGTGGTGGTCATTGATGAAGAAATCCATGGCCGCGTAAAACCGAGCAAGTTTGCCCGCTTGATACGTGGCATCGACACGAAGGAAGAAAAAGCGTAATTGCTGCGTGAACTTTCCCTGCATATCCTGGATATTGCTGAAAACAGCGTCCAGGCGGATGCAAAAACGATTGAGATTGAGGTGCTGGAAGATGCAAAAGAAGACCGGTTGAAAATCCTGTGAAGGATGACGGCAAGGGAATGACAAAGGAAAAAATGGCGAATTTGAGCGATCCATTTGTTACATCGCGCACCACCCGGAAAGTGGGCTTGGGCATTCCATTCTTAAAAGCAGCTGCTGAAGCCTGCAATGGTCATCTGAGGATTGAATCTGCTATCGGCAAAGGCACTGAGATGGAAGTTGAATTCCAGCGCAGCCACATTGACCGAATGCCGCTGGGAGACCTGCAAGATACATGCTTAAATCTGCTCATCGGTTATCCCAATGTACACTGGATGTTTGAATATCAGAAGGATCAGAATCATTTTTATCTGGATGACCACGAGTTAAAAAGAAGCTTTCCGGCATCCCGTTGAGTGATTACGTTCTGGCATTCCTGCGCAAAACCTTTGCTGAAGGCATCAGCGCTGTAAATTAAAGAATTAAATACCAGAGAGGTTTTGGATGACCGCAATAAAAAGTTTGGAAGATTTAAAACAAATTCGTGAAGAAGCACTTGAGAAACGAAAAGCCAAGTCCACCTCCGGTGCCACCCAGGTCATCGTGGGCATGGGCACCTGCGGTATCGCAGCTGGCGCACGAGAAACCATGAAATCCGTACTCAATTTCATTGAAAATGAAAATCTTCAAAATATCCTGGTCACCCAGACCGGCTGCATCGGTCTTTGCGAACAGGAACCGATCCTTCAGGTCGTTATTGGTGAGCAACCAAAAGTCACCTATGGTAAGGTTACCGCAGACGTTGCACGGGAGATCATGAAAGACCATGTGGAGGGTGGTAAACCCCTGCAGAAAAATGTCATCCCGATGTAAAAAACTCGGTAGGAAGAATTATCGTATCTAAATGAAATATTTTCGTTCGCATGTATTAGTCTGCAATGATCCCTGAGTGTGTCAGCAAGGGGTCGATGAAGATCATGAGTCGTTAAAGCTGAGTTGAACCGCCATCGTTTGAATGATGAAGTTCAGGTGCTAGATACTCCGCGCATCGGCGACTGTCCGAATGGGACCAGAAATCCTGGTCTACCCGGAGGATGTCCATTACATCAACCTGAAGAAAGCGGATATTCCCTTTCTTGTTGAAGAACAGTTCCTTAAAGGTCGTCCGGTGGAAAAATTCCTCGCCCCTGAAGCCACTATACGACCAGGAACTGAGTGCCCCCACTCCCAAAGAAGTACGGGTTGTGTTGCGCAATTGCGGCAAGATCGATCCGGAGAACATCGAAGACTACATTGCCGAGGATGGCTATGCCGCCCTGGCCAAGGTGCTGACGGAAACAATCCCGAAGAAGTCATTGAGATCATCAGTGGCTCCGGGTTGCGCGGTCGCGGTGGTGCGGGTTTCCCAACCGGGATGAAATGGCAGCTTGCCCGTGATGTCAAGGATGTCACCCAAGTACATCATCTGCAATGCGGATGAAGGCGACCCGGGTGCTTTCATGAACCGCGCGGTGCTGGAAGGCGACCCGCATTCGGTGATCGAAGGCATGATCATTGCCGCCTATGCCATTGGCGCATCACAGGGTTATATCTACTGCCGTGCTGAATACCCCATTGCAGTCGCAACGCTCAATATCGCCATCAAACAGGCGCATGCTTATGGGTTGCTCGGACGAAAATATTCTGGGCAGCGGTTTTTCCTTCGACCTGGAAGTTAGCGCATGGGCGCCGGCGCTTTTGTCTGCGGTGAAGAAACCGCTCTGATCGCTTCCATCGAAGGCAAACGCGGCGAACCACGTCCGCGTCCGCCCTTCCCGGCAGTCAAAGGTGTATTTGGCAAACCCACCAATATCAACAATGTTGAAACCTATGCCAATGTCCCGCAGATCATCCTGCGTGGCCCAGAATGGTTTGCCTCCATGGGCACCGAAAAGAGCAAAGGCACCAAGACCTTTGCCCTGGCCGGCGACGTCAAAAAGACCGGCTTGATTGAAGTTCCCTTTGGTATCACCCTGCGCGAGATTATTTATGATGTCGGCGGTGGCATCAAGAATGACCTGAAGTTCAAAGCCATTCAGACAGGCGGCCCGATGGGCGGTTGTTTGCCTGAAGAATACCTTGATCTGCCGGTCGATTACGAATCGCTGACCGCAGCCGGTTCCATCATGGGTTCCGGCGGTATGGTGGTGATGGATGAAGAAACCTGCATGGTGGATATCGCCCGCTTCTTCATGGAATTCATCCAGGATGAAAGCTGCGGCAAATGCGTTCCCTGCCGTGTTGGCACCCGCCGCATGCTGGAGATTCTCACCCGCATTTGCAATGGTGAAGGCCGTGATGGTGATATTGAGACGCTTGAACAACTGAGCCAGGAGATCCGCCAGGATAGTTTGTGCGGTCTCGGACAGGGTGCTCCAAACCCGGTGGTCAGCACACTCAAGCATTTCCGCTCAGAATACGAAGCGCATATCTATGAAAAGCGCTGTCCGGCCAAGGTATGCCGGGCGCTGATTCGTTATGAGATCCTGGCAGATGCCTGCGTTGGCTGCACCTTGTGCGCCCGCAACTGTCCGGTCAATGCCATCAGCGGTGAACTGAAGAAAGTGCATGTCATTGATCCGGATATCTGCATTCGCTGTGGCATCTGCAAGCAGGTCTGTAATTACAAAGCGGTTACCGTTATTTAAACGGATATTCCTTTTGAGGAGAAGTGTTTATGACACAAGGCAAGATGAATGGTAAATCAGCTGAGCAAGCCGTAAAGGATGCCATTCGAATTGTATGGCGAACATGCAAGAAGAATTGATTCCCATCCTTTCAAAGGTCAACAAGACTTGGGATATATCCCTGCAGATGCACTCAAAGCCATCAGCAGCAAATTGCATATTCCGCAAAGTCGGTTGTTTTCCGTGGCCACCTTTTATAAAATGTTGTTCACCCGCGAGGTGGGCAGACACGTTATTAAATTTTGCGAAAGCGCCCCCTGCCATGTGGCTGGCGGCCGCGAAGTTTGGACTGCATTGCAGGATGAATTGAAGCTGCAACCGGGTGAAACCAGCGCTGATAACCGCTGGACACTGGTGACGGTCAGCTGCCTGGGAGTATGCGCAGTCGGTCCGGTGATGATGGTGGATGAGGATATGTATGGCAACCTCACCCCTGAAAAACTGCCCGCCATCCTGGCAAAATACGAGTAAAAGGAGACCATAACATATGAAATCATACCGTTCAATGGTACTTGTCTCCAGCGATCCGCTCAGCATGAAACGCGGCGCAAAGGAAGTGTACGAAAAACTGCTTTCTGAAATTAAATCCAAGCAGATGGAAGATGAAATATCCCTCTCCATGGTGGCGGATATCGGCCGCAGCGATGCCTCTCCGCTGGTCATTGTCTACCCGGAAGCGATCATTTATGGCCCGGTTTCCCTTACCGATGTTCACTACCTTGTAGAAGAGCATCTTTATAAAGGTCGTATTGCCGAACGGCTCAGGGCGCCTGTCAAGGAACTTTCCGGTCACATCACCTGGGTCAATGCTCGTGCCGGTACCCTTCCTGCCGAACAGCGCATTGTGCTTCAGAATGCCGGCATCATTGACCCGACTTCAATCGATGATTACATCATTCATGACGGTTATGCCGCGCTTGGCAAAGTCCTTACCGCCATGAAACCGGAGGAAGTCATTGCCGAGCTGGAAAAGTCCGGCTTGCGCGGGCGCGGCGGAGCTGGATTTCCCGACCGGTACCAAATGGAAATTTGTTGCCAAAACACAGAGCGAAAAGAAATATGTCATTTGCAATGCAGATGAAAGCGAACCAGGCACCTTCAAGGACCGCCTGATCCTTGAAGGCGACCCACATGCCATCATTGAAGCGATGATCATCGCCGGATATGCTGTCGGTGCAGACGAAGGCTACATCTATATCCGCGGTGAATACACCCTCGCACAGGAACGCATCCACCTGGCCATTCTGCAGGCGAAAGAAATGGGCTTTCTTGGAAAGAACATTTTCGGCTCCAGCCATAATTTTGAAATGCACGTCCACGCTGGCGCTGGTGCTTACATCTGCGGTGAAGAGACGGCTTTGATCGAATCCATTGAAGGTAAACGCGGTGAACCTCGTCCGCGTCCGCCCTATCCGACCACCAATGGTTTGTGGGGTAAGCCCACCCTGGTCAACAATGTGGAAACGCTGGCCAATGTGCCGCCCATTATACGCAATGGCGCAGACTGGTACCGCAAGTTCGGCACTCCCTCCAGCCCGGGCACCAAGGTTTACACCATCCTTGGCAATGTCAATGAAACCGGTGTGATCGAAGTGCCGATGGGCATCACCCTGCGTGAGGTGATCGAGATTTACGGCAAGGGCATGAAGAACGGCGCCACCTTGAAAATGGCGCAGACCGGTGGTTCCAGCGGTTCAATCATTCCCGCCGCCCTGCAGGATAATCCCATGGACTTTGATTCGTACGTCAAAGCCGGCGTCAGCCTGGGTTCCGGCGCCCTGCTCATTTGCAACGAGGATGTGTGCGTGGTTGACCTGGCCAAGGTGCTGCTCAATTTCTTCCGCTTTGAAAGCTGCGGCAAGTGCAACCCCTGCCGCATCGGTAACCAGCGTGCCTTCCAGATCCTGAACAATATTTCCGAGGGTCTTGGCAGCCTGAAGGACCTGGATGACCTGCAGATGTTGAGCAATTGGCTTTATGAAATGTCCAACTGCGGTCTCGGTCAGACGGCCGGCTCGCCGCTGAAGGACATCCTCACTCACTTCCGCGCTGAGGTGGAAGCGCATATCAAACTAAAAGTCTGCCCCACCGGTGTTTGCCGCATGAGCGGCAGTCATCCTTGAAAAAGTAAAACAGTTTAAGAGAGGTTCACTAATGGTCAATATCACAATTGACGGAAAACAAATTGAGGTGGCTGAAGGCACCACCGTTTTGAATGCCGCCCGCTCAGCCAATATTGAAATTCCCACCCTGTGCGACCATCCCGAACTCACCCCGTACGGCGGCTGCCGCCTGTGCCTGGTTGAAGTGGAGGGCATGCGCACCCTTCAGCCCTCCTGCACACTGCCGGTAATAACAACATGGTGGTGAGAACCGATACGCCCAAGACCCGCGAAGCGCGTAAATTCGTCCTCACCATGATCTTCAGCGAACGCAACCATTTCTGCCCGTACTGCCAGGTCAGCGGTGGTGATTGTGAACTTCAAAATGCCGCCTACGCTGAAGGCATGACCCACTGGCCATTGCAGCCCAACTGGAAACCCTATCCTGTGGATGCCTCCCATCCATACATCATCATGGAACACAACCGCTGCATCCTCTGCCGCCGCTGCGTGCGCGCCTGCGGTGAACTGGTTGGCAATTTCACCCTCGGCTTTGAAGAACGCGGTGCAGAAAGCACCCTGGTCGCTGATCTGGGTGTTCCGCTGGGAGAGAGCACCTGCATCGGCTGCGGTACCTGCGTGCAGGTCTGCCCAACCGGTGCCCTCATCGACCGCTGGAGCGCCTACCAGGGCAACGAAACCGAAGTGGAACATCACCAGACCATTTGCGTCGGCTGCAGCGTTGGCTGCGGTATTGATGTGCTCACCCGCGATAACCGCCTGGTGCGCATCGAAGGCGACTGGGATGCCCCGCTCAACGAGGGCGTCATTTGTGATGTCGGCCGTTTCCACCCGATGGGTGAGGACCGCGAACGTCTGCTTACCCCGCTGGTGCGCAAAAACGGCTCTCTGAAAGCCGCCACCTGGGAAGAAGCCCTTTCCGCTGCCGCTGAACAGCTTGCCAAACAAAAAGGTAAATCCGCAGCCATGATTTCCACCCGCCTGCCGCTGGAAGCGCTGGATGCTTTCCAGCAATTCTGCAGCGCACTGGGTATCAAGGCTGCCTCACTTGAGGAAGGCAAAAAGACCCAGCCATCCGCCAAATTGGCGGAATCGCTTAATTCACCATTCGAATCCAAGCTGGATGCACTATCCAATGCGGATTTTATGCTGGTGCTGGGTGAGGACATCACCAAAGACCACCAGGTGGTCAGCTTTTTTGCCAAGCGCATCATCCCCAATGGATGCAAGGTGGTTACTTTGGATGAGAAAGTCAATGGCTTGGATAACTTCGCCGCTGTCAACCTGAAAACCCAACCAGTTTCCCATGCTGCGGTTGTCAACGCCCTGGCGGATTCCTTCAAAACCGACCTGCCGGATTTCTCGGCTGTAGCCAAATCCTCAGGCATTACGGTGGAAGAATTGAAATCCGTCAGTCAATTCTTTAAGAACGCCAAACACAAAGTAGTCGTGATTGGCAGTGCTGATGAGCTCCAGGATGGCACTGAACTTTTGAAAGCCGCCCATGCCCTGGCAAAACAAGCCAGCGCTGACCTGCTGGTGCTCAAGGGCGGCGCAAACAGCCTGGCTGCCAGCCTGCTCTGTCTGGATGAACCGGTAAAACTGGATGGTATCGAAGTCTGCCTGCTGGCAATGGGCGATGAACGGCCAACTCAGCAGTTCATCAAGCGCTTTGTAAAAGTGCCCTTCCTCATCGTGCAAAGCAGCTATGTCTCTCCGCTAACTGCCAATGCCCAGGTGGTCTTCCCGGTGCAAACCTGGTTGGAACAGGATGGCACTTACATCAACTTCTCCGGAGTAACTCAGAAAGCAACCGCTTCCCTCAAACCGTCGGAAGGCGTGGTTTCTTCACAGGAAACCTTTGCCCGCCTGGCGGATAAAGCTAAAGTCAATCTGGACACCAACTGGAAGTCACGGCTTTCAAAGCAGGTTTCCCCGGTCGCCATTGAGTAGCTCACTGGAAAAAGGAACAATGATTATGGCAAAACCAAAAGTTGCAACCGACTGGATGGCTGGCTGTGCCGGCTGTCATATGTCCTTTTTGGATATCGATGAAAGGATCGTCAAGTTGATCGAATTGGTGGACCTGCGTTCCACCCCCATTACCGACCTCAAGCACCCGGATGAAAACGGCGTGGATGTGGGTATTCTCGAAGGCGGCATTAACAATACCGCCAATGAAGAAGTAGCCAAACTGATGCGCAAGCGCTGCAAGATCCTGGTTTCCCTGGGTGACTGCGCCGTCTTCGGTGGTGTGCCCGCCATGCGCAACTTCTTCACCCTCGAAGAAACCCTGCGCCGTGCCTACGTGGAAGCCGAAAGCAATGAGCCCGGCAGCAAGGTGCCCACCGACCCGGAACTGTGCAAACCCACTCTGGTGCGCGCGGTGCACGAAGTGGTGCCGGTGGATGTGTTCATTCCCGGCTGCCCGCCGGATGCGGATGTCATCTTCTATGCCCTGAGCGAACTGGCCCAGGGGCGCATCCCGGACCTCAAAAAGAAGATAAAATCATGTGGAATTAGGAAATCAGACAATGGCTACCCAAAAAATCACCATTGAACCCGTAACCCGCATCGAAGGTCACGCCAAGATCACCATCCGCCTGGATGAAAAAGGCGGCGTGGATCACGCCTATCTGCACATCAACGAATTCCGCGGTTTTGAAAAGTTCTGCGAAGGGCGCATGGTCTTTGAAATGCCGCTCATCACCCCGCGCATCTGCGGCATCTGCCCGGTCAGCCATCACCTGGCTTCCGCCAAGGCTGGCGACGCAGTGATGGGCGTTACCCCGCCCCGCCCGGCTTCCCTGCTGCGCGAACTGATGCACATGGGGCAGATCGTCCAGAGCCACGGTATGCACTTCTTTGAGCTGGCAGGTACCCGACCTGCTGCTTGGCTTTGATGCCGACCCGGCCATCCGTAACGTGGTGGGCATCATCCAGGCCAACCCCGAGCTGGCGCTCAAGGCGGTTGGCTTACGCAAATGGGGCCAGGAGATCATCCGCATCGTCGGCGGCCGGCGCATCCATCCCGTCTTTGCCACTCCCGGCGGTGTCAACAAAGCCCTCTGCAAGGAGGACCGCGACCTCATCCTTGCTGACCTTAAAAGCAATATTGAGACCATCCAGACTGGCATTCAGATCTTCCGCTCCTGGGCCGAAGCCAACAAAGCCGACATCGACAAGTTCGCCGTCTTCTCCACCGGTTACCTCGGTTTGGTCACCCCTGAAAATGGGCTTGAACTTTATGAAGGAAACATCCGTCTTGTAGATTCCGCTGGCAAGCAGCTGGAATGCTTCCCCGTGCAGAATTACCTGGATTACATCAGTGAACATGTGGAAAATTGGTCTTATCTGAAATTCCCCTTCTACAAGAAGATGGGTTACCCGAAAGGCGTGTACCGTGTCGGCCCGTTGGGGCGCTTGAATATAGTCGAAAAATTGGATACGCCCCTCGCCCACGAGGAATGGCTGCGCTACCGCGCCATGTACGGCGGTAAGCCGGTGGAGAACACCCTGCACTACCACTACGCCCGCCTGATCGAGACGCTCTTTGCCGCCGAGCGGGTGGAGATGCTGCTCAACGACCCCGACATCCTCAGCAACGACATCCTCAACACGCGCCACAATCCCCAGCCGGTGGGCGTGGGCGTCATCGAAGCCCCGCGCGGCACGCTCATCCACCATTACCAGGCCAACGAATCCGGTGTGATCACCAGGGTCAACCTGATCGTCTCCACCGGGCACAACAACTGGGCCATGTGCGAGGCGGTTGACAGCGTCGCCAAGGCCTACCTCACCCCGGGTAACATCACCGAGGGACAGCTCAACCGCGTGGAAGCCGCTGTGCGCGCCCACGACCCCTGCCTCTCCTGCTCCACCCACGCCGTCGGTCATATGCCAATGCTGGTGGATGTGGTGGATGCGCAGGACCACCTGGTCAGGCAGATACGACGGGACTCATAAAAACACTATTTTGATGCGGGTGGCGCCCTCGCCACCCGCTATTTATAATCTTTATACTGGGGCTGGCGTCTCCTTAGTATTATATTTACCCACCTTTTTAAATCGTTGTAAACCCCTTTGATTCTGCCGGCGCCCCGCCGGCTTTATATTGTTCATATGTATAATCAATGAGTAATATCAATTTTTTTATCCATCTTAGTTAACAAAGGAAATTCTATGGAAAAAATATCAGCAGATGAATTGAAAGAGATCATCAGCAGGCATGAAAAATGGCTAAAAAAGGAAACCGGCGGTGAGTGTGCCAATCTCGAGGGTGCTGATCTTACTGAAACATCTTTAATGGACGCAAACCTCTCCCATGCAAATCTCGCTGGCGCCAATCTCAAAGGGGTATGCCTCAGCGGGGCTAATCTCAGTGGTGCCAACCTGCAGGGGGCTGACCTCAGTTTTGATAGAAGCAAGCTCGAAGATGCAGACCATTCGAATGTGAATCTATCGCACGCAAACCTGACGGGAGCAATCCTCATTGGGGTGAAACGTTACTACAATGCAGACTTCCAATTTGCTAACCTATACAACGCAAACCTGGAATATGCTGATTTACATGGAGCCAATCTGTCCAGCGCCAATCTGAGTGGTGCCAATCTTCAGTTCTTAAATCTCACTCAGGCAAACCTGGTGGGAGCAGACTTCAGGAAATCCAATTTGAGAAATGCAGACCTCAGTTTTACTGACCTTGCGGATGCCACTCTCCAGGAAGCCAACCTGACTCTCGTATCTCTGGTAGGTTCAAATCTCAAGGGAGCAGATTTTGAGAATGCGGTCATCAAGGACACGTGTGTAAAATCTGCCAACTACAAGGAAGCCAAGAATTTTTCTGGTGACTATTATTTAGATGCATATTGATCCATCAGTCATGATGAGAAAATAGCTGATTTGTGCTAATAATTTATTAAGGAAATCATGAAGACCAACGAGTGGAACCTTATAAGAACATTTGAAGGGGAAGAAATGCAGAGCACGGGCAAATTCATGGGAGAACACGCCTATCCAAAACCACGCTCATTTTCGGAAAATGCCCTGGCAATCGCAACAAGATTGGAGGAATGGCGCTTCCCCTCCAGCAACCCCTCCCTCAGCCCCAATAGGATCAAGTTCGTCTATACATCGGGGAACGCGAAGTAGGTAACCGATCAGGCGCGGCTCGTCCGACCGACGACTCGCATGTCGGCGTCGCAGGCTCACCCGTACGATCTCGGGCATCGCCACCCCCCGTGCCAGCGCTTTCGAAATGCTCCCGGGAGGCGTCGGCGTTTGGCTGGAGAAAGTCATCGGGGGATAAGTGGGTAAGGATGCCGCGGCGGATATAATCGGCCGTGGTGCTCCATTGCCGGTCGAGGAGGTCTTTCCGGAGGGAGTTGGACATGACGGCCGACAGCGCCGCCGTGATCAGACCGATGACGAGAAAACTCAGGACGGCGAACTGGCGGGTCAGCGCCAAACCGGTCTTCCATCGCCCAAAAGGCCACGCCCTCATCTTGGAGCGAGCATGGCAGACTCGCCCATCCCAGTCAACTGGAGGACTCCCAGCCGCTCGTTCGGAGAATTCGACCTTCGGAACCGCGAGTGATCCCGAGACATCGTCGGACAACGCGCCGCCTCTCCTTCCGAACGAGTCAGTGCCGCGAACAAGAAAACCGTGGCGCGGACACCCCGGCAACGGCGGAGCGATCGTCGCGGCTGTCAGGGCTGGAGTTGTGCCATCCCCTCTCTGGCATCCGCCAGGTCCGGCTTCAGGTCCACCGCCCGCTGGAAGGCGCGTCGCGCCTGAACCTTGTCGCCGAGTCGGAGGAAGGTCCAGCCGAGTCCGTTATGGAGGCCGGACCACTCCGGCCGGGCGGCGATGCCCTTGGTGAATTGCTCCCGCGCCTTGGCGTAGTCCCCGAGGTAAAAGAGCGTCCAGGCATAACGAGACCGGACATCCTCGACATCGGAGACCGGGCTCTTAAGCAGACCACCCTCCCCGTCCTTGGTGAGTCGCTCCAGGTGGGACACGGCCTCCGCGTATCGGCCCAGTTCGAATAGCGCGTAGGCATACCCTACGGCGGCATCGCGGTAGTTGCGATCCAGGGCGAGCGCCTGGCGGAAAGACTCCAGCGCCAAATGATAGCGCCCAACCCGATACCGGGTCCATCCCAGGCCGTCGTGGGCACCTTCCCACTGCGGCTTGCGCGCGAGGGCTTGTCGGAAGTGCCTGGTCGCCTCGGGATACTTCGCGACGTGATAGTAACTCCAGGCCAGCGACACCTCGGCCTCGTCGAAATCCGGTTGCGCACTAAGCGCTTTCTCGAGGTGCGGGATCGCACCGGCATAGTCCCTGGCCTTGTAGCGCTCCAACCCCTGGTCGTAGCTCCGCTGGGCCTGAAGGCTTTGTGCCATGGCCACGCAGCCGCTCGTAGCGAAGCCGACGCCGAGGGTCACAGCAAGAACCAGTGCGAATCGGGTGAAGCGACTTCTCATCCGGGTCGTCATGACCGGCCAGCCCCCATTTCTCCATCCAATGTTGTGTCGCCGTGGTGGCGATGTGTGACTTGAAGGGCCGAACCCGTTGTTGTCCGTTCGGGTTCGGCCCGCATATCCCAGTCATACGTTAGCGGGGAACCGTCGCCCCACTCACCCTGCCAATGTCGCGGTTCTCCGCCTCGACCTCTCGCTGACGCGCCTCAACCTCGCGTCGAGTCTCCGTTTCGCGGGTACGATCCTGGTCGCGGGTACGATCCTGGTCGCGGGTACGATCCTGGTCGCGGGCCTGTTGCGCCTCGTGAACCGCCGAGCTCACGGCCCCACCCAGATTACGCGCACCGGCCTCCTGGGCAGCCGCTCGCCCGCCGTGGGCGGTCGAAGTGGGCGGCTTCTGAGACACTGTTCCCTGTGCCGCGGCCGGAGTGGCCATGGCCAAGGCCGCCATCACGGCCCTGCCCTTGTCCTTCACCGCCTCGCGACGAGTCCGCGCTGTGCCCGGACGAACCACCATGGCCGCTGCTGTCACTTCCGCGGCCCCCGCTGTCGCTCCCACGCGCCCCTCCCCCCTGACCCCCGCTGCCGCCTCCCGCCCCCCTCGCCCCCATGGCCGCCGCTGTCGCCGCTGCCGGAGCCGCTACCTCCGCTGCCGGAACCCCCGCCGCTGCCACCGCTGTCGCCACCGCCGCCGCCATCCTTGGCAAAGGCGACGCCATTGTCACCCGAACCGAAGGGAACGTGAAGGTCGGCCAGGAACGGCACGACCAAGAACGCCACGACCATCAACATCAGGGTTCGAAGTTTCGCTTTCATCGTCCAATCCTCCCTTGCGGACCACCTACCCGCTGAAGTCAACGCCGTCCGAAATCCCCTGCCTGTCTCTTCCGGCACCGCGCAGCGCGTCTCTTCTGACGGAGAGACCTTAAAGCAAAGAGAATGCCAGAAACTGGCGGCCGACGCCGATCGTCCATACCGGATTCCGTCACGGTATTCGATTGAATGAAATCAACACGTTGGGAGTCAATCGTCCGTCACGACCGCCTACGCAAGAGATCCTCAGCGCCGCGGCTGTCCGTCGCGAAGCGTGGGCATTTGCCCACGGTGGGGTTTTGCCCACCTGAAAGGCTGCCCGGCCGATCGCGGGCCAGCGAAGGAAGTATTCCGCGCAAGCTCCAACCGGTCAGGTTTTGCCAAGGTAGACCCGCAACGCCGACGTTTCCCGCTCTTGAAAGCGGACCGCCACCTGAAGCTGTTCCAGATACTGCTCCAGCGTCTTCCCGCCAAAAGAAACCGTCCGGGAGCCGAAGAAGGACCGCACGTCCGCCTCGAGCGCCGGCGTGGCCAGCCCGGTGATACCCTCGCAGAGACGCCGCAAGCCGCTCTGGGAGGGGTAACGCCGCTCCATCTCTTCCCAGTGCTCCTTGACAAAGCCCCATGCCGGCTCGCGGCCGTGGAAACTCAGGAGCAGGTCTCGCACCACGAACGGCGCGTCCTGCGTTCGCACCTCGCCGTTGACGCAGAACTCGAGCGTTCGCCGGATCAGTTCCGGAGTGCGGAAACCGGTCAGCGCGCGAAGATACCGCTGCTCGCCCTGTGGCGTCGTGGCCGCCTTGAAGCGCGCCAGGAACTCCTGATACTCGCTCTCGCCCCCCGTATGCGCCACCAACGCGATGACGGCCGCGTGCACGCTGGGGTCCGGCACGGCCGCCTCCGCGGCGCGATCGTAAAGGCCGCGCGCCGCCTGCTGAACCTCCCCATCGTTCCCGAGTGTTCCCATCGTCCGGAGAAGCTCGCCCCGCAGTTCGCGATCAAGGTCGCTCTCTTCGGCCCTCGAAGACCAACCGACGCGCCGCGTGGCTTCTCCCAGCCGATCGCGGACCAGCGCTTCCAGGCCGGACCGAAGATCGGTCGGGGCGACCCGTGCGAGATACCCGAACGACGCCAGGAGCGAGGTCCATACGTGCCGGTCGGCTTCGTGCCGGAACCGGCCCGTCAACTCCAGGAAGTCGGCCACCGGAAACATGCCCGCCACGGTCGCCGCCCAGGCGTCGCTGACCAGGTTGAAACGCTCGATGGCTGCCAGCGTTTCGGCGGGTGCACGGAGGAGCGGTGCGAGGAGTGCCCGCCCGTACCGCACACGGTAGAAACCGTGGCCCCCCTCGTTCGCCACGACCCAGTCCGGTTTGCCCGGAAAGGTGACGCGCTCTACCGCGGTCGAGAGAAGGATGTGGCCGCGAACGATGTTGTCGTTCACCCGAGCGCGATAGGTGATCGGAACCTGCCAGAGGGATTTCGTGTCGTCGCCATCGGCCAGATACCGGAACGGGCGTTGGCTGAAGCGCACGATTTCGCCCGTCCCCTCCGCTTCCACGGTCACCATGGGAAACCCCTGCCGGAAGATCCATCCGTCCATCATCTCCGGGATCGGTTGACCGGATGCGTTCCCCAGAGCTTTCCAGAGATCCGTCGTCTCGGCGTTGGAGAACTGGTGCGCGGTCAGATACTTCCGGACGCCGTCGCGAAAGACCTCGGGGCCGAGATACTGCTCCAGCATCCGGAGGACGGCCCCACCCTTCTCGTACGTCAGCACGTCGAACATGGCCTCGGCGTCCTTGGGAGCCACTACCTCGAACTCGATGGGGCGACTCGACCGAAGACCGTCCGTCAGAAAGGCGGCGGTCCGCGACACGCCGAAGTTGTCCCAGCGCCCCCAGGCGGGTTTTCCACGCGTCGACCGCCAGCACCTCCATGAACGTGGCGAAGGCCTCATTCAGCCAGAGTCCGTTCCACCACGCCATCGTCACCAGATCCCCGAACCACATGTGCGCGATCTCGTGGGCCACCACGTGGGCCACCCGGGCGAGCTCGGCATGGGTGGCGCTCCCCTGGTCCGCCAGAAGCGCGGTCTCGCGAAACGTGATAGCGCCCAGATTCTCCATGGCGCCGAAGGCGAAGTCGGGAATGGCGATCAGGTCCAGCTTGTCCCCCGGATAGTCCACGGCGAAGTACTCCCGGAACGAAGCGCAAGGAGAACGCCGCCACCTCGAGTGCGAACGAGCCCGAGATGTCCCTTCCCCGGAACGGCCCAGACCCGAATCGGGATCCCGTCCGCTTGGACGGCGTCGGTCGGCTCCAGCGGCCCGATCACAAATGCCAATAGATACGTGGACATCGGGATGGTCGGTGCGAAGTTGACCTCTTTTTTGCCGCGCTCCGGCATGCGCCGGACACTGGCCATCGCCGTGTTGGAAAAAACCCCGCGTGCCCGGCGGGCTCAGGGCTCGTATCCACGCCCCCGCCGGCCAGCAGGGCCTTGACCTGGGACGCAAACCTCAGGGTCCTGCCGTCATCGGCGTAGTAGAGGGGCTTGATGCCGAAAGGGTCCCGCCCCAGGAGCAGCCGCTGCCGGGACTCGTCCCAGATGGCAAAGGCATACATGCCCCGGAGCCGCGCCGTCATGGCGTCGCCGTACTCCTGGTAGAGGTGGAGCAGGACCTCGGTGTCGCTCTGGGACTGAAAGCGATACCCTTTAGCCTCCAGCCCGGTCCGGATCTCCCGGTAATTATAAATCTCGCCGTTGAACACCACCCAGACGGACTTATCCGGGGTGGCCATGGGCTGGGCCCCGGCCTCGCTCAAATCAATGATGGAGAGGCGGCGATGCGCCAGCCCCACGCGCTGATCCCCGGAAATCCACAACCCCGCCCCATCCGGCCCCCGGGCTTGCATGGCCTCGCGCATCCGCACAAGTTCCGCCGCGTCGACGGCGAAGGCCGCGCTCTCGTAGGCAAAAATTCCCGCCAGACCGCACATTCAGGTTATCGGGATGCCAAACTGTTTTGAATTATCATCATAGTGATGCCTATCCGGCCGGGCTCACCAAGCCGGGGAAAACCATGCAGCCGGGCGCTGGTCACCGGAACCGACCGCCTCCGCTCCTCAGTGCCTAGTAAACACCTGGTCCTTTAAGCCTGAAGTCTGAAATCCGGAGCCCCCCGAGGCTTCCGGTCGCCAGTTATCTGCCCTGCCCAAAAACCACAGTGCGTACGGTTTTCAGCAGAATGGCCAAATCCAGGAGAAAGCCAATATTCTTAATATAGTAAAGATCGTATTTGATTTTTTCCTGAGTTGTATCAATTGACAATCCATCGGGAAACGTCACTTGGGCCCAGCCGGTAATGCCCGGCTTGACCAAGGTCCGATAGTTATAAAAAAAAATCTGGTCCATATGGGTAGTATGAGCCAGGGGCCGGGGTCCAATAAAACTCATTTCGCCTCTGAGAATATTCCATAATTGCGGCAACTCATCCAGCCGAAGCTTTCGAATTACTCTACCGACGTTAGTAATACGAGGGTCATTCTGTTCGGTCCAAACTGGGCCATCATTGTTGCGCTCTGTAAACATGGTTCTAAATTTTATGATCTTAAAGGGCTTCCCTTTTTGGCCAAGTCTCTCCTGCAGAAAAAATATTGGGCCTTTACTGTCCAGCTTAATTGACAAGGCAACCAACAGCATCAGAGGACTGGCTACAAGGAGAAATATTCCTGCCAAGGATCAAATCAATAAGACGCTTTAACCTGATATAATAGATTTTACTGCTATTGATACTCCAATCGAATATCCAGTCATCGGAGATATGATCGGTGGGGAGCTTACCGGTAAGAAACTCGTAAAATGTGGGCATGTCAATGAGCGGACATTCATCCCAGGACACCATGATCAGGTTGTTGGTCAGACAGGAGGACCTCTTCCCGGTGATTGCCACCACTGCCAGGTTAACCTTATATGTCATTAATTAAATCAGCAATTGCGATGAATCTCCCAGGACCGGCAGGTCATCCACCCGGTCCCCACCTTCTGGACATCGTCATCCACGAAACCCACGGGCAAGAAACCGCATCCCGGTCTACTCGCGAAGAGAATTCAAGAGATACCGCCCGGCTTGCCCGCGCCGATAATCATGATGCGTTTCTCCAGACGCTGCGGCAGGGCAATGACCGAAAAAGTGAATCGCCAGACCGCAACGAGGATTGAGAAGGAGAGCGCCTGGATTAACAGCAGAGTGCGGCCGATAATCCAGCCTTGCAGAGGAAAATAGAAGAGTCGTAGTACGACTACGGTGTCCCAATCCAAGCAAGCATGAACACATATACAGATTGAGATTACTGCCGGAAATCCTTAAAATAATTATAAGTATCAGCGATATATAATACTACAAGATAAGTAATTGCCAATCAATAAAAAATATATTTTATATTGAAATACATATTAAATAATATTGGTGAAGTAAATTGATTAAAGATATAAAGCAATAATCACAGATAAGATATAACATAAAGTATCACCACTAAATAATATAAATTTCCAGGGAGATATCGTGGAGACTGAATATTTTAAACATTATTCTACAATCCTGATTTTGTTTATTATTTTTCTCTGTTCGAAAACTCATGATTACTCCTTTAATCATATTGCTCGGCTGTCAACCGCAACCTTCCTGGCATAGAATCCTCATTGTCATAATCTATTTTTTAAATGTTCCGCTCAAGTTGAGCAATAATCTTGGGGACCACTACGGCCCGGTCATATTCCCGGTCAAACAGGTTCCTGGCCGACGTCGCCCAACCGCCGGCGGTGCTCCGGGTTCTTGCCTGAACCGCTCGATTATCGCCTCGAGTTGGCTGACATCTCCTTCGGGTATGACGTGGCCACAAGGTTCCCGCAGAATCGCGGCTGCGACGCTGTTCTGTTCACTTCCCAGAAAGACCACCGGCCGGCCCACCGCCAGTATCCCGGCAAGCTTGCTGGGAACGATCAATCCCTGGACCCTGGCATCCAGGGAAATCAGGTGGACATCCCCGGCGGACAAGGTTTCCCTGAGCCTTTCCCGGGGTTGGTAGGGCAGCATCATAATATTTTTGAGATTATGCTCTCGGCGGAAGGCGTCGATCTGAGGCCTCCTGGCTCCGTCGCCGATAAAGACGAAATGGATGGTATCCACCGGCGCCAGGGAGCGAGCCGCCGCCAGGATAGTTTCAAACCGGTGGCCGAGGCCCATGTTGCCTGAGTACATCACCACCAGGTGATCTCCGGGAATGCCGATTTCTTGGCGAAACCCGTTTTCGCCATGGTCCAGGGGATAGAGCCGGCTGCCGTCCGCCCAGGGCGGCGTAATGGCCAGACGGTCATCGGCCACGCCCTTGTTGTTTCAGCACCCTGGCCATACATTCTCCCAGGGCGAGGACTTGATCACAATCTCTCAGCCCTGCCTCGCGCCCAGCGGTCCAGGAGCGACGAGACCGAGCCCCGCGGCCGGCAGAGACCCCAGGGCCATGGCCAGATCGGGATAGACATCGTCCACATGGTGAATCACCCGCCCACCCAGGCGATCCCGCAACTTCAAAACCGTAGTCACCAGCAGCGGCGGGTCGGTCATCACGAACCAGGCATCCGGCGTGCACGGTGATATTATTGGCATAACGCAGCGCCAGATGGAAGGTAATTATATCAAGAAGGCGGCCCCAGAAATGTCGCCGGCCGAAGCGAGCTCGTATTGAGGCGGTGTATCTGAATTCCTTGCCAAATCTGGTGCTTCGGCAATTGGGCCTGGGGGCGATTATATAATTGCCGGGAAGTAAAGACCTGCACCTCATGACCGGCAGCCCGCAAGTCTTCGGCGAGGTCGGTGAGCAGAAGCGAAGTGGCTGATTCATCCGGCCAGAAATACCGGTTCACCAGATAAACGATCATGATCGCTTCATCACATAGGGGCCCAGCACCAGAACCCATGCTCGTCCGCAAAAAGCAGTCCAGGGCTTCTGGAGGGTGACCAACGATGGGCTCATTTTCATTAAAGAAGGCGAGGCGGTTTGGCTCTGGCTTTCGGGATTGTGGCCCCACAAGATACCCTCAACCTGCTTGCACGCCACCGCTAAAGATCCCGGGTTTGGCAAAACGGTCATCGTCACCTGGCCTTAACAGGACGACAGGGAGACCCATGACACACCATCCCTGCCGACATATCATGAAATACACTGGATCGAGCCCCAATAACCGCATCGTCGCCAATGGTAACTCCGGGGGCTATATACACGTCCGCAGCAATCCAGACACCGCTTCCCACGGTTATGGGTCTGTGCGTGGTCTTGAAATGAGGATCTTTATAGTCATGGCCCGCAGTGCAAAGAAAGCTTTTCTGCGAGATGATCGTTTGCTCGCCGATCTTGATCGTCGCGACGGAATAGAGCCAGACATCCTCGCCGATCCACGAGTGATCGCCAATAGTTACCCGCCAGGGAAAATGTATCCGGGCCCGGGGATGCACGAGGACATCCTTGCCGACTTTGCACCCGAAAGTTTTGAGCAACCACCGGCGAAACCCATAGCAGGGAAGAGGAGAAAAGCGGAACAAGATATCCTGGCACAAGAACCACAGGATGACGAAAACCTTTGGGCGACCGTAATCGAACCCGGAATGGTCCCACTCATTAAGACGGAAGAAAGGCATGTATCCTTAACGGTCTCCAGATAACAAGGCTGCGGCCGGATTTTTCAACCGGTTGGGGAACGGTGGCTTAATACGCTGGCGGCAAATTGGCGTCTCAATCTCTGCTGATCCAGGAGGTTCAGGCCAGGTATTGCTAAGATTATACCATTTTTGCGGCCAGTTCAAGCTCATGGATGGTGCGTTCCGTGGTGTCCCGCCAGCTAAAATCGCCGGCTCGCCTCCGGGCCCGCAGGCGCATTTCATCGGCGGCTTCAGGGGAATGAGCCAAGGCGACGCTGATGGCCTGGGCCAGCGCCGCCCCACTCTTGGGGCGGTAGTAGAGCGCCGCCGTTTGGAAGAATTCCGGCAACGGCGAATTATTGGCGGCCAGACAAAAGGCCCCGTGGCTCATGGCCTCCAGAGCGATGTTGGGGCAGGCCTCCACCCGGCTGGTCATGAGAAACAGCCGGCAGTGAGAGTAGCACCAGGACATCTCCGCGGCATTGAGGTGGCCGGTCCAGGCGATCTGCGCTTGAACCCCCGATTTCTCTGCGAGTTTCTGCATCCTCTGGAAATAAGGCCGCTGGGTGTGATCGAGATCAACTCCCCCCGCAATGACCAAAAGCGGTCGCACCCCTTGGGAAGCAAGGACAGTCATCGCCTCAATAACATCGCCCAAACCCCGGTAAGGATGCATGGAACCCGCCGTGAATAAGAATTTGCCACTCCAATCCGGGGGGAGAGAACCAGGTATTTTCTGGGCGTCAGCGGCCGGCGGCGGATTCACCCCGTGATAGACCATCCCTATCCGGTCCGGGGCTATCTGCCAGGTATCCTCCAGAAATTGCCGCACATAATCGGAGATGGCGATCACCCGGTCGGCGCGCTGACAGGCAATTCTGGTTAAACGAGCCCGGACCAGGTTCTTGGCGATGTCGAGCCAACCGTTGCCGCCGAAGGGCATCACCATGGGCAACATACTTTGCACCATGGATACGGAGGGAATCTTGCCAAGGTTCATCCACTGGTTGCCGGGGAAAAACACCACGTCCGGCGAAATCCGGAGGATCTCCCGCCGCAGCTGCCGGCGTCCCAGAAAGCCGTTGTCAAACTGACGCAGGCATTCCGGCGGCAAGATTCCGGCGAATAGTGCGGAGAAACCAGGCGGCAAGAATACAATAATTTCACGCAGCCGCGGGTGGCGAAGCATGAGGGGCAAGGTTTCGGACAGGTATCTGATGTAGCCCTGGCTCAGGCCTCCCCCCGTCATGTTAACTATCGCGACTTTCATCCGCATCCCTGGCCCGTCATTGCCAGGGTGGCTGCCGATGGCGCCTCCACCCTCGTAGGTTAACCGGATTATCCGGTAAAACCGTGATTATCCCAGCGCCACCTGATATTCCCGTCTCCACAGCTCGAACATGGCCAAAAGAAACAGCCGGTTGGTATTGGCATAGCCGCGGCGCTGCCCGGCTATCAGGCTCTGCACGAGGCGCCGGTCGAACAGGTGCGGGTCGGCCTGCTGCAGCACCTCTTCGATGAAGCTGCCCCAATCGCCTTTGAACCAGGCATTGAGGGGCAGGGAAAAACCCTGCTTGCGCTGCAGGTCCAACTGGGGGGGCAGCAGTCGCCGGGCCAGGCGCCGGGTCAGGATTTTGCGCTCCCGGGTCGTGGCCCGGAGCCTGTCCGGCACACCGCCAAAAGCCAGTTCGACGATGCGGTGATCCAACCAGGGCGCCCTCACTTCCAGGGAGGCGAGCATGGAGGCCCGATCCACTTTGACCAGAAAGTCGTCCACCAGGTTGGTGTGAAAATCGACCCGGCTGACTTGCTGCAAGGGGCTGTGGTCGGGCCGGCATAAGGCGGCTTTATACCCTTCCGGCAGCCTGTCCGGGTTGGGGTGCAGGCCCAGGGGAGCCAAGAGACGATACCGGGAGAACGGGTCGAAGTAAGTGTTAACGTGGGCAATGCTCTGGGGCAGGTCCGCGGTGACCCCCATGAGGTAGTTGCGCCCCTTGAATCCCGGCGGCAAGGCCCGGGCCGCCGCAGCCCCCAGCCAGGCTCGCACCGGCCGGGGGATAAAATGCCGAATCCTCTCCTGGCGCTGCACCGAACTGTAACGCTGGTAGCCCCCGAACAACTCATCGCCACCGTCGCCACCCAGGGCCACGGTGGCATACTCGCGAATCATGCGAGCCACGAGGTACGTGGGTACCATGGAAGAGTCGCCAATGGGTTCATCAAATTGCCGGGCCAGTTGCGGCAGCAATTCCACGGTGGCTGGTTCCGCAGCCATTTCCCGGTGCTCCGTGCCAAAGTGAAGTGCTACCATCCGGGCATAGGGTCCTTCATCATAGGCCGGATGACCGGGAAAGGAGATGGTGAAAGTCTTCACCGGGCTGGGGCAAATGTGCGCCGCCATGGCGGTCACCAGGCTGGAGTCAATGCCGCCGCTCAGCAAAACTCCCACGGGGACATCGGCGACCAGGCGCAGGCGCACCGAATCCTGCAGGAGGACGGCCAGTTCCTCCACCAGATCGGCTTCCGGGGCCGAAGATGCATCGGGCTCAGGCAGGTGCCAATACTGCCAGAGGTGCGGCTTTTCGGTTCGCAGGTCGTAGGTCAGGCCGTGGGCCGGGGGCAGTTTACGCACCTCCTGCAGGATGCACCGCTCTCCCGGCACGTAGCCGAAGGCCAGGTAGTAATCCAAGGCCTCCATATCTAATCGACGCGGGAAAGACGGATCGGCCATCAACGCCTTGAGCTCCGAGGCGAAGGTAAAAGTCCCGCCCGCCAGGCGATAGAACAGCGGCTTTTCCCCGACCCGGTCCCGGGCCAGGAACAACCGTTGCTCGAGGCCATCATAGAGCCCGAAGGCGAACATGCCGTTCAAGCGGCTCAAACAGGCCGTACCCCAGGCCCGGTACGCTTCCAGGATCACTTCGGTGTCGCTGGCGGTGCTAAAACTATGGCCCAGTTCTTCCAGCTCTCGACGCACCTCGAGGTAGTTGTAGATTTCGCCGTTGTAGGTAATGACGAACCGGCCGGTAGCATCCAGCATGGGCTGGTGGCCGCCAGGCGATAAATCGATGATCGCCAGGCGCCGATGCGCCAGTCCGACTCTTCGGTCGGAGGTGAACCACACGCCTTGACCATCTGGCCCACGATGGCGCATGGTGTCACGCATGGCATCGAGCACATATGGCTCGGTTATGGGAAATCGAGATGCGATGCCGACAATTCCACACATAGTTGTCTCTTCATCACGGTATATCTAATTTTGGTACACTACGGCTATCTATCGAGGTACCCCAAACTATTGAATCGCAAGAATCCTCAACGGTTCATGAAGTGGCGGCCACCCGGTTTAGGCGGTTGGTTCCGCAGACAAGATCCCCAGAACGGTAAGGATCTTCTGATAGCGATGGAGCCAGCGGTGCTCCCGGAGACAGCGCTCCCGTCCCCGGGCCGCAATGGCCCTGGCTTCTTCAGGGTGAGCCAGGTAGTAGCGGATCAACTCCAGCATCTCATCGCGACTGCTGTAGCAGAGAATTTCCTCGCCAACGGTAAAACTCTGCGACAGATCAGAATTAAATGAGGTGAGATAAACCCCGCCGCCGGTGCCCGGGATCTCGAAGTCACGGCCCTTGACGTTGGTGATTCCTTCTGCATAGCCGATGCCGCCCATTCCCAGGTTTATGACGCTGCGATTAATGATGTCCACGATATCATCAACCCAACCGGAATGAGGCCAGCCCGACCCGAAGGTTTGGAGCGGCACCCCATGCCTTAACAGATAATTGACCACCGACGGACGGTAGCCATAAGCCCCCCCGATAAAACTGACCGGGATATCTTGAGCGACTTGCCTGGGCCGATAAATCGTCGCATTAAAACCTTCCGGCAAAAAGATTGGCCGACCCCCCTCAACCAGATACCATTCACAGGCAACCCGAGCCGAAGTCCAGGAAAGATCAAACACCGAGGCTATACCGACCTGTCCACCAGGATGATCGCCCATAAAGGGTCCGGTCCAGCTTTGCTTGTCGTCAAGGCACATGTTAACCGTGGGTATGCCGAACTCTGCCGTGATCTTCCCGATGGTATCGGCCGCAATTTCCAGGCCGCTGGCATAGACAAAAACCCAGTCCACCGGCCTCGTCTCCTGGGCCTGGCGCAATGCCGGCAAGACCAGCTCATTCATCGCCCGGCGCTGGCTCAGGCCGGCCCGGTCAGCTTGCCAAAACGCGTCCCAACTGAATCCCTTGGCAACATAGTCAAAGTGGGTGACGGGCCCCAGATGGCGTAAATCCGCTAATAATTCCCGGTGCCAGCCCAGGTCGGGCACAAAGGCAAAGGTGTGAATTTCCCCAAGCTTCCGGGAAGTCGGCCGGTAATGGCGCGCCGCTAACCGGGCCTGAATTGCCGCAATGCTGGCGGATTCACGATAAGTTAACTTCTTCTGATGGGCCAATCGGGCATAATGTTCACGACGGGTCTGATAATCCCGGAGCAATTGGCGACTGCGGATCAGGCCCCAGCCTTTTTGTAAGAACGGCTGATTCAGGCAGAGTCGTTTTAGGAGCAGAGCGATTTTTTTGAGCGCACCCATATCCACTTTCAGGCTCGATCAGGTGAATGTCATGTGGTTTCAGGTCATGATGGCGTCAATGTGGCTTGCCCCCCGGATCCGAAAAGGAAAATCCCCCATGTGCTCCAAAGGGTTTCAGTCGCCGCCTAATCCTTAGCTAGTGCCCATCCGGAAAGTCCTTCTGTTCCCTCCCCCCTTGATGGGGGAGGGTTAGGGTGGGGGTGAAAATGCCTCGTTATAACGAGGTGTTCCCTTGACAGCCCCCTCCCCCCAGCCCCCTCCCACCAGGGGAGGGGGTGTTTCCGGATGGGAACTAGCTAACACCATCAAGTTTGGAGACAGCTTTACCATAGCTTGGCTTGCCAGACGAGCTTCGATTCTATCCATCAGGGCTTTCAAAAAATATATCGGGTAGACCCATGAACTCGGCAGCCATGGCAATCTATAGGCGACATTCATCCAGAGAGTGAGGGTCAGGCTGGAGATTAAGCCGGTACCCCATAATCTGACCGAACTGAAACCGGCCTCATGGAACAGCCGCGTCATTTCGCCCGGCCTGAACAACCAAAGGTCGCTAAAGACCGGAGGGGCCGCCCTCTTCTTTCCCCATAATCTCCGTACGGGTCCTAGTAAGGATTGAGGAAATGACTGGAGAAATGGCGCTGAGGTGCCGGGTTCAAGCAGCAAAAGGGTCAGGCCGCCAGGCGCTTGGACGCGCTTGATTTCGGCGAGTGTAGCCGGCACATCCGCAATGTGATGGAGAAACGAGTTGCCGATAACAATATCAAAGGAGCCGGCTGCGAATGGCAGATGGAGGACATCCGCACAGCAAGCCAGATGAAAAGCCTCCCCGGAAAATCTCTTTTTTTCCGCGGCATTTATGAGTTGCTTTAGACTGATATCACAATAAACGACTTTAGTATTAAATTGGTGTTCTAAAAAGGAACCTAAATCCCCTCTGCCGCAACAAAGATCTAACACCCGCAGGCCTGGTCTGAAAACGACGCCGCTAACACGGATTTTATAATTAAATACTTTCTGCCAATAATCTTTAACCCAGGATGCTGAATAATAGTCTTCCTCATCAAAATTAAGATTGGCAAAATAATCTTGTTTATTGATGATTTTCACCCGGTAATTTCGTTCGTCCAACCATTCACTATAAGATTTTAATTCCGGCGTTATCATAGTCGTTAATATCCAATTCCCGCTATCTTACATAATTCTTGGGCGCATCTTTCATCAGAGAGATTATTAACTACCCACTCCCGGGGCTCAAAAGTATCTTGGTTCATTTTCCAGTAATTGCACACAGTCTCCAAGTCCAGGAGATCGTTAAAGAACATCCCCGTTTGCGATGACAGGTATGGTGCGGTTGAGGACCGATACGTTTTACCGCGGAGCGTCGTGACATCATTTCGTACGATCAGAGTGGGAACATCGGCAGACCATGCTTCAGCCCACGCAATCCCCTGACTTTCCGACCGGGATAATCCTACCATTACTTTAGCATGTTGGAGGGCTTGCAAATATTGCTCATGGGTATAACACCCATATCGGATTATTTCCACGTGATATCCAAGTTGCGTTAATTTTGTTATTATTCCTTGGGGTTCAACAGGCCCGCTGTCTGGCTTCTGATATACCAGTATATTAGGGCGATCGGCCCGGCTCAATGCCGGCCGCCAATAATCAGTATCCACTCCGGCCGGCCACGCCTGACAACGGCCGCTTAATTCAGGGCAGTCCTCGATATACAAATCACGCGTCGAGTTGTCCGGGGTGAGATACACATCTATCTCGGCCGCAGTGATCAGCTCTCTCCGGTCCGAGGGGAATTCCACCAGATTAGGCCCGGCCAATAACCTCTTGAGATAACCGGACCGCTTCATCTGAATCGCCTGCCCAAGGGCGTCAAAGCCATTGGGGACAAAGACGGCCTCCCCCACGGCGCTAAGAGTGCGCGGATTATACGTCACCCTGACGCCAATCTTTTGCAAGCCTTCCACCACGCTGCGGGTCACCGCCGGGTGCCCGCCATAGTGCGATTTCAGATAGACCGGTTTCTTAAAAATGGCGTCTCTCAAAAAGCGCACAACGTGCTTTATCGGCTCTTTAATAAAGTATCGGCCGACGGGAACGGGAGATGTCATGATCGATATGGGGGGACGCATGTCTTCTCGACTCACATCAGCTTGCGTGCATAACAATAATAATGATCGTTAGTCGGAGAAGTAATACCAATCCTCAAAATCTCTTTGAGCTTCATAAAATATTTGAGCATTGGTGATCCCAGGCCGGTTGCAGTATACATAAAACGCCATTCCTGGCGCATCACCTGGAAACCCCGGTTCTCCAGCAAGCGGCGGAGGGAACGGGCGCTGAAAAAACTGATATGATCGTGTGACCAGTATAAAGGCCAATCCGTCCCCATCTGCCGGGCCACCAGACTTTCCCGATCCCCGGTCATTAAGACCAACAGGCCGCCAGGTGCCAAATGCTCATAAGCCCAGGCCACTAACATCTGCGGGTCCGACAGATGTTCAATGACTGCGAAAGCCGTTACCATATCATATGAGTTAGGGGTAGCTTGATATGATTCAATGGAACCACAAAAAATTTCTGCCTTACTGAACAGGCGGGCAGTTTCGGCCGCCAGTGGGGAGAGTTCAACCCCATATCTGTCCCAGGCGGCACCCAGGGTCGCCAACCAGATACCGGTATTGCACCCGATGTCCAGTGCTTTCCCGGCATGCTTGTGCAACCTTATGACTTCCGAAGCTATTAAGGCCGGCCGATGGGGCCAGCAAGACTCACGTCGGTGAGGCATTACGACGTTTTGGCTAAATGAATTCTGTTGGATTTCCAGATTGGTTGTTAAATCCCTTCCATCATTGCGTGATGCATGACCACACGAAGGACATATCATCAATTCAAGTAATTGACCCTTTTTTGATATTTGCGGAATTTTCCCCATGCTAACTAACGTTTCAAATTTAATTTCATTGGCATTACATATCCGGCAGAAATTGTTTGATCTCATTGTTTTATTCGCAATGGTGCTCTGGCAGTCAGATAATGTATTGACCCGAGTATTGCAGTGCTATAAAGGCGCAGTTCCTGCATCTAGCCCTGCAGGACGTGGTACTGCCTATAAGACATATTAGCACATTAACAGGGCCGTTACCACACGTGACCCGGCACATGTGCGGTCATTGGGTAACCAGTCAATCCGGAGGGCCGCAAGGCACTCAAAAAGCGCTGGTGGATTATTCTTGGCCTAGGCACACCGGGGACAAGGCATTCTTGCGACAGGCCTAAGAGCTTTGCCAATCATCAGTTCGGAAACATCCGCGGCACATTATTATGGATCTCATAGGACCCTTTGCAAGTCAGACACCGGAAACAATTGGGCGTAGCTTCTAGCCGTTCTGAGCCACAGGTGGGACATATCATGAGATCGAGTAAATTAATTGTCCGATTGCGCTTATTTTGTGACAACAAATATCTTATAGAATCAATAAATATCTTCCGAAATTTCTGTTTAATATTTTGTACAGGAACATCAGATACATCGTCCATAATCGGTTGCCAGGTTGAATCCGTTTCAGGATTGACAATAATAAAATTGATTCTTTCATTCCAGTAGTAACGCACATGAAAAATAAACGGCTTCTTGCGCATAATATCCTGAGTAAGAAATGGTTTGAATCTCATTGCATAGAGTTCAACCAGGTCCTGATCTACAATCCAAAACGGTTTCTTGCGAATCCACAGCCGGCCCTGCCAAAAAGTGATTTCGGAACGATGGTCTCGATAGGGGTTGAGACGCTCAAAAAACGCATCGGGGACCTCAATATAGCCGGCGCGAGCCACCCGCTGGAACTCTGCCAGGGCTTTTTCAGGATGGGGAGAGTGCTCCAGGACATGTGAAGCGATCAGAAAATCGAAGCTGCCGCTCTTAAATGGCAAGCGCTCGATAAATCCCAGCACCATGGGGCGATCAACTCTCAGCGGCTCCCAATGACGCTGACGCGTCTCCTCGTAGGCATCCAGCAGAACGTTGGCCCGGGGATAAGGATTGCCACCCGAGCCCACTTCGAGCACCAGGGCCTCCCTGGCCACGGGGCAATGCAGTCGCCTGAGAGACCAGGCCAGGCGTTCCATGCCGAGCCGTCTCAAGAAACGCATGACCCTGGACTTCTCATGATGCTCAGGTTTCATGGCCCTCAACCAACCGCCTTATCGGAGTTCATTGACCCAGGCCAGCACCTGGCGCATCCGGGATATCACATCATGCCCGTCAGCCACCACGCGCCGATAGCCCGCCTCGGCCACGCGGCGGCGCCGCGCCGCATCCGGCACATAGCGATGCAACTTGGTGATAAGTTCATCCTTGGATTGAAAAAACTCAGCTTCAACACCCTCATGGTAGAGCGTTGACAAATCGTCAGAATACTCTGAAAGCAACATGGTCTTGGTGGCCGGTATTTCGAAGCAACGCCGTGTATAAGTATCTTGATTCAATTTGGATAAAAAGCACAGGGCGACCTTGGCGCCACATAACGCTTTATTATACTCTTGGCCCCATACTTGTTTGACTGGCGCCAGATGGTGCAACCAGGGAGATTTGGAGACGTGACGGTCCCAATACTTGCCGGGACCGAACAGCCTTAGCTTAAATCCAGCTTTGACAATCTCTTCAAGCCATTCAAGTCGTCCCTGGCGCTCGTAGTTGCCCACAAAGACCACGTCGCTTTCATACTGCGCCTGCTCATCCGGGGAGAGTGCAACGGGGTGGTTACGCTCCTGGACATACCAGGACCGGAGGAGGTGAACCCGGGGCGCACCTGCCGATCTGAAATCTTCAATATTTTTAGACCGGTAGGCCAACATCAGATCATAATCCGCTAAGCCCCTCAAAAAATGGCGCCACAGGCCGTAAACCTGACCAGACACAAACGGGTTGTCATTGTTATAGCCGACCAACACCATCGCCGGATTGCTTGCCTTGATCAGGCGCAGAGTCCGGGGCAGCAGATGCGTACCCCGATAGACGAAGACCATATCCGGGCGGAATCGATCCGCGGCCCGGGCGGCATCACGGTTGAGGGCCGCCACCCGGGGACCCAGGATAAGCCGGTTCTGGATTTTAAGGGCAATGTGCTCCAGGGTACCGGCCGCACCGCTTACTGATCGCCGGGGCTTGAAGTAGGTATGCCACCCGAAGGGCTGGACTTCATGGCCCAGCGCCGTGAAGGCCCGAAAAACCCACTCCTCATGGACTTCAGAGTGCCAATCGCCGATCACCAGAATGCGCATGGTTCGATTACCGGGCCCGGCCCGAGGAGATTCGGCCAAAAACCGGGGTGAAACCGAGCTTATTTTTGATCCGGCTGATCACCTGATCCATTCGTTCCGGGCCCAAAAGCAGCAGACTCAAAAAATACACGTGAAACTTGGCATTTTTCCAGAAACCCAACTGCGCCAATTGATAAGCATAGCGCAAAAACACTGGCAGACTTCTCTTGGCCTGGATCGACAGGATGGGATAGGAATAATTGCCGATGTCTTGCAGAATTTTTTCGTAGACTTTGATGCCCCGGCTCGCCTCGATATATTTGGCAATTTCCAGCATCCCCGCCACGAAATAGACCGAGGACTCGGGGGTTTGCTCCGTGGGGACGAATCTGCCCCTCTCCTTGGGGCTGTTGCCTAAATCGGGAATACCGCCGTGCCGGTTCAACGCCAGTATCTCCGGCAGGGAGAGGCCATTCTTGTCGGCCAAAATGTTGGCCACGAGATAAATCTGGTAAAGCGCGGTGCCATCGAATCGATCAGTAGCATACTGTAAAGCCGATTCACGATGGATAGTCACGCCGGGTAACACCACCAACCTCCGGTAGAATGTGACAATGGTCTCGGGGCCGGCCGGGAAAAATCGCTCAGTGGCAAAGTATCTGTGGATCTGTTTAATGTTATCGGGCGAGCCTTCAAATGACGCATAACTTCTCATAACGACGCCGACATTTTCGTAACGGTTTAGGGCTGTGGCTACTATAGATAAGGCTCCCGGGCACATGAGGTCGTCGTTGCCCATGAACAGGCAAAATTCCCCGTGGGCTTTCTCAAAAATCCTCCTGACATTGCCATCGAACCCAAGGTTACTCTCGTTCTCATAGTACTGAATTAACCCCGGAAATCGGTCAATGTATTGAGATACTACGTTACGAATCTCACTACGTTTCGGCGAGTCATCCTCGCAAATAACAATATCATAATTATTATAATCTTGACTCACAATCGAATCCAACAACGGTGATAATAGTTCAGGGCGATTGTAGGCCGGTATACAAACTGATATGTTAGGCTTCATGAAAAATTCCTTTGGTTTACAACTAATTATATTTGTTTGGTAACTGTGTTGTCAAATGATATTTGTTTATCACATTATATAATGATGTTCCTACAATTAGGCTCTCGTTCCCCGGCCCGCATATTATTGTTGAGGCGGGGGGTAGATCATGAGTCATGCTTCAAGCAGCAGCGAGGGGTGAATGTCAGGGGAAATCGTTCGCATTCACGGTCGGGAACAAAATTGGCGTGGCCGGCGAGGTATTCATCCACCGCTTCCCCGGAGCGCGGTCCATGGGGAGTAGCCACCGGTGCCGTGGGCAACCGACCGCTACAGCTTATGGAACCGGAACAGCCCGCATCCATAGCGGAATTGTTGCGCTTCCGCCAACGTCGTGCCCGGAGCACACATGCTGCCGTAATCGTCGATAGCGCTAAATTCCTCCAACACGAGGGGGTGAAAGGCATCGACCACCGTTTGAGGATCAAAAATGCGGTGGGCGTCGAAACAGAGACGCTCCCTGCCTACAGGAGTCCCCAGGAGCAGCATGCCGCCGGGTTGCAGGACACGCACCAACTCCCCGGCCGCCTGCACATGGCCATCCGGGTCAACCGGGTCCCCATAGCGTCCCAGGCCGATGTGCTCAATGACATGCAGACAGCTCAAACTGGGAATGCTATTGTCCGCAAAAGGCAGATGCAAGATCGACCCTTGCCTGAACTCAAGCCCCTCCACCGCGCTTTCGAGAGGACGGATATCAACATACGTCACTTGGCAGAAAGGCAGGATGTGAGCAATAAACCCGTCAAGCCGTGATCCGACATCTACATGCCGGTTGACCTGTCGCGCAAACACTAGGCGTGCGGCCCACAGGTCCTGATGAAAATAATGCCCGGTGGCGACCCCGGCTGATTCTAACTGGTCAAAGGTTCGGTACCATAGGTCCCTGAACCTGAACTTAAACGAGCCCTGGCGATTGAGGGTTCGATATCTCAGCAAGTTTCGCACAAATATCGGCAACGCTCGAAATTTCCTGATCTTCTCCAGAGGATCGAACAGCAGAAAGCTGAACAGGAAATAGGGATACTTCGCCAATTCCTTGAGAGGGCGGTAACGACCATGACTGCGTGTGCCCGGCTGCTTCATGGTTACGGAGTATCTTTCTCGAATAGATAGCTGACGTAGCCAAAATCCCGCTTGCGGTTGCGCACCCATCTGGCCACCACTGCCGGCGTGACCTCCCGGTTATCCGGCCCCACCACCCGGGCGACATAGCCATGGTCCCAGAATAAGCGGAATATTGCTTCAAAGTGCGGGTTGATCCCGGCTGGAAAATTTTCGGTCAGACATATTTCCAGGACCCGATTGGGGAGCGGGGCTTCTGGCGAGGGTCTTGGGTGCGCCTTGCAACACTTCATATTCCGCGCCCTCCACGTCCACCTTGATCAATAATTTTTCCCCATAGAACCGGTCACCAAGTATGACATCGAGCGTAGAAGTTGAAATGGTCTGTTGTAATACTCCCGCATTATGTGCCCAGCTCTCAACCATGGAAGCCCCGGTCCCCCCGCCATAGAAAGGGACAATCCCCGGCTTGGCTGCCATTCCCAAGGGGTAGACTTCAACATCGTGCCAACCATTGGCGTTCAAATTGGCATAAAGTAAACTTAAATTCTGCGGCGAGGGCTCGATGGCAATAGGATATTTATTCACAGAACGCGCCATTAAAATATAAAAGCCAATGTTGGCCCCAATATCAACGAACACTGATACTTTTTCAAGATACTCTTTAATCAGGGCTGACTCTTCTGGCTCGAAAATCCCTTCTTGCATCATCCGGTTTCCCATGAGCGTGAATCCGTAGGGTGTGAGCTTTGGGGGATGCCGATGCATCTCGCGCAAAATGCGATACAGGTGCAAAGAATCCGCAATAGATGGGCAGTGCTTTTTAAGTTACTGTTTTATGAAGCCTAAACACTGATGCATTTTTATATTTCCCGAATATTGTCCAATCGATTAAATTGCATCTTAATTCTTACGATCCTGCCCCAAAATGATTTTTTCCATAAACTCAGCAATGATTTTATTCCCGCTACTATTAATATGGAAACTGTCGAGAAAAATATCTGCATCAACCGAATTAAAAATCTGCGAGATGTCGTAAACCTCTAATTTATTAGCCTTCATTTCTGATATCGCCTTCCTCAGCAAGGGATATCCAATTGAAAATGCCACATCAAGTCGTGGAGTTCTCAAATCGGCAAATCTTTTTATTTCTGCAATAGACTCCCTATTATTTGATGGATCCAGCGAATAGATAGTCGATTGTAATATTATGATGAGCTTAAAATTATATAAATCAGCCAATTTCTTTATGTTTAAAATATTTTTTTTATAATTTTCTTCAGTCCTATAGGCAAGCGACTCAATTAATTTCATGTCATTCATATGGGCCGGTACTTTCCTCTGTCCTTCCGCCTCAGATTTCATGCGATAATAACGATAGAAGTTAAGGGGAAGTACCTTTTTAACTATTTCTTTAATTTTGTTTCTTTTATTATCTGAAAACATAACTCCGTCAGGGTCTCCAAAATAAATCCCTTGAGTAACATCATTTATTCCATTGTAAATAAATACAATATCTGGCCTTAAACCTCTATCAAGCTCATATCTTAACCGCTCCAGCTCTTGAGCCGAGTTTGCCGAAGTAACGCCAGCATTCAAGATAAAATATCTTTCTTGCGCCCTCTCTGTCGTCAGCCTCCTGGCAAGAATGCTGGCGATGGTGAGACTGTCAGGAACTTCGGAGCAATAGACAGTCGAACCGCCCAAAATTAATATTTTTTTAAGATCCTTTTGGTTACTTCTGTCCAATGTTCCAGCTGCAATTTCATTTATTGTTCTCCGATAAGTTGCATTGACCGGAGGTAAGGTATCCACGTTAAAGAACTTCCCATGAAATTCCCCAGGAAAAATTAACTTCGTTCCCTCTGGACTTGTCCATTCCCCTGGCTGTACAAAGCTCTCTATTAAAAATTCTTCAGAAAAGTATGGTTCGTTTAAATATGCTTTTGCGGTCAAGCGCTCAGGGGCGGATAAATATGGTTTCAGGGGTTTTATAATTCCGAAAACACCATCAAAAACCACATATATTATAATTGCAACTAAAAATACGGCACACACCTCTACGATTTTTTTTCTCATAGAGCCCACCAATCGCTCTTTAATTTATCCAATATAATATCAACAGGTAATATGACCCTGCTGCCAGCTCCGTTGGTTCAAGTTCCATAAATCACCTTCAAACGATGGGCCAGGCCCAGGATCTTCGCCCGCACCAAGGATGCGGACAGGGCCGCAGCCGTCAATGCCGCGACGTAGACTAAAAACAAAACCATCCCGGTAACCGCCAGAGACATCTGGCCATGGATCAACCAGCGTCCCACCCCGGCAACGACCGCAGCCGCCACCAAGGGATACCCCACATCTTCCAGATACCAGCGGCGGGTTTCACCCGGCAACAAACGGCGGTACGTGATGGGGATGGTAAACAGGAGATAGCCCCCGTAAAGAATAATCCCGGCTATGGCGGCCCCTGGCCCCCCAAAATGCCAGGTCAACAGGATAATGATCGGCACCATAACCGCAACTGCTATAGCATTGCCATAAACGGCCAAGCTGGTCCAACCATTTGCCAGTTGTAGGGCAAAGGGCATATTCATCAAACCGTTCAAGGCTCCGCCGATGACCAGCAGACTTAAAATTACCGAGGCCTGCTCAGCGGCAACCTGACTGCGGGTCCACAAGAAAAGGATCTCCCGGGAGAAGAGCGCGATCACCACCGCGGTGGGAAGGATCAGCACTGACACCAATTGACAGCCTCGATGATAAAAAGCCCTGAGTTCGGTCCAATTTTCTGTGGCCACCAGTTGCGTAAACCTGGGATAAATGGCGATGAAACAGGGAGCCACCAGATAGCCTATGGCCGAGGCCGCCATGGTCGCCAACGTATAGTAACCGAACATCTCCAAGGTCAACATCTTGCTCAAAATGACCTTATCTAATTGGGTCAATATCAGGGTCAGGGTGGAAATGGCAGTGATGCCTGCGGCGAAACGCCATATACTCCGAAACAGGTAAACCTTAAAGGCAGCCGCCAGCCCGGTGGGGGGCAGGCTGCGCCAGAGCAATAGGGCCACCAGGAAGACTCGCAGACCGCTGCTGACAATTTGCCAGCCGAAAAAGGCGTGGATGGTGGGGGAGACCAGCCAGAGGATGAGCACGGCTCCCCCCCCCGCATAGTCGCCATGACAACATTGACACTATTCAGCAACACCTGTCGTTGCAATCCCACCAGACCACCGGCATAGAAGTTAAGTGGCCATTGCAGGGCTATGGCTAAACCCATGAGCACGATAGCATGCCTGACGGTTTGGGGTGAAAGTTGTCCGGCCTTCACCCAGTTATGCGCGATGAGGGAGGAACACGAAATGACCACCACGGCGAGAACTGCGGCCACCGCCCAATATACCACCTCCAAGGTGCGCACCAGATTGCGCATCTCTTGAGCTTTGTCGGCCAACCCGGAAAGCCGGGCCATCTCCCGGCTTAACGTGGCGCTCAGCCCCATATCCAAAAGGCTGAATACTCCCATGAGGACAGAGAAAAAGCCCACGAGGCCATAGGCCTCAATGCCCATGAAATGGATATAAAGCGGCACACAGCCCAAAGTCACCAGGGCTGTCCAGCCATTGCCTAAGAAATTAGCAATAATGTTCCGTTTAAGCATGTTCGACAGGACTATTCCTATTCCCTGTTATTAATCTGCGCGCATCCTCTCATCAATGATCATGGCGAGCAGTAGTGCCATTCTTAAACAGCATCAAATATATTTTACTCGATAACAAATAAAATCCCTAACAAAATCATTATAATTATTATATTTCTCACCATAAAAAATATCTCATTCCCGTTTTCTTCAATATTAACCAAAAAGAATATAATATTTCCCGAGATTAGCCACAAAAATGTAGGATAAGGCGCAGTTATCTTAACCAATATTGCAAATAAATAGACAATGGCTAAAACAATCACTGGCATTATAATAATAGAATAATAACCAAAGTCTACTTGACAAATTCCTGCAATATTTTTGCCAATATCGATTTTTCTTGGGTCAACATCATATAGCTTTGATAATATATTATCTATGACAGTAAATTGTTTTTCTGGCCAGAACAATCTCGGAATTGAACTCTTAAGGCCCTCCAGACTTACTCTTCCTTTAGTAGTCATTTCATTCTTATTTAATTGATTTTCGATAACCAGAAAGTTAAATTCCCAGGTCCCCGGTCTATTCGTAAAATTTTTTAAGGTAGATTTGTAATTTAACGCTGCAGAAAATATATTTTCCAATTTATTTATCTCAATCTTGCCAACAGTTTGAAATACGGACCGATACGCTTGAAACAAATTACTAAATATAAAAAACGTAACAATTAATCCCAACCCAACAGTCAAATATTTTAATCGGAAGATATTTATTTCTTTATAGACAAACCATAATATAACTGACACAACAATCATTTCAACGAAATATCTTCTCCCATATATGGTTACGATTGGAATGAATATGACAGTTAAACTGACTAATAAATACTGTTTAATATTTTTAGATTTTACAGCATATGCAAACAATCCAATAAAAACACAAAAGGATAAGCAATTATATATTGTACGCGTCGACGTAAACCAGTAGGGCAACTGCTCATTAAATCTTGCAAAATCATCAGGAGATATATAAGTAATTATATTATACTTATAATAACTTATGAAATTAAATATAATTAACCATGCCCCCAATAAAAATAATATATATTTATTAGTTTGATACCATAATGAAATGAGGTATCTAATCTTTAAATATTTCATGAGTTTACTACCAAAGTAAAGAGAAAAAACTCTTATAACAATTACAATTATCAGCATATGTAGGAAAACTAAACCCAACGCTAATGGACTAACTTCACGAAAATCAAATATAACATCTTTATCAAAATGCCAACCCCTTATAAAAGGCATAATACCAAAATGAAGTCCGATAAAAATAATATACAAATCTACCACATCTAAATCAGGCCATTTTTTCAAATAATAGAGCGTCAATAATAATATAAATAAAAAAGAAAACAATAGTAATGCAATATTGCCAGTCATTTGCTAACCCCTGTGATTTTAAAAAAACAACGGGTATGTTATGGTCTTAAATTGAAAATTATTATAAATTTATCAAATTAATGTAAAAAGCTCTTCCCTATGTCCCCCCGCCCTCCGACACCAGCCGCGAGGGCAGCGTAAAATAGCCGGTGGAGCCGTACAGATCGAAGTCGAGCCCCGTGCTGTCCTGGTCGTCCCAGATAATAATGGGCGGCGTCAGGCCGTCCACGACGTCGTAGTGATGGAGCCCCCCCACATCGCTGATCCGGCAATAGACCGGGTATTCCCCCGGGCGCAGCGGCAGGCTGGGGAATTCCACCCCAATCGTGCCGCTGCTCCCCGCCGCGATTTTCCGGGTAGTGACCACATGCCGGACACTGGTAATCATTTCGTGGCTGGACCCGGAGCGCAAACCCACCATGATCACCAACCCCTCGACCTCCTGCACCGATGCATAGGAACACCGCAACCGGACGGTTTCCCCCGGGGCGAAGTTGGCCGTAGCGGCACCGTTTTGGTCCGTAAGATCGAGGCCGGTGAAGCGGACGAAGCCGGAGCCCCGGCGGTATTCCCGGTTGTGGATTTCCAGATCGGCATCGATCTTGCCGTCGTGCAAGGTCTGCCGGTAGGCTGCCAGGGTTGTGTCCGTGGGCCCGTCGGCCACCGCCCGGCCTTCTTCCAGCAGCAGGGTGCGGGGGCACAGCTTGCGAATCGCCTGCAGGTTGTGGCTCACAAACAGGATGGTCCGGCCCTGGCTGGCCACCTGCCCCATCTTCCCCAAACACTTTTTCTGGAAGCCCACATCGCCCACGGCCAGGACTTCATCCACCACCAGGATATCCGGTTCCAGGTGCGCCGCCACCGCGAAGGCCAGGCGCACGAACATCCCACTGGAATAGCGCTTCACCGGGGTGTCGATGAAATCCTCCACCCCGGCGAAGGCCACGATTTCATCGAACTTGCGCCTGATTTCCGGCACCGTCATCCCCAAAATAGCGCCGTTGAGGAACACATTCTCCCGCCCCGTGAGTTCGAAGTGGAAGCCGGTGCCCACCTCCAGCAGGCTGGCCACCTGCCCCCTGATCTTGACGCAGCCCTGGGTGGGGGCCGTCACCCGGGAAATGATCTTCAGCAGGGTGGACTTGCCCGCCCCGTTCCTGCCGATAATGCCCAGTACTTCCCCCTGCCCCACCGTCAGCGACAGATCCCGGAGGGCCCAGAGCCGGTCACCCCGGATGGCGCGGGACCCTCCCTGGCCATGGATCGGGGCATTGGGGTCGTCCCGCTCCCGCCACCGGGCCCACCAGCTTTGCAGATCGCGGTAAAGGGCCCCGTGCCCCAGCACCCCGAGCCGGTATTCCTTGCTGAGATGTTCCACCTGCAGAACGGTAACCATAAGGGGAAGTCCGGGCCCGGCGCGCTCCGTCAAATCGTGTCGATAAAGGTCTTCTCCATCCGGGTAAAGCTCACCAGGCCAATGGCCAGCAAGCCCAAGGTGATCGCCCAACTCACCGCCGTGAATCCCGCGCCCGGAAAACCGGTGCCGAAAAAGGCCCCCCGGAAGGATTCCACCACCGACGCCATGGGGTTCAAGGCAATGAGAAGCTTATACCGGTCCGGCACCTGGGACAGGGGATAGACGATGGGGGTGGCGAACATCCAGAGTTGGGTGCCAAAGCCCACCACCATGCGCAAGTCCCGGTACCGGGTCGTCAGGGAGGAGATCAGCAAGCCGGCGCCGACCCCCAGCAAACCCATCTGCACGATCAGCAGCGGCAGAATCAGGACCCCGGGGGTGACCCGGACCGCGGCCCCCAGGTGAATGTAGTAGGCCAGGAACCCCGCAAACAGGCAGAACTGGATGAGAAACTGGAAGACCTGAGAGATGCTGACCGCCAGGGGCGTCACCAGCCGGGGAAAATAGACCTTCCCGAAGATAGCGGCATTGGCGTCGAAGGTATCTGCACTGGTAGTCAGGCACCCGGCAAAATACCCCCAACAGACCGTGCCGGCCAGATAGAAAAGAAAATCCGGCACCCCGTCCGTGGGGATTTTGGCGATCCGGCCAAAAACCACGGTAAAGACGATAGTGGACATGAGCGGCTGGAGCAGGAACCACAGGGGACCCAGGATGGTCTGCTTGTACCGGGCGACGAAGTCCCGCCGCACCAGGAGCTTGACCAGGTCCCGATACCGCCACAGCCCCAGCAGGTCCAGATGATACCAGGGTTGGGCCGGACCGATGATTATCGTCCAGTCGGCGGCATCCAGGGTCCCGGGGCGGGCCGGGCCGGGCGGCGGGGCGGATATCATGATCTCCTCGGATTTCATGATTCCCTGGAGGTGAGGTTCGTCAAGAGGTAAGACCGGGATCCTGGAGTCAATCTGGCAGTCAAGTTAGTCAGCAGGAGGTGGTTCCTTTGGCCTTCACTCCGGCCTACCGCGCCGTTATCACTGGTTTTTTATAAACGGTATCCCGGTTAATGTCAAGAATTGGCGGCGTCGCCGCTACCCTCCGGAACTCTTCCCCGTACAGGGGGAGAAAATTTCCGGCCCGGGGCCTTGCAACTTTCATCGTAATAATTATTATTAATCGCTATTGCCTATCTTTTCACGGGAGGAAGTACATGGCTGAAGATTTACTGGAAAAGGGCGCGATCATGCAGCGGGATAAAGAGAGCTATGCCATCGCCCCTCACATTCCTGGCGGCATTATCACCGATTTCAACCTGTTGCGCCGGGTGGCCGACGTAGCGGAAAAATACGGCGTCAAGGCGATCAAACTCACCTCCGCACAACGCTTCGCCCTGGTGGGCTTCAAGCCCGAAGACCTGGACCCCGCCTGGCAGGATCTGGGCCTGGTCCCCGGCGCCGCCATCGGCCTCTGCGTGCGCTCCATCAAGATCTGCCCCGGCACCACGTTCTGCCGCATCGGCCAGCAGGACGCGGTGGGGGTGGGGCTGCACCTCGACGAAAAATATCACGGCATGCCCCTGCCCTTCAAGTTCAAGATCGGGGTCTCCGGCTGCCCCAACAACTGTTCCGAGTCCTGCATCAAGGACCTGGGACTGGTGGGCGCCGCCAAGGGCTGGCGGGTCCTGGCCGGCGGCTTCGGCTCGGGCCTCAAACCCCGCCTGGCCGACCTCATCGCCACGGACCTGTCGGACGAAGACGTCATCGCCCTGTCGGCCCGCCTGTTGGACTGGTACAAGGACCGGAACCAGAAGAAGCGGCTGGGCCGGCTTATCGACGAAATCGGCCTGGACCAATTTAAAACGGAGCTGGGCCTGCCGGTAGCGTGAGCTGAGTATCCCCCAACGACAAGCTCCCCAGGGGGGCGGTTGCCGAACCGCTCCCCTAATCTTTTTTCGCCCGCAACGCCCCCTGCCGGTCTGATACCAACGATCATTTCCTTACGGACACAACGAAGCAAGAAAAAATGGCTGTTGTTGGTGGTGCGGCCGTCCCTGGCCATCCCTGGCCGCCTCTGGCGGGCGGCCACGGAGGCCCGCCCCACCGCACTCTTTTCATATAACGTTGCCGTCAAAGAGGTAATTCTGGCTTTATGATAGCAAACCCTGTCGGGGCGGTTCGCGAACCGCCCCGACAATGCTAATTAGTTTTCATCCGGAAAGTTTTTAATTCCCTCCCCCTTGATGGGGGAGGGTTAGGGTGGGGGTGAAAATGCCTCGTTATAACGAGGTGTTCCCTTGACAGCCCCCTCCCCCCAGCCCCCTCCCACCAGGGGAGGGGGAGTTTACGAATGAAAACTAATTAGTACTTGAGCCTCCGCAAAATTCTGAAAGAGGTTTTGGTGGCACAGGTTTTCAACCTGTGCAGGCACAGGCTTAAGCCCACGGCAGCTTTGGCAGGAAGCTCAACCAAGGTGCGGCGTTCACGCTGATTCATGGCGGCCACAGGCCGCCCGATAACCTGCATTTTGCAGGAGGCTCACTTGTTTGACGGCAATACCGTATGACGAGCCTTCCCGCCAATTCATCCTGCACCTTGTAAAAAAAAAAGCGTCGGGTTAATATTATTGTTTATGCTTATTGTTTCTTGGTGCAGTATGCACCCCGCACCGCGGGCAGTGCCCGCCCTCCATATGTAAATCGGGTGGCGCAGGCGTCCCGCTTGGGCGGTATGGGTGCGCAGAGCACACCCTACATGGCTATTGCACTTGTAGGGGCGGGTTTCAAACCCGCCCCTACCGGACGCGGTTTACGATGCGCCCTGGCGATTTAGTGCCGTAATCGGAGAATGTTATGCAAGTTCGCGAAGATTTACGCAACCTGGCCATCATCGCCCACGTGGACCACGGCAAGACCACCCTGGTCGATGCCATGCTCTGGCAGAGCGGCATCTTTCGGGAAAATGAAACGGTGGTGGAGCGGGTCATGGACAGCATGGACCTGGAGCGGGAAAAAGGCATCACCATCATGGCCAAAAACATGGCCATCACCTATAGGGGCGTCAAGATCAACATCGTCGACACCCCGGGCCATGCCGATTTCGGCGGCGAAGTGGAGCGCACCCTCAACATGGTGGACGGCGTCCTCCTCCTGGTGGACGCCACCGAAGGGCCCCTGCCCCAGACCCGCTTCGTCCTGGGCAAGGCCCTGGAGCAGGGACTGCCCGCCATCGTGGTCATCAACAAGATCGACCGCCCCGACCGCCGCATACAGGAAGTCTTGAACGAAGTCTACGATCTGTTCATCGACCTGGACGCCACCGAGGCCCAGATGGAGTTCCCGGTGATCTACACCAACGCCAAGGCCGGCATCGCCCTCACCGAACCGGAGGGCACAGGGCAAGGACCTGGTCCCCCTGTTCGAGACCATCCTGGCGGCCATCCCCGCCCCGGCCTACGACCCGGAGGCCCCCCTGCAGTTCCTGGTGACCAACCTGGATTACAGCGACTACGTGGGCTTGATCGCGGTGGGCAAGATCGTCAACGGCGCCCTGCGCCAGAGTCAGGAAGTGGTCCTCATGAAAAAAGGGGAAATCGCCGGCAAGGCCCATCTCACCCAGGTCTACAGCTTCGACGGTCTGGATCAGAACTCCCGGGATACCCTGGCCGCGGGCGATATCGCCGCGGTGGCCGGGGTCCCCGCCGCCTTCATCGGCGACACCCTGGGCGACCCCGAAGATCCCCGGCCCCTGCCGGTGATCACCGTGGAAGAGCCCACCATCGCCATGATGTTCTCGGTCAACACCTCGCCCCTGGCCGGCAAGGAAGGGCGTCTGCTCACCTCCCGGCACATCAAGGAGCGCCTGGACAAAGAAGTGCTCTACAACGTCAGCATCCGGGTGGAGGCCGGGCCGACCCGGGACTCTTTCCGGGTCAGCGCCCGGGGGGAGCTGCAACTGGCGGTGCTCATCGAAATGATGCGCCGGGAGGGGTTTGAGCTCTCCCTGTCCAAGCCCAAGGTCCTGACCCAGGAGATCGACGGCGAGACCCGGGAACCCCTGGAACTGGCGGTGGTGGACATCCCCGAGGAATTCGTGGGCATCGTCACCGAAAAGCTCAGCAGCCGCCGGGGCCGCCTCATGAAGATGGTCAATCACGGCTCCGGCCGGGTCCGCCTGGAGTTTGAAATTCCCTCCCGGGGCCTCATCGGCTTCCGGGGCCAGTTCCTCAACGACACCCGGGGCACGGGCCTGTTGAACGCCCTCCTGGTGGGCACCACCCCCTACGCCGGGGAGATCGCCGGCCGGGTCAACGGCGTCCTGGTGGCCGACCGCCCCGGCCGGGCCGTGGCCTATGCCATCTTCCATTTACAGCCCCGGGGGACCATCTTTGTCAAGCCCAACGACCCGACCTACCGGGGGGTGATCGTGGGCGAAAACACCCGGCCCGACGACATGGTGGTGAACATCTCCAAGGAGAAGAAGCTCACCAACATGCGGGCCTCGGGCTCCGACGAAGCCCTGCGCCTGGTGCCGGCCCGGCAGTTCACCCTGGAGCAGGCCATGGAGTTCATCAACGACGACGAACTGGTGGAGGTCACCCCCCAATCCATCCGCCTGCGGAAACGCCTGGCCAGTTAAGCCCGGATAAATATATTTGCCAAGAAGCTCAAATCATTTTAGGGAGTGCTGTTCCCGCCGATTCATGGCGGCCACAGTCCGCCCCGATATGTCCTGCATTTTGGAAGAGGCTCAAACGATAATTTTTATGTAGGGCGGACCTATCTGTCCGCCCTGAAGGGGCACACGCAGGTGCCTTCCTGCACATAAGGTAGCTTTTTGACCGCAACTCGGTATGTCGAGGACAGGAGGCTTTGAAATGGCAAGACCTCTGCGGACAATCGTTTTGTCATCCTGAGTGAAACGAAGGATCTCGAATCACCTCGTACCCATGAGATGCTTCGGTCGCTCCGCTTCTTCAGCATGACAAGAATTGAGACTTTTACAGAGGTCTTCTGGCTTGTAGGGGCTGCCGCAACAAGGCGCGGTTCCGCTCCTGGCGGCTCGTTAGCAGGGGGCCCAAAAAGGTAACTGGCCGGATGGGGGAGGAATCCGGCCAGTCGGTGAAAGGAGAAAATGGTATATGAACTTTGCTTAAGGGGGGGATGTGGGTACCTTAACAGAATCCATATACGCCAATGTTTTATGCAGTAACCATGCCAACTAAGCCAAAATCAATTTTCCCTTTATTTTTCAATAGGTTTTATGTTTACGGCTTTTTCCCCTGGTTCAATAAATTATACTTTAGCTCTTTAGTGAAATAGTTTACATTAATTAACTTGTTGTATTAACTGCAATTATTAAAAATAATCCCGGAATTCAATTTTTTGTTCCGGATTAACCTCGGCATAAAAAGTGGAAGTATCACGTTTACGGCGCCTTCTATCCTTACCCATCCGGCGCCGGCAGAGTCTTTTTAAGCTTTCTTCCCGAACCTTACAGGCTTATAATAGGAAGACTGAGGCGCCTGGGGCTTCGCCGCTCCCCCTGCCGGGGCCAGGCCCGATTTCTTGACAAGAGGGAGGAACAGCCGTTTTGCACACTGCGTCGGGGGATGGTGCGGAAAAATCGCCGGCCGGGAATGGGGCGTTTTGCGTCTGGTTAATGGGGTTGAGCGCCTCCGGAAAAACCACCCTGGCCCAACTCCTGGGACAGGCCCTGGCCCAGCGCGGCTTCACCGTGGAAATCCTGGACGGTGATGTGGTCCGCTCCACCCTGAGCAAAGGCCTGGGGTTCTCCCCGGCCGACCGGGCCACCAACCTGAGGCGGATAGCCGGCCTGGCCCAATCCCTGGTCCGCCGCCAGGTGGTGACCATCGTCGCGGCCATCTGTCCCTACCACACCATCCGGGAAGAGATCCGGGCCCTCATCGGCGACTACGTGGAAGTCTATCTCAACTGCCCCCTGGAAGTCTGCATCAGCCGCGACCCCAAAGGCCTCTACCGCAAGGCCCTGGCCGGGGAGATCCTCCATTTTACCGGCATCGGCGACGTCTTCGAGCCCCCGTTGCAGCCGGATATCGAAGTCACGACCAACGCCGAGGACCCCGAGGCCAGCCTGGCCCGTATTCTCCGGGGCCTTGAGGCCATGGGCTGCATCGCCCCGGCTGCGGCCGCGCCCCCGCCAGCCGCCGGCGACGAAGGGCTGCCGCCCCACCCCCCCCTGAAATTCGCCGGCCGGACCCTCAACTCCCGGGGTTGACGCCCATCCGCCTCACCACCGCCCCCGAACTCGCCCCAGGCCCACAACCGCTCCCCTAAAAACCGGGGATGCCCCTAACCCGGATAGTGCCCCAGACAGCAAAAAAACTTGGTGGCACAGGCTTTCCAGCCTGTGCAAAAAACACTCTGCTTTTCAGGGTTATTAATTTACTGTTATATTTTAGTAAGTTATGGCGGCCCGAACGCCGAAACCCTCCTCCCAATCCACTTGCAACTGAGTTGTTTTTAGCGTATAAGATTTCCCATGAGTGATCATTGCAATTTCCCCGGCTGGCTGGCCCAGCAAAACCTCCGGGCCACCCCGGTGCGCCTGGCGGTCCTGGAGATCCTGGCCGACGCCCCGGGGGCACTCCGGACCCAGGAGATCCTGGCCCTGATCCGGACCCGCCGCCGGGTGAACAAAGTCACCGTCTACCGCATCCTGGAGGACTTTACCCGGCGGGGCATGGTGCGCAAGCTCGCCCTGGGAGGCCGGGCCAGCCACTTTGAACTGGCCTGCGAGCACCACCCGCCCCATCCCCACTTCCAGTGCCAGGCCTGCCGGGAGGTTCAATGCCTGGAACCGGTAGCCCTGCAGCCCATGTGGACGGAGTTGCGGGGGCCCGTGGGCAACCGGGCGGACCATATCGATATCAAAGTGGCAGGCCTCTGTCACAAATGCAGGGATATTTCATGATGCAACCGGGTTGTCTGAAAACCCGCCGGGCCACCAGTGGCGCGCTCCAGGTCCTGTTCCTCCTGGCAATGCTCACCTGCGGTCTGCTGGCCGGCCTGGCGGCCCCCGGGTCCACGGCCTCCGCCGGCCCGCTGCCGGTGGCCGCCACCATCGTGCCCCTGGGGGATTTCTGCCGCCAGATCGGCGGCGACCTGGTCCAGGTCCAGGTGCTCATCCCCCCCGGAGCCAGCCCCCACATGTTCGAGCCCGCCCCCTCGCTGATGGCCAGGGCCACCCAGGCCCGGGTCTTCGTTTATATCGGCGCCGGCCTGGAACCCTGGGCCGCCAGGTTGCTCCACTCCCGGGGACCGTCGGGCCTGGTGGTGGTAGAAGCCGCCCGGGGCGTCCCCCTCCTGGGCATGGGGGATCATCGCCACGACCACGATGCCGCCCAGGCCCCTAAACCCGGTGCCCCTCCCCCTCGGGAAGAAACCCACGCCAGCCATCTGGCGGGCAATCCCCACATCTGGCTGGACCCGGTGATGGCCCAGGAGATCTGCCGCCAGATCGCCGCCGCCTTCATCCAGGCGGACCCCGCCCACCGGACCGCATACGAAGCCAATCTTAAGGATTATCTGGCCAGGCTCGCCGCCCTGGACGAAGAGATCAAACAGCATGCCCAGGCCTGGCGCCTGCGGGATTACGTCTCCTTTCACCCGAGCTTCACCTATTTCGCCCGGCGCTACGGCCTCAACGAAGCTCGGGGTCATCGAGGCCGCGCCGGGCCGGGAGCCCACCCCCCGCTATCTCCAGAACCTGGTGGCCTCTATCCGCCGGGCCGGTATCAGGGTGGTGTTCGCCGAGCCTCAGCTCAACCCCCGGGTGGCGGATGTGGTCGCCCGGGAGGCCGGGGTAAAGGTCCTGATGCTGGACCCCATGGGTGGCCGGCCCCCTTACGGCTCCGATTACCTGGCCCTGATGCGCGCCAACCTGGCGGCCCTGGACCAGGCCCTGAAATGAAAGAAAGGCACATGACCGATGCCGCGTTAACCCTCCGGAACGTCTGGGTGCAGTACAACGGCGCCGCCATCCTGGAAGACGTCAACCTGGAGATCGAGGCCGGGCGCTATGTGGGCATCCTGGGCCCCAACGGCGCCGGCAAAAGCACCCTCCTCAAGGTGGTCCTGGGGTTGATCCGGCCCACCCGGGGTGAGGTCCGGGTCTTCGGCGCCCCCCCCGAGGCCGGCCGCCTCCGGGGCGACATGGTGGGGTATCTCCCCCAGCGGCCCCTGGGCAACCCCCGCTTTCCCGTCACCGTCCTGGACGTGGTGCTCATGGGCCGCTACGGCCACATCGGCCTCGGCCGGCGACCCCGGCCGCAAGACCGGGATATCGCCCGGAGCCGCCTGGCGGACCTGGGCATCCTCCACCTGGAAAACCGGCTCATCGGCGACCTCTCCGGCGGCGAGCAGCAGCGGGTCTTCATCGCCCGGGCCCTGAGCGTCGAACCCCGGCTGCTCATGCTGGACGAACCCACGGTCTCCCTGGACGCCTGCGTGCAGGACGACATCTTTGAGCTGATCAACACCCTCAAGGCCAGGCTCAATCTCACCGTCCTCATCGTCTCCCACGACATCGGCGCCGTGGCCCGCCACATGGACGACGTGGTCTGCATCAACCGGCGGATTCACGTCCATCAGCCCCCGCCCATCGGCCGCCTGGGCCTGGAGAGCGCCTTCGGCTGCTCGGTGGAATACCTCTTCCACGGCGAAATCCCCCACCGGGTGGTGAAAACCCATGATGATTGACCTGTTCACCCTGGGATTTCTCCAGCGGGCCCTGGTGGCGGGGCTGCTGGTCAGCCTCCTGTGCGGCGTGCTCTCCACCTTCGTGGTCCTCCGGCGCATGGCCTTCATCGGCGTCGGCATCTCCCACTCGGCCTTCGGCGGCGTCGCCCTGGGGTTCCTGGTGGGGGTCGATCCCCTGTGGACCGGCATCGGCTTCGCCCTGGTGGTGGCCCTGCTCATCGAGTGGGCCCAAACCCACACCGCGGTGGAGGAAGACACCGCCATCGGCATCTTTTTCGCGGCCTCCATGGCCCTGGGCCTGGTCTTTCTCCACCTCTCCCGGGCCTACAACGTCGATGTCTTCGGCTTTCTCTTCGGCAACATCCTGGCCATCGGCACCCGGCAGCTCTGGCAAATCCTGGCCGTCACCGTCGGGGTGCTGGCCGTGATCGCTGGTCTTTTTCAAGGAACTCGTCTTCCTGAGTTTCGACGAGGAGATGGCCTGGGTGAGCGGCGTGCCGGTCCGGGCCCTGCGCTACCTCTTCCTGGTGCTCATGGCCCTGGTGGTGATCGTCACCATCTATCTGGTGGGCATTATCCTGGTTTCGGCCCTGCTGGTGATTCCCGGGGCCATCGCCCAGAACCTCAGCCAGCAGGTGCGGCACATGGTCTGGGTCTCCGCCGGCGTGGCCGTGGGCTCGGCCCTGGGCGGCCTCATCCTGTCCTACGGCATCGATTTTCCCTCCGGGGCCACCATCGTCCTGGTCCTGGCCCTGTGCTACCTCCTCTCCAGCCTGCTCCGCCCCTGGCTGCTGCACCGCTGAGCACAAGCTCTTGCGGGCCCACCTGCCCCCCGATCATCCACAAAAATTGCTCCAGCTATGGATTTTTTCCCGAGAGGTTTTACCTTACCAGTAATTGGCCTGATACCAAATTTCCGCCAAACCAGTAATTGCAGGAATCGTAGGGGCGGTTCGGGAACCGCCCCTGCCTGGGATGCAATCACCAAGCCGCCATTTTCTTTATGACGGCAACGTCTTATAAGAAAGGTGTTTCAGCAACCGCAGGGCGCGCCTCACGCCCCACGCCGGATACGTCCACCGCAACACGGCCTCACCGTCATTTTTAACCTTGAACTTTGAACCTTGAACCTTGAACCTTGAACCAACAAACCAAGGGGTGCCATGATGCTGCGGAAAATCTTAGGAATTGGCCTGGGGCTGAGCCTGGCCCTGGTTCTGGCCTGCGGCGAGAGCCCGCCGCCCAACGCCACGGCCACGCTGGTGGATCCTCAGGGGCAACGGGTGGGAATTGCCACCCTGGTTGAAACCCCCCAGGGAGTCGAGATTTACCTGAAGCTGGAGAATCTGCCGCCCGGGGAGCATGCCTTCCACATCCACGAGAAAGGGGTGTGCGCCACTCCGGGTTTTCAGACCGCCGGGGGCCACTTTAACCCCTACGGCAAGCAGCATGGCCTGAAGAACCCGGCGGGGCCCCACGCCGGGGACCTGCCCAACATCACGGTGGGCCCGGACGGCAAGGTCGACCGGAGGGTGATGGCAAAGTTGGTGACGTTGAAGGAGGGGCAGAACAATTCGCTGATCCGGCCGGGGGGGACTTCCCTGGTGATGCACGCCGGCCCGGATGACCATGTCACCGATCCCGCCGGCAACGCCGGCCCCCGGATCGCCTGTGGCGTCATCGTCAAGTAGGCGCAGGGATCAGCGCCGGGGGCGGGACAGGCCCGTCCCTTCCCTCCCTTGCTCCGGGGGTAAAACCAAACCGCAGCTTCCCTCATCTGCTCAGGTGCGTCAACCTGATGGCCCGGCCGTAAATGGTCAGATACCGCGCCGAACACCAGTCGCACAAATAATGCCGGGTGCCGGGAACCACGCGCATCCAGAGTCTTCTGCGTTTGCGCTCGATAACACCCTTGCCGCAAATGGGGCATACGGGTTTTTGCCTATTCCTTGGCATAATACCTCCATTAACCAACACATATTACTTTAATTAAATTAGATTAACATTTAATGATGATATACCCTCTTTTAAAGTTATTCCACAAGCACATCTCCTGGTCGTAATTATAATCCCCTTCGAACCATAAGCCAAATAAAAGTTGGTTCCCAGCCTGAGACCGATTCGCAATCAATCGGTGGCACAGGCGTCTCGCCTGTGCAGTCGCAGGCTGAAGCCTGCGACTACCAAAATTGTGCATCGAGTGCAACTTTTATATGAAAAGACCCCGGTGGGGCGGGCCTCCGTGCCCGCCCGCCAGAGGCGGCCAGGGACGGCCGCCCCACCAACAACAGCCATTTTTTCATGCTTCGTTGTGTCCGTAAGGAAATGATCGTTGGTATGAGACCGCCGGGAGAGCACTCGTAACAAGCTTAAATATCTGCTAAAAACTATTTTGTCATCCTGAGCCGCTACGTCTATTCGGGGAGAGGCCGGCCGGCGGCCTCCAGAAACCGCACCAACCGGCTGATGGCGTCATTATAGGGGGTGGCCACGCCCAGGGCGGCGCCGTACCGGCAGATGGCCCCGTTCATGGCCTCGATTTCGGTGCGGCGGCCGGCCTGCACATCCTGCCACATGGAGGGCCAGTGCCCCGCGGTAGCCGGCACCAGGTCCTCCACAAAAACCTTCCAGTAGGCCGCAACGTCGGCATAAACCATGGGGATGCCTTTGGCCGCCGCCACCCGGTAAACCTCTTCGATAATCAGCCGCATGAGGTCCCGGGTCTGGGGGTTCTCCCCCAGGGCCCCGTAGGGTACCCCGAGGATGGCCCCCAGGGGGTTCAGGGCACAGTTGTACAGCACCTTGCCCCACAGGTGCGTGAGGATATTGTCCACCTCCCGGGTGGGGATGCCGGCCCGGTTGAGATCGGCCGCCACCCGGGCCAGGACCGGCTGGGGGAACTCCGGGTCCATGGCCCCCACCAGGACCGGCTCGGCATAGACAGTCACCCGGGCCAGACCGGGACGCATGATTTGCGCCCCGAAGATGACCCTGGCCCCCACGGTCCGCTCCGGGCCGAACTCCCCGGCGATGATTTCCAGGTTGCCCAGGCCGTTTTGCACCGAGACCACGACTCCCTGGGGAGCCAGCCGGTCCTTGACCCGGCGGCAGGCCTCCCGGGTGTGGAACGACTTGACGCAGAGGAGCACCACGTCGTAGACCCCGGCCGGCTCCGGGGGCGCCACCGGCCCCACGGGAAATTCCCCCCAGATGCCGTCGATGGTCAAACCCCGGGTGGTGATGGCCTCGAAGTGGTGCCCCCGGCCGATAAAGGCCACCTTTTGCCCGCTCAGCTGCAAGAGTCCGCCGAAGACCGAACCCAGGGCCCCGGCGCCCATAACCAAATAACGCATGGGGAAATTTGTCCTGCGTCGTTCAAAGGTTTGTGATTATAATGATGAAAAAACGATTTCTGCCGTCAAGGAATCCCGTTGAGCACCCCGCGCCAGACCATGAAAGAACTCCTGGCTGAACAGCCCTACTCCAGCCTGGAACTGTCCCAATTCCTGTCCCTGTCGGAAAAAGAGGTCTTGGACCACCTGTCTCATCTGGCCCGGGCCCCGGGCACCGGCCTGCGGTTCCGCATCACCCCGGCGGTGTGCAAAAGCTGCGGCTTTGCCTTCAAGAAACGTGACCGCCTCACCCGCCCCAGCCGCTGCCCCATCTGCCAGCACCAATCCATCAGCCGGCCCCGCTTCGCCCTGGTAAAGCCGTAATGTGGCGGGGCCAGACAGTCGTTCGCAACTGCCCCCCTCTCCCCAACCCCGTTAAGGCCACCGAATAAATCGTAGCCTCCGGTTCTATTTTATTCGTCCTATTATTACACTTACGGGATTGGGGGTGGGGGTTTGGGGGAGGGGGTAAGGGCTTTCGCCCTTAGCCCCCTCACCCAAGATCTCCTTACTCCACCGTCACGCTCTTGGCCAGGTTCCGGGGCTGGTCCACGTCGGTGCCCCTGAGGTCGGCGATATGGTAGGCCAGCATCTGCAGGGGCGTCACCAGGACGATGGGTGACAGTTCCAGGGGCACCGCCGGCACGGTGATGACGCTCTCCACCCGGCTCCGCACCTGAAAATTGTCCGCCTCGGTGAGGGCGATGAGCCGCCCGCCCCGGGCCGCCACCTCCTCGATATTGCCCTGGACCTTCTCCAGCACCGGGCTCCGGGGCGCCAGCACCAGCACCGGCAGGTTTTCGTCGATGAGGGCGATGGGGCCGTGCTTCATCTCCCCGGCGGCGTAGCCTTCGGCGTGGATATAGGAAATCTCCTTGAGTTTCAGCGCCCCTTCCAGGGCGATGGGGTAATGGATGCCCCGGCCCAGGTAGAGAAAATTCTGGGCGTTCATGTACCGGCGGCCGGTTTCCCGGATCTCCGCCTCCAGGTCCAGACGTCTCCTGGACCCAGGTGGGCAGCTTGAGCAGCTCCGTCAGCCGCCGCCGCATCTCGTCGCGGTCGAGCCTCCCCAAGCGCTGGGCCAGATACAGGGCGATGAGATAGAGGGCCACCAGCTGGGTGGTAAAGGCCTTGGTGGAGGCCACCCCGATCTCCGGCCCGGCGTGGGTGTAGAGCACCGCGTCGGCCTCCCGGGCGATGCTGGAGCCCACCGCGTTGACAAATGGCCAGGGTCTTGGCCCCCAGCTCCTTGCCGGTCTTGAGCCCGGCCCGGGTGTCCGCGGTCTCGCCCGGACTGGGAAATGGGGATGAGCAGGGTGTGCCGGTCCACCAGGGGGTCCCGGTAGCGGAACTCGGAGCCCAGGTCCACCTCCACCGGGATGCGGCAGAGGTTTTCTATCAGGGTTTTGCCCACCATGGCGGCGTGAAACGACGTGCCGCAGGCCAGGAGAAAAATCTTGCGGATCTCCTTGAGCTTCTCGTCAGGGAGGACGACCTCCTTGAGCATCACTTCCCCCAGGTCGGGGTCGATGCGCCCCCTAAAGGTGTCAATCAGGGCCCGGGGCTGCTCAAAGATCTCTTTCTGCATGAAATGTTTGTAGCCGGCCTTCTCCGCCATGGCCGGACTCCAGGTGATGGTGTGCTCCGGGCGCTCGATGCGCCGCCCTTCTTGGTCCAACAGGTAAAACTCCCCGTCCCGCACCACCACGAAGTCATGGTCTTCCAGAAAAATCACCCGGCGGGTGTAGGGCAGGATGGCGGGAATGTCCGAGGCCAGAAAGTATTCGCCGTCCCCCAGCCCCAGGATCAGCGGGCTTTCCTTCCGGGCCGCCACCAGCATGCGGGGCTCGTGGGCGTTGACGATGGCCAGGGCGTAGGAACCCTGGATCTCGTCGATGGTCCGCTGCACCGCCGCCAGATACGGCGCCCCCTGCTCCAGGTGCTTGACGATGAGGTGGGAGACGATCTCCGTGTCTGTCTCCGAGGCAAAGCGGTGACCGGCCTTGATCAGCTCTGCCTTGAGTTCCAGGTAGTTCTCGATGATGCCGTTGTGCACCACCGCGATGTCGCCCGACCCGGTGGGGATGGGCGTTGGTCTCGGAGGGGCGCCCGTGCGTGGCCCAGCGGGTGTGGCCGATGCCCACCTGGCCGTGGAGGGGCTCTTTTTGCAGTAATTTATCCAGTTCCGCCAGTTTCCCGACGCTGCGGCGGATGGCCAGCCCCTGATCGGTGAGCACCGCCATCCCCGCCGAGTCGTAGCCCCGGTACTCCAGCCGTTTCAGCCCGTCCAGGATGATGGGCATGGCCTCCTGGGGCCCCAAATATCCGATGATGCCGCACATAGTTCCTCTCTTGAAGTGGCCGGTGGCCAGTGGTCAGGTGCCAGTAAAAGGACAATCTCTCATCTCTTAACTGACCCCTGGCCCCTGACCACTGACCACTGGCTATTTTCTTCTCGTTCCCAAGCTCCTGCTTGGGAACGCATCTTTCCGCCCAAGCTCTGCTTGGACACCTCAAAGGTAATAATGACCGAAAAAGCCGCTCGCTATCCGCTACTCCTTCTTCTTCCCGACCAACCGCCGTTCCAAATTCACCTGCCGGGCCCGGGCGACCCCCAACTTCCCCGGGGGCACGTCCTTGGTGATGGTGGACCCGGCCCCGACGTAAGCCCCGGCCCCCACGGTCACCGGCGCCACCAGGGCGGTGTTGCTGCCGATAAAGGCCTTTTCGCCGATAATGGTCGCGTGTTTCTTCTCGCCGTCGTAGTTGCAGGTGATGGTCCCGGCCCCGACGTTGGTGCCGGCCCCCACGTCCGCATCCCCCAGGTAGGTGAGGTGGCCTGCCTTGACGCCTTCATGGAGAACCGACTTCTTCACTTCCACGAAGTTGCCCACATGCACCCCGGGCCGGAGATCGCTCAAAGGCCGCAAATGGGCGCAGGGCCCCACATCCACCCCGACGCCCAGGCGGCTTTGGGTGATGACGGTGCCCATCTTGACATAAACGTCGTCTTCCAGGATGGAATCGACAATCTTGACCGACGCCTCGATGCGGCAGTTCTCGCCGATGACGGTGTGGCCTTGCAGGTAGACGTTGGGATAGATGACGGTGTCCCGGCCGATGCTGACGAAAGACTCGATATAAGCGGCCTCCGGGTCGATGAAGCTGACCCCCTGGTCCATGTGCCGGGCGTTGATCCGGCGCTTCACCGTCTGGGTGGCCCCGGCCAGCTCCGCCCGGCTGTTGATCCCCAGCAGCGCCTCCCGGTCCGGGTCCACCAGGGCCTCCACCCCCCGGCCCGCCTCCCGGGCGATGTGGATCAGGTCGGTGAGGTAGATTTCGCCCGGTAACCGGGCTCTTGGGAATTTTGGTCAGGCCGTCCACCAGAAACGTCGCGTCGAAACAGTACGCCCCGGTGTTGATCTCCCGGATGGCCAGGAGGTCGGGGCGGTCCTGCGAATCCTTGGCCTGGACCACCGCCGCCACCCGGCCCGAGTCATCCCGCACCACCCGGCCGTAGTGGGCCCCGTCCGGCAACTCGATGGTCTGGACGGTGACCGCCGCCCCGGTGGTGGCGTGCAGTTCCCGCAGCGCCGCGATGCTGGCCCCGGAAATCAGCGGCGCGTCGCCGCACAGGACCATGACGACCCCGGCCGAGGCTTCCACCGCCGGCATGGCCACCTGGACCGCATGCCCGGTGCCCAGCTGCGGCTCCTGAACCACGAAGCGCACCCCATAGTCTTTCAAGGCGTCTTTTACCGCCTCGGCCTGATGCCCCACCACCACCACGATGTCGTCAACCCCGGCCTCCCGGAGCGTGTCCAGCAGATAAGCGATCATCGGCCGCCCCAAAATCTGATGCAGCACCTTGGGCTTGCTCGACTTCATCCGGGTCCCCTGCCCCGCAGCCAGGATGACGGCGGTGATATTGTCTGTTTGCATTTCCATTCCCTATTTTTATGCACTCTTTGTGCCAGAAATTTGCCGAATGGTGCGTAAGACGCACCCTACTTACAATCATTGCCAAGTATAATCTTTGTTTGGAATAAAAATAAATCCAACAGTTCCTTTGCTGATCTCCAAGGCTCTCTCAGGCCATCCACCGGGAATTTTCCTCTATCAATTTTCGACCCATGCTCATAAGGCTCAACTTGCCCCTTGCTATCGACAACATCTTCAAAAACCCTCTCCCATACTAGTATTGGCTCCTTCATACGAGGCTCCTATTGTCGATGATTCCTCGTAGGGTGCGTCTCACGCACCATTTTTTTTCCGTGGTCCCTATTCGCCAAAATTTATCTTAGCCGTATCGTCTTCATTGATCCCGCCCCAATCAGGCGGGTACAGCCCCTGTTGCACGAACCGATGAAACGTCGAATACGGCCAATCTATTATTCTTTTCACATAACCATGTTTAACCGGATTCCAATGCAGATAATCCAGGTGGCGTTGAAAATCCAGATCATCCCTTATAAGATGGTCCCAGAATCTTCGCTGCCATATGCCGCTTTCGCCGCGCTTGGCAGAAGATTCCTTGATTAGTCCGTCCTTTTCAGCCAAATAGCCGCACTGGCGGCTGACGGCTCTCTTAATAACCGCCCAACGGGAACCGAAATTATCATCATTCTCCGGAAGCGTCCAGATAGCATGAAGGTGATCCGGCAACAACACCCACGCCTCGACGGTAAATGGCATAGATTGTCTTACTTCTTGAATTCCCTCTCTTAAGGCGGTCCTGACATGGTCGTTGATCAAAATCCGTCGGCGTCCAAACGTGACCACGGTAAAGAAATAGCTGCCGCCTTTTACTCTGATTCTTCGGTATTCGGGCATCTTTTTTGGTGCGTAAGACGCACCCTACGGGTCGTTTGCTGATGAAATTCTCACCCTGAGATTTCATTCTTCTATAAATACTATTATTTTCCAAAAATGAAAAGGCAAGCCCGGAAATCCAGGCTTGCCTTGTTGTAATGAGTTACAGCGATTAATGGGTTAGCGGCCGGCCACCTTCATGCGCACCAGGGAACGGCGCATGGCCGCTTCGGCCCGGGCCCAGTCGATCTCCGCAGTCTTACCTGCCGCGATGCGTTTCTCGGCCCGCTCCTGGGCCCGCCTGACCCGTTCCACGTCGATCTCCCGGCCCATCTCGGCTGACTCGGCCACGATGGTCACCTTCTCGCCGGTGACTTCGGCAAAGCCGCCGCTCACCGCCAGGTACTCGGTTTTACCGGCGGTTTTATAATACATCTCGCCGATGTCCAGAGCCGAGAGAAAGGGGATGTGGCCCGGCAGGACGCCGAACTGGCCTTCCACCCCGGGGCATACCACCACATCGGCCTCGGTGGACAGAACCAGCCGGTCGGGAGTAACCACCTCCAACAGGAGTTGTTTTTCTGCCATAGGCTTTAGCCTCCCCTGCCGTTAAGCGGCTGCCAGCCGTTCGGCTTTGGCCACCGCTTCTTCGATACCGCCCACCATGTAGAAGGCCTGCTCCGGCAGATCGTCGTGTTTGCCTTCGATGATTTCCTTGAAACCCCGGACGGTGTCCGGTACGGACACGAACTTGCCTTCCTGGCCGGTGAACTGGGCGGCAACGAAGAAGGGCTGGGACAGGAAGCGCTGAATCTTCCGGGCCCGGGCCACGGTGAGCTTATCTTCGTCGGAGAGTTCGTCGATACCCAGGATGGCGATGATGTCCTGCAGATCCTTATACTTCTGGAGGGTCTGCTGGACGTTCCGGGCTACGTAGTAGTGCTCGTCGCCCACGACCTGGGGGTCCAGGATCCGGGAGGTGGAATCCAGGGGATCCACCGCCGGGTAGATGCCCAGCTCCGTCAGGGCCCGGGACAGTACCACGGTGCCGTCCAGATGGGCGAAGGTGGTGGCCGGGGCCGGGTCGGTCAAGTCATCGGCGGGCACGTAAATGCACTGTACCGAGGTGACGGACCCTTTCTTGGTGGAGGTGATGCGCTCCTGCAGTTCACCGAGGTCGGTGCCCAGGGTGGGCTGGTAACCTACGGCGGAGGGCATGCGGCCCAGGAGCGCCGATACTTCGGAGCCCGCCTGGGTGAAACGGAAGATGTTGTCGATGAAGAGCAGGATGTCCTGGCCTTCTTCATCCCGGAAGTATTCCGCCGCGGTCAGGGCGGTCAAGGCCACCCGGGCCCGGGCCCCGGGAGGCTCGGTCATCTGTCCGTAGATCAAGGCCGCCTTGGGCAGTACGCCGGAGTGTTTCATTTCCAGGTACAAGATCGTTGCCCTCACGGGTGCGCTCACCCACGCCGGCGAACACCGAGATGCCGCCGTGGTGCATGGCGATGTTGTGGACCATTTCCATCATGACGACGGTCTTGCCCACGCCGGCGCCGCCGAACATACCCATCTTGCCGCCACGGGGGAAGGGGACCAGCAGGTCGATAACCTTGACGCCGGTTTCCAGAACCTTAACCGTGGTGTCCTGCTCCACGAACTCCGGCGCCAGACGGTGAATCGGCATATAGCGCTTGGCAGTCACGGGACCCATACCGTCCACCGGGCGGCCCACGACGTTGAGCACCCGGCCCAGGGCCTCGGCGCCCACCGGTACCATGATGGGGTTGCCGGTGTCTTTGACGGGCATGCCCCGGACCAGACCGTCGGTGGTGTCCATGGCGATGGTGCGGACCATGTTGTTCCCGAGATGCTGGGCGACTTCCACCACCAGGTTGTCTTCGATGTCGTCGATAGCCGGGTTGGTAATAAACAGGGCGTTTTTAATGGCCGGCAGTTTGCCTTCTTCGAATTCCACGTCCACTACCGGACCGATACACGCGGCGATTCTTCCGATATTCATATGCTGTAAATCCTCCTCATACGGGCGGCTTAGCCTTTAAGGGCCTCAGCCCCGCCCACGATATCCATCAGTTCTCTGGTAATGGCCGCCTGCCGGGCCTTGTTCATGATGAGACTCAGGGTGTTGATCATTTCCTTACAGTTAGCCTGAGCGTTGTCCATGGCGGTCATCCGGGCGGCGTATTCGCTGGCGGAATTTTCCAGGAAGCCATGGTAAACCAGCACGTTGATATACTTGGGCAGCAAGTACTCCAGGAACTGCTCCATGGGCGGCTCGAAGAGATACTCGGTGCTGCCCCCGGCTGATGCCTCCGCCTCGGAGGGCTTGATGGGCAGCAACTGCACCATTTTGGGACGCTGGATCGCCATATTGATAAAGCTGGAATGGATCAGGTGGACCTCTTGCACATCTTCCGGTCAGAAAGGAGCTCATCAGCTCCCGGGCCACCGTCACCGCATTGGAAAAGTCGAACTTATTCCAGACATCCACGTATTGGGCCAGCATCTCCCGTTTGCGCCGCCGGAAAAAATCCCGGCCTTTGCGGCCCACGCAGATAAGGTCAACCTCGATACCCGCAGCCTCTTTTTCCCGGATAAACCTTACCGCGGTGTTGATCAGGTTGACGTTGAAGCTGCCGCACAGACCCCGGTCAGCGGTCATCAATACCAGACCGACCCGTTGCACCGGTTCAGCCTGTTGGAAGAAGGGGTGGATGTCCGGTTCTACCCGGCCGGCCATGTTACCCAGCATCATGGCGAAGGCCCCGGCATAAGGCCGGAAACCCTCCATGCGCTGCTGGGCGCCCCGCAGTTTCGCCGCCGAGACCATGTTCATGGCCTTGGTGATCTGCTGGGTCTTCTTGACCGCCCCGATTTTGCGTTTGATATCTTGTAGGGTCGCCATGCTTATACCCCGCTCTTAAGCACGCGCTGACGACAGGCTGGAATACGGAATCAAACTCAGCCAAAATTTCTTTCATCTTGGCATCGATTTCCGAAGTGAACTCTTTCTTTTCCTTGATGGCAGCCAGCACGTCAGAGTATTTCGACTCCATGAAGCTGTAGAGCTGCTGTTCATAAGAGGCCAGCACGTCGATAGGATACTTGTCCAGGAAGCCCCGGGTGCCGGCGAAGATGATGGACACCATCTTCTCCATGGGCAGGGGCTGATATTGGGGCTGCTTCAGAACTTCCACCAGCCGGGCGCCCCGGTTGAGCTGCTGCTGGGTGGCCTTATCCAACTCGGAGCCGAACTGGGCGAAGGCCGCCAGTTCCCGGTACTGGGCCATTTCCAACCGCAGCATACCGGCCACCTGCTTCATGGCCTTCACCTGGGCGGCGCCGCCGACCCGGGAAACCGACAGGCCGACGTTGATGGCCGGCCGGATACCGGAGAAGAACAGGTTCGGTTCCAGGTACACCTGACCGTCGGTGATGGAAATGACGTTGGTGGGAATGAAGGCCGATACGTCGCCCTGCTGGGTTTCAATGATGGGCAGGGCGGTGAGAGAACCGCCGCCCAGGGCGTCGTTACACTTGGCGGCCCGCTCCAGCAACCGGGAGTGGTTGTAGAAGATGTCGCCGGGATAGGCTTCACGTCCCGGCGGCCGGCGCAGCAGCAGGGACATCTGCCGGTAAGCCTGGGCCTGCTTGGTCAGATCATCGTAGATGATCAGGGCGTGTTGGCCTTTGTCCCGGTAGTATTCGCCCATGGCGCAGCCGGCAAAGGCGGCAACATACTGCAAGGGGGCGGGCTCGGAGGCCGAGGCGTTGACGATGATGGTGTGCTTCAAGGCGCCGTGGCGCTCCAGGGCGTCCACCACCTGGGCCACGGTGGATTTCTTCTGACCAACGGCAACGTAAACACAAAGGATGCCGGAGTCCTTCTGATTGATGATGGCATCAACGCAGAGGGCGGTTTTGCCGATCTGGCGGTCGCCGATGATCAGCTCCCGCTGGCCGCGGCCGACGGGGGTCATGGCGTCGATGGCCTTGTAGCCCGTGTACATGGGCTCGTTTACCGGCTGGCGCTCGATGACGCCGGGGGCCTTGACCTCAATGCGGCGGAACTCCTTGGTCTCGATGGGACCTTTGCCGTCAATGGGGTTGCCCACGGGGTCGATGACCCGGCCCAGAACCGCGTCCCCGACGGGAACCTGCAGCGATCCGGCCGGTCCGTTTGACGATGTCGCCCTCTTTGATGTGCGTGTCTTCACCCAGGATGGCGACACCGACGTTGTCCTCTTCCAGGTTCAGGGCCAGTCCAAAAATGCCCCCAGGGAACTCCAGGAGTTCCATGGCCATGCACTTCTCCACGCCGTAGACCCGGGCGATGCCGTCACCCACGGACAGTACCGTGCCGGTTTCGGCCACCTCTACCTTTTTCTCGTAATCCCGGATCTGAGAGCGAATAATTTGGCTGATTTCTTCTGCTCTAATTTCCATTTATAAGACCTCACCTTTTATTAAGGATTCTCTCAATGAGTCAATCTGGGTGCGAACACTGCCGTCCAGCACCAGGTCCCCCACCTTGGCGACGATGCCGCCGATAATGGACGGATCTTCCTCCACTTCCATAACCACGTTGCTGCCGGTCAATTTCTCCAGAGTCTTCCGGAGGCGATCCTGAGTGGGCTCGTCCAGGAGAATGGCCGTCCTCACCTTGGCCCGGCTGACATTTTCCACCTCGTCCATCATCTCCTGATAGGCCTGGGCGACGCCGTCCACCACGTTGAGGCGGTGCTTGTCCAGGAGGAGTTGGAGCAGGTTGGACACCATGGCAGGCATCTGCAGCAGTTCGATCATGTGAAGGAGGAGCTTGCGGCGGTCCTCCCGGCTGTGGATGGGGTTGAGCAGGGCGTCTTTCAGCTCCGGTTCCCGCTCCAATAGATGGGCGAACCCACTGAGCCCCTCCCCATACTCTTTGTAATGAGCGTCTTCCTTGCCCATAGTCAGCAAGGCCTTGGCATAGCGTCGGGCAACGGTCATGTCAATCAATGGGTTTCCACCACCTTTTTCAGATATTCCTCCACCAGACCCTGCTGGTCGGCGTAGGTCGCCTTCTCTTTAATCATGTCCGTGGCCATCTGAGTGGCCAGGCCCACGACTTCTTCCTTCAGGCCTTGGGCGGCTTTTTTGGTTTCCTGCTCAATGGTGAAGGCCGCCATCTCCTTGATCCGGGCCGCAACCTGCTCGGCCTTGTCAAGAATCTTGGCCTTTTCCATCTGGCCCTCGGCGATAAACTGCTGGATAACCCCGGCCCGCTCTTTGGCGACCTCGGCCAGACGGGTTTCCGCCGCCTTCACGGCCGCGTCAGCCGCGGCGATCTTGGCTTCCAGGTCCGCCAGGGTCGTGGCCACGTCCTGGGAACGCTGGGCAAAAAAGTTCTTCGCCGGCTTCGCCACCAGGTAGACCAGGATGCCGGCGAACACCACGAAATTGACGGTACGCCAGAGGAGCTCACTGATCTTTTCAGGGCTGATGCCCCCATGCCCTCCGGCCTCCGCGGCCATGGCCGCTCCCGCCAGGAGCAGGCCGGCCCCTACACTTCCCAAGACTGCCCAGGTCCGCCGCAGCCACCGGGTGTTGCTTCCGCCGTTCATGAGAGTTCCCTCCCCAGAATCTTGGTGGCCAGCAGATGGGCAAAGCTCTGGGCCTGCGTCTGGAGGGACGCCCGGGCTTTGGCCATGTCACTTTTGATTTTCTTCTCCACCGTGGCCCATTCCACTTCCACCTGGCGTTTCACTTCTTCCAAGAGGGAAATTTCAGCCTGGGCCCCTTCCTGCTTCAGATTTTCACGGGCCCCCGCACCTTCACGCCGGGCCTCGGCCAGTTTCTCCTTGATTTCATCCTCCAGGCTCCGCCCCTGGTCCAGCAGGAGGTTGATGTCGGCCTCCTGGGCCAGCATCCTTGCCTGCCGATCCCTGATGCAAGTGCGGATTGGCTTGAACAAAACCACGTTTAGGAGAAAGACCAGGAGCAGGAAATTGATAAGCTGCGCGAACATAGTCCAATCAATGTCAATCATTCCTGGCTGCCACCTCGTATTTTATTTACTAGATCAATAACTTAACGGCTTTTTGCTGGTATGCCTGAGGTTAAGGCCATGTGTAACTTTTCACGAACCCCTTTTTAGCCTATTTTCCCGTGGGTGTCAAAATTTTTTTTGCAAAAAAATGATCACCCCCCGTATAAATACCTTCGCATGCGGATATTCAGGAGAAATCCCACCCCCAGCAGGGTGGTGATCAGGGAGGAGCCCCCGTAGCTGAACAGGGGCAGGGGGATGCCCACCACCGGCATGAAACCGGTGACCATGCACAGGTTGATGAAGACCTGCCAGAAAATCAGGGCCGTCACCCCCAGGGCCAGGAGGTGGCCGAAACGCTCCTTGCAGTCCCGGGCCACGGACAACCCCCAGAGGGCCAGCCCCGTAAACAAAAGGAGCAGGACCGCGGACCCCACGAACCCCCACTCCTCGGCAAAGACCGAAAAGACGAAGTCGGTGTGCTGCTCCGGCAGAAAATAAAGCTGGCTCTGGGTGCCCTGCAAAAACCCCTTGCCCCAGAACTGGCCGGAGCCCACCGCGATCATGGACTGGAGGATGTGATACCCGGCCCCCAGGGGGTCTTTGCCCGGTTCGAGAAAGGTCAGGACCCGCTGGCGCTGGTAGTCCTTGAGGAAATGCCAGATCACCGGGGACATCGACACCAGGGTCAGGGCGCAGGCCACCAGGGTTCGCCAGGAGACGCCCACGTAGAGGATCATGCTGGCCGCCACCAGGGCCACCAAAATCCCCGACCCCAGGTCCGGCTGCCTGATGATTATGGCCACCGGGATCATCACCAGAATCCCCGGCACGATGAGGTCCTTGAGGCGCAGGTCGTCGCTCCGGGGACGCCGGCTGAAGTAGGTGGCCAGGACCAGGATGATGGCGATCTTGCACAGCTCCGCCGGCTGAAAGGCAAAAGGCCCCAGGGGCAGCCAGCGCCGGGAGCCGTAGACCATCTTGCCGAAAAACATCACGGCCACCAGCATCAGGATGCTGACGATATAAAGAGGGTAGCTCAGCTTCTCCAGGTGCCGGTAATCATAGGTCAGGGTGACGAACATCACCCCCAGCCCCACAGCCAGCCAATAGAGCTGCTTGACGTAGAGGGGCGTGTCCCCTGGCCGGTTGTAGCCGGCGCTGTAGAGATTGACGATGCCCGTGGCGCAGATCATCACCACCAGCCACAAGAGCACCCAATCAAAGTTTTGAACTAATCGGCGGTCGAACATTGCAGTTGCCAGTTATCGGTTGCCAGTTGTCAGGAGCCTCACTTGGCGGGGGTCAACAGTGGGGTGCTTCTACGCGCCAAGAATGGCCCTTGAACTCGTTCCCAAGCTCCGCTTGGGAACGCGATTTTCCGGCGAAGCTCTGCTTCGCCCAACGCCCCGCTGTAACCGTAGGCGATGCGGGCCACCTTGACGCCTTTGATTTTCTAACTATACTCAATTCGCTGGAGTTGGGCTATGAGCGCCGGCAGGTCACCTGTCAGGATTTTCCAGAGAATATCCAAATCAATTGAATCGTAGCCGTGTATCAGGCGATGGCGAAGACTGATAATCTGGGACCAGGGAATGTCCGGCATTTGCTGCCGGGTAGCTGCGGTAACCCTGCTGGCCGCCTCCCCGACAACTTCCAGTAGCCGCACCAAAGCCAAACTAAGAACCCTTTCCGTATCGAGGTCGGCGCGAGATTTCCCTCTAATGAACGCAACCGCCTCCATGGCGCTGTCCAGCATATGCCGCAACCGGACCAGGTCATCCTTCGCCATACTGCACTACCGCCTCTTCCAAAACTCTATCCCGAAAATAACGGCTCAAACATTGTGGGGTATTCAGGTCTACTTTGCGACCCAGAATGGTGGAGAGTTCCTCTTGCATCCCGAAAAAGGCCAACCCCGGCACCTGCCCCGGCTCAAATTCAACCAGAACATCGATGTCACTGTCAGCCCGAAAGTCGGGGCGCAGCGCCGACCCGAAAATCGCCAATTTCTTGATGTGATGCTTCCGGCAAAACTCGGCGATCCTTTCTTGGGGAAAAGAAATCTGCGCCAGAGAATTAAGCATATCCTTCTTCATAAGATAACAACGCTTATCAAGCTAACCCCTGACCCCTGACCCCTGCTCCTCACGTCTCCACCCGATGGCTCAACGACTCTCTCAAGGTCTGCTGGTCGGCGTATTTGATCTCCCCGCCCATGGGCAGGCCGTAGGCGATGCGGGTCACCTTGACCCCCAAAGGCCGGAGTTCCTGGGCGATATAGGTGGTGGTGGTCTCCCCTTCCAGGGACGGGTTGAGGCCCAGGATCACCTCGCTTACTTCCTCCTGCCGCACCCGGTCCAGCAGTTCCCGGAGGCGGATGTCGTCCGGCCCCACCCCCTCCAGAGGCGCAATCAGCCCCCCCAGAACGTGGTAGAGGCCCTGGTACCAGCCCACCTTTTCCAGGGCCAGCAGGTCCCCGGGCTCCGCCACCACCAAAATCTGGCCCTGGCGCCGCGCCGGGTTGGCGCACAGGGGGCAGAAATCCTGATCCGCAAAGGCGAAGCAGCGCCGGCAGAGCCGGATCTTCTCCTTAAGATCCCGCAGGGCCTCGGCCAGCTCCAGCACCTCGGCCTCCGGGGCCCGGAGCAAATGCATGGCCAGCCGGGCGGCGGTCTTCTCCCCCACCCCGGGCCAGCGGGCAAGGTCGACGATCACCCGGCGCAGCGCAGCCGGATAAGCATTTCCAGACATTAATATTCCTTAATTATGGGTCGCAGCGTGTACGTCAAGCCCGGCGGCCACAGGCCGCCCTATTTACTGACCACTGGCCACTGGCAACTGGCAACTGATTAAAATAACCCCGGAATCTGCATCCCCCCGGTGAGCTTGGCCATCTCGGCGCTCATCATTTCCCGGGAACGGTTCAGGGCCTCGTTGATGGCAGCCTGGATCAGGTCCTGGAGCATCTCCACGTCGTCGGGGGCCACCACCTCCGGGTCGATGCGGAGGCTCAGCAGCTCCTGGCGGCCGTTGACCACGGCTTCCACCATGCCGCCGCCGGCCTGGGCGCTCACCGTGCGGTTGCCCAACTCCGCCTGCATCTCCACCATCTTGGCCTGGAGCTTCTGGGCCTGCTTCATCATGCCGGACAGATTCTTCACTCAGGTTCCTCCTTCCCCGGGTTGGCCGGAAACCACTCGCCCCCAAAGATTTCCAGGGCCTGCTGCTTGAGCTCCTGGATATCCGCCGGCTTTTTAACCGCCGCCGGGACCTTCTTCGCGGGACGTGGGCGCGTCTACTGAAAACTCCAGGACGGTCTCGGGGCCGAAAAAGGCCCGGGCCAGCTCCCGGAGGCGGGCTTCGTGGCGGGCGCCGTTGGCGTTCCAGGGCCGCTTCATGGCCACTTTCAGGCAGTTCTCCACCCGCTCCACCAGCCGGCACTGGGACAATTTGCCGGACAGGGGGCCGCCCTCTTTCTCCTGGACAAACTGCACAAAGGCCGCCCACGGGTCCCCGGAGCCGGCCTCGGCCAGCTGAGCCCTCTTCCTGCGCAACCGGCGCCGCCGGCGCTTTCCGGACCTCCGGCCGCGGCTGGCCCATTCCATTGCTGACCGGGGCCGGGGCCGCCGCCGCGCCCCCCCCGAACCCGGCCTCCAGCCGTCGTTCCAGGGCGTCCAGCCGGGCCAGCCACTCCGCCATCGGCATGACCGGCTCCAGGTGAATCACCCTGAGCAGCAGCACCTCCAACGCCAGCCGGGGCTGCGGCGCCCGTTTCAGTTCCTCTTCCCCCTGGAGCAGCACGCTCAACAGGTTGTGGAGGTGAACCCCGGGGGTCCGGCCCGCCAGCCCCGCCAGGGCGTCCCACTCCGTGTCGGCCACCGCGGCCAGATGCCGGGCCTCGGGATGGAGCCCCGCCACCAGGAGGTGCCGGGCGTAGAGGATCAGGTCCTGGTAAAAACGGCCCAGGTCCTGGCCCTGGTCATAGAGCGCCTCGATGAGATTGAGGATCTCCGGCCCGTTGCGGTCGATGATGGCGGTGAGGGCCCCCAGCAGCGCCCCCCGGTCGGTCACCCCCAGGATGCGGGCGATCTCCGCGGCGGTGACGCCGTCGCCCCCAAAGGTCACCACCTGGTCCAAAAATCCCTGCGCGTCCCGGAGGCCGCCCTCCGCGGCCCGGGCCACCAGGCCCAGCCCCTCGGGGTCGATCCGCCAGCCCTCCTGCTCGGCCAGCTTCGCCAGGTGCGCCTGGATCAGCCCGGTGGGAATCCGCCGGAAATCGTAGCGCTGGCACCGGGACAGGATGGTCACCGGCACCTTGTGGGGATGGGTGGTGGCCAGGATGAAGACTGCGTGGGCCGGCGGCTCCTCCAAAGTCTTGAGGAGGGCGTTGAAGGCCGGGTCGGTGAGCATGTGGACTTCGTCGATGATATAGACCTTGTACGTCCCCTGGGCGGGCATGTACTTGATCTTCTCCCGCAGGTCCCGGACTTCGTCGATGCCCCGGTTGGAGGCGCCGTCGATTTCCAGCACGTCCAGGGAGGAGCCGTTGGTGATCTCCCGGCAGATCTGGCAGGTGTTGTCGGGGTGGGGCGTGGGGCCCTGCTCGCAGTTGAGGGCCTTGGCCAGGATGCGGGCCACCGAGGTCTTGCCGACGCCCCGGGGGCCGCTGAACAGAAAAGCGTGGGCCACCCGGCCGGCGCTCAGGGCGTTCTGCAGCGTCCGGGTGATGGGCTCCTGGCCCACCACCTCCTCAAAGTTTTGGGGACGCCATTTCCGGGCCAGAACCTGATAAGCCATGGGGGATAGTTTGCAATTTCCAGGGTTCGAGGCAGTTATCCAGGGCCCGGCCGCGCCTCTTTACCGGGCCTCTGCGTTGGTCTCCCAAATCCCGAAGCCGTTGTTTTCCGGATCGAGGCACACTGCGAAGTAGCCCATGCCGGTCACGGCCATCTTGGGGAAGCAGACCTTGCCTCCCAACTTCACGACTCTGTCCGCGTATTCATCCACAGACGGCACGTCGATATACACCGTAATCTGCTGCTGCGGGGTCTGCCGCTTCATCATCCCGCCGCCCAGCCCGCCCATCCCGCCTGGCTCGGCGCTGGCCGTAATTGACCAGTATTCCATCGGGGCCTGACCGGCGAATTTTTCAATCTTCCAACCGAAAAGCTCGCGGTAGAATTTTTGGGCTCGTTCGATATTATCGGCGGGAATTTCAAAGTGAACCACGGTGAACATGCCATAACCTCCTTTTTCTTAATGAATTAATGAAAAAGTAGGTACGGCAGCCGATAATCGCAAGTGGCGGAGAGAGAGGGATTCGAACCCTCGGAGCACTTATTAGGCGCTCACACGATTTCCAATCGTGCCCCTTCAGCCTCTCGGGCATCTCTCCGCAGGGGGTAGTCAAAAATGGTGGCACAGGTTTTTACCCTGTGCCTCTGGAGGCCGCCCACCGGGCGCCCCAAACCGGCGGGCCAGCCCCGCCCTCTATCAGTTGGACGTTGGGTGCGTCAAGCACCAGCCCTCTATAACCTCACGTAGGGTGCGTCTTACGCACCACCCCGCATAAGCCGGCATCACATGGTGGCACCGGCCTTCCAGCCTGTACCTCGGCAGGGTGCGCCCGGCGCACCCAAAATGGCGGGCAATGCCCGCCCTACATCACTGACCACTGACTACTGGCCACTGACCACTATTTTTCCGGCTTGGGCACCAGAACCTCGTAATTCCTCTTCTGGGCCTCCGGGAGGGCATTATACTCTTCTGCCGTAATAATGCAATCCAGGGGCAGGCTGCCCATGTCATCCCGGTAGGCGCTGTCCTCCCCCAGGTAGATCTCACAATCCCTGCTGATATACGTCAGTCCCATGAGCCTTTCTCCCGGCTGCGCCCGGGCCTGGAGCGGTCGCCCCTACCCTTCTCGCCTCTTTCCCTGTTCCCCTTTGCGCCCCTGTTTATAACTGGCGGAGGGGGTGGGATTCGAACCCACGTGAGGGTGATTAGCCCCCAAGTCGATTTCGAGTCGACCCCGTTACGGCCTCTTCGGTACCCCTCCGGGCAAGACTGTGCGTTTTATTCTTTGGGTTATGTCCCGGCAACACCTTCATAAATCCAGGACCTTAAACTCCCCCTCCCCTGGTGGGAGGGGGTTGGGGGGAGGGGGGAATATGCCAGAAAAGCAGGTAATTATTCCATCCCCCCTTGATGTCATTCTGAACGAAGCGCAGCGCAGCGAAGAATCTCGCCTTACTCTCCTTGAGACTCTACACGGCGCGCAAGGCGACAAAAAAGGCGCCTAAACTTTCGGTGCTTTCCCCGCCAGCAGCCGACCCGCCGCCGTCCGGGCCCGTCACCGCCGGGCCTGAAAAAACTCCTGCATCAACTCCCGGCACTCCACCTCCCTGACCCCACCCGTCACTTCCAGGCGGTGGTTGAGGCGGGCGTCCTCCGGCAGGCGGTACAGGGAGACGCAGGCGCCGCCCTTGGGGTCCGGGGCGCCGTACACCAGCCGCCGCACCCGGGCCTGGATCATGGCTCCCAGGCACATGATACAAGGCTCAATGGTAACATAAAGGCTTGACCCCGGCAACCGGTAATTCCCCCGCAACCGAGCCCCGGCCCGCACTACGAGAATTTCGGCGTGGGCCGTGGGGTCGCTGAGACCGATGGGCCGGTTAAAGGCCCGGGCCAGGATCGCGCCGGCCTCGTCCGCCAGCACCGCCCCCACCGGCACCTCGCCCGCGGCCAACCCCAGCCGGGCCTGCTCCAACGCCAGCCCCAGGTAATAGCTGTCCGGCTCCATCTTTCTATTATAAAGGAGGCCCGCCAAAATGGGAGTCAAATACCGAGGTCCAGTCAAACCGCCATTTCCCCGTAGGGGCGGACCTGTGTGTCCGCCCTGGGGGGCACAACCAGGTGCCGCCCAATGAAAACTGTGAGCTTCGGGGCCGCAACTCCCGCACAGCATAAAAAAGGCAGGGCCACCGCGGCCCTGCCTCAGGAATTTTTATTATTATTGTCTGTTAATCAGCCCCGGTTCCGCCGCCGCCAGGCCAGCAACCCCACCAGCCCGGACCCCAGGAGGAGCACCGTGGAGGGCAGGGGGACGACTTCCACCCGAACATTGTCCAGCCCCCAACTCTCATCGTCAATTGTTTGAAGATTCGAGGCTTGAAAGTTAAAGACCACGCTACTGGCGGTATGATCAAAGGTATAGGTCAGGTGGTAGATGGCGTCTGTCCCATATTGACCTAAATAATTATCATACCCCAGGGTGCCAACGGACGCGTCACCGAGTTTGGGGCAGATTATCAGTTACATAATTACCCGGGTAGGATTGGTGATAGTTCACCCCAAGGGATTGGGGAATATTGGAAAAAGTAGTGTTCAGCACGGTCGGCCCACCCTGAATGCTATATTGCCAATAGTCCGGGCCATTGTCCTGACCAATGCTGTTGCCGTCCCATGAATGAATAATGTAGAGATCAAAACTTATGGTGAGCTGGGTATGCTCCGGGAGAGACGAACAGGCTGAGCGTTACCATATTGTTGGTCAGGCCATAGGTAACATTGGTCCCCAAAAAATTTTCAGAAACGGGGGTGGGGGAGATAGCGATGAGAAGAGGTCCGGAAGTTGCGGACCATTTGTCCCCCACGGATGTGGAGAAATCATTGGAATAGACCTGAACAGCCGAACCGGGCCGGCCAGTCCCAGTAAAATAGTTGCGGATAATAAAACCATTGCCATTAGTGAGCGATGGCATTTCATAAATTATCCTCACTCTTATCCGTGCTCAACTTACGCCATGTCCGCATGATTCTGCCCACCCCGATGATCAGTCACCTGAATTTAACCGCCTGGTGCGGTCCTGCTTCCACCTCACTTCGGGTCCGGCCGGGGAGGGTGCTGCCTGCCTCATGGCTTCTCCCCTGCTCCATCCTGGAAACAGTCTGACCAAAGAGATGGTTCTTTCTTCGTGGACCCAGTTTAGAACAAAAATCAATAAAGTCAATGTAATTTTTAAGGGATGTATATTTTTTCCCGATAAAGAAATGATTGTTTAACCACCTCTCAACTCCCGGCCCGGCGCCCCACACAAAAAAAGGCAGGGCCACCGCGGCCCCTGCCTCAGAATTTTCGCTTACGATTATCTTTAAATCAGTCCCCTCTCCGCCGCCGCCAGGCCAGCAACCCCACCAGCCCGGACCCCAGCAGGAGCACCGTGGAGGGGGCAGGGGGACAGCAGTTATGTCAATACCATTGATAATCCAGTTCGTCGTAGTACCCGCCACGGTACCCGTCGGACGGGTAAAATCTCAGGTCCAGGGTGCCGGCGCTGGCCATATCAACAGTGACAGTCCGGGTTTCCAAGGTTTTGATCGCACATAATTCATCGAGGCTCAGCAAGGTACTGCTCGCCCCACGATATACCTGGATATTTGATTTGCCCCAGAAGTATCATTGCCATTATCAAAGAAATAAAGTTTTACTTCATACGCTCCCGGCGGCCAGGTCGACTTTGAAGGTGCGCTGTTCAGAGGTGCCTGACCCGCTATAAACAAAATCTTGAAGCAGGTTAGTTTGGTAATAGTAAGGCGATGTCGTACTGAGAGGGCCTCGGTCAGCGAAGCTAAGGGCCGTGTCCCACCCATAGTGGGCTGAGGATGAATAGATGGTGTTGTTAGTGATGCGGGTATAAGTGGGCTGCAGAGGAGAAGTCGACGAGCCCATGTCAAAACTACAGAGGGACGCCGTCGCCGGTGCTATCAGAGTACCCAACAGCAATCCAACGGTGACTAAAGCCACCGCCAGCCAACCCGCCGTGCTCAACTTATGCCATGTCCGCATGATTGTGCCCACCCCGATGATCATTCACCTGGATTCAACCGCCTGGTGCGGCCCCTGCTTCCACCTCGCACTTCGGGGCCGGCCGGGGAGGGTGCTGCCTGCCTCATGGCTTCTCCCCTGCTCCATCCTGGAAACAGTCTGACCAAAGAGAGGTTCTTTCTTCGTGGACCCAGTTTAGAACAAAAATCAATAAAGTCAATGTAATTTTTAAGGCATGTAAATTTTTCCGGTAAAGAAATGATTATTTGTTCACCGCGCCGCCCCCGGCCTCATCGCCACCCCCCTTATACCAGGTCGCTGTCAGAAAAGTAATTTCTGGCCCAGGAGAAAGGAATTCCTGGGAAAGGACCGTAGGGCGCGTCTCACGCGCCAATTTCGTGAGACGCACCCTACGTAAAAATTACCTTCCTGGGCGCATTTGGTATTACTCCCCGGATCAGGTATACACCAACCAGCCCTACGGGAAACTCCGGACAAACCCTGATTTTGCCGGGGGAAAGCCCTGAAAGTGAAAACGCCCCCTTCACGGCCTCGGAGCCCCGCCCCCGGCGTCGCGCCAGGTGGCCGCCCCGCGCCTTGCCGGCCCCACCCCTCCCCGCAAGCATAAAAAAGGCAGGGCCATCGCGGCCCTGCCTCGAAATACCTGATTGAGCGAAACGCCTTACTGCTTCTGGCCCTTCCGCCGACGATGCCAGAGCCCCAGCCCCACCAGTCCGGCACCCAGGAGGAGAACGGTGGAAGGCAGGGGGACGTAATTCAAGACGATGCCGTTGATGATCCAGTTGGGATCTCCAGTGGTGTCGTTATTATTGAATCTCAAGTCCAAGACGCCATCGTTAACCACCACATTAAAGGTCTTGGTTATCGTGGCAGTCATTGAAGTGCTGAAGGCAGGCACTACCAGATTACCTTCGGCAAAGACCTGGATGTTATCGTGAACATAACCGGTATCCCGGAAGTAGAGAATCACTCCATAAGTTCCATTACCATAGCCAGCCCTGAAGGTCCGATCGATTGAATCGAAAGTGAAAATCACGATCCAGATTCGACTGCGTGTCACCGCTGATTGCCCCCCGGTCTCTCTGGCCAGTGGGAGCCCCGATTCCGGCCGGACTGGTTACCCAGCCATACAGCGGAGTGGGAGGATTGACCAGAGTTGAAACCTTGACGCTGGTATACCCGGCCTGGGTGTAGAAGGTGCCGGTATGGTTCTGGTCGGAGTCCATGTCGAAGTAATAAATAGTCGCCCCCGCCGGCGCCGGCAGAACGGCCATCAATAACGCCGGCGCAATCATTAACACCGCCAGCCACCCCCACCTGCTCACTCTAACCCATGTACGCATACTATTGCCCACCCTGTTGATCCTTCAACTCGATTTAACACCGTGACGCGCTGCTGCTCGCTGTCTGGCCGGGGAGTTAAAACTGCGGCGGGCTTCCTGCCTGCCCCACCTGCCTTCCTGGGCTTAGCCGGACCGAAACGTGGTCTTGTACAGCAAGACCAATTCTAAAACTTTCTCAACCCATGTCAAGAAAAAATTAACAATCATAGAATTTATTTATCTAAAGCACTTCACAAGAGACTTTCTTCGCTGATTTGTCAGGTGCCGGAGTGACCGGCGCCGGCCTTAATGCCGCTGTTGGCATAACCGGGAGCCGTCCCGGCCGATGGCCGGCCCTGCCTGCCCTTCTTGCAAAAATGTAAGACCCCACGGGCAATTTTCGGGCACCCCGGCCCCGCCCCGGTCACTGCGGCGTCGGCAGGGTTGGACCCTCCGGCCCTTCGGTGCCACAGGTGAAACCACTATGCCCCAACGTGACCTCAAGTCACTCCGGGAATTCCCTGAAAATCCCCGCCCATTTCCCTGAAAATCGGTGCAACCCGCACAAAAAAGGCAGGGCCGCCAGGGCCCTGCCAATGTGACTCGTTCATTGATTTATCTGTCAGGCTGACGGCTTCCCCGGCCCGGCTAAATGCGCCAGGGCCTGCCCCTCATACTCCTCAAGCAGTTCCAGGGCCCGGCTCTCTTCCCGGAGGACGGTCTCGTAGGGTTCCCGGCGCGCCGGCGCAGGCTCCGCGGCCAACAGGTCCCGGACGGCTTCCAGGCGCCGCCGGTGCCGGGCCCGCAGCAGCCGGAGGCGCAGGACCACGATCTGGGCCAGGAGCGGGTCCGTCACCCACTTCAGGTGGCGCAGGGCCCCGGGAAAATCCTCCTCCTCCAGGGCCGCCAGCACCAGGTGGCGGTAGTAGCTCCCGGGCAAGACGCCCGAGTCCGCCACCGGCCCGGCCAGCACCTGGCGGCCCAGGCGCACCAGCAGACCCACGCCCAGCACGTCAGGCCTTTTGCGCCGAGATGCCCGCGTCCACCATGTTGGCCAGGATCTCCCGCAGCTCCGGCAGGTCCTGGGTCAAGTCGTCGATGCGCTGCCTGATCTCCCGGTAGTCCTGGTCCTGGCCGCTCCCGGTCTGCGCCAGGGTGTCCTTCAAGACCCCGGCCAGGCGCTGGTCCAGCCGCCACAGGCCCGCCGCCGCCCCGGCAATCTCCAGCAGCCCTGTGGTGACGTGGTGCCCGGTGACCTCCTGAATAGCCACTTCCGCCACCCAGCCGGCCAAACCGCCCACCAGGGCCCCGTTGAGGGAAAAATCCTTGTTCGCCATGGGTGTCTCCTCTAGTGCAGGGTAGCCGTAGGGGCGGGTTTCAAACCCGCCCCCTACAGTCCCGCGTTCAATCAGATATTTTCACATGAGTTTCTTCTGTCTGGGACACGACCGCCTTCTGCCCCAGCCGCTCCGCCAGACGCTGGGTCTCCCTGAGCATCTTGCCGATGTGCCGGTCCTTTTCCTCCAGGCGGCGCTGCAAGGTCCGGTTCTCCCCCCGCAGGCGGCCCACCTCGGAGCGGCCCAGCCAGCCCCGGACCCGGCCCGCCAGCAGGGTCCCCCCCACTCCCAGGGCCAGCCCCAGGGTCATGCCGATCACGAAGTCCAGGGCCTTGATCTCCATTGATGGATAGTTTCCGGTTTTCGGTTTCCGGTTTTCAGTAAAAGAAGTTACCGTTGGTGGCCTTACCTTTGTCCTTAAATACCTTTTAAAGATTAGCAGTTCCCGGGGATGCTGTCAATTTCATCACCCGGTGGGAAAGCCGCTTGTCAAGGAGGGGCGACTCGTGCCACAATAGGGCTATTCGATAGAATATCGGATTAACACCGAGGACGCCGATACACCCAACCAGGCTTGGCTTATCCATTTTTTTCCGAAAACCGAAAACTGAAAACCGAAAACGCCTTCTGGAGGTTATTGCGTATGAGCGATATCAAGGCCATGTACCGCACCGTGATGGCAGACCATTTTCCCCCGGAGATGACCATCAGCTTCGGCGACCAGAAGCTCGTCTACCGCAAGCGCACCTGGAAACTGCCCGACGCCAAGGGCGACGTCATCGAGATGGGGCTGCGCTACGGGGAGAACCCCGGCCAGGAGGCCGCCCTCTACGAGCTGGTGGGCGGCAACCTGACCCTGGGGGAATGTCATTTACGACCCCAACAACGGCCTCACCAGCGCCATCGACGAAGCGGCCATGGTCCAGGCGGGCAAGCACCCGGGCAAAACCAACCTCACGGACCTGGACAACGGCCTGAATATCATCAAGTGGCTCCAGAAGAAGCCTGCGGCGGTGATCCTCAAACACAACAACCCCTGCGGCGCCGCCTGGGCCGCGACCCTGGCCGAGGCCTACGACAAGGCCAACCGGGCGGACCGCATCGCCGCCTTCGGCGGGGCCGCGGTCTTCAACCGGCCCCTGGACAAGGCCACCGCCGAGCTGGTCTCCCAGAACTACCTGGAGGTGGCCTGGCCGCCCCGGACTTCGAGGCCGGCACCCTGGATATCCTGAAAAAGGCCAAGGACCTCGGATCATGCGGGTGCCCCGCTTCAGCCGCCTCCAGCACCTGATCAACAACCGCTTCGTGGATTTTAAGTGCCTCATCGACGGCGGCATCATCGTCCAGCAGTCGCCCTTGAACGCCATCCTCAAAAAAGAGGATTTCAAACCCGCCGCGGCCACCTACCAGGGCAAGGAATACCGTTGCGTCCGCCAGCCCAGCGAGGCGGAGTACGAAGACCTCCTCTTCGGCTGGTGGGTGGAGCAGGGCATCACCTCCAACTCCGTCATCTTTGTCAAGGACGGCTGCACCGTGGGCATCGGCACCGGGGAACAGGACCGGGTGGGCGTGGCGGAGATCGCGGTCTTCAAGGCCTACACCAAGTACGCCGACACCCTGTGCTTCAAGCAGTTCGGCATGCCCTACAAGAACCTGGAGCTGGAAATCCTCCAGGCCAAACGGGACGCCTCGGACAAGGTGGCCATCGACGTGGAGACCGAAAAGGCCAAGGGCGGCCTCATCGGCGCCACCATGATCTCCGACGCCTTCTTCCCCTTTAGGGACGGCGTGGACGTGGGCATCCGCCAGGGCGTCACCGCGGTGGCCCACGCCGGGGGCTCGGTGCGGGACTACGAGGTCATCGAGGCCTGCAACGAAGCCGACCCGCCAGGTGGCCATGGTGTTCACCGGCCAGCGGTGCTTCAAGCATTGATGCGAATATTTTGAGGGGAGGCCGGGGGATTTTTCGTAAACAGCCCCCCGCCCTCCCCTCAATCTCAAAAAAACTGTAGGGGCGGTCCGTGAACCCCCCACCATGTTTGGGCCAAAAAATTCAGGCCGGGCCCGACCCCCTTTCCATCCCAACTATCCCTTCCGGCCCGCAACAATCCGGTACAGCACCGCCACCGCGATGGCGATCCACACGAGCATCGCCACCCAGGCCCGGCCCAGCCCCAGGGCGATGATGCTCTCCGGGAACCCGGGCAGCACCGCCAGGTAGGGGAAGAGCGTCAGCCCCAGCAGGATGGACGTGAACAACATGACCACGGCCACATCCATAAGATCGACGCGGCTGAAGACGTAATAGCCAACCAGGACCAGCAAAACCAGGTAGAAGACCATCATGACGCCGTAATGGGTCAGAATCGCCTGAGTCAGTCCCCTCCAGGCGCCGGGATTGATCAGGATAACCAGCAATTTCACCAGGATCAGCCCTGCGAAGATGCCGGCCAGGAGCTTTTTCCCTGTCATAGCCCTTTCCCTTTGGACTTCAGGTTATGCAGTCGAACAGCCCGATAGTGCCACAGGTGAAGCACCCCCGCCTTAGCTGACTGCTGAAAGCTAACCGCTGACTGCTGCTTCTCAATCGTCCTCATCATCCTCATCGTCGTCGTCAAACGTCTTGATGCGGTCTGCTGCCGCCCGGTAGGAGACCTTGCCGGCCTTGGCGGTCTTGATGGGCGGCGTCTCCTGATAGCCGTTGTGGCGCTTCACCATCTCCAGGTAGCGCAGGGGGTCGAACTCCACCTGCCGGTATTGCTGGAACACGCGCCCCTGGCTCAGGTAGCTGTGGACCAGGCGTTTCTGAAAGTCCACGAACCCCAGGGAAGCCTTGAAGGCGATGTCGTGGCTCATGAAATTCGGGGTGGCCGCACCCCTGGCCTCCACGGCCACCGGGTCGTTGGTGAACTCGAAGGAATGGTAGAGGCCCAGGAGATGCCCCAGTTCGTGGATCAGGAGGTTGGCCAGCCAGTGCCGGTTGAGGTTGGACTCGCCCGGATCGCTGGAGAATTCGGCCTTCTTGAAACGCTTGAAGGAGATGTGGACGGTGGACAGGCTCACGTGGGCGAAGGCGCACTTGTCCAGGCAGACCTGGAGGAACCGGAGTTGAAACGGCGGCGCCACGTCAAACGCCTTAAAACTCTTTTGCAGCCACTGCCGGTCGGGGACCAGTTCGATCCGGAGGCGTTTGACCGGGTCCAGGGGCCCGGGCTGGCTCTGGCCGGCCGCCTCCACCAGGTTGACCCCCATGCCGCCGTAGAACCGGGCCACCTGCTCCCAGACCTGGGCCCGCATGCGGCGAACCTCGGCCAGCTCCGGGTCCGGGTCAACGTAGACCTCCACAGTCACCGTCTTGGGGGAGAGGTCCACCGGCCCCAGGTCCTTGAGGGAGAACAGGGCCGCGCTTTCCCGGGCCTCCGGGCTCCCGGCCCGGGCCGCACTCCCGGCCAGGCCCCAGGCCAGCAGCAGCGCCAGGATCGCCCCCCCCCATTGTCGCCTGCCGGCAATTTTCATCTTTTTCCCTTGCTTCCTCTGAAAATTTTTATAAACTTAAAAAGTTTGAGGAGGATGTGTCATGTCCTATGTCTGTGAGATTTGCGGCAAACGCCCCCAGGTGGGCAACAACGTCAGCCATGCCAACAACCACACCAAGCGCCGCTGGAAGCCGAATCTGCGCCGGGTCCGGGCCCTGAGCCAGGGCTCCGTCAGCTATGTTCAGGTGTGCACCCGGTGCCTGCGCTCCGGGAAGGTCATAAAGCCCGCGTAGCCTTTAGCAGTTAGCCTTTAGCAGTTAGATAGATATCTGACCGCTGATTGCTAACTGCTAATTGCTAACCGCTGCCTTTTCACCCCGCCAGCCGCCGCACCGAAATCACTTCTTTCAAGCGTTTGAGGGCGCCGAACACCTTTTCCAGGTGCTGCTGATCCGACACCTGAATGGTGAACTGGGCCACCCCCTTGTTTTCCGCAGTGGTCTCCACCGAGGCCTTGGTGACATTGACTTCGGCGCTCTTCAAGGCGGTGGTGATATCCGCCAGGAGCCCCGGCTTGTCCACCGTCACCACCTGAATTTTCACGGGGTAGAACTTTTTGGCCCCGCCGCCTCCGTCCCACTCTGCCGGGATGTGACGGAAAGTCTCGGTGCTGGCCAGGTAGGGGCAGTCGGCCCGGTGGATGGTCACCCCTTTCCCCCGGGTGATGTAGCCCATGATGGGGTCCCCGGGGATGGGCTGGCAGCAATTGGCCAGCCGCACCAGCATGTCGTCCAGGTCCTTGACCTTGAGGCCGGCGGGTTCTTCCTTGGCCCGCTTCGCCGGCAGCTCGGGGAGGACCTCCTCCTCCACCACCGGCGCGGCCAGGCGCGACAGCCGCCCGGTCACCTGCCCGGGTGACACCTTGCCGTGCCCGATGGCCGCCAGCAGATCGTCCACCCCCACAAACGACAAATCCTGAATCACCTGCTTGAGGTCGTCCCCGTCCTTCACCAGCTTCTGCAGGCTGGTCCCGGACTTCCGCAGCTCCCGCTCCAGGAGCTCCTTGCCCAGGGCCACGGACTGCTCCCGCTCCGCCAACTTGAGCCACTGGCGGATCTTGTGCCGGGCCTTGGTGGTCTTGACGAACTGGAGCCAGTCCCGGCTGGGATTGTGGTGGGGCGACGTGATGATCTCCACCGTGTCGCCGTTGGCCAGCTCCGTGCGCAGGGGCACCATGCGGCCGTTGACCTTGCCGCCGGTGCAGCGGTCGCCCACCTGCGAATGGATGGCGTAGGCAAAATCCACCACCGTCGCCCCCCGGGGCAACTCCTTGACTTCGCCGTTGGGCGTGAAGACGTAGACCTCGTCGGGGTAGAGCTCCAGCCGCACCCCCTCCAGGAGCTCCTGGGGGTTTTTCAGCTCCTTCTGGAGATCCACCATCTGCTTGAGCCAGCTGAAACGCTGGGCCTCCTTCTCGTGAAACGCCCGCCGCTCCTTGTAGCTCCAGTGGGCCGCAATCCCTTCCTCCGCCACCCGGTGCATCTCCCGGGTGCGGATCTGGATCTCCAGGCGTTCGCCCCCCTGGCCGATCACCGTGGTGTGGATGGACTGGTACATGTTGGCCTTGGGCATGCCGATATAGTCTTTGAGACGGCCCGGCACCGGCCGGAACAGGGCATGGATGACCCCCAGGGTCTCGTAGCATTCCTGGACCGTGTCCACGACGATGCGAAAAGCCAGGAGATCGTAAAGTTCGTCCAGGGTGATCTCCTGGGCCTGGAGCTTGCGGTAGATGCTGTAGAAATTTTTGACCCGCCCGTTCACTTCCCCCTTGATGTGGTGCTCCGTCAGTTTATCCCGCAAGAACTGGCACATCTCCTGGTTGTATTTCTCCAGTTCCCCCTTCTTCCGGGACAGCCCTTCCTGGATCTGCTGGTAGGCCTCGGGTTCCAGGTAGAAGAAGGACAGGTCTTCCAGCTCGGCCTTGAGGCGGAACATGCCCAGCCGGCCGGCCAGGGGGGCGTAGATATCCTGGGTCTCCCGGGCGATGCGCTTCTGCTTGGCGGGCTCCATGATCCCCAGGGTCCGCATGTTGTGCACCCGGTCGGCCAGCTTGACCAGGAGCACCCGGATGTCGTGGGACATGGAGAGGATCATCTTGCGGATGTATTCCGCCTGCTGCGTAAGCTTGTTGCCGAAGACCAGCATGCCGATCTTGGTGACGCCGTTGACTACGTCCGCCACTTCTTCGCCGAAGTATTCCTCCAAATCGTCCAGGGTGGCGGCGGAATCCTCCACGGTGTCGTGGAGCAGGCCGGAGGAGACGGTGACGGGCCCCAGGCCCATCTTGGCCAGATGGTAGGCCACTTCCAGGGGGTGGGACAGGTAGGGTTCGCCGCTCAGGCGCAGCTGGCCGTCGTGGGCCTTGGCCGAGAAGATGTAAGCCTTTTCGATGAGGTCGGTATCGGCCTCGGGGTGATGCTTAAGGACCTCCTCCACGATGTCCTGGAGGCGGATGATCCGGTTAACCATGCTGCTCCTGAGCGATGTGATCCTTGAGGTAAGGGATCAGGTCCCCCAGAGGGACCATGATGTTGTCCGCAGCTCGCCGGTGGCGCACTTCCGCGGCCCCCTGGGCCAGGCCCTTGGCTCCCACCACCACCCGCAGGGGCAGCCCCAGGAGATCGCAGTCCTTGAACTTGACGCCCGGGCGCTCGTCCCGGTCATCCAGCAGC
>CAWDIB010000003.1:0-254580 GCA_963802275.1 uncultured Chloroflexia bacterium | reverse complement strand
ACAATGTCCGCATCGGCCCCATCATGACCGCCGCCCACAACCCCGAACGTCCGGCTCAATCCAAACACACGAGAGAATGCTCGCCGTGCTTGCAACAGGTGCTCAAGTCGATGCGATACATATAGTGCCGTTCGCGACTCGCTTTGGAGAACATCGAATGCGGCGAGGTACGTCTTGCCGACGCCGGTAGCCGCAATCACCGCTGCTCGACGCTCACCCCTCCCTCGAAGCTCCGCAAGACACATTAGCGCTTCGCGCTGCGATTCATTCGGACTAACCGAATCACACGGGACTTCGGCGACCGCCGGTCGCACCAAGTTAGCTACCGCATTTTCCAGGTAGGATTTTCGATACAAGCGAATTAAAGATCATCCAACTCGCGCACGTCATCCCTGTTCCATAGACGCTCGAACTGATGACGTGTTTCCTGGATGACGGCTGAGTCAATTCGGCGGACATTCCATTCAATATTGGTGGCTAACCCGCCTTTGGACAGATTCGAGGAGCCTGCCCAACACTCCGCGCCACTTTCGCCATGAAACCACCAAAACTTTGCGTGCAATCCGACGGTGCCCATCTGCACGCGGGTTTCGACGCAAGGAAGCTGTAGAAGGACATCAAGCGCTTCCGGTTGCGTCACCGACTGGTATGTCGAGGTGAGCATACGTATTGTTCCACCGGTGCTTCCGCGACCCGCCGAAGCGAATCTATCAAAAGGCCCAGTCCGCTACACCTCGTAAACGACACCACGATGCAAAAATGTCGTCAGCGTATTCCAGGCCACGCCGCACAACATCGAGCATTCTGGATTCGTCAGGCAGATTGAGTACGGAATCGGTGTGGACCATTTCGTACAGTTCGCGTCGGACCGGGTGTTCTGTTGCGGTTTGTTTTGCCGTACACGAACTTTACCAGGTCCTGTGACTCATCGGCCGTGCGAATTCCATTCACGGCGCCATGACCGTGCGTCGACTGCATTGAGGTCATATTTTTCGGAGGTGTTCACTGTGTCCAGCCGTTTCCCCTGATCACGCCAGCGCTTTTCGAATTCGTCTGCCGACTGGCCAATATCCTCGAATGTGACGCAATATCGAGCGGTCAGGTGGTTCGCTGCGCGTTGAGTCCAAGTAACTTTCATGTTTTACCGAAAACTATTCAAAGTACTGACTCGCACTGCGGGATAGAACCGCCATCTTGGCAACAGATCGGTCGCATCGCGATTGCGCTGCGCGCTCCCGAAAGCAAACTCGGATACGTAGCCCAAATAGGTCACGCCCAATCGAGTACCAAGGAATATCAATCGTGCTCATTCACCGCTTCTGGTCTGCGTGCGCGGCGAGCTGACCGTATACCCCTTCCGCAGCCAGCGCCTCCCCCATCGTAATCGCATGCAGTTCCAGCACCTTGCGCAACGGCTCCTGATACCCACCCGCCAAATTCACCACCGGCACGCCCGCGCGCGCCGCGGCTCCGAACACCATCCGGTCTCGCTCGCGGTAGCCTTCGGTGCTGAACACGCCGCCCAGCGGATCGTCCTCGTGCGAGTCCGCGCCGGCCTGGTAGATGACGAGCTCGCTGCCGCCCAGGGTTTCGGTGAGCGCGGCCTCCAGCCGCGCCAGCACCTGCCGCTCGTTGCCCTTGCTGTGCGCGCCCAGCGTCCAGTGGCGCACCTGGTCGTACAGGTCCAGGCGCAGCAGAATGTCGTGGGTGCCGTCGCCGTAGTGGTAGTCGCAATCGATGATCGCGATCTGCCGCGCGCCGGCATCGAGAACGGCCAGCGCCGCCAGCACCAAGCCGTTGAAGGTGCAGTAGCCACCGCCGTAGCCGTATCCGGCGTGGTGGAAGCCCGAAGTCGGCGACACCGTGATGCCGCCGCGTTGCCAGGCCGCGAGCGCCGCCGCCCGCATCGAGCCGCTGGTGTAGCGCAGCGCCTCGCCCACCTCGGCCTGGCGCGTGCCGAAACCGTTCGGGCGTTCGAGCGTGAAGACGCCGTCCACGTAAGAGCGGTCGTGCACGCGGTAGAAGTCCTCACGCGTGACGGGTTCGAAGCTGGTGAACTCGAGGCTTGCGCCGAAGCGGCCGCGCCAATCCTCCACCACCTGCGCGGGCTTGCCGGCGCTGGGGGAAGACGATTTCACGAAAACGGACTGTTCGGGGCGGTAGAACACCTGCATACGCAAGCTCCTGGGATCCGGGATTCATTGTCGCACCCGCCAGCCTCACCACCTGAGGCTCATCGCTGCCATGCTACGGTTCCTGCTGCGCGCGCAGCCCCGCACCGCTGGAGAACCGGCATGAACCGCAAGATTCCGATTATCGCCCTGCTGCTGGCCTTCGCGGCGGCGCCCACCTTCGCCGCCGGCACGGACCGCGATCTCGACAACGACGGCCAGTGGGATTACGGGCGCGGCGGCACCGATCGCGACCTGGACAACGACGGGCAGTGGGACTTCGGGCGTGGCGGCACCGATCGCGATCTCGACAACGACGGGCAGTGGGACGCTGACCGGGGCGGCACCGACCGCGACCTGGACAACGACAACCAGTGGGACTCCGATCGCGGGGGCACCGACCGCGACATCGACAACGACGGGCAGTGGGACCACGAGCGCGACGGCACGGACCGCGATCTCGACAATGACGGGAGCTGGGACTACGAGCGGGACCTGGAGGACGGGAGCGTCGATTTCGGGGAGGAGTAAGGCGAAGTCGCGACGGCGCGCCCTGCGCGGCCCATCAATGCAGCAGCCCGGCGGCACCTTTCGCAGGCAGCAGGTTGGCGAACCGCCCCTCGACCTCGGTGAAGTGGCGGAATTCCGGCGTGCCGATGGTGCGCTTCCTGGTGGATATGCCTTTCGGCTTGATCGGCACCTCCGCCACCCACATGCCGCGCGGGCTCTTCAGCGTGTAGCGCACCTCGGGCTCGTTGATCTGCAGGCCCGACTGGCCGCGCTGCGCGATCTCCATGACGATGCGCCCGAGCTCCTGCGCGTGACTTCTGCGCGAAGGTGTCCATCGCGCCCTGCATGTAGAACACGGCATCCATCCGCGCGGCGCCGTCCACGGGCGCATACAGCTGCGCGTTGGCGATCCGGTTGCGGGCGCGCGCAGGCGACGCCCAGGCCGACATGGGCGTTCGTGCACGTCGCGTCGATGGCGACGCAGCGCTCGAGCGGGGCGAGCGCGTCTTCCACCCGACCCATTTCGCTCAGGCAGATGCCGTAGTTGTAGGCGATGTCGGCGTCATCCAGCATGCCGTGCAGCGCTTCGAGCAGCGGCAGGGGCGCGGTGTCGACCGACGCGATCGGCTTCCGGAATATCTCGGGCGCCTGGAGCGGCTTCACGGGCATTGCTACCTGGAACGGGTGGATCGGGTGCGGATTATCCTATGGGCGCGCGGGGGATTGATACTCGGCGCAGAGGCGGGCGCGATGCGCGGCCATGATCGCGCGCGATTCTTCCATTGCGGCGCGGGTCTCGGCATTCGGAACCTTGAGCTCCAGCGGGAAGGCCTGCTCCACGACTACGCGGCGCAGGAACAGCCTGACAGCGTCAGGCACCGACAAGCCCATTGCCGCAAGCGCTTCGGCCGCCTGCTCCTTGACGTCCTTGTCAACGCGGATATGAAGCATCGAAGTGTGTGTAGCCATGCTTTAGCCCTCTGAATCCGACCACATGTCGTATCTCAATGGAGATACAGCCAACACAAGATGCACTGGTACCCGGAGATAACGCAACGATCAGGACGTAGGAGCGGGCCATGCCCGCGACCGGATGTGTTTCCGCGCTCGCAAGCTCGCGGGCATGGCCCGCTCCTACGCCCCGTCATCGACAGTGCCCGCCCCCTTGCCACGGCAGCGCCCCTTCAAAGAAATGACGCGCACTGCGTGTGCCGCGGGCTTGCCGGCGCTCGACGACCATCATCCGCGCCGCTGATCACGCACCGCATTGACGGCGTCCTGGGCACCAACCCACGTCGCGCTCACCTGCGTAGCCAGTGCATCGAGCTCGCGCATCAGCGTCGCGGCCTCATCCGGGTGGCGCGCCCGGCCATCCGCCGTTCGCGCCGGATCCAGTTCCTTCTCCAGCGCCTCCGTGATCAGCTGCCGCACGGATATCCCGCGCAACGCAGCCACCTCCTTGGCCCGGCGGACTTTGGCAAGCGTCCGAATTGGCCGTGCCCGCGCCCCTCCGGCTGCCAGTTGATGTCGAGCGGCTCACCGACGTTGGGCGCCCATACGCCGGTAACCAGGCACTCCTTGGCGCCGCCGCCGATCGGCTCGCGCAGACCACCCCTTTGCATACGGCAGCCTGTGCAGTACCCGCGATCATTCCTGTGGACGGAAACGGATGCGAGCGACCTGACGTACTTCGTGCTGGCACAGCTCGAGATTATCGTGAAATCCATCGATTGAGCTCAGCCGCGGCGGGCGAGCGAGACCGACGTCAGCTGGATTTGTCAGGCCGCAACCTCGACGTACTCCACTTTGCTTACCGGCTTGGGAATATCCAGTCCGTCTTCCCGTAAGCCGTCCAGGTGGAACTCGATGGCTTCCCGAATCTGCTGCTCTATTTCCTGGATAGTAGTGCCTGTGGCAATGCAGCCGGGCAAGTCCGGTACATATGCAGAGTAGTTACCCTCAGCTTGCTCGATGACAATTGCGTATCGCATGCAGTCTCCCGCTACTTGAGCCCAGCCTGCTTCAAGACACTGTTGCAGGTTCCTGGAGCGATGTCATCACTGGGCTTGCCGGGTACCGTGACCCTTCCAGGTTTCGTCGGATGCGTGAACTGACGATGGCTGCCACGCGTCGCTACAAGACGCCAGCCGTCATCATGCAGTAGACGAAGCACATCGCCGACTTTCATGAAAACAGCATAACAGCACCACCAGCCGGCCGGCAAAGCACGGCAATTGTGGCCATGCTGATTCCCCCGGAAGATGCCGGCCCGGTGCCATTGCCATCAACCATCTATCATATGGTCTCACCCGCGCCACCCTGCCACGGCAGCGTCCCATCGAAGAAATGCCGTCCCCGCCCGAGCGCCGCGCTCACCACCCCGACGTCCTGCCTCGCCACCATCTCCCCGTGCCCGAACCACTCATTCGGCAGGCGCGGGCCGCGCCCCTCCAGCTGCCAGATGACGTCGAGCGGCTCGCCGATGTTCGGCGCCCACACGCCGGTGACCAGGCATTCCTGCGCGCCACCGCGCACGGCGTGGATCGCGGCCTGGCGCACAGGCCGCGGCGCGGTCGATGTGGGTGAGGTCCTTGCCCGACAGCGCGCGCCGCCGATCGGCACGCGCGGGCCGTAGTAGTCGAGCATCGCGAGCTTGCGCCCGGTCTGGCCGTTGTCGCCGTCGCTGCCGCCGTTGATCAGCGGGCCGTTGGGGTTCACCAGCAGTTCCACGTCCTCCCACTTCGCGGCCCAGCGCCGGTCGCGCTCGCGCAGCGTGCTGTAGGCCTCGCGCAGCTCCGCGGCCACGGCACCGCTCACCTCCGTGATGCAGGTTTCATCGAGGTGCTGCATAGACACCATAGAAGCCGATGAACAAAATGGTCAGGGCAAAGAGGCCGATTGGTTGATAAATTCGTTCAATCACTAGTAGAAAAAAAGCAATGGCTAATAGAAAGAAGCCAAAAGCACGCCAAGGGGTCTGGAGCTTTTTTTCTTTTTTTAATGCATAGAGGAACAGGATTGAAGAAGTACACTGACGATCATCGAAAAAATTGAGACAGCGTAGAATAGATATTCTTGCCAAAATAAATCCATGGTTTTGTTTTTAATGAATATTAATATATTTAAAAAGAAAATTCAGAGGTTTTTAATATAAAAATGCCTGCAATTTTTTACAATTGCAGTTTAATCCACTCCCTTTAATGGATATAAAAATCATTTGGCCAAATATTAACAATCCCTCTTGCTTTTAATTATAAACATATTTACAGAGGAAAAAAATAGGGATAAAAAATATTACTTTTGGAGTTTTGCTAAGTTAATACCAGAGCGGTTTTGGGGGAAACCGGAAATATTAATTATGTTTTTTTCACAGATTTGATTTTTTAAATATTAAAAAGACAACCGGAAAGGTCATCTTTTGGAGACAAATCACAACTTATTTCAACACAAAAAATCGGGCTCAAGATTTTGAGCCCCGACGATAATGAGACGCTCCCGCCTAGGCGGGGGCGTCTCTACTATAATCTTTATTCTGTATTCTATATTCTATTAAAAAGTGCGGCCGTCTTAAGGCAGCGTTAACAGGGAGATCATTATCAGGATGAACAGGCTGGATAATACGCGGCGGAAGATCTTGACAACCAGTTGGTAAGAATCAGTCTTGGTAGGCTCGGGGGTGATTTCGGTATTGTTCGACATGATTTCCTGCGAAATCCGGCTAGATGATTAAAAGCGAAAAATCAACGAGCAAAAATTATACAGCCGTACTCGAAAAATACACAGTGAGTTTAACGATTAAAAGCAAACCCTGATGATGATTTCATTTCAACGTATTTTTTGACTGTTCATTCACTCACTATTTATCCATGTTTGCCTGCGAAAAAAGTGTGGGAATTCATAAATAGAATCCCTTTTCACAGTCATTGATTATTAGATGAAATTCCTTACTGACTGACATGAATTTTGTTGCTAATCCATTTTGCTATTTCAACCATCAACAACAATCCAAAAGCAACACCTGCGACAACCAACCATTCTTCAAGCCGCAATGGAACAATACCCAGCAGCGAGCCCAAACCCGGTATCAGGAAGGGCAGGATTGCAGTGAGGATGCCGCCTGAGACAGCCCAGATGAGCGGTTTATTGGCGCTCAGTTTGTTCATTCGATAGAGCGGCAGATTCATGCTGCGATAAGCAAATATGTAAACCATGGAATTGATGGCAAACGAGGCAAAGACGATGCTGCGGCCTTCAACGGCATTGCCATGCACCGAGTAAAGATGGTTGAACAATAAAAGAACGGCAACCGCGCTTGAGATGCTGATCACCCCAATCAGTGACAAACCAAGGCGACTCAAGATGGGTTCCTTGATTGATTTCGGCTTCTCATCCATGATGCCCGCTTCCTTCGGTTCAAAACCAAGCACGATATCCGAAGGGCCATCACAGATAAGATGAATCCACAAAATCTGGGCGACCAGGAGCGGCGCCGGCCAGCCAAGAAGCATGGCAACGAAAATGGTGAGCACTTCCGCAAATGAGTTGGAGAGGGTATATGCAACAACCTTGCGGATGTTCTGGAAAATAACACGCCCCTCTTCAATGGCTGCGACAATGGTGCGGAAGTTATCATCCAGAAGAATGAGGTCAGCCGTTTCCTTGGCGACATCCGTGGCAGAACCAACCACCACGCCAATATTGGCGCGCTGCAAGGCGGGGGCATCATTAACGCCATCCCCAATCATTGCCGTGATCTCTCCATTAGCCTGTAGTGCTTTAATGATGCGAAATTTATCCTGAGGCCTGATCCTGGCAAATACGGAAGTTTTCCTGACACGCTCCTGCAACTGCTCATCACTCAATTCGGCCAATTCAATACCCTCCAACCCGGATTCACCCTTTTTAAGAATGCCGATTCCGCGGGCGATCTTTTCAGCCGTCTTAAGATAATCACCCGTGATCATCTTGATCTGGATGCCAGCCCTGCGCGCCACGTCTATTGCCTCCATCACACCAGAGCGCACCGGGTCCTCCATCCCGATCAAACCGAGCCAAGTGTATCCACTATGGTCATCCAATTTTCCATCAATGCGGTAAGCCAGGCCGATCATGCGCAATCCTTCCCCCGCCCATTGATCAATCAGCGCCAGCATCCGTTCTTTCTCGCCGGGTGTGATCCCGCACATGGCCATGACAATTTCAGGTGCACCTTTGAGAAAAAAGTGAGTTTCTTCCTGTAAAAGACTGCCGGTCACTGAAGTGATCATAAATTTGGTTTCACTACTGAATAATTCTTCTTCAAGCCTTTGGGATTTGTCCACCAACTGTTGAGGATCATTCTTCAGGATTTGGCGGGCATATTCCCATAGTGCAATATCCACCGGGCCTTCCAGATTGTTGCACAACAACATCGTCTGCAGGGCATGTTCGTTATCCTGGATTTCGGTCTTGGTGACGCGCATACGTCCTTCGGTCAAGGTGCCGGTCTTGTCGGTGCAAATCACGGTGACTGATCCAAGCGTCTCAACCGCCAACAATCGTTTGACCAACCCATTTCTTTTTAATATTTTTCGCATCCCGATCACCAAAATGACCGTTACAGCGATCAATAAACCTTCAGGGACAGCAGCAATAGCCAAAATAATGGATGTACGCAACATGTCCAGGAAATCACCCCCCATGATCAAGCCCGTAACAAGAATGGCAGCAGTAAAACCAACGACAATCCAGGTAAGGGTTTTACTGAATGCTTTGAGGCGCTTTTGCAATGGGGTATCATCTTCTACATGTTCGTGCAGACTTGTGGCGATCTTCCCCAATTCCGTTGCTGTGCCAATTTCACTAACTTCCATCAAACCGCGTCCGGTCAGGATGGTTGTGCCCATGAATGTTTTTTCATTGACCAACTTGTTCACCGGCTCACTCTCCCCGGTCAGGATGGCTTCATCCACGGTCAGTTTGATACCATCGAGCAATTGCCCGTCACCGGGCACTTTCTCACCGGCATTGAGCAAAACGAAGTCACCTGGAACGAGTTCCCAGACCTCAATTTCAGCACGCGCGCCGTTACGGATGACCGTGGTTGTCGGTTTGAGCAATCCTTTCAAGGCGGTATAGGTTTTCTGTGCCTGGAATTCCTGAACAAACCCAAGGATCACATCAATAACAACCACGGTCATGATGATGGCAAAATCACCGAACTCACTGGCCATCAATGAAACGAGCGCCGCCACAAGGATGATATAAATCAACGGGCTCTTAAATTGACCCAAAAGGATCGTCCAGGCTGAGGTGGCTGCTCCGGCCGGCAACCGGTTTTCACCATATTCCTTGCGTCTGGAGAGCACTTCCGCGGTTGTCAGCCCCTTTTCATGTTTTGAAATGTTTTCAATATTTTGTATCACGATTGACTCCAAATAAAGGATGATTCATCACGATACCTTTTGAAGATGAAAATTTCTCATTTGATGAAAATCCTAAATAGATTTGAGTGGAAAATTAGGTACTTGTCTATCAGGTTGGGGAAAAATTGGTTTTACCGAGAGAGAAAGCCGGATCGAACCCAATGATGCCAATCACCAAGATTATGGGTACCTCTAGCAAAACCTGGATGTTCTTATCCCTGCTGCACATGACTCACACCCTGCCCAAAAAGTTTAATGATGTGCTCATCGTCGATGCGATAGTACACTTCCTTGCCATCCCGCCGGGCAACAACCAAACCCATCTGTCGAAGACTGCGCAAGTGGTGGGAGATGGCTGATTCACTGATTCCAATCGTCCTGGAAAGTCCACCGACATTCATCTCCTGTGAGGAGAGTACATACAGGATACGCACACGGCTGGTATCACTAAAGGCACGGAACAGTTCTGCCACATGAGCAGCTGTATGTTCATCAAGTGAAAGAAAAGGTTTTGGATTATTCATATATAGACACCTGAATATATATTCAGGTGTCTATTCTAATAACCATCATAAAGGTTGTCAAGGATAAGAACCATACATTGCTAGTTCTCTGTTAAAATTGATCTGAATTTAATTAAAAAGTAAAAACCATGACTGGTACCCTTTTCAATGTCATTACCATCATCATCGGCAGCCTGCTGGGCATGCTGTTTGGCAGCAGATTGCCGGAACGCATTCGCAATACGGTCATCTCGGTCTTGGGACTGTTCACCCTGGCACTTGGCATCCAGATGTTCCTGAAAACCAGCAACTCGCTAATCGTACTGCTTGCGTTATTAATCGGCGCCATCCTGGGGGAATGGTGGCGCATCGAGGAGGGGCTGGAGGTTTTCGGTAAAAAATTACAGGGGTCATTTGCCCGCTCGCTCAAGAACCAGGACCTGAGCCGTTTCGTGGAGGGTTTTTTGGCGGCATCCATCCTTTTTTGCGTGGGACCAATGGCCATCCTCGGCTCGATCCAGGACGGGCTGAGCGGTGACTTCTCCCTGCTGGCCACCAAAGCGATCATGGACGGATTTGCCGCCATGGCATTTGCCGCCAGCATGGGCATCGGGGTGGCTTTCTCCAGCATCCCCATCCTCCTCTTTCAGGGCGGGTTGAGCCTGTTGTCCGTACAGGCGCAGCCGTTCATCACCACTGCCATGATCAATGAAATGAGCGCCGCCGGCGGGGTGATCCTGGCTGGCATTGCCATCAGCAACATCCTCTCCATCCGCAAGATACGGTCAGCAAACTTTTTGCCGGCGCTGTTCCTGGCACCGCTGTTCGTTGCTCTCCTGACTTTGATGGCTGGTTGAAAAAGTTAAAAAGACGTATAAATCCGCTTGGAAATAAAGGAAAATCAGCCATTACCGGTATTTTCCAAGATTTTTAACAATTTCTCAACAATTCCCGCAATCACCAATAGGTATAATGCAACTGTGAAAATTAAAAGAATATCCGGACTTCTTATCCGGTTGGCATTGATCTTCTTTTTAACCGCCTTCAACTTGCCGCAGCAGGCCAGTCAGCCCAGCGGTTACGACGTGGTGGCGGCGGTGAATGCCTACCGGGCTACCAAGGGTTATTACCCGCTCAATCCACACCCGCAAGTGATGGCAGCTGCGCAAGCGCACGCCGAGTGGATCGTGGCCACCGGCCAGGGCGGTCACATCGGCGCCAGCGGCAGCAACGAGACCACGCGCGTCTCCTGGACCGGCTACGGCGGCGGTGCCAGTATCAAATGCGATGAAAACTGGGCGAGCGGCAGGACGATCGAGGATGCCCTTTATGGAGCCTGGTCGGACTGGACACACCAGGAAGTGATGCTGAATGCCTGGGGCAACCGTTACACCGATGCGGGCGGCGGCGTGGCTGCACTGGGTAATGGAAGATACGTGTTCATCCTGAACGTGTGCATGGTTGTCGGCAAGGGTTCAGGTGCACCCGTACCAGGTGCGACCGCCAACCCACAGGCAACGGCTGACCTTTCCAATTACGTTTTCGGCGTCACAAAAGCCACCCCCATGGCAGACGGGCGGATCGAGCATGTGGTCAAATACGGACAAACCCTGGTAACGATCGCCGAGGCATACGGCACCACCATTGAATCGCTGCGCACGCTCAATAACATGGCAGCCGATGCAACACTCATTTATCCTGAGCAGAAGCTGCTCATCCTGCCCTCTACAGCGACAGTCGCAACCCAATCAACCCCGGCTCAGCTGCCCACCAACACCTCACAACCAGATATTGCATCATTAACGCCAACCACTGCCCCAACGACGATTCCAGCATCAACCATGCAACCGGCTAATCCCACCACTGTAGTAAAAAAAGGGAATGGACAAGCTGTTCAAAATGCCGGTTTGCTACTGATCGGGCTGGCTGCGATTGGGCTGGTGGTGGTATTGATTTCACTGGTAATAAAGCCGTAGTACAATCGACATTTCATCCACCTGTTTAAAAGAACAGGCTGCCCTGCATGCTGAATCATCCTGGCCAGCCGGTTGTTGGATGAATCGGAGGTTCCAATGAAAGAAAGCATCATGGAGAATAGTTCCCACCAGCTGGTTACCGGCATTTCCTTCGGCATCACCTCAGGAGTGATCACGTCATTGGGCATGATCGTGGGCATGTATTCCGCCACCAATTCCAAACTGGCGGTCATCGCCAGCATCATCACCATGGCAATAGCAGATGGACTTGCGGATGCTGCCGGTCAGCACATGAGCGAGGAATCCGAGATAGAGAATGGCAAGGCAGTACACACACACAAGGAAGTTTGGATGAGTACCTTATTTACATTTTTATCTGGTTGCGGCTCAATCCTAAGCTTTGTACCATTTTTTCTTCTTTTCCCTCTGAATACCGCCATCATTATCGGAATCGGATGGGGAATCCTGTTATTGGTAGTTTTCAATTACATTCTGTCAAAGGCAAAGAAGGAAAATGCAATCATCGTCATTGCTGAGCATGTCGCCCTGGCCGTATTTGTGATCGTGGTTTCTTATTTTGTGGGCTTGCTGATCGGCAAGTTCATCGTTTGATCATCGATCAGTGCTTGGGAAACACCATCTTTGAGTGTTGCGATTAAAGCCAGAAAATATTTGACCTGAGTTGGCTTACCTTAAGGTCTTTTAAACCAATCAAGGGCAAGTTCCCCGATAGACATCCAGATCGCGGTTCTTGAGGATCACGCTGAAGCGTATTTCCCGAGCCTGTCGGCAAACCTCATTAAGTGATACCCCGCTATCCGAATACTCAGCCGCGAAGACCGCCTTGCCAGCTTTGATGAAGGGAAGCATCTGCCCGCACCAGTCCTCGGCAAAACAGTCCTCGGTCAACGCCCAATCGAAATAAGGCTCCAATTCGGATGCCTGGTCAGGGTCATTTTTCAAGGCAATGGATAAACCGCGCTGATGTGCCTCTGATGCCAGCCACTGGTTGTAGCGCAGCTGGTCAGCTGCGGTGAGGGGAAAACCGGTTTCGTTGTCATAGCCATCCAGATTATCCGGTTCCACCGCGTCAAAGCCCTTTTGTTTGCAAAGATCCAGCCGGGTGCGCATGACGGGCGCAAGCAGCTCAATCTGGCGGATATCCAGCCAGCGTTCACCCTCCCAGCCTTCGTATTCACGGCCAATGACGCCGCGCGGGAACTGGTCCTTATCCGGCCGCCAATCCTCCCAGGTGCCGGCGCTCAGGTAGCAAATCACCTTGCGCCCACGGGCGTGCAAAGACGCCACCACGCTGGCATCGTTGTCAAACAAGTCAATGTCGAACACCTGGGCATCAACGGAGAGGTTCACCGGCAACGCGGTCAGCTGCCACTGCCAGGTGCTGCCAATGGATGGACGCCAGATGGCAGGAGTTACGATTGTGTCCATTAGTTGTGTTGGTGATAATCCTGGCTCCGAAGGTTGCATGTCAACAGGGGCTACTGAAATTGCCGCCTCTCCCTGCTTGTCCAGATCACCCATGCAAGCAGAAATGAAAAAGAGAAGCAAGACAAGCCAAGGGATTTTCTTCATTTTACGTTTAGAAAAATGTCATTTTTCAAAACTATTCAATCAGGGTTGTCAGGCAAAACTTGCGATGGCTGTTTCCAAGGCAAGCAGGATCATGTCATTAAACGCATTCTGGCGCGCTTCGGCGGTGAGATGTTGTTCACGGTCATAAATAAAATCGGAAACGGTCAGCAGGCAGGCGCCTTCCCGCCCCAAAGCCCTGGCATTGGCGAACAAGGCAAATGACTCCATTTCGACAGCAAGCAAATGATTTTTCGTAACTGTTTCCGCCCAAGTATCATTTTCTACAGTTGAGTAAAAAACATTGCCTGAAGCGATATTTCCTTCAAGGATTTTGGTGTTGTGTTTTTCCGCCTGCCCATGGACGATCCGGGCAATGCGCTGGCTGCCCTGCATGAGCTGATCGGGGATGCCATGCGCTTCGCTGGCAAAGGTTTCAGTTGAAAAGGCGTAATCCACCAATAGAATGTCCATCAAGTTCAACCCCGGACTGATGGCTCCGCAGGAGCCGACGCGGATGATAGTATTCACCTCATAGAACTTGTACAGTTCATAGGAATAAATGCCTATACTTCCCAAACCCATCCCGGAGCCCATCACACTGACCTGTTTGCCCTTGTAGAGGCCGGTGAAACCGAGCATACCGCGCACCTGGTTAAACAATTTGACATCCTGCAGGTAGGTTTCAGCGATCATTTTGGCGCGTAGCGGGTCACCGGGCATAAGCACTACTTTGGCGATTTCATCCTTTGAAGATGCACCAATATGAGGGGTGGGGATGTTATACATAATTAATCATCCTGCTGATGAATAAAACATTTATAGTAGAAGTATATCAATAGCCAACCTTTTTCTTACAATGATCATGAGCTCATGAGAATAGGGAGAAAATAAAAGATCTTTGTAGTAGACTTTTTATTGAAATTGTGATCAAGAGGAGCAATCCATGAATTTCTTTGAATATATTCAGCGATCTTTCACTGGCTTGCGGCGGACGATTGACGGCACGATGAAGAACATGACGCCGGAATTGTTCAACTGGGCGCCGCCCGGGACAGCCAATACCATCAGCGCCACCTTCGTGCATTTTATTCACACGGAAGATCACTTCATCCAGGGCATCATCCAGGGAATCCCAACCGTATGGGAAAACGGCGGGTGGTGCGCCAAGACAGACATCCCCAAACCGCCCGGCATTGGTGAGGACTGGAGCGGGTACAAACGGCGGCAGACAACCCTGCAGCCGCTGCTGGATTACAAAACGGAGGTATGGGCAGCCACGGATTCCTTCCTGGCCAACCTAACCGAAGAGGAATTGGCGCGCATGGTGAAATTTGCGGGCGGGGAGCGCACGGTAGCGGAGATGCTGATCCTGTGTGTATCACAGGCGCATGGTCATATGGGAGAAATCGCAGCGCTAAAGGGAATACAGGGTGTGAAGGGATTGGCAATTTAGAGGGCTTAAATATATTATCAACCAGAGGACTGACATCCTCATACCAAGCCATCCCTCTCAACAATAGAGAAGAGTTGGAATATTCTCTGTGTTTACTCTTTTCTGAAAAATTAAAGTCTCATCACGCAGAAAGGCACCAGCTATTAATATAGAAATATCAAGTATCACCTAGCAGGTCGTCTTTATTCAATCTGAACCAAAGTCACCAATTTATTCGAGGCTTTCTATAAAACATTGGTGGGATTCTAAATATAAAGATCCCGCCGGTTGTAACTCCAATATCCCGCAACCAGGCAGACGATGATGATGACAGCCGACAAAGCCAGATAGCTGGCATCCAAATGACCCGTCTGAAGCAGGTCCGCACCATCAAAATATCGGAAGGGGGTGAGATATTTCAGATTATCCAGTTTATCCACAATGCTGGAAAGTACATACAGAACATAGGTGGTAAGAATGATCGCCACGGCGGTAGAACCGGTGCGTTTATAGTGCTGCATGGCGCAGCCGAGAAGCAATCCAACAGCCAGGAAGATGAACTCGATCACCAGCAAGGCCTGCATCTCCAGGGCGAGAAATGAATGAAAGGCGGGATCCGGATTATAGGGCTGCACCGCCACCAGCGAAATACCCCAGATAATGAACATGAAGGCAATGCATAACAGCAAGGCGGCCAGGGCTTTGGCGGTAATGACCAGGCTGCGGGTGACCGGCAATACGAGGGAAAATTCAACCGTTTTATCGCGTTCTTCCTTTGAAATGATGTCACTACCCCACATGGCAGCCGCGATGGCGCCCATCAGGGCAAAATAGACGAACATGAGCCCATAAAAACCGCTCAGAGTGGTGAGGTTGAAAATGCGGATGTTGAACAAAACCAGCAGCGGTTCAGGCAGTTGTTCAAGGATGGCGAGCATGGCCGGGTCATTGGCAAAACCGGAAAATTTTGCGGCGGCAATGATGATGAACAGGAAGTTGATCACCGTCCAGATCAGCAGGGATTTGAAGTTTGCTTTCAGTTCACGCAGGAATATATTCATGGTCATCCTCCTCAGGAAACGGCATGGATGTCGCGGCGCAGGTAGAGCCAGTAACTGACCGCCACGGCGACAATACTGATGGCAATGTTTAAAGCCACCATCGGCCATTGATAGTTATTGTGCTGAATGATGTAGGAGGGATCGAAATGCTTGAAAGGGGTAATCCACTCCAGCTTGACATCCCCGGCAACATCGCCCAGCGCGGCGAGGACATATGTACCAAACGCCAGACCAAGCGAATATGGCGTCACACTGCGCACACGCTTGACCAGCAGGGAAATGAAAAGTCCCACGCACAGGAAAAACAATTGAAAGATAAAAAATCCTTTTAAGAGAAGGATGAGCGTGAAAGCATCGTAAGTATGGCTGCCTTTGAAGAGGGTGATGGCGAGAAAGCTGGCCGCCCATACCACCAGGTTGGTAAGAACCAGGCTGGCTATGGCCGCCAACAGTTTGCTGGTGAGCACCTGCACCCGGCTGACCGGTTTGGTAAGCAGGAAATCCGCGGTGAGCTCATTTTCCTCAATGGAGACCAATCCAAATCCATAATTGCCGGCCTGGATGGCAAGGCAGAGCATGACAAACAGCGAAGCGAGACTGTAAAAACCAAGCACGGAAGAGAGGTCCACATCGGTCAGGCCGAAGGCTTGCAGCATGGCAGGCGGGAACCGCTGCAGCATCTGGTTCATCAGTGCCGCCTGGTCGGCAAAACCGGTATAGACGGAATAGAAGAAGAGCAGAATACCCGCTATGGCCAACGACCAGGTGAGCACTGTGCGCAGACGCGATTGAAATTCAAAGCGAAAAATATTTGCGCTCATGACATCCGCCTATTCGTAATACTGCATGAAGATCTCTTCCAGGGTGGGCTCTTCGATGCTGACGTCCACCAGTTGCATGCCGCCGAGTTTCTTCAGCACAGTGTTGATATCGCCCTTGAAGAAGAAGTGCAGGCTGCCGTTATCTGCCTGGAGGTTGGTGACACCGGCCATCTTGAAATCGGAGGACTTCAAGCCCGCGGCAGTGACATGCACCTTCTTGTAATTGTTCTTCTGCAGGGTGTGGATATCTGAAATCTCCACTATCCTACCCTCACGAATGATGCCAACGCGGTTGCACAGACGCTGCACCTCACCGAGGATATGGGAAGAGAAGAAGACGGTAACGCCGCGCGCATTTTCCTTACGGATCAACTCAAAGAATTTGCGCTGCATGAGCGGATCCAGTCCGGCAGTGGGCTCATCCAGGAAGAGCAATTTCGGGCTGTGCAGCAGACCCTGGACGATGCCGACCTTTTTCTTGTTGCCGAGCGAGAGGTCGCTTATGCGGCGGTTGAGTTCCAGTTCCATCAGATCTGAAAGCTCCTTCATGCGCTTGGTGCAATCCTTGCCGAAAAAGCTGGCGGAGTACTTGAGCAGGTCAATGACCTTCATGCCTTCATAGTAAAAGACCTCGGAAGGCAGGTAGCCGATCTCGCGGCGTATCTCTGGACCATGAACAGTCACATCCTTACCGAACACCTTGGCGCTGCCGCTGGTGGGATGAATGAGAGAGAGCAACAGGCGGATGGTGGTGGATTTGCCCGCCCCGTTTGGCCCGATGAAACCGAAAATCTCCCCTTCTTCTACTTTAAAAGACACATCGATAATGCCACGTGACTTGCCATAATACTTGGTCAGTTTGGAAACATCAATAATGCTCATGGTTCACTCCTTTGCAATTAAAAAAGCGGTACTGCCCCGCCGTCAATAGTATACCCCTATATAAAACAAATGCATTGATTTTTTAGCAGCACTGCAACTGCGAGGTGAAAAGCAAATACACGACCTTGCTCTTGCTTTATATAAAATTCACTTCGCTTAATCCTGATAATCTCCTATTATCTTGACATTTTCGATATTCCTATTATAATACTATACTATAGTATAGTATATATAAGAAAGGTTATCTACTGACATGCCTCTCTACGAATACCATTGTGACGAATGCGGAAAGGATTTTGAGCAACTGACCAGCTTTACCCAGGCAGACAACCCGCAGCCCTGCCCTGGCTGTGGAAGCAGCCAAACATATAAAAAGATATCCAGGCCTGCCATTCTTGGCGGAGGCAGCGACAGTAGCTCAACCGGCAGCAGCTGCCGTTCAGGCGGTGGATTCACCTGAGCTAAATAATTGCGATCAACCGTGCGTTGATCTTTGAAACTGGAGATATATAGAATGAAACTGATTAACAGTGAAATAAAGGAAAACCTGATCAAACGCCTTAGACGGGTGGAAGGACAGGTGCACGGGGTGGCGGAAATGCTGCAGGACGAACGCGACTGTCGCGAGATCATGCAACAACTGGCAGCCGCCCATTCCGCACTGCAAGCCACCAGCCGTCTCTTTTTCCGGGATTATGCCACCGCCTGCATGACCGATATGGAAAAAAACGCCCGGGGGGCAGGCAGCGAGAGCGGGCGGGTGAAAATAATCGAGGATATGCTGGCTTTATTGGACAAGACTCCCTGAAAAAAGGAAGCGCGTATCATCATGAATCAACAGGAAAATACTACCGAAGTACAGGATGTGGTCATCATCGGCGGCGGACCGGCCGGGGCAACCGCAGCGCTGTATACGTCGCGAGCCGGCTTGAAAACCCTGGTAGTGGACAAGGGGCTCACCGCCGGAGCGCTGGGCTTGGCCGGACACATCGCCAACTACCCGGGGGTGAACGGCAAGGTGAGCGGGGCTGAACTACTGGAAACCATGCGAGGACAGGCCAGGGCATTCGGGGCGCAATTCATCAGCGACAAGGTAATCGGATCAGAGTTGCATGCCGAGGTGAAAACCATATTTGGAAATGCCGGTACCTACATGGGCAGATCGGTCGTCATCGCCAGCGGTTCGATGGGGCGAAGCCGGCTGGTCAAAGGTGAAAGCGAGCTGCTCGGACGGGGCGTTTCCTATTGTGCCACCTGCGATGGGGCTTTTTTCAAAGACCAGGAGGTGCTGGTGGCGGGCAGCAGCGATGAAGCCATCGAGGAAGCGCTGTACCTGACCCGATTGGTGCGGCGGGTGCACTTCCTCTGCCCGCACAGCGAGCTGAAAGCGCCTGCCGAATTGGGACAGGAGCTGCTGCAACACCCCAAGGTCACTTTTTATGCGGAGGCATCGCTGATAGAAATCGTCGGTGAAGAAAGCGTCAGAGCGGCGCGCTTCACCCGTAAGGAAAGCGGGGAAGAGGAGCTCATCATCAGCGCAGTTTTCCTTTACCTGCAGGGCGGCAAACCCATCACCGATTTCCTGCAAGGCCAGCTGGAGCTAAGCCCGAACGGCTGCATCCTGGTGAACAACGAATTGCAGACGACCCTGCACGGCATTTTCGCCGCCGGGGACGTGCTGTGCAACCATATCAAGCAGGTGGTCATCGCGGCCGGAGAAGGCGCCCAGGCAGCCATGGCGGTAGAAAAAGTATTACGAGGGCGTAAACAAATTTTGGTTGACTGGGTTAAATAAAATTCCAGTCCAAAAATTCTAAAAATAAACGGAGAAAATAAATGAATACACCCATCCACATTACAGACGCAGAATTTGAAGAAAAGGTATTGAAGTCGGAACTGCCAGTGATCGTTGATTTCTGGGCGACCTGGTGCGGGCCCTGCCGCATGGTGGCACCCATCCTGGACAAAATCGCCAGTGAACAGGACGGCAAACTGGTGGTGGCCAAGGTCAACACGGATGAAAACGCTGAATGGGCGATGAAATTTAACGTGCACGGCATCCCGACCATGCTGTTCGTCAAAGGCGGCAAAGTGGTGCACACCCAGGTGGGAGCAGTACCGGAGGCGGCCATCCAGGACCTGGTGCGTCAGTACCTGGTACCGGCAGCAGTTGAAAAATAAATCGTTCTTAAAAAACGCTCCTCGCGAGCGTTTTTTATTCCTTTTCTTTTCCCAAATATTCTTAACCAATGCTTGAAATCACCCCCCCAATCCACTATAATGATGTTTAGAATCCATGCAAACCTAAAGGAGGAAGCATGAATAAACGTCATCGCATTCTGCTCAGCACCAGCCTGATCATGCTGGTCACACTGGCCTGCACCATCTCGATCGGGGCACCGCAGCCGCAGGCTCCCGTCGTGCCAACGCTTAGCCAGCAGGACCTGGTCAACACCGCTGTTGCGCAAACGGTTGCCGCCAACCAACCAGCACAACCGCCGGCGCAGCCACCAGTAGTAGCCACCACCCAGGCGCCCCCGCCTGGCCCGACCGCCCCCCCCACCCCCACCCCGCTGCCCTGCAACTGGGCGCTGCCAGTCAGCGAGAGCTACGTGGACGGTTCCAATATCAACATCAACACCAATTTCGTGAAAACCTGGCGCATCCGCAACGGCGGCACCTGCACCTGGAATACCAACTATAAGGCCATCTTCCACAGCGGGACGAGCATGAACGGACCTGGGACCCTGAATTTCACCCAGATCGTCCATCCCGGTGAAACCTATGATATCGTCATGACACTTAAAGCTCCCGCCACACCGGGCAGCTACAAGGGCACCTGGCATCTGTATGGCGACGATAACATCGACTTCACCAAGAACGGCATCTGGGCATTGATCAATGCGGTCAATCCCGCAGCTGTATTCAAGGTCAGCGGCGTGTCATTTGCTGTAGATACACCAGTCTATGCAGGTCCCTGCCCGCATAAATTTAATTTCACTGCCGGCATCACCGCAACCGCCGCCGGTACAGTGACCTATTACTGGGCGAGAAGCGATGGAGCGCATGGCCCTACACAGACTCTCGTATACGCCGGCCCAGGTACCAAATATGTCACCACCAGCTGGCAAATTGGGGCAGATTATTCCGGATGGCAAAAAATCTATATTGACAACCCCAACCACCAAACATTTGGGACGGCTGTTTTCACTCTAAACTGCATTCCATAAAATTACCTTTCAGCCAACTATAGTCCCGGGAAACCTTTCTTCCGGGACTTTTTAATTCATATAATCTACCAATGAACAGAAGATGATCGTACAGCGCAAAAATTATATAGATCATTTTAATCATCAGGTTAAAAACCACACTATAAAAATACCCAATGGCTGAAGAAGGCGACAATAAGCCCCCATTGGCCATTTTACATTTCATTAACCAATGATTTCGTCCGAGATAGCACGGGCAATAATCCTGCCATTCGGCGAAAAGGTGCTGTAATACTCATCGCTGTTATGACTATTTATTGTATGCATGCGATCTCTCATCCCCCTGGGTAATAACGAAAACTTAAATAGATTCATTGCTTGAAATCACCGCAATTATCCCTATAATGAATAGTAGAAACCATGCAAACCCAAAGGAGGAAGCATGAATAAAAATCAATGTATATTACTGACCACAAGTCTGATACTCTTAATCACGCTGGCCTGCACCATTTCCATCGGCGCACCGCAACCACAGGCGCCGGCTGCGCCAACGCTCAGCCAGCAGGACATGGTCAACACATCCGTCGCGCAGACTCTTGCTGCCAATCCGCCGGCACAGCCACCTGTTATTGCCACCACCCAGGCACCCCCACCCCCGCCAGCCGGGCCACCAACCAATACACCCCAACCATGCAACAAGGCCACCTTTATCAACGAAACGGTTCCAGATGGGACTACTTATACGATCAATAAAACCTTCATTAAATCGTGGAGATTCCGCAATGACGGCACCTGTACCTGGAACACCAATTACCAGCTGGTCTTCAATGGGGGTGACCAGATGGGCGGTCCTTCGGTCAAGAATTTTCCGACAAATGTGGCGCCAGGCGAACAAGTGGACCTGAGCGTATCGCTGAAAGCGCCGGGGACGGCGGGGACCTACACCGGGAACTGGACACTGCGCTCTGATTCTGGTGAACAGATGCAAAATTATTTCACGGTGAATATTAAAACCACGACCCTCATCATCGTATACCCAGTCATCTCCTCGATCATCGTACTGCCAACATTTGCGGTCACCAGCGTGAGCTTCCAGGTGGATACGCCCGTATTCACCGGCGCCTGCCCGCATACCTTTAATTTCACCGCCGGCATAACCGTCAATAAGGCTGGGACGGTCAAATACTGGTGGACACGCAGCGATGGCGCGCATGGCCTGGAGCATACCCTGGTATTCGCAGGTGCCGGGACCAAGTATGTAACCGACACCTGGAGCCTGGGCGCGTCTGGTTCAAGATGGAAGAAGATTTACATCATTACGCCGAATAACCAGACATTCGGGACCGCCAACTTCACGCTAAATTGCACGTAACTGCAGTATTTCAGAAAAAGGTGGCGCCGTATCTTGCGCCACCTTTTTTGCGTCTGGGTCTTCTCGTTACCAAACAATGAAAGTACAGTCATCATAATCTATGAAATATCATCAATAAGGAATATGGGTTTGAAAAATAATCGATCCAGCTTAACCGCCGAGGGAATTGCCATCGCCCGCGTTTTGGAAAATGAAAAACCAGAAAATGAACACATCTGTGATGACCCGTACGCGCGGCAACTGATCAGTCCCCTTTTCTATTGGATTGGGAAAATCTTAGCCGATGCTGAGGAACGCAAGGGGCCAGGCGTGCTGGGTTTCCTTGTGGCACGCTGCCGATACATGGACGATGCGCTCAAGCAAGCCCTGCAGACAGGTCTGGAGCAGCTGGTCATCCTGGGTGCAGGGCTGGATTCGCGCGCGTACCGCTTCGAGGAGATTAAGCGGGGCGTAAAAGTATTCGAAGTGGATCACCCTGCTTCGCAGGCGGCCAAACTTAAGAAAGTGAAAAAAATCTTCGGTGAATTGCCCAAACATGTGTGCTATGTGCCCATTGATTTCAATGAAGAGACACTGGATAAATTGTTTGAACAGGGCTTTGGGCGCACTCTTAGATCGCTCTTCATCTGGGAAGGGGTGAGCATGTACCTGACTGAAGCCGCGGTTGACCAGACCCTGACCTGGATCAGCCATAATTCAGACAAGGGTAGCGAACTTGTTTTTGACTTTCTTTATTCGTCTGCGCTGACCCCCGGGAAACAACCCTACGAAGTCAGAAAAAGTATGCGGGCAGGCAGATTAACCGGAGAGGGATTGAGCTTTGGGATTGACAAGGGTGGATTAACGCCCTTTCTTTCAAAGAGGGGATTCACCGATATTCATGAGGTCACTGCCAGAGATTTACACCAGTTGTTCTTCCACGGGGTAAATGAGAAAAGGATAGTGGCAGATCATTATGCCATTGCTCATGCGACTGTTGGCAAAACAAAACATTCCTGACCAAACAGGCTTTCTTAATCTCTCGCTTACAGACCATCTAGTGGATTACACCCAGCGCATGCAGCGGATAACGAAAAAGCCGACGATGACCAACGCCAGCACCAGCCAGATCCAGCCCCAATAACCTGCCCTGGCTACGCGGGTGGCGCGCACTACCCTTCTGCGTCTCATAACTTCCTCCTTGTAAAATAATAATGGTATACCATTCTATAATCAATCCATCGAAAAATCAACTTGCACAAGGACTTGTTCTTGGTTTGGTGTATTTGTATAATATATTTAGCAAGATTCGATGGGACAAAGATAGTGATTAAAGGGACAGTTATTGACAGAACGTCTCCACCCACACTACCCGAAGAAGGTGGATCATAAGGAAAAAAGATGAAAAAGACCCACGAGCAGGAAAGTGACCCGAAAAAGAAGCTAAAAAAAGCATCATCACCCGGTGTAAACATCAACCCTGATACCATGCAACCTTCCGAGGTCAAATTCAGGCGCATGTTCGAAAGCGCACATGACGGCATCCTGCTGATCGAGTGCGAAACCGGGGAAATCAGCGATGTGAATCCATACTTCTCCCTATTGCTGGGATACCCGAAAGATGAAATAATCGGTACTGAGTTGTGGGAGTTTGAACCCTTCAATCGCATCATCGGCAGCCGTGATGCATTTCTCGAGCTCGCCTTGCAGGAAACGATGCGCCATGACAAGCTGGCCATGGAAACCAAGAAGCGGAAAATCGTGCACGTGGAGATGGTATGCGTGCGTTACGAGGTGGAGGGAAAGCCCTTCATCCAGTGCAACCTGCGCGACATCGGCGAACGGGTGCAAGCGGAAAACCAGGTGGTATTCATCAGCAACCACGATATGCTGACCCGGCTATATAATCGCTCCTACTTCGACGAAGAAATGCGCCGTCTGGAGAACAGCCGCCAGTACCCGATCAGCATCTTCATGCTGGATGTGGACAGACTGAAGGTCGTAAACGACATGCACGGCCATACTGCCGGGGATAACTTACTCAAACGCACTGCCCAGGTGCTCAGATCCTGTTTCCGCGATGAAGACATCATCGCCCGCATCGGCGGGGACGAATTTGCAGTGCTGCTGGCGAATACAAGCCAGCAGGCGTGCGAGAACATCAAGCAGCGCATGGATAGGACATTGAGGCAGCACAACCAAAGCTTTTCAGACCGGCTTCTGTGCCTGTCGATTGGCGCGGCTACACTGGATGAGCAGGGTTCGCTGGATGAGTTGTTCAAGCAGGCGGACGCGTTGATGTACAAACAAAAGAAAGCCAAAGCGGGGAATGTAAAAAGAGATGTAGCCGAACAATTAGACTTGCTCAGTCCCTAGTCTGTCTGGCTGGTTGTTTTCTCCAAAAAGATTACTAAATCAGATATTTTTTATTTTTCGAAAGAAAACAGCTTCCAGGAACTTATCCATTTTCCGCCGCATGGGATAAAAACCGAGCTTGGTTGCAATCACCTCAGCAGGGGTTTCAATCAGTTCAATATAAGTACCGGTCTTGCCTTTAATGGCGGCATAGCGGTTATCACTCAGGTCCGCCCGGTAGGTGTTGAGGAAGGCATGGATGGGAACCACCTTACCGTTGGACACGGATTACCATCCACATTTCCAGGGGGCAAGGCTGCCATCCGTCATGTAAACATCCAGGAATACCGGATGCTTCGTCAATGACATGGCACTTTCCTACTTTTTTTCTGAACTGATGGAAGATGGCAAAGGCATCATTGAAATGAACAGACCATCCTTCAGTAGCGGAAATTAGAACAACATTCACCATACTTTCCAGGGAAGCAAATAATTACGCATGCGCGGAGAAAGCTTCCCCCTCCTGGTGGTAGATCCCGGTAATTTCAATATGGGAGCCGACCATTCGCACTGTATTTCTGTTTCATCAATTACTTGTAATTCACCTATGGCGTATGTATAATAATCTTACCTAATAGACCACTGTTTGGAAGCACTGACCAGCCATATTAAAGGGATATCGCCTGGAGTGTTGTTGTGGTGATCCCATATTGGGTAGCCCTATCCCCTATCCCTGTGGCATAGCATTACATTGGTTAATTGGATTTGTGAATGCTTATTAAGGAACCTCAGCCATATGAAAAGCACAAATAAAAAAACCGAAACTGATCCTTCCTTCTTCGAAAGGGATAAAACACGACACATTGCAGCGTTAAACCATCTACCGAAACATGCCAACTTGATCTTTCAATCACTGTTCGAATGCTGCCAGGAAGGCATTCTCGTCGTGGATGGGGAAACAGGAGAGGTTCTCATTGCCAATCCATTCTTCTTCTCGATGACGGGATGCCCTCGGAAGGATGTGCTACACAAGAAACTGTGGGAGATTGCCCCCCTGAACAAGATAATCTCTAAACAAGAGGAATTCTTTGACTTATATTCTCAAAAATTCGTTCATCAGGATAAGCTGACCATTCAAACCATGGATGGGTCACCGCTTGATGTTGAATTTCTTAGCCACCTTTTTCCTGTGCTGGGTAAAAAAGTACTGTGCTGTAATGTGCGCGACATCAGCGAACGCATCAGGGCAGACCAGCGGTCGGATTTCATTCGCAACCATGACCCACTAACCAATTTATACAATCGCGGTTATTTTGAAGAAGAGCTGCATCGGCTGGAAAAGGGTCGGCAATACCCGATCAGTATTTTCATGCTGGATGTGGACAACCTGAAGCAAATCAACGACCGCCAGGGACACCTGGCCGGGGATGAAACCCTGCGACAGACGGCGCAGTTAATAAAAGCATCTTTCCGAGAGGAAGATATCCTGGCCAGGATCGGTGGGGATGAGTTCGCCGTGCTGCTGCCCAATACCCATGCCCAAATCGCAGAAGGGATGCGCAACCGGATTTGTTCAACCCTTGACCACAACAACCAAACCCATGCAAACCTGCCCTTTTCTCTTTCCCTCGGTTTTGCAACCAGCGAGGAACCCTGTTCGCTTTTTCACCTGTTAAAAGAAGCGGATGCACGTATGTACCAACATAAACGCAGCAAAATAGCAAATGTCTCCGTATAATCCCTTGGATTGAAGTCACCATCAGAATTTCCCCCCAAACATCATCTTTCATTCCTATTCTTCAGGAAAATCCGAGCTGGATGAATCCATTTTTTGATGGAAATAAATGCTTTCCATGATTTTCTCGATTTTTCTACGCATGGGGTAAAAACCGAGTTTGGCTTGCGATGCTTCCGCAGGCGTTTCGATCAGTTCAATGTAATTCCCGGTCTTGCCCTTGATAGCGGCATAGCGATTATCACCCAGGTCCGCCCAGTAGGTGTTGAGAATGGCAAAGATAGCCACCACCTCACCGCGGCGAAGGAGACCAATAACCTTGCCCTGCGATCCGGGTTTGTTGCGAACATTGACCGCACTAACCAATACCCGCCCGCTGCGGATCTCCGGTTTTTCCGGCTCAGGCTGCGGGTCCGGCACTTGCGGCAGCGGGATGGTTGACCCGGATACTGCCAGTTGCTTCAATTCCTCCATGCTGCGCAGCCAGTAGTTGCCATCCATAAGCGGCAGACCGGGCAGCTTGAGCCGGTCAGTGAATTGCCACATGACCACATTGGGTTTGATCTTGGGAGAGAGGTCGCCAATTTTGTTGGCATAGCGGGCAATCCAGAAGAGGGTACCGGGCGGCCAATCCGGATTGCCAGCCTGGCTGACCAGAAAACCGTTGCGGGAGTAGATGATCGGCTGGCGGCCGATGCGCTGGGTAACCTCGCCAATGAAAGCCACCAGCTGTCGGCCAACCTCTGCTGGCGGTAAACGGTCGGTGTCCTCGGTATCAATGACCGGGGGAAGATGGGGCGGATTTTTCAAATAAAGTTCGGCATAGTGGCGTGCCTGTTTGGATGCCCCTGCCGAGGGATGAAAATAATAATAATTACCGCAGAGGATGCCGACTCGCTTGAGCTCAGTAATATTACGGTCGTGCAGGTTGTCCTTGTAGAGTGGTTTGTTGGGTTTGGTAACCAACACCTCGCCAGCCTTGACGAAAGCGAAGGCTGCGCCATTGGTGCGCAGCTTGTCGGCGCTGACCAGCGACTGCCAGTGGGAAAAATCCACACCAAGGATCAAATTGAATCCTCTTTACGAATATTAATATATTCCATTTTATTCCGCTTGCATTTATTTTAGTGTATTTTTTGTCAAGTTAAAAAGAAAACTGGTGGAAGCCAGTTTTCTTTGAAAAAAAACCAAATCCTATTTTGAAGGTGTCGGCAGGTTCGGCTGCGACACAGAACCCTGGTAGTCACCCTGGTAATACGGCAGGGATGCGGGCAGTTCCTTGACCTTGAGGTATTCGGCAATGCGGCCAACCACGTCGCCGGGGATCTTATTGCGTTCAACATTGTAGCCCTCGACGGCATCGTTCCAGTCGGCGCCGCAGGCGTCAATCTTGTTGTACTGCTCGGAAGCGGTATTCATGGCGGCCAGGACGGGGGCATCGCTGACCGGTGCCAACGGAGCTTCCTGGAAAGCCTGCACAAAGAGGGTCAGTCCATTGCCGACCCCATCCGGCAGCGCGCCAGCGTTGGCCAGGGCGCCGAGGTCGAGCTGGTCAACCGGGATGGGATTGCCGTTGGCGTCCTTATAGTTCTTCAACAGGTCGGCAATCTTGGAACCGGCGCTTTGCAAAGCTTCACGCCAAACCCTAGCTTTATCCACATCCGCCTGCTGATAGTTCTGCAGGAAGGTAGCCTGGGTGTATATGGTACCCATGGCAGTATCCACGCACAGGCGGAAGTTGGATACTTCCTTCTGCGCTTTCTGGTATTTTTCGATCAGCACATGATACTGGCTCACCACATCACCAGCCACTTTACCGATGGCGCTGCAGGCGCTAACCAGCAGGGTCAGCACGAGCATTGACACAATAACAATTGAATATTTTTTCATCTTTTTCTCCTTTTTTTATTCAATGAAAGATTCACTAAAAACCTATTGCTATTCTACTCTGCCGCACCTCCCTCCCCCTGATGCGTTTTCCACAAAGTGCGCAATTTGCCATCCACATTGCGGGTGATGGACATCAGCGCGCCGTTGTAGTCCTTCCAGTTGACATAATTGGCGGCTTCCTTGAGCGCCTCGGAATATTCAATAGCGGTATACCAGAAAAGCCAGCGCGAAACTTCCAGGGTGACGCTTTGCTGCTCCGGTTTGGCATCCGGGCGGATAAGCCACACCACCGAGCGATTAACGTCCTTCTCGCCCATTTTAGCCTGGCGCGCCCAGTCACGCAGCCAGATCTTCTCATCATTGGTGGCACCCTTGTCCACCACACCGGCCTGGCAGATGACCGCCACCTCGGCAATGCCGTCGGTACGCAGTTTTTCAAAGGTCTCATCGGCTATTTTCATCTTTTCCTCGCTTAAATTGCAGCCTTTGTCGATGACCCAGTATCGCCCAAGAACAGGGAAAGCGGGCTGCCCTTCGCGCGGGGCCCACCTTCGACGTAAACAAAAGGAGTGGGCGTGACGGTTGGCGCAGGGGTCAAGGTTGGCAGGAAACCGCAGGCAGATAAAGCGCCGTAAAGAAAAATGATATTGCCGCCAGCAATTTATTTTTCATTACCCTGCTCCGCTTCATTTTTTTTGAGCAGCCCGGAAATGTCAAATCCCTTGCGGCTGCAACCAGCCCGCCCGCCACCGGCGCAGGCGCAGGCGCAAGCACAAGAAACACAGGCGCAGGAGGAGCCACGCCCGCCAAAGAGTCCGCTGCCCCCGCCCGAACGGCTGGAGGGAGAACTGCGCGTGCCACTGCCGCCAAAGATGCCGCCGCTGCTGGGTGTGCGTGGGAAGGGGATGATGACGGGACCGCCGCCACCAGTGCGCGGGGATCCGATGGTGCCGCCGCCGCGGTAGCTGCGCACCCCACTGGAAATGACCGAAACAATCACCAGGACGATGAAGATAAAAAGCAAAATCAGGCAGATGCAGGTCACCAGACTAACGGGGAGAATTCCGCCCAGCAAGGCATTGGATGTTTTCAGTGAGGTTTGATCCATATTGGATGCTCCTGATTCATCAGTGGTGGACGTTCCCCCATTGTCTGCATTGCCACCCTGCAATGGGAAGACAGGGGTAGATTGTTTGCCAAAATTGGGGAAAGCGGTCTGTTCATACAGCAGGTTAATGGTGAATTTCTTACCCGGTTGGAGCGCGGTTTCCCAGACCGCCTGGTTGGCATCGCGCGATTTGGGTTCGGGCGAGATAGATTTGAGCTGGGCACTCTCAGCCGGTAAATGCCAAGTCAACTGCAGAAATTCAATCTGGATCTCATCAAACCAGCCGGGGATGAATTGAAAGCCAATCTCGCCCTTGGCACTGTCCAAGTGGGCGATGCCCTGCTGGTGGATGCGGAAGGTGACCGTGGCACATTCGTTGGCATTGATGGGGCGGGTCAACATCACATTCACCTTGGTATCAGCGCCTTGATTGGCGGAGCGGACATTACTGGCATCGCCGCTGATATCCATGACCTTGTATTTTTCGTTTGGCATGCCCACAAAAAAGTCACTGGGCGGACCCAGATCGTTGGAAAGAACGCACCATTTAATGGTATAGGAATTGATCAAACTGCCATCGTCCTGCGGTTGCAAGTCCACGTGGTACTCGCGGATGACATCCGTTGCCGTCTGGGCCAGGACCATGGAAGGCAGGCAAAACAGAATGAAGATAATTAAAGATCGGCCCGCCGAGTTGATATTTTTTCATTGGAGATTCTCCTGCAAAGGGCAGCCCTCGGGTTCGCTTTGGCGCATTTTCAGGCACTGGGGATGATTCCAAATCTCCTCCCAGGATGTTGCGAGCAGGTTACCAAAACCATCAGGATTATCCAGCCAACTCTGGCAGGCAGTCACCGCCCCATTGGGCATGACCGCCATGTTGGAAAGACAGGCACCGCAAATGGGATTGGAGAGCCCGATGCTTTCGAGCTGTTCGCTGGTCAGCCAGCCGGGACTGGTAAAGGTCAGGTCCATACCCAATGATTGTGAAGTCTGATTGGCTTTACGCAAAACCTCCAGCAGTTCAGTTGATTCCAGGGCTTCACCGCCCTTGATAAGAGCAGGTGCTTTGCCAGCCGTGATCAAACCGGAACAGGTGACATATTTCACCCCCAGACTCTTGATGGTTTTCAGTGTGGAGGGATAATCAGCATTGAGTTTGACCAGCGGGGTATTGACGCTGACACTCAAACCGGCTTTGAGGGCATTTTGAATGCCCTGCACGGTATGCACCCAGGCGCCCAAACTGCCCACCAACCGGTCATGGATGGCATGGTCATGAGAATAAAGGGTTACCTGCACCCCATCCAGGTTGGCCTTTTCCAGGTCGCGGCACAGGTTTGCAGTTAGATTCAATCCGCTGGTGTTCAAACGCGTGACATGCCACTCAGCATGATGGACCAATTCAACGAGGTCCGCCCGCTGAGTAGGTTCGCCGCCGGTGAAGGTCAGCTGTGGGATGCCGGCCTCACGGCAGCGGTCAATGATGGTCTTCCATTCATCCGTGGACAATTCTTTATCGATCTTCATACCCGCCTGACTGGCAGCATAACAACCACGGCAGTGCAACGGACATTGCCACTCTTCACCCACCAGCATGGGCGAGACGAGCAGGTCCATGCGGTGGGGGGCGGTCATGTTCTTTTTCAATTGGTCAAAGGTCACATTGGTTTGCAGCTTATCAGGAATCGGACCACCATGGGCTACCGCGATGAACAGCGACACAATCTCATCAAGGTCTTTTTTGAATGTCTCAGCAGCAACACCGGGGTAAAAGCGATGCATCTCCTCCACCACCTGGTCAAGAATCCTTTGCAATAGCTCATCGGAGATGGCCTCGACCGGGTTCTGCCTCATGATTCAAGGTGAGCATGAAGGTACGCATCAGGTCCGCCCAGGACGGTGCCGATGAGAAACATGTGCCAGCCATTGATGAGCACCTGGCTCGGGCTGCGTTTCCACAGGCGCGGTTTGAGTGGAATAAGGTGCACGCGGGTGACGCCCGGGTCATGCGGGTCAAGGGTGACCTGCACCGGTTCCGTCGCGCGGTCCAGGTGGTACCGTCGGAGAGGAGAAAGAAAATCAATGGCTTTCAAAGATCGGCTCCTTATTTAGTGAAAGATAAATCTGATGATTACATCATTTTTCATTATACACATCCCATATACGAAAAAGCAAAACAGGGGTTTTGAAGTGTTTGGATTTAAAATAGAATCAACCAGTGTCTTTTTAATATGCCAGGCATTTCCTAACCAAATTTTAATCCTTCAAAAAACAGGAGCGTGAATTTGAAAACCATCATCAGTAAAATCGACCAGAAAAAAATGGTGCTCATCCCTGCCGGGGAATTCATCATGGGCAGCGAGGAATTCGGTCCGGAAAGCCCGCAGCGGGTGGTCACCCTTCCAGATTATTACATTGATATTTACCCGGTCACCAACCAGGAATACAAGGCCTTCATGGACGCCACCAGCGCCATGCCACCCAGGCACTGGAACGGGTTCGAAGTTCCCAAAGGATTGGAGAATCATCCGGTCCACCGCATCAGCTGGTTTGAGGCAAACATGTACGCCGAATGGGCAGGCAAGCGGCTGCCAAGCGAAGCGGAATGGGAAAAAGCCGCCAGGGGCACTGACGGGCGGCGCTGGCCGTGGGGTAATATGTTTAATGAGGATAATGCCCTGGTGTGGGATCGGGGCGAATTCTCCCTAACAGCAGCGGTGGATGCGCATCCGGGCGGGGCAAGCCCTTACGGTGTCTTTGAGATGGCAGGGAATGTGGAGGAATGGACCGCCGACTGGTACGAGGCCTATCCCGGTTCCAGCTACAAAAGCCATGCCTATGGCGGCAAATTCAGGGCACTACGCGGTGGGTCTTCCTTTTTCACCCAGAATCATGCGCGCTGCGCCTACCGCTGTTTCACGCGGCCTGAGGATGCAGGCATTGACAATATAGCCGGCTGCGGTTTCCGCTGCGTTTGGGACGGTAAACCATAAATTTTCAGAACATTATTTTTTCAGCATCTCTGCTGATGCGACATAATATTTTTAGTGAGTTGACTTGAATAAGAACAAGGATAAAAATTCTTCAATTGAATAAACCACTGCTCCTATTTTGAAAAAAGAAGAGGAATATACATCATGACATTGGAAAAAGACCTTCAACATCATATCCACCTGCGCAAGGGGGATGTCGGCAGATATGTGCTGCTGCCCGGCGATCCCGGGCGCTGCGAAAAGATCGCGCAACACCTGGATGAACCTCAGTTCATCGTTCAGAACCGCGAGTTTTGCACCTACAGCGGCTATTTGCTGGGTGAGAAGGTAACCGTGACCTCGACCGGCATCGGTTGCCCATCCACGGCCATTGCAGTGGAAGAGCTGATCAAGATCGGCGCCGACACCTTCATCCGCGTGGGCACCTCAGGCGGCATTCAACCCGGTACGAGGACGGGAGAAGTGGCTGTCGTCACGGCTGCCATCCGCGATGAAGGCACCTCGCGGCATTACCTGCCGATCGAATTCCCGGCCATTGCGGATGTGGAAGTTGTGCTCGCACTAAAAGAAGGGGCGATTAAGGCCAATCTGCCATACCGCCTGGGCATCAGCCAATCCAAGGATTCATTCTATGGTGAAATGGAGCCGCAGCGAATGCCGATTGCGGATGAATTGGCCGCGCGCTGGAAGGCATGGGTGGCTGGCGGGGCTATTTGCTCTGAAATGGAAGCGGCAACCCTATTCATCATCGCCAGCATTAACCGTAAGAGAGCGGGTGGCGTGATGTTAATGGCTGGCAGTTCTGACCATATGCCTGAGACCGAGGAGGAAATCAAAGAGTTTAATGAATTGTTCGACGTGCAGCGTGCCATCAAAACAGCCATTGAAGCCATAAAAATCCTCATTGAAAATGACCGGGCGAAACACCGGCAGTAGTAACCTGCGGGTCAATGCGTTTTGGTCATGGTGAATCCAAAATAAAATTTTAGAAAAAGATATGCTCTGAAATGGCTAATCCAATCCTTGACAAGCTCAAAGGCGGCAGCCTGATCTCCGATGGGCGGGCGGACGAGGTGGCGGATGATGTTTTGCGACACCCTGATCGATTCCAATTGCTGATGGAAGGATTGAGCGCACCCGAGGATGTCATCCGCGGACGGTCGGCACACGCTTTGGAAAAGGTGGCGTGCATTCACCCGAATTGGTTCTCTCCCCACTTCGAGCAAATCGTGCAGCAAGCGGTGGATGACCCGCTGCCCATGGCACGCTGGCACCTGGTAATGCTGCTGACTGACATGGCAAATGTTAGTAATCTGGATCAGATCATTGACGTCATGCTCACCTGCCTGGAGGATGACAGCGCGTTCGTGCTGAGCTGGGCGATTTCCGGTTTATGCATCCTGGGCAGGCGTTATCCACAAAGAGCAGTAGAAATCATCCAGGCATTGCAGCCGCTGTGCAAGGTGAGCAGCACAGCGGTCCGCACCAGGGCAGCCAAGGCGGTGGACCGGCTGGAAAATCCAACGCTGCCCATACCAAAAAGCTGGGCGAAGAGATAAAAAGAGCCCTTTCATTAATTGAGGCATTATCAATTTTGCAATCATTCCGCCAGGCAGACCTTATGGATCATTGGCATAATTATTGCGAGAATATATATACTCATTGACTTTTCAAAGCTATAAAACCTTGGCATAAAAAATGGGTTAATAAAGGAAATCTGGCATGCAAATTAATAGGATCTATTCAACCTTATTATTATTAAGCATAATCCTGGTCGTTTCAATGGCATTCATCCCCTTTCCGAAAGAATCAGCTATTCCCGTTTACCAGGATGATTTTGAAAAATACACCAGCGACCACAATATTCAAAAAGCATACATCGTTTGGGAAGATGGCGCCACCCTCAAGGCAAGGCTGCAAAAAAACCTGGCGCACTCAGGCAAACAGTCGCTGCTGGTTGAAATCGTTTCCCCTCACCCCACCAACAATTCAATCAACGGCTCTATTTATCATGTTGTGCCGCTTTTACAACGCAACTGGTCGCGTGCCACAGGCATCCGGTTTTGGGTTGCCAATTCAACAATAAAACCATTATTACTTTCTTTAAATTTTAAAGAGGAGTACAACGAATATTGGGCTATTTCCGGTAATGGCAAATTCTACCTGCAGTCTGAAGAGGGCACCCTGCGCCAGCAAAATATCGAATACGGCAATCTGCCCATTCCGGCTGCTTTTGTGGGTTTTGTGATTGTGCCGTTCAGCAATTTTGCTGTTCCGGATTGGAACACCGCACGCGGAAACAAGCAAATGGACCTCAAACGGATTGAATCATATGCTTTTGCGGTCAACATCAGCGACGATTTTCCACGCAGTTTCTGGATTGATGATTTTGAGGTGCTTGCCCAGGGTGATTACCTTACTCTGTTCATCCAGGGCTCGCCTCAAATCCAGATACCCACAAGTGGTGAACACCGCGAACAGTACGCCGCTCACATTCATTCTTCAGCAACCAACACATCAATAGAAGTAAAGGCAGCTTGGGCGGTCACGAAACCGGCGGATTCAGCCGTCAGAATTGATGAGGTCGGGGGATTGTTCATTCCATCAGGAACCAAGAGCAGCCAGGTGATCCTCACTGCCATCTACTCCGCTCTTAATATCACCATAAAGGACGAATTCACTGTTAAACTGGCAGGCAGCGAGCACCAATCGCCAACACCAGGCACCCAGCAGATGCCGGTCGAAGCCACCCCCGCTGCGTATGAGCGCTTTTCAACTTCTTTTGAAACATGGGCAGTTGTCAACCGGCCCTTGTTTGTCTCACTGATCATCGCTGCCCTCATCATTATCCTCATACTTCTTTCCCTCTTTCAGCGACGCATGAAATAAACCAGGCAGGCTGCAATGTTAGGAAATACACTTGACCTGATCGTAATTGGTGAAAAGATTCTGGCCTTGGCTAGTATCCTGCTTGGCATCTCAATTTTTGGGTGGACGGTGCAAAAAGAGCGCAAATTGCTCAAATATTTCGTCGCCCTGGCCATGCTGGTGCAGGTTATTTATATGACCTGGCGGTTACTTTTTACCATTCCGACTCAAAATGCGGCTGGTTTTATTTTTGGCATTCTCTTATTCCTGGCGGAATTCCTGGCTTTCATTCAATCCACCACGCACCGTATAATGTTCCTCAAAGATTACCAGCTGAAAACCAAGACCCTGGCAGATCTTAATATCCTGCCGACAGTGGACATTCTTATTGCTACCTACAATGAGCCTGTAGAAGTCTTGCGTAACACAGTGGCCGCAGCAACCAGCCAGAAATATCCCAGGGATAAATACAAAGTTTTTATCTGTGACGACGGCAGCCGAAGCGAGGTCCAGCAGCTGGCGGAAGAATATGGCGCGGTCTGGTCTGTGCGCAAAGAGCATCTTCATGCCAAAGCCGGCAACTTGAACAATTGTCTCCAGCACTACGCCAGCGGGGAGCTGTTCGTGGTGCTGGATGCGGATATGATTCCCAAAAGCACTTTTTTGGAAAGAACGGTTGGCTACTTTGATGATCCAAAGATGGCGCTGGTACAAGCCCCCCAGGTATTTTACAACGCGGATCCTTTCCAGAATAATTTGCAGCTTTACGACAGCATTCCAAATGAACAGGACTTCTTTATGCGCGAAGTCCTTACCCGCCGCAGCATTTTTAACGCAGTCTTAAATGTCGGCAGCAATGCCGTTTTTCGCCGGTCGGCGATTGAAGCAATCGGGGGTATCCCGGTCGGAACCATCACCGAAGACATGGCCACCAGCATGCTGCTGCAAGCCAGGGGATGGCAAACCATCTTCATCAATGAGACGCTGGCAATGGGGCTTTCTCCCACCTCATTTGCAGATTACGTTGTGCAGCGTGACCGCTGGTGCCGCGGTAACATCCAGGTGCTTAAGAAATGGAATCCATTGACATTACCCGGACTCAGCTTTATGCAGCGGTTGATTTATTTCGACGGGGTGCTGTACTGGTTCTTTGGCCTGCAAAAAATTGTTTACATCATCGGCCCAATCCTGTTCCTCCTCACCAGTGTGCCGGTTTTTTTTGCAGATGTTTTCACCATGCTGCTGTTTTTCGCTCCCACATACTTCATCGCTTCATTACTTTTTTCTCTTTTCAACCATAAAAGCCGAACCTATGTCTGGGCGCATATCTACGAAACCGCGCTGGCTCCTTTTCTTCTCGTTTCAGCCTTATCCGAACTGTTTTTATCCCAAAAGGTGAAATTTTCGGTAACCCCCAAGGATAGTGCCTCCAATAAAACTCATTTTGCCTTCAAGGTGGGCTGGCCGCATCTCCTCATCGCTGGTATCAGTCTGATCGCATTGGGATTCGGCATCCGAAAAATGCTCACTGATGTAAATTACATGATTCCGGTTTACCTGGTGAACTTGTTTTGGCTGCTGTATAACCTCATGGGCGTCTTCGCTTCCATCATGGTATGTTTTGAAAAACAACGCTTCCGCGAATCTGAGAGGTTTCCATCTCAAACTCCGTTAACCATGACCTTCCAGGATGGAAAAACTCTCCCGGTAAAACTCGTTGATATTTCTTTGCTGAGTTGTGCCGTGGAACCAATGGTGCCGTTGGAACACGCTGACGATTTTGAGGGCAGCCATGTTTTGTTTTCAGACCCAAATGGATTGCTGGAGCTTGATGGAACCATTTACCGCAGCCGTGCCTGGGGCAAGAAAATCATCGTCAAATTCAAAGGGGAATCTCGCGAGCAAAAAAACCGCCTGGTCAATTTCATCTTTGACCAGCAGCAAAGCGGGTATGGGCGCTTCGATACAAAAAGTGAGAATTTCCTGCGCAGCACAGGCATGATATTCACACGTTGGTATAAAACCCTTTTTAAAAAGAAATGAAAAAGGCATTCATCATTATTTTGTTTTCGTCATCCGCCTTATTCGTTTTTAACCAATGCAGCCTGACACCTGAAAACCCGCCATCCGCAATGACCAACCAATCGGCTTTTGGAAATATCATCATCAAGCGGGGAATAAATCTGGGCAATGCATTGGAAGCGCCAACACCTGGCGAATGGGGAGTGGATATCCAGCCCAAATATTTTGAGATCATTCGCTCCGCCGGATTTGATGGAGTGCGCATTCCCGTGCGCTTCTCAGCGCATACAAATCAGGAAAAGCCATACCGCATTAATCCTGACTTTCTGGCATTTGTGGACCGAGTAATCAACCAGGGATTAGAGGCCGGACTTTCCGTCATCCTCGACTTGCACCATTTCAATGAAATCATGATCGACCCATCAGGTCAACGCGAACGATATCTGGGCATCTGGGAACAGCTCAGTGAGCATTATCAGGATGCGCCTGCCTCCCTGCTTTTTGAACTGTTAAACGAGCCAAACCAGCGGTTGGATGGAACCACCTGGAACCAGCTGGCAAAAGAAAGTATCGCCTTGATCCGCTGGAAGAATCCGCACCGCAAAATCCTCATTGGAGGTCCGGATTACAACAACATTGCCGGGCTTGACCAATTGCAGCTCCCGCCGGATGAGAACCTGGTGGCAGTTTTTCATTTTTATGAACCCTTCAAGTTCACCCACCAGGGTGCATCCTGGGTCGTGGATTCGCAGCAATGGCTTGGCAAAACCTGGAAAGGCAGTAGTGAGGAAGAGAAGATGATCACCGACCAGTTGGACCGCGCTGCGCGCTGGTCAGAGAAACACAAGGTGCCGCTGGTGATGGATGAATTCGGGTCAATTGCAGGAATAGATGCGGATTCCCGACAGAGATGGACAGCTTTTGTCGCACGATCAGCGGAAGAGCGCAACATCGGATGGGTCTATTGGGAATTCTGTTCGCATTTCCAGGTCTACGACTGTAAGAATGGTTTGTGGGACAGTGAATTGCTTATGGCTCTTATGCCGGAATGAACTTTGGTGAGAAGTGAATCCTGTCTTCTGTTTTGATTATTTTTCAATCATCCTTCATTCCTGACGATTGCCAAATATATCTTTTCGATTAACTACTCCAGACCTCTCACCAAAAAGTTATTAACATTTTTAATTTATTTGCTGTAAATAATAATAACCTGGTATTTTTGCAGACGCTTCTGCCGCCCAGCCGATCTTGCCGCTCAGGGTGCGTACCTGCCACCAGAGGTTGGCTCCTTCAAGATATGGTTCACATATCGGGATAGAAACCACTTCCAGTTCAGTGCCAATCGGTAATGGTCCAAGGAAGGAAGAAGAAGCAACAGACGGACTTGTGCGCAGCGGGATAAGGGCATTGGTGACCCTGACCCTGGCACCCACCCCACTGATGCGCGCAGGTGCCGCCAGCGGGCAATCCGGTATGCCTGAAGGGGCAGAAACAGCGGCAGCAAGCGGTGGACTGGTTACAGGTTCATTGACAGCTGGTAAAACATCCGCCGCGGCAGTCGGCACCGATTCAATTGTTGCAACCGGTTGGTTCGCAAGCTGGGATTGCGGAGCAGCCAATCCACCTTGAGGTGAAATGCTGTAAATGAACCTGAAAAAAATAAAAGCAACACAATAAAGCAAGACTATCGTCTTAAAGATATCCAAATTGCGGGCTTTGGCATTCATTACTTCTTACCCTTTCTAGGCTTTTGCTGTTTTACGAAACGACGCGCCTGTTCAATGATATCCTTTTCATCCGCCAGGTTCTTGGCTTTGCCGATGAGCTTGCGAACCTGCTTGGGTTTGAGGTCCGCGAGTTGTTTAAAGGTATATATGCCGGCTTTGTTCAATCGTTGCTCAATTTGCGGGCCAATGCCGTTGATGAGGATCAGGTCATCCCCGCATCTCCTTTGCAGGTCGGCGAATCTTCTGCGCCAGTAGAGATAATCAATCACCCATTCCACCAGCCAACCAATGATGAAGCCAATTAACAATCCGAGAAGTAAATCTTTATTCATGGGTATCTCTCTTTTTTGTCCATTGTATATCTGTTTCAGAGTGTTTTTGAATTATCAATATAAACTCAATACCTTAAGAGAAAAACCGATCGATTGTTTTTTAAAAATAGTCCTCTCTCCTGGTTCGCCATTGATCAATCCCTGCCCTGCTTGTCACGATACATGCGGTCATCAGCTTGCTTCAGGGTGGCGGTTAATGAACATTTTTCATGGCAGGTTGCGACTCCAATGGATAATTCCAGCATATTATCTTTTCCTGCATTGTTTACTTCCAGGAAATGATGGATGCGGTCAACCACCAATTGGGCAGCGGTTTCATCGGCTCTGGGTAGTATTGCCGCAAATTCATCCCCGCCAATCCTGGCGATCATATCTTCGGCACGGAAAGATGCCATCAGGACGCGGGCGGCACGCATTAATAATTCATCACCGGCAGAATGCCCCTGGTTATCATTGATGGTCTTTAACTTGTCCACATCCATCATGAATATGCTGATCGGGATGAGACGGCTCTGCTTCAGGCGGTTCAGTTCTTCTTCGAAATAAGTGCGGTTGTAAAGCCCGGTCATTTCGTCATGGGTGCCGATAAAGATCGATTTTTCCTCCTGCTGTTTTCGCTCGGTAATATCCCGTGCCACCCAAACGACCGTGTCTTTACTTAAAGGTGAAACCGATGCGTTGTACCAAATTTTTCTATTGCCCTGCATTAACGGGTATTCAATTGGCATGGTCTTTTGAAATTTCAAGACTTCCTGGATGTGGTTAACCAATCTGGCCGCTTCTTTTTTTGGAAACGCATCCTGAAGGGTATTACCAATCAAACGATCGGGAGAATTAATCAGCAATGATTCGGAATTGACGATTCTAAGATATCGGCCTTCCTTATCAAAAACAATTACCAGATCTTGCATGGAAGCAAACAGGGCTTGCAGTTCAGCCGTACGATCCATTACCCGCTGTTCCAGGACTTTCTTTAATTTTTTCAAATCCCGGGTTGTCCTGATCTGCTTTTGCTCATTCTTTCTTGCGAGCTGAATCATATTGGATAGATGGGTGACAAAAAAGAACAGAGCCAGCGAAACGGCCGCCATGAAAAAGGCGGTGGTGAAAATCGTGGATGGGTCGGTAAGAGGTCCAAAGTGGGTGATAAGCTTCCCGCTGGTCTCAGCCATTCCTATAATGAAAATGGCGATCGTATTCAATAAGCCAAAGAATAACAAACCCCAGCGGCCTAATAAAAATGCCGCAAAAATTAACAGCAAATAGTAACCACCAAGTGAATCATCATGCACGCCACCATAAACCAGCAATAAAGTAAACGCGACAAATGCTGCATTTGGAAGAACGATCCTGGCAAATAGCAATAAATTCCAATACGCAAACAACAGGGAAATCACTTCTAAGATGGTCATAACAATGAGAATGGATCGAATGGAACCGAAGGTTCCGGTATCAAAGGATATAAAAAACAAACTGGAGATAATCGAAAAGACCAATATGACGATAACAAAACGGCGGTCCGTCTTGGTATCGGTATTAGGGGGGATAAGAATTTTGCGGAGTAAATTAGCGATCATGCTATATAAAAAATCTGATTCTCACTTTGGATTGCCTTATTGGTCTCGCAATATCGTTAAATAAATAACCTGCCAGAAATATTCAGTGGCAGGTTTCATTGATTGAGCATAAGGCCAATGAACAGCTTTAAAATCCCAAAATCGTCTTTCCAAGATTCATTATAACTCCATGTTAGGTTTTCTTTCATAACGGGTTGGTAAAAATGATTTTCCCTGGAATGAAAAGAACTCAAGAAAATTTCACGGTAATTAATATCCCTAAAAACGTGTTAAGACATAAATATGGTTTCAATCACGTTACAGTGCTTGTTTTTAAATACTTTCTCTCTTCACCATTAAACACTCCAATTATGACATTGCATTACAATAAACCAAAAATTATCAGAGGTTCCCATGCAGCCACCCTTTAACAGCCAGACCATCACCTATGACCAATTTGTAAAGCTGTTCGACCATACCATCATCAAACCCACCCTGACCGAAGCGGAAGTGATCGCCGGGTGCGAGAAATCCGCACAATATGGGGTGGCATCCGTGCATGTCCAACCGGCATACATTCCTCTGGCAGCTAAAATTCTTAATGGCTCAGGGGTGCTGCCAGCCATCCCGTTGGGCTTCCCGCACGGCGGGCACACCATCCAGACCAAACTGTTCGAGGCACGCAATGCGCTGGAAAACGGCGCACGGGAGATGGACATGGTGCTGAATTTGATCAAGCTGCACTCACACGAGGATGGCTATGTGCGCGATGAAATCCATGCCGTGGCTGAACTGGGCCACCAGGCCGGCATCCTGGTCAAGGTGATCATTTGTGTAGGTTACTTAAATGAAGAAGAGATCATCCGCGCCAGCAAACTCATCGCCGAAGCCGGCGCCGATTTTGTGAAAACCTCCACCGGATTTGACCCAAGTGGTGCCACGCCTGAAAATGTGCACCTGATCTGGGAGACAGTCGGACCCAAGGTGCAGGTAAAGGCCGCCCAGGGCGTGCGCTCACTGGAAAGCGCATTTGCCCTGATAGACGCCGGCGCATCCCGCCTGGGCGCTACTGCCACATTTGAGATCATCGATGAATTCAAGCAAAAGCGGAAAGGCTAAGCAGCGTCCAGCTTGACGCCTCTCAAGCTGACCACACTCAAAACAAATAGAACCGCATAACTGGCAAAGATGGAAAAATAGCCCAGCCCGGGCAAGACGGCATTGAGTGCATCCGCAATCGGGCCGCCAATGCCGGTGCCGATCATGCCTGCCCCGGCGCCGGCCAGGTTTGAGATGCCCAGATAGCGCCCTGCTTCGGAAGACGGTACCACACGTGTTCCCAGCGCCCAGTTGGTGGTGACGAACAAGCCGGTAGCCAACCCCAGAATGCAGCCTGCCACCAAAATCAGCGTGAAATTCGGCAGCCAAATGGAACCCAGAAGGATCGTAGCGCCAAGAGCAGCCAGCATACCAGCGATGGACACCAATCTCTTATGGCCGATGCGGTCTGAAATCCAACCGGATGGAATGGCGGAAAGGAGGGTGAAAATACCCACCACCATGATGAGCTGGCCGGTCATATCGGTGGCGGCTTCGATGGTGATGCTGAATGAGTACATCAGAAAATATGGGGCAAATCCCTGGATGGCAGTAATGGCAGCCATGAACAACAGTCGGTTTACCACCCACCAGACAAATGAAGAGGTCTGTTTGCCAATGGAAACGGCTTTCTTATTTCTTAAAATTAAGTAAAGACATGCGTTTTTCAATTTCAGGAAAGCTGACTGAGGTCCCAGCAGCGATGTGAGCGCCCCTGACCAAACCCCCACCACCACAGCCACTGCCATCCACAACAATCCGGCAATTGCCACACCCACCGCCCAGGCCATTTGCGATGGGACCAAAACGCCAGCCAGTAATACAATCAATGACCCAAGCGCCGCTGCAACCACCAGACCGACAAGGGCGCCAACCACAATACCCGCCAGCATGCCCAGCACGCGCAGCATCACCGGACCGATCGGGTCAGATGGTTTTTGTTTGAGCGGTTCTTCTTTCACCAGCAAAACCGTCAACAGCATCAGCACCAGCAGGCTGACACCAACCGCCAGCACAGCCAGCCTGAACTCGCCCATACCCACCAGTTTTGCCACTGTAAAGGCGAGCAGGATCAAGGGCAGCAGTTCAAAAACAGCCTTGACCGCCGATGCCAGACCGCGCTGATTTTCCGGCACCTTATCCGGGATGAGACCCTGCAAGGCACCATGAGAAATATTGGAAGAAACCTGGATGAGCAGCGTGGCGATGAGCAGCGAGGCATAATCCCAGGAGAACGCAACAAAGATGAGGAAAACCAAATCCAAGAGGACTCCGACGAAAATGAATGGGCGCCGGCGTCCGTAACGCAAGGTGGAGCGGTCACTGAACAAACCCATGGCCGGCTGAACCAGCATGGCGATGATCAAACCGGCCGTGCGCATGATACCCAGTGCGGTATTGCGCATGCTTTCAGCGGCAAAAATGGCCACCAGGTAAGGTATGAAAATATTATTGACTGAATTGTTGCGGATATTTAATCCCAGCCAAAAAAGGTTGATGCTGATGAAGTCATACCAGTGCATTTTTTTTTCTTTTTGCATTGATTCCTCTGGATAACGAAATAAAATGATGGATGAATGTGGATTTTTCTTAAATCAATCAGGTTGATATCCAAAAACGGATAGACTTTTATTTGAGTAACATTATATAATCTTTCTAATCAATATTTCGAAAGGACAATTAAATGGACGGTTATAAAACCAATATCGAAGAAAAAACTTTGCAAAATGAATATTTCCGACAGGTGCTTTTCACTGCCAAGAATCTACAACTCGTAGTTATGTCACTATTGCCCGGTGAGGAAATCGGTATAGAGGTACATGACAATGTAGATCAATTCTTCCGAGTCGAAGAAGGTGAAGGCAAGGTGGTAATGAACGGCACCGCCCAGAATTTAAAAGATGGAGATGTATTCATTGTCCCCCAAGGAACCGAACACAACGTCATCAATACTTCCATGGAGGCTCCATTAAAAATTTACACTATCTATTCGCCGCCCAACCACCCGGATGGCAAAGTGCACAAAACATTAAAAGATGCCATGGCCGACGAGCACGACCACGCCTAGTATATATAGTTAGGTAAATATAAAGAACAGGTCTCTCATCAAGACCTGTTCTTATTTAATAAATATAGAATCTCAGCGTTTATCCACGACCTGGTCGATCAAGCCATATTTCACCGCTTCCTCAGCGCTCAGGAAAAAGTCGCGTTCGGTATCGCGGCGGATGACCTCCATACTCTGGCCGGTATGCTTGCAGAGGATCTCATTGAGGGTTTCACGCGTGCGCATGATCTCCTTGGCCTGGATCTGGATATCGGTCGCCTGTCCGCTTGTCCCGCCAAGAGGTTGATGGATGAGGATGCGTGAATGCGGGAGTGCCAGGCGTTTGCCTTTGGCGCCGGCGGCAAGCAGCACAGCTGCCATGGATGCCGATTGCCCGAGGCAGATGGTGGACACCGGGCAGCTGATGAACTGCATCACATCGTATAAAGCCATGCCTGCGGTGACAATCCCACCCGGGCTGTTTATATAAAAATAGACATCTTTTTTCTGGTCTTCAGCTTCCAGGTAAAACAGCTGGGCAATCAACAGGTCGGCTGATTCATCGCTGATCTCTCCAGTCAGCATGATAATGCGCTGCGAAAGCAGGCGCGAATAGATATCCACCTGGCGTACACCCTGGGCAGTCTGTTCGAAAACATTTGGTACGGGTATCGTTCCCATTAATAACTCCTGAAGTAATATGCTTTTATTATAGATGACCATCACCCGGAAGGATATTAGATTTGCATTAATTCATTCCGGAGGTCCGGCTTTCTCGTGTTTTCTTTTCTTCTATAAAGTGTGGAATAATTATTGCATCCATTCTCATCCTACCAATGAATCAAGAAAAGAACATCCTTATCCTCGGAATATCTAAAAAAGAAATCGGTCAGCTGCGCATCCGTCTGGGTGAAATTGGCTATTCCAGCCTAACCTTTACTTCTGTTCAAAAAGCACTTGAATCCCTGCAAAAGCGTTCATTTCTCGCTGCCTGCGTTTTTGAAGAAACAGGTTTGGACGAGATAATGTGTTTTTTACAAGCATCCGGGGGCAACCCACATCGGATTCCTGTCATTCTCATGTGCCAGCAAATCACCCCCGAGAACCTGCCCACCCTGGTCAATCAAGGATTGTCCGGCTGCCTGAAATCCGGTTTTTCTGACAGGGAAATTTCAACGCTCCTGGCAAGAATCAACCAAACCCGGCAACTTTTCATTGAACAATCCAACCGCAACCGGCTATATCGCGAGTTATATGCCAACCTGCAGGATGGTTTTGTGGAAGTGAACCTGGATGGCGGAATCCTTTCCTGCAATAAGACATTTGAAAATATTTGCGGTTACAGCCAGGCTGAATTGAAAAAAATGACCTTTTGGGAAATTACACCACAAAAATGGCATTCCCAGGAACGAGAGATTCTGGACAAGCATTTAATAAAAAATGGAACCACTGGATTCTATGAAAAAGAGTACATATGCAAGGATGGTACGATCGTTCCCATCGAGGTCTGCGCCTACCCAATGCGGGATGACAATGGAAAAGTGAATGGTTCCTGGGCATTCGTACATGACCTGAGCCGGCGCAAGCAGCAAGAGGAAGAAATTCGTCTGCGGCACAACCGAATCATTGAACAGCAGCGGGCACTGGTGGATTTATCCCACCTCGGAGTAGAAGAGCTAATTAAATCATTTAGAACCTTGACCGCCCGGGCAGCCAAAGTCATGCAATGTGAACGGGTCAGCATTTGGGCATTTGAGGATGAACAGAAAAAGCTGGTCTGTCTGGATTTGTGTGAATTGGGCAAGGATGAGCATGAATTGGAAAGTAGCCTCAGGATTGAATCATTCCCGAAATATTTCGAGTCGTTGAAAAAGAATCGAATCATCTCCGCAGAAAATGCGCAGGAAGATTCTGCCACCAGTGAATTTTCAGAAACCTACCTGATACCGAAGAGGATCACTTCCATGTTGGATTGCTCCATTACCCACCAGGATGACCTTTTGGGGGTGATCTGTTTTGAACACATCGGGAAACAGCGAACCTGGTCACCAGAGGAGCAGAGTTTTGCCTCATCGCTGGCTGACTTGGTGGGTCGATTGATCGAAGGAAAAAAACGGCTGGAAGCCGAGATAAGGTTGCGCAAGAGCGAAGAACGCTACCGCAGCATCTTTGGATCCTCCGCCATTGCCATTGCTGAATTGGATTTTTCGCTTGCATTCCATGAGATGATCAGAGCCGGTCTTATGGATATGTCAGAGGTTAGACAATATCTTCTAAATAAACCGGAATTCTTAAACCAAATAACACAAAACATCCGCATCAAGGACATCAATCCAGCCCTTTTGGAATTATTCGAGGCCGAAAAAATTGAAGAAGTGGACAGTTTTTCTTTTCTCCTGGGCGGTAATCCCACACAAAGGGATTACCAAAAACTGCTTGAAATCATGGCAAATGAAGGACCCTATTTTGAGGGGGAAACCCAAATTACCACAAAGAAAGGAAAGCAAAAGACCATTTTCTTTCATATGACTCTCCCCCGCCGGGAGAAAAAACAGATACATGTTTTTCTCAATATGATCGATATATCCGGGCGTCTGGAAACAGAAGAAACCCTCAAAAGAAAGTTGCAGGAGGTTACTGCATTACATGGCATTGCCCTGGCAAGCGCTCAATCCAGCAATGTGGATGAGTTGATTGAAAAAACCACCCAACTGCTGGGAGATACCCTCTTCCCAGACAACTTTGGCGTTTATGTAGTGGATGATGAACATAAAACCATTCAACCCCATTCTTCTTACCGGGGAGTTCCTACCTACACCTTCAAATTGGTTGAACCGGTCAGCAAGGGCATTACCGGCCGGGCAGTTGTAACCGGTCTGCCACAAAGAGTCCCAGATGTGACCAAAGACAAGGATTACATTGAAGTCAAATCAGACACGCGCTCGGAACTGGCCGTGCCGATTAAGATTGATGGCAAGATTTTAGGAGTAGTCAATACCGAAAGCACCCTCATCAATGGCTTTTCCAAGGCAGATGAAGAATTTCTGGCAACCTTCGCCAACCAACTGGCATTGGCCATTGAACGCATGCGCTTGATGGAAGCTCAACAGCGCCAAACTCGTGAGATCACCGCCTTGTACGAAACCGCCGTATCCATCAGTGGCGTGTTGGATGTGGAAAAATTGACCCAGCGCATCTATTTACAGATTTCTGATCTTTTTCCTCTGGATTCGTTTGTTTTGGCGCTGAATGAAGCAGACACTGAAGAAGTGCATTTTGCGGCAGCCATGCAAGAGAACCGGGTTTCACCGGAATTGATCGATCAGCGCCTTCCACTTTCCGACAGCGGATTGATCGGCTGGGTGGTCCAAAATCAGAAAACGCTTCAGTTGAATGACCTGAAGACTGATCCGCTACCTGTAAAACCACTACACACAGGCAGACCTGCCCGCTCCTGGCTGGGGGTGCCGCTCATCAGCCGCGGCCAATTATTGGGAGCGATGGCTATTTACTCCTATGAACCTCGCGTCTACAATGAAAACCATGCCCGCCTGCTGGAATCCATGGGGGCACAAATGGCCACCTCTTTGGAAAATGCTCTGCTGGTGGAGCAAACCCAAAACCACCTGCAGCGCCTGTCTGCCCTGCATGACATTGACCTGGTAATCAATTCCAGCCTGGACCTGCGGGTGACAATGAATATCCTGCTGGACCAGGTCATTGAGAAATTAAAAGTGGATGCCGCCTCGGTCATGCTGCTTAACCCCAAGAGCCAATTATTGGAATTTGCAGCTGGAAGGGGATTCCGCACCCGCAAGATCGAGGAATACCGCCTTCGTCTCGGCGAGGGAATTTCCGGCCAGGCAGCCATGGAGCGGCACCTGATGCAATCGCTCAACCTTTCTGAACTGGATGAAAATTCGGCTTACCCCACCCTGCTCAGTGAAGAGGGGTTTCTTAGCTATTACAGTGTGCCGTTGATTGCCAAGGGACAGGTGAAGGGTGTATTGGATATTTTCAATCGATCACCTTTGGTGCCGGACCAGGAATGGGTCAACTTTCTGGAAACATTGGCCGGACAGGCAGCCATTGCCATTGACAACACCTCCCTACTCGAGGACCTTAATCGATCCAACATTGAGCTAACCCTGGCTTATGACACCACCCTGGAAGGTTGGTCGCATGCCCTCGACCTGCGCGACAAAGAAACCGAAGGGCATACCCAGCGGGTGGTGGACCTGACGCTGAAAATCGCCCGGGGACTGGGAATGAGTGAAAGCGAGCTGGTTCATTTGCGCCGTGGCGCCCTGTTGCATGACATCGGGAAAATGGGCATCCCGGATGAAATCCTCCTAAAACCAGGTCCATTGACCATCGAGGAATGGGCGATCATGCGCAAACATCCCCAATTGGCGTTTGAACTGCTCAGCCCCATCGCTCACCTGAAACCAGCCGTGGATATTCCTTATTGCCACCATGAGCGCTGGGAAGGGAGCGGATACCCGCGCGGATTGAAGGGGGAACAAATCCCACTGGGGGCGAGAATCTTCTCAGTCGTGGATGTCTGGGATGCGCTTACCTCTGACCGGCCTTACCGCAAAGCCTGGCCGGCTAGTAAAGCAATCGATTTCATCGTTGAACAAAAAGGTATTCAATTTGATCCCAAGGTTGTGGAATTATTTGTCATCCTGGTAAAAAAGGAGCCGCTGAGTCGCTGATTGTATGAATTTCTAGTGACCTTCAAAGCTGGAAGTGAATTCAGACCGACCAACAATTGTTATTAATTATTAACAAGGAGGAAACATGTCATTTCATCTCATCAGCCCTGAATTTAAAGAAGGACAACCCATACCCCGCAAATTCAGCTGCGATGGGCAGGATGCATCTCCCCAGTTAAACTGGAAGGACGCACCCGCTGGGACATCCAGTTTTGCGCTTATCGTTCATGACCCGGATGCCCCATCCGGGGATTGGGTGCACTGGGTGCTTTACAACATCCCGGCAGAATCGAATAAACTGACAGAAGGTGTACCCACGGAAAAAGAACTCAAAGATGGCACTTTGCAGGGACGCAATAGCTGGCATCAGATCCGATACGGGGGACCCTGCCCGCCTGGCGGGACACACCGCTATATTTTCACACTTTACGCATTGGATATCAAACTCATGCTGGAAGCAGGTGCAGAGCGGCGTGAAGTGCTGCACGCCATGCAGGGTCACATTCTGGCAGAAGCAAAATTAATGGGTACCTTTTCGCGGATTAAATAGTAGAAAATATTTATCAAACCCAAGGAGTGACAATGATCAAAGAATTCAAAGATTTCATCATGCGCGGCAACGTAATCGACCTGGCCATCGGTGTCATCATCGGCGGTGCTTTTGGTAAGATTGTCTCCTCACTAGTGACGGATGTACTCATGCCCCCGATCGGCATGTTACTGGGCAAGGTGGATTTCAGCAATTTATTCTTCAATTTAAGCGGCGGTTCCTATGTCAGCCTGGCTGATGCGCAAAAGGCGGGGGCAGCGACGCTCAATTACGGCTTGTTCATTAATAATGTCATTAACTTCGTGATCATCGCCCTGGTGATCTTTCTCATTGTCAAACAGGTCAACCGGCTTCAAAAACCACAACCGGCTGGCGCTCCAACCACCAAAGATTGCCCATTCTGCCTATCCGCCATCCCGATCAAGGCCACACGCTGCCCGCACTGCACTTCGCAGTTGTGATTCTCAGGCAAAACCTGCCTTATCCATAGACGATCAGCAATAAAAAACCCGGACAAGTATGTCCGGGTTTATTTATAGAAATTTGATTATTTTATTTGGCTTTCCTGAGTTTCAAAGCCAGGGATGCCAGGTATAAAGCGACAACCGCAAGCGCAGCCAGGCGGGCGGCATTGGCAACCACCGGAACCGGTACCTGTTTGACAGAAATACCCACGAACGCCCATACCAGCACCGATGCGAAGGCAGCATCCCGGCGGGTAAAACTGACCAGGGCTGAAATAATAACCGCCGCCGCCAGCATGATCACCGTCCACACTTCACCGGACAAGCCAAATCCATTCCAGTTCAGCGAGTATAGCAGCTGGGTGGCATTGGCGATGGTTGCCACGGTGAGCCACCCCAGGTAAATGCTGAAGGGAGTATTGACCAGCCAGAATTCAGCCGGTTTTACCTTATGGACGCCAATCTCCAGCACAGTGTAGATGCGGATCAAAACCAGCAGGAAAAGAGAGATAACCACCAAGCCCAGCCCCAACTGCAGATAATGGTAAGTGAAAAGCCAAATGGAATTAAGAATATTGCTTAATAAGAAGAGCAAGCCCAGCTTTTGCAGGCGGGGGTTCTCACGTTGGGCAGGCAGCGCCTGGTAAACAGTGAAGGCGATTAATCCCAAATAGATGACACCCCAGATGGCAAAGACGTATCCAGCCGGGACGAACAGAGCGGGAAAGCGGTCTGAGACCTGGGCTGTGGTGATGCCATTCAACGGCAGCTGGGTAGCCAGCACATTGATAACCAGCGCGATCACCAAACCAACGACATTCAACAATTGTCTGACAAAATTTTTATTCATTTCAACCTCATTTCTTTTGATTTTTATTTTATTCTCTGGCACCAAGCCAGAATTTTTTCCAATCGCCCCGGCTGCGGATCAGCGCCCATAAAGCATAAGCGCTGGCGGTGAAATTGCCAAAGATCATCACCAGTGCAACCAGGAACAATGCAACCAGGATGTTCTTCTCCCGGTAAATGATCCAACCCGAAAAAAGAATAAAACCAACATAGACATCCACCAGGGACACGACGCCCCATGGCATCTTGAGCAATGCAGCCCCATCCTGGTTCAGACTGCCGGAAGTAAAGCCATAGTAGAGGGCGATGCCCATGGCCAGCATGCCCAGGAATGCGATCAGCTTTGCAAAATTCATTTTCACTCCTTTCATTTTTTTGATTTCTTGGGTGGCAAGGGAAAAAACGCACTGGTTTTCAGAATGTACTCTTTATAATGTGGCTTTGTTTCCTTAAGCGTTTTCTCCAACAAAGTTACCCCGGAGACTTTGAGCAGTAAGAGGGTCATGATAACCGGACTGAAGAGCGTCCACCACCCACCGGCTGACAGGGCGATCAGGTAATAACCCCACCACTGGGTGGCATCCCCAAAATAATTGGGGTGCCGGGTGAAGCGCCAAACACCATCATCGAGAACCTTGCCGCGGTTTTGCGCGTCGGCTTTGAAGCATGCCAGCTGCCAGTCACCAACAGCCTCAAAGAAGAAGCCAAACAGCCACACCAGCCCGCCAAGCACATCCAGCCAGGTCAAGGGAGCGCGGCAGTACACCTGCCTGTGCGGCATAGAGGGGTGTGGAGATGATCCACATCAAAAAACCCTGCAGCAAAAATACCTTGAAGAAGCTCCTCCACCACCATGAGCCGCCCGTCTCTTTGCGCCACACCTGATAGCGGAAATCCTCCACCTTGCCCCAGTTGCGGATAAGGATATGCATGGAAAGGCGCAATCCCCAAATGGTCACCAGACCAAGCAGAAGCCATTTACGAACCTCCACGCCCATCGGTGTGAGAGCGGAATAGACCCAGGCATTTACGACAAAACCCAGTCCCCAAAAAATATCCACGATGCTGGAATTCTTCAAGGCCAGACTGATGAGCCATAATATCAACATGTACCCCAGGATCACCAAACCGGAAATGATAAAAGCGTTTAATAGTTCCACTTCTCCTCCTTATTGTAAAGCCATGCAGAAATTATCAGATGCACCCAATCCGTCAAGGGCGCCATGGCAGTCTCGGATTTATTCCAGCTCCATTTCACCAAAATGAATTAAAAGCATTGGCTTGATATCCACAAGTGAACCTGGGTTGCTGTCCTTGACGATTTTAATTGGCATCTCCATAACCACTCCTAATTTACTTGATTCCGTCTATATTAATTTTGATTCTTATCCTCGTCTATTAGAGATTTATAATAATGATTATCGAACTTCAACAAGAAATTTCCAGTGCTTTTTAGAGGAATAATTCGCATAAGCAAGATGACTTTGACACAGAGAATCGATTGAAATCCCTGCTGCAAATAATTCTGATAGCCCTTTTTATTACAATGATGTTGCTCGCCTGCAACCCGAACGCAATCCAATCCCTGCCCATCCCCAGCGATTACACTACTGCCGCAGCGCTAGTAAATACCAGCCAACCTGCCGATTCTGAACTGGTGGAGTTTAACCACCAGCAAAAGCTTTTCAGCATGCTTATCCCGGCTGGCTGGAAAGTGAGAGCGGAAGCATCCTTTGCCACTTTCACATCACCGGATGAAACCGCCTCCATCCTGTCAGCAGTGGAAAACACCGGCATCCCCCTGGATGAAGCCGGTTTTACCAATTACATCAGCAATACCGAGAAAAACAATTTCAGCCACCTGAAGGATTATCGTCAGGAAGAGGCCAAGCTGGATAATCGTCTTGGCATTGCCACCATCAGGAGCCGGTTTTCCCTGGCCAACGAAGCGCAAGAATTGTCTTCCTTTTACATCCGCAAAGAGAACGTCATCATCACCATGCGGCTGCAGGCATATCGGTCAGAATTTTCGAAGCTGGAGAAATTGTTTGACCAGATAATGAACAGCGCCAAATTCGATCTGGACAAGGCATCCGGACTGATCCCTTATAACATGGTTTATGATTTTGCCCACCCGATGAACGTATTCAGTTTGAAGGTTCCAACATCCTGGCGATACTCAAGAGAGGAATTCACCAACTTCGCCATCGATCGTTTTTATTCCCCGGATGGGGCGGCATGGATCGAAAATCTCACCTACGATGACGGCAATGTCATCAAACCAAACCAGGCGTTTAAAATCACAGCCAACCTCGTTTGGGACCTTTTTGCGAAAGACCTGCAAACCTTTGAAATGAAACCCCAACCGGATGGAAGCACCATGTGGGTTTGGAAATCGGAAAAAAATAAAATTCAAGGGACCACCTTCTATGAATTAAGGGGCACCAAGTTCCTGATGCTGAGTCTGATAACCAAAAAAGAAGTTCAGGAGGTTATCGCACCATTGATCGGTGTGATCATTCAAAATTACAAACCCTTGCCATAAACTACTCACTAATCCAATTTGTTTCTTTATACAATCTTCATAATTCCTTCAGCATCCCTTCATCATAAGTATTTACACTTATCTCATCAATTTGAAAAGAGGTAAAAATGAGTAAAGGGCTAAAAATCACTTTAATTGTCCTGGGGGTGCTGGCAGGAGCTGCGTTGCTGGTTGGCGGCGGCATTGCGATCGGCCGTTCGGCCTTCAATCGCTGGGCCTTCAACGGACCAGCCATGATGTTCAATCGCGATGGTTACGGTTTCGACAACCGCTTGGACCGCCGCAGTGCACCCGAAACCTTCGGCGGCAGGGGATCCAAATTTGCACCAGCACAACGCGATGGATACGGGATGGGCATGATGGGTGGCTATAACGCGAATTACAGCGGGACACCCTTGTCGCTGGATGAGAGCAAGAAAGCCATCCAATCCTACCTGGATAATTTGAAAAACCCTGACCTGGTTTTGAAGGAAGTCATGGTCTTCAACAATAACTCTTATGGTGTAGTTATTGAAAAGATCACCGGAAAAGGCGCTTTTGAGGTGCTGGTCAATCCTGTCACCAAAGTGGTCACCCCTGAAATGGGTCCCAACATGATGTGGAACCTGAAGTACGGACACATGGGTGGAATCGGACGCGGGCGCGGCAGCTTTGGCTGCACGGATGGCTGCACCGCAACCGGCCAACCATCCGCTGAAACGATCGCTGAGATGACCGTCACACCTACCCAGGCCATCCAATACGCGCAGGCATACCTGGATAAGAACCTGGCTGGCAATAAAGCGGCGGATGCTCCGATCACTTTCTACGGCTATTACACCATGGATTACAGCAAGGACGGCAAATCAGCCGGCATGCTGAGCGTGAACGGATATAACGGACAGGTCTGGCTGCATACCTGGCACGGAACCTTCATTGAAGAGTGGGAAGCAGACTAAGCTGATCATATTCACAGAGCCGGCTTCCAATCGCCGGCTCTATTTTTTCTCCTGTTTTCACTACAGAAGTTAAGTACCACGAGGTATTTGCACTTCCACGCAAAAATGTATTATGCTTTAATAATCAGATCAAAGCGAGGTTGAAATGGCGAAAGCAAAAATCCTGGTCATAGACGATGAACCGTCCATCCTGAACCTAGTGACGGCTTACCTGCGCGCAGAGGGCTACGAGTATAACACTGCCGCGGACGGAGTCTCCGGGCTGAAAGCCGTGCGCGCCTACCGGCCGGACCTGGTGGTGCTGGATATCATGCTGCCAGGCATGGACGGCATCGAGCTGTTGACGCAGATGCGGCGCGAATCACAGGCGTACGTGATCATGCTCACCGCCCGCACCGAGGAAACGGACAAGATCATCGGCCTTTCCATTGGCGCGGATGACTACCTGACCAAGCCCTTCAGTCCGCGCGAGCTGATGGCACGCATCAAAGCCGCCCTGCGCCGCATGCAGAATGTGGGCGAATCCAAGGAGAGGCGGGTGCTGGCATTCACCCACCTGCGCATTGACCCCGGCGCGCGCAAGGTGTTCGTGGATGACAAATCCATCGAACTGACCAGCATGGAATTTGACCTGCTGTACCTGATGGCGGACCAACCCGGCATGGTCTTCAGCCGGGAGCAATTACTGGAAAAATTATGGGGCAGTGAATATTTCGGTGACCTGCGTGTGGTGGATGTGCATATCAGCCACCTGCGCGCCAAGCTGGGCAACCGCTTCATCAGCACTGCGCGCGGGGTGGGTTATCGTTTTGAAAAAGAGGAATGAAGGCATGCTCAATACCATCCGCAAGCACTTATCCTGGAAGATTTTCCTCACTTATTTGCTGGTGATCGTGGTGGGCGGCGCCATCCTGGTGTTGACCCTCAACCTGTCAATAGGCACCACCGTTGACCGCCACATCATGCGCATGGGGCCTTACATTATTGAATTCGCAGACCGGCCACGCGGGATGGGCATTGGTGAAAATTTCCGCATGGCCATGAACGATGCCCTCATCTATGCCGGCCTGGCAGCTTTTGCCGCCGGCGGCCTGGCCAGCCTGTTGCTCAGCCGGCGGCTGATGGCACCAGTGCGTTCGATGATGCTGGCCAGCCAGCGCATAGCGGAAGGGGATTACAGCAAACGGGTACCCACCGCTTCCAATTCCATTATTTCCGGGCAGGATGAGTTGGAACAACTGGCGCACAGTTTCAACCGCATGGCGGAAAAATTGGAACAGACCGAACTGATACGCCTGCAATTAATAGCTGATATAAGCCACGAATTGCGCACACCGCTGACAGCCATCAAGGGTTCGATGGAAGGACTCATCGACGGGGTACTGCCAGCTGAGCGCAGCACCTATGATAATGTCTATCGTGAGGCCGACCGTTTGCAGCGCCTGGTGGAAGACCTGCAGGAACTCAGCCGGGTGGAATCCGGCGGCATCAAGCTGAATCTAAAACCGGCCAATATGGCGTCGATTATTCAAACCGCACTGGAGCGCACACGGACAGCCTACAAGAAGAAAAAGATCACCCTGGAAAGTGAAATTGAAAAAAAACTGCCACGCATCCAGGCGGATGAAGACCGCCTGCTGCAGGTGATGATCAATTTGTTAAGCAACGCCTTGCATTTTTCCCCGGTCAAGGGCAATGTAAAAATCAACGCTTACAAAACGAAAACCAACCTGGTGGTCAGTGTAGCGGATAACGGTATTGGTATGAGGGCAGAGGATATGGAGCATATCTTTGAACGTTTCTACCGCGCGGATAAATCACGCTCGCGCCAGGAAGGCGGCGGCAGCGGCATCGGGCTGACTATTGCCAAATCACTGGTCAATGCCCATGGAGGCCGCATCTGGGTTGAAAGCGAGGGAAAAGGCAAGGGCAGTACCTTTTATTTCTCACTGCCTATTCCTAAAAAGAAATAGAATCATTCTGCACTGGTGTAGAATGCCAGTGCAAATTTCCTCTCATTAGAGGATACAGAAAAGCGGGGGAATGAAATTAGCGTAGATCGCTAAATAAAACGTTCTTCGGTTCAAACGAAATTTCAACAACAAGGCAGCTTTGTCGCCATTTTTTATTTACTGGCAAACAGATAATTAAATTGTCAGGAGATGGGCACTTTCAATCCGCTGCCGGTGAGGCTGACCACGACGAGGTCATCCGGGCGGGAATGTGAGTATATGAATGGCAATGCGGCAACCGCCAGAGCGCTGGTTGGTTCCACGAATATGCCGGTATGAGCCAGCTGCTGGCGGGCGGGTAAGATATCCTCTTCATGGATGGTAACGCCCAACCAATCATGCCGCCTGGCTTCTGCCAGGATATGTGTTGAGCGCACCGGGCTGGTGACCACCACCCCCTCGGCAACGGTCTTTTTGCCGGCTTGTACCGGCTCAATTTGCACCTTTTGAGTTTGAATGGCGTCCGACAAAGGAGCGACTGCCTCCGATTGAACCACCACCATGCGCGGCAGCCGCTCGGTAAGTCCAGACTTCATCAACCGCTGGAAACCCAGCCAGATGCCGAGCAGGTGCCCGCCCTGACCTGAGGGAACCACCCACCAGTCCGGCACACGGCGGCCAAGCTGCTCCCACACCTCCCAGGCGGCCGTCTGCTGGCCGAGCAGGTAAGCCGGGTTCCAGGCATGCGAGGCATAAACCGCCCCGCCCTGCACAGCTTCCAGCACTGCACGGGTGGAATTCTCACGCGGACCGGGGATGCGCTTCACTTGGGCTCCGTACAACGCAATCTGCGCCAGTTTGACTGCCGACGCAGTCTCGGGGGCGTAGATCTCCGCTTGCAGACCAGCCCGGGCGGCATAAGCCGCCATGGAAGCCCCGGCATTACCGGAGGAATCCTCCACCACCCAGGTGGCTTCCAGCTGTTGTAAAGCGCTGACCATGGCTTCCACGCCACGGTCTTTGAATGAACCGCTGGGATTTTGATATTCTGCTTTAAAAAATACTCTTCGGCTGTTCAAACTCGTTTCAATTAATGGTGTCCCTCCTGCCCCCAGCCGTACCGGGACCTCCACTTGCAGACCCATCCAGTCCGCAAAGCGCCAGATGTCATGCAGGGATGTGTGGATATCCTCCGGTTTGAGCAGTTGACCATCCGCCGGCAGCCAGGCAGCGCCGCAGCGGTCACAGCGCCAGTTTTGCAACTGCATGCCAGTCATTTGCCCACAGCCCGAGCAAAAGAGTTGTAGTACCGATTTTTGTGATTCTGTCATAAAATACCTTGTCAAGAATTATAAATAGAAAATAAGATCAGGATGAAATCCATTATATGAGAATGAAAACTCATTTTTCCCCAAGATTTTTCTGCCTTTTTGTAATTTTCGGACTGATTGCTTGCACTTCACTAAATGCTCCAGCTTCAGCGCCGACTGCCAGCAACCTGCCAATCCTGCCTTCTCCCACTCTTCCCATCATTGAAGTTACTCCAGGCGTCAGCCCAACTCCGATAAAAGCCAGCGCAGGTGACCTGATCCCGCTGCAAACCTTTGAAGATAGTTCCAGCCCTTTCTGCCAAGCCAGCGCGGACCTCGTAAAAACCGGCGGTCTAACCTTCGCCTGCGAAAATGGCAAATTTAGCTTTCTCACCGCACCCAAAGCCAAAGACAATGCTAAATATATAAAAATCGCCCAATCCTTCACAGCTGCTGACCACTTCTCGCTGGAAGCAGATCTTGTTTCAGAAGTCGAAACGGGCAAGCCCGACCAAAAAAATTATGGCTTTATTTTTGGGGTGGATGAGAATAACACCTATACCCTGCGTTTAAGGGGACCTTATTACCGGTTTGAAAAGAACCTGGTGCGCAGGGATTACCAATACCCGGACGGAAAAATCTTTGTCAGCCGGAACTGGAACTGGAATTACTCCACAGCGATTAAACCAGCCGGAAACCTGAACCACATCCAATTCACCTGTGCGGGAAAAACATGCAGCCTGCTCATCAACCAACATCTGGCGGCGCGCTTCAATTTAGATCAGCCGATCACACTTACCTCACTGGCATTGTTTGCCGAGGTCGGGTATTACCAGCCATTCGGCAAAGTTTCGTTGGACAACCTGCATCTCTACCTGCCAGCAGATACTACTGTCATACAAGAGCCTTTCACCAAAACTGACTCCCTCAATACTGACAGCAGCACTTTCTCCAAAACGGGGTTGAGCGGCGCCTTTAGCCATTTTGAGACCGATGGATTCCATTTTTCACCGGTAGTGGCTTATGGGTATTACGGAGTGAAAAGCGAACCGGCGCTGGGAGATGTTTCGGTCAGTGCCACCGTGCGCCTGTATCCCGGCAATCCCAATTCCTCCATGTACGGCGGACTGGTGTGCCGCTCCAGCCTGGACGGGATGTACTTCGCCGTCATCCGCGAGACCGGTTATTTTTCGATCTTCCGCGATTCCCCAACACGCCCTTTTTCACTGCTGGCAGAAGCGGAAAGCAAGGCCATCCTGACCGGCGGGGCTGCCAACCGGCTGCGCCTGGACTGCATCGGTTCAAGCATCAGCTTCTATGTGAATGACACCAAGGTGGCCAGCATACAGAATTCCTACTTTAATCTCATCTTCGGGCGGACCGGATTATTCACCAAGGCCGGGAAGTTCCCGGATGCCAATGCCATCATCTTCAGCGATTATGAAGTAAAAGAAATCCGCTGATGAGCGGATTTCTTTTTTAGGTTTGAGCTAAGCGAAAATTTCTCCGAAGCAAAGAGAACACAACTTGTTCCATCAGGATATCATTTATTACGTATCTTTCAATACCTTCCATAGATAGTCCAGCGTCTGAAGGAAGGTGAAGGAACGTTCATTCCAGGCCTGCACAGAGATATGAAAGCCATCGCGCAGTATATCGATGCCATGGTCAGCCAGCGGCTGGGCAGCCAGCCAGAAGTTCCACAGGGGCAGGTTATATTCATACGCCAGACGGGCGGTGGTGAGGTTGATGCTGTGGTCCTTTTCCATGTTGTCGGCTTTGGTGGAAAGGATGGGCACCGCTCCCTGCGAAATGACATACTCAATGATCTGGCGCATATAGCGTTCATAGACTGCCGCGGTACGGTCCTTGAAGGCAAACTCCAGGCTGATGAGCACGAAAGACGGTTTTGTGATGCGCAGCTCGCATTCCATCGGGTTCTCATCCGGCAGGCAATTATCCGGGTTGGCCCAAATGGGGGAGAGCGGCGAGGCGGCGGTAAAACCGAACTTGGTGGATTCGCCATCGCGGTTCCAGAATCCCTTGAAATTCTCAATGGTGTCCAGATAGGGTTTGACCCGGCCATTCGGGTCATAGGCGGAGGGATTGTCATAAAAACCCAGGAAGGCGTTCTTGATATTCTGGCAGTCGCCGATCTTGGAAAACGCACGCGGGTTGTTACCCAACTCGCGACCTTTCTTGAAGATCTCAATTGTGCGGGTGGTCACATCCGGCACCACCGGCCAGGTGCGCCATGCTTCGGGGATGAAGCGGGGGGTGGGCGTAACGGTGATGGTGGGGATGGTCGCCTGGGTCTGGGTGGCGGCCACGTACTGTTGGGCAGGCGGCACGCTTTCCACAGCGGTCTTGACCATTAGGTTATTGCTGCAGGCCGAAATGAACACACAAGCTAGAAAGGACAAAAGAAAAAAGGTGGTTATCTTTTTGGTCATGTTTCCATCCGAGTTTATGATTTTAATGCAACTGCCCGGGATACTTCATCCAGGCGGGTAAGCTCCTGGTCAGTCAGGGTGAATTTTAGTACTTCGGCATTTTGTTGTGCCTGCTGTGGGCGGCTGGCCCCCGGGATGGCCACCACAGTCTCGCCATGAAATTGAATGACCCATCGCAGCGCCACCTGGGCGGGCGTCATTCGATGGGTTAGCGCGATGGACTTCAGCTCATCAATCAGCGGTTGAGTCCTGCGCAGGCTGGCGGCATTGAAAGCCGGCAGGTATTTGCGCAGCCCGCTGATAGAACGGACCAATTCCGGCTGGTCATGGTAGCGACTGCTCAACAGCCCCTGTGCCAGCGGTGAATAGGCGATGATGGTAATGCTATTTTGTTTGGCATAATCCAGCACGCCGTTTTGTTCAATGCGGCGGTTGAGGAGACTGTAAGGCATCTGGTTGCTGGCGAGCGTGAACCCCTGTGCATCCAGCGCCTCGGCCGCGCGGCGCATCTGGGCCAAATTGAAATTGCTCACCCCGGCGGAGCGAATGCGGCTGTCCTTGAGCAAGCCAGCCAGCGCTTTCATCTGGCTCTCGATACTGGAAAAACTGAATGGCTGGTGAACTTGCAGCAAACTGATCGGATAAGGATGAAGCGCTTTCAGGCGGGCAGTGGTGTTAGACGGCAGCGAGGCAGCAAAGCGCAGGGCTGGCATCCACTTGGTGGCGATGACTGTCTCCTGCGGCTGGACGCCGGCAGCCTGCAAAGCCGCGGACAAGGCGCGTTCCGAAGCGCCAAAGCCATAGGCCTCGGCGGTATCGAACCAATTAACGCCATTCTCAAGAGATGTTTTGACAATCTCATTGACCGTTGCCTGTGAGATAGCCCCCCAGTAACCACCAGCCAATAGTCCTCCCCCCGAAAACTGCCAGCAGCCCAATCCGATGGACGAGATCTTGATCTGGGTCCTGCCCAAGTTTTGAAGCAGCATTTATTTCCCTTTATTCAGCACAAATACTGCCCAATTTTACGATAAAAATCAGGTTTTGAGTTATCTGATTTTATTCCCCGCCATCAAATTTCATTGGAATTCAGAGTCAAATACCCTGGTTGGGAAAGTCATTTGAAGGCATTCTGGCTGACAAGAACTGCCATAACAAGATTAAGAATAATCAACAGGTAATAAACAACCCCAATGGATACCGGCTTGGGCTTGCCCTGTTCAAGAATGACCTTAAAATCCAGCCAACTTCTGGTAAATTTTTCAGTCATGGTTCTATAAAGCAAGTGCACGGTCAGGCTCAACAACAAAAAGACTGCCAGAAAGATCAGCATCTTTTTCCATCCAAAGAAGAAGGCATAACCAACTAATACCCCCAATAAAAGAATCACCTTGAAAAGCTTGTACCAGCCCGGCTGAAGCTGGTGTGAGCGGACAAAATCCACATCGAACTTGATTTCTTCGAGAATTTTTTTGAACATTTTTCCTCCCGGGATGCTCGGGTATCCAATTATCCAACAAAGATCGATCCAAGGCAACTTCATGCCAATAAAAAAGCCAGGATTTATACACCTGGCTTTTATTGAGTGAATTTGGTTGCTTACTTTACCGGGTAAGCCGCCAGCACCACCGCCCCTGGTCCAAAGTGGGTAGCCAGCGAGATGCTCAGTTCAGAGAGGCTGGCCTCGGCACAATCAAAGCGCTGAACCACTTTCTGCAGCAGCTCCTGACCTGAGCTGGCATCACGGGCATGCACCACACCAGCATTGATCTTTTTACCGTGCAGCTTTTCCTCCATGATGCTCAGGACGCGATCGATGGATTTTGCCCGTGAGCGCACCTTTTCGGTGATCTCGATAATCCCATCCCGCAGTTCCATGATGGGTTTAACCTGCAGCACAGATGCCAATGTTGCCTGCAGATATTTTACCCGCCCGCTCAGGCGGGCATATTTAAGAGTATCCAGGGTGGCAGTCAATTGCATATTACGGCGGATAAAATCCATGCGTTCAAGGATCTCATCCAGCTTTGCACCGGCACGTTCCATTATTCTTGCTTCTTTGCAAAGCATACCCATGCTGATGGTGCCACTGGCTGAATCGAAAGGCACCACATTGATCTCGCCTTTTAATTCCTTGGCCGCTTCCTTGGCTGAGGCAACCGTCCCGGATAACTTCTCAGTGACATGGATGGAAAGGACCGTATCGCCCTTTTTGGCAATGCGGCGGTAGAACTCGACGAACTGGTAGGGGGTGGGCTGCGAGGTGCTGGGGATGGTGCCGGAGGTATCCACGAGTTTATAAAAATCCTCGTATTTGAGGTCAACCCCCTGCAAATAGGATTTCTCCTCGTGGATGATATTGATGGGGATCAGGTCGATCTGGTATTCCTGCTGCCAGCCGGGAGCCAGGTCACCGGCGGTATCCATTGCGATTTTTAACATGGTTGCTCCAATCTTTTATCTTTTGTGCAATCAAATTAACACTGATCTTGCCGGTTGGATGTTGTCGATTTCACGGTTTTGTTGGAATTTTCTTTTTCAATAAGCACCTTAGATACCAAAAAGATCCTATACGGCGGGTTGCAAACCCGCCCTACCCAACACTGTATTTAATCGAGGGGATGCCAGCATTACCAAGAACCATAACCACCCTCCCTTTTATCCTCTTCCATGGAGGGAGAGGAAAGAATAATTACCGAAGGAGTCTTTAACTACTATTATTTTATTAGGTGCGATTTTTCTTTGACTTGCGTTGCGCGAAAAAAGCCAGCAGCACGCTCAGCCAGTAGAGTACCAGCAGGGGCAGCATCAAGAGGGCCATGTTGACCGGGTCGATGGTGGGGGTGATGACGGCCGCCAGGATGGCGATGATGACCAGCCCTTCGCGCCAGCGGCGGGCAAGCGTCTTTGCGGTGACCAGGTTGAATTTGGCCAGGGCAAAGATGATCAGCGGGGTCTGGAAAGCGACACCCATCCAGAAAAGGAGGTTGGTAACAAAGTTGATATAGTTGGAGAGGCGCGGTTTGGTCTCGACCGACAGGAATTCGACCAGAAATTTGACCGAAGCCGGCAGCATGACGAAATAGGCAAAGGCCACCCCGGCGGCAAAGAGCAGCGTACCGAATAAGATGACCAGGTACAGCCAACGCTTTTCATTGGGCTTCAGTCCGGGCAGCACAAAGCGCAGCAGCTGGTAGAGGATGACCGGCATGGCCAGGATGACACCGCCCAGCAGCCCCACGCGCATGAAGACGGCAATGTTCTCGGTCACCTCGATGGATTGCAGCTTGTCCAGTCCGCCGACGGTCTGCGCCAGTAGTTGGATGGCTTCTTCGGCAAAAAACAGGCTGGCTACCGTGGCAGCCGCCAGCGCCAGCACAGCCTTCAACAGCCGGCTGCGCAACTCTTCGAGGTGTTCCCAGATGGTCATGCGTTCAGGCACGGTTTTCAACCCTTTTTCGTTGACGGATTTTTCATCGGCGGGGATTTTTTGTCAGGATTGACAGTCGTTATCTTCCTGGATTTTGCTTTGTCTGCCACCTTTTCTTTCGAGGCGGACTTTTTGGACTTTGGTGCTGAAGGCACGACAGGTGATGGCAATGGATATCCATCCTGCGGGAAGGAGGGCGGCAAGGCAGTGCGGCGCAACTCCTCAACCTCATCCTCGATGCCAGCTTCCTTAATTATCTTGGCCGGCAGGTTGCGCACCTCGCGCGAGGTACCAACGATCTCCGCCCAGAGGGGGGAGCGCGTCAATTTGCGGATGGACTTACCCGCCTCGCGGGCGGCCTTGACCATACCCCTGGGTCCCATCACCAGGAGCATGAGCACCAGGATGAACAGGAATTCAAGCGGTCCAATACCGAAGATTTGCATTTTTACTGATGGGTCTGATCAGCGGGTGATTATTTCTTCTTGCTGGTTGCCTTGGGGGTTTCCTCTTCCTTCTTTTCCCCACCCGAAAGTCCGTCTTTGAATGAGCGGATGCCCTTGCCCAATTCGCCACCCAGCTTGGAAATTCGTTCCGGGCCGAACAGGAGCAGCACAATGATCAACACGATGATGATTTCGGTCAAGCCAATTTGAGGCATATCTTTCTCCTTGGAAAAACCTTGATTGCTAAAAATTATATCTTAGTCAATTGCCGAAATTGATAAGGATTCATTAACATACTCTTTGATTTTTTCGCAGACAAGATATGATAAGATAGTCAAAATACCTCCAGGAGGAGATGATTTGAAACCCACCGCCATAGTCACCGACAGCACCGCCAGCCTGCCCAAGCACCTGGCTGAGCAATTGAATATCCACCAGGTGGCGTATTACATCCATCGCGGGACGGAAGTGCTGCGCGACCTGGTCAGCATCCAGCGCGATGATTTCCTCAAATGGCTGCCAACTACTGAGAAACTGCCCACCACGGCCAGCCCCGGACCAGGAGACTACCTGACCCTGTACGAAAAGCTGGCCAGCCAGGGCACGGAGGAGATCGTCAGCATCCACATGACCTCCAGGGGCAGCGGTGCCTACCAGGCCGCCATAGCTGCCAGGGAGATGCTGCTGGAAAAACTTCCCAAATTGAAAATCGAAGTGATCGACACGCTCAACGTTTCCCTCTGCCAGGGCTGGATGGTGATCGAAGCAGCGCGGGCTGCGCTGGCGGGTGCAACCCTGGCTGGCATCACCGACAAGGTGAAGAACATGATCCCCATCAGCCAGATGATCCAGACGGCCGATACGCTGCGCTACCTGTATTTGGGCGGACGCATTGGGCGGGCGACACGCTATGTGGGTTCGCTGCTGAACCTTAAACCATTAATCAGCATGCAGGATGGCGAGATCGTCGCCCTGGGTGTGACGCGCGGGTTGCACAAGGCCTATGAAAAGATGTTAGACATCATTGAATCCAAGGTCGGGCAGATGGGTAAGGTCAAAGTTGCTTACGTGCATGCCGGCGCCCAAAAGGAAGTGGAACAGCTGAAGACGATGGTGGAAAGCCGCCTGAAGGTGGTGGAAAGCCTGGTGGCAGAACTCTCCCCCGCTCTGATGGTGCATACTGGTCCGGGCACCACCGGCTTATGTTATTACCCGGTAAAAGAATAAAAACCAAATTCCGCCTGGTGCGGGATTTTTTTTACTTGCATATTAGATTATTTGTTCTATAATTAAGATGTGGACCCAATCGAGCGGCTTGCTCTTCTTTCCAGCCAGATGGAGCATGAACCCTCCGAAGGCGCCGGTAGTGCAGAAATGGCAGAAGATTGCCGCAATGTCTTTGTATATCGTGCACACCTGCCCAACGGCAAACGCATCCGGCTGCTGAAAACGCTACTGTCCTCGGTATGCGAGAACGACTGCGCCTACTGCCCATTCCGCGCCGGTCGTGACTTCCGCCGCGCCAGCCTGCAGCCGGATGAATATGCTTTGCTGGTCAGCCGTTTGCACCAGGCCGGCATCATCGACGGAGCCTTCATCAGCTCGGGCATGGTCGGCGGCGGGGTACACACCCAGGAGCGCCTACTGGCCTGCGCGGATCTGTTGCGCAGGAAATATGGCTTTCAGGGTTACCTGCACCTCAAGCTGATGCCGGGCTCACAATTCGCTCAGGTGGAACAAAGTATGCAGCTGGCCGACCGCGTGTCGCTCAACCTGGAAGCACCCAATACTGCCCGACTGCTACGTTATACAGCGCAGAAAAATTTTACGGACGAACTCTGGCAACCGCTGGCGTGGGTGGAACAGATCCGCCGCGAGCAGCCAGGTCTTAAGGGATGGAAAGGCCGCTGGCCTTCCTCCAGCACCCAGTTCGTCATGGGCGGGGCGGGCGAATCCGACCTGGAGCTGCTGCAGGTGAGCCAGACCTTGTACAAGCAATTAAATCTCAAACGCGCCTATTACTCGCCCTTCACCCCGCACGAAGACACCCCGTTGGAAAACCAACCGCCCGCCCCCTACAAACGGGAACAGCGCTTGTACCAGGCGTCATTTTTGATCCGCGATTACCAATATTCCTGGCAGGACCTGCAGTATGACCAGGAGGGCAACCTGCCGCTCGAACAGGATCCCAAACAAGCCTGGGCGGAAAAGCATCTGTTGCGCCAACCAGTGGAGATCAACCGCGCTGGAAGAGAGGAATTACTGCACATACCGGGCATTGGTCCGCGGGGTGCTGCCCGAATCCTGGAAGCCAGGCGGGTGCAAACCATCCGTGATGTCAGCCAATTGGCAAAACTGGGCGTGCAGGTCAAACGCTGTGAAAAATACCTACTGCTGCAAGGCCGACAGCCAATCCGCCAGCCCTCCCTCTGGTAAAGAATCTGACACATCAACCAATTGGCTGTTTTATAATTCAGGCATCACAAAAATCAGGCGAGGTAGTCAATGAACATCATCCTGGAACCAGGTCGCATCCTCACACCTCTTGAAGAGGTCAAGGATGGCGTGGTCATTATTAATGAAGAAGGCCGCATTACATACTGCGGAAAACGCGGCAGTGCACCGCAGGCAGAAGGCAAACGCATCAACCTCAAAGGCAGGATCATTGCCCCGGGATTCATCGACATCCATGTGCATGGCGGCTACGGGGTGACTTTTGGCATGGGCAACCTGGCAGAAGACCTGCAGAAATATTCCCAGTGGGTAGTGAGCGGCGGCGTGACCGGTTACCTGCTTTCAATCACCGGCCCGGACGCAGACAGCATTTACCAGCTCATCAGCGCTTATGCCGATATCCTGGAGAAGGGTGTCAGGGGCGCCACCCCGCTCGGCTTGCACCTGGAGGGTCCTTTCCTCAACCCGGAAAAGAAGGGCGCTTTCAATCCTACCTGGCTGCGCCACCCGGACGCAAACGAGGCGCGGAAATACCTGGAACTCGGCCGCGGCTGGATCAAGCAGATCACCATCGCCCCGGAACTGCCGGGCGCCAGCGAGGTGGCGGCCATCATGCGCCAGGGCGGCGTGACGGTCGCCCTGGGCCATTCCAACACCGATTTCGAAACTGCCAGCCGCGCGCTGCAGGGCGATTTCACCCACATCACCCATTCCTTTAATGCCCAATCCGGTTTCAGTCACCGCGCGCCGGGCGTTTTCGGCGCCGTGCTGGCCTCCGACCAGCCAACCGGCGAATTGATCTCGGACGGCGTGCATGTCCACCCGGGCGCGATGAAGATCCTGCTGCGCTGCCTGGGCAAAGAACGCATTGCCGTCATCAGCGATGCCATTCCCGGCGCCGGGCTGCCGGATGGGGAATATCACCTGATCGGGCAGCACGTGACGGTCAAGGCAGGTAAAGCCACCCTGGACGATGGCACCATCGCCGGCAGCACCGTACAGATGAACGAGTGCGTGCGCAATATGAATCAGATGGTCGGGGCGTCACTGCCAGATGCAGTGCGCATGGCCAGCCTGAATCCGGCGCGGGTGATCAAAGAAGACAAGAACCTAGGGAGCCTTCAAGCCGGCAAGTGGGCTAACTTGGTGGTAATTGACGATCAGATGAACATCCAACTGTGCATGGTAAAGGGCAGTGTTGTTTTTGGGAACCTATAAAGGACATACAAAAAACACATGGCAATCCCCAAACTGAATATTGGCCTGATCGGCTTTGGCTTCATCGGCAAACTGCACGCCAAGGCGTATGAGAGCATCCCGTATGCATTCCCTGAACCAACTGTGACAGCGCGCATCAACGCCATCCTGCGCCAGAACCCCGGCGCAGATTCGAAATTTTTACACACATTAGGTGATCCTTTCGTCACATCACGCAGCAATGATTTTTACGCCCAGCCGATGGATGCGGTGGATATTTGCAGCCCAAATGTTTTCCACCACGAGCAGGCGCTGGAGGCCATTAGAAATGACAAGCATATTTATTGCGAAAAACCACTCGGATTTAATTTGCAGGATGCCCGTGATATTGTTTCGTCTGCCAACAAGAAGAACCTCATCACCCACTGTGCATTCATGATGCGCTACATCCCGGCTGTACGCCAGATGAAAGCCATCATAGAAAACGGCGGCATTGGCCAGCCGCTGCATTTTCGCGCCTACATAAATCACGGCGGCTACATTGACGTGTTGCGGCCAATGTCCTGGCGACTGCGCTACAGCATGGCGGGCGGCGGCGCCCTGGCCGACCTCGGAATTCATCTGCTGGATCTGATCCAATTCCTGCTGGGCAAGGTGGCGTGGGTGCAGTGCCAGACGCGCACCTTTGTTCCCCGCCGACCGGCAACCGCCCACAGCTCACAGCTGGAAACCGTGGACGTGGACGACTGGGCACTCTGTCAGCTTGGATTGCCCAATGACGCCTGCGGGACAGTCGAGGTCACACGCGTGGCTGCCGGGGCTGGCGAGGAAAGCGGCCTGGAGATTCACGGCAGCCTTGGGTCACTGAAGATGGACATCGGGCATCCGGAACAGCTGAACTATTATGACGTCAAGCGTAAACAGTGGATTGATGGAAAACTGGATTTTCCTCCCGCGGTGAATCTGCGTCCCATCGAACAATTATGGCCGCCGTCCAAACAATCCATGGGCTACATGCTGAATGCCCACCTGGCCTGCTGCTACGACTTCCTGCAATGCATCCAGGAACAAAAACCATCACCTCTTGATTTCAATGCAGCTCTTACCGCCCAGGAAATGCTGGAAGCTGCCTATCTGTCAGCCTCAAAAGGCGGTCAACGCATCTCATTGCCTTTGCCATGAACATAAGGAAAAACCAATGAAAATTGCCATCTTTGGTGCCGGCGGAATTGCCCAGCGGGTCTACCTGCCCCTATTGACCTCCTGGCCGGGGGTGGAGATCAGCGGGCTTTTCAGCCGCACCCAGGCCAACGTGGATAAGTCCTGCAAGGACTGGCACATTCCATTTGGAACCACCGATTTCGATCAACTGGTGGCAACCAAACCGAAGGCGGCACTGGTGATCACCAACAACGCCACCCATTTCCCCTTCACCCGCCAGCTGCTGGAAGCCGGGATTGACGTGCTGGTGGAAAAACCGATGACCTATTCCAGCGCGGAAGCGCGGAAGCTGGCTGACCTGGCGGGCAAACACCAGCGCATCCTAATGGTGTGCTTCAACCGGCGCTTTGCCCTGCTCTACCAGCAGGCGCGCGAGATGATCAAAAACCTCACCCTGCAACTGGCGGTTTTTGAAAAACACCGCAACGTGGTCTCCCATGTTAGTTTGTACAACAACTACGTGGATGACACCATCCACCAGATTGACCTGATGCGCCACCTGTGCGGTGAGGTGAAACCAGTCTTCACCCAAACCCAGATGGAAAACGGCATGCTGGTGGGCGCGGTCAGCCAGGCAGTGACCGCGCAGGGCGGGCTGGCGGTACTGCAGACCAGCCTGAAAGGTGGCGGCTGGCAGGAACGGGTCAGCCTGTACGGAGGGAACCTGACCATCGAGGTGGACGCCTTCCGCCAGATGAAGGTGAAAAAAGGGGAAAGCGAGGAGATCTTCGGCAATGACCGCCCCGGTCGCTGGATCAGTGAATTAAAGGAACGCGGTTTCCACGGGTTGGTGGAGCACTTCCTGGCGTGCGTGGAAACCCGTCAGCAACCCCTGACCAGCGGGCAGGATGCCTGCCGGACGCACGAATTAATTGATGAGTTGGTGAAAGCCGCCGGTGAAAATCCGGCCGATGAGACCGACAACTGGGACAACGTCCAGCGCTGGACGAATAAACGCGAGCCCTACTTCAAATCCTGAGAGAGCAGGAACTGCCTGACTTCCACCAGCGATGGGAAAACCCCCACAGTCAGCTGGCCAAACTGGTCCGGGATGGGAGCCAGGTCCGGCACCAGGATGACCGACATTTTGGCGCCGAGAGCGGCCACTACGCCGTAAGGCGTATCTTCGATCACCAGGCATTGTTGCGCATCCACTTTCAAGCGGCGGGCAGCTTCCAAGAACAGGTCGGGCGCCGGTTTGAGGTGGCTGACATCATTTCCCGCCACCACCACATCAAAACGCGGCAGCAAGCCGGTCATCGCCAGGCGCTCATTCACCGCCGGCTGCTCGGTGGAACTGGCCACCGCCTTGCGAATGCCGCAGCTTTCCAACAGATCAAGCAATTCCAGCAGACCCGCTTTTAATTTCAGTCCCTCATTTTGGATGTGTTCCTGAAAATATTTAACCTTGACCTTCCTGACCTCATGGTAGGGAAAATCCGGGCCGAGGTGTTGTTTATAAATGGCTTCAGCGACCGGCGGAGAAGTGCCCACACATTCGCGGGCGACCTCGTCGCTCATGTCGTAGCCGAAATCAGCCGCGGCGCGCTGCCAGGCCTGGTTGGTGACGCGTTCGCTATCCAGCATCAGTCCATCCATGTCAAATATGAATGCCTGTCCGGGCTGCAAATAATTCACTGGCTTCCTTTCAACAAATAGCAGGGGCGTTTTGCGCACCGCCCCTGCCAAATTTTTCCCTATTATAAAACCAAAGCTAATATTTTTTATTGAGCTTGGCGACGAACAACTCCGTGATCTTCTGCGGGTTGGTGATGGCGGTGCCCACCACCACGGCATGAGCACCATGCTTCAGCGCTTCAAGCGCCTTTTCCGGCGTATTCACCCGCCCTTCACAGATGACCGGGATGCGGATGGCTTTACAGAGGTCATCGATCAGTTGGTAGTCGGGGTACTTGGGGGGAATGTCACCCAGCTTGCCGTAATTGGGTGAATAGGGCGTGTAACCGGAAATGGTGGTGGAAACGCCGTCCATGCCCCACTCTTCCGCGTGTACTCCCTCTTCAAGGATGGAAATATCACCCAAAACAGCCAGGTGGAAATTGGCCTTGATTTTGTGGATGAACTGCTCCAGGGTCAGGTCATCAAAGCGCGCACGCCGGGTGGCATCAATGGCCACCGCATCCGCCCCGGCTTTGGCAATTTCCTCCACCTCGCGCAGGGTGGGCGTGATGCGCAATTCACCACCTTGAAAGACCTTGACTATCCCCATGATGGGCAGTTTGACCAGCGACTTGAACAAGGGAATCCATTTGACATTGACACGGATTCCCACCGCCCCGCCCGCCTCCACTGACCGGGCCAGGGCAGCCATGGCATCCGGCTGGTTAAACAATGGATTCTGTTCCTCGGCGGTATAGCAGGAAACGATCAGTCCGCCGCGAGTCTTCTCCAGAAAATTGTTCATTAGACTACCAGTTGCGGATGCGCGGCCAGTACTTGTCCAGCAAGGCCTGGTTGAATTCCATCCCGCCGTCCAGGTTGCCATACATGAACACCGGCGGCACCTGGCCTTTGGCTTTGATGCGCATGGCGGCTTCAACCAGCATGGAATGAATGAGGGTGACCCCGGTCACACCGGAAGCCGGACCCAAGCCCTGTTTCAGATCCTCCAGCTGGATGACCACATCGCCCCAAGGACCCTGGTTATCCAGGATGACATCCGCATAATCCAGCAGGCGTTTGCCCGTGGAATGACGCGAGGGCTGGCTGAGACTAAATTCGGTGCAGGTTTCCGCAATGACCTTGTGGCCATGCTTTTTTGCTTCGCGCGCCATCTCGATCGGGGCGGCATTGCGGCCGGAATTGGAGATGACCAGGAAGACATCCTGCGGTTGGGCATGCGAATGGTTGTAAAGGATCTCGCCGATCCCTTCCAGCCGTTCCATGAAGGCGCTCTTCCAGGCATTAACCGCACCCGCCAGTGACAAATCAAGAATCTCGTTAATGGGCACCAGCGTACCGGCACGGAAGAAGATTTCCTCGGCAATGCAGGCGGAATGCCCGGCGCCATACACATGCAGAACGCCGCCATGGATGATCGATTCAGCAATCAATTCGGCGCCCTTTTCAATATTCTCGCCCTGCGTTTCCATGATCTTTTGCAGGATCTTGTTGATCTCGTTGAAATACCTTAGGTATCCTTTTTCCGCCATTTTTTTGCTCCTTATTTCCTTAGTTCTGGTTCCTCCCGCCCCGGAGGGAGGATGGATTTGAGAATTGAATTCATCGAGGAGGGCTCGTCCGGGTTCATCCCTCTTTCCACCGTCCAGTAATAAACCAGCAGTTGCAGCGCAGGCAGGTAAGCCAACGCAGCAATGAATGGATCAGCTCCATTCTTTAATACCAATGAATGATCACAGGAATCAGCAAGATCCATCCCCTGTGGATAAACAGCAATGCTTTTTGCATTGAACTGCCTGACCAGCTTCAACAGTTCGAGATTGAGAGCTTTGTCCTGCGGCATGACAAATGCCATCACCAGCCAATCAGGGTTGAGCGCGCCCACCGGGCCCTGCAGCAAGCCAGCGGTGGAATCGCCGCGGGTGGGCACAAAGGCGGCTTCCTGGACCTTGATGGCCGCTTCCAACGCCACCCCATAATTGCTGGCTGTACCGGTAACATTCAAATATTTACAGGATTTGACCACCGGCATCAACTCCAGGATGCGCGGTTCGAGGACTTTAGTGTTCTCATCAATCCTGGATGGCAAAGCCAGTAATTCCTGCAACAATGCTTTAGCCTGAAGATCATTCGCATCCGCCAATTCCAAACCGAGTAGCATCATCATACCGGCACAGGTAGCCACGCTCTTGGTCTTGGGAAAGGTGATTTCAGCCCCTTCCTGGGTGATGAGAGATATTTTGGAGTTTTGCGCCAGCAAGCTATCTGCCACGCCAGTGATGGCTACCGCAAGGGAACCTTTCTGGTTGGCCAGTTTGATGGTATCAATCACCGCCCCACGCTCACCGGAGCGGGAAACCACCACCACCAGGCTGTGCTCATCGATCCAGCGGTCGGCATAATATTGGCACTCTTCAGAGTTGATGACCGCGGTCGGTAGCGGGCAGAATTGCTGAAAGAGCGGTGCCGCCATCATGGCCGCTGTATGGGAACTGCCCAGACCGGACAGAACCACCTTGTTGACTTTCATCTCTCTTGCGCGTTTGACAATCTCCTGCACTTTGGGCAGATTGAACTTGAACGTCTTTTCCAGCGTTGCCGGGCTTTCATGTATGTAATCCAGCATATGATACTTGGCAGTCATCAAAACCTCCTGTGATTATTTAACTTTTTTACTCATTGCGCGCCTGGCGGCGGCAACAATATGTTCAGTGCCAATTTCAAATTTCTGGGCAAGATAGTCCTCCTTGCCCACCTCGCCGAACTTGTCCTGTATGCCCACCCGCACCAACGGTACCGGCTGATTTTCAGAGAGGACCTCAGCCACCGCGCCGCCCAACCCACCAATGATGCTGTGGTTCTCGGCCGTCACCAGGCATCCGGTTTCCTGCGCGGCGCGGATGATGGCCTGGCTATCAATCGGTTTCAGGCAGGACATGCTGATGACCCGTGCCGATACCTTCTCAGCAAATAATTGGTCGGCTGCTTCCAGGGCACGTACGAGCATGGGACCGGACGCAATCAAGGTCACATCAGATCCATCCCGCATCTGGAAGGATTTACCGGGTTCAAAGTGATATTGCTGTGCGTCAATCAATACCGGTGCGGATTTGCGGATGCCTCGCAAGTAAGCCGGACCCGGTTGTTCGGCTTCGTAATCCATGATGGCGCAAAGGTCGGTCGCATCCACCGGGTCATACACGCGCAGGTTGGGCATGCTGCGCATGATGGCCAGGTCCTGCACACACTGATGGGTGGCTCCGTTGGAGCCTGAAATGAGTGCAGCTTCAAAACCGCACAATTTCACATTGGTTTGCATATACGCTACCCCCACTGAAACCTGGTCGGCAGCGCGCAGGGCGATGAAACCACCGAAAGTGCCGCAAAAGACAGTCTTTCCAGATAAAGCCAGCCCGGCTGAGATACCGATCATGTTGGCTTCCGCAACGCCAATGTTAAAAATAGCGCTCGGGAAATTGGGCGGCAAACAAATGCGTCTCGCACACGCGTGAGAGGTCAGCATCCACCACCACCATGTTGGCGTGGCGCTCGCCGATCTTGACCAATTGATGAGCAAAGGGTTTATCAATGGTGTTCGCCATTTTCTATGCCTCCATCCCTTCCAGGACCTTGCGTTGCGCATCCACCTGGGCAACCGCCTTGTGATACTCCTCTTCAGTAAGACCCTTGGCATGCCAGTCCACCTGCAATTCCATGAAATCAACGCCTTTACCCTTGATGGTATCGGCAATGATCATATGCGGCCGACCCTTGACTGATTGAGCTTTATCAATCGCTTCCAGGATCTGGGCGACATCCCCTCCGTCAATACGTTGGACGTCCCAGCCATAACTCTTCCATTTATCCTGGATGGGTTCGACACTCATGATGGATTTCACAAACCCGTCCACCTGCATCTGGTTGGCATCCACAAAAGCAAACAAGCGGTCCAGCTTCATATTGCCGGCTGCCATGGCCGCTTCCCATACCTGGCCTTCCTGCAGCTCGCCATCCCCCATGACCACAAAGACCGAGCGGTCTTTTTTATCCATGCGGTCCGCCAGGCACATGCCAACCCCGATCGAAAGCCCCTGCCCCAGCGAACCGGCCGAAGAGTCAATGCCGGGCACTTTGTGGATATCAATGTGTTTTTGCAAACGGGTGCCATTCTTGCAAAATGTCTTCAATTCCTCACGCGGGAAAAAGCCACGCTCCGCCAGCACAGCATACAAGGCCGGGGCAGCATGACCCTTGGAGAGGATGAAGCGGTCACGCTCCGGCATTTGTGGTTTTTGGGGATCAATCTTCATCACCGCGAAGTAGAGCGCCACCAGTAATTCCACCACCGAAAGGGAGCCGCCCAGGTGGCTGGCGCTGCCATAAAAGGTCAGGTCGAGAATATCGCGGCGCACCGTGTTGCACATTTTCTTCAATTCCAACAGGTTCTCAGCGGTTATCATGGTTATTCCTATAGTTAACTTGATTTGGAATGTTGATGATGTTATGATGTAGGTACAACTTGATTTATTCTACAATAAGGTATTGATACCGTCAAATCTTGTGACAATCCATATAAAAATATTATACTTTTTCAAGAGCTGAAGAACTCATTCATGTTTCAGACAATTAATGATCAAAATATTTATAGGAGAAACCCATGAAATTGACCAAGGAAAAATCTGATATTTTTGTACCGGACAGCTCGCTGCCGGAGAAAGCATTGCAGCGCACCACCCACATGGCCATCGCCGCACACCCGGATGACGTGGAGATCATGGCTTATGGCGGCATTGTCGAGTGTTTTCATCAGCCCGACCAGTGGTTCACCTCGGTAACCGTTACCGACGGCTCCACTGCCCCGCGTGACTTCCTGTATGCCGATTTCAGCAACGAGCGGATGGCAGCCATGCGGGCAGATGAGCAGCGCAAAGCCGGCGTGCTGGGTGAATATTCGGCAGTGGTGCAACTGGCTTACACCAGCGCGGAAACCCGGAACGCCAAAAATGATACCTTGCTGAAAGACCTGCAGGAAATCCTGGCCATTGCCCATCCCAGGGTCATTTATACCCACAACCTGGCGGACAAGCACGATACGCACATCGCCGTCACCCTGAGGATCATCGAAGCCCTGCGTTCGCTGCCCCGGGAACACCAGCCGCAATCCGTGCTCGGCTGCGAAGTCTGGCGCGACCTGGACTGGCTGGTGGATGAGGACAAAAAGGTCATGGATGTCAGTGCCCACCCCAACCTGGCGGCTGCGCTGGTGGGGGTATTTGATACGCAAAATTGCGGCAGCAAACGCTATGACATAGCCAGCATCGGCCGCCGCACTGCCAATGCGGTCTATCATGAATCACACGGGACTGGCGGCATCAGCATGCTCAGCTTTGCCATGGACCTGACCCCGCTGCTCCATGACCCAAAGCTTGACCCGGCCGATCACACCGCTGCCATCATTGAAAATTTTCGCAAGGATGTCGTCAACCGAATCAACAATCTTAAGAGGTGAGCGATGACAGGTAATTCTTTTCAAGAAGGGCTGTCAATCAGGGGTGATCTGCTTACCCCCGATGCAGAACTAAAGGATGGCATTCTCCACATCAGAGAATGGCGTCATTGAAGAAGTCTCCAGCCAGGGCGAACTAACCGCCGGGCATTCCGATGGCAAATTCCTTGGATTTCCGCGGGAAAAAAGTCATCCCTGGACTGATCGACACCCACATTCACGGAGCAGGCGGGTTTGACATGACAGGCAAGGATGTAGCAAAAGCAGCCGAATACCTGCCCAGCCACGGGGTTACCAGCTTCCTGGCCACCACCCATTTCATGCTCGGGCGCAAAAACCTGCTGCAAGCGGTGGTGGAAATCGCGGATGCCATTCAGACCCCACCGCAAGGGGCAGCCATTCTCGGCATTCACATGGAAGGTCCCTGGGTGGCAGCCGACCGATCCCCTTTTTCCAAACCGGAATACTGCTACCCGATCACCCGCGAGGACATCCTGGCATTTCAACAGGCATCCCATCACAATCTGCGCATGGTCACCTTTGCCCCTGAATTGGCGGGCGCCATGGAAGTCGTCCCATTCCTGCGTGACCAGGACATCATCCCCTCCATCGGGCACACTAATGCAACCTACGAAGAAACGAAGGAAGCAGTATCCAAAGGCTTGAACCACAGCACCCACACTTTCAATGCCATGCAACCCCTGCACCACCGCAAGCCGGGCACACTGGGTGCAATACTTGATTGTGATGAAATCACCGCCGAAATGATCGGGGATGGATTTCATGTACAAGCCCCGCTGATGCGTTTGCTATTGAAAGTCAAGGGGGTTGAGTGGGTGTGCCTGGTCAGCGACGGTGTGCCCCTCTCCGGCCTGCCAGCCGGCACGCGTCAGGACTGGTATGGCTTTGATATCGGCACCAACGGCGAGATCAGCACCCTGCCCGATGGCCGACCGGCGGGCGCCTACAAACTGCTGGACCAGCAAATCCAGGTGCTCATCCGCGAGGAAGTGACCGACCTGCCGACAGCAGTCACCATCGCCAGCCGTATTCCAGCGGCCATGCTCGGCTTGAAAAAAGGCCAGCTGCGCAGCGGTTATGATGCGGATGTGGTCGTGCTGAATGAGGAGCATCAGCCCATTCTAAGTATTGTAGCCGGCAAGGTGGTATTTCAGCGGGAGACACAATCCAATGGATAGTGATCGCCGTCATCGCGCACATTAACAAGATCTTAAAATAAGTATGATCATGAAAACCATCATTAAGAATGGAACAGTATTTACTCCCCAGGAGGTTATTCAAAATGGCTCGGTAGTCATTGAAGAGGGGCGTATCGTTTCATTCGGCGGAGAAATTGAGATTGGTTCAGATCCTTCTGCCAGGGTGATTGATGCGGAAGGGAACAGGGTGATTCCTGGTTTAATCGACACCCATATCCACGGTGCTGGTGGATTTGACATGACCGGTGGTGATTGTGCCAAGGCTGCCGTGCATCTGCCTTCCCAGGGTATCACCAGCTTTCTGGCTACCACTCATTTCCTGATCCCACATGATGAACTGGTTCAAGCAGTGTCTGAGATCGCATCCATAATTGGCAAACCCCGAAACGGAGCAAATATTCTTGGAATTCATATGGAAGGACCCTGGATAGCGGCAGAAAGATCCTCCATGGGCACCCAGGGCTTGTGCTATCCATTGACTCGTGAAGATATCGGTTTATTCCAACAAACCGCCAAAGGAACGATCCGCATGATCACGTTTGCTCCTGAACAAGGTGATGCCATTGATGTCATCCCCTTCCTGAAGGAATTGAACGTCATCCCCTCCATTGGTCACAGCAATGCCGATTATGAATTTGCGATGAGAGTCATTAAGATGGGTATTAACCATTCCTCGCATACCCTGAATGGTATGGTCCCCATGCACCAGCGGAAACCAGGATTGGTGGCCGCATTGTTGAATTCGCCTTCAGTATTATGTGAATTAATTTCAGATGGTTTTAATGTTCAACCTCCTGTCATGCAGATACTGATAAAGATCAAGGGGATCGATAATGTCTGTCTGGTTAGCGACGCGTTACCCATCAATGGCATGCCAAATGGGTCACACATATTTTGGGATGGATTTGACATCTACACAAATGGGATCATCAGCACTCTAAAGGATGGCAGTCCAGCAGGCGCATACAAGTTGCTTAACCATGGTCTGAAGGTGATTGCTGAAGAAACCAACATACCTTTAAAAGACGCAATCCATATGGCATCCACCGTGCCTGCCCGCATGCTGGGAATAACGAAAGGCCAGATTAAGGCGGGCTATGACGCGGATATCGTTATTCTTGGAGATGACTATGACCCGGTGAAAACAGTGATAGGAGGAGAGATCGTTTATGAAAAGTAGGACAAGGTTAACCAGTCCTTCATTATCCTTTGATCTGATCGCCATTGATGTGGATGGCACACTATTGGATTCAGATGACAATCTTTGCGCAAGCGCCCCGCAAGCTTTCAAAAAGGCACAGGAGGCAGGCATCCGCATTGCCCTGGTCACCGGGCGCAGCCAATCCACGCTGGAGTTCATTTTCCGGCAGCTGCCTGTACGCGGCCCTTTCATCGGCTCCGGCGGCTCTTTCATCGGTGACCTCTCCAGCGGCGAGATCATCCAGCAGCGCACATTGCCGCGCCATGAAGTGGAAAAAGCCATTCTCCTGGCACGCCAACATGACCTGATCCTCTTTCTGGACCATTCCGACTTCATGTTGTGCGAAAAAGAAAATGAAAAAACAAGGCAACATAAGCGGGTCAATGACTATAACTGGGAGATAGTCCCTGACCTGCTTGAAGCATTGACATTCGAGCCCGAAAAAGGCTTGCTATTTGGAGATGAGGAGAAAATCAATCTAGCCTACCAGTATTATCAATCCGGCAACCATGATGTCAGCATCACCTTCACCGGCCGCCATTCCATGGATATTCTTCCCAAAGGGGTGGGGAAAGGTGATGCATTGACCAAGCTGGCCAATCACTTGCACATTCCTCTCAAACGCATCGCTGTGATTGGTGATTATCTTAATGACCTGGAAATGTTTGCCGTGGCAGGTTATTCCATCGCCATGGGTAACGCACCGGACGAAGTCAAACAGGCGGCAAATTGGATAGCCCCGACCAATAATGAGGATGGCGTCAGCCACGCCATCGCGCATATCATCAATCTAACAAGCGAGGAAAAATGAACGCACTGGAAATTATTGTTGAAACAGTGGAAGACGCCCGGGCAGCCGCAGCCGGGGGAGCCACCCAGTTGGATCTGAAAGCGCATTACCCCTGCAGTGGCATCACCCCTTCCATAGGCATGGTGACGGTTATAGCACAAACCGTGAAAATCCCCATTATCCTCATGGTGAGGCCGCATGCACGCTCCTTCCAGGCGTCCCCCGCCGACCTGCAGGCAGCCAGGGCAGACATATTGGCGGCCAAGGCACTCGGTGTGCAGGATTTTATGTTTGGATTCCTGACCAAAGAGCAAACCCTTGACATCCCTGTGGTTGAGCAGTTACGCGATGCCGCCGGGGACGGCCGTATCCATATGCACCTGGGCTGGGAATTGTGCCGTGACCCCTGGCAGGCGCTCGACCAGTTGCTTTCAATGGGCTTTCATTCGATCCACACCGGTGGGTTGAGCACTAAGGGGACAGCTTTCGGGGGCAGCGCGCTGGATGCTACTGCCAACATCCGCCGCATCGCCGAGATTGTTAGTGGACGAATGGAAATTTTCCTGGCAGGGAGCGTTAGTTCTGAAAACGCGGTTAGTTTAATGAGAGCGACAGGTATAACCAATTTGCATTGTGGCCGAGGAGTACGCACACCTACGACTGCTGACGGAAGGGTGGATGAAAATAAGGTCAGACTATTGCGACAAACCCAAATGGCAGAATTAGCAAATAAATAACAAGATAAAATAAGTCATCGAATAATAAAAATAAAAGTGCCAGAGTATACATCTGACACTTTTTAAACTGGAATCAAACTAGTAGGTGGTTTGATTGAATACATCCGCCAAATCTTGCGGGGTATTCGCCGACTTGCACTTCTCCAAAAATCCCTCCACACCCAAAAGGCGGGCAATATGGGTTATCATACCCACATGGGCATCAGCACCAGGGCTGCAAAATCCGATCACAAGATGGACCGGGTCATTATATTCATTTCCAAAATCAATAGGCGGTTCGAGCGTTACAACCGCAAAGCCCACTTTAATTGCACCTTCTTCCGGTCTGGCGTGTGGGATGGCAACACCGGGTGTAAGCACAATATACGGACCCAATTCCTGGCTCAGGTTTACCATACCCTCAATATACCGCTCTTCCGCAAATCCACCCGCCACCAGCAGACGACCGGTTTCCCGCACTGCCTGCTGCCAATTGGGCACATTCAGCTTAACTAAAACCTGGTCGGCAATAATTTTTTCCATTCGCAAAGTACCTCAGGCGTTGCGTAATCGTGAGCCGCCAAATTTTTTGTTCCATTCCGCCAGACGCAGATCCCCCCCGGGAACATTAGCACTCAAACCCACCGGTGGTTCAAAGCCATCTTTGTACATACGCGTGGCCACCTCTGCAACGATGCTTTGCAAGATGGAGCACGAGATCACAGTGGAAAGCGGTGCCGTCTTTGGCAGATTGGGGGCGATTTCAATACTGGCATCACCAGGCACCACGCAGGTGTCAATGACCAAATCTACCAGTTCAAACAAGCGTTTGCCGCTGGAATGACGCGACTTGGCATTCCGGGATTGTTCCAGATTGGTTAGCGCGATTACCTTGAGGCCCAATTCCTTGCAGATCATGGCTGCTTCCACTGGCAGGGCATTAATTCCGGAATTGGAGACAATGATGATAATCTCGCCTTTGCGAAGATCATAATTATCAAAAATGATCTTGGCGTACCCTTCCAAACGTTCCAGGTTGGTTCCCCGCGTAGGAGCGCCGCCACCATGCAAGGTTAGGTTCACATCCAATATGGCATTCACCTGTGCCAGCCCGCCCGCCCGCCAGAACACATCTTCGGTAATGGCATGACTATGGCCGGAACCAAACAAGTGCAAAACCCCGTCTTTCTCCAACAAATCCTTGATCCATTCACTGGCGGTATCAATTGCCTGTGATTGAGTCTGGCGAACCTTTTCGATGGTGGTGATGACATTATCAAAGTACATATTTCCTGCAGTGATCATGGAAACCTCCAAAAAAAATAGTAATTATTGCTTAAGAAGAGGATGGCAGTTATCTTACATGCATCACAACTGCCATCCTTCGAAGAATTTAAGTCATTAAGATGCTTTTGACTTATCTATCCGGAAAACCTCTTTACAGGAACAGACCCAGCAAAGGTTTCAAAATCAAGACGATGATCATCCAGTCAGGATCCTGGATCAGGGACAACTCGGGGGCAGTGGTGGCCAGCATGGGGGTAACAATAGCCTGTCCAACAGCCAGCAGAACGCCGGCGATGACACCACCCAAAATCGCTCCCTTGAAACCACCGGTGGCATTTCCAAACACCGCGCTGGCGCCACCAACGAAGAACAACATGATGAACGGCGGCACAATAGTGGTCCACTGCATTATTGGTCCAAAGAGGATCATCAGCAGCAGAAATGCAACCGTGCAGGAAACGAATCCAACGATGACAGCCGTGGGGGCATAGTCAAAGATGACCGGGCAGTCCAGAGCGGGCTTGGCATCCGGTACAACCTTCATGGCGAAGCCGCGGAAGGCGGGCACGATCTCAGCAATGACCATACGCACGCCAAACAGCAGGACGGTGATGCCCATGGCAAAGGTCAGGCCGGCTTTGAAGGAACTCAGCACATACGTGGCTACGTTTGTTCCCACTTTGCCCATCAAGACGCCGATGACGGCAAGCAGGACCAGGAGCACACAGATCAGGAATGCTGATCCAGCGGTCACATCGCGCAAGAAACCCATCCACTTCGGAACTTTCAATTTTTCCGAGCTATCTTCTGGTTTGCCAACAAATTTACCAAACACACCTGCAAGCCAGTCATTGGAAGCCGAGGTATGCCCGAGGGCAATCTCATTCATGCCCATGATCTTCCTCATAAAGGGCTGGGTGAGTGCAGGCTGCAGCGTCCAGTACAGACCGGTAAAGATACTGCCGAGAATCAGCAGGGTGGAAATGGGCGTAGCAGGATTCACCTCAAGGGCAACTGCCAGGAATAAGAGGGCAATCCAGTACATCAGGTGGCCGGTGAGATATACGTATTTCAACGGGGTTAGGCGTGCCAGGATGAGGTTCAGAATAAAGCCACCCATCATGATGATCGCTGCATAGCCGGCATAATTCTTAATGAAAGTATCCAACATGGGACCGCTCAAACCGGCGGCTTTCACCCCGAAGGCTGTTTCCATAATGGGGGCTAATTGTTGGATGGCTCCCACCAGAACACCCGATCCTTGTTGCAGGATCAAGTAACCAACAATGGTCTTTAATGTTCCCTGCACTGTTGCGCTGAAGTCCTTTTTCTGAAGCAAAAGACCAATCAACGCGACGAGGCCTAAAAGCAGTGCGGGATCTTGGATAACATTTGTTGCTATCCAGGTAATGACATCCGTAAACACATTGCCTTGCATTTTTATGCTCCTTATTTATAAATAATATTGAAACAACAATGATCTTACTTCTGATAAATTTTTATTTGAATGTTTGACCACCTCCTTTGAATAGATTTTTTTCACGGAACTAGGCTTTCTTTTTAAAGGGAATTTTATGTTCCGTGCAGTACTCTTCCAATTGCTTCCTGATGGAATTTTTATCAATGTAGTTGGTCACCCAGCGTGTCTCGTGCCTGGATGGGTCCGTAACCACCTCAACCAGCGCTTTCGAAGTCAAGACCAGATCACATCTTTGACTTTTCGCCATGGAGGCATCCAAGGCTTCCACCGCTGCTTCGATGCCCATCTCCTTAATTACATCTTCCGTGTACATCCTTAATACCAAGCTGCTTCCCTGACCTGCCCCACATGCTGTAACGATTTGAATCATGCCTGCTCCTCAAAAATGAATTTGATTGTGTGGTTGATTATTTTGTTACTTTGGATCAGGGACCTCCTTGAGAAAAAAATAAGCGCTTTATTATTTGTTAAGCGCTTATGCATGATCATGAAGATTCCCTCACCATCATAGTGATCTTCCCGTAAATTAACAGGAGATGATTCACCAGTTTGATCATTTTATTATCTCTGTAATAATTATACTGATTCAAGAACAAAAATCAACCGAGGTAACCTGTTTCTAAATTCGTTATGTTGTCATAACATTACGACCAGATAAATTATAGGCATTTCCGCGAAATAATCAAGAGTTTTTAAGGTTCAATCCAGCATTTATGTAAACAAAAGCTTGCACTGTCCTGATAAAATCATTATAATGATACAGGTAATAACATTATTACCTGTATGGTACTCTGAAATCATGCTTGACACAAACAGCCCCATACCCCTCTATTATCAGCTTAAATCCTTCATCTTGAATCAGATTGTTACGGGTGTGTGGAAAGCCGGTGAGCAAATCCCCTCGGAAGCGGAATTGTGCGAGCAGTTCCAAGTCAGCCGTACCACCATCCGCCAGGCGATCAATGAGCTGGTCATTCAGGGGAAATTAAAAAGGACGCAGGGACGCGGCACGTTCGTCACCCAGTACAACATCGAAAAACCGCTTTTTTTCCTGACCGGTTTCAGCCAGGATATGAAGCAGCGGGGGTTGAAACCGCACTCGCGTATGCTCAAATTTGAAACCATTCCCCCCAGCGGTTACATTGCCCAGATTCTGAACCTCAAGGACAATGAACCAGCCATCATGATCAAACGCCTGCGCCTGGCGGATGACCAGATCATGGCCATTGATATCAGTTATCTGCCCTTCAACCGCTACTTTGCCCTGCTGCACGAGAACCTGGAAAAGAATTCCCTGTATGACATCCTGGCCAGAAAATTCGAGACTTTGCCGGTGCGCTCGGTGCGTTCCATCGAAGCGATTGCCTGCCCGCCGCCGGAAGGTGAACTGCTCGATGTAAAGCCTGCTTTCCCAATTCTCTTTATTGTCGGCACCAACTATGACCAAAATGACCGCCCATTTGAACATGCCGAAAGTTTTTACCGAGGAGATCGTTTTTCCTTCAACGTGGAAATCCTCAACCAATCAAACAAGCAAAATGTGCTAGACCTGAAAAAAACTGAATAGTGGAAAGAAATCCAATAATCGGGGAGGTCTTTCCACCACGCAACAAGGTATGATTGATTTGATTACTTCCTATTAATTATGAATTTTCAAGATATCCTCAACAGCCGGTTAGGCATTGCCATCGTCCTTGGCTTGGGCAGGTACATCCCACCCGGAATCGGCTATCCCCTGGGAGAGTGGCTGGGAAGAGTCATCGCCACATTCAAGAAAAATCGCATGGTGCAATCGGTGCGAGCCAACCAATGGGTGGTGAGCGGACAGAGCATGGATGGGCAGCAACTGGATGAAATCACCCGCAGGACCTTTGAGCATACTGCCGTCTGCCTGTATGACCTATACCATAACCTGACCTGCCCGCAGCGCATCCTGGACATGGTCAGCATGAGCCCCCAACTGACCAAAATTTTAAACGACAGATTGCAAGGAATGCAGGGTACGATGATCGTTGCCCCGCACCTGAGTAATTTTGACCTGGCCGGACGTGCCATGGCACTGCATGGCTACCCGATCCTGGCACTGTCCTACCCAAGACCCCCAGGCGGTTACCAATGGCAAAACCAGATGCGCCAGGATTCTGGCATTGAGATCCAGCCGATGTCCTTTGAGAGTATGCGCATCGCCCGCGAGCGGCTGAAGAACCATGGACTGGTGCTGACCGGCATGGATCGCCCGATGGATTCTTCCAACCATCAGCCGCGCTTCTTTGGTCATCCCGCCCCGGTGCCAGTCACCTATATCAACCTGGCTGCGCAAAGCGGGGCGGACTTTTTAGTGGTGGCCTGTCGTTCCACGGCTCAGGGCAAGTACGTGGTGGATTGCTCGGATGTGATCCCGTTCACTGCAGATCAGGACACCAACCGACGATACCTGGTGAATGCAGAAAAACTCTTGAGCGAAGCAGAAATCATGATCCGAAGGGCGCCGGAACAATGGTCCATGTTCTACCCGGTCTGGCCGTGGGCGTTGGACAAAATGCCATGATTTATAATAAATTCATCAAATAAAGGGTGTGATCATGCCAAAAGACAAAGCGAAAACGGGAATCGAAAAACATAAAAGGGTCAACGAAATCTTCTTTGCTTCATTGGAAAGACCAGCCCTGGCCTGGTTGGCAAAGAACATGCCGGGTTGGGTGAATCCCGACATGCTAACCGTTTTCGGACTGCTCGCATCGGTATTAATCGCCTTATCTTACTGGCTGACCAATTTCAGCAGGGATTACCTGTGGCTGGCTTCACTGGGCTTCATCCTGAACTGGTTCGGCGACAGCCTGGATGGCACACTGGCACGCTACCGCAAGATCGAACGCCCGCGTTACGGTTTTTTCATTGACCATGCCGTGGATATCATCAGCGAAGTGTTTATCTTTCTCGGGTTGGCTCTTTCACCCTTCGTGGACTTTAAATTGGCCGTACTGGCGCTCATCGCTTATTTGTGCATGACCAATCTCGTGTTTCTCATCACCTCGATCGAGGGTGTTTTTCAGATCTCCTTTGGCCGGCTGGGACCGACCGAAGCACGGGTGATCGCCATGAGCGCCAACACCATCGTTTTTTTCACCGGCAACCCGGTCATTCATCTGCCATTTGGTGCAATCAACGTCTTTGATTTGATCGTCCTCGGAGTGATCATCCTCCTCGCAGTGTTCTTCGTCACCACCACCATATCACATGGGGTAGCCCTGTCGCGTAGCGACCGGGCGGCACAGACAGAAAAAATAGATTATTTTCCACAACCACAAAACATATTCGCTCAGCAGTTTTACTCTTCCCACGCATATCACCGCTCATTAAGGACATTCTGCTTTATAATTGCTGCGGATTTTTTGAAGCCAAGGAGTTAAGTATGATCGTCACCACCAAGAAATTATTTAAAGCCGCCTACGGCAAATTTGCCATCGGGGCGTACAACATCAACAACATGGAACAAGCCCTGGGGTTGTTCAAGGGCAACCTGGACAGCCAGGCGCCTTTTATCGTCCAGATCAGCAAGGGTGCCCGCGACTATGCCAGCACAATCATGCTGGAAGGCCTGTTCCGCAGCGCCGATAAAGTGTTCCCGCAATCCATTTTCGCGGTCCATCTGGATCATGGGGACGAAGATACCTGCTATGACTGCATCAAAAGCGGTTTTTACAGCTCAGTGATGATCGATGCCAGCGCAGAGACTTTTGAAAAGAATGTGGAGATCACCAAGCGCGTGGTGGACGCCGCGCACGCCAAGGGACTGGTGGTGGAAGCGGAACTGGGGCAGATCGGCGGCGTGGAAGAACACGTCAAGGTGAGCGATAACGAAGCCCGCCTGACCAACCCGGAGCAGGCTAAAAAATTTGTGGACCTGACCGGCTGCGATTCACTGGCGGTCGCCATCGGCACCAGCCACGGTGCTTTTAAATTCAGCGGCTCGCAAAGCCTGCATTTCGATGTGCTGACCGAGATCCAGCAGAAGCTGCCCGGTTTCCCACTGGTGATGCACGGCAGCAGTTCCGTTCCGAAAGAAGAGGTGGAGCGCATCAACGCTGCCGGCGGCAAACTGCAGGGCGCCAATGGAGTGGATGCCAGGCAATTCCGCCGGGCGGCGCAGTTGGGCGTGACCAAGATCAACATCGATACCGATGGGCGCCTGGTTTGGACGCGCGTACACCGCGAATACTTCCTGCAGCACCCGGAGGGCTTCGACCTGCGTAAACCCGGCAAGATCTTCATCGATGAGTATGCCAAGTTCATCGCAGAGAAGAACAATTACCTGGGCAGTGCCGGGGAACTGGAAAACGTGAGAAAACTGGTTTAAACTCAGTTCTGCAACTGAAAAACAAGAACCCTCACGCACAGATGAGGGTTCTTTTATGAATAAGAAAGACCAATCTATACTAAAATAAAGCATGCCTTGAAGCATGCAGGAGAAAAATGAAAGTAATAAAGAAAAATTTCCTCATTGACATGGACGGCGTTCTGGTACAGGGACGGCGCATGATCCCAGGGGCGGACAAGTTCATTGAAACATTAAAAACCAAGGGGATCAAGTTCCTGATCCTGACCAACAATTCCATCTATACCCCCATCGACCTGGCCCACCGGCTGCAGGTGACGGGCATTGACGTGGAAGAAAAACAGATCTTTACCTCCGCGATGGCTACGGCAAATTTCATGCATTTGCAAAAGCCAAAGGGGAATGCCTTCGTCATTGGTGAAAGCGGGTTGAACGTTGCCATTCATAACATTGGTTACATCCTCACCCCCGACAATCCGGATTTTGTGGTGCTGGGGGAGACATTTGATTACAACCTGCACCAGGTCACCAAGGCGGTGCGGTTGATCATGGATGGCGCTCCTTTCCTGGCCACCAACCCCGATCCGACCGGCCCCTCCACTGACGGCATCTCACCAGCCTGCGGCGCCATGGCTGCCCTGATCGAGAGAGCCAGCGGCAGGAGCCCGTTCTTCCTGGGCAAACCCAACCCGTTCATGATCCGCTCCTCGCTCAACTACCTGGGGGTGCACTCGGAGAATACGGTCATGATCGGCGACCGCATGGACACCGACATCCTTTCCGGCATTCAAAGCGGCATGGAAACCATCCTGGTTCTGACCGGCGTGACCAATATGAAAATGCTGGAAGATTTCCCCTATCGGCCAAATCACATCATCAAATCCATCGCCGAAATAGAGGTGTAAGCTCCCGGTCTTTGGAAAACAGGCAAAGTCAAACCTTAAATCAAGGGTGAAACCAGCGCCGAAAAAGGCAGTCTCTTTCTAAAAGATAATTCATTGCGGACACAATCTACATGGGTTGCTACTTCAAGCAACCTTTTTTTGTTTCCATATCACTTTTTTCCCCTCTTGATAAATGTATAGTATTCTATATAATATGTATAGTATACTATATATCCACAAGGTTGAATTCTGTGCTTGGAAACCATTTACGCAAGTATCGCTTTGAACACGGGCAGCTTACCCAGCAAGAGTTGGCTAATGCGGTTGGTGTCACCCGCCTGACCATCCATTCCATCGAAAGCGGAAAGTTCACACCCTCCACCCTGCTGGCGATAAAACTGGCTAACTTTTTCAAGGTCCGTGTGGAGGACCTATTTTTCATTTCTGAAGAGCGGAGTATAAAATGAGAACCGTCCATCCTCATCTAACAACAGCTGCCATCATCCTAGGATTAGCTGCCATTGGCTTATTGACAGCCTGTTTTTACATTTTCGAATCCCTGAGACCGAGAATGGTTGAATTGGTTGCCATTACAACATCAGAATTGGACTCATTCAACTGGGCAGGAATCTGCCTGGTAATACTATTCCTCTATTATTGTTTATCTCTTTTCTTGCTTGTCAAATTCCTTAGAATGGTGGAACTGGTGCGCCCATTCCATTACCTTCTCATTGGCAGCGGCGTGATAGCACTTCTCATGGTTTTTTCCGATTTTGCCCTGTTGGGCGACATTGTCAAACAATACAAACATGGATGGGCTCAACCGGAATGGTCCCTGGCGTATCCCTTCATGTTTTTTCAGTTATTAACGGTTGTCTCATTTCTCTGGTTCCTGTTCATCGGGACTCAGAGATATGGGACAGCCAATAAGATAAAGGTGGACAGCAACACCTTGCTGGCAGTCCATTTCACAGGAGTCGTTTGCGGTTTGATGGGGTTGGGATTGCTCAGTCTTGGATTTTTCATTCCGCACGCCTGGTCAATGACCATCCACACCCTACTCAGCTCAGCCATCCTGCTGGGACCTTATCTGTTACTGACCGGCTATTGGGTGTATCTCAAACTGCATGATGAGCAAAAACAAATCTTGGACGAAAAACAATGGCAAGATCTCGGCCGGTCTGCCTTGTTGACCCTGGCTGTGTGTACCATGTTGTTGATGGCCTTGTTCTTTGCCAACCTCAAAAATCTCGGCGGGATGCTTAGCCAATTATGGCTGCCACTCTACCTTTTTTCCGCCCTGTTCACCTTTTCCATTGGAAACCTGCTGCAAATGGGAAATCAAAGGGAATAATGACAGAGACGGGTGTTCTTCACAGGGATAATCGTGATACCCTAAACCCATCCATTTTTCTGATAGATTTCAAATCCTGTCTTTAGCACCTTTTTTATTTGAGACATGATTGTTGCATCATTGCGCCGAATGTGAAAGCAAGACTTGCCCTTCAACAAAGCGAGCAATTCAGGTGAAAATACTTTTTTCATCTCTTCATCCACATAGACAGGCATAAAGTAAAAACCCACATAGCCCTTTTGAATGATGGCACCGGCAAAAAACACCTCCTTCTTTTTCCGACCGGCAATGACCACATCCTGCACTGACCACAAATCGTAATAATCCGCCTGATCCTTTTTCGCAACCAGGGGCGGCGAGTAGCGGCTGATGAGATTCCTGACCTGCTTGAAAATCTGCTGAAGATCATCCATTTTTATTTTTCCTTTTGTTTGATTCACCATCCTTGAAAAGGATACAATAAAATTACTCCATATTTAAATAATTTAACTTTTCTAACAGAGAGTTAATAATTCAGGCAGAACTTTTATGAAATAATAGGTAAACTTTAGCTTAGGAAAAACCAAATGAAAAACATTGCATTTACCCTCATCATTTTATTGGTAGCTGCTTGTGCACCTTTGCCAGTGGAACCAACCCCGGGCCTAGAGATGGAAAACAATGGGCAGGTCACCCCGGCTGTTTCTGTCCCTCAAGCATCGAATGGACCCAACCCATTTTCCATTGAAGCCTTGCGAGCTACCACTTTTGGTGAAGGCGAGCTTTCAGTGGAATACGCCTGGGAAAACCAGCCGGAATTCACCCGCTATTACATCACCTATCCCAGCGACGGCTTGACCATCCATGGTTTCATCAATGTGCCGGTTGGGCGTGGGCCCTTCCCGGTGATTGTCACCCTGCATGGTTACATCCCGCCCAGCGAATACCAAACGCGCGACTATTCCACCCGCTATGCAGATGCGCTTGCGAAGAACGGGTACATCGTCCTGCACCCCAACATGCGCAGCTTTCCGCCGTCCGATTCCGCCCCGCGCCGCGGTGACAACCTGGCCGGCTACACCACCGATGTGCTCAACCTGATCGCCCTGTCACGCAAAGAAGCCGGTATGGAAGGGATCATGAAAAATGCCGACTTTTCGCGCATGGGCATCTGGGGTCATTCGCTTGGTGGTGGGATTGCCTTGCGGGTGATGAGCGTGTTGCCTGAGATTCGGGCAGGCGTCATTTACGCCTCGGTCAGCCAGCGTTATTCAAATGCTTCTGCCGGTTACACCGTCTACGACCTGAAACCCAGCGTGGCTGCCTTCAGCCTGCACCATGGTGATGAGGACCGCACTGTTCAACCTGCCTGGACCAAAACCCTTAACCAGCAATTACTGGACCTGGGCAAAGAAGTGGAATATTTCACCTATCCCGGGCAGCCGCACACCCTATACGGGCAGAATGATGCCCTGTTCATCCGCCGCATGGTGGAGTTCTACGGACTGAATTTGAAATCATGAGATAATTTTATTTATTGAGATTTCAATTCAATTCTTGATTTCCTTTATTCACATGATATGATGGGTTTGATCCTTCAACACCCATCAAATGAGCATTCAAGAAGAAGAAAATTTCTCAACTCGCATTTCAGATGCGGATGAAGTTTCGGATGAAATCCAAGTAATTTTTGCTGATGCCCGTGTTCAATCAGGTGCTGTGTCGCTTTAAACCCGGAGCCTTTGGCATCCAGCAGGACGGAATACCCTTTGACATCAGGACGGTCAATAAAAACCAGGGGAATCGGGAAATCGAAGAATTCTGATTTGCTGAAATAATCTTCAGCGCTGGGGGATGCCCCCATCGGCGAGATCAGCATCCCATCCACCCTTTTGGAAATGAGCATGTCGAAAAACGCCTTACCGGTGGTCACCTGTTCTTTCGTGTCACAGGTGATCATGAGCACATTGTGTTCACGGGCGACCTTGGCCGCCCCGCTTAATAATGCCGGGTAAAAAGGGTTCTGCAGGTCGGGGACGATGATGCCGATGGTATGAGTCGGCAGCTCATTGGAGGTGACAGTTTCAGAGGGGGCGTACTCCACCACCACCGAACCAAGGCCCTGCCGTGTTTCCACCAGGTGACTGTCCTCCAAGACGCGGTAAGCCGCCCGCACAGTATGCAGATTGACATTTAATTGGTTCGCCAGACTTCTGACCGGTGGCAATTTTTCTCCAACCTTGATTTCACCTGTGACGATCAGCCAGCGTAATTGGTCGGCAATTTGGGAAGGAATGGAACAATCCGCATTAATCCCCACTTTAATTCGTTGAAAACGATCGGATAATTGTTGATCCATTGATCTCAACTGATATAGTCTTATATAATACTATATCACTTTAGTAACTCAAATACAATAAGTTTTTAATAATTGCCGAAATTTTAAGGTTGGGTTATAAAAAAAATCGTCTCAGTAATTATTAGGGTTTTTCGATATTCTTATTTGCATTGTTGATCACCTGACTGCATGATAATATGATGTCGCAACTCTACAGCACTCACCTGATGAACGATCAAAAAGATTCCCCCCCTCAAAAATTACCCGGAAACCTGAGAGCCTTGACGCGACTCGATTGAACGACCCTCAATCTGCACCAATTTTTTCGATCCCCTTGAACGACTACCGTCTGGTCTATTCCCCTTTTCACCACCTGGCAGGGCTGGTTGAGAAGGAGAACCTCCCGCTGATCGTGAGTGGACTTGGTAAATCACATACACCAAACAAGTCACTGCCCGATAATATCCGGGAAATAATCCGGTCATTAAAAGAACCGATCACACACCTTTCACCCCCAAGCGGGAAAATCAGCCGTCCATTGTTTCTCGGTTTCATCACCACCTGGAAATGCAACCTGGGCTGCCTTTACTGCGATTTTGTTCATGCTGATACTCTTTCCCCTGCAATGTCCATGGAAACTGCCAAAGCAGGGCTGGATTATTATTTTGAGCTTCTTACCTCTTCACAGGTCACCGACGTGGACATCCAATTCTTTGGCGGAGAACCATTTCTGGAAAAGGAGTTGGTGGCCTTCACGGTTGCCTATGCCAGAAAGATCGGCCGGCAGAAAAATATCCGCCCCATTTTTGAAGCGACAACAAACGGCATGTTCCCGACCCGATGGTGCCATTGGGTGGCTGATAATTTTGACTGCATCACCTTGTCCCTGGATGGCCAGGAGGTAAACCAAAACCGCTTCCGCCCAACCGCCGGCGGGGAAGGAAGTTTTTCAACTGTCTTTGAGAATGCGCGCCTTCTATCCGAAAGCGGAATTGACCTGACCATCCGTATCTGCGTCTCCGATGCCAATGTGGAAGAAATGGAAGCTACAGCCACCTGGATCGCTGCGCAACTTCCATGCGACACCGTCTGCTTCGAAGCCCTCGTGCCATCCGGTCTTTCAAAAAAACATCACCTGCAGCCCCCCGATCCGTTCAAATTTGCCCGCCGTTTTTGCCTGGCTGAAAAAATATTAAATGAGCAAGGCATCCAGGCGGTTACCTCGGGTACAGATATTGACCAGGTCCAGCTCAGCTTTTGCCCGGTTGGCAAGGATGCGTTGATCATTACCCCCGAGGGTCACATCAATGGTTGCTATTTAACCGAAGATAAATGGCAAAAAGCCGGTTTCGATCTGAATATGGGCGTTATTGAGGGAAACCTGCAAAACGATGCAAGAGTCATTCTTGATCAATCTCAAATTGAAAGCATCCGGCAGTTGGGAAACAACAGAAAATCCTTATGCCTGAATTGTTTTTGCAGGCATTCCTGTGCCGGCGGCTGCCCGGTTAACCACAGCGATGCCTTCGTTCAAGATCAGCCCGACCAGATCTGCATTCAGACCCGGCTGATCACCCTGGCCAGGCTGCTATCCCGTATTGGCGCTGAGGGACAATGGCAGCACCTGGTCAATCATATGCAGGATTACGCATCGCTCATGCAGCAAACAGATTTTGATATTTTTAAGATTTCGTAATGAAATCTAAAAACACCACCGGATTCAATATCCAACCAGCTGTAGGGATTCGCTGGCTACGCAATTCTGGTGAAATTGTCATCATTAACGATGACCTGTCGAAGAGGTGGGTGCTGCAAGACATTGAGGTAGATGTGTGGGAATGGCTGTGTCAGGAATTCAATCACGAGAGCATCATCAAGATGATTGCATTAATCAACCATTCAACTGAAGTACAAGCGCTGCAGCTATTTAATGAAATTTCAGCAATCTGGGAAGAACAAGGCTTCATTAAGAGGACTCAAACAGACTGATGGCAAACCTGATCCTCACCCACCAGTGCAACCAGCAATGCCCATTTTGTTTCACAGGTTTTATCGCACAAGGGGACTCTCGTACAAATGGTCAGCCTGGAACGTTACCGGGAAATGCTGGCATTTTTAAGGGTCAACAATATACCGCAAATTCGATTATTGGGAGGAGAGCCAACACTCCATCCGCAATTTGCTGATATCCTGCATCTGGCGCTGCAGGAAAACAAACAAATCATCATTTTTTCCAATGGGCTTATTCCCGATAGCGCGCTCGACGAAATAACCAATGCCTCTTTCACTGCTTCGATCATCGTATTAATCAACATCAATGTTTATTTTCAAAATCCATCCAGGTCAAAGGTTACTGGCCGCATCGAGCAGGTGCTAGCCAGGTTGGGAGGGAATTGCCAGCTGGGTTTTACCATCCATACCCATCAACTGCCTGCCATTGAAATATTCGAGCTCATTAATAAACATGGATTAATCAAATCTCTGCGCCTTGGGTTGGCTCAGCCCATTGGCCACAATAACCATTTCCTGCTCCCCCGTTCATATCCCCTCGTTGGGGAAAAAATCATTGACGCAGCCATGAAAGCGATGCATAATACAATCAAGATTGAGCTGGACTGCGGATTCGTGCGATGCATGTTTCCCGGGAATTCCCAGGCGATGTTTTTCGACGCCAACGCTTCGCCCGCTTTCCACTGCAATCCCATCATTGACCTGGATGTGGACGGCTCTGCACTGGCCTGCTTCCCGCTTTCACAGGAGCTGCGTTTGCCCGCCGCCCTTGATCATCCCCGCGAGGAGGTCATCAATTTTTTCAATTCCGGATTGCAGAATCTCCGCGGGCTGGGAATCTATCGCGAATGCAGTCAGTGTGCATTCCTGCATACTCACGAATGCAGCGGTGGCTGTCTTGCCATGGTAATGAACAGATTTCAAAAGAAAAAGGAGTGAATGATGAAAGGGAAAGTTGAGAATACCAATCCAAAGGACTCACCACAAATATTTAATATCCTGAAGAGTCTGGGAAAGAACAAGTTCAGCCGCCGTGAATTCATTGAAGCCGCAACCGTCACCTCTGGCGCCGTTGCCCTTTCGGCATGCAGCGGGCCAAAGTCATCTTTCTCGGCTACCACCAAGAACACCACCACAAACCTTTACGCCGGACCTGGACGCAATTATCAAAAGATCGGCAGCCTGCGTAAGGGGAGAAAAGTGACCATCAACGGCAAAAATGAAACTGGCAATTGGTTTCGGATGAGTGTCAACCGCGGTTCCGTGGTTGGACTGATCAAGAGCCAGACTGGCGATACCATCACTGCCTGGCTGGAAAAAGTACTGGTCAATTATGGTAAAAATTCGACTGATGGTTTGAATGTGATCGAAGCGCCGCCCACCCCCATCCCCACCCCCACCCGAACCCCCACACCCACACGCACCCCGACCGTTAGACCAGCCCGAACACCCACCAGGCGGCCCTCCTCATCGGGAGGCGGCACCATCTGCACCTGCAACAAGATCACCTACTGGTATCCGAATTAGATTTGTCTTCGTCACTGGATTTTTTTATTCCCTGTCTCTGACCAGGGAGGCATTTATAAATCCTTTTTTTACCAGCCGATTAATCAAATAGTTTTCATTAATCTGATTTGTTATACAATCAAGATGGATTCGGATTGCAGTTTCGTGCAGAACATGTATTTCTGATGACGACATCTTACCAACACTCCATCGCAACCTATCATCAACTTGGATGTGGACAGCTCCGCACCAGCCTGCTTTCCACTTTTAGAGGAGGTTTACCTGCCCGATGAACTTCCCCATGCCTGCGAAGAAATTTTTCGCTATCAATCATAAATATGCAATTATTCTCCACCTGGATATCTATCCTGATTGCTGTCAAAGCAATATTCTGGCAGCGGCAGTTGTCTTGTCATGATGATGAACCGGTTTCATAAAATTAAGAGGAGTGAATGATGAAAGGGAAAGATGAGAAAAACAATCCAGATGACTCACCGCAAATTTTTAATATCCTGAAGAGCCTGGGAAAAAACAAGTTCAACCGCCGCGAATTCATTGAAGCGGCAACCGTCACCTCGGGCGCAGTTGCCCTATCAGCCTGCAGTGGGCCAAAGTCATCTTTCTCAGCTACCACCAGAAACACCACCACAACCCTCTATTCCGGGCCTGGATACAAATATCCAACGATAGGCACCCTGCGCAAGGACACAAAAGTCACTGTCAATGGCAAGGATGAAACACGCAACTGGTTTCGGGTAAGTGTCGACCGCAGCTCCGTGGTTGGACTGAACAAGAACCAAACTGGCAGCACCATTATTGCGTGGCTCATGATGACAACAGTCATCTATGGCAATCTCTCGGTCAGCGGCTTGGAAGTGATCGAAGCGCCACCAACCCCCACACCGCTCCCCACCCGCACACCAACCGTCAAACCCTTGAGGACCCCCACCAAACGGCCTTCCTCGGGAGGCGGCACCATCTGCACCTGCAACAAGATCACCTATTGGTATCCGAATTAGATTTGCCTTCATCACCTGATTTCTTCGCCATCCCTGTCTCTGACCAGGCAGGCAATGATAAATTCATCCTTTACCGGCCACTGAACCAGATTGCCTTCATCGGCAACCAGGCGATGGTTGACCTGGCACAGGCATTGCTGGATGACCCTGCATCGATCCAGGAAAGACGCAACGAAAAAGCGATTAAGTTCCTCTCCAATATTCAATTCTTTTCCAGACCAAAACCGCCTATAAAGCCAAAGCAATCCATTGATACCGCCGTTCTATTATTGACCAACCGCTGCCAGTTGAAATGCCGCTACTGTTATGCCACTCCCGCCCACACCAACCCGGAGACGTTGAAGGTTGCGACCGCCAGGTCGGTCATTGACCAGGTGGTCCACCTGACACAGCAAAGGGGTGAAAAGGATTTCGTGGTTGATTTCCATGGCGGCGGGGAACCGACCCTGGAATGGGAACTACTGAAGCAGTGCATTGAATATGCACGCTCAAAACCGCTCACTCCCTCCTTCCAGCTCACCAGCAATTTAATCTGGTCCAAAGAGCAGGTGGAATATGTCATCAGGAACATTGACCACCTCAGCGTTTCCATGGACGGTACACCAGCCACCCAGGATGCCAACCGCCCGTTCCTCTCCGGCGGCGGGTCAGCCCAAATTGTCCTCGAAAACCTGAAAAGAATGGACGACAGCCATTATTCGTATGGAATACGGCTGACGGCCACCGAACCCTGGGAAAACCTCTCTGCCAATATCGGCTTCATTTTGGTAAATACAAGCTGCCGATACATCCAGGTGGAGCCCGCTTTCAGACCAGCCATTGGATGTGCCGGTCAGCAAACCACCCACACCTTTGAGCAGTTCACCCAAGCCTATATGCAGGCGGTTCAGAAAATAAAACCAGCGCAAGCATCAGTGCAATTTTCAGGGTCAGACCCCGCCATGATCCGGCCGCTGTTTTGCAATGCACTCTCGCGCGCACTGATCGTCAACCCGCAAGACGATTTGGTGGCCTGTTACGAAATCAGCTACCGCGATCATTCGTTGGCACGACTTTCCACGATTGGCAGGGTAATCAATCAAAAAGTTTCAGTTGATCGTAAAAAAAAGAGCCGGTTGATGAAATTGATGGATGAAAGACTTGAGGACTGCAATACCTGCTTTTGCCGCTGGTCCTGCGCCGGGGGATGTTATGCTCGCACTTTTACCAATGACAGCAATGGTCATCTGAATTTTGGTGAGTATTGCCATATGATTCAGCAGCTCACCCGTGATGCGCTGCTGCGTCTGATTGCCGGGAATAATGGTGTTTGGACTGGAGAAAGGCGTGCTTTCAGCGATGAACAAGCAAAAACGTAAAAAACCTATTGACTTCATCGGCTTCCCCTACCATGAATTGGAAGTGCGTATCCCGCGCCGCGACCTGATGCAACAGGTTGCAGAGCAACTACATATCTTCTCGCTTGCCGAGCGTGCCAGCTCGGCTTTCAAATTATCCGACCTTGGCCTGATGGAATTTCAGCTATTAAAAACCCTGGTGCCCTTCATCATCCCTCCTTACCAGGTCAAGATTATGAACGGTGTTATCTACATGCAGGAGGGAAACCGAGAGAAAATCGAGCTATGCTCCGCAGATGAATTCACCGCAGCAGCGCTTCACCTTTTTGACGGCAAAAAGAGCATCGCGGACATCTCACACCACCTCGCAAAGACCACTTCTTTAACCATAAATAAGTGTAATGCCTATGCCAGGGGGCTTTTCCTCACCCTGGTATCCTATGGGGTATGCCGCCCGGCAAATACACGCTTATGAATTTGGCCGAAAATATCCTACAGCCCTTTCAACAGATACGGTCAACGCGCCTGCCCATTTACCAAACCGATTTTGGGGAAACAGGACTGATTTACACCCCCGGCTTGATATGGAAAACGTCCAAAAAAGAATTGATAGGACTGGAAGAGAATCATCAGCAGGAGCAGTTGAATCCAACTGCTGCCGCCGTCGTTCAGCGAGCAACGGACGTGGTGAAAATTCATGCTGGCATGCACAGTAGTGACTACCAACCCAACAACATCACCCTGTATCTGAATCAGAAATGCAATTTCAACTGCCAATACTGCTTTGCACTTGAGACACCCAATCAGAAACAGGAGCTATCGCTGGAAGCCTGCCTGGCCGGACTGGATTTGGTCGGCGAAAATTGCCGGCAGTCAAATGCACCCATGACGCTGGCCATTCACGGTGGGGGTGAACCGCTTTTGTCATTCCAAAAAATCCTGCGCATCCTCGCATATGCACAGGCAATGGCTGAAAGAGATGGGTTGACCCTCCATAAATACATTGCCACCAATGGGGTAATGCCAATCGAAAAAGCACGCTGGATCGCCCTTCACTTTGACCGCGTCGGTATTTCCTGCGACGGCCCACCGGAGATCCAAAACATACAACGGCATCATGCAACCCTCGCCAACAGCAATGCAATCATCGAGCAAACGGCAAAGATTATCCGTGACAACGGCGCGGCATTAGATGTACGCGTGACCATAACTCCCGCAACGGTGGAACATCAGCCCATGATCGCCAGGTATATCTGCGAGAATCTCGCTCCGCAGGAAATCCACGTGGAACCAGTCTACCTTGGCAAGCGCACGGGTATTCAAGACTGCATCAGTCCCTGCCAGGTTAATGCGATCATTAATTCCTTCATGGAAGCCGAAGAAATAGCCAGCCATTACGGTATCCTCTGGAAAATGTCAGGCGCACGCCTGAATGAGGTGCATTCAGCCTATTGCCACATTTTGCAACAGGTGCTGAACCTGGTGCCAGGTGATGAAGCCACTGCCTGCTTTAAACTGGTCAATGACCGGGAAGTCAAAGCAAAGGGTTTTTCCCTGGGGAAATATCAAAAGAGCCAAAATGCCTTTGTCATTGACCAAGCCAATTTTGGCCGCCTGATGGCCGCCATGCAAACCCCCGGCAAGTGTGAAGGCTGCTTCATCCAATACCAATGCTCGCATGCCTGCCCCAATAATTGTCTGCTGACTCATGAATTTTTTGATCAATCCCTTTGTACAATCCTTAAGCAACTGGCTTTTGAACAAATCATTAATGCATCGAATAAATTAAAATCCGGAGAAATGATCTATCTGTAAGGTCAGATGATTAAATCTGTCCTTCTAATCTACATTGCTTGCCTTGGTTAAATAAAATAGTGCAAAAATTGTATGCGCTATAATTGCCCAAACAACCCGCGGTAACCAACCACCACACTCAATATGCCATTCAACAGAATCCCAGTTACAAAAATATTTCAATTCAGTCAACTTCAGGTTCAAATTTTATGCGCACCTTTTTAGACTGCTTCCCCTGCTTCCTGCGCCAGTGTCTGGATGCCGCCCGCTATGCAGGCGCTGATGAAGACCTGCAGGAAAAGGTCATGCACAAGAGCCTGCTGCTGCTGGCCGAAGCACACCCCGCTAGCCGCCCGCCGGAGATCTCCGCCGTAATTCACCGCATGGTGCGCACCGAAACAGGCAATAACGATGCTTACCACGAACTCAAAAAAATCAGCACGAAGGAAGCGCTGGCGCTGCTCCCCTGGCTGCAGCAGGTGATACGCGAATCTAACGACCCGCTGGAAACCGCCCTGCGGTTGAGCGCTGCCGGCAACATCATTGACTTCGGCGCGGCGCGCGAATTTGATTTGCAGGCGGTTATCCGCGAGGTGCTCACCGCGCAATTTGCCATTTACCACCTGCAGGAATTCAGGCAGGACCTCGCAAAAGCCGGCTTCGTACTTTACCTAGCAGACAACGCCGGGGAGACCGTCTTTGACCGGCTGCTGATCGAACAGCTCGGTAAACCGGTTTATTATGCAGTGAAGACCACCCCCATCATTAACGATGCCATTCGCGAGGATGCCGTCAGCGCCGGGGTGGACCAGGTGGCAACCATCATTGAAACCGGGCTTGACATCCCGGGCGCCGACCCGCAAAATTCAACCACTGAATTCAAGCGCTTATTCCAGGAGGCAGACCTGATCATCTCCAAAGGTCAGGGCAATTATGAAATGCTGAGCGAGAATGAAGAACCGCTTTATTTTTTGCTGAAAGCCAAGTGCGCCATCATCGCCCGAGATCTGCAGGTGCCGCTGGGCAGCTTCATCCTTAAGAAGGGCGGGCAGTGAGCTTCATCCTCGAGTTTGAGCCGCTGGGCATGCGCCTGATGTGTGAGGAGCCGCTCACCCTGCTGGACGCCATCCGCCAGGCGGGCATCCGCCTGCGGGCGGAGTGCGGCGGCAAAGGCACCTGTGCCAAATGCCAGGTGCAGGTCCTCTCAGGTGAGCTGGATGCCCCCACCCAGTTGGAGCAGCAGGTCTTTACCGCGCAGCAATTGAACGAAGGATTCCGCCTGGCTTGCCGCACCCTGGCAAGCGGCGACATGACCCTCTACCTGCCGCCCCAGTCCCTGTTGAGCAGCCAGGTGCTGCAAACTGAAGGGACAACAATGGATGTTGAACCAGACCCTGCAGTGCTGGTGACCTTGCTCTCCCTCAACCCACCCTCCTTTGACGACCTGCGGTCAGACTGGGAACGGGTCTGTGCTTCACCACAATTACAGCCATTTCCTGGAATGAGCGCCGGCCTACCCGCCCTAACGGCACTGGCCGGGCAGTTGCGCCAGTCCAAGTGGCAGGTGAACCTGGTGCACAACCACCGTGAATTGCTGCATGTGCTCCCACCCGGCGACCAGCAGCCGGTCGGGCTGGCGGTGGACGTGGGTTCCACCAAGCTGGCCTGCTTCCTGGTGGACTTGACCAACGGAAAAACCCTGGCGGCACATGGCGTCCCCAACCCGCAGATCGCCTTTGGCGAGGACATCATGTCGCGCCTGGCAGCCGTACTTGAAAACCCGGCCAACGCCCAAGCGCTGCAAAGCGGGGTGATGCAGGCCATTCAGGCTGCCGTGCAGGAGATGGCACAAAAGATCAATATTTCGCTTGAGCAGATCATGGACGCCTGCCTGGTGGGTAACACCGCCATGCACCATTTTTTCCTCGGGTTGCCCAGCCAGGCGCTGGCTGTATCCCCTTTCGTGCCGGTGACTGCTGCCGAACTTACACCATCCGCGGCTGAACTGGGACTTGACCTGATGCCGGGTGCGCGCGTATATGCCCCGCCGGTGATCGCCGGCTTCGTCGGCTCGGACCACCTGGCCTTCCTGCTGGCAGCCGGTTTCGGGCAGGATGACCGCACGCGCCTGGGCATTGACATCGGCACCAACACCGAGATCGCCCTGCAGCACGCCGGGCGCATCGTCAGCGTTTCCACCGCCTCCGGGCCAGCCTTCGAGGGCGCCCACATCCGCTTCGGCATGCGCGCCGCGCCGGGTGCAATTGAGCATGTGACCATCGATGAAGCCACCACTATCCACAGCCAGGTCATCGGCGGGCAGATAGCCAGCGGCATTTGCGGCTCGGGCATCCTGGATGCAGTAGCGGAAATGCGCCGCACAGGACTGATCAACGCGCGAGGCCGGCTGGAAAAATCCAATCCCGCTGTCCAAATCAACCAGTTCGGCCAGCCAGCGATCATCCTGGCACCTGAATCCGCACAGCAGCGGGAGATCTCGCTTGACCAAAAGGACGTTGACCAGGTGCTGCTGGCCAAGGGCGCCATGCGCGCGGGCATCGAGATATTATTGGATCATCTGAAAATTAACGCCGCGCAGCTGGATGAGATCATCATCGCCGGCGCTTTCGGCTCCTACATGAACGCCGAACAGGCCATGCGCATCGGCTTGCTGCCTGAAATTGACCTGCAAAATGTCCGCGCGATTGGCAACGCTGCTGGGGTGGGCGCGCGCATGCTGCTTGTCTCACGCCAGATTCGCTCCCGTGCTCTGGAGCTGGCGCGCCGAATCGAGTACCTGGAGTTGACCATAACCCCGGATTTCAACCTATTTTTTGCCAACGGCATCCGCTTTTTATGATAGAGTAATGAAGGCTCGATAAATCTCATTATCAACAGGAGGAAGTATGGAGGACATCATCAAAGCCCTCAGCCAGGCAGTGCTGGAAGGTGACGACGTCAAGGCGGCTTCGCTTTCCAAGGAAGCCCTGGCGGCAGGCCTGCCCGCGCTGGAAATACTGCAAAAGGGTGCAGTGGCAGGCATTCACCAGACCGGCGAGAAATGGGAAAAGAATGAATATTTCCTGCCGGAAGTGATCATGGCGGCGGGTGCCTTCAAGGCATCCATGAAAATCCTTGACCCAGAAGTACGCAAGGCAAATGGCGGCCAGGCAAACAAGAAACTGGTCATCGGGGTGGTGGAAGGCGATGTGCATGAGCTGGGCAAGAGCCTGGTGACCGCCATGGCGGCTTCGGCCGGCTTCGAGGTGATCGACCTGGGCATCAACGTCTCCATCCCCAAATGGGTGGAGGCGGTCAAGACCCACCAGCCGGACGTGGTGGGCATCGGTGCGTACATGACCACCACCATGCTGCAGATGAAAGACATCATCGCCGAATTCAATCGGCAGGGGCTGCACCAGAAGACCAAAGTCATCATCGGCGGCGTTTCCACCAACCAGACCTTCGCCGACCAGGTGGGGGCGGACGCCTGGGGGCACGATGCGGTCAGCGCACTTAAACAAATGATGGAATTAACGGGAGGCGGCCATGGCTAACGCGAACCTGCAACTGCTGCACGGACTGCTGTACGGCAACGGGCTGCGCTTCGGGCAATTGAGCGGCGACTCGCGTTTTATCGCCACCCTGATGGGCAGCCACGCCGATTATGTGCCCTTCATGGGCCCGCAGATCCACGACCATGCCATGTGGGTGGCCAAGCTGCCCGCACGCAAATATTACTGGGAGGCCGAGCTGTTGGTGAATACCCAGGCGGCTGTGGAGCGCTGGTACGGTTTTGACACGTGCACCTTCGTGGCGGATGCCTATAATTTCGAGGCGGAGGCACTGGGCGCCAAATTCATCTACAGCGACAAGGCCATGCCGACAGTGGATATCAGTGACCCGCTCATCAAGCAGCCCTCTGACCTGGACAGAATTCCCGAACTTGACCCCGCCAAGGGGCGCATCCCCATCGGCGTGGAAATGTCCCGCCTGATGGTTGAGAAGGGATTCGGTATTTTAGCGGCCGGCTTCTTCTGCTCGCCGTTCAGTTTAATGTGCCAGCTGGCCGGCTACCCGGCCGTCATCCGCGCCATCAAGCGTGATCCCGGCTACGCCAAAGCATTATTCGAATTCGCCGAGGATAAAGCCATCCTGCCCTTCCTCAAAGCGCAGCGTGCGGCGGGGGTCAAGCAGTCCTTCGGCCCGGACGCCTGGGCATGCTTCCCCAACATCACCGCCGAGATCTTTGAGGAATGGGTGGTGCCCTCGGCCAAACGGCTGGCGGAAAAAGCCAAGAAGCTCGGCATCACCGCCCGCCCCTGCCAGGCGGCCATGGACTACTGCGAGGAGGACCCGGCCAAGTTCGACAAGCAGATCCTCTTCCGCTGCCTGGATGCCGCCTCACTGCTGCTGATGCTGAACGTGTGCACGGTGGCGATGGGGCGCACGCAGGACCTCGACCCGCACTGGCTGCAGGAGTATGCGCTCTCCAAAGGCAAGGGCGGCAAGAAGATCCCCATCATGGCCTCGCTCAACGGGCGCTTCGTGCGCGACAGCTCGCCGCAGCAGATCGTGGACAAGGTGCGCCAGTGGGTGGACGTGATGGGCCGCGACGGGCGGTTGACACTCTTCATCGGCAACGTACACGCCGACACCCCGCAGGTCAATGTGCATACCGCGGTCAGAGCTGCCCACACGCTCGGGCGTTACCCAATCGCCGCCGACCTGGATTCCATAAGAGTGGACCACGCCGGTTTATCCCGATTTCGATGAATGGCTCAAAGGCCAGCCGGAAGAGGACATCATCCGCCGCGCACGGGAATAAAAATACTATTCAGTTGAAAAGGTTCAGGGTCAAACCTGGACCTTTTTTATTTAACAATCTTCTTGACAATTCCATCAATATGATATAATGCGTAGTCATATAACTACGCTTTTTGAGTAACAGATGAATAAACAACTATCCTTTTTGCGCAATCAACGCCTGTTGACCATTGCTGTCTCTGAGACCATCAGCAACATTGGCAACTGGATCACAATGATGGCCATTTACAGCCTGGTCATCTTCAAGGGAAATGGGAATGCACTGCAAAGCAGCCTCATTCACCTGGCCGGACTGCTGCCCATCCTGTTCTTCAGCCCGGCTGCGGGCTGGCTGGCGGACCGCTTTGACCGCAAATGGCTGATGGTGCTGAGCGAGGTGTGCGCCGGGCTCTCCATCGCCGGATTGATCTTTGCCTCCCGACTGGAAATCATCTACCTCCTGGTTGCCCTGCAGGCGGTGTTCATCAGTTTAATGACCCCCACCCGCCGGGCTGTCATTCCGTCCATCATCCCCGCTGAACAACTTGCCAAGGCGAATGCATTCCTGGAACAGCTTTCCGGTTTGATCAAGATATTTGCCCCGGTTTTGGCCGGCATGGTGCTGACGGTGATGAATCCCCATCAAGCCATCATCCTGGATGTGGTTTCCTTTGCGCTATCCGCATTCGTCCTGAGCCGTCTGCCATCTCTGCCACCCGCAAAGGTTGAACAAGCTGCCAATCAACCCGAACAACACAAGAAAAGTTCAGCCGGTTTGTCTTCCATCTTGAAGTCGTTCCCCCAGCTCGGCTTGTTATATGGCTGCACCTTTGCCTCCATCATGATCATCGTCGGATTCGATGTACTGGCAGCCGTTTACACGCGCGACATACTGCTTGGCGATGAACGACTGTTCAGCATGCTCATTGCCAGCGTGGGAGCCGGTACGCTGGCAGGAACCCTGTTCCTGATGATGGCAAAATCCGCCCTGCCCGCCTGGCGTGGGTTTTTCCTCGGGCTTTTCCTGCTGGCCCTTATTCCATTGGTGCTGGCCTTGTCAGCCTGGATCACCCCCGTATGGGCGTCGTGGGCAGTGGCAGTCGCCGGGTGTTTCCTGGGCGGAATCGGCAACGGCTGGCTGCATGTGCATGCCGCCACCCTGATGCAGACCCTTTCACCGCGCCAATTCCTGGGACGAGTCGGCGGTATTTTTGAAAGTGTGGCCACTTCCGGCCAATTGGCCGGGGTGCTGCTCTCGCCATTGCTGGTGCCAGCCGTGCTGCCCATCACCTCGCTTTTCCTGCTGGATTTTTTGTTTCTGGCGCTGCTGGCTATTTTTTCGTCCATGCGCTTGCGCAGCATTCAAAGACCCACTCTTTCATATAAACCTGGAGGTTGAACATGACCACCCCTGCAGAGAAACCCACCGCAAAAATAAGCAATAGTGTCGAATTTCAGGTGCACACTTCCATCCTAAAGGAATTGGATGTGGTACTTTCCGCATTATTCAACAAGGATGCCTTCCTCTATAAATCAGGTCGTTTTCAGGAATTATTGCGCACAGTTCCGGCCGACTTTCTGGCAGATATCCACCAGCTGCCCGTCACCCCCAACCAGGACAACTCGTTGCTGGAGATCGCCGCCCACATGGCTGGCGTTCTTTTTGAAGATGATTACTCGGCCGCCAGTAAAAAAATACGCAGACTCAGTTTGCAGGATGCACTGGAGCGGTTGTCCGAGACCTACCGCCCCCATTCCGTGGCAGCCGATCAAACGCTCACCCTTTCCGAACAGGTGGCGGACCTGCAATTCCGTGGTCTGAAAGCGGCCTATCAAAAAGCCGGATTTGAGATCCAGGAAAATTCCTCTTTCTGGCAAACCCTGCAATCCGATTGCCGGCATGCCGCCGCCATCCTTGACGGCGGTTCCAGCCACGCATTTTTCTGGCAATGGCTGGACCGCCTGGTTGAACGCTGGTATGCGGGCTGGCGCATTAAAAACGAGCCCCTGATGCAAATGGAAAAAAAGAGAGCCCAAATCTCGCTTGAAGAAGTGAAAAGCGCCAGTTTTTCCAAAAAGACCGCCTGGCTTTCCAGGGTGAATCCGCTGGTGAACAACCAGGCGCTGCGCAGCGCAGCCCGATCAGGCAGGTATTCGCTCATCCTGTGGGCTGAACCTTTCAACCTGATGGACAGCTGGTCGCTCTTTCCCGGCCAGATCGTGGTCTCATTCGCCGAACCAGCCATCGGGTTGAAGGAGTTCGAGCAGCGCGTGCGTTTGCTCGCCGCTCGCACCAGCGCGCTGGGCGACCCGACCCGGCTGACCATCCTGCGCCTGATCCGACACTTTGGGCTGGTCAACACCGAGATCGCCGGTTACCTGAACCTTTCGCGCCCCACGGTCAGCGTGCATGCCAGCATCCTGCGTGAAGCCGGACTAATCACTTCCAGGAAGATCGGGCGGGAAATGCACCATGAGATCCAATGGGAGGAGATGAAGAATATCCTGCATGAGATCGAGAGTTTCCTGGAAGTCCCCAAATAGGAATACGCATTCACCCCTGAGCGTTTGCGGGGCTTGTTGGAATGGGCATTGCTAGCCACCCGGGCCTGCACCCTTAGCCTCTTTTTTTGCTTATTTTCCAATTTTCTTTCTCTTTGACTTAAAATTGGTTTAGCATCGTACACAAATTATGGAAAAGTATTAGATGAAATATTTTGGCATCGCCGGCTGTTTTGTAATTCTTACCGGGGTTCTTTTAACCGCGCTGGCTTACCGCGGGCGCAAGGGTGAGCGCTTCTCGCCGCTCAACCACTTCATGTCGGAACTGGGCGAGCGCGGCGTATCCGACCTGGCGCACGTTTTCAACTTTGGTCTCATTTTGGGCGGGTTGCTGCTCATCCCCTTCCTGGCGCACCTGGGTCTGCGCCTCAATTCCATCCCCGGCTGGCTGGGCTGCCTGGCTGGCTTTTGGACCGCATTCTCCGCCATGGCGGTCGGGCTGCTACCGATGAACGACCTTAAGCCGCACACCAGGGCAGCCATGTCCTACTTCCGCGGCGGGCTGGCGACGGTGGTGCTGTTCGGGCTGGCCATCCTGCTCCAGCCGGCCGGGCGTGCGGTCATCCCGCGTGAAGCCAGCATCATCAGCCTGCTGGCGGTTTCCGACTATGCCTCCTTTCTCTTTATGCTCAAAATCAACCCCAGGGAGGATGTGCTCAATCCATTGGATCCAAACAGCACGGTGGAACGCCCGCGCTTCTGGCTGCTGGCCTTCATGGAGTGGATGGTGTTCTTCAGCACCATGCTGTGGTTCCTGGTGATGGCGCTGGTGGTTTGACTGTTTTGAAAGTAGCAGGATCTACGAAATAAAGGTCAAGTGGATGACAGCCGTGCTCATCGAGAGCACGATCTTTATGTTGTTCATCATGAACAGCGGCAGATTGCTGCAGAAGGGGTGCGGCTTGAGCGTCAGGTATTCGTATTCACGCAAAGCATGAGAGGCAACTACCGCAACAAATACCACCCAAAAAATAAACTCAGGCAGCTTGAAAGCCCAGCCGAGCAGCAGCAACAGCCCGCAGGCGGCATCCAACAGCATAAGTGCACTATTTTTAAGAGAAGGCCAGCCATTGTCCCCGTGGGAGAACCAGCGCATGCCAACCCACAGCGCCAGGGCTTCGCCGATCAAGAGCATTGCCAGCAGGATGGCGTACATGACAGGGTCAATTCTATAACAAAAAGTCCCGGCCTGGCGGTCGGGACTTGTCTTTCATAAAATCTACTTTTATTTGGGTGCTTCGCCCAGGTTACGCACCACACCCAGCATGGCCGTGCTCTGCTTGATGCGCGAGTTGCCGTAGTACTCAATGCTGCCCACTCCGGTCACCGACACCTCCAGGTTTTCCTTGGCCCACACGACGGCGTTGCCCACCCCGGTCAGGGCGACCTTTGTATTTTTGGTCTCCAGGTGGGTGGCATCATATTGACCGGCTCCAGTCATGGTCACCGTCTGCTCATCGCATTTGCCACTGATCACGATCTTGCCGGCACCCGGCATCTCGGCGTCGATGCGGTTGGCGTCCAGCTCGAGGATCTTCACGCTGGAGGCGCCGCTCATCTTCAGGTCAAAGTCATCCGTGCGCACCTTGCTGGCTTCCAGGTCACAGGCACCCTGGATCTCCAGGCTCTTCAGCTCGCGCAGGGTCACGCGCAGGATGATCTCGCGCGAAGCCAGGAACTCCATCGCTGGCTGCACGATCCTTTCCAGCCAGTCGCGGCCCACATCGAACACCAGCTTGCGGTCGAGCACCTCGGTGGTGATGCGCGGGATGAACTGCTCATCCGCCTCCAACGTCACCGACTGCTGCCCGCCCTGCTCAATGAACACCTTGCCAACTCCTTTGATCAGGATGCGGTCAAATTCCGGCAACTCTCTCGTTACGCTCACTTTTCCTGCCATGGCTTACTCTCCTTGATGGAATAAATTAATTGTCAACCCTTATACGAAAAATGGCCGGTGAGGTTCTACCTTTGCCAGCCATTCTTTTTACGATACCTGCCTGCCTAGCGGAAGATGCCCACAAAGGCCGCCGTGACCAGCCCGAAGGCGCCCAGGATGGAGGCGGAAACCACCGCCATCAAGGTCACCACAAGCATACCCATCAACACCACGGTGATGGACTGCGCCCAGTCCAGTCCGAGTGACTCGCGCACCGCCCACAGCCAGGCGATAAAGCCCAGAATGGCCGCCGCCAGGTTGAAGATGCCCGCCACGCAGCCCAGCCCGGGAGAAAGCAGGGCCAGCAATCCCAGCACCCCCACCACATGCCAGATGCGCGCCAGGCCAAGCGGGCGCGCCAGCTCATCAAAGCTGGCGGTGGTGTTGAAAACGGTCTTGCCAACCCACTGGATGACCAGGACAGCCAGGGCAAAGCCCAGCACGGCAAAGACCGCCCCGAACAGCGACCCCAGCAGCCAGGCAAAAATGCGCCCGCGCGCCAATGCCGCCCCATTGCCCAAGGTGCTTAAAATGGCAGACAGGCTGACGATCAGCCAGGCGGTCGCGTTAAAACCACTGTCCTTTTTCGCTTCGGCATACACGCCGTTCTTGAAGGTCAACGCCCCAATGATCTTTTCCATGATGTCTTCTCCTTTGAACCAATCGAATGATGGCAGCAATTATACAGCGCCATCCCTTCCCCTCGGCAATTGGCTATAATTGGATCAGTAACATCATTTCATTTAATCAGATTGGAGCAAATCATGCGTAAATTTCTTGCTGTCCTTCTCATCCTTTTATTGGTCATCCCGCTGATGACCACCGCGCTGCTGGTCGTCCCGCTGCGCACCTGGATGCTCGACCGCAGCTTCTATACCAAAGCCCTGAGCGGCGAGCAGCTCTCCAAGGTCCTGCAAAGCAGCCCGGTCTTCCCCGTGCAGTTGGAACTGCCCATCCAGGTCAGCCAGGAGACCATGGACGCGCTGTACGGGGTCATCAAGCAGACCTTTACTGCGCAATATTTGGACAGCCAGGTGCAACCGCTGGTGGATGGTGTCCTGAACCTTGTCGAAGGCAAAACCACCAGTCTGCAGGTCAAGCTGGACCTCAAACCCATCAAGGCCGCCATGTTGAATGAAAAGCGGGACGAGGTACTCTCCATTATCGCTGCCGGCATCCCTGCCTGTGCCGCCGGGCAGACCGCCACGCAGAGCGGCGCTCAGATCTGCCGCCCCGCCAGCGTCACGGTCGAAAGCTTCACCCAGACCTTCGTCGCCCCCGCCCTCACGCAGGTGGTGCAGTCCCTGCCAGATGCGTATGACATGCAGACCGTCAGTGGTTTTTCGCTTGACCGTCTCTATTTTTGGCAGTCCGCCCTGCCCGGTATGAACTTGCCAAATGCGCTCACCCTGCTGGTGGCGCTCATCAGCCTGCTGGCCTTGCTCTTCTGGTTGATCAGCGCCCTGGTGGCGGATGATAACTGGGGCGTACGCCTGCAGTGGCTGGGCGCCGCGTTGATCGTCCCCGCGGTCATTGTGCTGCTCGTAGCGGTCATTGTGCAGTGGCTCAACCCGGGAGCCGCCATCAACTTTGGATTGCTGCAGTTCGGTCAGATCGGGCTGGCGCCCGAACTCAAATCCGCCCTGACCGGCTTATTGCAGGCGCTCGCCTCCAGCGTCGCCCGGCCTTTCTTCCTCTCCGGCGGTATTGCCTTCGCGTCCGCCCTGGTGCTGCTGGTGCTCGGCGCTGCCCTTAAACCGCGCGCGGGAAAAGCTGAATAGTAATTGCGAGGAGCGTAGCGACGCGGCAATCTGCCACGCCCAAAATGATTAAAATGATAAGGCTGGCGCCCAGCCAGCCTTTTATTTTTTGATTCGAGATTTAATTCAAACTAAAGGGTGGATAGACATCCGTCACCATCAGGAACGCATATGCGTTCACCCGCAGTCCCCAACGCATCACTCCCACCACATAATCAAACAAACTGCGCGGGTATTGCCCGGTGAAAAGGATGGCAAACCAGGCGAAGACCACCGCAAAGAATGCGCCCACCGCTAAAAAGCCCAACACAAAGTAGTGCGGGATGGCCAGGAACCACTTGACCAGCGGCATGAATTGGTTGAGGTCAGTCTGCACATTGGGATAGCGCAGCTCCAGGTGTACGGCCTGCTCTTCCACCGTGGAGGGGTACTTGTCGGTCAGCAGGGAGGCGTATGCGCCTAAACGGTTCTGGAAGCGGGTCAGCTCACACAGGAAGTCGAACCACCAGCGCGGATAACTCTGGCGGAAGACGATCATCAGCGCCACCGCAACTGGAATTGCCATCAGCAGTCCTCCGCCCGTGGTCCGCATAGTGCGCAGGATGTCGCCTGACTGATCCACAAAGACCGTCCTGGTCACTGTCTGCCCGGAGCCCGAGATGAGACCGAAGATGATGGCGATGGGGATGAGCATGAACAAACGGAAGAAGGTGGTCATCCGGTCGAGCTTGTCCGGATAATCAATGGACAGTGCGGCCGGATAGCCGTCCTCTTTGATCACCACTTTTTTGGTTTTTACTGTTGCTTTCATTTTTCTCCTTGTTTGATAAAGACGATTGCTATTAGGTATACGTGAGAATACCTGGCTGGTTGCGAACAGCGAGGCATTGAAGCATTCCATCATGCCCACCCATGTCATTCGGAGGAGCGTGGAGCGCGACGCAGGGAACTCCTAAATAATCAGGAGATCGCCACACCGCACATAGAGCGTGGGGCTCGCAATGACGAGCGCTACTCCCCCAGCAATTCCAGCAAGATGTCTGCTGCCTTCTCCACCAACTGCACGCAGTGCTCCTGTCCGGGTTTGCCCACCCAGTTCTCCCTCAGCTCGCAGCATTTGGTGTAACCGAACTCCTCACGAAAGCGGCGCAGGAACTCCACACACAGCACCTGGTTTCGGTCGTCGTTGGTTTTGGCGTCCGTGCGCCCGTTTAGCAGCGAAAGCACCATGATGCCCCCGCTGAGCGCCCCGCACAGCTCCTCCTTGGTCGAGCCGATCCCGCCGCGAAATCCGTTGGACGCCTTCAGCACCTGCGGATGCACCGGCAGCAGCAGCTGCCCCACCCCCACGATCATCGCCTCCGAGCAGTGCCAGCCCTCGTCCAGCAGCAGGCCGCAGCGGCGGCAGATTTCTTTTTTGTCAGTGTTTTGTGTTGTGTTCATATGATCCAGCAATTATAAAAGTTTTGTGTTTCAACGCACGGCTTTTTCCAACTGTTCTTCGATCCAATTATTCATACTTTTGGCCTCAATGCCGGCCTTGACCGCAATTTTCTGGTGCAGATCCGGTCGCACCCGGATGATGAATTTTCCCGAAAATGGTTTTTCCGGATTTTCGCCGCGTGAGCGACAGAACTCCAGGTAATCCTCCACCGAATCCTGGAACGCCTGGCGCAGATCCTCCACGCAGGTGCCCTCAAAGGTGATCACGTCCTTCAGATTAAGCACTTCCCCGTGAAACACGCGTGCCTCATCATCGTACTCGATTCTGGCCTGGTAACCTTTATATTCCATCATTTTTCAACTCCTTGCGACTCTACCCCGGCATTCTGCAGGAATAGGCGGACGGACAGCACCATTAATTTGCCAGCCTCCTTGCGCGGGTGCGGGCGATGAAAGATGGCCCGCTCACCATTCAGCGCCGCCCGTATGCGCGACCCTCTTCCTTCGGTGATCTCAGCCCCCAGGGCGATCAAGAGTTTTTCAACATCAGCCCATTCGAGATTGGCGCGCACCGGGTCTTCAAAAATGGCTGCCAGGATTTTCAATTGCTTATGATTCATATGATATCATAATATGATACTATCTGCAAGCAAAGGGAATAGCTGCCCCATCCCGACGATCATCGCTTCCGGGCGGCGGCGGCAGATTTCTTTTGTATCAGTATTTTGTATTGTGTTCATAATGGTTTGAAATTATTAAAGATTTGGCTGAAAAAGGACCACCGACTGTTTCAGTATTGATATAGTGTCAGCTTTTTAACTCATTCCGGTTTCTTATGCTAAAGGTGTTTCACCATATGCTCATAGCCGCCGCTGTGATAGCGCGCCCGCATGGCTGGCGTGTTCACCGTGCGGGTGGTTTGGTAGCCCTGCCGCTCGTAAAGCGCTTTGGCGCGCGGGTTGTCCAGGTCCACGTTCAGCGAACACACCAGCAGGCCATTATCGGCAGCCAGCCCTTCGGCATGCTTGAGCAGAGCCGCCCCCACCCCGCGCCCCTGCCAGGCCGGGTCGACCGCCAGGTTGGCGGTGTAGAACTCGCCGGTGAAGGCTTCCGGCAGCGATAGCATGGGCAGCGAAAGCCAAATGATCTTCACTATTTCAGTAAATGTATATGCCCCATGGAACTGGCTCGCCATGCGACTGTTTCGCGCGCTCATTTCAGCGTAAGGGAAAGCCACCAACACGCCCACCACCTGCCCTTCCATTTCAGCTATAGAACTGCAATCGTGGCTGAAGCGGCTGCCATGCAGGCGGAAGAAGTGCTCCAGCCCACGCAGCAGGCGCGGCCGGTCGTTCAGCCCCAGCACCGCCTCGCCAAAGCCGCCCATGCTCAGCGCAATCAGCGCCGCGGCAGATACCGCATCTGCTGGCATTGCGGCGCGGATTTTTATGTTCAATTCCTTATACAAAGATATTACCCCAACTCCACCATCATCACTTACAAACAGCGCCAACTTGCATCTAGCAAATCTCCATGCCTTTTAGTACAAATAATAAGCTAAACTCTTTCAACCTTCATTTTATTGTCTTAATTATCAAGTTGATAATTCGACTCGTACTTTTTCTCTTTCGCTCCAAAGAATTGGTTTAAGCCATAAGAAAGCAGTGCTGAAATAATTGATTCAGATACAATATTTTCTTGATCGGTTGCAGAAAGTTAAAAGGCGAGAATCCTGGTCTAATTTCATGAGTGTCAATCCAAGAGAACGCAATTGATTGCGCAGAATCCTTTGTTGGTTTATTGATGGCCTTTATGATCCTCTCAGGATTTTGTTTTGATTTTGGGATAACAAATTCAAATAAATGGTCAAATCCACTCTTACCTGTAATTTTAACATTAGGAGTATAGCGAATTTCGCAAAGGTCAAGCCATGCAATCACATCTTCTAAAAATAAACTTGCTATTACTGGAGCAGCCAAATAAAAGAATCGTTAATTGCCAACATCGCTTGAATAAGGTTATGCTTTTTTATTGCAAAATTGTCTGCTGTCGCATTTGTTACAAGTTGGCTATTTTCTAATTTTATGCCAAACCCATTTAAGGTCATTTTCAGCAAAGCAATTCGTTTATTACTATCTAAATCACAGCCTGATTGTTTCAAGTCATTTAGAATATAACCATCATCACTTAATATGTAAGACCCGTTTTTATTTTTTGCATAAATTTGTAAATAATCATTATGACGATCTAAAAATGGGGTCGTTATTTCTGCCCATTCATTTATCCACGTAATGGTTGTTTTATCTTTTAACCAATCTACATACCCATTCACTAGTTTTTGTACTTCATTAACCATTTATTAATCCAAGTTGAATATTTGGTCTTTTCGTTATGTTACAGTAATTCATAAAATCTTAATTAATTGATTTGTATCGTGCGTATCTGAAAATTTCTCGGGCGGCAAAGGATCAGCCCATTTATCTCCGAATCCTTCCCGATTAATGTGAATGTGGGGGCAAGGAATCTCTTCTCCATTAGGATTACGATGAGGCGAACCACCAAAATCAATTCTCACCAATATAATAACTTTTCTTGCCCTATTTTGCATATTCCCCTTTGATAATGCAATCCTCCCTCGATAGATATCTAAAATAAAATTTTCTCGTCTATCATGAGAAACTAATGGAATCTCTATTTTTTCACCTGGTAGAGGATAATCATATGGCTTATTTTCAATGCATCTTTTTGGCATAGAAAATAAGAGATTCAATTTCTGCCTGTGTCAAATTAATTTCGGTCATTTTTCACCCTGATTTTTTTTTCAACTCATTTTCGATAAATTACTCCGAAGGTATGCCAGTATTCCGATAGAAATTAATAATCCAATAATTAAACTGGAATCAACATTTCGAAATAATAATATTGAAAACAGTAAACTTACCCCGGTAATAATTGTTAATAAAATTACGCTCCATTTTTTCATTTTCCACAATCCGATAAAAGCGACGATATTAATCGGAATTAGTAAATAAATGAATGGCAAATACAATTTGGGTAGAAGACTCATTAATTTATAATCTGAAAGAAGATACAAGATCCCAATAAATAATAATCCATATGTTAGAAAACCTATTATGCAATATGCTGTAATACAACCCGGATCTTTGCATAATTACTGGTCTGCTTCGGTCCACTCCTTTGATTGTAGTGGATGATTTTCCATTCATACCTCCAACTACTATTTATCGAATTATATTATGTCAAGGAATCAGATACCTGTTATATATAAAATTCTCGAACCCGGATTCAACCTTTTGATGTCTTTTCCTTTTCTACCATAAATTTGCCGCATCTGAGTAATACGATCAGGCTGTTACACCGCAGGGGGCAATAGTGGTCAATCTATACTTTGCTTGCCTTGTCTTCCGCCAGCTTCAAGATCACCACCTAAAAGCGCCACTTTGAACCTCACACTGGTCATGCCATTCCACACCAGCTCGAACTGGCTCTTGTCCTCAAACAGCATGTAGCGGTACTTGTCCGGCAGGGGCATGTCGCCGTCAAGGTAGCGCAGGATGTCCTGTTTTTCCTGGTCGGTTAAGTTCAATTGGGGCATCTTCTCCTCACGAAGTAATTAATACACTCTTATTAATGATAACTAGTTCTTTGTATTTATCGAGAAATCCCATGAATCTTTTTACAATCTTCTAATGCTTGAAATTTTTGGTTTTTAATTCTTTCTTTTTCGAGTAAATAATTAATTGCATTAGGATCAGATGGGTGGGGTGTTGCTTTTCCAAGGGGCTGAAGGCTAATGTCAACTTTTTTCCTTGCTTCTAATTCTTCAGCTAAAGCTTGATCGTATTCTCTTCTTTCTTTCGCATGGATCGTTCATGATATTGCCTCCTAATTAATTCAATTATAGTATTTATTAATTTTCATCTCTTCAAAACTCCCAAGAGCCATACCTATCTTATGCATATATTTTCTAGATTAGCAACAAATTCACAAAGCATTTAAGATTAGAGAAGCATGCGGGTGTAAGCATTTAATACAACTGTTTTTGATTCCCAATTTATTGTCTTTTCAAGTTGTGCACCATCCTATCCTACAAAAATGCGCACATATATAAATATGATTTTTATACAAGCATTTGTTCGTCGATTTCAGGAAAATTAACAATATTTCCGTAAATAAATTCCTTATCATATGTCTTCTTATCACGTTCTTATCAACTCCTTGACAACCCTATTTTCAAATTGATAATATGTATGTCATCACTCATGAGAGGGCACACCTAAGGTTCGTCCGAAGGTTACTCCCTCTTATTATTTATACCCAACAATTTATTTAGATCTGATAGATTGATAAGGACTTATGATTTCTGCATTGTGAAAGCTACGGTTTTTCGATTATACAAAGTTCTTCTTCATCGTTTATGATTGCACAGCTTTTTTTTAAGAATAATGCTTTATTAAATTTATTTGGTGGAAGAGTCTATTATTCGATATATTGATTTAATATGAACTGGTGCACTCAGTAAGATAATTGACACTTTCTCAAAAGCTATTAGCAATATCCTCCTGTGCCCCATAATGGACAAAACTCCGTGATTCTCTTACACAATCAGTCCATAAATATGCATCTCTTATTTTTTGTAAGGTGATACCACTTTTTTTAAATATATTGATAAATAGGTCTTGTCTCTCGCATAGTTCCAACACTGCCCTTAATATTTTTGCAATCTGAGGATATTCATCTGAAATAATTTTTATTTGTTTCATAATTATTTTTTGGTCTTCATCCGAAATTGAATTAATGAGAGAATTACCTAATTCAGACCATACACCCTCTAAAGCTTTTAATAACATAACTAAGCATGGTGTATATAAATGGGCTCGGAAACACATTATTGCATTTTAAGAGCATCTTCAATTTCTGGTTTCAATTTATCGATTCTTAATATATTAATAAATAGGTCGGGTTCTAATAGAATTTCATTCCCCCTTCCTTAACAGAAGGGGCTATTCTTAATTGATTCAGATAAGAATATCAGTATTAGAAAGATCAAAACTACCACTGCCTCCCCCTGTCCCTTAATAACTGTGGTTCCAAGTTACACGCGGTTTATCTTCATAAACAAAAAAATCCAAAGGAAAAATCATATTCAAATGCATTAATGACCAAACCGCTTCAGAAAATGCCAAAGTCCAAGATATATTCTGGATAATTGATTTTATCGCTGGCTCAGGGTCTACTGTATTATGAATTACTACTTCTTCCTGTGGGGAAATATTTAGTGATATTAAAAATTGTTTGGCAATATCCTTTGTTTTTATTTCTTCATTTCCTAGGGCTGCTTTAATATGAATTTCTTTGCCAAAATAACTTGGGATCTCGCAACAGAGGTTTGAGTAATTATTTTTTGAAATATTTCGTTTAAGGCTTTTTGGTTCATATTTTCTTTCCAGTAATAGTGAAAATTAAATATTGTTTAGATTATTGCCTATGATTTACTTTTCCTTATTGGAATAGAATAGCACCTTTAGTGCTATTTTTCAAACTCTCATTATCTTTTCATTATATTTGCTAAAAATTATTCTCAATTCTCTGGTTTGCCTCTCTTGGGTTCAAAAATAATGACTTTTAATTTAACAAATCATTAACCGCCTATTATTTTGGTTTTGGCATTTTATGGTGATTCTTAGTTTTCTTCTGAAACGAATCCCCATTTTGAACATTTTTTAAAAGTGTCGGGTTTTGTCGGGTTTAGCAAAAGTGCCCTGCGCCTGGGCGGTCTGACGCCGCCCGGCGCGGGTATCTCCGCACCCTGCTCCTGCAGGGTGCTGCGAGAATGACAGGAAGATAAAAAACCGCCGGGGTTTTCCCGGCGGGTTAATTTACTTCTTCTCTTCTCCGGCCACCTCGTGGCCGCCCTTGAGCGCCACGATCAGGTCGCGCCGGCGCAGGGCACGCTTGCGGTCGATCTCGACCATGCCGGCCTTGTCATCCGCCAGCTTGAGCAGCGCCACCACCCACGCCCCGCTTTGCACCTCGCTGTGGCGCACGCGCCAGCGCTCGACCCAGATGGGCAGCGAGCCGGAATTGATGACGCGCTTGTGCTTGACTTCCTTGGTCACCCCCTGCGATTCAGCCTGCACCGAGTATTCCTCGTACTCGGCCTTGACCGGGCAGATCTGCATGCAGGCGCCGCACTTGATGCAGTAGTAGTCCGCCAGCGCCAGCTCGCCGTTCTCGTCGAGGTGACAGCGCGCGCGTGGGGCAGATATCGGCGCAGGCAGTGCAGCCGGGCACGCACTTCTCGCGGCGCAAAACCACGCTGCCCTGCCAGGGCTGCTCAACGCGGAAGGCGCCATCGCTGGCCACCTCACACTGCCGGCAGCGGATGCAGTGGGCGTCGTCCACCTTGAGCGTTTCCTCCGCGGCATCATAACTGATGACATTGGTCGGGCAGTTGTTGATGACAAAGTCCCTGCGCTTCCAATCGAAGAGCTTCTTATTAAAGGTGTTCGACTGGGTCAGGGTCGGGAAGGCGTTATAGACAATGACCGGGTTCTCGGGCTGGCCGTTGACGGTCATGTCAATGGCGCTGACCGGGCACATCTCCACGCACTCGCCGCACAGGATGCACTTTTCGGGGTCCACATCGATGCTCTGTTTGGTGACCATGCGCCCGTTCTCCAGCACGGCATCCACATGGGTGAGGGCGTCCACCGGGCAGGTCAGCGGGCCGATCTGGCAGCCCACGCAGCGCTCGAGGTCCCAGGTCATCAGGTAATGGCGGGTGACCATGGCCCGCTCCAATACCATCTTGTGCTCGTCCTTGCGTTTCTGGGTCAATCCGCGTTTGCTCATCGGTTCACTCCTGGTCCCGCCGGATTTCCTGCTTCAAGTTGCCGCAGGCATCGTAAATATTTACAATCAGCGGCATCTCACCCGGCAGGGCATGCGTGGCGCAGCCGAAGCAGGGGTCGTAGGCGCGGAAGGCCATCTCGATCTTGTTGAGCATGCCATCGCGTGACCGGTTTGCCGGGCAGCATCAGCGCCTGGGCGGCCTTCTTGATCGACATGTCAGATGGCGGCGTAGTTGTTGGTGGTGCCGACGATCAGGTTGACCTTTTGCAGCAGCCCGCGCTCGTCGGTGATGTAGTGATGGGTCAGCGTGCCGCGCGGCGCTTCGACGATGCCGACGCCCTCATCCGGGGTGGCGGTGGGGATGGTGCGGACATCCTGCGATAGTGATCTCCTCATCCTGTGCCAGCTCCAGCTCATGCTCGGCGGCATAGAGCATCTCGATCAGGCGTGCCCAGTGGGTGGCCAGGGTGGCGTGCACCGGTTTGCCGCCCAGTGGCGTCAAAGTAGCGCTCGTATTCCTTCTGCGCCAGCGGGGTGGTCATGCCCTCGGAAACGTTCAAGCGCGAGAGCGGGCGTGGCGCGGTAGACGCCGCTGTCAGGACCATCCACGAGGCCCTTCCAGCCGATCTCCTTGAGGTACGGGAATTTGAGGTAGGTCCAGGGCTCGATATGCTCGGCGATCACATCCAGGTACTCCGCAGGACCGATACTTGCGCAGCTCGGACGCCGTCCGGTCCGACCACGCGCACCTGGCCGTCGTAAAAGTTGACCTTGTTGTTCTCATCCACCATGCCCATGTAGTAGGTGTCGATGGCGGTAGGCGTCGCTGAGGATCATCTCCAGGTAGGCCTTGTTCTTCAGCACCACGTCCTCGAACAAGCTTCAGCGAGAACTTGGCGATCTTGACCGAGTTCTTGCCGATCTCGATCAGCCGCTCTGCGTTCGGCAGCGGTGAGCGGCTTTGCTCACCCCGCCCACCAGCGCACCGACCGGGTGGATGTAGCGCCCGCCGATGATGGCGGCACACCTCGTGGTTCTCCTTCAGGAGCTGCATCACCTGCGCGCCGATCTCGCGCCCGACCTTGCTTGATCACGCCGAGGATGTTGCGCTCGGCCTTGGGCGCCTCCGGTCCGACCACAAAGTCCGGCCCGCCCAGCACGTAAAAGTGGGTGGCATGGTCGGCCACGAAGAAAGCGGAATACACCAGCTCGCGGATCTTTTTGGCCGCCGGGGGGATCTCCACATGATAGACGGCATCGCCGGCCTTGGCGGCGGCCATGTGGTGCGCCATGGGGCACACGCCGCAGATGCGCTGGGTGATGCGCGGCATCTCCTCCACCGGGCGGCCCTCGCAGAACTTTTCAAAGCCGCGCAGCTCGGGGATGATCATGTAGGCATTGGCCAGCGCGCCCTGCTCGTCCAGGAACAGGTCGATGCGTCCGTGCCCTTCCAGGCGGGTGATGGGGTCAATGGCGATCTTTTGCTTGAAGTTCTTTTTGTCGCTCATGGTATTAATTCTTGTATTTCAAATTGCTGAGGTAGGAAGCCGGCCAGGCCGAAGCGGTAAGCCAGTCCCGACCGGGTCGGCCGCTTGGCCAGGATCTCGTTGATCTTCTCCGGCTGGTCGGTATCCACCAGGGCAGCGATGGCGCTGATCAGCTTGGCGCCCTGGTCCAGCACCCCTCCGGCGGGCCGTAGCAGCCGCGGCAGGGCATGTTGGCCTTGATGCAGGGCAGCCCGCAGCCGGCGCGTGTGGCGGGTCCGCAGCAGATGATGCCCTGCGTATTAGAAGCACTTTTCAGGATCCAGCGTCACCTCGTGCGGGCGGTGGAACTCCTTGACGCGGAATCCGCTGGCGCCCTTGATGCGGGTGCACTCGTCGCAGTTGGTCTTGGGGTTCGCGCCGATGACCGAACCTTTGGGAGGCAGGTCGCCGGCCAGTACCTTCTGCATCACCACCCACACCTGGTCCACCACCGGCGGGCAGCCGGGCATGAAATAGTCCACCGTTTCGGTCTGCGCGAGGGTCTTTACCTGCGCATACAGTTTGGGAAGTTCAATCTCGCCCTCGGGTACCTTGCTCACCGTCTGGGGCAGCGTGCCGCGCGAGTTATCCAGCGATTGGATGTCCTTGAACACGCGCTGCAGCAGCGTTTCCACGTCAAACAGGTTAGCCAGCCCGGGAATGCCGCCCAGGTGCGAGCAGGAACCGAAGGAAATCAGCGTCCTTGGATTTCTTGCGCAATAAATGAGCGATATGCTCATTCTCGCTGTTGCGGATGGCGCCATTGAAAAAGCAGTAATCAATGTGCTGGTCGGGCATGGCTTCCACATCGGCATACTTGAAGTCCATGGCTGCCGGCCAGAAGACGATGTCCACTTTTTCGCTCAGGTCCACCAGGCGCATACCCAGCTCGGTGATGGTGATCTCACAGCCGCCGCAGGAGGCCGCCCAGTAGAAAGCCAGATCGCGGTTTGGCGGAAGTTGGGGTGACGGGTTTCTTTGCCATTACCTCACCTCCTCCACCACAGCCAGGGACTGCAGCATATTTTCCACCTCATGGCGGATGCGCCCGCGGTCCTGGGTGCCGAATCTGGACAAAGCGCACTTTGCCCTGCGCCACCTGCATCTGGTCGAGCATGCGGTCGAGCAGACCGATCTTGCACTGTGACTGACGTAAGTGCCGCGCTTGAAGTGGCACTCGCCCGGCTGGCAGCCGACCACCAGCACGCCGTCGATGCCGCCCGCCAGGGCGTACAGCGCCAGTTGCGGGTCAATGCGTCCCGAGCAGGGGATGTGAATGACGCGCACATTGGACGGGAAAGTTTCCAGCAAGGCCACATCCTCATCGGCGCGCAGGCACCAGTCGCAGATGAAAACCGCCAGTGATGGGACGCCTTTTTGCTTTTTGATGCTGACCTGGGGCAGGATGTCAGCGTTTGCCACGCCAGGGCGGGCAATGGCGCCCATCGGGCAGGCTGCCACGCAGATGCCGCAGCCCATGCATTTACTGGCATCCACCTCGGAGAAGCGGTCCATGACGCCATTGACTTCCTTTTCGATCAGGTGCGGGGCTTCATAGGGACAGGCCATGACACAGACGGCACAGCCGGAGCACAGGCTTTCATCCACCTTGACTGTTTCCAAGGGCGAGGTATGCCCGGCTTCCACCGCCAGGGTCTTGACTGCACCGATCAGGGCGGAAATATGGATCTGCTGCGGGCAGGCGGGGTAACACAGGTCGCAGGCCGAGCACAGCCAGGTGGTCGGGCTTTGATAGGCTTCCTCGCGCATGTCCATCATGACCATGCGCAGCAGGCGGCGCGGGTTGTATTCCGGTTCGAGCTTTTGCTGAATCAGGCACTTGCTGACGCAGGTGCCGCAGGAGTAGCACAGGTCGAGGTGTTCGCCGCCGGGCTGGCTGCGCACCTGGTCGGCAAAAGTTGGTGACGGTTGAAGTATGCTCTTCCATGCTATACCCCTTTGCCGGTCAGGATGGCGGTCAGTTTGTCGGAATAGGTGACTGCGTCGCTGATCTGCGGGATATCATACATACGCCGCGAGCGCTGTTCCATTTGCGGCGTGAGGGTTTCGATTTCCTTGAGCAGCTCTTCGCGCGGCATGGCATTGATCGCCTTTTGCATCTCGTTGATGACGCGGGCGTACTTGTCACCCTCGGCGCGCTGATCCACTCCACACGGAAGCGCTCGGGGCTCATGCCCATTTTTTCAAAGATCTTCTGCAGGCGTTCGGCGCGGGTGGCGCCCACCCGCTGCCCGGTGATATAGTGGCAGTCCTGCGGATGGCAGCCGGAGATAGAGCACCGCCCCGGCGCCCAGGCGGAAGGCTTCATAAATGAAGTCGTTATCCATGCGCGCCGAGCACATCACGCGGATGCCGCGTTCGTTGGCGGAATACTCAAAGTGGCTGGTGCCGGCCATGTCGGCGCCGCCGTAGGAGCACCAGTGGCAGAGGAAGGCAAGGATCTTCTCCTCCGGCTTGTTCGGCCAGCAGGGCGTGGAGCTGCGCCAGGATCTGCGCATCGGTAAAGTGCATCTGGGTGATGGCGTTGTGCGGGCATTCGGCCACGCAGCCGCCGCAGCCGTGGCACTTGGCCGGGATGACCTCGGCCGCCTTGCCCACTTCACAGTTGATGGCGCCATACGGGCAGGCCTTGGCGCACAGGCCGCACTTTTTGCCCTGGGCGCTGATGCAGCGGTCCGGCCAGACCATGAGCCACGATCGGTTCGATCTCCCATTCGTCCGAATGGAGGATGCGCGCGGCGCGCGAAGCGGCCGCCGAGCCCTGACGCCACGCTGGCGGGGATGTCCTTCGGCCCCTGGCAGGCGCCGGCCAGGAAGACGCCGTCGGTGGGCGTATCGATCGGGCGCAGCTTGGGGTGATATTCCATGAAGAAGCCGCCCGGGCTCTGGGTGATGTTGAGCACCGAGCTGACCGTGTCCACGTCCGGCTGGGGCACGCCGCCTGGTTGAGCATGACCATGTCGTATCTCATGCTCCACCACCTTGCCCAGGGCCATATCCTCCGACTGGACGAACAGGTTGCGCGGTGGCGGGATCCTCGGTGATCAGGGCCGGCCGTCCCTGGATAAAGCGGATGCCCATCTCGCGGGCGCGGTCGTAGAACTCCTCGTAGCCCTTGGAGGGGGTGCGGATATCCATGTAGAAGATGGTGATATCCATGTCGGGATTCATCTGCTTGAGCAGCACGGCGTTCTTGATGGCGTACATGCAGCAGAAGCCGGAGCACTACGCGTTGTAGCGCTTGTCGCGCGAACCGACGCACTGGATGATGGCCATGCTGCTTGGGATTCTTGCCATCGCTGGGGCGGATCAGGTTGCCGGCGGTCGGACCGGCCGAGTTGTTCAGCCGTTCCAGCTCCATGGCGGTGATCACGTTGGGGTAGCGGCCATAGCCATACTCGGGCATGACGGTGGGGTCAAAGTGGTTGAAACCGGTGGCGACGATGATGGAGCCGATATCCTCCCAGGCGACCTTGTCCTGCTGGCTGAAATCGATGGCATCCAGCTTGCCGCAGGCCTTCACGCACTTGTAGCAGTGGATGCAGTTGTCCATGTCGATGGCATAGATCAGCGGCACGGACTGGCCATGGGCACGTAGATGGCCTTGCGCGGGGCCAGGTTCATCTCAAAATCGTTGGGCACCTCGATCGGGCAGACCGTGGCGCATTCGCCGCAGCCATTGCAGCGATCGGCGATCACATAGCGGGGCTTTTTCGCGCAGCTGGACCTTGAAATTGCCGACGTAACCGTCCACGCGCTCAACTTCGGTAAAGGTCTTGATCTCGACCTTGGGGTGACGCGCCGCGTCAACCATTTTGGGTGCGAGAATTCAAATACTACAGTCCATGGTGGGGAAGGTCTTGTTGAGCTGGGCCATCATCCCGCCGATGCTCGGCTCTTTCTCCACCAAGAATGGTCTTGATGCCCAGGTCGGCCAGGTCAAGCGCAGCGCTGATGCCTGCCACGCCGCCGCCGATGACCATGGCTTTCTTGGTGACGGGCACCTTGATCATTTCCAGCGGGCGTGAGGAACTGGGCTTTGGCCACTGCCGCAGCGATCAGCTCCTTGGCTTTCTGCAGGGCGCCTTCCTTGTCATGTCCGTGCACCCAGGTGTCCTGCTCGCGGATGTTGGCCATTTCCATCAGGAAGGGGTTCAGACCCGCCTCGGCCACGCAGCCGCGAAAGGTGGTCTCGTGCATGCGCACGGAGCAGGCGGCAACCACCACCCGGTTGAGGTTGTATTTCTTGATATCCGCTTTGATCAGCGACTGGCCGCTGTCGGCACAGGCGTAGAGGGTATCCACGCTGCGCACCACGCCCGGCAGGTGGGATGCCCACTCGGCAATCTCCGCCGTATCCACCACGCCGGCGATGTTGCTGCCGCAGTGGCAGATGTACACGCCGATGCGCAGCTCTTCGTTGGCATTGTTATCAGTCATTGTGCTCCATGGTTCGAATGATGAAAGTTCCGTCTTCTGGAGAATTTATTTTTTGACCTCATCCTTGAGATGAGGGGCAATCACTTCTTCCTTAATCAGTTCCTTGCGCGCTTTCTGCGCCCTCTGATCCGAAGTGGTCAGCGCCAAAGCTTCCTTGGGACACCACAGGACACACTGCGGTCCGTCCTCCTGGTCCTCGCACTGGTCGCAAATCTCCGCCAGGCGGTTGGCCGGGTTGATGGAAATGGCGCCGAATTCACATGCTTCCACGCACCAGGCGCAGGCATCGCATTTAGCGGTGTCCACGCGGATGATGCCGGTAACAGGGTCCTGGCTGAGCGCATCCTGCGGGCAGGCCACCACGCACGGGGCGCCTTCACAGGTACGGCAGGCAATGGCGGTGATGAGCACCTCATCCACACGCACGGTGCGGATGCGGCTGCGGTAGGAATTGTAGTCACCGGTCTTGGTGTAGGAACAAACATACTCGCACAGCTGGCAGCCAATGCACAGCTCGGGATCGCAGTCGATGTAGTTGTATTTGTTGGTCCTGACGGTCATTATGAAACTCCTGAGAGTGAGCTAAACGCCGATCTGCTCGGCGACATCTTCCATGCCAAGTTCAATTAATTTCTTCTTGGGGATCATCCCATCTTTGGTCCAGCCCTTGGCTTCGTAGTAAGTGTCCTTCATATATTCCAATTCCTTTTCAGTGGTCACATGCCCGGCGGAAGGGCCCTTGGTCTGTGGGTCATGCATCCAGCGATAAGGCAGGGCATCATCGGCACGTTTCCAACCCTCGCGAATGTTGAAGGATTTCTTGATCGCCACCGCCCGTTCACCAATGGGATCAATATCCTCGAACTTGAGATCCCAGCCAGTGGTGGCATTGATCAGTTGGACGATGGTCGGCCAGGCGCCCGCCCGGTCAGCTTTGCCGGTAAAACAGCGGCGAATGAACTTGCACAGCGGCAGGGTATCGTAGACTGCAGCATACTCCTCGGTATCCTTGGCTAATGCACCACGCTTTTCATCCACTTTGAAGCGGTCCACCTCACCCTGGATGTCCGGGTCGTAGGCAGCCGAACGGTTGTGGCAGGGACCGCGTGTGCCGACGGCTGAGCCGAGGGAGAAGGTTTTCAACCCACGCGCGTCATATCCTGCCGGTTCCATGCCCTTGCTCTGCATAGCCCATTTCCAGCTTTCAGTCTTGCGCTCCTTGTCAATGGTTTCGCTGGCGCGCTTGGTGCCTTCGGAAAGCAGCTTGCCGATGCCTTCGCGGTCGCGGATCATCTCCGCCATGGCCATCGGCGGCTTGCGAATTGCCAAATCTGGCTTCAAATCCATTCGGGTATTTCTTGCTCTTGAAATCTTCTTTCTTGAAGCACACCTTTTTCAAAAGATTCCATCGCCCAGCCGATGGTGATGCCCATGCTCATGGCATCCATCCCGCTGCGATCGGCGATATCGATCAATTTGATGGCCGTCTGGATATCGCTGATGCCCAGGTTGGAGCTGTTGGCGAACAGGCATTCATATTCAATGCCGGTCATCGCCCCGGCGTATTCACCGGTCTTCACAGCCGACATGTGCTCGCAGGCGATCGGGCACTGGGCGCAGGCGATGACTTTGACCAGGTTGTGGTCATGCATGTATTCGCCACTGACCAGCTCGGCATGTTCAAATGTGCCTTCTTGATAATTGCGGGTGGGTAATAATCCCAGCTTGTTCAGGTTCAATACGTTTTGGGAAGTACCCAGCACGCGGTATTTAACCGTGTGCGGTCCCTGGGAAGCCTTGGTGATGTCAAAGGCAAGTTTGTTAAGCGTCTTGGGGTCAGCCACTTTTACGCCCTGTGTGCCGCGCACCGAAACTGCTTTCAATTTTTTGGAACCCCATACTGCCCCGTGACCGGTGCGCCCGGCCTGGCGGCCGTCGTTGGTCACATTGGCATATCGTACGCCGTTCTCCCCGGCTGGACCGATGGTGGCGGAACGTACCTGGTCATCCGCCAGTTCCTCGCGGATGGCTTCCTCGGTCTGGTAAGTATCCTTGCCGAGCAGCTTTTTTGCATCCCGGAATGAAACACGGTCGTCGTCAACGAAGAGGTACACCCATTCCTGGCTGGCGCCGTGAATGACGATACCATCCCAGCCAGCCCGCTTCAGGGCGATTGAAAACCAGGAACCGGAAAGGCTGTCTCCGATGAAACCAGTCATGGGCGATTTGGATGCCAGTCCGTACTTGGCGCCCACCGGCACGGGTGTTCCGGCAAAGATGCCGTTGGCGATGCAGATGGGATTATCGGGTGAAAAAGGATCACAGCCGGGCTTGATGTTCTCCCAGCACAGGCGGGCGGCCATGGAAACCCCGCCGATGTACTTTTTGAAGAATTCCTCCGGCTTTTCCTCCACCCAGTGTTTGCGTTCTGTCAGGTCAATATGCAGGATTTTTCCAAAGTAACCGTACATTACCTATTCTCCTCAAATTTGAAATAAGACCTTAACCGCCGGCCAGCAGCGAAAGCAGGATCAGACGGTCCCCATTCGCTGGCTTCTCATTCATCTCACCCTCCTGGATAATGCGCTGGCCGTTCAGACTAAACAAATTGGTGGCAATGAAATCCCTGCCGTTCTTATCGATGATCTGCCCCACCAAAGACGGAAATTTCTGCCCCATTTTATTAACGATATCTGCAAAGGTGGTGCCGGGAGTGATCTTCAACGACAATTCGGAAATCCCGGTAAGCATCCGGGATACACCGGTGAATTCAACCAGCACCTGAAGTTCTTCCATGGTTCTAATTTTACCTGCCTCTGAAAATCTTGCAGAGTGACATTGTTCTTAAACTTCGCAAATTATAATATATAAGAAGCAATACAAAAACCAACCGATAATAGTTTAGAGATCACACGGTAAACAAGACAAATTTTATCATCATTGGTTCTGTTTTTATTACATCACAAATAAACTCGGTTTTACAGCATTGATATTTTAAAAATCGGGGTAGGAAATTTATTTCAATTCTGAAACAAGCACTTACTTTTTTGTAAAATTTGATATCTGACATTCATCATCTTGACTTGAATTATCAGACATAATACAATGCTTCAGTTTATTTTAAAATGAACGAACGGAGGAAGATTAATGCCAATCGTTAAAGCGGAACAACGTTATGTCAAGACAGGAGTTCACTTCATGCTCGGCAACTATGCCCTGGTGGAGGGTGCCATTTCCGCCGGATGCAATTTCTTTGGCGGGTATCCGATCACGCCTGCCAATGAGATCTCCGAACACATGGCCAAGCGGCTGCCTGAAGTGGGTGGAAAATTTCTGCAGGGCGAAGATGAACTTTGTTCAATTTACGCCTGCGCGGGTGCATCGCTGGCCGGTGCCAAAGCGATGACCGCTACTGCCAGCGCCGGATACAATTACATGCAGGAAGGCTTGGGGTATTGCTATACCATTGAAGCCCCAGTAGTGGTTGTAGATGTTCAACGCTGCCGCGGTGAAAATTACGCCACACAGGCGGATGTGATGCAGATGCGCTACGGCGCAAGCGGTGATTATGAAGCCATCGTGGTCTGCCCCGCCTCCGTACAGGAATTGTATGACTATACCATCTGGGCATTCAACCTGGCTGAAGAATACCGTAATCCGGTTATCGTCATGTCTGAGACCACCATCGCATTGATGCGTGAGAGACTGGATATCCCGGATGCATCCAAGATCGAACTTTTCAACCGTAAATATACCAACCTACCTCCCGAAAATTACAAGCCATTTGCCGCCACGGAATTTGGCTGCCCGGATGCAGCCCCGATCGGTGAGGGTTACCATACCATCTACAGCCTGAACCCACATGATGAAGAAGGACACATCGATTGGGATCCGGATGTGTTCGATAAACTATACCGCCGGATAACCGGGAAAATTTTAGAGAACAGAAATAGAATCTGCAAGACCCAATCTTTCATGATGGATGACGCAAAATATGCCATCATCACCTATGGCAGTGAAGTCCGTCCGGCCATTGAAGCAGCGCAACTCGCACGCGAATCTGGCATCAAATTAGGTGTACTGAAACTATGCAATGTCTGGCCGGTTCCAGAGGAACAAATTGCCGAGGTATCCAAGCAGATGGAAAAGATTTTTGCGGTCGAGATGAACATCGGCAAATATGCCACTGAGATCGAACGGGTTGTTGCCGGCCGCTGCCCGGTTCAGCGTGTTACCAAGAACCGCGGGTTGGTGCATACGCCCGAAGAAATCCATACCGCCATTGTAAAGGGAGTGAAATGAGCGATTTAAAAATCAACCCAAACCGAAGATTTTTACGCCCTGAAAAGCTGCCACATTTTTTCTGTGCAGGCTGCGGTTGTGGACAGGTTCTCAATTACTACACGCAGGCGCTTGATGCACTAGGAATGGATCCTTCAAGGATGGTAACGATCGGGGGAGTTGGCTGCACAGCACGCATCCCGGTTTATCTCGTTACGGATACTTTACACGGCGTGCACGGCAGAACTCTGGCATGGGCAACGGGCATCAAGATGATGAAACCTGACCTGCCGGTGGTCATTTTTGCAGGGGATGGAGATCTGGCTTCCATCGGCGGCAATCACTTCATACATGCCGCACGCCGCAATTTGGATGTTACCGTCATCGTTGTCAATAACCTGAACTTTGCCATGACCGGCGGCCAGGTTGCGCCGACCACCGCATTGGACACCATCACGATGACAACCCCTTACGGCAGCGCTGAAAAACCCTTTGACCTGTGCGAACTCGCCATGGCGGCTGGGGCAACCCATGTGGAACGCTGGACTACCACCCACTTCACCCAATGCATGATGGCGATGAAACGTGCCCTTCAGCATAAGGGCTTCTCAATGATCGAAATCATCTCCCAGTGCCCAACCCACTTTGGCCGGTATGCATTAAAGTCCGGCGACCCGCAAAAGCTGGTTGATTGGATCAAGAACTCCACATACACCGCGGCCGAGGAGAAAACCAAAACCGCCGAGCAACTGGCTGGCAAACTCAAATGCGCGGAATTCAAGCGCGTTCTCGAACCCGTCTATACCGGGACCAACAAGGCAATTATGGAGTAAAGCCAATGATGAAATATCCACAACGTATCTGTTTATGCGGCTTCGGGGGACAAGGCATCATTCTGTCAGCTGTGATCATGGGGACCACTGCGGTGACCAAGGGGAATTTATATGCCGTTCAAACGCAATCGTATGGTTCAGAAGCCCGCGGCGGTCAATGCCAGGCGGAATTGATCATCGACGAAAAGCCAATCAATTCCCCGGTGGCTCAAAAGAAGAATCTACTGATTGCCATGTTCCAGGATGCTTATAACAAATACATCCATACTCTTGAAGAAGACGGGGTTTTGATCATTGATTCCGATCTGGTGAAAAACTTCACCAAGCCGATCAAAAATACCTATGGGATACCAGCCACCCAGATTGCGGTGGACCTTGGCAACCGCATGGCAGCCAATACGGTCATGCTGGGATTCGTGGCAGAGTGTTGCGGCATACTCAATAAAAAAGACCTGATCGATGTCGTAAAAGATTCCGTCCCCTCACGTTTTATGGAACTGAATCACAAAGCCGTTGAAGCCGGGATCGAATACGCCAGCAAGAACGATCTTTACCACCGTGGATAGAAGCGGTTCACAAAACATGCAGGAGCGAATGGCATCATGAATCTCTATGAATATGAGGGAAAACGTCTGCTTTCCAGCTATGGGGTACCTATACCGCACAGTGAGATGGTTTATTCAGCCAATGCCAGCGCACCTCTGCCCTACCCGTTTGTTCTAAAAGCCCAGGTGATGACCGGAGGCCGCGGAAAAGCCGGCGGCATCAAGGTGTGTGAAAATGAGGCCGCTTTCGAGGCAAACGCCGCCAGCATACTGGGTATGTCCATCAAGGGGCATCAGGTACACGGCTTGTTGTGCGAAGAAACTAGTTCATGCCGAACAAGAGCTTTACCTCTCCATTACGCTTCAGAATGTCGCCAAGCCCACTTTGATTATCAGTGCGGCTGGTGGAATTGAAATTGAAGAAGTGGCAAAAACACAACCGGAAAAAATCATTAAGATGGAAATTGATCCTTTCACCGGTCTAAAAGACTATCAACTCAAATCCATAGTGAGCCTTCTGAAATATGCGGATGAAAAGGATTTGATCTCGGTGGTCAAAAAAGTTCAGAAAGCCTTTTTTGAAACCAAGGCGATCCTTGTTGAAATCAATCCGCTGGGAGTCGCGGGCGGCAAACTGATTGCCATGGACTCCAAGGTGGTTTTGGATGATCATGCCCTGAACAGCATGCAAGAGACGATACAGCAAATTGAGCAGGAACGGAAAAAGTTGGTCAACCTTGTCATCGAAGAAAAAGAAAAGACCACCATCACCTTCGTTCCCCTGGAGGGCGGAGAGATCGGCCTCATCTCGGATGGCGCAGGCACCGGTATGCTCACCCTCGACCTGATCAATGACGCCGGCGGAAAGGTGACAAGCTTTTGTGAATTGGGCGGAATTACCTCTGCAGAAGTGATGTACCGCGCCATGCAACTGACACTACAGAGCGGATTACCGATCAAGACTATCCTGGTTGCTCTCATCGGCGGCTTCAACCGCATGGATGATATGGCGAATGGAATCACCACCTATTTGAAAGATCATCAGATTGAGGTACCCATATTCACGCGCATGTGTGGAACAATGGAAGAGGAAGGCAAACGCATCATGAGCGACGCCGGTTTGGTGACCTATGATGATCTCATGGAAACCGTCAGAGATTGCGTAAAAGCAACCCTGGAGGCAGAATAACGTGTCCATCTTAATTGATCAAAATACAAAGGTTTTGGTACAGGGCATCACCGGAAAATCAGGCGCGCTGCAAACCAAGATCATGATGGATGCCGGGACAAAAATTGTGGCTGGCGTCACCCCAGGCAAGGGCGGAAATGAAGTACACGGCATTCCGGTGTACAACTTTATATCTGAAGCCAAACAACACCATGACTTCAATACCGCGATCTGTTTTGTGCCGCGCACAGCCGTCAAGGATGCCTGCTTCGAAGCGATCGATGCGGGTATCAAACTGCTGGTCGTCACGACGGAAGACATCGCACAACATGATGTGGTCGAGATGATCGCTTATGCCAGGTATCACCAAGCCTACCTGGTCGGCCCGGGCTGCGCCGGCCTCATTGCACCCGGAATCTGCAAAGTCGGTTCCCATCCGGTACGCTTCTTCAGCCCGGGGCGCGTTGGAATTGTGTCGAAAAGCGGTGCACTATCCTATGAGATAGGCAAGACTTTAAGCGCTGCTGGAATTGGTCAATCCACGGTGGCTGCACTGGGCGGCGGTCCTCTTTGGGGTCTGACCCAAAGGGATGCGGTTGAATTATTTGAAAAGGATCCGCAAACAGATGTCATCGTCCTGCTGGGAGAAATTGGCGGCGACCAGGAAGAAAAAGCCGCAGCCCACATTGCAGAACATGTAAAAAAACCGGTTGTGTCTTTAATAGTCGGACGCCATGCTCCGCAAGGAAAAAGCCTTGGACACGCCGGCGCGATCGTCAGCGGAAATGTAGGGACAGCCAAAACTAAGATCGACGCACTCACCAGGGCAGGCGCTGTTGTCGTTAAAAATCCAATTGAATTGGTGGAAGCAGTGAAAAAACTGCTGGAGAAAAAATAAAGCAAAAGGAAAAACCATGCCAGTTGTCTATATTGATATCGACCTATGTAAAAATTGTTCCCTGTGCATGAATATGTGCCCCAAGGATGTTTTTGAGCCTTCACAGCATAAAGTGAACAAAAAAGGCTACAACTACATGGAAGCGCCAAGACAGGAAAATTGCATCAAGTGCATGATCTGCGAAAAGATCTGCCCTGATTTTGCCATCCATGTAGAATAACTGTACAAGAGGATTGATGTCCAAGAAGAAAACGATCGGCATCATTGGCGGCATGGGTCCACTGGCGACGGCGGACCTGTTTAAAAAGATCATTGAAAACACCCCCGCAAAAAATGACAGCGAGCATATCCGCGTCTGCATTGACAGCAACATCAATATCCCCGATCGGACCGCTGCCATCCTGCATGGGGGTGCAGACCCAGTACCTGAAATTGTCCGCTCCGCCATTTTGCTTGAGGGAATGGGGGCGGATCTCTTGATTATGCCCTGCAATACCGCGCATTACTTCTATGGCCGCATTATAGAGAAGGTACATGTCCCCATAATTAATATGCTGGACGAGACTGCGCGCGAGGTGGTCAGAAAAGGTTTTCATCGCATTGGGTTGCTGGCCACCGATGGAACCATACAAACCGGTGTATATGACCGGGCTATGCAGTCATTCGGAATTCAAATCCTGCGTCCGTCAGAAGCCAATCAAAAGCATGTGATGAACCTTATATATGAAGGGATCAAAGCAGGCAACTATAAAATCGACTTGACCGGCTTCTACCAGGCGCTCGATGAACTTAAACAGGCAGGTGCCGAAACATTGGTATTGGGATGCACTGAATTGCCATTGGCTTTTTCCATTTATTCCATCGACCGGGAACATATTGACCCAACCTTGGTCCTGGCTAAAAGTGCAATCAGGCTGGCCAGTACGGAATAAAAATATGAATTCTGCTTTCCAGGGCAGCCGATTCAATTTAGGATGCCCTTCTAAATCATAACTTTTTAAAGGAGCTTTTTAATGATCAGCGAGCGCATAAAAAGAATGACACCCTCGGCCACCATCGAACTGGAGGGTATCGTGGCCAACTTAAAGGCAGACGGCGTGGAAGTGATTGGCCTCAACGTGGGTGAGCCGGATTTCAACACCCCGGAACACATCATCCATGCCTGCACAAAGGCCATGGAACAAGGAAAAACCAAGTACATCAATGTCAATGGGATTCCGCAGCTGCGGGATGCCATATGCAATAAACTGATGCGGGAGAATCATGTAAAGTACGAACCCTCCCAAATCGTCGTATCCACCGGTGCCAAACAAGCACTGGACAATGCCATTATGGCCATCTGCAATCCAGGCGATGAGGTCATTGTTCCCATCCCATGCTGGGTAAGCTACATTGAAATGATCAAACTAGCTGATGCTGTTCCGGTATTAGTGGATACTGACCCGAAAAGTTTCCAACTGGATCTGAAAGCGATTGAAAAAGCGATCACGCCCAAGACGCGTGCGATCATGATCAATACCCCCAATAATCCGACTGGTGCAGTCTATCCGGAAGAAAGTCTGCGGGCACTGGGCGAGCTGGCAGTCAAGCATGATTTTTACGTTATTTCGGATGAAGTGTATGAGAAACTGATCTACAACAACAAGAAACATGTCTGCATCGCTTCACTTTCGGAAGAGATCAAAGCACACATCATCTTGATCAATGGCATGTCCAAGTCCTTTGCCATGACCGGCTGGCGCATCGGCTACAGCGCCACACCCCAGGATATCGCCCGGGCGATCTCCTCCCTGCAAGGACACACCACCTCAAACAGCACCACTTTTGTTCAATGGGCTGCCATTGAAGCGTTGGAAGGTCCGACCGATACGATCGAATTCATGCGCACCAAGTTCGATGAACGAAGACGTTACCTGGTTGAGCGCTTAAATTCCATACCGCACATCTCATGTTTCAATGTGGATGGCGCCTTTTACCTGATGCCGGATGTCAGCTATTATTATGGCAAACGCTTCGGCAAGCGGGTCATCAAGGATTCCGTTGATTTTTGCGCATACATGCTGGAGGAAGCAAGGGTTGCCATCGTACCCGGTTCTGCTTTCGAAGCCCCAAATTCCGTCCGTGTTGCTTATTCCAATTCTCTTGAAGCCATCAAGCAGGGCATGGATAATATGGAAAAGGCGCTGGCAAAACTCGAATAATAAAAATCGTCAGATTCTTAAATTCAATTAAGGAAATAACAATGAGTCAAAATACATACCCGGGCTGTGAAATACTTTTACACACGTGCGCCGAAACAAAAAAGGGAGAAAAAGTCCTGGTCATTACCGATGATGGAAGCAAGCAGATCGGCGAATTGATGTATGAATGCGCATCCAAGTTCACTGATACCACCCTGGTTCGCATGAGCAACCGCCAGACACACGGATCTGCACCAACCGAGATCGTCCGCGCAGCCATGGCTGCTTCCGATGTCATGTTTTCAGCGACCACCTTTTCGCTCTATAACACATCGGCACGACTGGAAGCCTGCAAAGCCGGGTCGCGGTTCGTGAATATGTCGGATTACTCGTTGAAGATGCTGGAAGAGGGCTGTCTATTTGTGGACTTTGCCGCTTCGCGGAAATTGATCGATGATACCGCAGCCAAAATCACCGGTGAACGCTGCACGCTTACCACCCCGGCAGGAACGAACTTCACCACTTCCATCACTGGGCGTAAGGCCGTCAGCGGCTATGGCATCGCCAACAAACCGGGCATGGCTGCCTCGCCCCCCAATATTGAAACCGCTGTTGGACCAGCCGATAACAGTGCTGAAGGAGTTCTCGTGATCGATGGCAGCATCCCACTCCCGGGGCTGGGCGTCATCAAGGAACCCATCACGATCCAGGTTTCCAAAGGATACATCACTTCAATTAGTGGTGGTGAAGAAGCAAAACTGCTGGAAACCAGTTTGAAGAGTTTTAGCGATGAAAGGGTTTACTTAATCGCCGAGGTTGGCTTTGGCATGAACCGAGCCGCTTCCATCAGCGGCAGGATGCTGGAAGATGAGGGCGTGTTTGGCACCATGCATATCGGCATCGGCAACAACCTGTCTTATGGCGGCACAAATGCCACCCCCATCCACATTGACCTGATCATGAAAAAACCCACTTATGTTGTTGATGGGAAAATGATCTATAAAGATGGAGAGCTATTATAGGTGTCATCTATTATGGCACTTGCCCAAAGCTGAAAGAAGGCTTCTAGTAACCAAAGACAGCACGCTATTCAAATCTTATTTTTAGAAAGACGTTTGTAATATAATAAAAATTATTGAGGTTATTGACAATAAATATAATATCTGTAAAAATATTTAAAATAAAGGATGCTGAAATTTTTGCCATAATTGACAAAAATGTAATCAATAAAGATACTGAATATCCTTTATCAACATTTATTAAGAAAGGAGGATACAACATAAGGCAATATTTTTTATGGGCTTTTGGAAACAACGACCTGATCCGCAACAGGCCTTTGCTGTCGTGAGATACGCCAAAGAAAAGATGGGTGCAAAGAAGCTGGGGATCATCTATGTAAACGATGATTTCGGTGTTGGAGGATTAAATTCCGTTAAAAATGCTGCAGACAAACTGGGTGTTTCCTTGGTCAGTGAGTCATTTATGGGAGAAGATAAAGACATGAGATCTCCCATCACAAAACTTCGTGATGCAGGAGTAGACGGATTAGTCATCTGGAGCCAATATCTGCCTGGAAGCCTGATTATGAAACAAGCTCGGGAAATGGGTTGGAATGTTCAATTCTATGGCGCTTCGGGCATTATCCATAACAAGACGTGGGAGCTATCCTCAGGATACTACGTGGGCACCATCAATGCAGTCCCATTCATTCCCAATGTGGACGATGCCAAAAAGCAGGAATGGGTAAAAAGGTACGAAGAAAGATTCAATAAAAAACCCTCCCAAAATTCTGCGCGAGCCTATGATGCCACAACGATGTGATGCAGAAGATACTATACTATATGGTAATTTGAGCAATGACAAGCTACTGGAAGAACGCGCACAACAACCAGTATTTCGTGACCGGCGACCTGATGTTTATGGGGAATTGGTTAAACCATTATGAAAAAAGATGAGGTTTCAATATTGCAGCTGGTGAAAGTCTTATACTATTTGGTAGATTAATCGTTTAGATGATCAGTTTTCGAGAATGAAGTGATTTCTAACATTTGTGAGGGATTTTGTTTCTATAATACGAAATATCAGGAGTAATTTTTATATGCTGCAGGTGAAAAATCTAATCAAGTGATTTTGGTGGTTTGCGAGCACTAAACGATGTTTCTTTTAAAGTAAACAAAGGGCAAATCCATGGAATAATCGGTCCTAATGGTTCGGGGAAAACAACCGTCATAAATATCATTTCCGGGTTTTACACACCCACATCCGGAAGCATTTTGTATAAAGGGACAGATATTAGTGGGATTGCCCCGTATGCGGTACCAAAAATGAAATTGGTTCGGACTTTCCAAAACATAAATCTTTTCCCAGAAATGACCGCGATTGAAAATGTGATGACCGCTTATTCAGTGCACCTAAAAGCTGGTTTTATTTCGGTGGTATCAAATACGAAAAATTTCAAGATTGAAGAGAAGGAAGCTCTTGATGAGGCTGGCAAACTTCTCAAATTTGTCGGTTTAGATGGAAAAGAGAATATCCAAGCCAAGAATCTTTCCTATGGTTCACAACGATTACTGGAAATTGCCAGATGTCTTGCGACCAAACCTGAATTTTTGATGTTGGATGAGCCAGTTGCTGGTATGAATGATCAGGAAAGTGATAGTGTTGCTTTATTAATAAACAAACTAATTTCCGAAGGAATGACAATTCTTCTCATCGAACATCATATGAAATTTGTAATGAATTTATGCAATATTATCACTGTCCTAAATTCTGGTTCAGTTATCGCAGAAGGAACGCCAAAAGAAATTCAAGATAACTCTGAAGTAATAGAAGTCTATCTTGGGAAGGAAGCTGATCTCCTATGCTAATAATCTCAAATTTATCCTGCCATTATGGTGTGATCTGTGCGCTGAACGATATTAGTTTAAATATTGAAAGTAATGATATTACAGCCATTCTAGGTTGTAACGGTGCTGGAAAAAGCACTTTAATGAAAACAATAATTGGAATAAAAAAACCTTCTTCAGGCAAAATTAAATTTTTTGGTGAAGAAATAACTGGTTTATCTCCCCACTTGATAGTCAGAAAAGGCATTTCTTTGTGCCCTGAAGGAAGGCGAATATTCAAGCAGATAAATGTGCTAGAAAATCTTCTGGCAGGAGCTTATATTATCAAGGATAAAAACGAAATAAATAAAAATATTGATCGTGTTTTCAACTTATTTCCTAAGCTATCTGAAAGAAAAAAGCAGATTGCCGGAACTCTCTCAGGGGGTGAGTTGCAGATGTTGGCGATTGGAAGAGCGCTAATGTCAAACCCCAAACTTTTATTATTTGATGAACCATCAATGGGATTGGCACCCAACTTAATCAAACAGGTTTTTGAAGCAATCAATCAAATTAATAAAACCGAAGGAATACCTGTAATCATCGTTGAACAGAATGCCAAAATGGCTTTGTCAATTGCTAAATACGCTTATGTTTTAGAAGTGGGAAATCTTATCCTCCAAGGAAAAGGTGCTGATTTAATTAAAAATAAGGAAATACAAAACAAATACCTGGGTGTATAAAAAGGAGAAATAAATAAAATGAATAAAAGAAGTGAGGTTTTTACTTTAGAACGATGCACATCATTGCTTAAGGAATTAATAAAAATCCCAAGCATTAGTAAAACAGAAGAACGCTTGGCAAAAAAAATACGGCAGGAATGCCAAAAAATGGGGATGAAAGCAAGTATCGATCGCCATGGCAACATGATTGCTGTAAAAAAATTCGGCAAGCCAGGGAAAAAACTTGTCCTTAATTCTCATATGGATACTGTAGATATTGGAAATAAATGGACAATGGATCCATTTAATCCTTTGGTTAAGGATGGAAGAATGTATGGCCTCGGAGCCTGCGATACAAAAGCTTCCATTGCAGCCATGTTGTTAGCGATTGAAGCTGTATTGAAAAGTGAGGAGGCGTTAGAGGGTGAATTATGGTTCACAACAGTTGTACAAGAAGAAGTGCAAGGAGAGAAAAACAAGGGTACATATAAATTAATTAAAGATGGTTTTAAAGCTGATCTAGCCCTAATCGGAGAACCTACAAATAATAATATTTGTCGGGGTTGTACCGGTATGGTGGAGGTTGAAATTGTTACAGAAGGTGTACCTGTGCATGCCAGCGTGGCTGAAAAGGGCGTCAATGCCATTCAGCAAATGATAAAGATCATTCTGGAGATCAATAAGATTAAGCCTCTTAAAAGCAAGCTGCTTGGAAATAGTAGCATGAATGTTGGAATAATTAATGGGGGGCTCCGCTCAAGTGTTGTCCCAGACACATGCTTATGCAAGATAGGCAGACATGTCGTAGAGAACGAGACCGGTCATGGATTTCTGGAGCAAATTGAATCAATAATCCAAAGACTATCTGCAAAAGATCCCACTATTAAAGCAAAAGCGACCCTTACTTATAATTCAGCTGCCGGTGTGGTCCCTGAAAATTCGGAATTAGTAAACACCTTGAAAGAAGCTTCATCATATGTCACTGGAAAAGAGAAATCAGTTGTCGGTTTAAGAGCTCATCTTGATTCAGATTTCTTGATAAATCTGGCAAAAATTCCAAGTGTGGCTCTTGGACCGGGAGATATGAATCTTGCACATACTGCAAATGAATTCGTCCCCATGAAAGAAGTACTTGAGGCAAGTAAGATTTATACACGTGCAATATTGAATACCTTGAAGGCGAGGTAAGCCAATGGATTTTTTATTTAATCAAGTCATCCATGGAATCACTATTGGCATGATCTATGGTTTAGCCGCAATAGGTTTTACGATGGTATATAAAGCGCTACAGTTATTGAATTTCTCTCATTCGGAAACAATCACACTTGGCGCCCTGACAACCTATACATTCATCGTTCTATTGGATTTACCAGTTTATCTCGCCTTACTTCTTGTATTGGTGTCAATGATGGTTTATGGCTTTTTGGTCGAAAAAGGGATTTTCACGCATTTCAGAAAAGCGTCCGGCATCACTTTCATGTTGGTATCAATATCTTGGGCAACTGTACTCAGAAATGTATTACTGCTTGTTTGGGGACCCGAACCCCGTTCCTTGCCATTGATTTTTGATCCCAACCAAAGAATCATAATCGGAAACTCGATAATAACGGCAAACAATTTATTCATTTCGTTAATCGCCATTTTAATTTTAGGTGTGATGCAATTGTTTTTCACAAGAACAAAATTTGGTTTGGCAATGCGAATTGCTGCAGAGGATCCTGAAACGGCAGGGGTTATGGGTGTCAACGTGTCCGGAACAAGAGCAGCAACATTTGCACTTACCGCAATCTTGGGTGGCGCTGCTGGTTTTCTTGTTGCACCTTTATATTCAGTGACGCTTGAATTGGGGTCATCGCTTGCCTTAAAAGTTTTCATCTCAGCGGTTGTTGGCGGAGTTGGCAATCTATGGGGGGCAATTGGCGGAGGTTTGATTGTGGGTATGCTTGAATCCATTTCTGCTGGTTACATTCCTTCGGGGTTAAGGGATGTTATTGTGTTCGTTTTTGGAATTACAGTACTTGCATTTTTTCCCCTTGGTATATTCCAAAAACGCGTTGATTCAAAATTTTAACTTCTAAATAGAAAAAGGAGTTGTTTGCCTTGAAATCCTTATTAAAAAATAAATGGCTATTTGTCTTCTTAGTTGTTTTATTTCTGCTTTTAAGTAGTAGTGACTACACAATGTATCTTTCCATCTTGGCTAGCATAAATGCGATCGCCGTCCTAGGAGTAGTCATTATTACCGGATACGCAAGACAATTACATTTAGGCCAGGCAGCTTTTATCGGTCTGGGTGCTTATGTTTCGGCCATTTTAACTATTAAATTCAATTGGTCATGGTGGTTGACGATACCGGTTGCAGTTTGTATCTCTATCGCCTTTGGAGTTTTACTTGGCATTCCAGCTATGAAACTGCGCGGTGGACCTTATTTGGCTCTTGTGACGCAAGTATTTGGAGAGATCATATACTTAATCATTCTTAATTGGGTTGCTGTTACTGGCGGACCTTTTGGAATAAATGGTATCAAGCGGCCAGTGCTTTTTGGTTATACCTTTAATGGACTGCAACCTTTCTTCTTTTTGTGCATCGCATTTCTAATTATTTCCTACTTAATTTGCAGACAAATTATTAATTCAAGGTTTGGAAGATTTTTTATTGCCATCAAGGAATCGGAGGAGGCAGCACAATCATTGGGTATTAATACAATGAAATACAAAACTATTGCATTCGCGATTGCTGCAGCTTTCGGTGGATTAGCTGGTGTTCTCTATGGACCTTTTATTGGTTTTATCAGCCCTGATCAATTTAGATGGCAAGCCTCGTTAATTATTATTTCAATGGCAATTGTTGGTGGATTAAGTAGATTAGAAGGCGGATTAATTGGGGCTTTTGTTTTGGTTTTTCTTCCGGAATTTCTTCGGTTAACAGATCAAATGCGGCTGATCATATATGGTGCTCTAATCATCATTGCCCTTGCGTTTTTACCCAATGGGATAATATCTCTTTGGGGTAAATCTCCAAAAGAAATTCTATTGATGTTCAAGGAAAGGTTTAATGAGCTTAAAAGCACTGGAAAATATGTAAAAAAGCAAGGTATTCCTGATAAGGATTTAATAAAATAGACACGGGAACAACAAATTATATAAACCATAATAGATTTATGGCTAAAAAAATATCTAAAATGGGGAATTCTTCGGAATCTGTAAATTTACCGAGGCGTCTTTTATGTGTAACGGTAATATTCTTATTTCAAAGACGCTCAGGGTTTTCTCTGAACTCTTATTATCTTAATTAAAATAAAACAATCCAATATACTTATTATTAAACATGAGAAGGTTCGTATCATTACCTAACATTTTTTTACTAATAATAATTTTTCTATAATCGTGATTTTTAGAAGATTGGTTGAGTTATTTTGTTGTATTTGATAGGTTTTATTGAGGTCAGCCATTGAATAATCGAAATATTTTATTGGGAAATATTATTTTTATCAATTTAAGCAATGGTACCTGCCAGGGGGTAGAACTGAAGCAGTATTGGAAATGGGTTGGGGGAAGGTTATTAGGGTGCTACCTGCTCCTCAAAATCCAAAACACTACACTCTAACAATCCAAGTGAACAACCTATCATCATTGTTCCTGGCTTATTGGTGGGGAGCGGGTATCCGGCAGCCAATCGATCCGCAATCATTGCGCGCAATCAAATATCGGGAGGGTTCTTATATTCTTCCGTGGGTGGGGATTTTGGTCATCGGATGAAACTGGCGGGGTATGCCGGCATTGTCATTGAGGGAGCCAGCCCCTCGCCCAATGTTAATCGGCGGATTCCAACATATTGACCTTGTCAAGCTTCATCAGCCATCCAAGCAGGAATTTTTGCCATTAAGGTGTGATTTTTCTAATCAATTCGAACGGCAAGTTCTGACAAATAATGGCCGCACCGCAACGATCTACCTGCTGAATAATTGCATCAATTTCAATGAAGAGGACGTCCTTCTCCTGCCGGACTATTTATGCCTTTCAATCATCGTCTCGATTGAAGCGCCAAAGGTAAAATACCGTTTCTATCGAATCAAGCGCGATCTATCCATCGACATGGAAGACCTGAAAAGCAAACTGGATGAACATGTAAAGGGTATTTACATCATTGATTACTTCGGCGTTCCCTATGAACAAACGATCGTGGATGAACTGAAACAGATTCGCAGTGAACGCGGCATTCCCATCGTGGAAGATATCACCCAAACTCTTTTATCCCGTGACAAAAAACGCATGGGATTCGGGGATTACCTGGTATGCAGCACCCGCAAGTGGCTGCCCATGACCGATGGTGGGCTGCTGGCAGCCAAAGACGGCGCACCGTTCAAGCTTATAAAGCTGGAAGATGCTTACAATGAAGCAGCTTACACACAACTATTGATTTCCCTGATGCGGGAATACTATGATGAGAATCCTGATTTAGATAGAAAAGGATATCTCAAACTTGAGCAGCAGGCCAATAAGAGCCGCTACACAGACCTGACCGTACGCGATATGACCGCTTTTTCCAGGAATATTTTATTTGCCAGTGATATGGATGCGATCATCAAGCAGCGCAGGGCAAATTATCAATACCTTTATCAACGATTAAAGGATCAGCCGGGTTTGACCATCGGCAGCCAGCCAATGGATGAGGGTGGCGACTATGTCCCCTTCGGATTATTCCTGCTGGTGGAAAACAGGGATGCCTTTTATGACCATTTGGTCAGCAAGGACATCATTGGTGAGATTCAGTGGATTCTTCCGTATGATTACTATGATCCAGGCGAGGATGCCAGGTATTTATCGGCACATAACCTGATGATCCACTGCGACCAGCGTTACAGCGAAAAAGAAATGAAGTATGTCGCAGACAGCATACTCTCATTCTTCAAATAAGAGTCAGACTTATCTCACTCAAAAATCAGCAGCTGGATTCGCCTGGGTTTATTTAACTGCTAACGAATCCTTCTTTTCTGCTTTTCGATTTCTCTATGAAAAGTAATTATTTACGAAAATAATCCAAATTACTAGGTGGCGAACTTGCCAAGGTAGGCTTCAACCACTTTTGGATGATCGAGCAATTCATGTGAAGAAGCATGCTCTTTCACCAGTCCACGTTCCAAAATGTAGGTGTAATTTGAAATTCTTAACGCCAATTTGGCATTCTGCTCAATCAACAGAATGGGGATTCCCTGCTGGTTGATTTCAATGATTTTATTGAAGAGCTCGCTTACAATCACCGGCGCCAGACCCATGGAGGGTTCATCCAGCATTAACAACTGAGGTCGCGCCATAAGACCGCGTCCAATGGCGAGCATCTGTTGTTCACCGCCAGAGAGACACCAAGCCCCCTGTTTGTAACGCTCTTTCAGGCGCGGAAACAATTTATAAACCATATCCAGTTCTTGATCGAATGGCTGGCGGCCAAACATGCCATGCCACGAAACCGTCCCCACTTCCAAGTTTTGCTGCACAGTCAGACCTGGAAATACCAGGCGGCCTTCCGGCACATGAACAATACCAAGTTTTGCGGTTTGCAGCGGAGATGCATCCGAAATATCGTGTTCGTTCCAATGCATGCTTCCCGTGCGCTGGATCATGCCGGAGATGGCCTTAAGCAGGGTTGTTTTACCCGCGCCATTCGCACCAATGATGCTGCAAATTTGCCCATCCCGGATCTCAACATCAATTCCTTTTAGGGCTTCGATGGGACCATAAAATGCGTGGAGATTCTTAATCTTCAGCATGTTATACATCCTTTCCCAAATAAGCTTCGATCACCGCCGGATTGGTGGCAACCTCTTTGGGTTTGCCGGAAGCGATCAATTTGCCAAAATTGAGAACAATGATCCTGTTGCACACATTCATTACCAGATCCATTCTGTGTTCAATTAAAACAACACCGACGCCTTTTCCCAGGGCAAATTTAAGTAAATTCATCACACTCTCAAGTTCCTTGGTATTTAAACCGGCGGCAGGTTCATCCACCAGCATCACTTTGGGGTGAGAGAGCAAGGCACGAATGATCTCCAGGCGTTTTCGCTGCCCGAAAGGCATCGCGCTGATATCGTCATCCCATCTGATTGAGAAACCGGCAATATCCAGAAGGATTTTGACCTCTTTTTCAAAGTCAGTTCCTTTTACGCCAATAAATGACTTGAAAAATCCGACCTGGTCTCCCTGCTCCACCCCTAAAAGCAGGTTATCCCTGATTTCAGCTCTTTCCAAGAAACGGGGGGTCTGGAATGTGCGTGCCAAACCCATCCTGGCTCTTTTATGGGCCGGCGTTTTGGTTACTTCAGTTTTACCCAGAAAAATCTGGCCTGAATCGCATTCATAAATCCCGCTGACCAGATTCAATAAGGTTGTCTTCCCTGCTCCATTTGGACCAATCAGGCCCATAATTTCTGCAGATTGTACTTCAAAACTTACTTTTTCAGCAGCAATGACGCCTCCAAAGGCCTTGCTGACTTCTTTAACTCTCAGTACTGACGGCATGATTTGCGTCCTCGCTCTTCTTCCTGAGTTTGTTGGTAATTCTCCTCATCGTTTGGGTAAAAATACCCGTGAGACCCATTGGCATATAAATCATCATCAGGATCAATCCAACCCCAAAAAAGATATTCAAATACTGCTGCAACGGCCTGAGCCACTCTGGCAAGGCAGTGATCAATGAGGTGCCCAGGAATGTTCCGAAGGTGCTGTTCACCCCTCCGAGCATGACCATGACGAGGAATCTTTGCGAGATCTCCAGTGTGAATAGAGATGCACTGACGGCATCGTTGTGAAATGAAAGGATGGCACCGCCCAATGCTGCAAAGGCATTGGCAATGACAAAAGCGATGACCTTGGTTCGATAGACATCTACTCCCAAGGTCTTTGCCGCAACCTCATTATCGCGGATCGACATCAAACTGCGGCCAAGCACGCTTTTCCGGATGCGTTCCACAATGAGGGCAATAATAACGACGATCACTGCCAGCAAATAAAACCAGGTACGCAGATCATCAAAGAGAACGCCGAAAAGGACCATCTTGGGAATATCATAAACGCCATCCGCGCCATTGCTGAGCGGTTTAAAGGTTAGAAATACGTTGGCCATGATCTGGGCAAATGCGATGGTCGAAAAAAGGAAAAAGGCACCGCTTAATCTGAGCAGCAATAATCCAAGCAGGAAAGAAAAAATGGATGTAAAAAGGACTGACAACAAAATGGCGAATACAGGGTTGACACCATAAGTTTTAGCCATTTGGGCGGCAAGGAATGCCCCAATTCCCATAAACGAAATTGAAGCAAAAGAGAGATGCCCGCCCATGCCCATCATCAATGAAATACCAATCGCGCCCAGAAAATAAATCAATATCATGTTGACAATCGTCATCACATAATTACTGGCGACAGCAGGGGTGATGAAATAGATTGCCAAAAACAGAAGGATGGGGAGTATCTTCCCAAAAATCATTTGAGGGTTAAATTGATTTTTTTTGCCCAATTTTTTCATCCTTACGCCTTTTCTGAAACTGAGTACGCACCAAAGATTCCCTGGGGACGGATGAGCAAGACCAACATAAGCACTGCAAATACAAATGCGTCCATATAATGGACGGTAAAGTAAGAGCTGTAAGCTTCAATCAAACCGATGATGAAACTGCCGATAATGGCACCCTGTAAATTTCCAAGACCTCCCAGTACCACACCAGCAAATGCTTTCAGCTGCAGATTGCCCAGGTCACCGCGAACAAGAAAGATGGGCGCCACAAGATAACCGGCGATGCCGGCGATGATCATCACAATGATATAGGTTGCCAGGGTGGTCAGCGTGGCCGGAATGCCAATTAATTGGGCTGCGTAGGCATTCATGGAGGCAGCGGCCATCACACGCCCGACATAGAGTTTGGAGAACAATAAGAAGATGCCGGCAATAATTAAAATGCACAGGCCAATAATGAACAAATATTGATACTGGATCCTGAAATCGCCAAAGATCAGGCTGCCAGGAATGATAGGAGCCATGGTTTTTATTTCAGGATTAAAAATGACCATACACAGGTCCGGGATGAGCATGGCGGCACCCAGGGTGCAAACCAGCATTGCCTGGGTCCACTTATTCTTACGCACCGGCCAGTAGCAGGTGTACATAAAAACCGCACCAACGATGATGAAAAAAATAAATGAGATCAAGAGTCCAATCAGTGGCGGAAGAGCCAAACGAACAATGAAGTACCAGGTGATGTAAGCGCCGATCACCATTAATTGTCCCTGGGCAAAATTCATGACACCCACTGCCCGAAGCAGAAGCACCAACCCCAAACCGAGAAGCGCATAAACCATGCCGATGGTAATTCCGTTCATGGTCAGATTGAAAAATAAAACCATTTTTGCAATCCTTTTATTTCTTGATTATTCAAGATGTGCTGGTTTTTGGTTACAAATTCAAACCAGCACATCTTTATTACTAACTTAAGTGAGCACTTTAATCAGTCGAAAATGCTTACGTTATTGAGCTCTCTTCAGGTAATCACCGAAGATGATCTGGCCATTTTCAACTTTAGCGGTATAGATACCATCCGCAGTGGCATGATCAGCATGGAATGAGTGGGTACCCATCATGCCCTTGAATTCTTTAATTTTGGACATACCCTCGTTAATCTTCTCGGGGTTGGTGGAGTTGGCAATCTTGGCAGCCTCAACCAGGAGCATCAGGCTGTCATAAAAAACTGCTTCGATCCAGGTCGGCTGCATGTTGGGATACTTTGCGCGAAATTCAGCGACAACCTTCGAAATGAGGGGATCCTTGGATTCAACATCAAATTCTGCCACGCCATAATAACCTTCCATGGCGCCACCAGCAGCTGCAATGGTATCAAGTCTCATCAGGGCAGGGAAAGCCACAACTGGACCAGTGAAACCACCCTGTTTGAGCGCTGTGGTGCTCAGCACGCCGCTGGAATCGGAAGAGTTGGCGGAGAGCAGCAATCCATCCGCGCCACTGTTAATCAAGGCTGATACGAACGGTGCATAGTTGGTCGTGGTGGCAGGATCATAGGACAGCTCAAAGACGGGTGTCATTTTTGCCGCTTTCAAGGTTTCAACAACCTTGTCGCGGAAGCTCTGACCGGAGGCATTGTTGGCGAAAATGATGGCTGGTTTTTTCATGCCAAGTGTTTCAATGGCTAGATTGGCCATGATTTGAGAGAACCTGGCATCTGAAATGCGGGGCATCCAGATGTATGGGTTATTCTGCTTCAATACGTTTTCGCTGTTACCGGCGGTCAGGGAGACCATCTTGGCCTTGGTGATGGTAGGCAGGTAGGCGATGGTATCACCGGAGTACATGCAGCCAAAGAAACCGCTCATGCCCTCAGTGGCAACAATCTTCTGGACGGAATTCAACACAGTCTGCTGGTCGTTGCCGGAGTCAAAGTACTGGACTTCCACTTTCTTGCCCAAAACTCCGCCGGCAGCATTGAGCTGCTCAACAGCCAAGTCAACAATGGCCTTGCTGCGCAGACCCTGTTCCATATTCTTACCGGTCAAATAGGTTAGCACACCAAAGACTACCTTGTCGGATTTTTCAAAATCAAATCCGGTGGCAACTGGTGCACTGGCTGCGGGTTGATCTGCTGCGGGTTTTGCAGCAGCTGCCTGAGGGGCACAGCCCGACAGCACCATGGCTCCGATCATGAACACAACCAAACTTAGCGAGAAAATTTTCTGCTTCATCTATTTACCTTTTTGTTTTATTTTTGACTTTACTTGTTAATGCACTTCACTTATGTTTCTTCTTGCATTCTTGCAGTCTTACTTCCCTCTTTTTATTATCTTCCGAATTTCACCTCCTAGAGCGAAATTTAACATCATAATGTTATTATAACATGAGCTATATATCAAATATATTACTGATGATCTTTTTCCCCGAATCTTAATATAAAAATCAATGGTGACCTTTTCAATGTCAGAAGTAAGATAAATCTAATCAACTTTATCAAGAGGCAGCATTATACACAGCCATATAAATATTTTCAAGGTTTTTAAAAAGAAATCCCTGTTATTATTGAGCAAAATACAAGACTGAATCTAACATCTTAAATCAAAAACAGAGAGATAAATCATTAGGTTTTAGTAACAATAAATCAGGAGTGGTTGTTGATGGATAAATCCAATAAAGGTCTTACTCTGGAACGATGTTCAACATTGCTAAGAGAATTGATACTCATTCCAAGCATTAGTAAAACGGAAGATAAACTAGCCAAAAGTCTGAAACAATTAAGCCAAAAATTAGGAATGGAAGCAAGGATCGACCCGCATGGCAATATGATGGCGGTGAAGAAATTCAATAAACCAGGCAAGAAGTTTGTTCTCAATGCTCATCTGGATACGGTTGAAGTTGGCGATCAATGGACAGTAGACCCATTTGGCGCCCTGGTCAAGAACGGAAGAATGTATGGCCTGGGGGCATGCGATACCAAGGCTTCAATCACAGCCATGCTGCTGGCCATTGAGGATGTATTGAATAGCGGGGAAACTTTAACAGGCGAACTTTGGTTCACGGTAGTTGTGCAGGAAGAAGTGCCGGTGGTGGAGACTAAAGGCACGGTTAAATTAATCAATGATGGCTTTTCAGCGGACATGGTCTTGATCGGTGAGCCCACAGGTAATAATATCTGCCGGGGCTGCGCAGGCATGGTTGAGGTTGAAGTCATTACTGAAGGTGTTCCCGTACACGCCGGTATGGCTGAAAAAGGAGTAAATGCCATACAACAAATGATCAAGATCATCTTCGAGATCAACAAAATCAAACCGGCAAAAAGCAAGCTCCTTGGAAACAGCAGCACGAATGTCGGCATCATTCATGGAGGTCACCGTTCCAGCGTTGTCCCAGACAAATGTGTGTGTAAAATAAGCCGCTTCGTTGTGGAAAACGAAACTGGCCCTGGTTTCCTCGCACAAATCGAAGCCATCATCCAAAAATTAGCTATAAAAGACCCAGCGCTAAAAGCAAAAGCGACCCTTACTTATAATTCAGCCGCAGGCGTTATACCCGAGAATTCAGAATTGGTGAATGAATTAAAGAAAGCAACATTGTATGTTAAAGGAAAAGAAAGTAGTGTAATCGGCGTAAGAGCTCACCTAGACTCTGATTTTTTTATTAACCTGGCTCACATCCCAACCGTTGCGCTTGGTCCTGGCGACTTGAATGTTGCTCATAATGCAGATGAATTTGTACCTCTAAATGAAGTGCTTGAGGCAAGCAAGATTTACACACACACAATTCTTAATATACTGAAGGCAAAGTAACACAAATATTTTTCTTAATCAAATCATCCGCTGAATAATCGTTGGATTAGGTTTATAAATTGGCTGCTGTTCGATTATCGTTGGATTGTAAATCGCTTAAGTCCCTTATTAAACCTTATACATTTCGAAACGATTACTATTAGTGCTCTTTTTAAATCTGAAAGGTATCTTTGATCCACTCTCTTTTTTTGAAAAAACTTTATACTGAAGAATAATTAAAAATTATGTTGCCGAGTCATTTTTTGCCATTGGAGGTTGGTGATTGGAAAATCAAAACTTATTGGCCGGAATAATTGTCTTTGTGGATTTGAGTACAGGCGCCTGCCAGGAAAAGGAGCTTAAACAATATTGGAAATGGATAGGGGGAAGGTTATTGGGGTCCTACCTGCTCTCCAATTCCAAAACACTACACTCCAATAATCCGAGTGAACAACCCATCATCATTGTTCCAGGACTGCTGGTGGGAAGCGGGTATCCGGCAGCCAATCGCTCCACTGTCATCGCACGCAATCAAATTTCAGGAGGGTTCTTATATTCTTCCGTGGGTGGGGATTTTGGTCATCGGATGAAACTGGCGGGATATGCCGGCATCGTCATCGAGGGAGCCAGCCATAAGCCAGTCGTCATCGAAATGACCGAAAAGGGGGTGCGCATTCAATCGGCCGAAGAGCTTTGGAATTTAAACATCCCGGAATTTCAAAAAAGATTATTGGAAAAAAAACATTCCAAATCTCTTAGTTTCCTCGGCATTGGACGCGCCGGTGAAAATGAAGTAAAGATATCCTGCCTGATCGCAGATACCGGCCATGCTGCGGGTTGGGGAGGCAGCGGAGCCATCTTTGGTGCCAAGAAGTTGAAGGCGATCATAGTTGATGGCCAAAAACCTTTGATCAATATCCACCAGGGAAGAGTAAAAGCGAAGACTGCGCAATTATTAAGGCGTATGCATTCATCTGAATTATTGGCCAACCTCATCAGGCTTGGAACGCATGGGGTGTCGGGTTCCGGAGGAATTACCAAAAACGGACCTGTCGGTGCCTATAACTTGCGGGATGAATACCTTCCCATGGAAAAACTCGAACCCATTCGAGAAGAAAAATTCCGCAAATGGGAAACCGGCAGAGGGGGCTGTTACGACTGCCCGGTGAATTGCCTGCATAAATACAAGATCCCATCCAAAGAATATGGTTTGATCGAGGGCGAGGGAATGCATACCAATTCCGTGCGGGGCTTTGGCAACAATCTCGGCCTCACCGATCCGGAAGCCCTTTTTAAAATCCATACCTTGTGCAATGAGTACGGCATGAATGTTGACGGTGTTTCCTCATCTATGGCATTCATCCTGGAATGTGCCGAAAATGAACTACTACCCATTGACCAGGGAAATGGAATTCAACTACGGTGGGGGGATGGCAAATCCATCGTGAAAGTCGTTGAGCAGATCGGGGAAAACAAGGGAATTGGAAAACTGCTGGCGAAAGGAACGTATGAAGCTTCAAAGGAGATCGGAGCTGCAAGCCAGCCATTTGCCATGATCACCAAAAAAGTCGGCATCAATGAGCAAGGTCTTCGTTCACACCGTGCCTGGGCACTGGGCATCATGGTTTCAAACCGGGGAGGCGGTCATTTGGGTGGCCCGATGACCGAATACCTTAAGATGTCACCCGAGGTTGGATCAAACCTCTATGGAATCCCGACAGCGGGCAATCCTGACGTGTATGAAGGGAAAGGCAAACTGGTCGCGGTGACGGAATGCTATAAAGTCATCGTTGACAGTCTGGGCTTATGCTACAACATCTATGGCTGGAATGAACCCAGCATCGGCGGATACGATGAACTGAGCGAGATGATCCACCTGAGCACAGGGAGGATGATTCATCCTGAGAATCTGCGATTGAAAGGGTTGATGGGGCACACTCTTGAACGCTGCCTGTCTTACAGCTTATCGGGTTTTGACCGTAAGGATGATAGGCTCCCTGAGCGTTTTTTCGACACACCCGTATCCGACGGCCCCTATAAGGGAAAACACCTTGATCACGAAATGGTTGAGGAAACCCTCAGCGAGTATTATGAAACCCTGGGGTGGGATGTACAGACTGGTTTGCCGAACAGGGAACAATTTCGGAAGTTGGGAATCCCTTACTCGCCATCTTAACCTTCCAGTTGTTTCATATCGACATTTATCTGCAAAACAGCCAAAGCCATCCGCTGAATTTTATGCAGCTATTGCTCTGCATGAATATTTCAGTCAGAAATTTTTCAGCATAAACCCAGTGTAAAGTTTATCCAAAGAGCATTTTCACTGTTTTTTTTCATGAATCTCATAAGGAGCACTCAAGCAAGAATGGAGATTTAAATTTAGCTATTGACGCATTAATTGCTCTTCTTTTCCCCGGTGATATCAGCTGAAATAACAAAATCGGTGACGGGTAAAGTTGGAGCCCAGTCTTTGATAAATTCCTTGCTTCCGTCTTTTGGAGAAATTTCTATATTAATGAAACCAGTTTCCTCCAAGATCTTTTTAAGTTCATCAATCGGAATGGCACCGGCGATACATCCCGCATGGAGGGAAAGGTCACTTTTTATTTGGTCAGGCAAATTGTTCATCGCGACCACATCCGATATAGCCAACCTGCCACCTGGCTTTAATACCCGGTAAGCTTCTGCAAAAACGCACGATTTCTCCGGGGACAGGTTCACCACGCAGTTGGAAATGATCACATCGACACTGCCATCCTTTACCGGTAAATTTTCAATTTCGCCAAGACGAAATTCCACATTTGCGTATCCGCCCTTTTGGGCATTCGCGCGAGCCAGGGAAACCATCTCGGGGGTCATATCAACGCCGATGACACGGCCTTTTTCACCAACCTGCTTTGCTGCCAGGAAGCAATCGAATCCCGCGCCGCTACCCAGGTCCAGCACAGATTCGCCCGTTTTCAAATGAGCGATCGCCTGGGGATTGCCACAGCCAAGGCCGAGGTTGGATCCTTGCGGTACAGATCCCATTTCTTCGTCTGAATATCCCAGTTCACCGGAGATCTTTTCATGTTCAGTATTCGTTGAACCACCGCAGCAGGATGAATTGAATGCTGATGAACAACAGCAGTTGTTGGTTTGAGAGGCAATTGCCTTGTATCGCTGATTGATTTCCTTTTTAATCTTTTCGTTGTTCTTCATTAACCTTAAACTCCTATTTATAATTTGTGTTGTCCTTGCACTTTGGGCAGGGACATTTCTTATTTTCAATACGTTTTTCAATTTCATTCACTTGAATATTTAATACCCTGGCTGCATTTTCAATAACATTCAGCAACTCGGTATTCGCCAAACGGTAGTGAATGAAACGCCCTTCACGGTTGGTGAGTAGTATTCCTGCTTTCCTGAGCGCCATCAAATGCTGAGATAAGTAGGCCTGTTTCATCCCCAGGTTGGCTTCCAGATGGCATACACAGACCTCTTCCTCACCAATGGAAAGGAGTATCTTGATTCTTGCTGGGGAACAGATGTCTTTCAATAGATTTCCGACTAAAGAATAAAAATCGGTTTTTGCACTTTTCATCTGTCTATTTTGTATTTGAAAGATTGGATTGACCATAGTATAATATATTCAGTTTCTTGAATATATTATATTCGGAAATCAGATTTTTATCAACAGGAGAAAAAATGATTTCAATCAAAGTATTGGGGCCAGGCTGCCCAAACTGCAAAAAACTGGAAGAGCTCACCCGCTCTGCACTAGAGTCACTTTCAATGGACGCCACCATAGAGAAAGTATCCAATTATCAGCAGATCATGGATCTGGGCGTGATGAGAACTCCCGGGCTTGTTATAAATGGAAAAGTCGTTTCCAGCGGCAGAATCCCTTCTGTGGAAGAGATCACCGGCTGGATCCAGGAAGCCGCTGCGGTTAAATAAGAACCATCCATTCTTTCCATTAAGTGCTTTTCGCTGACAAATCTCAGCGGATGCCTGCACTCTTTTATGAAGGTTAATGAATGAACAACATCCTCGAAACCATCACCATCCTACTTCGCGGAGGGTTCGGCAACCTGGCGGCTTACCTGGCCGCGCATGTGCTGCTGTGCCTCCTGCCGGCTTTTTACATCGCGGGAGCGATGACCGCGCTGATCCCCAAGGAAACCGTCACGCGTTACCTCGGGCGCAACACCCCGGCTTTCATCTCTTACCCTGCCGCGGCTGCGGCGGGTTTCCTGCTGGCGGTTTGTTCCTGCACGGTCATCCCGCTTTTTGCGGGCATTTATAAGAAAGGAGCCGGGCTGGGGCCGGCCATCACCTTCCTGTTCGTTGCCCCGGCGGTGAACATCCTCGCCCTCAGCTATACCGGCACCATCATCGGCATGGATATTGCCATTGCCCGCCTGGTGCTTTCCATCGCCTTTGGCATCGGCATCGGCATCCTGATGGCCACCCTCTTTCGCAAAGCTGACCAGGAACATGACCGCGAGACGGATGACCTGTTTGCCGGCAAGGCGAGCATGCGGCCAGCCTTGTTGGTCTTTTTGTTGCTGCTGGTGGCACTGCTGCTCATCGGCACGTTGCAGGTCGATCTCTTTAGGCAGGAGGTTTTCCAATTCAACCTGCCCATCAGCGGGATGGATCAATTCCAAACATTCCTTTTCAACCTTGTGCCGTTCGACGCCAGCCGCGGGGAGGAAGGCGTGAGCGTGCAGGGCGCAATCCTCATCGGTTTGCTGGTTTTAATCGGCCTGACTGCCTGGAAGGGATTGGAAAAGATTCACAACGGTTTCAACTCCTGGACTTGGATATCCACACTCCTGGTCGGAATTACATTGATCTTTGCATCACTAGGCCTGGCTCCTCAGACAGGATCGCTGAAGGTTTTGATCAGCGGCAAGACACTGGGAGTATTGGGTACCATCCTGGCACTTGGCTGGATGCTGCGTACAAAATTACAAAAGATGAGGTGCGCGATTTCCTGTGGGAGACCTGGCGCTTCATCAAACAAATATTCCCGCTGCTCATCGTGGGCGTTTTCATCGTTGGCGTGCTGCGCGGCATCATCCGTCCGGAGTGGGTGCAAACCCTGGCCGGGCAAAATACCCTGCTGGGTAATTTCATCGGTGTGGTTTTCGGGGTTTTCATGTACTTCCCCACCCTGGTGGAAGTGCCGATTGCCCAGATGTTCCTCAGCCTGGGCATGCACCGCGGACCACTGCTGGCCTACCTGCTCTCCGACCCGGAATTGAGCCTGCAGAGCATCCTCATCACCGCCACCATCATCGGCCGGCTCAAGGCGTGGGTGTATGTCGGCTGGGTGGCACTATTCAGCACCCTGGCCGGCCTGCTGTATGGGGCATGGGTGGACGGCACCAGTCTCGGTGTAATTTTCCTTTGCCTGGCCGGCATCCTGTTTTTGTTAATCATTCTCTCTCAAGTAATCAACAGGAACCACAAAGAGGGCACAAAGAATGCCACCCGTGAGCGCTAATCACATTGAAATTTTTTTCAAGTATTATCAGGGAATACATACAATCTGAGGTGAAAAATGGATAAGTCCAAAGTCCTTTTTTTGTGCACCGGAAACTCCGCTCGCAGCCAGATGGCGGAAGCATTCCTGCGCGCTCAAGCCGGAGATCGCTTTGACGTCTACAGCGCTGGACTGGAACCCAAAGGCATTCATCCATTGACCATCAAAGTAATGCAGGAAAAAGGAATTTCCCTGGAGAATCACACCTCCAAATCCCTGGAAGAATACAAGGGCAAAATCAATTTTGACTGGCTGATCACCGTTTGCGACCATGCGGATAAGAATTGCCCTTTCTTCCCCGGGGTGGGCACACGACTTCATTGGCCTTTTGAAGATCCGGCGGCTGCAAATGGTAGCGAAGAAGAAAAATTAGCCAAATTTCAGATGGTGCGGGATGCCATCGAGGGTAAGATCAAAGAATGGCTGGCTGAATTTGATTTGCTGCACTCAATATTTGTCTGAGTTCACCAGCGTTGATTGATCCGAATCCGTCAAACCTCCCGCTGCAATAATCACAATCTATTGTTCGGCGTGAATACCTTATCAAAGCAGGACACATCGTTTCCTGAATATTGCCCATTGACAAGTATTACATTTACTGAAGGGAAACCCTGGCATTAAAGTTATTTACATTGCGACCCAGGATCAAGAAAGCGATCATTCCGATCAGCGAAAGTCCTGCCCCGACATTGAACATGAACGGGGCGCCAAAGGCGGAATAGAGCCAGCCGCCCAACACAGCGCCGGTAATACCGCCCACACCAAAAAAGCTGGCCGCAAAAAAAGCCTGACCGCTGGCCTGCATGCCGCGCGGGGAAAGCTGGCGGGCATAGTTGACCGAACCCGTCCAATACAAGGGGAAGAATATGCCATTCATCAGGTTGACCGCAACCCCCCAAACCGGGTTCACCAGGCGGGCCGTCAGCACCAGGCGGATGATGAGAGTGATAAATGAAATCAGGATCAGTTTTTGGGGAGCAGTTCTCCTAAGAAGTGTACCAGTGGAAAGGAAAAATGGAATCTCCAGGATGGAAATGGCTGCCGCCGACAAGCCAATCAGGTTCGTATCTGCCCCCAATGATATTAGAAACAAGTAAATATAGACAACCAGAAAAGTAAATGCCACTCCAAGGAAAGAGGAGCCCACCAGGAAGGCTATCCAACGCTGATCACGGATAATCCGGCCGAGGTTCTGCCAATAATGCACCTCCTTGAACATTTCCGGTTCGGGCAGCTTTAGAGCCAGCCAGACAGCGATCACCATTAAAAGCACAAAACCAACATAAGCCGGGGCGGGGCCGAATTGCTGGATGAGCCAGCCAGTTCCCCATCCCACCACAGCCCAACTGATGGAACCCCACAGGCGGGCATTGCCATACAAGTGGTGGTTCTTTCCCAGGTAAGCGAGTACCGAATTATCAGAAAGCGACATGATGGGTGAATTACAAAATCCATAAAAAATGATCGCGGGAAGCAGTGCGCCAAAAGTGCCACCAACAGAAATCATCAGCACAAATGGAATGGTCAATGCCATGATGAGCGGCAGGATGCGGCGGTGCAAGCCAAAATAATCGGCAATACCCGCCCACACCGGGGCAGCCACGAGGGTCAGACCATTGGGCATGGCCGCCAGGATGCCGATTTGCGCCAGCGAAATGCCCTTGTTTTGAAAAAAGATGTTCAGGTAAGGGGTGATGCAAACCATGGCGGCAAAATAGAAAAAATACACCAAAGAGGGAAGTAAAAGTAATTGAGATGCACGTGGTTTCATGAATTAAACCTGCCGGATCACTTGTTTTGCCTCTCGACCAAATGAAAATACCTGCCGCATGAAGACCAGGGCACTCAGTGCCGCCATGACCGCTGCAATTGTAAAAAGAGCCGCGGAACCCCAGGCAGAATAAATCATGCCACCCAAGGAGGCACCCAGGATCCCGCCCAATCCGACAAAAACGGCATTGTAAACCGCCTGGGCGCTGGCACCCAAACCGTGCGGTGCAATTTCATTGGCATGCTGGACCCCAGCTGCCCACATGGTACCCCAGGTCAGGCCATCCATGGCTGAGATGAGGATAAGCCATTCTGGTGCCAGTATGATTGCGGTGAGGGCACAGCGGACGATCATCAATGCATTTGAAAATAGCATCACCTGCTGAGGCGACCAACGTCTTAATATTCGCGGCATGGACAAATAAATAAGGACATTGGTGGCAGCCGAAACCGCAACAAGAAAGCCGAGCAAGGTATCCGCAGCCCCCAGACTTTTGGCAAAAATGAACAGGAAATAACCGTGAAACAAGTGCGAGAGGCCTGCCAACAGGCAGCCCGGCAAGAAAATTCTCCAGCGCGGGTCATGCCAAAATTGGCGGGCACTGCGCCAGTAGGATTGAATTTTCACCTGCGGCGCCTTGGGCAGATAATACGCCACAACCACCGCCATAGTCATTAGAACAACATACAAAGTGAAAATGATGTTGAGCGGTCTGCCCTTTACCAGGTAGCCGCTCAGCCAGGCCATTACACCCATCCCCAGTGAACCCCACAAACGAATGCGGCCATATTCCTTCTTCTGTCCGCCCAGGTTGACCAGCACGGCATTATCCGTCAGGGGCACGATGGCGCAGTAAGCATCCGGCAAATAAAGCAATACCAAGTAGCAATTGCTCAAATGATTGCATCCTGCCAATCAGCAGGGCAAAAGGTATGGAAAGTAGCATGGCCAGCGGTAGTATATATCGATGAAGATTAAAGCGATCAGCCACAGCCGCCCACAAGGGCGATACCAACAAGGTCATTGTGGGAGATACCGCCGCCAGGATGCCAACCTGCACCAGGTCCATACCCTGCTGGCGGTAGAACAAATTGAGAAAAGCATTGATCCCGCCAAAGGCGGCATAAGCAAAGAAAAGCAGAGCGGAGGTGCGAAGACGCGTATTTTTCATGAATATATTAGGTATAAGAAAAACACCTCAAATGGAGATTGAGGTGTTTTGCCTGCAACTCGTTGAGTGAATTGATTAAACCCCATTCATTGAAATTATGCAAGAGAAATCAACGGGGGATATTCTTTCAATCAATAAAACGATACTTGACCAGCGTCCACATGGCAATGAAGGCATCCTTCATCTTAATCTTTTTGCCCTCTGAATAGAGACGGGGGTTGAAACGAATCGGAACTTCATAAATTCGAACACCGCGCTTGAGCAGTTTGGCAGTGAATTCCGGTTCAAAGTCAAAGCCTTTGGCATGCAAATGAAGATCAGCTACAACCTCACGCTTAAATAGTTTGTAACCGGTTTCCATATCGGACAGGATATTGTTGTATAGAATATTAGTGACAAATACCAGAATTTTGTTGGCGACCATGTTCCAGAAATAAATCGGCCGGCGTGCTTCACCCAGGAAGCGTGAACCGTACACAACTTCTGCCAGATTTTCACGAATAGGTTGCAGCAGACGGGGATAATCACGTGGGTCATACTCCAGGTCGGCATCCTGGATGATCAGTAAATCCCCGCTGGAATGTTCTATACCTGTACGCACAGCCATTCCCTTGCCCATATTCTCTTGATGTCGAACTATGTGAACATTTTTAAAACCCTGATACTCATCTAAAATTTTTTCACTGCCATCATTAGACCCATCATCAATAATGACAATTTCCTTTACCAGGGGTGACTGAAGTACTCGCCGGAGAATTTCCAGAAGGGTATTTTTTTCATTAAAAACAGGCATGATGACAGAAAGAACTTTAATATTCTTGTTAATTTCTTTTTCAGGCCATTCCATCGTTTGCACTGTCTATCCAATTTCCTGCTTCAAACTCATAAGTATGTATTCTTTATCTTCATTCTCCCTGTTTCTTTGCTGAAATTATCGTTTTCCAAATATCACCGTTCCCAGCCGCACCATATTTGCCCCTTCCCTGATCGCCACCTGATAACTGTTGCTCATGCCCATCGATAAGTATCGCAAGCTCACTCCGGCAAGGTTCAACCCGGCAATCTGTTCATACACCTTACGGGTTTCCACAAAATACGGCCTGGAATTTTCAGGGTCTCCCAGCAGAGGACCCATGGTCATGATGCCATGCAAGTGTAAATGGGGTTGTTGGGCAATAAACTCAGCCAAGGCAACAGCATCCTCCGGCAGGACGCCGCTTTTATTCTCCTCCCGGCCGCTGTTCACCTCGATCATCACATTTATTTGCCGTTCAGAGTTGGCACATCGTTTCTCCAATTCCTGAGCCAATTGGAGTGAATCGACCGTATCGATGGAATCAAACAATTCAATTGCCGCCCCTGCCTTGTTGCGCTGCAGATGGCCGATCAGATGCCATGGTACAGAAAAATCCAATTGCGGCGCCATGGCTTGTGCTTCCTGGACATAGTTATGTCCAAAACTGCGTAAACCGGCCTGGTAAGCCACCTGTACTTCTGCAACCGATCGTCCTTTACAGGCGGCCAGGATGGTCACCGATGGGAGAATCTCGACCAGCAGATTGTCAATATTAGTGCGGATTACCTCAAGTGGGTCAGGCATTTCAGGACAAAGAGATTACTTTTTCTTCGCCTGGTTGGCGACCTGGTTAATGGCTGCTTCCACTGCTGCCTGGTCACCCAGGTAAAAATGCTTGAGCGGTCTGCATTCCTTGTCCAGTTCGTAAACGAGTGGCACACCGGTGGGAATGTTCAATCCCGGGATTTCTTCATCAGGGATATGATCGAGGTATTTGACCAATGCGCGCAGGCTATTGCCATGCGCAGCAATAATGACACGTTTTCCCTGTTTAATCGAAGGGACAATGTTATCCAGCCAATATGGAGTGAAACGTTCCACGGTGTCTTTCAGACACTCGGTCAGCGGCAGTTGTTCTTTGCTCAGGTCATGATAACGGCGGTCCTTGCCAGGGAAGCGGTCATCCTCGGGTTTGAGCGCCGGCGGTTGTATATCATAAGAACGCCGCCAGATATGCACCTGTTCTTCACCGAATTTTTCGGCCATTTCTGCTTTGTTCAAACCCTGCAGGTCACCATACATCCTTTCATTCAGCCGCCAGGAACGGATGACCGGTAGCCATATCAAGTCCATATCATCCATCACGATCCACAAGGTACGGATGGCGCGTTTAAGGACAGAAGTATAAGCCAGGTCAAAGGTATAGCCGCCTTCCTTCAGCAAACGGGCAGCCGTATGGGCTTCCTCCACCCCTTTTTCTGAGAGATCCACATCCGTCCAGCCAGTGAAACGGTTTTCCTTGTTCCAGGTGCTCTCACCATGACGCAACAAGACAACTGTATACATTTGCTTTTTCCTTTTCTTATCTTGAAGAATGATATTTTTGGGTAATTATACTTATCTCATTCATCTTTTGATGATGAATTTTATTCGCCTGGTCATTTTTCTACGAATTGTAAAGGGGTTCCAGTTGAAATGATGTACTCCGTTTGACATTGGTGTCTAAAAGGCTTTGCGTTTTTTCTTATAAAATTCATATATAATTCTATTGGAAGAAAAGTATACAATTTAGCGGCAATCATTTCTATTAATTGAGTGATACTTCCGATCACTTCGTTAATCAAAGGGAGCTTAAAATATGGAAATCCTAATCACAGGCAATCTCTCTTCTTTGGCGGGCACCCTCGCGGAAAAATTATCCCACGAAAAGCATAAGGTCATTTTAGCAAGTTGTGATGCGAAAGAAGAGAATTTTGCCAGCAGGGATGTTGTTGTCCACCAAATTGATCCAACCGATGAACTTTTCGAACAATTGCTGGGCTCCTATCGTTTTGATGCAATTATTTACATTGCCCCGCATGAGGAGCAATTCTTCATTAATAAAGACATAAGTGCCGGAAAATACCTGGATGGGCTCAGAAACAGCCTGGAATTTTCAAAAAAAGAAAAGGTCAAACGGTTCTTTTATATCTCCTCTACAGAGGTTTATGGTGATTCGAAAGATACATCTGAAGAAAGCGAACCGCTTCCAAATTCGCTCAACGGTTTTTCTTTATTAGCAGGTGAACAGTTCTGCAAAACCTATCATCAAAGATATGGTCTTAATGCAACCATCCTGCGCATTCCATTTATCTATGGAAGTAAAGAGAAAAATACACTGTTGTATACTCTGTTGAAATCCGGGTTGGATAATAAACAGATTTCTTTCCCCATGGCTAAAGATGCTTCCATTAATCTATTACATGCTGATGATATTGCGGTTCTAATTCAACGCGCATTGGATGAAGAATATGAACCTGACGATCTGGTGATCAACCTGACTTCTACCAATCAACTCACCTGTTCAAAACTACAAACCCTATTATCGCCTTATTTTCCGAAAATAAATTTTTCTTTTGATGAATCAAAATCTCTCTTTTCTCATCCGGTCAAAGCATTAAAAGCAAAAAAGAATTTTGATTGGGTTACTGAATATGATCTTAAATCCGAACTGCCCCATCTCATCGAAGAGATTTCAAATCAACCTGTGCAGAAACCCAAACCCCTTGATCTGCTGAAGAATGAATTTAAGCCACAGAATAAATTCATCAAATGGATTGAGCTATTTGTTGGCGCCGGGTTAATGCATTTTTTAAACAACCTGACCGGCACACTTATCCAGTTCAAATTCATCGATTTCCGTTTATTATTTGTGGTCTTAATGGGATCCGTGCATGGACTGAGTTTTGGCCTGTTGGCAGCTTTTCTGGCCAGCCTGTCCATTCTTTACAGCTGGTATACAACCGGTTTGGATTGGGCACTGCTAATCTATAATGTGGACAACTGGCTGCCGATTGCCATGTATATTACCGCCGGCGCCATAACGGGATATGTCAAGGATAAAAAGGAAAATGAGTTAACCTTCCAAAATCAGCAATGTGAGCTTGTCCATGAGAAGTATGACTTTCTCTATAAGATCTACCAGGAGATCACCAAAACCAAGGATCAATTTCGAGAGCAGCTCTTAGGGTATCGGGACAGCTTTGGAAGGATCTTTGAAATTACACAGGATCTGGATACCTATCAGGCAGAAGATGTCTTTCAAAAAGCATTGAATATTCTTGAACAATTCCTGGAAAATGAAGCCATTGCACTATATACATTGGATGGGAAAAGTAAATTTGCAAGGTTATCGGTAAGTTCACGATCTATGCAAAATAAAATTGAAAAATCATTGAATTTGGCAGATTTCCCCAAAATCGCCAGCGCGATCAAAGATCGTCAGATCTTCCAGAATACGGATATGATCGCAAAATATCCTGCTTATGTCGCACCAATATTCAATGATGGATCAGCCATCGCCCTGGTTGTGATCTGGGAGGCAAGTTTTGATCAATTCTCAAGGAATTACTTCAATCTTTTTAAAGTGATCTGTGGTTTGATCCAGGCTTCCCTGGTCCGATCGGTGATCATGTTGGATGCCAAACGGGACAAGACATTTATCCTGGCCACAAATATTTTACAGCCCGAGCCATTCAAAGAGATCCTGCGCATAAAGGTTCAAATGCGGAATAACCGCATTGCTGATTTTCATCTGCTCAAAATCGCGTTGAATAAAAAAGACTGGTCAACCTGCTATCCAAAAATACAACAGGGCATCAGGAAGATAGATTATGTGGGCACCCTGGAAAATGGGAACTGTTATATATTACTTTCTCAAGCTGCCTCAAGCAATATTGAAATGGTGAGAGAGAGACTTTCCAAACTTGGCTTCGAGAGTGAACTAGCTGAGGAAAGCGAGATCCTTTATGATTAGACAGGTTCTACCTATCATTCTAGGGATCCATCTTCTATTCGCGCTGATTTATTCTCTTCTTATTCTGTTGAGAATATCACACCTGCGAAGAGAGTTCATCATCCCATTATTTCTTGCACCCATATTTGGAATCCTGGCTGCCATAGCCATTGAATTGATCAATACCAGGAAAAAGCAAGGGTTGCAAACGCTGGACCTGCATAAATTCACCCTGGATAATGATATCTATTGGAAGACCATTAAAAACCGCAAGGATGATGATAATATCGTCCCCCTGGAAGAGGCAATGATCATCAATGATGAAAAAATACGCCGCAAATTGATGCTGGATGCCCTTTTTGATGACCCACATAAATATCTGGATGTGCTGATGATCGCCAGAAATAACGAGGATATTGAAACGGCTCATTATGCCACAACGACCATCGCAAAGATCCAGCGCGAATTCCAGCTTGAAATCCAAAAATTAACCGTTGCGTTGGAAGAAAATCCAAATGATCAGGATCTGCTGGACCGCATTCTAATTGCGCATGAAAAATTCATAGAGAGCGGGATATTAAAGGATTACCTACTTCACCGCCAACGGTTGATCTATGCACAGGCTTTAGATCAAAAACTCGCCACACAAAAGAATGACAAAGCAACGATCATCAGGAAAATACACAATAGCCTTGATTTAAAAGATTTCAATGCGGCATTTGAAACCTGCGACCTTCTCAAATCCAATTGGCCATTGGAAGAGGAAAGCTGGATCGAAGCCCTGCGGGTTTGCGTGGAAAGTAAAGACAAGGATCGTCTAAAAAGAACCATTGATGAGATGCGCAACAGCAAGATTCCATGGACCAATTATGGCAGGGAGCGGGTAACTCCATGGTTACATGGTGCATGAAATGAAAAACAATTTCAGCTTTCGCTGGCTTTTTATCCCACTGGTTCTGCTTTCTTTTCTTGGTTTTGCGCTTTTCGTTGAAAGAACCGGGCAATCTTATGATGTGCGATACTCAAATCTTAAATTCCTGGACCCACTTAAACAACCACTCCCCATTAATTTTCCAAACGCACCAGTAGAAAGCCTGGTTTTATATGATTCTGAAGGGGTGGAGGGGCTGACGCCATACGAGACTGTCCGGGATACCTTGAATAGCATGCGCGTTAGATATGATTCCATAAACGTTGCCAAGGTCAGTGATTTAAAAATAAATAATTACGAAACAGTGGTCATTGCTTTTACCAATTTGAATAGAATTCAAACCAGCATCCTGGAACTGGCCGACTGGGTTGAAAACGGCGGGCGCGTTCTATTTGCCATCCGCCCTGACCCCTCTCAATCTTTTTCCAGCGTTTACAGGAAGACGGGAATACTATCAAAGAATGATCGATTTGCAATGACCAATGGGATTCATTTTACAAGTGACCTTTTACCCGGCGCAAAAGATCTTAGCATTGGGGCGGCATATTTCCATCACTCAAGCATTCCTGTACAACTGGAAGACAACGCCATTGTGCATCTTACCAGTGCTGATGATTATCAACTTCCCTTATTGTGGGAATACAATCATGGACAAGGGCGTTTTGTTATCATCAATTCAGATCAATTCAGCAACAAGAGCAGCCGGGGTATTGTTGGTGCAGCATACAGCCTGTTGAAAGATATCTCCGTCTTTCCGGTGATCAACAGCTCCATGTTCTATATTGATGATTTTCCAAGCCCAATGCCACAAGGTGAAAACGAATTCATCTTTAAGGAATATGGTCGAAATAACGAGAGTTTCTTCCGCAATATCTGGTGGCCAGATATGCAGAGTTTTGCGCGGAAATACGGTTTGCGCTATACGGGAGCGATCATCGCAACTTATAACGACCTAGTCAATCCTCCTTTTGACACCCAATATCCTTATGAGACATTCAATTACTTTGGCAGTTCGGTTCTCAATGGCGGAGGCGAAATCGGATTGCACGGCTATAACCATATCCCACTTTGCCTTGAGGAAACCGGTTTCAATCAGCAAGCAGGGTATCCGGGATGGCCCTCCGAAGAGAATATGCATTATGCAATAGACGAATTGAACGTATTTGCCAAATCCCTTTTTCCAGATCAGCCTTTTTATACATATGTTCCCGCTGCAAATATGCTATGCGCCCAAACCCGAACCTGGCTGCCACAAGCGATCCCGGGTCTCAGAGTGATCGCCAGCGTCTATTTGCCCGAACCGGCCATTCCCGCTTATATCCAAGAGTTTTCCGAGGCGGCGGATGGGATTGTTGAATTACCCCGATTATTAAGCGGTTATGATGTCAATGAATACATGCAATGGACAACACTCAATGAATTATTCCTGCATTATGTTTATGCCCATTTTGTCCATCCCTATGATATTTTAGATAAAGCAATCAATAAAGGCCAAAGCTGGGAATATTTTAGAAATAAACTGGATGATCATTTGCTTTGGGTCTATTCATCGGCGCCACAAATAAGAAACATGACTGCCAGGGAAGGAGCAATGGCTGTCCAGCGTTTCACCCGCCTGGAAGTAAATGCCAAGCAAAGCGGGAACTCTTACATAATTGAACTGGGGAATTTCTATGATCAGGCTTACCTGATGATGAGATCAACACTTACTCCTGAATCAATTGAGGGAGGCAAGATCACCAAAATCTCATCCAATTTATTTTTAATTGAAGCACAAAAACAAGAAGTGATCGTCCATTTCAATAAAACCCCAGTATCAATATCCGGTGGAAGACAAAAGAACAGCTCGCGGCAATTAATATCGGCAAGTTTACCCACAATCGTTCCGACTGCTGAAGATGAAATCCAAATTGGTTCCCGGGTCGTAGTACATGGAACTGCGAGGCAAGGATTGCGCCTGAGGCAGTCACCTGGCACTGGCAGCCCAACAATTTCCTATGCCAGTGAAGGAGATTTTTTCAAGATCGTCGATGGTCCTTTGTTCGTGGCAAACAAAGCTTGGTGGAAAATACAGGATGAGCATGATCAAAAGAAAGTCGGCTGGTCAATTCAGGATTTTCTCTCATTAATTAATGAATAAAGATGGAAACAAAGAGTCATTTTATTTTATTTAAGAACGACCATATTAGTGAATTTTACCTTTCCAAAGAATTCATATTGGATCTTTACTGCAAATGTAAAAAACATGCGAATATTCAGAATAAAAATTTTCATCGGATCAGGACCATGTCGTTAAAATTTTCATTAAATCCATTCATAAGATATGTGCAAGGAGTCTGGCTGTGAAGATCTGTCTGATACTTGAGGGAAGTTATCCATATGTAACCGGCGGTGTATCCAACTGGGTGGACGGTTTCATCAAAGCCCTGCCAGAACATAAATTCATTCTCTGGTCAATAACGGACCAGGAAAGAAAACGCGGGAAATTTGTTTATGAAATCCCAAGCAACGTGGTTGAAGTGAAAGAAAATTTTCTTGACACTGCCCTGAGCTTGCGTGTCAACCGCTTGCACAATATGCGCTACTCGCAGGAAGAAAAAGAACAATTTGACCAGTTAATTCGATGCAAATCCCCGGATTGGAATATCATCTTGAACAGTTTTAATGAAAAATCCAAGAACCCGGTTGAATTATTCATGAGCGAGGATTTTCTTAGCCTGGTTAAGAATTTTTGCAGGGAAGAGTTCCCCTTTGTTGGTTTTGCCGACCTTTTTTGGACAATTCGGTCCATGTTCCTTCCGCTCTTATACTTGATCGGGCAGCCCATACCCAAAGCCGATCTGTATCACAGCGTGTCCACTGGCTACGCGGGGGTCCTGGGTGCCCTGGGAGCCACAAAATTCAAAAAACCCTTTGTCCTGACCGAACATGGCATCTATACCAGGGAGCGGGAAGAAGAGATCTTGCGCGCAGATTGGGTGGTTCCCTATTTAAAGGAATTGTGGATCTCCATGTTCTATATGTACTCCCGGTTTGCTTACCAGCGGGCGCAGCAGGTTACCAGCTTATTTAAGCGGGCCAGTTTAATTCAGCAGGAACTGGGTTGCCCGGAAAATAAATGCACCGTGATCAGCAACGGCATCGATATCAAGAAATTTGCGGCAATTCCAATGAAAAAAGATGACGGGTGGATCGATATTGCGGCAATTGTGAGGATTGCTCCCATTAAAGATATTAAAACAATGATCTACACCTTTTCCCGCTTAAAGCAGGAAGTGACAAATGTGCGCTTACACATCCTGGGTAGCGTGGATGACGAAGATTATTACCAGGAATGTTTATCATTAATTGAATATCTTGAAGTTAAGGACATTGAATTCACCGGAGTGGTGGATATCCCCACTTATTTACAAAAAATTGATTTTACTTTACTGACCAGCATTTCTGAAGGCCAGCCTTTCGCGATCCTGGAGTCATTGGCAGCCAGCCGGCCATTGGTGGCAACAGATGTAGGTTCATGCCGCGAATTGATCGAAAGTGAGAAAGGAGATGCCTTTGGCCCAGCAGGCATCTACGTGCCTCCCATGAACCAGACCGACCTATTAAATGCATTAATTGAGATGTGCCGCAACAAGAAAATGCGCATGACGATGGGGAAAGCCGGCCAGGATAGAATGAAGAAGAGTTTTAACCATCAAGATATGGTCGACAAATATATCAAAGTTTATGAAAAGGTGAAAAAAGAATGGCAGGCATAGGATTTGAATTAAGGAAACTATTCTCGAAGCAGGGTATGCTCCAAAATATGGAGGCGAGCCTGTATGCCGGCATCGTTACTGCCGGTCCCATGATCATGGGAGCGGTTTTATTATTTGGAATGAAATACCTGGCTATTTTTGCTGGCGCATCCCCTCATGAACAGGACCTGATTGTGGTGGGTATCACTTATGCCCTGCTCTTTTCCTTATTACTGGTGAGTACATTATCCTTTTTACTTTCGCGTTACATAGCCGACAAGATCTATCAAAATCAATTCGACCGTATCCTGCCCGCGTTATACGGAGCCATGTCCATCTTATTATTTGTTGGCGCGATTGGTTGGGGAATTTTCCTATACATCACCGCTTTACCTTTGGAATACAGCATTCTACTGTTCATACTTTTTTGCCTGGCAGTAGCCGTTTGGCTGCAAATTATTTTCATCACAGCTGTCAAGGATTACCGCAGAATCATGCTGGGATTTGCACTGGGGGTGAGCATGAGCCTGGTTATTGGTTATGTGCTTGTGATCACAGGAAATGAGGTTGTTGCTTCTCTTTATGCCGCGGCTTGCGTTGGCTATGGCGTAATGATGTTCTTATATACTACTGTAATACACGAGTACTTCCCCATGGGCAAAGGCAGCGCCCTGCGTTTTATTGAATGGATCGAACGCTTTCCCCCTCTACCATTTGTCGGTTTCTTCGTAACACTGGGTTTATTCATTCATTTAATGCTCATGTGGACCAGCCCCTGGGGGGCTCAGGTTCACGGGCTGATCTATCATGCACCGCTTCACGATATCCCAGCATTGGTAGCCTTCTTTACCATCCTGGTTACAACCGTTAATTTTGTGACCTCGGTGGAGGTTAATTTCTACCCGAGGTATCGCCTTTATTGCAGTTTGCTCAACAATGGCGGTTCATTGAACGATATCAGCAAAGCCTACGCTGAAATGCTGACGGTGTTAAAACATGAAATGTTCTACCTGGCATTACGCCAGTTCTTTGTAACGATCATCGCGATCGTGATAATAGGAGAAATCATCAGTAATTTCGGCCTGGGATTCAGCAATGAGATGATCGGATTATTCCGCGTGCTTTGTGTGGGATATGCCTTCTTTGCAATTGGCAACAGCATCATGCTTTTTCTGCTCTATTTCGCCGATAACGCAGATGCCTTGCTCATTTCTTTCACTTTTCTTTTGGTGAATGCCATTGGGACCTGGATCACCATTCAACTCCCCTCCACCTTCTATGGTTTTGGCCTGGTCGCAGGAGGTTTCGCCATGTACGTGGTTGGCTGGTTGCGTTTATCCTCTTATACCAACCGGTTGGATTACTTCATTTTCAGCCGCCAGCCGTTCTTTTTCAAGGAACCCAAAGGCATTCTGGCGCGTCTTGCGCGAAGAATGGACGCCAATTCCAAAGTCACAACCCCACAGTAAATCTTTTAGATGCGAAAATTTAGCGAAGGTTTTTTTATTTTCATTGCCTTGATCTTCCTGCTGGCAGTATCCATGCAAAGCGCGGCAGGCACGCAGCCGATATCCGAACAATTGAGCATCCAGACACTTATTGCCACCCCGCAAAGCCCCGCGATAATCAAAAACACCAATATCAATGATATTGCTCTCAGCGATAACCCGGATATTTACCAATATGATCAGCCGGGATCGATCGTCTATATGTACATCACAGTACGAAGGGGAAACCCATCCGACGATTCTGATCATACCTGGCAGGCAGTGAATGACTTCACCAAATATTTTGACACTGATGTTTTCACCAATCCTCCGGCAAAGGCGGAAGTGATCGTCCAAGTTGGCGATGAAAACGGCCCCCTGCCAGGCGAAATAGGATTTGGGGAGATAGTACCCAATGCAACCATCCAGGTGCGCGGCAGCTCCACAACCCAGGCAAAACAAAAATCCTACAAAATTGAGTTATTCAACCGGGCTGGGGAATGGCGGGGGCAATCCACCATTGCATTAAATAAGCATCCGTATGACCTGACCCGGGTGCGAAATAAACTCTGTTATGACCTGGTAAAACAGATCCCGCATATGGTCAGTTTGCGGACCCAATTCGTGAATTTATTCGTTAAGGATGAAACCACCACCGTTCCTGCTACTGCATTTCGTGATTACGGATTATTCACCCAGGTTGAACAGCCCAATAGAACGTTCCTCGAGAATCACCTGCTGGATCGTAATGGCCAGCTTTATAAAGCCACCAATTTCGAATTCTTTCGTCATACTGACCAGATTCGGCTGGCAGACGACCCGCTTTTTAATGAACTGGCCTTTTCACGAATCCTGGAGATCAAGGGCAACCGTGATCATTCCAAATTGATTGAAATGCTGGATCGAGTGAATGACTGGGCCATACCGATCGAACAAACCTTTGAAATATATTTTGATGCCGACAATTATTTTTCCTGGATGGCTTTTAACATCCTCATCGGTAATATAGACACCCAAAGCCAAAATTTTTATTTATACAGTCCGCAAAATGGTGACAAGTGGTATTTCATCTCCTGGGATTTTGATGGAGCCCTGGACAGGCAGGCACGCACCCATTTTAGTAGAACCCCCTATTCAGGGTGGGAAAGCGGGATCTCCAATTATTGGGGGGTGGTCCTTCACCAGCGGGTATTGAGGGTTGAGAAATACCGAAAAATACTGGATGAAAGAATCAATGAGATGCATGCTTTGCTGACTACTGACCTCATCCGCCAGATGTTAGCAGTCTATCAACCTGTAGTGGATGTATATGTACGCAAGATGCCTGATCTCTTACATTTAGGTGGAACTCCCATTGATCATGCTCTTGCCTATTCCTTTATCCCGGCAGAAATTCAAATGAATTTCGACCTATATCAAGAATCCATAAAAAAACCAATGCCGTTTTATTTAGGCATTCCTGAGGTCATCGAAGATAAGATCAAATTTATTTGGGATGAGGCATACGATCTCAAAGCTCAAAATATCAATTATCGTTTCCAGGTAAGCACACGTCTGGAATTTACCAATTTGGTTGTTGATCAGACGATCACGAATATTTCATCCATTCTGATCCCAAAATTGAAACCGGGGGCTTATTTCTGGCGGGTTATTGCCACAAATGAGGAAGGAAAGACCCAAATGGGTTTTGACGACTATCGGGATACGAACGGCAATCACCATCCAGGAATTAAATATTTTTATATTGATTCGCGAGGCCGAGTACTCGAACAGCCTGCGCAATAATCCCAATGACCTACCGCCACGAATTGAAGTATTTACTTTATCAATCGGACTACGCCATGCTCAAGTTGCGGGTGGCGGGATTGCTCGAGCGGGATACCAATGTAGACACTCAAGGTTTATACACAGTGCGCAGCTTGTATTTTGATGATTACTACAATTCAGCTTTCAATGAAAAAGAAATGAGCATTCTCATTCGGCAGAAATACCGCATCCGCCTCTACAATCAAAGCAGGGAGGTCATTCACCTGGAGCGCAAGCAAAAATACAACAATTATGTTTATAAAATGAGCGCCCCCCTTTCACCAGACGAAACATCCAAAATCATTCAAGGGGATTATGGGTTCCTGGAAAAAAGCAACGAGCAGCTGCACAAGATCTTTTATTACGAGGTCACTTCCAAGGTGTTACGCCCACGCATTATCATCGATTATGAGAGGGAACCGTTCGTGCTGGATGCCGGAACAGTCAGGATCACCTTTGATCGCAACATCCGTGCCAGCGTGGATAACCTGGACCTTTTTTGCCCCGACCTGGCCATGATGGAGACGCTGGAAACAGGATTTTTAATCATGGAGATCAAATATACTGAATTTCTCCCGAACATGATCCAAAATATCCTGCCAACCAGCGCAGTGGATTACACGGCCATTTCAAAATATTTTCTGGGATGTGAACGCACCTTATATAATAGACGGACAGATATCTAAAGGCAACAATACATTTGGATGGAGATAAACCATGTTTGATACACTGATCAATTTCCTGCGTTTCGATTTTATCGATGCACTCACCACCCTGATCCCGGCGCTGGTTGCATTGGTCGTAGCGTCCATGATGGGCTTATTAATCTACTACGTGTATGGCAAAGCATTCCAGGGCGTCGTTTTTAATCACAAATTCTCGGTGACCCTGGCGGTGATGACATTGCTATCTGCCATGATCACGCTTGCCATCAGTTCCAATATTGCCCTCTCTCTGGGCATGGTGGGGGCTTTGAGCATCGTGCGTTACCGCACCGCCATCAAAGACCCCCTGGATATCATGTACCTCTTCTGGGCTGTCGGTAGCGGCATTGCGGTTGGAGCCAAACAATATTACCTGGCAGTGCTGGGCGCCCTGGCCGTCATCCTAATGTTAATGGCAATCAGTGAACGAAAGACCAAAAGCGATATCTATATATTTTTAATTCATTATTCCGGTAAAGATCTGGATGACAAATTACGGGAAGTTCTACGTAAATGGCGTTACCAGATCAAATCAAAAACTGTGCGACAAAAAGATACCGAACTGGCGATTGAAATATCGGTCAAGAACAACAACCTGGCTTTTGTGGACAATGTCAAAAAGCTTCCCTCTGTTAAAGATGTGACCCTCATTCAATACGACGGCGAGTATCACGACTGATCCGAATAAAATGACCAAACCCCCATGCGCTTATGGGTAAAAAAAGGTTAACCCTTATACTATTGGCATTTCTGCTTTTTCTGATGGGTATCATTGCATATTTAATTCTTAATACGCAATCATTGAAATACTCCCCAATTATTGATCCATCCCCAAATCCGCTGATGGGCTGGGCGCCATGGGCAACCATAAAAAAAAGCGAACAACCCCACACGTTGGTATATGCCGATCTCACCTGGCGGGAGTTCGAACCGCAGGAAGGGGTGTTTGATTTTTCCGCTTTTGAAAAACGTAATCAATTTCAGCGCTGGCGAGCGGAGGGAAAGCGGGTCGTATTTCGATTTGTTATGGATAAACCGGGAAGAGAGACGCACCTGGATATCCCGGATTGGTTATTCGATCGAATAAACTCGGACGGGGATTTTTATGATAATGATTATGGCAAGGGATTCAGCCCCAATTATGCCAATCCGGTGCTGATCAGCTACCATCAAAAAGCCATTCAAGCCCTGGGGGAGCGCTATGGGGGAAAGGATTTTATTGCCTACATTGAGCTGGGCAGCCTAGGACATTGGGGTGAATGGCATATCCGCGCAGAAACCAATATTCGCCCCCTCCCCAGCGAGGCTGTTCGTGACCAATATGTTGCACAATATTTGCAGGCATTCCCGCACACCCATCTGCTCATGCGCCGCCCGTTTGCCATCGCCGCAACCAAAGGATTGGGATTGTATAACGATCTGACGGGCGATTACACTGCAACCCAAACCTGGCTGGATTGGATCGCCATTGGTGGGGAATATTCTCAGACCGGCGAATTATTTGCTCTTTCACCCATGCCCAATGACTGGCAAGTTGCACCAATTGGCGGAGAACAAACTTCAAGAATTCCTGATGAAGAATTGTATCTAAGTAAGTTGGACCAAACGCTGGAATTGCTGCGTGCATCGCATACAACCTTCATCGGTCCAGGGGGATCCTTCTGATATCCCCAATGAAGATTCATTGCAGGCCGGGATCGATTCAGCGCAAGCGACCATCGGCTATCATCTTTACCTCAAGCAGGTAAAAATGCCGCGCCAGGTCAATTGGGGTAACCAGCTATCCCTGCAATTGGTTTTCAGCAATGCTGGCATAGCGCCCATGTATTATGCATGGCCTGTGCAACTATTTTTGCTGGGTGAGGATGGCAGTGTTCTCACCCAATACCCACTTGATCTGGATGTGCGCAGAATATTGCCAGGCCAAGAGGTCAGGATCAATCACAAGTTAGCTCTTGACCAACTCAGCAATGGCATTTACTCCATTGGGGTCGGTGTACTGGACCCTCTGACAAATCTACCAGCGGTAAGTTTTGCCATGGCGAATTCCAGAAATGATCGCATACAACCATTGGGGTCATTTGAGATCAAGCGTTTTTTCTGATCAATGCTTTTTCTAAAGAGAATTATTTTCTTGTGCCATTACAAAGCAACATTAAAAGGTGGGGGGAGGGTTGGTTTGCCTCTTTAGAATATGAGTAATAACCCGCCAGGATCTAACCAATTGCGCAGCTCCCACTACTAAAGTCACTTAGATTCAACTCATCCAGGCAACATTAATGGCAGGAAGAATGTAAGCTGAGTAAGTATCATCAGCGACCAAATCCTGACCAAGGCATACCATCCAGTAAAATTAGAGAAAATTTAAGTCATTTTCCTTCCAACTCAATAAAGGTGAATTTTGCCTAATAATGGATAAGCACATCATTCGTTATTCTCATTTCTTTTGGTTCTGTATTTTATTGTTCGGGTTTTTATGTAACAGCTGCCGTCCAACCACATTGGAATCGTTGAATGGCACTCAAGGGGCAAGCTCCCTCAAAGTCACGACCTTACCGGCAGAAAATACCCCTACACCATTTACACCAATTTTTCCTACACATACTCCATCGCCCCCTTCCTTGCCCAATAATATGTTGGGGTTGAAAATAGATGGACAGCAGTCCATTGCAGAGTATTACCCAGAATTAAACGTCTGGATTTGGAAAGACAAGAAAGGTGTTTTTCGCCGCCTTTTTGACCCGCTTAGCGGGCATGTGCTGGTACGCACAAGCATTGGCAACGACCGATTAACATACGAAATAGATTATGCATTTAAATGGGAAGTCAACCTGGTCAATTACCAGTATTACCCCACTCATGCCCCTCTTGGAACCGCTTACATTAACCTGCTCAAATTAAAACACCCCGAGGTATTTTCACAAGCGAACGGCCAAACCGGAATCATCTTTCGCATTCTGCAAATCGGTGTGGATGAATTACCATCATCCACACAGCCAGTCACCCTATTGGATGAGGGTACCGAGAAAGAAAGGTTCTTTCTTAAGCCCACCTATCTTCCAGCCAGTAATGAATATCTGTTCGTGATGGGACTGAAAACGGACTTCCTGACCCGCAAGGGCGCCATCAATACCTATACGGAAGAGTTGTTAAGCTACTGCATCAGTCCCAATGAACAAGGTAATCCCAGCGGTTCATGGGGAATCGAAGTGTACAAACACGCCATTAAATAAAAAAGGCCAGGCGGTGTTCCGCCTGGCCATTAAAGCCATTTAGAATTTAAAGAATTCTTCGGCGTATTGCCCGACTACCGGCACGGGTTCCTGTTTTCCATTCAAGGCGTTCATCAAGCCGAGCAGCCAGAGAACGAACATGCCCACTCCCAGAATGAACGATACAGCCCAGCCGATAAAAGGAATGCGCCCGATGATGGAATTAAAAATACTGACTATGATACCGAGAATGAGCAGCAATAATCCCTGTTTCACATGGTATTTCACGAAGGGATCATCCTTGGCATCGGTCAGCAGCGGCACGAAGAAAAGGAAATACGCAATTGCCGCCATGGAAGTATTTTTCGAGGAAGATGGTGTTGGTTCAGACATTTTTTCTCCTTATTGGAATTATCTTAATACTTATATTATACAGATTGCTTTGGTTTTTATGTCAGAGGATTATTAAACCTGTATTTGAATCATTCTCCCTATTATAGGCTACATGCAATGAGGCTTGATTTGCTGAATGCGAAGAATACTTGCCTGTTAAGCACTCTGAAACAAATCCGTCGGTCTTATCTCAATTTATGCATCATAGTAGAGTTCAACCTCGTAAGGATGGGGACGACCTGCCACCGCCCGGTGGTCTTTTATACGAGCAGCCATCCAATAATCAATGAACTCCTGGGTGAACACCTCATCCACAAGTAAGAACCGGCGGTCTTTTTCAAGTGAATATACTGCTTCTTCCAATGAAACCGGCAGACTTTGAATGACCGGCCGTTCCTGCGGGGGCAGACCGAAAATATCCTTCTCGAACGGCCCAAAACCGGCTTTGGTCGGATCGATTTGGTTAAGGATGCCATCCGCACCGGCCAGCAGCATGGCTGCCATGGCCAGGTAGGGATTGCAGGTGCCATCCGGGGGGCGGTATTCCAGGCGCACTTCAGCCGGGTCGGTGGCATAACCTGGGATGCGGACAGCGGCACTGCGGTCACCCTTGCCAAAAAAGCAATTGACCGGCGCCTCATATCCGGGCGTCAGGCGGCGGTAGGAATTGGTACTTGGATTGGTAAAGGCAGCCAGCGCACGGGCATGGGTGAGCAGTCCGCCAATGTAATAGAGCCCGGTTTGACTCATCAGACTGAATCCCTTGGCATCAAAAAAGATATTGCGGCCATCCTTCTGCAGCAACTGGTGGAAGTGCATGCCATTGCCGGCTTCCCCAAATAACGGCTTGGGCAAAAAAGTGGCACTTAGCCCCTGCTGGAAGGCGTAATTCTTCACAAAATATTTGATGAGCATGCACGCATCTCCGGCAGCGGCGTTGGTCATCAGGGCTGGTTCAATTTCATTATGGCCAGGACCGCCGCCTTCGTGATGATGATATTTGACTGGAATTCCAATTTCTTCCAGTGCGATGCAAATCCGGTTGCGCAGCTGCGCATGCCGGTCAGCAGGTGGGATGCGGTGGTAACCACCATGGGAAGGTACCACGTAACCGGAATCCTGTTCTCCGTCATCCCAATTTGCTTCGCAGGAGTGAAAGCGGTAACCGGCATGATTAAGTCCATTGCTGAATTCGGCTGCATCAAAAACAAAGAACTCAAATTCTGGACCCCACAGACATTCATCCGCGATACCCCTGGCTTTCAGAAAGAGCAACGCCCGCCGCAGCACTTCGCGCGGATCCGCCGCAAATTGCTTTTTACTACCTGCCTCATGAATGTTGGCAATCAAGCTAAGGGTCGGCTCATTAAAAAATGGATCCCTGAATGTGGTGTCAAGGTCCGGGATGAGAACCATGTCACCAGCATTGACGGGTTTGAATCCTTCCGCGGAAGAATCAAAACCGATGCCATCGCGCATCAATGCAGCGGTTAATTGCCTGGCTGACAGGGTGACATGGTGCCAGCGGCCGCTATAACCGGTCCACTTGACATCCAGCATGCGAATATTGTTTTCGGAAATATATTTTTGAGCTTGTTCAATGGTGGAAAACATGCATCCTCCTTTGGGACAATGATGATTGTAGTGCATCTTATTTATGAAAATCAAGTTGCATTTGTATTAAACCAGCCCGTGTTCCTGCGGTTGTCCGATTTTTCGTCAACTGATAGAATTGGTTCATTCATTTTGAAAGAAAGAATAATTCCGCGTATGCCTTTTCATTTCGCCGTTCACGGACACTTTTATCAGCCCTCCCGCGAAGATGCGCTGACCGGACTCATCCCCATCGAGCCAAGCGCGAGCCCATATCCCAATTGGAACGAATGCATTTACCAGCGCTGCTACCGGCCAAACGCTGAACTGGGCAATTTCCGCAAAATTAGTTTTGATATCGGACCCACCTTGTTCCGTTGGCTGGAGCAGGATCATCCTGAAACCTGCCAGCAGATCATCGAGCAGGAACGCGAGAACTTTCAACTCTATGGCGTCAGTAATGCCATGGCGCAGTCCTACTACCATATCATCCTGCCCCTGGCCAGCCAGCGTGATAAATTGACCCAACTGCGCTGGGGAGTAAAGGAATACCAGCACCGCTTTGGTCATGCACCGCAGGGGTTATGGCTGCCGGAGACCGCGGTTGATACCGAAACCCTGGAGCTGCTGGCAGAAGAGGATATCCAGTTCACCATCCTGGCACCCTGGCAGGCGGAAGTGGAGCAGATCAACACCAATACACCTTACCGGGTAGACCTTGCGAATGGCAGGCATATGGTCGTTTTTTTCTACGACGGATACCTTTCCGGCCAAGTCAGTTTTTATGCAGCCGCCACACAAAACGCGGATGAATTTATCCGGGAACAGGTGATGAGCGCCTTCCATGGCGAGGATGGAAGCGAGAAACTGGTGATGGTAGCATCGGATGGTGAGCTGTACGGACATCACCAGCCATTCCGTGACCTTTTTCTTTCTCATTTACTGGATGGCTCCGCCAATGCAGCCGGCTTGAAGGTGATCCTGCCAGGTCAGTGGGTAAATAATCTACGAATAGAAAATCACATCATAATCCGGCAAAATACCTCCTGGAGCTGCCATCATGGTGTGGAACGATGGCGGGGTGTTTGCGGAGATGCACCCTTTGCTTATTGGAAGGCACCACTGAGAAACGCCCTGAACAATCTGGCTGAAGCCATCGACAAGGTATACGAGGAGTATGCCGCGCCGCTAATTAAAGACATCTGGGTTTTACGCGATGAATACATTCGAGTCCTGATGGGGATTCAATCCGCCCCTGATCTGATCCAGTCGCATGCAAGGGTGGCATTGAATGCCAGATCGCTGCAAATCATCGCGCAGTTATTGAAAGCCGAGGACAACCGCATGAAGATGTTCGCGTCGGATGCCTGGTTCTTCGAAGAGTTTGACCGCATCGAACCACGCAATGCCATCCGTTATGCCACTTATGCCGCCTGGCTGGTGCAGAAAGCCACCGGCAGGGATGTCCATACAGCATTGAAAAATGACCTTTCCCATGCCATCAGCTTTGACGGTCAGACCTCAGGTGATGCGATACTGACTGCCTGCTGGGAAATTCTGAATCAGCAAGCAGCATCAGACTAGGTCAATAACCTTATTTCTTTAACCTTTCCAATAACTCCCTGACCTGGAATCCGGATTCTTTTTCGGCCTTCACCATTTTGTCAATCATCTGATAAATCGCCAGCAGTCGTTGTGCAGAAATGCCGCGGAGCTTGGGGGCTTTTTCAAGTTCATCGAGCAATGCCAGGACCATCAGCCACCAGAAGAATTCCTGGATGCCCTCCTGGTTGAACCAAAGAATGTCTTCGTGCTCATTGATATCCAGGAATTCACTCACCAACGCATCATCCAGCCATCCTTGAAGCAAGCCTGACAGGTCTACCGCTTCTTTGTCCTTATACCATCTCTGGATGGCCATTAGCATTTTCACCGTATGCAGCAGTTGTTCGGCATTCCATTCCGCCTTTCCCATTTGCATCAGGCAATCTTCAATCACAGTAGCAAAGCGCCACTGGTCAAACAGTACCTCGCTCCTGGGCATCTTCCTGCCATCACCTGCCAGATCGCTTAGGAAGCACCATATGAATAAAACCAGCCAGCGGTCGTCGCCAAGTGATTCATTCAGGAAAGCAATCGCTTTTCTAGTTGTTTTATTGTCCGATTCAGACAGACGCTTTTCCACCGCCGACAGACTCAATATGGCTTCAAAACGACGTAACAGCGCAGCAGATAACTCCTCGAATAAAGCGGCGTTGCCTTCCCTGCCCAAAACACCCGCCAGCAATTGCTGGTATTTGTGCCTGGCTTCATTGGTCAACTGGTCCGGGATTTTCTGGTCATGACCCGCATGCCGATTTTGCAGCAGCCAGCCCAGATAGCCCGGATTGGCGATCTCATGCCAGGGACGCAGCACCTGCTGCAGGGGCAATTCCACGCGCAGCCGCTCAAGGTTGCGCGTTCCGCTGCCATTCAACTGGTCACATACCTTGCGCCAGGAATGCTCAGGGTCATCGCTTACCTCGCGGAAGTCCATGAACACGTGAGCCTTGTAAGCTCCAAGTTCCAGTTCCAAACCTTTTTCGCGGATGGTGCGGTTCTCGCGGATGTATTCCAGCCCGGTTAGAAAATCACGGAAAACAAGGAATGTGTTGCGCTCTTCACTGATGCCCAACCCCACCCCCAGGGTCACCTGCCGCAGGCCATTTCCGGCTTTGTCAAAATATGCACAGGATGTGCGCAGCCAGCCGCGTGTATCTCCAAACTTGTTATGCACCACCACCAGCGAACGTTCAAAGCCGGTGCGGTTGGAATAAGCCAGGACATTCTCATTGACGCGGCCGGAATGGGTGAAAAAATCGTACAGGCGGAAATTTTCCACCCCGGCGAAGAGGTAGCGCTTCTTTAATAACGGGAAAATGATGCGGTTGTGCTGCCAGATGAGCCCCTGATCGGGCTGTTCATTCCAGTATGCGCGCTTGAATTCCATGCCATATTTTTCACTGTAACCCTCAATCTGCCCGTGACCGAACATGGGCAGACCGGGCATGGTCACCATCAGCAGACAGATGGAAAAATATCTTTCTCCTTTGCCAAACTGATCCACCGCGGTACGCTCATCCGGATTGTTCATAAAGTTAACAAAGCGTTTAAGGATTTCGGGGTCAAACTCGAGGGTGTTTTTCATCACCTGGCGGTATTTGCCGTTTTCCTCATCACGCAGCAGGTTCATAAAAGCGCTGTTGTAGACGCGGTGCATGCCCAGGCTGCGCACAAAGTAGCCCTCCATCAGCCAAAAGGCTTCCGCCAGCAGGAGGGTATCCGGGGCCTCGCGGCCAACCCGCTCCACCACCTCGCGCCAGAATTCCTGCGGCATTAATTTATTGAATTGGGCAGCTGTCATGCCGAAATCACTGCGTGAGGGAATGGATGCACCGGCACCCGGTTGGGGGAACCACAAACGCTGGAAATGGCGCTTGGTGAGGGTCATGGCAGCATCAAAGCGGATGATGGGGAACCTTTTGGCCACCTGGATGATGGTCTGGATGACCGCTTCACGCACTTCTGGTTTGAGATAATTAAGCTGGGCAGTATCATTCCAGGGCATGCTCGTGCCGTCATTGCCATGATAAATGAAAGAATCACGCCCATTACGCTTGTCGTGGTACTTGAAAACCACGGCGGCGTCGCTGTGATTGTAATAATGGTCCTCCAAAAACAAGCTGGCGCGTTTGTCCGAACTCAGGTCAGGACCGCCAAAGGAATAAGCCGGGAAGGGGCTGTACTCCAGGCGGATGAACCAGTCCGGGTGCTCCACCACCCAATTGGAATCGATACCCATATGGTTGGGTACCATGTCGCTGGCCATGCGGATGCCACGCTGGAATGCACGCTGGCGCAGGTTTTCAAAAGCCGCCTCACCACCCAGATCCTCTGCAATGCGGTAATCCGCCAGTGAATAAGCGGAAGCGATGGCTTCCGGGTTGCCGCATAACTGTTTGATGGCGGCTGAAGCCCGGCTGCGTTCCCACATACCGATCAACCACAGCCCGGTGAACCCCCATTCCGCCAGTTGGTCCAGGGATTCATCCGGGATCTGGTCGAGCCGCGTGATGAGCCGGTTAAACTGCTGGCTGAGCTGGTAAAGCCAGACATGGGTATTTTTGGCCATCAATACCAGGCGCGGCATCCATTCGCTGTCCTGGCTGAAGCGTTCCATATCTTCGAGGTTGTGGTCGTAAAGCGGGATACTAATCTCTCCGGGTCCCAAGCTGCCGAGCTTTTGTTCCTCGGTAATCATATCCAGCGAACCCAGCAGTTTCATCAGATAGTGACTGAGCAGGTAACCCCAGCGGTCGCGAATGTACTCCAACTGCCCTTCCAGCGATTCGGGCGAGGCGATGATCGGGCTACGCAGCATATCCATGAGTGTTTGGTCATCAGGACCAAAAGTGGGCTGGTTCTGGAAGAAGAGCTCAAGCTCAGCGAGGATCTTCTGATAATCGGAATGGATCTCCAATTCGCGGGCATCGAAGAATTCAATGTAAGGTTTAAAGACTGGATTATTGTTGGCCAGCCAGAGCATCAACAGTTCCTCCAGGGTTTCTTCACGGTGGCTGACCCCATCGCTGGCACCTTTGAGATAATCACTGACTGTCTGCTTACCCTGATAGACCGACAGGGGCGGGAACTGGGCGGTAAAAAGGGTTAGGGTTCTATCAAGGGCGGTCTTGCCGATTTTCTTTTCCAGCGCAGCGAGTGCCTTGCTGTATACCTGGCTGGATTTCTGGGTCCGGTAGAGAGAAAATACAAAATGGAAGATCTCATCGATTAAACCCATGGCATTGATCTGACCGGCAGAAACAGCCAGGTCAGGATGATGAGCAGCATCACGCACCTGGTTGACCGTTTGGGCAAATACCCGACCAGCATGGAAATTGGCGAAAATGACATTGCCATTGGTGGTAAAAATGGATTGATCAAAATTGTATTTTTGGCGTGCCTGGCGGGAGATGTGAAATTCCATCAATATTCCTTAAGAATTAGTTGCACTTGGATTATAGCAAATTGAATCAGCATATTTCTGTTTGTTAGACTTAATAATCGGAAGATGGGAACGGATGCATTTTTCTCAAGGGAATGTCTTAAATACCGAAAACATGAAATGGATCATCTTGAGAATATTTTAAACCCCATGTACAAAATCAACAGTGTTGGCAATACTTACTTTCAGAAGCTCGCTAAAAGACCGAGATCTGCATATTCAACAATTCTTATTGGTGTAAAAAACGATAAATTATTTGCTTGCTTTATTAATCTTCAAAAATTCTGTCGAGCGAATCATCAGGAATATCAAAAACCGAATTGGCTGGCGAGAGGACTTCTTCTTCCATCCATGTCGGGATGCGGTCATCCGCTTTAGTAAAACCGGCTTTTCGATTTACTTCCCTTTCACAAAGGATCGTCTCACGTCCGAGGGCGAGCAAGTAGCATTCATCCACACCCCAGCCATGAACGGCATTGACCAAATCTTTCACCAGGTATTCATCCGTAACCACCGCAGCAAAATAACACATGCCCAGGCTATCAATGGCAGCATTCTTGTATTGCGCTGTCCGGCTCAGTTCAATCTGACCTTCTTTGCCGGCCTGGTCAACCTTGGCGCGGATGGTCAACCCGCAGGTATGGTCCGCACCCTGGGGACTGGTGGCATAGGTGACACCGGTACCTTTTGTGCCGCGCGGATCATATCCGGGCATTCCTTGCCCTTTGACAGCTGGTATCCTTTTCACCCCGAAATGCCGTCCAGCATGGCAGGCACCGTTGGCAATCACCTGTCCGAGCTCAGTACCTTCCTCGATTTCCTGCATCAGTTGGACACCACGCGCCCCATCCCCGAACTCAAATGCATTGGCGGAGGCCAACACGCCAATCGCTGCGCCCACTTCGATGGTATCCACCCCAACCCGGTTGGCGATGCGGTTCATTTCAGCAATATGGTCCACATTGTGAATGCCCAAGTTTGAACCCATTAATGCAATCGTCTCATATTCAAGGGGCGAAAGAATGATCTTTCCGTTTGCATCGGCATAAGTATTGGAGCAGCGGATCAGGCAGCCGGGCATGCAGGCGTGGGAGGGATTTCCTCCTCTGTTTTCGATGAGATCATATAGTGTCTCTCCGGAAATTTCATCCGCTCCATCAAAATTTCCCCGTGAGAAGCCGTTGGTGGGCAATGCCCCTACCGCATTACAAAACTGAACCATGGCAGCGGTGCCATATTTGGGCCATACGCTGCCGGTCATCTCATTGCTCAACAACTTCTGGTGATATGTTTTCTTCACTTGTTCAAAGAGCAGCGGATCAGCAATGATCGGTTCTATGTTCCTTTGTGCATCAAACACAAACGCCTTGATTCTTTTAGAGCCCATCACCGCCCCCATCCCGCCGCGGGCAGACATGCGTGACAGGCTGCCATCCTTGTCCAGATGGGCAATCGCCGCCGACAAGTACTGCCGCTCACCAGCCGGACCAATGGCAGAAATGCCAACGGATTTCCCGTATTTTTTCAGCAGATACTCGCCCACACGGGGAATATCCCAGCCGATGATTTCATTGGCAGGGTCAAAGCGCACTTCGCGGCTGCTGATGTAAATAATGGACCAATCGTCACCACTCGCTGGCTGATCCTCCAGGATGATTGCGCGGAATCCCAAATCGGATATCTTTTTGGCAATTATGCCTCCCCCATTGGATTCCTTGATGCCGCGGGTAAGTGGGGACTGACCACCCACCGAAATTCGATCGCAGCTGGAAAGACCAACTCCGCTCAAGAGGCCCGGAGCCCAGATCAATTTATTTGATCGCCCTAATGGTTCGGGGGAAATCACATCTTCCGTATTCATGATTTGCGCAATCAAACCCCTCCCGCCATAACGGGACCAGCCAGTTTGAAACTCTTCTAACTTGCTTTCATGAACTCTGCAATTGATACGGAGAATTTTCATTGAGATCCTATGCTTATGTCTGCCAATCTAACATCTTTTCATTTGGATTTTCCCCGCTCAAAACCAATAAATGATTGGTGATATTGGATGATATCCAACGCCTTCCCAATCATCAAATCCAGCATGGCCATGCCCTTTTCCGCCGTGGCAACAGTGGCATCCCCAATGACACCGGATTGGCAGAATTCATCCCATCCAAGCGAGACCGGTCCCAGAAGCGGGCTTTTGGCAGGGTATTCCCTGACCGCTTTGTCCATCCTGACCAAATCGGGACGGATGGCCAGCATGGCAGAGGTTTCATATTCATCGGCATGCGCAAACGAGGGATGCCAGCGTTCGGAGGTACAGAACTTTCGTAAAGCTTCGTCAAGGCCAGGCAGGGTCAGGTTGACCATGTGCATTCCATCCTGAACGAGCAGTAAGCGGCGCTCTGCCATCTGGCAGGCTTGTCGGGCACCAATATGGGCATTGATGATGTACAAAAAGCGGATCTTATGCGAGTAAAGCGATTGAGCCAGCTGGCATAATTGTTCAGCAAACAGTTCATCCTCAACCCGTAATGTACCGGGATACTTGCGCAATGAAAATGAAGGAGTGTATTGCAATGAGGGCAGAAGCAAAATGCCGGTCTTCTCAGCAATCTTTTCCGCCATGTATTCGGCAATGAACACATCTGTCGCAAAGGGCAAATGAGGCCCGTGCTGCTCAAGCGCCCCCACCGGCAGCAGTGCAAAGGGGTTTTTACCGGCATAGGCGGCAAAATCCTGCCAATTGATCTCAGAGTATTTAATGGAATGCGGCATTACACCTCGCTTTCTTATCTTTTCAAGGCATTTTTTATGGCCTTGATCTGTCGGCTCAATCCATTGTAATCCGCCTGGCTGATGAGTTCGACAAAGGAGGTGCCGACGATGATGCCGTCCGCACCGGTGGCCGCCGCCTCGCTTGCGCGTTCTTCATCCCGGATGCCGTAAGCCAGGATGATGGCTGCCTTTGTTCCCGAGGCACGCACCCGCTCCACCAGCCCCTTGTTCTCGGGTGCCACGCGCGGGCGCATTCCGTTTGCATCGGCGATGGATTGCAGGATCATGAATCCCTTCCCGGCGCTGCCGATATCCTCCAACAAGTGCTCTCGGTAGGGATGGGGCATGAAACGAATACGGTAGATTTTAGCCGCGGTGAGAAGATCTTCAAGTTGGGCAATAACCGCTTTTTCACAAAAAACCGAATCGGCAAGAAGATGGGCATCAATATCCGCTTCCTGCATTTCGCGCACTAAGCGCTGCACGCCGACCTTGTTCTTGGCATCTGAATAAGCCATGACCTCGAAGGGTTCCTGCGGGTATGCCTGGCGGATATGTTTGATCTTCTCGAAATGTTTTAACAGGTCAGGCTCTTTTGCCAACGCGCGCGCGCCGGATTCCTTGATCTGGCGGCTATCCACAAAAGGGTCCTCGCTCGCCAGGGCAAACTCCACGATGTCCACCCCCGCCTCCAGGTATACATCCACCAAATGGGCAGACACCTCCAAGTCCGGGTCACCAAAGGGGATGAGGCCCACCAATATGCCTTCGTGGTTATCGCGGCATTTCTCAATTCTGGCATCCAATCGATTCTTATTCTCGTTCACAATCAATCGTCCCTTCATCTTTTTTGGTTTTTTAGGTTGATGCGCACTTCAAACCTGACGCGGTCGCTGCGGAAATAATTTTTGGAATATTCCAGTGCAGAGCCATCCTTAAGATAAGAAACGCTGGAAATCACATTGATGGGCGTGCCGGGTGTAACAGCCAGGTAATTTTTCGCCAGGCTGGAAGCAATCTGTGTTTCAATGGTGCGGATGGCAGAGACAACCACCAACCCATACCTGGATTTCAGTATCTCGTACAATGAATTTTTCTCAAAATCCTCCTCTAATAAACCCGGGCATAGCTTTTCGGGAAGGTAAGCCTTGGTCCAATAAAAGGGCTGACCATCCACAATGCGCAGCCTGACCAGCTTGATCACTTTCTGGTTTGGTCGAAATCCGAGTTTTTCGGTCACAATGGCGTCCGGCAACTCAATGCCCTTTTCAATCACCCTGGTGGAGTAAGCAGTCTGGGCGGGCGGGGAAAAAGCGAATGTGCCGGTCAACGACTGCAGGATGAGATCATCCACTTTCTTCTCTGCCACAAAGGTGCCCCTGCCCTGCATGCGTCTTACCAGCCCTTCAACTTCCAACTGCTGCAATGCCTTGCGCACCGTGATCAGGCTGACATCGTAAATGGCACAAAGTTCACTTTCCGGTGGTATTTGTTCGCCTGGTTTCCATACCCTTGAGCGGATATTTTCGAAAAAAATGTTTTGCAGCTGGTAAAAGATGGGTAAAGCCTGATTTCTGTCAACAGTTTTCATTTTTTTGCCCTCCCAAAATAAATGGCTCATTATCCTAATAATGTTATATTGACATTAAGTATAATACAAAATAGAATAAGCCATCAGAACCTATATGGAGGAAATCCCATGATTGAAGTATTGAATCCTGCTTTTGAAGACCTGGTTGATCCCGCTGCACAATTGGAATTAATTGCCGGCGGTTTCAAATTCACCGAAGGTCCGGCCTGGCATGCAAAAAAGAGCTGCCTGTATTTCTCCGATATCCCGGCTGATACCCTTTATTGCTACCAGCCTTCTGCCGGGGTGACGGCATTTCGCAAACCGAGCCGTTTTTCCAACGGGTTGAGCATCAATGCCAGGGGTGAATTGGTGGTCTGCGAACACCGCGGCAGGGCTGTCAGCCGGCAAAGCGGGAATAACTTCACTGTGGTGGTCAGCCATTTCAGGGGTAAGAAGCTCAACTCACCCAATGACATTATCGTATCCAGAGACGGTTCCATTTATTTCTCGGACCCGATCTACGGACTGCAGGAAGGATTGGGCGGACCTGCTGAGCAGGAGTTGGACTTCCAGGGTGTGTTCCGCGTAAGCCCGGGACAGAAGGAAGCCGAGCTGCTATTTGATGACTTCGAACGCCCGAATGGGCTGGCATTCAATTATGACGGGAGCATGCTCTTGGTGATTGATACCGTCAAGCAGCATATCCGCCAATTTGAAAAAAAGGCGGATGGCAGTTTTACTGATAAAGGAGTTTTTGCCGAATTGTGGGGCGAAGGTCCGGGCAGACCGGATGGCATGAAACTGGATATTGAGGATAACGTATTTTGCACCGGCCCGGGCGGCATCTGGGTCTTCTCGCCTGCCGGCGGGCTGCTGGGAAAGATCATTCTCTCCGACAAGGACAAGACAGCCAATCTGGCCTGGGGTGATGATGACCGCAAATCCCTCTACATCACCTCCAGCGGCAACCTTCTGCGCTTGCGCTGTAAAACCACAGGGATGACCCCGATGGATGTTTTTCTCAAATAATCAGTTCATCAGCAAGGTTGTTTTCACTTAAGAGCTGCAACTCAGCCATTCCATTGGAAAACTTTTTTATATTTTCTCCATTACTTTTTTACTGAGAGAACATACATAAAAAATATGGAATAATGATGGTTAATAGCCCCTGAGGAGACATACATGAGCAAAGAATGGTTGATCGAAAACGCCACATTAGTGACAATGAACGAAAAGCGGGAAATTCTGCCCCAAGCTTCCATTGTTATCCAAGACGAGCGGATTGCAGTTATTGGTAACAAGCAAGAGATGCGCCAGGCATATCCGCAAGCCGAAAAATACGATGCGGCCGGCATGGTGGCGCTGCCGGGTTTGATCAACTGCCACACCCACATCCCGATGAGCCTGCAAAAAGGCATCACCCTGGCAGTGACGGATGGGGTGTACCGCGTCATGTGGCCGGTGGAGAAAAACCTCAAGCCGGAGGATGTGTATATCGGCGCGCTGGCGGGTGGAGCGGAAGCCCTGCTGGGTGGTTCCACCACGGTGGTGGATCACTACTTCTTTGCCGAGCAGACAGCCAGGGCGGTATGTGAATTGGGCCTGCGCGGCGTGATCGCCCACACCCTGATGAGCCGCATCGGACCCTTTACCGGTGAGAAGGAGCTGGAGGAAGGCATTGACTTCGTGCGCCGCTGGAAAGGGCGCCACCCGCTGGTCATCCCCTGGCTGGGACCGCATGCGTCGGAATCCGTTTCCACTGAATGGTTTCTTAAACTAAAGCAGGCAGCCAGCGACGAAGGGGTCGGACTGCATATGCACCTGGCGCAGTCACCGCAGGAGCGGGACTACATCAAAGAACAGCACGGTAAAGGCTGTGTGGAATACTTGGCTGAGATTGGCGTACTGGATAAAGCTGTATTGGCTGCCCACTGCATCTTCATCAACGAAGATGAAATCGTTTTACTGGCGAAGACCGGAGCGCATCCCGTCTACTGCCCAATGGGGCATTCACTGGGCGGCAAGCCTGCCCAGGCCTGGAAGATGATGCAGAAAGGGGCGGATGTGCTGATCGGGACCGACGCAGTCACCAGCAACAACGTCATGGACCTGACCGGTGAATTGCGCATTGCTGGTGCCGCCCAAAAACAGTTGGCCAACGATCCACTGGCCATGCCCTCGTCCAAGATCCTGGAAATGGTCACGGTCAATGCGGCGGCCGCCATCGGTATGCAGGGACAGCTGGGCACACTGGCTCCCGGCTACCTGGCTGACCTGGTCCTGCTGGATTTCCGGCGCATGTCCACCGCGCCCGCCTATTCATTGCTGGATACCATCGTGTATTGCTGCAATGGGCGTGATGTGAACACTGTCTTTGTCAATGGACGGATGGTGGTGCGGGATGGCAGGCTGCTCACCATGGACGAGAGCGAGCTGGTGAAAAGGATTGACGAACGGGGTCACAGCCTGATGAGCCAAGCAGTTAAAGGGGATGCGGAGTTGGAGGCCTTGTTCCGCAGCAATGCGTTTTATTCATGATGATCAAGCAGATTCAGGTAAAATTTACCGCATTGTTTGAGTGAAAAAATAACTCAAGTCCCAACCTTAAATCTTAAATGATATATGATCATCTTTTTTTCGGTGGGGATCTAATAATTTTTCAGTATTGGTAATTGAAGGTTGCACTAAAAAAAGGCAGTTCATATATAATTTAACCTACTGGAAATTATTCACTTAATATTTTCAGAAAAACCTGCCAAGGAGATGGTTATGAACAAGCGAATCTTTATCCTCGTGCTGGTCTTTTTTGGTGTGTTCCTGGCTGGATGGATCTATTATTTATCCAGCCAAACAAAATCCGCAGCTTCAATTGAGAAAATCAGTGTGGACTGGTGGGGTTCCGGGCATGCCGATGTTAAATCGCAATCCTTCACAAACTGGAATACTGCCGACCCGCCGCAGATCTCAGCCAACTGCGCCAAGTGCCACAGCGGACCCGCCTTCCTTGATTTTCTTGGCCAGGATGGCAGCACGGAATTCAAAGTGGATGCACCCGGCCCGATCGAGCGGGTGATCACCTGCGAGGTATGCCACAACGAAAAAGCGCATGCGCTCGAAGAGGTCAGCTTCCCGTCTGGTCAAAAGTTAAAGATCGCAGAAGGTAACGCTCTCTGCGGAACCTGCCATTCCGGCTTGAGTGCCGGCACGCGGGTGGCTTCGGTCATCAGCGGAAAGGTGGACGACGAAGTGGTCCCTGAGGCAACCTTCATCACCCCTCATTATTACTTCGCGGCGGCAACCGCTTACGGTACACAAGCCAAAGGTGGGTACGAATACCCGGGCAAAACCTACGTGGGCAAGTTCTATCATGCCGAGGGTGTGCAAACCTGCACCCAGTGCCATGATCCGCACAGCCTGCGCATGCAGAAGGAGTATCAGGGCAAGAATGTGAACCTGTGCGGCGCGTGTCATTCCAATGTGACTGGATTTGCAGACTACAAGTCGGTTTTTGTGGACGGCGTGGATTATGATGCCGACGGCAAGGTGGAGGGTGTGTATCATGAAATTCAAGGGGTGCAGGCAGTGCTTTACGAAGCCATCCAGCACTATGCTAAAGAAGTCCTGGGGATACCCATCGTCTGGGCAGACCAGAACCCCTACCTGTTTGTTGATTCCAACGGCGATGGAAAAGCTGACAAGGAAGAGGTCAGCCGAACAAATGCCTACACAAAATTCACCCCGCGCCTGCTGCGCGCTGGATTCAATTACCAATTCAGCCTCAAAGACCCGGCCGGGTACGTTCACAATGGCAAATATATGCTGCAGCTCCTGTATGATGCGATTGAAGACCTCGCCTCTGTGGCAAAAGCACCTTTCAGTGGCCTGGTACGGGCGGTTGAGTGAATGATAAGCGGACAAAACAGGATCATGAGATGAAAAAGAAACAACTTCGATTACTTGTATGGGTCATTTATCTTCTGATTATTCTGCTGCCGCTATTGGTGATGATGGTCTTTCCCATGCCAAAAGGGAGGGATTTCTGGCGCGATTTTTCCGTGGGGCTGGGGTTTGTGGGACTGGCGATGGCAGGACTGCAGTTCATCCCAACCGCCCGCCTGCATTTTCTCGCCGATATTTTCGACATGGACAATGTTTACAAGGTCCATCACTTCCTGTCGATCGTCTCGGTGCTGCTGGTACTGCTGCACCCGGTCATTTTATTGGTGAACAACCCATACACGCTGCTGCTGCTTAATCCGTTCACTGCACCGTGGCGGGCTCAAGCTGGACTCATCGGACTGGCGTGCCTGCTGCTGATCGCCATCACCTCGGTGCTGCGCACCGACATCAAACTGGGATACAACGCCTGGCATGCCATTCATGACCTGCTTGCGGCTGGCATTGCTGTTTTTGCCTTGATACATATTTTTAAGGTCAATTACTATTCATCCACCGCTGCAGTGAAATGGGTGTGGATTTTTGAGGTGATCCTATGGGTGGGTATGACGCTATATATGCGAGTAATCAAACCAATCCGCATGTTACAAAAACCATTTACAGTCAGGAAGGTGATCAAGGAAACCGCGGATACCTGGACGATTGTCCTTGCACCCAAAGGGCATGCAGGGCTTGATTTCAATGCCGCTCAGGTGGCGTGGATCAATATCAACTCCTCGCCATTCAGCCTGCATAAAAATCCGTTTTCCATATCCGGCAGTGCCCACCGCAAGGATGAACTTAGGTTCTCCATCAAGAATCTGGGCGATTTTACTTCCACCATCGGCAAACTCAAAGGTGGTGAAACCGTCTATGTGGATGGCCCCTTTGGCAGTTTTTCATTGCAAGACAAGCGCACCCAAAAAGGGTTAGTCCTGCTGGCCGGCGGGATTGGCGCCGCACCGATCATGAGCATCCTGCACAGCCTGGCTGACGCAAAGGATAAACGCCCGGTTTATTTTTTCTATGGCAGCTATGATGAGAAGAACATCATTTTCCAAAAGGATTTGGAAAAGTTAGAGAAGAGACTTAATCTTAGGGTTTTTTATGTTCTCGAGAAACCAAAGGATAAGAAAAAATACACCAGCGGATACATCACCCAGGCGCTGCTTGACAGCCAATTGCCCAGGGAGCGGAAAAAATTCCATTACTTTGTATGCGGACCCCTGCCGATGATTAATGCCATGGAAGGTCATCTTGCCGGCCTTGGAATAACGGATTCGCAAGTGACTACTGAGAAATACGAGATGGCGTAGGCGGTGAGCCATGAAAAATAAAATGGAATTGCGCATGGCAGGCATAATCACCCTGGCAGCCATTGCTGCGGCGGTCATTTTTGCCTTGATGCAGGCAAAACCTCAATGAATTTGGCACCCCTTGATGAAGCCCACCATTTTAATGAAATGGGATATTCGCTATTAAATCTTTTATGAAAAGATGATGGAAATCAACGATCTTCTCGGCCTGGCCGGGTATTCAGCCCTTGCGATTGCACTGGCTTTTTGTGTTCTAATTCTCTTTCTAATGGTGATTGTTCTTCGCAGCAAGTCATCAAAAATTCCGACTCTATTTCTCTACACCATCCAGGGGCTTCCAGCCCTCCTGGCAATTGCCGTGCTATCGCTTGCCTGGTTATTACTCCGTAATGCTTTCGAATATCCACTGGTGTTCAAGGCCGTGGAACTTGGCATGCCCTGGTATTACAAGGTGAGCGGTTTATGGTTCGGACAGGCAAGCTCGCTGCTCTTTTGGAGTTTCATCCTTTCCATCATCACCGCCATCACCACAACCCTGGCGAACAAATATCTGGGTGGCAGACAAGCGGCCATTGCGGCTTTGTTGCTTACCCTGGGATTGGTGTTCTTCCTGGCGCCGGTGGTAATTGCCACCAACCCGTTTGACAGATTATGGCAAACCAGCGGCGGTTCGATGGTGGAAGCCATGTTCGCCTCGGCGGGCTCCAGTTTAATTGTGCCGGTGGATGGTCAGGGGATGAATCCCAGTCTGCGTCACCCGGCCATGCTCCTGCACCCGCCAGCCCTCTATTTGGGGCTGATCGGGTTTTTCATGCCATTCGCTTTTGCCTTTGGCGCCCTGGCGTGTGGTGATAAAGAACATCAATGGATCAAGCTGGCCTATCCGTGGGTGGTGTTCGCCTGGATTTGCCTCACCGCGGGCATGTTCCTGGGCTCATGGTGGGCGTATACCATCCTCGGCTGGGGTGGGTATTGGGGCTGGGACGCGGTGGAGATCGCCGGTTTGCTGCCCTGGCTGCTGTCCTTCGGATTGATCCATTCCATGCAGATGCAACTCAAGGGCAGAAATTTTTTGCGCTGGGTCTATTTGTTATCAGGACTGATCGTGTTCTTCATCCTGGCCGGCATCCTGATCACTCGTTCCGGCATCCTCGAATCGGTACATGCTTATTCCACCGGGCTCATGGGCTTGGTACTTTCAGTATTGATCCTGCTTAATTTTGTTCCGTTCTTTTACTTGTATTTCAAGCAAAAAGCCAGCTTCATTAAAAAATTAAAAACGGATTCGTCTGACTTGCCAGAGAAATTAGCGCAGATTTTCAACTTTTTATTGATCATGCTGGTGTTTGTTTATTTTTTCGGGCAGATCTATCCTTTGACCTCGCAATTTTTTACCGGCAAGCAAGCTAACTGGTCACCTGAAATTTACGAGAATGTCTCTTCACCATTCTTGTTGGCGGTGCTGGTCATTACCATGTTGTATGCATTACTGGAAAAAAATACAGGCAAACCCTTGATCAATTTCAAGTTATTGGGATTTTTGCTTGTCCCCGCAGCCATTCTGCCGATTTTTCTCTATCTCAAAATGAATGTGAGCTTATGCACCGCTCTTGCCTTCTGGGTTACCGCTCTTTTGCTCATTGCCTGGATTCGACGATTGGTACTCGAGCTACTATCCCGTCAAACCTATGTTTTAAAAGCTTTTTCACTGGGGATGGTGATGATCCACCTGGGGCTGGGATTTACCACTTTGGGCATCCTGGGTAATGAGTCACTTTCCAAGCAAACAGATATTTCCATCGAAGCTGGCGGGAAGGTTGAAGTGGATGGACTGGCATTGATCGGCCAGGGTAGAACGGCCAGAATTAGTGAAACAAGAACTGAGGTCTACACCCTAGCCATCCTGATGAATGAAGCCAGGAGTGAAAAGTCATTCAGCCTATTCCCTGGGATGGAGTATTACCCGAAAATTAATTCGGTCAATGCAATACCAGCCATTTCCTCCACCTTGACCAGGGATATTCAATTGATTCTCAGTGAATGGCAGAATGCTTCCGGCAGCGGGGCGATCCTGCGGGTGTATATCCATCCATTTATGATTTGGCTTTGGATCGGCGGCGCAATCATGTGCCTGGGAGGAATTATTTTATTATTATCAGGGAGACGTGCAAAAACTATCTCTTACAGAGGTTAGGCACATTGCGAATGTGGCCAAAATATTTCCCACAAAAAATATGCCATCTTAGGCAAATGATATGGCAAGGTGTTACCAAAATAACGATAATATAAACACAGGATAAAAAATCTCCTGACAAACAAAAACCACCTTTTCAGGTGGTTTTTGTTAAAAGAATATTCTATTTTTACTTGAATTATTCAGCTTTTAAGCGCCTCGTAGGTTGCCAATGCATACACCTTGGCTGACGTAATGACTTCATCCAATAGCACATATTCGTCGGGCATATGCGCCATCTCACCAGTGCCAGGGCCATAAATGACCGTGGGAATGTGCGCCATATTGGTCAGGAAATCGGCATCATCATGCTGGGGGGTTCCCATGAATGGGCAATCCAAACCAAGAGCCTGATGGGCTTTCACAATCGCTTGAACCACCGGTGAGTCCTCATCAACAATGGAGGGATTCGAATCGTAGGTCAATTCCGCAACCGCATCAAAAGTGGGATCTTCTTTTTTCAGTCGATCAATGACCTCATTTATCTCAGCAAAGAACATGGCACCCGTTTCCCCGGGGACAGTGAAGCGGGAAACCAGCAATTCACAGCGATCCGGGACAATACTGGACCGTTCGCCAGCATGGATGACGCAAGGGGTGATGGAACCGTTGCCGGTATATTTGTTGTATCCGGGCTTGAGCGTTTCCAACTCTTTCATGAACCTGCACATCATCTTGATGGCATTGCGGCCTTTGTAACTGGTCACTGCGTGAGAACGCAAACCGATGGTGGTTACCTTGACCTCCAGCATACCTTCACAGGCAAGGCAAACGCGCAGGTCGGTATCTTCGCCATTGATGCACATATCGGCAGTGAAACCATCCTGGATCATTTTATATGTACCCTTGCGGCTCACATTCTGCACTTCTTCTTCCACCGGATAACACAAGGCAATCTCACCGGCAAAATCCACATCCATTTCTTTAAGAGTCTTGGCAGCAATGATTTGCGCCGCCATGGGAGCTTTGCAATCGGAGCTGCCCCGTCCATAGAGACGGTCACCCTCAATCTCACCGCTGAAAGGATCGCGCGTCCAGCCCTCGCCAATACCGACGGTATCGAGGTGGCTGTTGAAAGCCAGGCGTTTGCCCGGTTTTTTACCTTTAACAATAGCGATCACATTGCCATGTGAATCGATTTTGCTGTTGAATCCCAACTTCAAACAATAGTCATTGATAAATTTCGCCAACTCGGCTTCGTTGCCGCTTACACTCGGGATCTTGACCATCTTGGACAGAAGAGAAAACATCTCCTGTTCATTGGCCTTCAGCTGATTAAGAATTTTTTCCTGCATTGATAAAAATTTCCTTTCATAAATGTAATGATATTATGTGTTTGGAATGAGTGGAAACACAGTGGGTCCATTATAAAACATCATTTCAATGAATGAGGAATATTCTGAGTTAAATCAACCTAAATAAATTACAAAGTGATGGGAATCAAACCATGGTTGACCATTACTTCTTGGCGAGTTTATCCACCCTGTAAGTTATTTAATCCTATCTGTCAAAAATCAAACACGATCATTCAAACTGATCAAAAAAGATACTCTATCTGTCGCTATGGTATAAATTTTTTTGCTTTTTAAGAAATTGTATCGTTTCTTTCGCGGCGGTATCAGGGTCCGGCAAGGGCAGCAATTCTGCCGAAATGTAGGCGGAATAATTCATTTCCTGGAGTGTATTAAAGGTATGACTGAAATCAATATGCCCGCTGCCGGGGAATCTGCGGTTTGAGTCAGCAATATGCACGTGCCACAATTTGTCACCGGCGGTATGAAAACCCTTTTCAAATGTTTGTTCTTCAATATTCATATGAAAGGTGTCCAGCATGATGCCCACATTTTCATATCCGCCATCCGTGATGAATTTAATTGCATCGGATGCGGAGTTAATAAAGTCGGATTCATAGCGGTTGAGGGGCTCCAGGGTAATGCGAACACCTTTATCCAAGGCATAGCGGAAAATGGGCTGCAAATACTGGTGGGCAGTTGCCAGCGGGTCTTTGTCGCCATTCAGAAAATCCAGCCGCCCGCGCAAGCGTCCCATATTCACCATTGTTTTCAGGTACTCAGCAAGGTCAATCACCTTCCTCACCCGATCGTGGCAGGCCAGGCGGATTTTTTCATTGTCTGTAACCAGACATAACCCATCCGCGCCATATAATTCACCGGTGACGATCTGGGGAATCTCCAGGCCGGCTGATGCCACTCCAGATTTCAATTTTTCCCAATCGACGAGGGCTGGATCACGCACCATCAGCTCTATGCCGTCATACCCCCATTGGTGTGCTTTTTGCAGTTTTTCCTCGAAGCTGCCGCTCATCAGTGCAAGCGGTCCAAGCTCCACTTCAGGTCCCTGGATGACAAATCCGAATTTCATATGATTGCCTTCTCTCGATAAAAAATAATCATCATTTTGCAGTCTTGTTTTTCTCTTTCAGCAATTCTTCCGCTTTTTTTACGATATCCTCTGCGCGGGTTTCATACTTCGTCAGCAAATCCGGGATTTCGCCGGTCTCGACGAATTTATCCTTTACCCCTATGCGAGCCATGGTTACAGGTTGGGGGAAATGCTCGGCCAGCGCCTCTGCAACGGCAGAGCCAAGTCCACCAATGACGGAGTGGTTCTCAGCCGTGATGACCACCCCGCAACGGGCGGCATTGCATACCGCATCCACATCCAGTGGTTTCAGGCAGGGATGATGATCGACGCGGGCTGAAACGCCTTTCTTTTCCAGCATCCTGGCCGCTTCCAGGCAGGTCGCGGTCAAAAAACCGGTGCAAAGCAGGGCAACATCCTTCCCCTCTTTCAAAGTCACCGCTTTACCCCATCGAAACTGGTAATCCTTCGGGAAAGGCAGGTCAGGGACAGCCGGCCGGGTTACCCGGAAATAAACCGGTCCATCGTGCTCCACCGCCGCGCGCATCACCTGGCGCAGTTCCAGGTTGTCACCCGGATCGACCACGAGGAAATTCGGCATGGCGCGCATGATGGCCAGATCTTCAATGGATTGGTGGGTGGCGCCGGACTTGCCAGTGGGCAGGCCGGGGTAGCAGCCGGGTATTTTGACATTGGCCTTGGGATAGGCAATGGAAATGGAAACCTGGTCGCATGCCCGCTTGGATGCAAATACCGCAAAAGTGGTTGGAAAGGGAATGCAGCCGGACATGGCCAGACCAGCAGCAATACCAAACATATTCTGTTCGGCAATACCGCACTGAATGAAGCGTTTTGGAAACTCGTTTAGAAATAAATCCGTACGCGTTGAGGTATTCAGGTCTGCATCCAGCACGAAAATATTCGGGTTTTCCCGTCCCAGTTCAACCAACATTTCGCCAAAGGCTTGTCTCATTTCAATGGTCATCGCTAATCCTGTCATGATGGTTTGTCTGCGATGGTGGAATCATGCTCGGGAGGCATCACCTCGTTCTTGGTGCCTTTTCTTGAGTAACCCTCTTCGGGCTGTTGGTATCGCTGCGAGATCTCTTTTAAGGCATCATCCGCCTCATCGGGCAGCGGCGCATGCGTATGCCACCTTGAATTCATTTCCATCCAGCTGACGCCCTTGCCTTTCACCGTGTGGGCAATGATGAGCGAGGGTTTGCCGCGCATATGCACATGCCTGGCGACATACAATGCTTCGAGCAATTCACGGATGTCATGGCCATCCACCTCCTGCACTTCCCAACCAAAAGCGCGCCATTTATCCGCCAGCGGCTCAATGCCCATCAGGTCCCAGGTGAAGCCCTTAGCCTGCACCTTGTTGTAATCCACCAGGGCAATCAGGTTGTCACAGCGGTAATGGGCGGCTGACATGGCCGCCTCCCAGATCTGACCGGCATCACACTCCCCATCGCCAAGCATGCAATACACCACCGAATTCCATTTTTTAAAGTGACGCAAGGCCAGCGCCATCCCCACCGCCACTGAAAGACCCTGCCCAAGCGAACCACCGGAAATCTCGATCCCCGGTGTTTTCCGGCAGTCCGGATGACTTTGCAAGCGCGAATCTATCTTCCCATAGGTGTAACACTCCTCTACTGGAAAATAGCCTGCAATGGCCAGCGCCGCATACTGCCCGGGGCAGCCATGCGCCTTGGACATGATGAACCGATCCCGACTCTCCCAGTGCGGTTCTTCGGGACGGTGATGCATTTCAGAAAAATACAAACAGGCGATCTGCTCAGCCTCTGATAAGGTTCCACCCGGATGACCCACCTGGCCGTAGGTGATCATTTCCAAAGCCAGCCGGCGGACCTGGTAGCTTTTCTGTTCCAGAAATCGGATTAACTCATCAGAAGGTCTGCGCATATATATTTATTGTTCCAATCACCTTGTTCTATTGACCAATAAACCGACGATCATGAATTCAAGAAAAAGGGACATTTCGATGCGAAATATCCCTTTTCTCTTCATTGAGTGCTTATTCCTTTTTTCGCAAGAATGCTATTTTGCTTCGACTTCCACTTCTTCTTCCATTTTACGTTTGTGTCGAATATTCCTCTGGCGAATGGATGAATCCAATGCAACTGCCAGGACGAGGACAACGCCCAGGGCAACGGTCTGCCAGAAAGAGGAAATACTGAGCAGGTTCATGCCGTTATTGAGCACACCCACAATGATCGCGCCAATTACCATGCCCACCACAGAGCCTTCGCCGCCCGCCAGACTGGTTCCGCCAAGAATCGTTGCCACAATGACCTGGAATTCAAAACCATAGCCCACTGAGGGCAAGCCCACCCCAAGGCGAGAAGAAAGCAGTACGCCTTGCACGCCAGCCATCGAACCGCTCAAAATGTATAGAACCATCTGTACTTTGCTGACCGGGATGCCACAAAGGAATGCAGCCTGCCGGTTGCTGCCCGTGGCGATTGAGTATTTCCCCAATAACGTCCTCTTCTCAAGGAAGATAAAAATAAGAAATACGATGATGGAAATCCACACGGGTATTGGCACGCCTAGGAAATAGCCTGCGCCGGGGATGGAATAGGCATCCGGTAACATAATGACGGCTGTCCCATCCGTGAGCAAATTGGCTGCTCCCTGGCAAATGTACATGGTTCCCAGAGTAGCAATAAAAGCATTGATGCCAATTTTTGTAAAGAGAAATCCATTTAAAAAACCAACCAGGGTACCAATCCCAATGGCCATGATGAAAGCTAACGGGAGGGGAATTACCTTCGAGAGCAAGGCAGCAGTCACACCGCTCAGGGCAACCACGCCGCCCACTGACAAATCCAGACAGCCCGCCACCATCAAGAGGGTGACCGCTGAACTAACGATCAATACCCCGGAGATCTGGCGCAGCACATTGGTAATATTCGTCGTTGTTAAGAATCGGTCATTGAGAAGGATCAAAACAATGATCAGCGCGGATAATGCCGCCAGGTTGATCAACATCTTTTGACCGATCGTATTGACAATTGATGCAAAAATTGAAGTCTTTTCGCTATTCGATCGATCTTTTTCTTTTGGTTTTGCTAATGCCTTTTTTGCCATTGATTTATCCACTTCATTTATTTTTAAGTAGGGGAATCGGCACCTGGCTGATTCCCCTGAGTTTCATCTAAATTCTTTTATATTAATCTATTTGAACTTGGTGCAATCAACCGGCTCGTAACCTTTCACACCGGCATATTCGGTGGACAGATACTCATTCAGCTTGACACAATCGATTGGCAGTAGGCTGCCAGGAGCAAGCACGGTAATGTTGTCATTCAGAGCCAGCTCTCCGGTTAGAATCCTCTTCAGGGTTGCAAAATGCTTGGCTGCATTTTCCTTGGGAGTCAAGCCGATGGTGGCTTTCACAGCCGAGTTCGGATCGAGTAGCTTGAGGATCTCTTCAGGCGTGCCATCGATGCTCATGATGAATTCAGTCACCGGAACACCATTGACGGCCTTGCCGCGGCCTGCCTCTTCAAGAGCTTTCAAACCACCCATCACATGCGTGGCACCGCAGCCCCAGAACATATTGAAGTCAGGTTTGGCTTGAAGCAGGTCTTCCATTTTTGCGAGAGATGCATCCTGGGAAGCCGTAACACCATCGCGGAAAACGATCTCAACATTTTCCTTGCCCATCACCTCGGTAACTCCCGCAATGAAGCCATCTCCGCGGTATTTTTCGCAGTGGATGACACCCGTGCGGTCAAAGTACACAAGTTTGGCTTTTTCACCCGGCTTGTTTGTTTTCAACCACTCGGCCGCTTTTTTGCCGCCTTGCTTGGCAATTTCATAGTCGTATAACTGAACGAAAGGAACCGTTACACCGGTCTGCGGATCGGGCCTTGAACCAGCAACGACAACCGGGACTTTGGCAGCCTGGGCTGCCTTGAGGGCATTCACCGCTGCCGGGCCGTTGACCACGTGCCAGACAATCCCATCCGGCTTGGTAGCCAGGGCATCTTCCATGGCCTTCAATTGGACTTCCGCATTGGCCTTGCCATCGATCAGGGTGACAGTTGCGCCTTCTTCTTCAGCATACTTCTTGAACCAGCTTCCCTGCCCTTGCTGATACCCGTCAAAGCTGAACAGCACAAATGCGAGCTTCTTGCCATCTACAACGCTTTTTGGCGCTGCAGGAGCTGCAGGTGCGGCTGGTGCTGGCGCTGGCGTTGCAGGCGCGGCGCACGCAGAAATCAAAAAAGCAGCGAGGACGACTAAACAGGCAATTACCGAAAACTTTTTCATTGAATTCTCCTTATTTGACATTGCGATCCTTTTTTCGAATATTCTTTCCATAAAAATATTCTTTCTTTCCAAAACCAACCTTGCTTTTTTGTCAAGATATCCTTCGGGGGCATTCCTCCTTTCAACCAAAAATTGTCAGAAATTATAGATGGGTGCTATGATGTATGTGGTATGACCTCTTTATACAATAAATTAAGAGCATTGTCAAGTACTCTGTGGTGATATTTGTCATGAAATATATGGATTTTGAGAATCTTCCTCAAAAATGCTTGACTTTCATTTTTCAATGCGCTATAATAATCTTCATAGGTATGAGGTATGACCTTATAAATTCATTCGCGAGGAGAATAAAATGTTGCAAAGACTTGTTTATTCCAAGTTCAGAGTGTATCGAGTAAACCCGGCAGATATCGACAGCGCTCCCATCCAGCCCTACCCGTTCTGTGAACCCTCCACCTATCGCATTTGCACAGTCATCAATGAACCAGCCACGCAAATCGTTTACGAAGATTGGTTCAAGGGGCAGGATGTGATGTGGTGGGCCTGGACAGACGCGATCCATTTTGTCCTGCAGGGAAAAGCCGAAGTGACTGTCTGGCAACCGCCCGATCTTATTGAAAAATTTGTGGAAGTAGTGGAACCTCCCTGTGTTTACCTCATCCCACGCGGGGCCAGGGTTCAATGGAAGGTGTTAAGCGATGTGCCTTTCCGCAAACTTGTTGCGGATATCCCCAACCCGGGTTTCGAGGAAATTGCCTAGAAATTAAATGGTTGTTTAAGTATCTTGATATAACAAGCAACCTCTATTAATCTGCTCAGGTAATTTTGTGAATCGATCCAATAGCCCATTCAGTCAATCATCATCTCAATTTCGACAAGGAGTTTAGAATGCCGGTTAAACCCAGTCAAAAAACGCTGTTGAAAATAGAAAACCTCTATAAAAGTTTTGGCGGCGTGCAAGCACTGAATAATGCAAAACTTGAAATAGTTCCAGGGGAAATTCATGCCCTGTTGGGTGAAAATGGGGCGGGAAAATCCACCCTGGTAAAAATCATCGCAGGTGCTCTTCAAAAAGATGAGGGGCAGATCTACTGGGAGGGAAAGCCGATTGAGAACAAATCCTTGTCGGAATCGTACGGATTGGGCATCAGGATCATTTATCAAAACCTTAATGTCATCCATCACCTGACAGTTGAACAGAACCTGACCCTCGGCCGCGAGGATCATAACATCGGCATCATTCAGAGGCAGGAAGGTCATAAAAATGCCTCGGAAATCCTGCGTATGATCGGTGCCGAGCTTGACTTGAACAAAAAGGCTGGCGACCTGCGGGTGGCGGAACAGCAATTGATTGAAATCGGCAGGGCACTCAAGGGGGACTTGAAATTGCTGGTCATGGACGAACCAACGTCCTCGCTTGGCGAAAAGGAAGTCGCCCAATTGTTTAAGATCATGGACAACCTGCGCAAGCGAGGTGTTGCAATCATTTTCATCTCACACAAGCTGGATGAGACTCTTGAAATATCCGACCGAATCACCGTCTTGCGCGATGGAAGCTGGATCGGAACCGTCGCCACCAAAGCCACCAACCATAATGATCTGGTCGAAATGATGGTGGGCCGAAAACTCAGGCAAGCCCTTTCCCGTTCTTCAAAAGTGAGCCGGGAAGTAATCTTAAAAGCTGAAAACCTCTGGACCAGCACGGGTCTAAAAGGGATTTCATTTGAATTGCACAAGAATGAACTATTGGGGGTGTATGGATTAATGGGTTCAGGAAGAACAGAACTTGCGAGAGCATTATTTGGAGTTGATGCACTGCTTGATGGAAAGATCTTAATCAATGGCGAGGAAAAGGAAATTCGCTCACCAATCGAGGCCAAGCAGCTGGGTCTGGGTCTCGTGCCTGAGGATAAATCACAGGCGTTGTTTTACCTGTGTTCGGTGCGTGAAAACCTGACCAACGCCTCTCCTGACCTCATCTCACGCAATCTCGTCATTAATTCCGCCACCGAACGTTCGCTGGCAAAGAAGATCATTGATCAACTTTTGATCCGCACACCTTCGATGGAAGAGCCAATTGCAAGATTATCCGGTGGCAATCAGCAAAAAGCGATCATCGGGCGCTGGCTTATGCGGGATGTTCCCATCCTCATTTTGGATGACCCAACCTGCGGGATAGATGTTGGAGTCAAATACGAACTTTACAAACTGCTGGGAGAGATGACCGCTAAAAACACTTCGGTCATCATGGCATCTTCTGACCTGGCGGAATTATTAGCTGTTTCAGACCGTATGTTGGTCTTGCACGAAGGCAAGGCCGTTGGAATTCTCACAGGAAAAGAAATGAATCAGCGCAATGTCCTCCACCTTGCCGTTCGCGGGATGATGGGAGAAGACAGGAAGAAGTCCACTGGTGCTGCTGTTCATTTAAAAAAAATAAAAGTATAGAAAGGATATGAAATGTTAGACAAAAAATTAATGCCCCCCGCCCCAAAGGAACCAGTCATTTATGTGAACGGTGAATTTCTGCCCCAAAGTGAGGCAAAAATCTCTGTGCTGGACCATGGTTTGATGTATGGTGATGGGTGTTTCGATGCATTAACCGGACGAAATGGCTTCATTTTCGAACTGGACGCCCACCTGGACCGGTTATATAAGTCAGTGCGGGGATTGAAGATCGACTTGAAAATGCCAAAAGCAGAAATGCGCGAAAAAACCATCAAATGTGTTCATCAGAATGCTTTGGCAGATTTCTACATTAAGATTCTTGTCACTCGCGGTATCAGTCCGCAACCCGTGATCAATCCACGTGAATGCAAGGAACCCAGCGTGGTCATCTTTGCCCGGCCGGTTCAGACAGAAGTGACACCGGAAAAACAAAATACCGGCGCCCGTATTAAAGTGAATTCCATTCGCAGGATCATGCATCCAGCCATGGAACCACAAATAAAAACACTGAACTACATCAATATTGTCATGGGTAAATTGGAAGCCTGGGAATGCGGTTTTGACGAGGCCGTAATGCTGGATGACAATGGCTTTGTTTGTGAATGCCCGGGATTCAACATCATGGCCATTTCCGGCGATAAATTCTTCACTCCTTCACGTGGGATATTAGTCGGTATCACAAGGTGTTCAGTAATGGACATGGCTCGTAAAGAAGGGTTAAAAGTCGAGGAAGGGTTCTATTCGGTCTTCGATTTCACCTCCGCGGATGAAGTGATGATCACCAATACTGTGGCTGGTGTTTCTCCAGTGGTCAATATCGATGGATGGGTTGTCGGTTCTGGAAAGCCAGGTCCGTATACCAAGAAGTTCCGGGATATTTACGACGAGTGGCTTCACTCCGGCCATCACGGAACCCAGGTTTTTCCTGATGCATGGAAATAAGAAAATAATCTAGCAACCCAGGAACCCGCCATTGGAGTGAGGAATAATTACCGCATCAAGATGGTGGGTTCTTTTTATCAATTAAATCAGGAGTAGAGATGGCAAATTTAAATTTTGCAGTGTTGGGTACGGGCTGGTGGTCAACCTTTCAGATTCCAGGCTGGTATGAGATCGGCGGGGTGAACCTGGTGGCGGTTTATAACCGCACCAAATCCAAAGCCGAGAAAATTGCCAAGCAGTACAACGTGCCGCATGTTTATGATGATGCGGAAAAATTGTTCCAGGAACAAAAATTGGATTTTGTTGACATCATCGTCGGCAATGATGCCCATAAGGAAATGGTTGACCTGGCGGCCAAGTACAAAGTGCCGGTGATTTGCCAGAAACCCATGGCATCCGATTGGGAAAGCTGCGTGCACATGGTGGACGCATGCAAGAAAGCCAATATTCCTTTTATGATCCACGAGAATTTGCGCTGGCAGGCACCCATCCGCGAGGTGAAAAAATACATTGACGAGGGCCGGATTGGCGCCCCATATCGGGGGAGAATCTACCTGATTGGTTATTCACCCATGGAATACATCGAGCAGCCCTTTCTCAAGGAATTGGATAAATTGAGCCTGATGGATCTCGGCTCGCACGTGCTGGATACCGCCCGCTTTTTGTTCGGCGAACCCCAATCGGTCTACTGCCAGCATTTGCGCAGCAGAAACGATATCAAGGGTGAGGATGTTGCTACGGTGGTGATGAGGATGGGAGAAGTCATTTGCACGGTCGAAACCAGCAACGCCACGCGTACCTCCTGGAATCATTTCCCCGATGTTCTCTTCTTTATTGAAGGCACCAAGGGTTCCATTGAGTTGACGCCGGATTACTGGATCAAAGTGAACACTGATGATGGCACAGTGTCCAAGCGCATCGACCCGCCCGGTTACTCCTGGATCCGGTCCGACCAGCCCCACTGGCACGCCAGCATTGCCGCCTGTAATGCCGATCTGTTGAATTACATCAAGACCGGCAAGCCGGCGGAAACATCGGGTGAGGATAATTTGAAAACCATGAACCTGATTTTCAAGTCGTACGAATCAGCAAAGAAAAACCAGGTCATCAATATCGAATGATCCATCTGAGAAAATCATAGGTTTAATCTGCGGAAAAGAAATGGAGCATCAATGCATAACCACTCACCAGGCCTGATCGAGGAAATCTCAAAAACCGCCCAGCAGCTACGTATTGAGACGCTCAAGATGGTCTTTAATGCGCAGTCCGGCCATATCGGCGGGGCGTTTTCAGCCGCTGAAATGGTGGCAGCCCTGCTCTTCCACCATATGAAGCTCGATCCGCAGGAACCCCATTGGCCGGAACGTGACCGGCTGGTCTTTTCCAAGGGGCATGCCTGCGCCGTACTGTATGCCGGCATGGCCCACCGCGGTTATTTTCCCAAAAGTGAATTGATGACCTTTCGTAAATTCAACAGCCGCCTGCAGGGCCATCCCGACCCGGCCAAACTGCCGGGCATCGAGGTGCCGGCCGGCCCGCTGGGGCATGGCATCGCAGTGGGGGCTGGCATGGCCTTTGCGCTCAAGATGAACAGCGTCAAACCCTCCGCCCAAAGTGCCCCATCCGCACGGGCATCCACAGCCAAAGTATACGTAGTGCTGGGGGATGGAGAGATCGATGCCGGGGTCATTTGGGAGGGAGCCATGCTGGCCTCCAAATACCACCTGGGCAACCTGACCGTCATCCTGGATTACAACGGCATCCAGCAAACCGGCGCCACAGCGGACGTGATGCCGACCGAGCCGATCGCTGACAAGTGGAAGTCATTCGGATGGCATACGCGCGAGATTCACGGCCACAATGTCGGCGAGGTCCTCAATGCGCTGGACGAAGCCGACGAGGTGCATGCTCGCCCAAGCATCATCATCGCGCGCACCACCAAGGGCAAAGGGGTTGGTTTCATGGAATATGACCACCGCTGGCACGGCACCTCGCCCAATGAGGAGCAGTTCAAGACAGCACTTGCCGAACTTGAGGAGGGATTGAAACCATGAAAGAAATGATATCCATGCGCAAAGCCTACGGGGAGGCGCTGGTTGAGCTGGGACGTCAGAACCCGGATGTCTTCGCCCTCAGTGCAGATGTGAGCAACTCGGACTTCAGTTACATGTTTGCCTCAAATTTCCCGGAGCGCTTCATTAATGTGGGCATTGCCGAACAATGCCTGGTGGATGTGGCCGCCGGGCTAGCTTACAGTGGGAAGATCCCCTTCGCCAACACCTTTGCTTTTCTGTTTGCCACGCGCGCGCTGGAAATGGTGCGCACGCACCTGTGCTACGGGCATGCCAATGTGAAACTGATGGCGGCTTATGCCGGCCTGTCAGATTCTTTTGACGGGCCGACCCATCATGCTATCACCGATATGGCCATCATGCGCAGCCTGCCCGGCATGACCATTGTGGTGCCTGCCGATACCACCGCCGTGGCACGGCTCCTGCCGCAGGTGGCGGTCTGGCAAGGACCAGTCTATTTTCGGTTAAACCGCAACGAGGTGCCGCGCCTGTTTGGAGAGGAGTATTCCCCAATGATTGGAAAAGCCGTTCCCTTACGCGAAGGCAAGGATGTGACCATCCTTTGCTGCGGGATCATGGTCAGCAAATCACTGGAAGCTGCCGAATTGCTTGAGAAAAAAGGCATTAGCGCGCAAGTGGTTGAGGTGCATACCATCAAACCGCTTGATGAAGAAGCGATCCTGGCTTGTGCTAAAGCCACCGGCGCCGTGGTCACCGCAGAGGAGCACTCCATCATCGGCGGGCTGGGCGGTGCGGTGGCGGAGACGCTTTCCACTGCCTGCCCGGTACCTTTGCGCAGGGTGGGCATCCACGACCGCTTTACAGAAACCGGCGGCTATGATGAGCTGCTTGATTCCTATGGGCTGGCAGTGAAGGACATCGTGGATGCTGCCACGGATGTGGTAAAACAAAAATAAAGATCCATTAAACAATTAATCGCATGCTCACACCAAACATCCTTTACGTGGGCAAGGCGGATCTGCCGCAGGAACCGGTCAGGTTGAGAGCGGGTCCGTTATCCCTGGTTTATCAGGACGGAGAGATCAGCAAGATTTTCTACCGTGAATTTGAAGTCGTGCAAAGGTTCTATTCAAGGGTGCGTGACCAAAACTGGGGCACGGTTCCAAATCGGATCACCTCTCTCACCCTTGATCAGGATGAATCGTCTTTCAATATTGTTTTCCAGGTGGAAAGCATTCAGAATGAGATTGACTTCTTTTGGGAAGGACGCATTCGCGGCAATTCAAGCGGCCAGATTGAATTTTCATTTAATGGGAAAGCGCGCAGTGATTTTCTCACCAGCCGGATCGGCTTTTGCATCCTGCATCCATTGGCCACCTGCATGAAAAAGACTTGCAAGGTTACGGATAAAAATGGACAGGAACACACAGGTGTTTTCCCCAGTTTCATCGCCCCGGCGCAAATAGAGCCATTTGTGGATATGCAAGCCATGGAGTACGAGGTCAGCCCGGGTGTCAAGGTCCGGCTTCAATTCATTGGTGATCTATTCGAAATGGAAGATCAGCGCAACTGGAGTGATGCTTCTTATAAAACTTTTTGCACACCCCTAAGGTTTGAATGCCCGCGGTTGGTCAAAGCTGGTTGTGAAATTTCACAGAAAATCACTCTGGAATTGTTGGCAGACAGAACCATTGTTCACGTCGCCGCACCTCAGCCAGGCAAAGAGAACATCATCGTTACATTGAATCAAGAGAAAAGTAAAGCGTTACCTGGGATCGGCCTCAGCACTCCAACTGGAAGACCGCCCTATACTGAAAAACAAATCCGCCTGCTCAAGCAACTGAATCTCTCACATTTGCGCCTGGCGTTGCATTTTTCACCTGATAGAAGTGAAGAAACTATCCAGTATGAGCTTGAGAAGACTTTAATTACAGGGCTGCCGCTCGAGATCGCCCTTTACCTTCAGGACACTGAACAGGACACTGCCACAGCACTGAAATTGACCAGACAGCTTGGCTGTCCGGTTAAGCGCTGGTTGATCTTTGAGGAGGGTAAATACATTTCGACTAGCACGGACATTTCCAATTTTAGAAAGGCAGCAGGTAAAGAAATCGCTGTACCGATAGGGGGCGGCTCAGATGCCGACTTTTATGAACTGAACAGCCAGCCGATGCCTTTTGAATTGCTGGATTTTGTCTCGTACTCGCTGAATCCCCAGGTCCACAGCGCAGACAACCTGTCCCTGATTGAGAACCTGGAAGCACAACCGATGACCGTGGAAAGCGCCAGTCACATCAGCAGCCAAAAGCCGGTCATCATCAGTCCGATCACCCTCAAGCAACGCTTCAATCCGGTGGCAATCAGCAAGGATACCAACGGCAAAGCGGATGAGTTACCATCAAGCGTTGACCCCAGACAGATGTCGCTTTTTGCGGCTGGCTGGACGATTGGCTCGCTTCATTATCTTTTGCGTTCTCCGGTAGAGAGCCTTACCTATTATGAAACAGTTGGTTGGCACGGGGTAATTGAGGAAGAAGACGGCTGCCCGCTGCCGGACAAATTCCATTCGCTCCCTGGTAGTGTTTTTCCTGTTTATCATGTCTTTGCAGACCTGGGTGAATTTCGAAATGGCCAGGTCATTGAAACGAAATCCTCCGACCCGATGACCATAGCATGCTTTGGCATCAGGGAAAGAGATAGAACAATGCTGCTGATTGCCAACCTGACCAACAATCCTGAAACCGTGCAGATAGATGAACTGGGGGATCAATCGGTTGTACGCATAATGGATGAGAGAAATGCGGTGACAGCCATGACCGACCCTTTCAAATTCCGGTCAGAAAGTTTTGAAAGTCGCATTTTGGGAAAAACAGTTCAGTTGCATCTACACCCCTACGCAGTTGGGAGGCTTATCACATCTAAATAATTTGTTTCTAATCACCCTCAATGGAGTTCAATTTAATAGAAAACAAACAAATGGCAAACCGTAAACCCAGCATAAAGATCAAGAATCCAAAAATTTGACTATTGATGGAAAAAATGATAACATTGAGATATGAGGTATGACCACTTGAAATTGGACAAAAAAATCCTATTGAAAATGTACCGCCTCATGGTGCGCATCCGCAAATTCGAGCTGGCAGCCAGCGATCTTTTCCGGCGCGGTCAAATCAAGGGCACAGTGCACACTTACATCGGTATGGAAGCCTCGGGAGTGGGGGTCTGTATGGCCCTTAAGACCAATGACCTGATCGCCGGCACCCATCGCAGCCATGGCCACAATATTGCCAAGGGCGCGGATGTGGCAAAAATGATGGCGGAGATTTTAGGCAAGGAAACCGGCTACTGCAAAGGCAGGGGCGGTTCCATGCATATTGCCGCATTTGAGACCGGCAGCCTGGGGGCACTGGCCATTGTGGGTTCAGGGATTCCCATTGCGGTTGGGGCTGCCCTGGGTTTCAAACTGCGCCAGGAAAAAAACGTGTCGGTCACCTTCACCGGCGATGCCGGCTGTAATACCGGTAATTTTCATGAAAGTTTGAACATGGCAGCCTTATGGAAATTACCTGTCTTGTTTGTGCTTGAAAACAACCATTACGGTGTCTCCACTAATGTATCCGAATCTTGCTCCATCCAGGACCTCCAAGTCCGAGCAGCGGGGTATGGCATCCCGGGAATGAAAGTGGACGGTTTTGATGTACTGGAAGTGTACCAGGCTGCACACGAAGCCGTGGAACGTGCCCGGGATGGAGGGGGCCCCACCCTGCTGGTGACTGAATCCTACCGCCTGGATGGTCATTACTCGGGGGAACCGGAAGTGTACCGCACCCGAGCCGAGGTGGAGGAGTTCTGGAAACAGGAACCGATCGGGCAGTTCACGAATTACCTGAAAGTAAATTCGATCGCTGAAGAAGACGAATTGAAGAAAATAGATGAAGAGGAAGAGCAGCGCATACAGGATGCCATCCAGTTTGCCAAGGACAGCCCAGAACCCGACCCTGCCACCGCAGAAGAGTACATTTATGCAAAACGACTTGGATAACCAATGACAGCAGACAACAAGGACCCAGTTTCACTCGGCAGCACCATAAAGGAAGATTTTTCCAATTTGATCAACCAGGTGCCTGCTGGAACCGCCAGTGTCGAACTGAGCTACCAGGAAGCCATTCGCGAAGCCCTGCGCGAAGAGATGCTGCGAGATGATGCGGTCATCCTGATCGGTGAAGATATCGGCAAACACGGCGGCGCTTTCGGTGTTACCCGTACCCTGTTCGATCAGTTCGGAGCAAACCGGGTGATCAATACGCCCATCTCCGAGAATTCAATCGTGGGTGTGGCCACCGGCGCGTCCCTGGTGGGCATGAAGCCGGTGATCGAGATCATGTTCGTTGATTTTTCCTTCCTGGCCATGGACCAGATTTGCAACCAGGCGGCCAAATTACGCTTCATGACCGGCGGACAAGGTAAGGTTTCCTGGGTGCTGCGCATGCCGCAGGGGGGTGGTGCCGGCAAAAGCATTGCTGCCCAGCATTCGCAAAGTTTGGAAGTGCTGTATGCCCACATCCCGGGATTAAAGGTTGTGTTCCCTTCCACTCCTTATGATGCCAAAGGACTGCTTAAATCCGCCATCCGGGACGAGAACCCGGTCATTTTCCTGGAGCATAAATTCCTTTACAGTTTCCGCGGCCTTGTCCCTCAGGAAGACTATTCCCTGCCCATTGGCCGCTGTGACAAGAAAAGAGAAGGTAAAGATGTGACCGTCCTCGCAGACGGCTCAATGGTTTGGAATGCCATGAAAGCTGCCCAGATTCTGAAGGGTGAATCTATTGACGTGGAAGTGATCGATGTGCAGACCATCGCTCCCCTGGATGAAAAAACCATCGCGGATTCCGCCCGTAAAACTGGCCGGGTGGTACTCGTTTCTGAAGCCTGCCGGCTTTACGGACCGACCGGCGAGTGGGCAATGGTGATAATGGAAAATGCTTTTGAATATCTGCAGGCACCCATCAAGCGGGTGACCGGCCGCCATTCCCCCATTCCGTTTGCCGGCAGCATTGAAAAGGGCGTGTGGCCGGAAACCAATGACATTATGGAAGCAATACGTGCAGTGAAAAAGTACTGATCTTTATGATTCGGATGGCATATGGCAGTTGAATTCTACATACACAAAATGACCGAACACATGGATACCGCCAGGATCGTGCGCTGGCTGGTGCCTGAAGGGACGCGCGTCACCAAAGGCCAGGTCATTCTCGAAGTGGAAACTGAGAAAGCCGTCACGGAAGTGGAAGCACCAGGGGATGGGTTCTTGAAAGGCATTCGCGCGGGAGCGGAAGAAGGCGTTGAAGTGAAAGTAGGTGAAACCATCGCCTTCATAGCCGAGGAGGGTGAATCCATCCCATCCCTTCCACCGATGAGCACCTCAGCTGACACACCCAAAACAACTGCGGGGCAAGCTGCAGTGTCACAAAAAATACTTCAAACTGAAAACATTCGAGCTACTCCAGTTGCCAGGCGCCTGGCAAAGGAGAAAGGTATTGACCTGGCAAGTGTGGTTGGCAGCGGTGAAGGGGGCACCATCCGCGAAGAGGATGTCCTTGCCTTTTCTTCCACTTCTCAAGCTGATACCAGTTTCAAATGGGTCGAACTAACCCCTGTTCAAAGAACGACCAGCCTGCGAATGATCGAGAGCGTCAGGAATATTCCCCAATTCTCGGTCAGCATGAATGTCGAAGTCTCAAGTTTGATGCGCATGAAAGAAAGTCTTAGCTTGGAAGATGAGAAAGGCAAAAGTCAATCCCCCACCTTTACCGCCCTGTTGGTGTCTATCCTGGGCAAGCTGCTGGTTGATTTTCCCCTTTGTAACGCATCCTTCGAAAACGAAAGGATCAAGGTTTTTCAGCAGGTAAACATCAATGTTGCCATTGGTACGGACAAGGGCTTGTTTGCACCTGTCCTGCGGGATGCGGACAAGAAGAGCATCGGCATCATCTCCTCCGAGCTGAATGCTTTCAGGCAAAAAGCTGCTGAAAATGCCTTTGCAGAAGAGGATTTATCCGGCGGCACCTTCACTTTGTCCAATCTGGGCATGTTGGGTGTGGATCAGTTCACGGCCATCATCAATCCCCCTCAGAGCGCCATCCTGGCTGTCGGCAGAACGTTTGAAAATTCTTCCAAATCCGGTACCCGGAATGCGGCTATTGAACATTCTGCCAATTTCACCCTGAGCGCAGACCATCGTGTGATGGACGGGATGTATGCAGCCAGATTTTTGAGCGCGCTCAAGGATTCCCTGGCTCGATTGAAATCCGCCGGCGGGAATAAGGGTTAATGAATTGGATAACAGCAATATGATGTATCATTCAAAAGGAATCATCCGCATTTTTCAGGGTCTTTTATCGAGGGCATCTTATGGAAAATAACACAATTTTTCGCACCATCGGGACAAAAGAAAGATTGGTCGACAGGGTGGTGGAGGAAATCCAGCACCTGATCATCGATCATAAGCTCGAACCAGGCATGAAACTGCCTCCCGAGCGGGATTTTGCCGAGCAGATCGGGGTCAGCCGCACGGTCATTCGCGAGGCAGTCAAGATCCTGGTCACCAAGGGCATGCTGCAGGTAACACACGGGGTGGGCACCATTGTCAACAAGATCGGCAGCGACCAGATCAGCGAACCGCTGACCATGCTGTTCATGACCAAGGGCATCACCCTGGCCAACCTGCACCAGGTGCGCACCATCCTGGAAGTGGAAATTGCCGGGGTTGCCGCGGAGAACGCCACAACAGAAGAGGTCAAACACCTGGAAGAAACCCTGTCCAACCTGGAAAAGAACATGAACGACCCGGAAGCGTTTGCAACTGGTGATACCGCTTTTCACCACACCATTGCGGAATTCTCCCATAACCCATTGCTGGTCATGCTGCTGGATTCCATCGGTGGGCTGATGCATGAGATACGCACTTCCATCTCCAGATACCCCGCCATCTTTAAAACCGTCCTGCCCGACCACCGCGAGATTTTAAAAAGCATCCAGGCTAAAGATGCCAAAAGAGCCCGCCAAGCCATGCGCCATCACCTGGAAAATGCCCGCAAGATTCAACAATTGTATTTGAAGGATCAGAGAGTGGATGAAAAGCAGGCATGATCGGCAGGATTCTGGCAATGCTCAGGATGAAAACCGCAAGAAAATTGTTTTTATTCATTCCGTCCCGCCGCTGATTGGGGTTTTCGATCGGCTCTCAGCAGATTTGCTGGAAAACACAACCACACTGCATATTCTGGATGAACCGCTGCTGAAAAAAGTTCAGCAGCAGGGTGAATTCCTGGAAATGGATTACGAAAGACTACGATCGCATGTGCGTTCCGCTGAAATCATTTCGGCTTGTATGATCATTGTGACCTGCTCTACTTTTTCACCGGCAGTGGATATTATTCGAAGTTCGGCATCCATCCCGGTGCTGAAGATCGATGAAGATATGATCGAAAGGGCGGTGGAAACCGGTTCATCAATTGGCGTGGTTGCCACGGCAACCTCCACCATTCAACCGACCGAGACTTCACTCCTTAGGGCTGCTGAGGGTAGAGGTAAGAAAATCAGTATCCAGACGATGCTGGTGGAAAATGCCCTGCCCCTTCTCTTAAAAGGTGAGGCACAAAAACATGATGAGCTGGTGACCTCCGCCATTCGGGAAATCTCACCGAAAGTTGAAGTGATAGTGCTTGCCCAGGCATCCCTGGCACGGGTGATGGAACATCTGCCCAGGGATGTGATGCAAATACCCATTCTCGCAAGTCCATACCTGGTATTGGAACAAGCCAGGAAGATATTAAATAAACCATAAAACAATAAAGGAGAAAGTAAGATGGACAGTCATTGGAATAACTTTTGTACGATGAGCATTGTACATTTCATGGCTTTCCCGGCCACCATGGCGGGAGACGGCCCGGTATTCGAAACTGTGAAAAAGCTGGCCGAGGACCCTTTCTTCGGCGCTATTGAAGTGGGCTGGCTCAAGGAGAAGAAAGTGCGGGCGGAAGTGAAAGCCATCTGCCAGGCCAGCCACCTGAAAGTAGGTTTTGGTGCTCAAACTGCGCTGCTAATGCAAAAGCTCAACATCAACAGTCTGGATGAAACTGAACGGAAGAAGGCCATTGACCAATTAAAGGAATGTGTGAATGAAGCCGTTGAAGTAGGTGCGCAGCGGTTGGCATTCCTCTCCGGCAAAGACCCCGGTGATACCGAGCGTTCCAGGGCATTTGACCTGCTGGTGGATTCGGTGAACAAGGTTTGCGCTTATGCCCGCGAGAAAGGCATAGGCATTACCCTCGAAACGTTTGACCGCACCATTGACAAGAAATGCCTGATCGGGCCGAGTGATTTGGCTGCCAAATTTGCCGCCATCATACGCGAAAAATATGATGACTTTGGTCTGCTGTATGACCTCAGTCACATGCCGCTCCTGTCCGAAACGCCGGAAAATTCGCTTAAAGTGCTCAAGGAGCATCTGGTGCATATCCATGTCGGCAATGGCGTAGTGGATCCGGCGCTGCCAGGCTACGGCGATTTGCACCCGCGTTTTGGCTGGCCGGGTGGAAGCAATGATGTATCTGAGCTGGCTGGCTTTGTTAAGATGCTGCTTGAAATTGGATATTTGGACAAGAATAAGACTGTCAAACCCTGGGTGGGATTCGAGGTCAAGCCGCAGGTGGAAAGCGAAACCCCGGAATTGATCATTGCCGGCACCAAGCGCGCCTGGCAGGATGCCTGGGCTTTGGTTTAGTTTGCTTTTTCTCAAAAAAATAAAGGTAATAATTCAATGACAGATTCCAAACAAATCATTTCCGATAACCTCAACGAACTTGAACAGGAATTCCAGTACTGGGAAAAAACCAAGGACCTGGTTGACCAGCTGCTGGATATCACCCTCAATTACCGCCAAAGCGGGCACCCGGGCGGCTCGCGCTCCAAGGTGCATGCCTTCCTGAGCCTGCTGCTGTCCGGCACGATGCGCTGGGACATCCGCAATCCGGGCAAGCGCTTCGCCGACCGCTTTATCCTCTCCGCCGGGCATGCCATCCCGCTGGTGTACTGCACACTGGCAGTGCTCAACGAAGCCATGCGGGTCAAGTTCAACCAAACGAAAGATGATCGCTTTGCCCTGCCCGCCGACCCCCACAGGGTGCTGACCTGGGAAGACCTGCTCAACTTTCGCCATCGCGGCGGGCTTTCCGGCCATGCCGAGATGGAAGGCAAGACACTGTTCCTCAAATTCAACACCGGACCTTCGGGACATGGCAGCACCGCGGCGGTGGGGGAAGCCCTGGCGCTGAAACGGGCCGGGGTACAGGGCGTGAGGGTGTTTGCCATGGAAGGTGAAGGCGGCCTGACGCCGGGAGCCAACCACGAGGCAATGAATAGCGCCTGGGGTTTGAAGCTGGACAACCTGTGTTTCATCATTGACTGGAATGATTTCGGCATCGACAGCCACACAGTCAGCACGGTGGTTTACGGCACCCCGACCGACTGGTTTTCCGCCCACGGCTGGCGTGTATTTGGCACCGAAAATGGACAGGATTGGCATGCGGTGGCTGAAGCCTTGCTGAAGATGACCCATGAAGCCAATCCTACCGGGGCGCCTGCGATGGTTTGGACAAAGAACCGCAAAGGCAGGGATTACCTGAAATACGATTCAGCCTCGCATGGAGTGCCGCACTCGCGCAACAGCGAGCTATTCTGGCAGACCAAACAGCCTTTTATGGACAAGTACGGCGCTCAATTCAAGAACTTTAACGGCACTGCACCGAGCGACGCAGGGGAACTGCGCGAAGAATTCCGCGCCAACCTGCAAGCGGTGATGGACGTCCTGCACCGCGACCAGGCGCTGGTGGACTTCCTGGCAAATAAACTGGCTGACCTGGGCGACAGCGTACCGCAGCAAATGCCATCCTTCAAATTAGGCAAAAAGGGCAATCCGCTGACCGATAAACGCCTGTTCGATGTGCAGCAGTACCCGCCCGACCTGTTTGCCAAACCGGGCGAGAAGCTGGCCAACCGGGCGGCTTTCGGCAAGTGGGGCGCCTGGGTGAATGCCTTCGGCGCGCAGCACTATGACCAGCCGGTCTTCCTGGCCTGCTCTGCCGACCTGGCGGAATCCACCAACATCTCCGGCTTCGGCCAGCCCTTTGGCGATTTCAAGGGTTATGGCTGGTATGAGCGCAAAGGAACGGATGAAGGTGTGTTGCTGCCGCAGGAGATCACCGAGATGGCCAATTCGGGGCTGATGGCTGGGCTAGCTGCGGTCAATTTTGCTGAGGACCCGCACAAGGATTTCCTCGGCTTTTGGGGCACCTGCTCCACTTACGGTTCTTTTTCCTATCTGAAATACGGCATGTTCCGCCTGCTAAGCCAGCTGGCGCAGGATTGCCAGTGGAAGGTTGGCAAGGTCATCTGGGTGGCCGGCCACACCGGCCCGGAGACGGCGGATGACAGCCGCACCCATTTCGGGGTATTCGCTCCAGGCGTGACCCAGCTTTTCCCCAAGGGGCACATCATCAACCTGCATCCATGGGAATACAACGAGGTGCCGGTACTGCTGGCTGCCGCGCTGAAACAGGACGTGCCCCTCATCGCTTTGCACCTCACCCGCCCGCCTGTTGCCATCCCCGACCGCGAGCAATTGGGCATGCCCTCCCATTTTGCTGCTGAACAGGGCGCGTACATCGTGCGCAATCACAACAACCAAGAACCAAAACAAGGCACTTTCTATGTTCGCGGCACAAGTGCGATGGCCAACCTGGTCCAAGTCCTGCCCAGGCTGGATGAGAAGAACCTGAACGTGAAGATCGTGTATGTGTCCAGCAGTGAACTGTTTGACCGGCAGCCGGATACCTACAAAGAGAAAATTGTCACCCCGGCTGACCGCTTTGACTCAACCATCATCACCACCCAGGGGCGCAACGTGATGGCAGACTGGATGTTCAATCCCCTGGCGGAAAAATACGCGCTCTCGGCTGACTGGGATGACCGCTGGCGCACCGGTGGCACGCTGGACGAGGTGCTGGATGAAGCGCACCTTTCGGCAGAGTGGATTTTGGCAGGAATTGAGAAGTTCGTCAAAGAGCGGGAAAAACGGCTGAAAACCTTGCGTACGGGGCTGGATGAATTAACAGGTTAATAGTTCAGCTCTTACCAATCAATCCAAGTGATAGTGCTTCCTTAGTTGATAAAGGAAGCACTTTTTTTATTGAACCAAAGATAGTGCAAGATATATGCGGCGGTGCGGTGAAAAAAGTACAACTTTTCCATCCATCTTAGTTTCACGACTGAGAAACAAGTTTTTACTCTCAATAATTTATTTTCTTTCCAATGAACTTCTTATACAAGTAGGATACAAATTGCAAGTACACTGTCTTTACCATTTTAAAATTCGGTGAGCTTTATGGGAAAAATATGCGACTATTTCAGGCGCGATCTGTCCTTGGTTATGCAGCCATTGGCATACCACGGGGAGGGGAAAACCGGACCCTTCTTTGAGGGTTGGTATTTCAAGCTAGTTTCACCCGATGGCGCCAGCCGCATCTCGGTCATACCGGGCATATACCTTGGCAAAGAGCCACGAGACAGTCATTCTTTCGTGCAGGTGATCAACGGCCTGGATGGCGTCAGCCATTACCCGCCCTTCCCCGCTGACAGCTTCAGCTTTGTACCCGGAGAAATGGATGTGCGTGTCGCCGGCAATCATTTCACGCAAAATGAGATTGAGCTTAACCTGAAGAGCAAAGAGTTCAATCTAGGCGGGAGACTCACTTTCAGCGGCTTGAACCCGTGGCCGGTCACCCTGCTCTCTCCCGGGGTGATGGGCTGGTACGCCTGGGTGCCCGGCTTGGAATGCTACCACGGCATTGTCAGCATGGATCACCGCATCAGCGGCAGCCTGATTATCAACGGCAAACAGGTGGATTTCAGCGGCGGGCGCGGGTATATGGAAAAAGACTGGGGCAGAGCCATGCCGCGCGCGTGGATCTGGATGCAGAGCAACCATTTTGAGCGCGAGGGCGCCAGCCTGACTGTATCCATTGCCGACATCCCCTGGGGCAGGCGTAGTTTTACCGGTTTCCTGGGCGGATTCCTGCTGGAGGGACAGCTGCACCGCTTTACCACTTATACCAGTGCCAGGGTCAGCCGGCCATCCCTGTCGGATAATGCCGTTCAATTTACCCTGGCTGACAGGTCAAAGCGATTGACGATCACCGCACACCGCGCGCAGGGTTTTGTACTGCAGGCGCCCACCACCAGCCAAATGGACCGGCGTATCATGGAATCGCTTTCGGCATCGATCGATGTGATCTTTGAGAGAAAAGATAAAGGCGAATGGGCGCAAGTCTTCAGTGGGACGGGAAAATACGCCGGGCTCGAGATCGTCGGGGACGCGCATTCGTTGTTATGAAGCTTTTTGGACAGAAATAAAAGCGATCGGACCGTCCTGCCTGATTTCAATCAATGCATCCGGGAAGCTGAACAACCGGGCGATGTGAGGCGGGGAGAGGAAATGGCTACGCATGAGCAATAGCTTTTCACCCAACGCGATCAGCTTCACCCCAAACGAGCGGATATCCGGTTCCTCGATGACCATGCGCCCGCCGAGTGCCAACAGCCGCCACATTTCATGGATGGTCTCGCGCTGGTGAATGACGTGGTGCAATGCATCCACCATGATGATGCACTCAAAGGCGCCCTCCGGGAATGGCAGGAATTCGGTGGCTGTACAGACCGCTTGCACACCGTTCTTCTTGTTTGCCTCGGCCAGCATCTGGCAGGACAGGTCCGCCACCACCACCCGATTTGCCTGCCCAATAAAATATTGTGCCACACGCCCAGTGCCACCGCCCGCGTCCAGCAGCGAACCTTTCATTGGAAGACCTAGCAGTTCACTCAGCATTTGCGGATTTTTTGGCTTGATGAGCCGCTCGTAAAACGGGGCCAGCAATCCAAAATGGTCCAGGGCTGACATGATAATTTTTTTACCTGAGTGTGATTTATTCGTTCAATTCTAGCTGAGCATATTCATTGTAGCAATCAAAAATAAATCACACACAATACGAAAATCTCCTGCTGAAAAGTGTGATTAATGTTGGGTTGGGCAGCCACACGATCCCATCAAGGTGATTGAAAGTACAAATCATGAATGATTTTTTTCCAGAATCTCGATGATCTTGGAGATTGCTTCTTTCGTCTGCCTGAAGGGAAAAAATATCCACACATGCGGCATATTTTCATACTCGTACAAGAAAATATTATGATGGGCTTTTTTTACAATTACAAAGAACCTTCGGCAATCTGGCCAAAGAATGTCCCGGGTGCCGCTAAAGATATGTATTTCACCCAGACCATTGAATTCGCCGTTGATTGGGGATAAAAGGTAACCCGACTTGTCCGCTCCCCTGGCATACAGGTCCGCTGCCAGGGATAGCGCCTTGACGGATAATATTGGGTCCTCGGCTGCAATCGGTTCAATCTGCGGGTTTGCCAGTGTCAGATCCAGCCAAGGTGAAATCAAGATCATTTTCTGCGGTTGTTTTGGGAATTTTTCCCGATGCAGTTTTTGAGCCAAAGCCAATGCCAAAGCAGCACCAGCAGAATCACCAATGAACACAAATTCATCAGCCGGATAATTCTTCACCAGGTTTTCGTATGACTTCTGTACCATGCTCATTGTTTCTGCGCACCCATGTTCAGGGGCAATCGGGTAATCCACATAGCTGGCCCGGCAGTCCAGACCGCGCATTAATTTCCTCAAGAATCTCCAGTGAAAGAAATCCCCCTGCCAAATATAAGCGCCACCGTGAAAATAAACGGGATGCGTATTGCTGCGAACTTTCTGCGGTGAAAAGGTAAGAACCTGGTGATCGCAGATCTCCATTTCGGCCATGGAGTATTGCTTGAAAACATGTTGGATTTGAGATTGTTGGTTTTTTCTAACGGGATGCTGCATGGCATGGGCAGCCATTTGCCTTTTCCCGATCATAGAGAGGAGTTTTATCAGGATTTCGTATTGGAGAGAATCGATGCCGAATTTCATTTTTTCATGCTGCATTTGCCAATGATCGGCTTGATTTAGTAAGAGATAACATAGCTTCCTGGTTGGATTGGCATGCGCTACTCTCATGCACTTAAGATTGAGAATGCTCATATTTTATATCAATTTGATGCAGGGGTTTACCAGAAGAGAGAGGTGAAATAAAAAAGGCGCACAAGGGAATCACGCAGCGCCCTGCAGGAATTAACCTCCTTCAGAACAAGAGACAAATGTGTTCACCTCACGGATGTCTAAGGTTATTAATGTTGTGCCAATTCTTTTCATCTTCGGATTTGGAATCGATGGCTGGATCGCTTCATATCTTTTTTCCGGAGATCATCCAAAAATTGAGAAAATTGATATTGAACGCGAATGCAAAAATCTGAGAATGATTTTCAAAGCCCTGGATTCATTTAGATGATAGATTTTCGACAAATTAATAATCTAAAATCCTGGAATCCGCGAAATTATCCTTCTAAAAAACCGTTGGGGGCATTTATGTCGAGGGCTATGTAGTGATACGATATTCCATTGCTCATACTAATATCACGAATTAACCATCTTAAGAAAGGATCAACCATGTCCAGTATTCCCACCCCCCATATTGAAGCCGCATCCAAATCTGAGATCGCCAAGGTTGTACTGATGCCTGGTGATCCTTTGCGCGCAAGGAAAATTGCAGAGACCTATCTGCAGGACGGAGTGCAGTTCAACCAGGTGCGAGGCATGCTCGGTTTCACTGGTAAATACAAAGGAAAACCGGTCAGTGTGATGGGTTCCGGTATGGGTTTTGGCAGCATCGGCATTTATTCTTACGAGCTGTATCAATTTTATGAAGTCAACACCATCATCCGCATTGGCTCCTGCGGAGCAGTTCATCCGGACCTTGATCTGATGGATATCGTTCTAACCAACCATGCCTTTTCAACCGAGATATTTGCCAGCGAGGCGCATGGCATTGAGGACAACCTCATTAAAGGCAGCCAAAGGATCACCGACATCATCAAAATAATCGCCGCTGAGCAAAAAATCAAGGTGTTTGAGGGCAATGTCGCATCCACCAACATCTTCTATTACACCAGAGAATTTCACTGGGAGGAGATGAAAAAAGCGAATAACATTATTGCCCGCGAAATGGAATCCTTTGCCCTTTTTGCCAATGCACAGGCATTGAATAAGGAAGCTGCCTGCCTCCTTACGGTCTCAGAGAATAAACTGAAAAAAGGTCCCAACCTCTCGGCTGAAGCACGCCAAAATAGCTTCAACGATATGATGTTATTGGCTTTGGAGGCAGCCGTTGCCAGTCTTCATTAGCTTTTTGTGTGTGGATGAAAGAAAAATATGATCAATAGGTCCCACTTTTTGCAATCCATGTTCTTTACTACACAAAAAAACTAAATAAATCGAATTAGGAAAGAGATGGATGCAACCTCCATAAACGCATTTTAATAAAATGGTTGCAAACCTGACAAAAAAAATAAAACACCTTTTTGTTGCGGGGAGTCTGAACAAGGGAAAACTTGTTTAATTAACCAAAAAATGACGCACCAGGGAATCGAACCCTGAACCTACTGATTAAGAGTCAGTTGCTCTGCCAGTTGAGCTAGTGCGCCAGGAACGCAGGAATTATACCGTAAGCAACCTCACTGTCAAACAAAAATGCCCGCCTCATAAATGGGGCGGGCATTGCTCGTTATTGCTTGATTTTATTTACACCACATCGATGGTCACCCACACCGGGCCGATGTAGATGCCGGTGTTGGAGTACAAACCCCAGTTGCCGGTATAGGTGCCGACGGTGGCGGGCGCGGTCATGGCAACGGTGACGTCAATGCTGCCGTTGGGGGCTACGTTGGCGGTTAGATAAGTGGGCGAAGCGCCGCCCATCTGGCTGCCGCTCACGAAGCGCAGCGAGAAAGCGGTATCCCAGGTGCAGTAACCCACGTTGGTGAAGCGCCAGGTCTTATTGAAGGCGGTCCCGTGGGTCACATCGGTGTTATCCGGGTAATTGACGTCCACGGCAGTTGCCCACAAGCAGGGTGTCACTGTGGCGGTGGGTACAGGGATCGCGGTGGGCAGTGGCACCGCGGTGGCCGGCGGGGCGATGGTGGGCGCCGGCGGCTGGGTGGCCTGAGCGGCTTGCTGCTGAGCCTTTAGCGCGTTAACGGCTGCCACGGTCTGGGCAACCGAAAGCGCCACCTGGTTCTGGTCCGGCTGGCTGCCGGTGAGACTGACCGGGATGGTGCAGGCGCTACCCGCCAGCGCGAGGATGGCGATGAGGACGATGGCAAAGAATCTTGTTTTCATTTTTTCTCCTGTTCGATTTGCTTTTCAATAATTCATTCAACCATTATTGTAGCAATTTTTATGCCATTTCTGCAAATAAGAAGATAGCACGTCTCCGCGCCATCTTCCACTCTTTCAGTCATTAGGTGCAGGTCAGGGTGACGTTGACAGGGGCGAAATACTGGTGATTGGGATTATTGATGTACAACTTGACCCAATAACTGCCGCTGGCGCCCAGGCTCCAGTCATAAGCTACGTTTTGAGAACCTGCCGAAGCAAACACCAGCGATTGCTGCGCCGAGGAGGCGCCGTCACTACGCGTCCAGTAGTAAGTGACCGTACCAGCTCCATTGGTAGTGACGGCCGCATTGAAATGGTACGTGTGCGGACAGGCGCCGATGAAGGCGTTGGCATCCACGGCCATACCCACCCCGGTCACGGCAAAAGCCGGCGTTGGGTTGACCGCGTTGATCGTCACCCATATGCCATATTTTGTGAAGTCCCGATTATCGTCGCCATACAGGTGCCAATACCCGCTATAGGTGCCTGGGGTGGCAGGCACCTTGAGGGGCATGATGATATCCATTGTCTCGCCGGGGTGCACGATCTGGGTGAAATTCATCGAAACCGGACCGCCCATGCTGGTGCCGCTGTAAAAGACGACGCGGTAATTGGTATTCCAGGTGCAGGTGCCGCCATTGCGGATGCGCCAGGATTTATTGAAATTGGTATTGATATTCAGCGTGGTGCCGTCCGGGTAAGTCTCATTGACCGGCAGCGCCCAATTGCATGGTAGCGGGGTGGCCGTCGGCGGCAGGACCGCGGTGGGAATCGGCACGTTTGTCTGTGTGGGCACCGGCGCCAGAGTGGGTAATTGGGGCGCCTGGGTAGGAATCACCGGTTGCTGGGGATTGAGGGCTGCCACGGTCTTTGCCACCGAGGTGGCCACCTGGCCGCCGCCCTGGCTGGAAGTGCCGATCAGCGGCAGGTTGCAGGCTACCATCACCAGCAGGACCAACAATGATAATGATAAAACGCTTTTTCTCATTCATTCTCTCCTTCAACATTCTAAGTATGCAACTCTTCTTTTATTTACGCAAACTTCATCAATGACGTTTCCAGCCGGTAAAAGGTTCCTGATATTTCATCATGAAAAAAGGCGGAGTTAATGAATAAGGACTGGCTTTCAATCTGCCAGTCCATTCATCTTAATCTCTGAAAAAGGTCTACGGCACTAAGTACAAGTGAAAGAGATGCCGCCGAAAGTGGCGTGATTGGGTACATCCACATAAATTGACATGGTATGGATGCCAATCGGGGTCATCGTCCATGCTGAAGTAAAGGTGCCGGCATTGCTGAATGGTTGTGTGCGCCAATTTCCGGGGGTTCCATCTTGTTCCCATCGGAAGGTGATCGTCCCGGCCGCGCTGGCGGTGATATCTGCCAGGATATTGCAATCATTTGGAGCCAGCTGATAAAACTTGATTTTGGTCACGGCAAAGGCAGATGAGGTGGAAGTGATGCTGGGCACCACATCGATCTCCACCCACGCCTGTCCAAAAAAGACATCTTTATCATCATAGAAACCCCAGACGCCCTTGTAAGTGCCCAATCCTCCGGGCGCTTTAAGACCCAAAGAGATGGTGAGGGAATTCCCCGGAGCAACGGTTGCCCCAAAAGACTGCGCGCTGGGACCGCTCATCTGATCGCCGCTCATGAATTTAACCTTGTAATTGGTGTTCCACGAGCACGTACCCATATTGCGCAAGGTCCAGGATTTCGTGAAGGAAGAATTGATGATCACATCCTTTCCATCCTCCGGACTTTCGCCAAGCAGTGTGGGGGTGGCATTACAGGCTGCCACGGTGGGCATGCCCGGCAGGGCGGCCGTCGGCAGGCCCAAGGGCGCCACGGTGGGGATGTTGGAGGCAGCGGTGGGGATGACCGGGATGGGTGTGGGCTGCGCTTGTTGGGTGGCCACAAAATTAGTCATTGCCTGCGCCACGCGCGTGGACACCTGGGCTTCCACCTGGGCAGACATGGTGGCGGCAGCTACCGCCGGGTCCTGGGTTGGCGCGGATGGATTGGTGCAGGCGCCCAGCAGCAATCCAAGGACCAAAAGGGTCAAGGTGATTCTTGATATTCTTCGCATTTTCACTCCTGTTCGCACACTATTTTACACTTTTTTCAGACATTCATTTTTTCCATTGGCAAGCATTGTACTCGAAAAGTCAACCCCCATTTTTTACCACAAATATCATTTTCGATTGTCAACCAGTTAAATTGTCCAACGGCAAGGGTATAATCCCTGAGTCAAGACACCTTTTTCAACCCTTGAAAACCACGCTGATCATACCCACTTATAACGAAGTTGACAACCTGCCCAGGTTGATGGAATCCCTCTTCGCCCTTCCCCTGCCAGGTTTGCAGGTGCTCATTGTAGATGACGGTAGCCCGGACGGCACCGGCCAGCTGGCGGAGGAATTAAAGCGAATGTATCCCAAACGCCTGAATGTGCTGCATCGCGCCGGCAAACTGGGTCTTGGCACAGCATACATCCTGGGCTTCCAGTATTGCCTAGACGCTGGTGCTGACCTGATCGGCCAGATGGATGCCGATTTCTCCCATCCCCCGCAAAAAGTACTGGAACTGGTGGATGCCGTGAAAACGCATGACCTGGCGCTTGGCTCCCGTTACATCCCCGGCGGCAGCCTGGACCGCGACTGGGCTTTCTGGCGCAAGGGACTTTCCACCTTCGGTAATTTATATGCGCGCACCATCCTCTCGCTGCCCATCCGTGATGTCACCGGTGGATTCCGCTTATGGCGGCGCGAAACCCTCAGCCGGCTGCCGCTGGAACGCGTGCGCTCCAATGGCTATGTTTTCCAGGTGGAAATGGCGTACATCACCCACCGGCTTGGTTTTCATGTGAAGGAGATCCCCATTTATTTTGCTGAACGGAAATTCGGTCAATCCAAGATGTCCCTGCGCATCCAGCTGGAAGCCGCCCTGCATGTCTGGCGCCTCCGGTCACTTTACCGTGACTTGAAACCCCTTAACTAGTTTTTGACTTGATGGTCTGGTAATTGGCCGTCAGCGAATGCCATTCGTCTATGGAAAGCATCTGCGCCCGGCGCTGGGAGTCAATATTGGCGCTGGCCAGCATATCAGTCACCAAATCTTTGGACCAGGCCAGCCCTGCGCACAGGGCATTATGCAGCATCTTGCGTTTTTGGCTAAAACCTGCTTTTATTATTTGAAAGAAATCATCCAGCAGTTCCGGCGGGATCAACGGCTGGGTAAATAGTTCCACCCGCAGCACAGCGGAATTAACTTTGGGGAGCGGGTAAAAAGCCGAAGCGGGGATATCCAGTACAATTTGCGGTTTACCATAAACTTGCACACTCAACGCCAACAAGCTCAGGTCACCGGGATTGGCGCAGATGCGTTTGGCCACCTCGGTTTGAATGGTAAGCACCATACGTTTGGGTTTCAGCGGCACTTCCAGGATATGGCGCAACAGGGCGGAGGTGATGTAATAAGGGATATTGGCTGCAGCGATGTACCCATCCCTCTGCATCAATTGTTGCGGGTCAAGCTGCAGGATATCCCCGGTCACAATGCGGATGTTGCCATACCCCCTTACTACTTCATTTAAAATGGGAATGATTTTCAGATCTTTTTCCACCGCCACCACAATATTTGCGTGTTGTGCCAGCCGGCGCGTCAAGTTGCCAACTCCTGCCCCCACCTCCAGCACGGCATCCTCAGCGCCAATATCCGCCGACTGGGCAATTTGCTTGAGAAAATGCTCATCGACTAAAAAATTCTGGCCCAACCCTTTGCTGGGGCTTAAACCGTACCGGCGCAGCAGCGCAGGGATATCCAAATACGGTAGGTCTATGGCAGCACCCATAATGGATTAGCTGGAATGGGAGTGAGGAAATAGACCGTATCGGTCTTGTGCCATTCAACATAATCGGCTTTCGGGATGAACACATCGATCCAATACTTTCCCACGCAGCCCGGGCAGACATCCGTGATGGTGCCAAAGCCGTAACCGGGGATGTAGAGCCGGCTGCCTTTCAATGCACGGTACCATTCCGGGCGGACAGCCACATCCCCGTAAGCCGGCCATTTGCCGCTAGCGGTGGGAGAGCCGGTATCACGGTAGGAAGTGATCCACACGCTGACTGCCCGGTAATATTCGATCGCCCCGTTCGGCGTTGAAAGGGTGCGGATGGATGCGCGGGTGCCATAGGCATATTTTTGCACCACCGGCGCTTTGGAGATGAATTCCGCTTCCGTCTTGCGGGATACCTCCTTGCCGTCCTCATAGCGAATGCGGATGCGTGCAATTTTCAAACCATATTCCCCTGCCTGCACCAGCTTTTTTTCATCCAGGTCCAATTGGTCATCGGCCACATTTTCGGTTGTGTAAGGGATGGCAGTCGGCTGCATTTTGATTTCCTCGTTCACCCGCACCACCCGTATGGAACGGTCTGCAGGGATGGGTTCATTCTCGCCCGGCTGGCTGAAATCCAGGTTTTGCAGCGAGATACCCGCCTGTGCCAGGGCTTCGCCCACGCTTTCCGCTGCCACCGGCAGGTTGATCTCTCCCCCTGCCAGGAGGATGCGCACCGGCTGGCTGCGGCGGATAACCACAGTGATATCCTGGGTGATGGGTGTTTCCAGTGGGATGGTTAAAGCGTCAGACGTGCGCAGGAAGATGTTCTGCTCCCACAAAGCCCGCCCGAGGGTGGGTGCAGCCGAATAAAATTCCACAGCTTGACCATCGATATTTCCATTGATACGCCATGCCCTTATATATTGAATTGTTTTTTGAGCCGGGTCTTCAATCGGGCGGTCGGTCGCCACCGGCAAGCCATCCACCAGGATGCGGTCCTCGCCCCGCAGGGTAAAACCCGCCTCCTTTAGGAATTTAGCCGGCACCGTCGATCTGGATTTGACCTCGAATGGCTGTTTCATGCCATCCACGAAAATGGTAAAGGAATTGCCGAATGGATTTAAAAGGACCAGCACAAATACAAGCAGCAAGACGCCTGCCACCGCCGGCAGAATATATTTGAGATTTTTACGGATGAAATCCATGCAAAAATTGTAACCGAAAACATTGACGGGTAATTAAGAGTGCTGCAGCGCAAACCAGAACCGATGAGAGACGCTACTATCCCTTACATTTAAAGAAAGGAACCCCTAGTCAGGGGTTCCAGATGCCGAGAGCCAGAATCGAACTGGCCACACCGCGATTTTCAGTCGCGTGCTCTACCAACTGAGCTATCTCGGCGGGTGATGGCAGAAATTCTACCTGTTCGGAATGGGCTTGTCAAGCACTTGATGAAATGACTGTGCCTGCCCAAACGCTTTATGGATTAAAATCCTATCAGTCTTGCGGAAGATTACATGGTGAATCACATTCGTGCCTGGCCTGCCAAGGCCTTATCCTACCTGCGCAGAGACGAGTACTTCCCCATCGTCCTGCTCGTGCTTTCGCTTTTTTCCTTCGGAATTATCATCCCCTGGCTGGGTTTGTACAGCGATGACTGGCATTACTTCTGGCTGAGCTACCGCCTGGATTTCATCACCCGCTTTTTCACCCGCAACCGCCCTTACCTCGGTCTGGTCTATGACGTCATCAATGATCTCATCGGCGCCAGCCCGCTGCAATGGCAGGTGATTTTATTCCTGCTCAAATGGACCGGCGTGACCACCCTATGGCTGACCCTGAAAAAGATTTTCCCGACCAGCACTGAAAAAGCCAAATGGATTTGCCTGCTGTTCGCCTTTTACCCCGGCAACCTCATCCTATTTCAGCCGCTGGTCTTCATCGTGGCTGTGCTGCAGCTCAATCTCTTCTTCCTATCCTTTTTTCTCACCATTCTCGCCATTCAGCAGCCGCAGCGCAAATGGCTTTTCCTTATTCCTGCCCTGACTGCCTCCCTGATGAACCTGGTGGCTTCAGAATATTTCTTTTTCCTCGAACTGCTGCGCCCGGTGGTGATCTGGGCTGTGCTCGCTCAAGCAGAGCAAAGTAAAAAGTCCAGAAAGAAGAAAGCATTACTGGAAGGGCTGCCCTACCTGGCGGTATTCGCCGCTGTCGCCGTCTGGCGGTTCCTTTTTCAGAACACCCTGTCATCCCACCAGGTCTGGCTCTTCCAGGATTTCATCCAGCAGCCTGGCCAAACGCTCATCGCTTTCCTCAACACCATTGCACGCTCGACCGGTCAGCTTTTCCTGACCGCCTGGAATAACCCTGTCCTACAGGACCAGATCTACGAACCGCAGCAGATGGGCATCACCTTTTATTACCTTGCCCTGATCTTCTTTTCAGCCCTGTTCTTGTTCAGCTTCTTTTTTGATACCAAAAAATTAAATGCAGATAACCACACACAACACGCTGAAAATTGGTGGCTGGGATTCACCGGGCTGGCGGCCATCTTCCTGGGCGGGCTACCCATCTGGCTGTCCAAGTACAACCTTGACTTTGCCTTCCGCACCGAAAACCGCTTCGTGCTGCCTTTCTTCCTGGGTGTCAGCCTCAGCCTGGCCGGGTTCACTTACGCCCTCTTCCGCGATAGACTAACACGCACTCTCTGCCTCAGCGCGGCGGTCGTGGCCGGGCTGGGGTTTCAATTCCTGACCGCCAACCTCTACCGCCAGGAAACAGACCGCCTGCGGCAGTTTTACTGGCAGCTGCAGTGGCGGGCGCCGTCGTTGCAGACCGGCATTCACCTGGTCAGCAATCCCCCGCCCTTCAGCATGATGGGGGAAAATTCCTTATCTGCGGGAATCAACTGGGTGTATGGGCGCAATGAAGCAGCCAAACAAATCGATTACTATCTTTACTTTAATCCGCAGCGGATTCAAAAGGAGATCGGGATACTGGAAAAGGATAAACCCATCCAGATTGGCCATCAGATCGGTGATTTTTCCGGCAAGCAATTGCTCCTGCTGGCTTTTGACTATTCCCCGCCTGGCTGCCTGCAAATGGTGGACCCTGCCATACCCGAAACCGCCAAGGACGCACCTGACTATGTGCTGGATGCCGCACTGAATTCTGACCTTCAGTTGATCAGTGCGCAGTCATCTGATTTAAACATCAGCCGTCTCCACCAAATCTTCGGCAGCGAACCTGAGCATGGCTGGTGTTATTATTTTGAAAAAGCAGACCTCGCCCGCCAGCAAAAGGATTGGGCGGGTATCAAGGATCTATTCAATCAGGTTGCGCAACAACAATTAAAACCATCCAACCTGCTGGAATGGTCACCTTTTATCGAAGGCCTCGCCAGGTCTCAGGAATGGCAGCCGGCCTTGTCAATATCGCAACAAATCACCTCTACCACTCCTGATTTAAATAATTCTGTCTGCTACCTGTGGAGGCGAATCCTGTCCGTCCTTAAACCCACTGATGCTCAATCCCTGGCGGCGACACAAAATCACCTGGCTCAAATGAATTGCGCAGTTGTTTGACTGCGCACGCTCATTCCCGCTGATTCATTTCAATCATATAATTAAGCCCCACCGTTTGAGGGAGTTCTTTGCAAAATTCAAACAAACCGTATGTCATTGGGCTTATTGGCAACCTGGGCGCCGGCAAGAGCCAGGTGCGCCGCATGCTGGAACGGCTGGGGGGATTAGGTATCGATGCAGACCTGCTTTCGCACCGCGTGCTTACCAAAAACACCCCTGTTTATCAGCAGGTGGTAAATCATTTTGGACCTGGTATTTTAAATGTCAAGGATGTTATTGAAAGGTCAAAACTTGCACGTCTCGTCTTTTCGGATGCAGACCTCCTTGATCGGTTGGAAAGAATAATTCATCCGGCTGTGGAAACCCTCTACCAAAAGATTCTTGCCCGCACCAGCGCGCCGTTCGTGGTCATTGAAGGTATCAAATTGCTTGAATCCAACCTGGTAAAGGCATGCGATTCCATTTGGTCAGTGCAGGTTCCGCTTGAAATCCAGGTGGCAAGGGTGATGCGCACACGAGGGATGACACGCCAGCAGGTGATGCAGCGCATTCAACACCAATCGCCGCCGGAAGAAAAATCGCGCGCCGCCCAGGTGATGATCGACAACTCATCCGGTCTTGATTCAACCTGGAAGCAGGTGGCGGCAGCGCTGGCCGGCATGCGAAATTCAAACGAGCAGTTTAGCCTGGCCATGCTAGGCTATGAAAGCTGGAAAAATGAGCACCATGAAATGCGCCTGCTTCAACCTGCCAATTCGATTCTTGCCAGGAAATTAATCACTGCCGCGCAACCGGTGGATTGGGTTAATGGTTGGATCAGTGCCGCCATGCATCGCTATGCCGAGCAATTCAAGATGGTCAACCGCGCGAATTACATTGAAATGCTGGTAAATTTTCAGGGTTTGCTCCATCAACCCACCGGCAAACCCGAACTGTTATCCATCCTGCAGATGGAAAATTTCATCCTCCAGCCACTTTACCTTTTTCGATTGAATCAGCAAAAACCGGTGGATATCTCCGGTTGGCTGGGTGCATTACAGGTGGCAGCCAACCACTATTTTTGCGAAGCCATCCTCCTGCCCATTTCCAAGAAAAATACATCGATCATTAACCAAATGGCAGGATTTGGGTTTGAGATAATTTCATCAGAAGATGAGTTATTTGACCTTTGGCAAAGCGAAGTCGCCAGAACCAGGCTGTCAGGGTACAATGTACTGGCAAAGAAATTGCACCAACACCTGACAGTTGACTGAACATTCCAATGCCTGCCTTGCTTTCCGATCTAACCCTTTTATTTCAGCGCATCACCTGGCTGAGCCTGTTTGATATTCTGCTGGTGACATTGATCTTCTACGTAATTCTTAACACGCTCCAGGATACCCAGGCCATGGTTTTACTGCGCGGCATTTTGTTTTTAATCCTGGTTTTAGGACTGGTCACCACCATTTTTCAATTGCCTGCCCTGTCCTGGCTGCTGAGCACCGCACTGCCGGCACTTATTTTTTCCATCCCGGTCATCTTCACCCCCGAGATCCGCCGCGCCCTGGAGAAAATCGGGCGCGCACGTTTCAGCCGCCTGCTGCTCTTCCGCTCACCACTGCCCAACACCCGTGTGGATGCCATGATCTCCGCTGTTGTCAGCGCCTGCTCGCGCCTGGCCAGCCATCACTATGGCGCATTGATCATCCTCCAGCAGCAGGACAAGCTGACCGATTTGATAAACACTGGGGTCAAAATGGACGCTCAAGTCTCTGCCGAAATATTGCTGCAGATCTTTTATCCCAATACTCCCCTGCATGATGGCGCGGCGATCGTTTCCGGCGACCGGGTGGTTGCCGCCGGCTGCGTGATGCCGCTTTCCACCAGCAAGACCCTCAATCAATCCCCCGAACGCGAAACCGGATTGCGCCACCGGGCGGCATTGGGTGTTGCCGAGGCCAGTGATGCCATTGCCCTGGTCGTTTCCGAAGGAACCGGCACAATCTCACTTGCCAATCACGGCCGCCTGCTCAAACGCATCAGCGCTGAAAAATTGGCAAAATTATTACGCGCCTTTTTCTTTCAGGACGACGCGGTATCCCTGTCCGGTTTTTTCACCAAAGGTGAACGTTCTCAATCTCACGACCGGGAAGATGATGTATGAAAACCAGCCCGATCCATAAAAGATTCACCCGCATGCTTTCTTTGTTTCTCACCTCATTATTGATGGCTTTCATCATCTGGGCGATTGCCATCAATGCCATGGACCCAATGGAAAAACGTTTCTATCCCACTCCTCTGATGCTGCAAGTGACCAATTTGGATGCAAAGCTTGCCCTGACCGATTTTCATACACCCGATGTTCAATTGGTGGTGTCAGCCCCGCGCTCATCCTGGACGACCCTCATCAATAATCCAAAGCTGATTATGGCCTATATTGACTTAAGGGGCATGACAGCAGGTGAGGCGGATGTTGAAATAAAAATACGGATTGGTTTGCCTGCCGTGCGAGTGGAAACCATTTCTCCTAAAACCGTTCATATCCGCATTGTGCAAGTCATTACCTGAACGCAGGAAGGAACAATAATATGTCCAAACCGGTTGTTGCCATTGTCGGCCGTCCCAATGTGGGTAAAAGTACCATTTTCAACCGCCTGGCCGGCGAACGCCTGGCAATCGTGGACGATACACCCGGCACCACCCGCGACCGCCTTTTTGCCGACGGGCTTTGGAATGGTGTTCATTTTCATATAATCGATACCGGCGGGATTGACCCCTCATCTTCCGGACGCAAGGACCCATTAAGCATCGGCTCAGCAGACTATATCGCCGAAATCCGCCAACAGGCTCTGCTGGCTGTGCGTGATGCGGATGCGGTTCTTTTCGTGGTCAGCGCCGCCGACGGGGTCACCCCGGCGGACGAGGAAATAGCCCAGATTTTACGCAAGAACCAGGTCAAGCGCGAAGGCCATCCATATCCTCCCATTCTTTTGGTAGTCAATAAAGCCGACAACCAGCAGCTGCGTGACTTGTATGGCGAATTTTACCGGTTGGGTATGGGCGAACCATACCCCATCTCCGCCCTGCATGGCACCAACACCGGCGACATGCTGGATGCCCTTACCGCCATCCTGCCGGGGGAAGCCGAAACAGTACAGGACACTTCCATAAAAATTGCCATTGTAGGCAAACCCAACGTGGGCAAATCCAGCCTGCTTAACCGGCTGGCCGGTGAAGAGCGAGCCATCGTCAGCCCCATCGCCGGCACCACCCGGGATGCCACCGATACTCCCATCAACTATGAAGGACAATCACTGACACTAATCGATACTGCCGGATTACGCAAACGCGGCAGCATCCTGCCCGGGGTGGAGAAATACAGCGTCATCCGCACCCTCAAAGCCATCGAACGCTGTGATGTGGCTTTGCTGATGATTGACGCCACCAGCCCGATTAGCGCCCAGGACCTGCACATCGGTGGTTTCATCAAGGAGGCGTGGAAAAGCACCATCCTGCTGGTCAACAAATGGGATGCGGTGGAGAAGGACAGCTATACCATGGATACATTCACCACCAGCCTGCGCCGAGCGCTGGATTTCATGGATTACGTGCCGATCCTGTTCATCTCCGCCAAAACCGGCCAGCGTGTGGAGCAGGTGCTGCCCCTGGTGCTCAAAGTGCAGGCCGAGCGCCTGGAGAAGGTGCCTACATCCAAGCTTAACCGCGTGTTGCGCGATGCCCAGGATTTGCATGCCCCCACCTCGCGCACCGGCGATATCCTTAAGATCTATTACGGCACCCAGGTGAAGACCGATCCACCCACGTTTCTTCTGCAGGTGAACGATCCCAAACTGGCTCATTTCACCTATTTGCGTTTTTTGGAAAATCAGCTGCGCCAGCAATTCCCTTTTTCCGGCTCACCGGTCCATTTTGTCCTGCGCCCACGGCCGCGATAAAGATATAATCCCTGCCCGATGATGAAAAAGACGGAAACCGAAGCCACTCCGCTGCCGACCGAATCCTCCGCCCTGCCAAAAAAGCAATGGCTGGCAGACTTATTGGAAATCGGCAAACAGCTCGTCTTTGCCGTGCTGCTTTTCTTTTTAGTGGGCAGTATCATCGACCGGGTCAGGGTATTGAATATCAGCATGTTCCCGACTTTCAAGGAAGGCGAAATGCTCTTCGTCAACAAGCTGGCCTACCGCTTGGGCAAGGTGGAGCGCGGGGATATTGTCACCTTCCATTACCCGCTGGACCCAACTTTGAGTTTCATTAAACGCGCCATCGGCTTGCCGGGTGATGTGGTGGAGGTCGGTGACGGCCAGGTGCGGGTAAATGGGATTGTGTTATATGAGCCCTATATTGTCACCCCTCCGGATTACAGCGGCACATGGACCGTCCCGCCCGATTCCCTGTTCGTATTGGGCGATAACCGCAGTCGATTCAGCCGACAGCCATGTATGGGGTTTTGTGCCTATACAGTCATCTCGTCGGCAAGGTGCTGATGGTCTATTGGCCGATTGACCATATCCGCGTGGTCACGCATGCCAACCTCATGCCTTCCCCCTCTCCAACATCTTAATTAATTTCAGGATTTTCTGGTCAGCCGTACGGTGTATTTGTATCGGTCGCCGCGGTAGAGGATTTTTACAAACTCCACCGCCTGTCGGTTTTGCGACCACAAGGTGCGCTCATTCAGCAGCAATGGGCTACCTGGCGGTATTTCCAGTAGTGCTGCTTCCTCTGCGGATGCCAGGGTGACTTCCAGTGTCTCATCCGCCTCGGAGGGAAAGATGCCGAATTTTTCCTGCAGGATGTTGTAGATGGAACCACCCTGCTCCACTTCTGCGCGGGTGATCTCCTGCCCGGGTGGTAAGGCCAGGTAGGAATCCTGGATGCCGATAGGTTCCCCGTTGCCGGTGCGCACACGCTTGATGCGCAGCACCTGACGCCCCGCCGGCAAGCTCCAATTGCTTCCTTACTTGGGCGGGAGGGTCCACAAAGCCGAAATCCAGGAAGACCTGGCCGGGTTTGAGGCCGCGGTTGCGCATGTCCTCGCTGAAGCTGGTCAGTTCCAGGATGCCTTTTTGCAGCTTGGGTGGGGAGACAAAGGTGCCTTTGCCATGCACGCGATACAGGAAACCCTGGCGCACCAACAGCTCGATCGCCTGGCGGATGGTCGGGCGGCTGAGGTTGTACTGTTCTTCCAACTGCCGTCTCGGAGGGAATCGGCTCAAGTGGATGCCAGGCGCCTTCTTCAATTTTTTGGCGCAAAATATTGCTCAGTTGATAATATTTTGGGATGATATTACCGGGGTCAATAACACTTGACATTGTATTTTATTTGTGCTATTATTTGCTAAGAGGTTAAGTGGTCTTTACCAGTTAGATTATTGCACAAAAAAAGTTAAAAGTCAAGTTAAAACGATATATACATGAACTCAATATCAGACAGCGAGATCAAGGAAATCGTCCAGCGCGTTCTGCAGCAGAGCGGACAGGGTTCAGTTCCCGCCCCTGCAACACAAGCCCCCTCCCCATCCAACCCTACTTCTGCCGCAAAGGTGGTAGCCATCGGCGCCGACCACGGCGGTTTTGAAATGAAAGCCGCCCTGATCGAAACCCTCAAGGAACTGAAATATGATCCGCTCGATTGCGGCACGTTCAACAAGGAAGCCGTGGATTACCCGATTTTGCCCTGGCGGTTGCCGAACAGGTGCGCTCAGGGCAAAGCCTGGCGCGGCATTATGATCGACGGGGCGGGCATTGGCTCCTGCATGGTGGCCAACAAGGTGCCAGGGGTGCGGGCTGCCATGGCTTACGATTACGCCAGCGCCTCCAACAGCCGCGAGCATAACAATGCCAACCTGCTCACCCTGGGTGCCGGATTGATTGGATTGAACCAGGCCAAGCTGATCGTCAAGACCTGGCTTTCCACCGAATTCGCCGGCGGACGGCATCAGCCGCGCGTGGACAAGATCAGCCAGGTTGAAAAGAAATACCTGAAAGAGGGTTAAACCTATGTCACCTGATAGAACCAGTATTGAAACTCTAACCGAGATCATCACCAAGGAAGTCCTGAATGCCGTGCTTGAGCAGGAAAAGACCTCCGCTGCAAATGCACCCGCCGGGGCAACCTGCAAGGTGGAATGCGTGGACAACCTGTGTGTGAAAACCTGCTTTGACGAAGCCGGGCAGGTCATCAGCGCCGGTGCGGAACGCCTCTCATCCACCCTGGGCGCGGTACCCACCGACGCCAGCGTTTCCAAGTACATCGACCATACCCTACTGAAAGCCGATGCCACCCGCGAACAGGTCACCCAGCTCTGTTTCGAGGCGCGCAAATACAATTTTGCCACCGTGTGCGTAAATGCCACCCAGACCCGCCTGTGCGTCAATTTATTGCGCGGCAGCGGCGTGGGTGTGGCTGTGGTGGTCGGTTTCCCGCTGGGCGCCACCACCCCAGAGGTGAAGGCCTTCGAAGCCGAACAAGCCCTGCGCGAAGGCGCCAGCGAGATCGACATGGTCATTAACATCGGCGCCATCAAGGACCGCAACCTGGAACTGGCTGCCCGCGATGTGCGTGCGGTGGTTAACGCCGTCCATGGCATGAACGGCATCCTCAAGGTCATCATCGAAACTGCTTTGCTGACCGACGAGGAAAAACAGATCGCCTGCCTCATTTCCAAGGAAGCCGGTGCAGATTTTGTCAAGACCTCCACCGGTTTCTCCACCGCCGGGGCTACAGTTGAAGATGTGGCGCTCATGCGCCGCACGGTCGGGCCGCTGCTCGGCGTCAAAGCCGCCGGCGGGGTGCGCAGCGACGAGGACCTGCAGAAGATGGTCAAAGCCGGCGCCACCCGCATCGGCACTTCCGCCGGGGTGAAGATCGTGCATGGCGGACCGGTTGAAACAGCCGCTCCCAAGGCCTATTAGAACAGGAGTCAAGCATGCTGATTGCCAAAGTGATCGGAACCACCATTGCCACCATCAAGGACGAAAAGCTGGTCGGGCGCAAACTACTCATCCTGCGTCAGACCGATGAAAGCGGCGCACCTTCCGGCAAACCCTATGTGGCCATTGACACCCTGGACGCCGGCATTGGCGACCTGGTGCTCACCTGCTCCGGTTCCAGCGCCCGCCAGACCAACATCACCAAGGATACCCCGGTGGACGCGGTTATCATGGCCGTTGTTGATTCCCTCGAAGTGGAAGGCAAAACCACCTTCCGCAAATCATGAGGATTGAACGATGCTGAACCTGGATAAAGACCTGCTTTCCATTCAAGAGGCGCGCACCTTGGCCGCCAATGCCCACGCCGCCCAAAAGGTATGGGCCAAAGCCAGCCAGGAGCAGGTGGACCGCGTTTGTGCTGCCATGGCCGAAGCGGCTTTCCAGGCCTCCGAACGGCTGGGACGCATGGCCAGTGAGGAGACCGGTTACGGTTACCCCGAGCATAAAAAGATCAAGAACGAGTTTGCCTCGCGTTTTCTATGGCAAAGCATAAAAGATATTAGAACAGTAGGAGTCCTACGGCGCGACCTGGAAAAACGGATTGTGGAAATTGCCTGGCCAATGGGCGTGGTGGCCGGTCTGGTGCCCAGCACCAATCCCACCTCGACCGTCTTTGCCAAGGTACTGTCTTCCGTTAAAGCCCGCGACGGCATCATTATTGCCCCTCACCCTTCTGCGGCAAAATGCATCCTGGAGGCAACCCGTCTGCTAGCCCAAGCCGCCGTCCAGGCTGGCGCCCCGCAGGGGCTTATTGGTTGTTTTGAGAACATCTCCCTGCAGGGAACGCAGGAGTTGATGCAGCACAAGTACATTGACCTCATTCTGGCCACCGGCGGCTCGCCCATGGTCAAGGCCGCCCATTCGGCCGGTAAGCCCGCCTACGGCGTGGGACCAGGCAATGTGCCGGTATATGTGGACCGCAGCGCAGATCTGCAAAAGGCCGCCCGCTACATCGTCGCCAGCAAGGCCTTCGATTGCTCAACCATCTGCGCCACCGAACAAGCCGTGGTGGCCGACAAACCCATCGCTGCAGAGCTGTCCCGTTTGTTTGCGGAACAGGGCGCCTACTTTGCCACCGAGAAACAAACCGCCGACCTGCGCAAGCTGCTCTTCCACCCGGATGGCAGCATGAACACTGCCACGGTGGGCAAGCCGCCGCAATTCCTGGCTGCCCTGGCCGGGTTCGACCTGCCGCAGGGTTCACGCATCATCGTCTGCCGCTTGAGCCGCACCGGTAAAGAAGAACCGCTTTCCCGTGAAAAGCTCACCACCGTACTGGGCTGGTATGAAGAGGACGGTTGGGAAGCCGGCTGTGAGCGGTCAATTGAACTCATTCATTTCGGCGGGCGCGGACACACCCAGATCATCCACGCCACCGATGAAAACGTCATACTGCAATTTGGTTTGGAAAAACCGGTATTCCGCATTCTGGTCAACACCATGGGCACCCTCGGCGCGGTGGGTTTCACCACCGGGGTGATGCCTTCCATGACCCTGGGAGCCGGCGGTGAAGGAGGTTCGATTACCGGAGACAACATCACTGTACATCATCTTTACAACATCAAACGCCTGGCTTATGAGCTCAATCCGCCTCCCGCAGAAGCATTGCACACGCCGGGCGTTGATTCCGGGCTAAATGCCCGTGAGGTGGAGGCAATTGTTCGTCAAGTGATCGGTTCGGTCTTAGATCAAAAATAGAAAATCATTTTTTAAAAGGAGAATGAAATGGCTGTAAATCCTGAATTAATCGCTCTGGGAATGGTGGAGACCAAGGGTCTGGTCGGCTCAATTGAAGCCGCGGATGCCATGGTCAAGGCTGCCAACGTCACCCTGCTGGGTTCCGAGTATGTCGGCGGCGGGTTCGTGACCGTGATGGTGCGCGGTGATGTGGGCGCGGTGAAAGCCGCCACGGATGCCGGCGCCGCCGCTGCCAAGCGCGTTGGCGAACTGGTCAGCGTGCATGTCATCCCACGGCCGCACGAAAGCGTCGAGATGATCCTGCCCAAGGATTCCAAGGGCCAGATCGGTAAATAATTGCACAAACGGTTGGAGCCAGGCCGAGCGCGTGGTGGACCTTTGCGGGTACCTGGCACTGGCTCGGGCGGCAGCGGGTTGAACTTCATCCCCATCCGCCCGTCAGGATCGCCATGCGCGCGAATTTACGAACCAGGAGGCAGATATGCCTGATCAATTTCAATTGAGATGTTTTTGCCTGCTTGACCGCATGCAGGCCCAATATGCCGCTTTCGTCGGCACCATCACCCAGGGTGACCTGCCCATCGAGGGCATGGCCTCCCTTTATATCGAAATGGCACCCGGCAACGAAGCCTTCCGCATGGTGGACATTGCCGTCAAAGCCACCGAAGCCAAACCCGGCGCCCAGATCGTCGAGCGCGAGTTCGGCATGTTCGAGGTGCATTCCCTCAACCAGGCGGCGGTGATCGAGTCCGGGCGCGTGGTGCTGGACCGCCTCGGCTTGCGCGAGGAGGACCGCATCAAGCCCAAGGTGGCTTCGGTGCAGGTCATCACCCGCGTCGACCCCTACCAGGCCCAGCTGCTTAACCGCTTCCGCAAGGGCAGCATGCTCGTCCCAGGGGAGACCATGCTCGTCCTGGAATGCGCTCCGGCGGCTTACATCAACTACGCCTGCAACGAAGCCGAGAAGAAAGCCAGCATCAAGATCATCCACGTTTCCAGCGTGGGACGCTTCGGGCGTATGTGGCTGTCTGGCACAGAAAGCGAGATCGTCAGCGCCAAGAATGCCGCCATGCAAGCCCTCGAAAGCATCAAGGGCAGGGATGAATAACCCGTTCACGGGAGAAGACTATGCCAAAAACCTTTTTTACGGAACGTGATATCGAGGACATGTACGCGCGCGGAACGCACGTGCTGGAAGTCAACGATAACGTCGTCCTGACCGAGCTGGCCTATGAAAAAGCCAACCGCCTGGGTATGCAGCTGCTGCAGCCCACCGATACCCCTCCGGCTGCGCCCATCCGCCCCTACCTCAACCAGGGTGTGACTTCTTCTTCCAGCGGGCCGGTCAGCGCCGGGTTGCCAACCAGTCCACGACTGGATGAAATCAAAATGCGCGTGCGCGAGGCGGTCAAAGCCCGCCTGGGTACCTCCATTGACCCTGCCCTGATTGACAAGATCATCGAGCGGGTGGCGGCCGACCTGGGATTGAGATAAAACACCATGCTGTTTGGCCGCGTTAAAGGCACTGCTGTCTGCACCTCCAAATACCCCGGTACGGAGGGGCTTAAGTTGCTGGTAATCCAGCCGCTGGATAAGCACCTCCAACCCGTCGGCGGACTGCAGGTGGCTGCCGATGTGGTGCAGGCCGGCATTGAGGACCTGTGCGTGATGGTGCGCTCGCGTGAAGCCTCATTGGCTTTGCCAGACCTTAAAGTTCGTGCCGGTTGACCTGGCTTTGGTGGGCATTGTGGACCAATTGGATGTGCGCCCGGATGGCGATTTTGATTTCACCCTCAAACCGGGCTGGGTGCAGTACACATGAGGCGCGCATGATATTGGCCAAAGTCGTTGGCACGGTGGTCACCACCATCAGCCACCCGCATTACAAGAACCGCCGCCTGCTGGTGGTTCAGCCCATGTTCACCGAGGGCGAAAAGCCCAACGAGGATTTCCTGGCCATCGACAATACCCAGGCCGGCATTGGCGATACGGTGCTGATCAACCGCGAAGGGGGCGGTGCGCGCCAGGTGCTTGACAACCCGGACGCTTGCATCATTTCCGTCATTGTGGGGATAGTGGATTCTGTTCACATTTCCGATTAATCATTTGCGATCGCGTTGCACCCCCTTGGGGGGACCCATGCGTTGGATACTGTGCAATATTGTACAAACATGAATCGTTGAATTCATATCTTAAAGCTAAACCTGCTTTTTCATATGATTTCAACCTGATCATTCCACCGTTTAATTTTTTCGAGAAATATTTACAAAACTTTCTTTTCGCGTAATTCGCCCAGTTTTTGATAAGTCGTCTGCAGAGCAGGATAGAGCGCCTTATAGATCACAAAGATTTGCTTGTACAGGTCATGGTTCTTTGCATCCGGGACGCAAACACCTCTACGGATCTTTACCGTCTTTTCGACCGCCTGCTCAATACTGTCGTAAATTCCAACTCCAAATCCAGCCAGCAATGCATCCCCGAAAGCAGTGCCTTCCGTTTCTTCCGGCAGGGAGATGGTGCAATTGGTTACATCAGCGATGACTTGCAGCCACAGCTTGCTCTTGGCTATGCCGCCAGCCAGGACAATTTCCTCAAGGTTGCCACCCAATTCACGGATCAGGTTGATGTTATCCAGGATGGAAAATGCCACGCCCTCAAGTACAGAGCGCAGCAAGTCCGCTTTGGTTGTGGCCGTACCAATTCCAATAAAACAGCCGCGTGCATTGGGGTCATTATTGGGTGTGTAATCCCCATCCAGGTACGGCAGAAAGATGACACCACCTGAGCCTGGTTTTGATGTCTCTGCCGCTTTGCCCATATACACATAGGGATCTTCCCCGGTTATGGAGCCCACCGCTGCTTCAGCCTGACAGAGGTTGTTGCGCATCCATTTATTGCTCAACCCGGTGGAAGAAAGCACCGTTTGCGCGACCGTCAAACCCGGTATGCAGTGCGGAAAAGTAAGAATGGTCGGGTGGCTGACCGGTTTGTCTGTGTTGGCGGCAATATTGGCGCCTGACCCTACTGAAAGAAAACATTGTCCGCTCTTGATCGCTCCCGTGGTAAGCGCCACCGGGGAGGCATCATCAGCGCCCGCTATTACTGGGGTGCCTTCAGGTAATCCGGTAAGTTTTGCCGCTGTCGGAGTAACCTTTCCCACTACATCCCAGGCATCGTACAATTTCGGAAAGAGTTTTTTGGGGAAACCGGTTTTCTCAAGCAAATCATCATCCCATTCACGCGTCCTGGCATTGTATGGAGCATAGAAGGCAGCCTCGGTACGATTCCAACCCCACACACCAGTCAACTTATAGACCATCCAAGCGGCTTCTGTCATCACATGGGCTGCCCTGGCGAACAGTTCCGGCTGATTCTTCTTGAACCAGTAGAGCTTTCCGAAACCATTGTAGATGCCCATGTAATTGCCATTCTTTTCCACACACTCCCTGCCGATCAATTCTTCCAATTCCCTGGCAGCAGCCAGGTGGCGCATGTCGTTATAATGAATAGCCCGGCCGAGCGGATTTCCCTGTTCGTCAACATACAGGCACATTACTATCCAGCCGCTAAAACAAATGCCGGCGATCTCCTCCCTCTTTACTCCATTTTCAAATCCCCGCTTTAATAATTCTATGGTGCCATTCCACCAATCCAAGGGGTCATACTCGATATGATCCGAATTATCGACCTTTGCCGGGAAGATTTCCTGCACCTGGGTGGTGATGATCTTTGACTGGGATGCGTCCAGGAATACCGCTTTGAGGGTTGTGGTGCCCAGGTCGACTCCCACAAGGATCTTCTTTTGCATGGTCATGACTCCTTTTGCATTGTGGTTTATGTATATCTTTCGTATTGGAAGGCTAACTTATTAATTGCCAGCGCATATTAAACGTTCGTGATATGCTGCAAACGGTGCAGTTTCGTACAAAAGAATCCACTGCCCGGCATAATGATTTCCGGTGCATATTTTACCTCGCGTTCCAAGTCCTGGATATTGCATTCACCAGCGTCTCTTTGATGAGAGGCATCCTTAGAAAACCAACCGGACTCCAAAAGTGCCTTTCAAATAGCGCGGATATGCAGAGAAGGATATCTGCAGGGATTTTTTCAATGTTGGATTCTCACTATTTATTGTATAACATGAGCGCTTCTGCGCGCGCTTTGTGATGATTGAAGCGTGCCTGGAGAGGACATTAACCTTATCAAATTGGATTCGTCATAACAGATTGCATCGGATTGCTTCGCAACCCTTGCAAATACCACTACAATTAACCCATGAAAACCTACCCCGGCGTCCTGGAAACCTACCGTGAGTATATGGACATCCCCGCCCATACGCGCACGGTCACCCTGTTGGAGGGCAACACACCCCTCATCCCCGTCCCGCGCCTGGCGGAAACGCTGGGCGGCGGCTTCGAGCTGTATGTGAAATTCGAAGGGCTCAACCCGACCGGTTCCTTCAAAGACCGCGGCATGACCGTGGCGGTGGGGGAAGCCGCCGGGCGCGGCGCCAAATCGGTCATTTGCGCCTCCACCGGCAACACAGCCGCCTCCTCGGCCGCCTATGCCACGCGGGCGGGCATGCGCGCCGTGGTCATCATCCCGGCTGGCAAGGTGGCGGGGGGCAAGCTGGCCGGCGCAGCTGCCTATGGGGCCGAGGTCATCCAGATCCAGGGCTCCTTTGACAAAGCCCTCGACCTGGTGGTGGCCATTTCCGAAAAACATCCCATCGCCCTGGTCAATTCGCTCAACCCCTACCGCCTGGAAGGGCAAAAGACAGCTGCCTTCGAGGTCTGCGAGGTGCTGGGCAGCGCGCCCGACTGGCTCGTCCTGCCGGTGGGCAACGCCGGCAACATCACTGCCTACTGGATGGGTTTTAAACAATGGCATGACCTGCACAGATGCGGATTACCGCGCATCCTGGGCGTGCAGGCCGAGGGTGCCGCTCCGCTGGTGCTAGGCCACCCGGTGGATAACCCGGAGACGATCGCCACCGCCATCCGCATCGGGCGCCCGGCGCGCGGCGAACAGGCTTTGCTGGCCGCCGAGGAATCCAAGGGGCGCATCATGGCCGTCAGCGACGACGAGCTGCTCCTCATGCAAAAGCTGCTGGCTGCCAGCGGCGTGTGGGTGGAACCCGCCTCGGCTGCGGGAGTGGCCGGCCTGGCAAAGGAACTGCAACAAGGCAGCATGAATGTCAAAGGCAAACGCGTGGTGGCAGTCTGCACCGGGCACGGACTCAAGGACCCCGACATCATTGTGAAGCACATGCCGCAAGCGCACGTCCTGCCGGCTGAGATGAACGCCCTGGAGGACTATCTTGCAAGGGTGGGAGCACAGGACCAGCACCGATGAGCTGGTGCGTGCGCGTCCCGGCCACCTGTGCCAACCTCGGGCCTGGCTTTGACTGCCTCGCGCTGGCCATTGACATGTGGAACGAGGTTCTGCTTTCCACCGAAGGTGACCACCTGACGATCGAGATCGAAGGCGAGGGGGCAGAGCGTCTGCCAACGAACGAGAACAACCTTATCGTGCGCGCCATGCAAGCTTTTGCCCAACGGCAAGCCAAATCCCTGCCAGCCGGCATTAGTCTAATATGCAAAAACCAAATTCCGCTCGGTTCGGGGCTGGGTTCCAGTGCCGCAGCAGTCGTGGCTGGCATCCTTTGCGCCCAGGTCTTACTCGGCTTGCCGGATGACAAGATGGGCCAACTGGCCTGCGCCGCGGAGATCGAAGGGCATGGCGATAATGCCGCCGCCTGCCTGCTGGGCGGCTTGACCGCTTACATGAAAGACGGTGAAAAGGTTGATCGCCCGGCGGCTGCCCCTTGCCCCCCTCTGCCTGGTGGTGGTCACCCCCGAATTCCGCTTCCCCACCCGCCAGGCGCGCGCCGCCCTGCCCAGGCGTGTGCTGATTAACACCGCCGCCGACAACCTGGCGCATGCCGTGCTGTTGGCCGAAGCGCTGCGCACGGGCGACCTGGAGCTGCTGCGTGCCGCCTCGCACGACCAGCTGCACCAGCCGCAGCGCCTGCCGCTCATCCCGGGCGCTGCCACAGCCATGCAGGCCGGGCTTTCGACCGGGGCGGCAGCCGTCTTCCTCTCCGGGGCTGGTGCAAGTTTGCTGGCCATCGCAAAAAATGAGGGTGAGCGCGAAATGATCGGCACAGCCATGCAGGCGGCTTTTCAGCAGGCCGGGCTGCCAACCCGAATCTTTACCGCAGGAATCTCAGACAAGGCCGCATTGATTCAAAGTCAGTGATTTCGCGCGACCATGAGGGAAAGGCAAATTTGCGAAATCATCTCTAATTCAAAAGCGGACAAAAACGGACAGCCAAATAAAAACGAATAGGAACGAATGGAAGACGAGAAATTGATTCGTTTCGATAATTCGAATCCAAGTAAGATGATAAACGCAGGGAAAAGCGGAATACCCCTCCCTAATCGGCCGGGGATTACCCGACCTTCCTCCTTTTTTCATCATCCTGGACACCGCCAAATACATCCCCCGATGACTGATTTCATCCCCTCATTCCCTCAAGTGGAAGTATTCAGCAGCGCCGATTACTACTTGGGATACTTGAAATCATGCCATTGCGAGGTCTTGCAGCTTTTCATCCTCCATACACCCACGCAGGCTTTCACCTGGAACTTGAAGGTGGTGGTGTAGTTGTTGACCTTGACCGGCTTGACGAAATCCTTGACGCAGTACTGCATGTTGGCCAGCAGCTTGGTGGGGTTGGCGTTAAAGCAGCCGTTCTTGATCACATCCACGTAATAATAGGGCAGGTAGGAAACCTTGAGGCCCATGCGGATGGCGCTCTTGCTGAATTCCGGTTTGATGCAGATCTTGAATGCCCACCAGCCCCAGCATTTCTCGGTGGGCTTAGGGGTGGGGGTGGGTTTTGCTGACAGGGTCTCACCAGCCGGCAGGGGGCTGGCCGCCAGCAACAACACAGCGCAAAGAAAAATGAAAAAAATGCCTTTTTTCATCCTTGCACTCCTCTCTTCTTCATAATCAGCAGGCTCATTCACTTCTATTGATGATTATAAGGATTTGGGAATTAAAAACAAGTACCCAATCGCCGCAACCAATATCAACAAACCACAAAAAAAGGGCTGGCGGGTGCCAGCCCTGACGATTACCATTAACTACTTCATGGGCAGTTGGGCAGGTTCCAAAGAGCGCAGCCATTTGGTCCTGGCCGCAAACAGACGCATCCGCCACCGTTCGTCCCCGAGCCGCTGCCGGAACCGGTCTGGCACATGCCGGGGATGTATTCCGCCGGGGCAAATCCGTACGGCTGGCTGCAGGTGTTATCCACACTGTAGACGGCTGCCAGGGGGTAAACCTCGTCAGCCTTGATGGGCGAGCCGGCCTCGCGGAAGGTAAAGTGGTCGTGGTAATAGTATTTTCCCGGATCCATCAACCCCTTGTCCGCCCAAATGCTCCACAGAAACTCGTTGGCATTATTCAACAACAGGCGGCTGACCGCCACCTGCAGCAGGGGCGGCTCACCGGGCACAAAGCGTGCGTAAGCCACCTTCTCGCTGGTCATATTGACCATCATGTCAAAACCGCTGCCCTCGAAATCCGGGTTGGAGAGATTGGGATTGGGGCCACCGACATCGCGGTCGTTATCGATGAAGATCTGGATGCCCGCCACTGTCCATTCCTTGGGGGGCGCATGCACCCACACCAGCAGGTCGCCGCGCCCGGTCTTGGTGCGGTCGAACTCGATGCCATAGTAGCCACTCAGCGCCTGGCTGTCCTTGTCGACATCGCGCAGGGTGATGGTGAAATAAAAGAACTTGTCGTCGCTGGCGATATCGGCGTGGAGGATGTCAATATCGGGCTGGTAGACCATCTCTTTGGAGGTGAAGGGGCGCTCCAACTGGTTGGTGTAATAGTTGTCACCCGTGATGGTGCGCTTTTCCCACCAGACGACGCTGCTATCGGGGTCATCCAGGGTGAACTGCGCAGCGGGCAACTTGTCGGAAACGAGGATGGGCCACGGGGTGGGGGTGGGGATGGGGGTGGCCGTGGGGATGGGCGTGGAGGTCGGCAAGGGGGTGCTGGTCGGCGGCACGGCGGTGGCGGCCTGCGGTTCAGCAGTGGGGGGCGACGGCGCCTGCCCGCAGGCGATGAGGACGAAGATGAGTGCCAGCGAGAACCAGGCCATCATTTTTGATCTGGTTTTCATTTTTTTTTCCTTATTTATTGACCTATAAATACTATACAGCGAAACAGGGGAAAAGCAACACCCGCACCCTGGTCCTGCAGGGTGCTGCGGGATTGCCATGCGGTGATGTGGAACACCCTCACCCTTACCCTTGTATGATTATTCTGGATGAAAGCGGACACGGCAGACCGTACCTTGTCCTGGTCATCAGAGACCGTGGGAGAGCTTGGGTCGCCGTGTCCATATCCAATAAAGCCCGAACAGTTGCCTGGACCATAGAGTCCGTATCTCGCAAGGTTGGGCTTAATTACATTATATAAGGAGACGGGCATGAAACCAAGGAAAGAAATATTTATCGGCATTGATGTGTCTAAGGATCATCTGGATGTTGCCCAATACCCAGGTGAAGAAATATTTTGCATTAAGAACAATGAGGAGGAGATCAATGGTCTTAGCATTCGATTGAAAAAGATTTGTCCAGTATTAATTGTGATGGAAGCCACAGCTGGCATGGAAATGATGGTTGCCTCAATTCTAAACAGGCAAGGGCTAGAAGTTGCTGTGGTGAATCCTCGTCATGTTAGATATTTTGCGAAATCAAAGGGCATTTTGGCAAAAACAGATAAGATCGACGCAATAGTTCTGGCGCAATTTGCACAAGCCATAAAACCAAAAAAACGACCACTAATCGATGAAAAGGCTCTTCAAATGAAGGCGCTAATCAATCGCAGACGCCAAATCATTGAAATGCTGGTTGCAGAGCAAAATAGGTTGCGTTTTGGACATAGAAGTATTCTCGATCAGATCAATGATCATATCCTTTGGTTGAAGAAAGAAAAGAAAATGATAGATAAAGAATTACGTAACGCTATCCAAGCGAATCCAGTGTGGAAAGCCAAAGATGACTTAATCAGAAGCGCTCCAGGCATTGGTTCTGTTTCTTCCGGCACCCTCCTGGCTTCCCTTCCTGAATTAGGCAATTTAAATCGAAAGCAAATTGCTGCATTGGTTGGTGTAGCTCCATTCAATCGCGACAGTGGGATGATGCGCGGAAAGAGGTGCACTTGGGGTGGTAGATCATCAGTGCGATGTGTTTTGTATATGGCCACTCTTTCTGCAATTCGATTTAATCCTGTAATATCTCACTTCTATTATCGCCTTACTAAGTCCGGGAAAGCCCATAAAGTGGCAATGACCGCGTGTTGCAGAAAATTATTGGTAATCCTGAATGCAATGGTTACCCATCAAACTCATTGGAAAGATTCATTGGCTTTAACTTGATTTTTATCACAGTTGCTCTCCCATCAAGGGAGAGGAGACAAGACGGCTGGCGTGATGCCGTCCGGCACGGGTATCTCCGTATCCTGCCCATGCAGGATGCTTCGAGATGCCGCTCTGTGCGGGTATCTACGCGTTCTGCCCTTGCAGAATGCTGCGAGGCGCCGCCTATATTTAAGTGACACCCTCACCCCAACCCTCTCCCGTCAAGGGAGAGGAGTCCCATTACTCCGATTGTCATCCTGAACGAAGTGAAGGATCTTCTTATTCATCCGGGGGATTTTTCGCGCCTGCGGCGCTCAAAATGACAATGTCTGCCACTTGACATTTGACAGTATTACTGTATTATTACAGTATCACTGTATTATTAACCATGAAAGGCGCAACCCTATGACCGATGAACTGACCCTCGAAGACCTTGCCGGCCAAAGCGGGCTGACACTGCGCACCCTGCGCTACTACATGCAGGAGGGCCTGCTGCCCGGGCCGGAGACGCGCGGCAAGTACGCGCGCTATTCGCAGCAGCACCTCGACCGGCTGGAGCTCATCCGGCGCATGAAGGACCTGCACCTGCCGCTGCAGGAGATCCGCCAGCTGATCGAAAACATGACCGCGGAGGAGATGAGCCGTCTGCGCAATTACCAGGACCAGGTCGCGAGGAAATTCGGCGTGCAGAAGCCGGCCATGGCGGCAAAGGATCAACCCGCCCGCAGCTCCAGTGCGCTGGACTACATCCATTCCATCCAGCATGTGCGCGAAAACCTGATGGTTTACAAACAGGACCAAGATGGCGATTTACCCGCCAGGGCGCCCGACCACATGCTGAACCAGCAAAGCATGCCAGCCGCCCCTCATCCGCCCGCAAAACAGGAAACCTGGCGCCGCATCCAGCTGGCGGACGGCATCGAACTGAACGTGCGCGAGAGCAACGATCAACAGGAGAAACAGCAATTGGAGCAGTTGATCCAGTCGGTCAGGAAATTGATCTCAGGACAATTCAAATCACAAGGGAGTCAATGACATGAAGAAGAAAGAGTCGCAAGCCAGCGTCCGCCTGGAGTTGGCCGCGGACAAGGCGGTGATCAGCAGCGAAAAGGGCTGCCGCCGCATCCTGGAGGTGACCATCACCCCGCCGGTGCACGAAGCGGACAAGCAGCGCGCGCCGCTCAACCTGGCGCTGGTGCTCGACCGCAGCGGCTCGATGCAAGGCGAAAAGCTGCACTACGCGCGCCAGGCAGCCGCCCACGTACTGGACCTGCTGGAGGAAAAGGACCGCGCCGCGGTCATCTTTTACGATGACGAGGTGGATACGGTTCTGCCCTCCTCACTGATGGACGCGCACAACAAAGCCGCCGCGCGCGAGCGCATCCTGGCGGTTCACTCGGGCGGCAGCACCAACCTGTGCGGCGGCTGGCTGCGCGGCTGCGAACTGGCGGCGGAACACATCGCCGCGGGCACGGTGACGCGCGCCCTGCTGCTCTCGGACGGGCTGGCCAACGTGGGCATCACCAGCATGGACGAACTGTGCACGCATACCCGCCAGCTCAACCTGCGCGGCGTTTCCACCTCCTGCTTCGGGGTGGGACACAACTATGACGAGCACCTGCTGGAGGGCATGGCCAACAGCGGCGGGGGCAACTTCCACTTCATCGAGACGCTCAACGCCATCCCGCTGATGTTCGAGCGCGAGTTCGAGGAGCTGAGCCGCATCACCCTGCGCGATGCCGGGGTGACGCTGACCCTGCCGGAGGGGGTGAGCGCCCAGGTGAGCGGCGGCTGGCAGTCCGTTTTGGATGGCCGGCAACTGACCATCTCGCTGGGCAGCCTGATCTCCGGCCGCCCGCAGGCAGTTTACATCAAACTGGACTTCCAGCCCGGCATCACCGCCGACGGGCTTTCGCTGCAGGCGACCCTCAAGGGCAAGGACCGCGACGGCCAGCCGTTGACCGCCAGCCAGTCGCTGCCATTGATGCTGGTGAGCGCCAAGGCCGAGCAAAAGGCGCAGGCCGACCAGGCGCTGGTGGAGCGCTTTGCCAAAGTGGAGATGGCGGATGCCGCCAACGAAGCGCTGCGCCGCGAACGGGCTGGCGACCGCCACGGGGCGGCCAACCTCCTCTACCAGCGCAGCCAGGATTACGACAGCGCCATGCCAGCCGAGATGAAAATGAAATACGCAAATATGGCGCAAAACCTGACAACGGGATTGAATGAGGACACGCGCAAGCGCTTCCACGCCCAGGAATACCTGAACAAGCGCGGGCGCGGCAGCCAGGGCGACTACCCCTTGCGCCTGGCCAACGGCTGCCTGGTGACCGAAGTGGACGGGCGTAACGTGCTGGTGGACACCGGCGCGCCAATCAGCATCAGCCGCAGCCCGCAGTGGACCTTCATGGACCGGCCGCGCAGCCTGTCACAGTCCTACCTGGGCGTGGACCTGGAGCTGATCAGCCGCGAGGCCGGCGAGCGCATCGACGTGCTGCTGGGGGCGGACATCCTCAAGCACCTGCAGGTCGGCATCCACCTGCCGGCCGGGCGCATCAGCTTTGAGACGCAGGCGCTGCTGCGCTACGACGAGCGCCTGCCGCTGGAGCTGTTCCTGGGCGTGCCGGCGGTCAAGGTGCGGGTCAATGGCCAGGAATCGTTAATGTACCTGGATAGCGGCTCGCGGCTGTGCTACCTGCAGGCGGCCGCGGTCAAGGGCCTGACCCCCGCCGGGCACGAGGAGGACTTCTTCCCCGATTTCGGCCGCTTCGAGACCGACACCTACACGCTGCCCGTGCAGATCGGCTCGTTCAGCCTGCCGCTGACCTTCGGCGTGCTGCCGCCCCTGCTGGAAACGGCGCTGCTGGTTTCCGGTTGCAAGGGCATCATCGGCACGGAGCTGTTCCAGCGCTTCAGCGCCTGCCTGGATTACCCGGGCAAGGCGATGCACTTCAGCCAGCTGCATTGATAAATTTCGACAAGGGGGCACCTCCCCGGCTGAACACCGGGGAGGTGAAGGGGGGATTCACCAGGCTGCGCGGTTAATAATTGCGTACATACTCTTTAAAATTCTCTTTGTACCCTTCCAGCCAGGCTTTGATGAAAGAGCGCTGTTCAAATAATGGCAGCAAATCCGCTTGCAGGTCAGCGGGTTTCATTTTGGCGATCTTTTCGCCCAATAATTCCATGGCCGATTGAACCGTATAGGGCTGGCGGCCATCCCTGGCCAGCTTTTCTGCGAGTGGCTGGATTTTCTGCTGCATGAACCACAGCAGGTCATAAAAATCGCGGCCTTTGATATTAGCCCCCGGCCCCTTTTGAAAGTGGCGCTCCAGGCAGGCCAGCATCTTCCCGGCCATCATCGTTTCCAGTGAAAAATGCGCGGCCACAAAACTTCTGCCATAAATCAAAACCGGCGTCCGGCGCACGATGGAGATTTGTTTATGCTGGCTGACCTCCACTTTCAGATGCAGTGATTCGGATGCATGCAAGGTCAAGCCCAGGGAAAACAGGATGGGGAACTTCAAGGTTGTCCGCCGAACGCCCCACTCGCCGGTCTGGGTATTGGCGGTCACCTCCGCATAGCCGATGTTGGCGCGGTAGAAAGTCAGCAGGTCGTTTTCGAGATCGCCCAGATCCATCCCCATGCTGTTATCCAGGTCAATGTCCTCAGATAAGCGGTTAAGTCCGTAGACCATATGCAGGCAGGTGCCGCCATAAAAATTCAGTCTGCGATAGACCGGGTGATTATAGAGAAAGTCGAGCGTATGGGCTTGCAGGAACTCCTTGAGCATCACCCGCCTGATCTCGTTGGGTAACATTGCGTCCATTTTGGAAAGGACATTCTGCATCAATTGGATTAACGTCGCCATACGGTTTTCTCCAGGTTTTTCAAGATCCGCTCCAGCTTTTTATTTTTACTAATCTCAACGAAAGAGGCAAATCCAACCCGGTCAATTTCTGAAAAGCCATCCAGGTTCAGCCGCAGGTCTTCCGCCGGGTCATCACCCGCCAGCCGCCCGCCGCCCTGCCAAAGGCGCAAATAGAAAAAATCGAAAAGCGCCTTTGCCAGCGTTGCCCGCGCGATGGGGATACCCATGTATTCAGTAAATGTGAAACCCTGGTAGAGAGCCGCTTTGATATGGCGGTATGTGAATGTCCCCAGCTTGTTTTCGAATGCCCGCGTCTGCTTGAGCGTGACCGCCGTGACCGGGTAGGTCATTTCGGTCAGGATGGCATTGCGCTGTAAAATATATTCCAGCGAAAGATAGGACTGGGGGATGAGGATGGCGCTGACCATGGGTGCAAAATCGTCATCTGCGCGGTGGGTTTCATAAAAGCGGCGGGCCATATAAACGCCTTTTTTCAACTGGATGACCTGCCCGGCTTTCATCCAGCGGTACAGGGCGGTACGCACCGTGCCGGCGGTTGCGGAACGTTCGCCGAGAAGCTGCTTTACCGCTTCAATGGTGAAGTAGGGAAGAGGTTCCAGGGAAGAAAGGTTTTCATTTTTCATATAAGATAATAGACGTTTTGTGTCTATTATCCTATATAACAAGACGAATTGCAAGAGGAGTTGGTCACAGCCTGAACTGGCATCCTAGATGAGGTTGGGCAGCGCACACCTACACCTGCCCGTGCAGCTCGGCTCATTGAGCCTGCCGCTGACCTTCGGCGTGCTGCCGCCCCTGCTGGAAACGGAAGTGCTGGTTTCCGGCTGCAAGGGCATCATCGGTACGCAGCTGTTCCAGCATTTCAGAAGCCTGAATTGGCATCCAGATGAGGTTGGGCAGCGCACACCTACACCTGCCCGTGCAGCTCGGCTCATTGAGCCTGCCGATGACCTTCGGCGTGCTGCCGCCCCTGCTGGAAACGGCGCTGCTGGTTGCCGGTTGCAAGGGCATCCTCGGCACGGAGTTATTCCAGCATTTCAGCGCCTGCCTGGATTACCCGGGCAAGGCGATGCACTTCAGCAAGATGCGCTAATAGAGGCGCGGCCTCCGGAATATCAGAGGGGGACTCTCAAGGGGGAATGCCGAGGGATATTCCGGCGTCTGTTCCATATTCTGTGATTATGAAAAATGCATTCTTTACAAATCGTGACGATCACGTATGCATTTAGCTCATTAACTACTAATAAATAATATCATTTCAATATAATTTAATAATTATTATCCAATAAATATTTAAAATATTACTTTTTACTCTGTAGTGTAATAAGCAAGAGGAATTGTTTTTAAATTTATCGAAAAGCGACATTGAGTCCATTGGCTAATACTATTATTGTCTTTAGGGAACTTGTCTAAAATTGATTTTGCAGGGAGAATAAATGGCCCATTAAATGCAGTCTGGTCGGCAACATTAATCCCTGTCCAACAATAAATAAAGTAATTGCTTGGCTCACTTGTCATAACCTTCCATTCATTACGAGATATAAAAAAAACAAATTCTGATTCATTTTTATTTGCTGAACTTTTTACTTCAACTTTTATTTTATTTTCTTTCTTATGTTTTCCCCTAAGAAGTATCCCTCGTAATGAAGAAATATCATATCCCATTTGATTTGTTATTTCTGAAACCCAGCATATTTTTTGATTGATGTTCTTAATCTCATCACGGATTAAACGGTTTTTTTCAAACACGAGGGTTAATTTCTCTCCTACTCTTCCAATATTTTCATTTTCATCATCATAAGAAGATTGATAATTCTTTAGTAATAATTCCCACCAGTCGATCACCTCTTTCTTTTGAAAATCAAACAATTCCGCACTTTCTAATACTTCAATCCAATTATTCGGATCGACGATTTAAATATTTCTTTTTCGGGAGTAAAAAAAATCACCCATGGAAATAGATATTTTGAAAGAATAAGGAATATTATTTTTCTAAGGGCTCGAATATTTGGATTAATACTTTCACATAAATATATTAGAGTATTTGTACAATTTTCTGAAATGACGATTCGTTCCCCGGTAATTGTTAATAATCCGATTTTTACACCTAACCTGAGGCTTTCGTTAACTGGATTGGTACCACCCAAAAAACCAGATTCTTTAATGATTTTAATTACTTCTGACTTTAAAATATCTTTTGCATTTTGATTATTTGACAAAAAAATTATTCTCCAAAGAGTTATTATGTGACCCGGTGAAATATTAATTTCTGATTTAGAGGTCATTTTGCTGATTGGAAAATGTGTTTTTCTATACTATCCACATCGACTCTATCTAATCCTTCCTTGTCAATTTCTAAAATATCTTCGGGTTCGTATGCTAACGCTTGAAGGTTAGGATCATTTAAGGCTACCCCCAAATTTTTAATTTTATTATTTAAACGATCTATTAACACCTCATCTATTGTGTTTTTTGATATTAATATTTCAATATATGTATTTATTTTTGGATCTAATCCAAGCCTATGAATGCGGTCTAGCGATTGTAAAAAATATGCGGCATTAAAATTCCTATCTAAATATATGGCGAAATGGCATACTTTGTGTAAACTAATTCCCTCGCCACCAGCTTGTGGATTTGCAATCATAATTCTGCAAGATGATTCATTATGAAATTTCCTTATTTTGCCTTCTCTTGTATTCTCATCATCTTCATTACCAGTCATGATGTCACCAAAAATCGTCACCGGTAAATATTCATTGAATATTCTTTCCAGATAGGTTATATTACGAACAAAATACGACCATATTACTATTTTGTTTTTATCATTTTTATTTAAGATTTCGTTTACTCGATTTTTTAGATATTCAATTTTTGAACATACCTCAAATTTTGAATATTCATATATGAGTTTGAAGAAAACACTTTCATTCTCACCAGAAAGCAGACCTCTATCAATATCATTATTTGTACTTAATAACATTGGGTTTGTTGCAGCTTCTAACAACTTTATTGAGTTTTTTCCAATTGCTCGAAAATATTCTTTAGATTCCTTATCCATTTTTTTAAGAATTCGAGCAGTCTCCGATTTTAATAAATTGTATAGTTCTTTTTGAATCGGACCCATTTCGATTATTTTATAAGTAATGATAGGTACCTTTTAAACCAAGTTCATTTTTTGTGGTACGAACAAATTTATTTGATATTTTATTATTTATTTTTACGAGCAAACTATTATTTACTTGTGAACCAAACATATTACGTAATATGTCGTGTCCCCATAAAAATTCAAATTGTGGTTGTAGATCACTTGGCTTTTGAGGCATAGGTGTTCCGGATAGAATATCTCTTCTCTTTGATAAATTAGCCAATTCTATAATTTGTTTAAAACTTAGATTTTCATAACCCGATTTGATTTTATGTGATTCATCTAAAACAAGATGGACAGAATTATTTAGAAAAAAAGATTGTATTTGCGTCAAAGGTTTACGGAATTTTTCGTAATTAATTAGGAATATTCGATAATTTTGCGAGATTATCTTTTGAAAGTTATCAATTTGGGAATTACCCAATCGTATTGTTTTATTTTTAAATTTTGGAATTACAATTTCGATTTCATCATCCCAAGAAATAAATGCGTTTAATGGAGATATAACAAATAAAAAATTAACTTCTTTAAAATATTCTAAGATCGAAAAAAACGGCTAATAAAGATGTTGTCTTTCCAGCCCCTGGTACAGAGAAATTTGCACCATGCCTAATTTCTAGTAATTTTCTTATATCCCTAATTTGGGCAGCCGTGAGATTTTCTTCAAAACCATTCCTACTTAGTGTTTCTAATAATTCCTCATTACTAATTATGTGATAAGGAATAACATTTCGTAAATAATTAA
>CAWDIB010000002.1:0-18006 GCA_963802275.1 uncultured Chloroflexia bacterium | reverse complement strand
ATGTGTTGGTTGCTGAAGAATGAATGTGAGCGGCGTACTGTTCGCGGTGTTCACCACTTGTGGGTATCTGGATTTGAGGCGAGCCCTGGATGAACAGAGTAAGGTAATCACCCTGGGCAAGCACCTCAAAATCATCAATCCAGAAACTGCGTGGAAAATCGTCGCTGATGTTGACCGCAAAAGCATATGATTCAATCCGTTTGAGGTCCATTTGCTTGTTTCCGCGTGCGGTGTTCCAATCCGGAACAGCAAAATTGCTGAACGGCACAATCACAAAACCCACAAAAGCAGCCGGAATGGGCAGATTGCCGTATTCGATATTTTGCTGGCGCAGGGTGCCCTCTTCAGACTGCAGGTAGAATTTGCCATTACCGGAAATAGCCCAATATTCGTTGTACTCCTCTTTAAAATTTAAAGAAAGTAATAATGGTTTTATTGTTGAATTGGCAACCCAAAACCGGATGCCTGTGGCACGCGACCAGTTGCGTTGTAAAAGCGGCACAACATGATAAATAGAGCCGTTGATTGAATTGTTGGTGGGGTGAGGGGAAACGATTTCAACCAGCAGCGACTGTTTGCCTGAGTGCGCCAGGTTTTTTTGCAGCCTTGCCTTGAGGGTGGCGCCATCTTCCCAAACGATGTATGCTTTTTGAATATTGTGGTCGCTGGTGTATTTTTCAAAATCATCCTGGTAAACGGGAATAGCTGATTCTTTCGGAAAGGGGATGAATGCCATTGAAACGACCAGGATTATGCTTAATAATAATAAGGTTGAATAGATCCTATTAATTTGCATGCCAGATTTCCTTTATTAACCCATTTTTTATGCCAAGGTTTTATAGCTTTGAAAAGTCAATGAGTATATATATTCTCGCAATAATTATGCCAATGATCCATAAGGTCTGCCTGGCGGAATGATTGCAAAATTGATAATGCCTCAATTAATGAAAGGGCTCTTTTTATCTCTTCGCCCAGCTTTTTGGTATGGGCAGCGTTGGATTTTCCAGCCGGTCCACCGCCTTGGCTGCCCTGGTGCGGACCGCTGTGCTGCTCACCTTGCACAGCGGCTGCAATGCCTGGATGATTTCTACTGCTCTTTGTGGATAACGCCTGCCCAGGATGCATAAACCGGAAATCGCCCAGCTCAGCACGAACGCGCTGTCATCCTCCAGGCAGGTGAGCATGACGTCAATGATCTGATCCAGATTACTAACATTTGCCATGTCAGTCAGCAGCATTACCAGGTGCCAGCGTGCCATGGGCAGCGGGTCATCCACCGCTTGCTGCACGATTTGCTCGAAGTGGGGAGAGAACCAATTCGGGTGAATGCACGCCACCTTTTCCAAAGCGTGTGCCGACCGTCCGCGGATGACATCCTCGGGTGCGCTCAATCCTTCCATCAGCAATTGGAATCGATCAGGGTGTCGCAAAACATCATCCGCCACCTCGTCCGCCCGCCCATCGGAGATCAGGCTGCCGCCTTTGAGCTTGTCAAGGATTGGATTAGCCATTTCAGAGCATATCTTTTTCTAAAATTTTATTTTGGATTCACCATGACCAAAACGCATTGACCCGCAGGTTACTACTGCCGGTGTTTCGCCCGGTCATTTTCAATGAGGATTTTTATGGCTTCAATGGCTGTTTTGATGGCACGCTGCACGTCGAACAATTCATTAAACTCTTTGATTTCCTCCTCGGTCTCAGGCATATGGTCAGAACTGCCAGCCATTAACATCACGCCTCCAGCTCTCTTACGGTTAATGCTGGCGATGATGAATAGGGTTGCCGCTTCCATTTCAGAGCAAATAGCCCCGCCAGCCACCCATGCCTTCCAGCGCGCGGCCAATTCATCCGCAATCGGCATTCGCTGCGGCTCCATTTCACCATAGAATGAATCCTTGGATTGGCTGATGCCCAGGCGGTATGGCAGATTGGCCTTAATCGCCCCTTCTTTTAGTGCGAGCACAACTTCCACATCCGCAATGGCCGGGAATTCGATCGGCAGGTAATGCCGCGAGGTGCCTTCATCGCGGATGGCAGCCGTGACGACAGCCACTTCTCCCGTCCTCGTACCGGGTTGAATGCCGCCTGAGGTGCCCACGCGGATGAAGGTGTCGGCGCCGATCTTGATCAGCTCTTCCACTGCAATGGCCGTGGATGGGCAACCGATGCCGGTCGAGGTCACGGTTACCTTCTCACCCAGCAAATAGCCGCTGTAGGTGCAAAACTCGCGGTTCTGAACGATGAACTGAGGTTCATCCAGGTGTTGCGCGATCTTTTCGCAGCGCCCGGGATCGCCGGGCAGCAGCACATATCTGCCGACATCCCCCTTGCGCAGGTGGATATGATGTTGAAGGTCTTTTTCCAATGTCATGATGTATATTCCTCTTCTTTTTTCAAAATAGGAGCAGTGGTTTACTTAATTGAAGAATTTTTATCCTTGTTCTTATTCAAGTCAACTCACTAAAAATATTATGTCGCATCAGCAGAGATACTGAAAAAATAATGTTCTGAAAATTTATGGTTTACTGTCCCAAACGCAGCGGAAACCGCAGCCGGCTATATTGTCAATGCCTGCATCCTCAGGCCGCGTGAAACAGCGGTAGGCGCAGCGCGCATGGTTCTGGGTGAAAAAGGAAGACCCACCGCGTAGTGCCCTGAATTTGCCGCCATAGGCATGGCTTTTGTAGCTGGAACCGGGATAGGCCTCGTACCAGTCGGCGGTCCATTCCTCCACATTCCCTGCCATCTCAAAGACACCGTAAGGGCTTGCCCCGCCCGGATGCGCATCCACCGCTGCTGTTAGGGAGAATTCGCCCCGATCCCACACCAGGGCATTATCCTCATTAAACATATTACCCCACGGCCAGCGCCGCCCGTCAGTGCCCCTGGCGGCTTTTTCCCATTCCGCTTCGCTTGGCAGCCGCTTGCCTGCCCATTCGGCGTACATGTTTGCCTCAAACCAGCTGATGCGGTGGACCGGATGATTCTCCAATCCTTTGGGAACTTCGAACCCGTTCCAGTGCCTGGGTGGCATGGCGCTGGTGGCGTCCATGAAGGCCTTGTATTCCTGGTTGGTGACCGGGTAAATATCAATGTAATAATCTGGAAGGGTGACCACCCGCTGCGGGCTTTCCGGACCGAATTCCTCGCTGCCCATGATGAATTCCCCGGCAGGGATGAGCACCATTTTTTTCTGGTCGATTTTACTGATGATGGTTTTCAAATTCACGCTCCTGTTTTTTGAAGGATTAAAATTTGGTTAGGAAATGCCTGGCATATTAAAAAGACACTGGTTGATTCTATTTTAAATCCAAACACTTCAAAACCCCTGTTTTGCTTTTTCGTATATGGGATGTGTATAATGAAAAATGATGTAATCATCAGATTTATCTTTCACTAAATAAGGAGCCGATCTTTGAAAGCCATTGATTTTCTTTCTCCTCTCCGACGGTACCACCTGGACCGCGCGACGGAACCGGTGCAGGTCACCCTTGACCCGCATGACCCGGGCGTCACCCGCGTGCACCTTATTCCACTCAAACCGCGCCTGTGGAAACGCAGCCCGAGCCAGGTGCTCATCAATGGCTGGCACATGTTTCTCATCGGACCGTCCTGGGCGGACCTGATGCGTACCTTCATGCTCACCTTGAATCATGAGGCAGAACCCGGTCAGGCCATCTCCGATGAGCTATTGCAAAGGATTCTTGACCAGGTGGTGGAGGAGATGCACCGCTTTTACCCCGGTGTTGCTGCTGAGACATTCAAAAAAGACCTTGATGAGATTGTGTCGCTGTTCATCGCGGTAGCCCATGGTGGTCCGATTCCTGATAAGCTGCAAACCAATGTGACCTTTGACCAATTGAAAAAGAACATGACCGCCCCCCACCGCATGGACCTGCTCGTCTCGCCCATGCTGGTGGGTGAAGAGTGGCAATGTCCGTTGCACTGCCGTGGTTGTTATGCTGCCAGTCAGGCGGGTATGAAGATCGATAAAGAATTGTCCACGGATGAATGGAAGACCATCATTGACCGCTGCCGTGAGGCCGGCATCCCACAGCTGACCTTCACCGGCGGCGAACCTACGCAGCGGGCGGACCTGGTTGAATTGGTCCATCATGCTGAGTGGCATGTCACGCGTTTGAACACCAGCGGATTGAATCTAACTGCAAACCTGTGCCGCGACCTGGAAAAGGCCAACCTGGATGGGGTGCAGGTAACCCTTTATTCTCATGACCATGCCATCCATGACCGGTTGGTGGGCAGTTTGGGCGCCTGGGTGCATACCGTGCAGGGCATTCAAAATGCCCTCAAAGCCGGTTTGAGTGTCAGCGTCAATACCCCGCTGGTCAAACTCAATGCTGATTATCCCTCCACACTGAAAACCATCAAGAGTCTGGGGGTGAAATATGTCACCTGTTCCGGTTTGATCACGGCTGGCAAAGCACCTGCTCTTATCAAGGGCGGTGAAGCCCTGGAATCAACTGAACTGCTGGAGGTTTTGCGTAAAGCCAATCAGACTTCACAATCATTGGGTATGGACCTGACCTTTACCAGTCCCGGCTGGCTGACCAGCGAACAGCTCGAAAGCATCGGGCTCTCCAATCCCATTTGCGGTGCCTGTCTTTCCAACATGGCGGTCATGCCCAATGGGGCGGTGACTGCCTGCCAGAGTTGGCTGGATAATCCTGATGGTTTTGGTAACCTGCTCGCAACATCCTGGGAGGAGATTTGGAATCATCCCCAGTGCCTGAAAATGCGCCAAAGCGAACCCGAGGGCTGCCCCTTGCAGGAGAATCTCCAATGAAAAAATATCAACTCGGCGGGCCGATCTTAATTATCTTCATTCTGTTTTGCCTGCCTTCCATGATCCTGGCCCAGACGGCAACGGATGTCATCCGCGAGTACCACGTGGACTTGCAACCGCAGGACGATGGCAGTTTGATCAATTCCTATACCATTAAATGGTGCGTTCTTTCCAACGATCTGGGTCCGCTCAGTGACTTTTTTGTGGGCATGCCAAACGAAAAATACAAGGTCATGGATATCAGCGGCGATGCCAGTAATGTCCGCTCCGCCAATCAAGGCGCTGATACCAAGGTGAATGTGATGTTGACCCGCCCCATCAATGCCAACGAATGTGCCACGGTCACCTTCCGCATCCACCAGCAGGGCATCGCCCACTTGGACAGTGCCAAGGGCGAGATTGGCTTTCAATTCATCCCCGGCTGGTTTGATGAGATCCAGATTGAATTTCTGCAGTTGACTTGGCATTTACCGGCTGAGAGTGCCCAGCTCAAATCTATCTCGCCCGAACCCAAATCGCGCGATGCCAACCAGGCGGTCTGGGAAACCGCGCTCCAACCGGGTAAGAAATTCACCATTAACCTGCTGTATGAACAGACCGCTTTCCCCAATTTTGGCAAACAATCTACCCCTGTCTTCCCATTGCAGGGTGGCAATGCAGACAATGGGGGAACGTCCACCACTGATGAATCAGGAGCATCCAATATGAATCAAACCTCACTGAAAACATCCAATGCCTTGCTGGGCGGAATTCTCCCCGTTAGTCTGGTGACCTGCATCTGCCTGATTTTGCTTTTTATCTTCATCGTCCTGGTGATTGTTTCGGTCATTTCCAGTGGGGTGCGCAGCTACCGCGGCGGCGGCACCATCGGATCCCCGCGCACTGGTGGCGGCGGTCCCGTCATCATCCCCTTCCCACGCACACCCAGCAGCGGCGGCATCTTTGGCGGCAGTGGCACGCGCAGTTCTCCTCCCAGCCGTTCGGGCGGGGGCAGCGGACTCTTTGGCGGGCGTGGCTCCTCCTGCGCCTGTGTTTCTTGTGCTTGCGCCTGCGCCTGCGCCGGTGGCGGGCGGGCTGGTTGCAGCCGCAAGGGATTTGACATTTCCGGGCTGCTCAAAAAAAATGAAGCGGAGCAGGGTAATGAAAAATAAATTGCTGGCGGCAATATCATTTTTCTTTACGGCGCTTTTATCTGCCTGCGGTTTCCTGCCAACCTTGACCCCTGCGCCAACCGTCACGCCCACTCCTTTTGTTTACGTCGAAGGTAGGCCGCGCGAAGGGCAGCCCGCTTTCCCTGTTCTTGGGCGATACTGGGTCATCGACAAAGGCTGCAATTTAAGCGAGGAAAAGATGAAAATAGCCGATGAGACCTTTGAAAAACTGCGTACCGACGGCATTGCCGAGGTGGCGGTCATCTGCCAGGCCGGTGTGGTGGACAAGGGTGCCACCAATGATGAGAAGATCTGGCTGCGTGACTGGGCGCGCCAGGCTAAAATGGGCGAGAAGGACATTAATCGCTCGGTGGTGTGGCTTATCCGCCCGGATGCCAAACCGGAGCAGCAAAGCGTCACCCTGGAAGTTTCGCGCTGGCTTTTCTGGTATACCGCTATTGAATATTCCGAGGCGCTCAAGGAAGCCGCCAATTATGTCAACTGGAAGGACTACAACGGCGCGCTGATGTCCATCACCCGCAATGTGGATGGCAAATTGCGCACTTTGTGGAAAACGCATCAGGGGGAGGGAGGTGCGGCAGAGTAGAATAGCAATAGGTTTTTAGTGAATCTTTCATTGAATAAAAAAAGGAGAAAAAGATGAAAAAATATTCAATTGTTATTGTGTCAATGCTCGTGCTGACCCTGCTGGTTAGCGCCTGCAGCGCCATCGGTAAAGTGGCTGGTGATGTGGTGAGCCAGTATCATGTGCTGATCGAAAAATACCAGAAAGCGCAGAAGGAAGTATCCAACTTCCGCCTGTGCGTGGATACTGCCATGGGTACCATATACACCCAGGCTACCTTCCTGCAGAACTATCAGCAGGCGGATGTGGATAAAGCTAGGGTTTGGCGTGAAGCTTTGCAAAGCGCCGGTTCCAAGATTGCCGACCTGTTGAAGAACTATAAGGACGCCAACGGCAATCCCATCCCGGTTGACCAGCTCGACCTCGGCGCCCTGGCCAACGCTGGCGCGCTGCCGGATGGGGTCGGCAATGGACTGACCCTCTTTGTGCAGGCTTTCCAGGAAGCTCCGTTGGCACCGGTCAGCGATGCCCCCGTCCTGGCCGCCATGAATACCGCTTCCGAGCAGTACAACAAGATTGACGCCTGCGGCGCCGACTGGAACGATGCCGTCGAGGGCTACAATGTTGAACGCAATAAGATCCCCGGCGACGTGGTTGGCCGCATTGCCGAATACCTCAAGGTCAAGGAACTGCCCGCATCCCTGCCGTATTACCAGGGTGACTACCAGGGTTCTGTGTCGCAGCCGAACCTGCCGACACCTTCAAAATAGGATTTGGTTTTTTTTCAAAGAAAACTGGCTTCCACCAGTTTTCTTTTTAACTTGACAAAAAATACACTAAAATAAATGCAAGCGGAATAAAATGGAATATATTAATATTCGTAAAGAGGATTCAATTTGATCCTTGGTGTGGATTTTTCCCACTGGCAGTCGCTGGTCAGCGCCGACAAGCTGCGCACCAATGGCGCAGCCTTCGCTTTCGTCAAGGCTGGCGAGGTGTTGGTTACCAAACCCAACAAACCACTCTACAAGGACAACCTGCACGACCGTAATATTACTGAGCTCAAGCGAGTCGGCATCCTCTGCGGTAATTATTATTATTTTCATCCCTCGGCAGGGGCATCCAAACAGGCACGCCACTATGCCGAACTTTATTTGAAAAATCCGCCCCATCTTCCCCCGGTCATTGATACCGAGGACACCGACCGTTTACCGCCAGCAGAGGTTGGCCGACAGCTGGTGGCTTTCATTGGCGAGGTTACCCAGCGCATCGGCCGCCAGCCGATCATCTACTCCCGCAACGGTTTTCTGGTCAGCCAGGCTGGCAATCCGGATTGGCCGCCCGGTACCCTCTTCTGGATTGCCCGCTATGCCAACAAAATTGGCGACCTCTCTCCCAAGATCAAACCCAATGTGGTCATGTGGCAATTCACTGACCGGCTCAAGCTGCCCGGTCTGCCGCTTATGGATGGCAACTACTGGCTGCGCAGCATGGAGGAATTGAAGCAACTGGCAGTATCCGGGTCAACCATCCCGCTGCCGCAAGTGCCGGACCCGCAGCCTGAGCCGGAAAAACCGGAGATCCGCAGCGGGCGGGTATTGGTTAGTGCGGTCAATGTTCGCAACAAACCCGGATCGCAGGGCAAGGTTATTGGTCTCCTTCGCCGCGGTGAGGTGGTGGCTATCTTTGCCATTCTCAACACCTACTGGGCGGACCTGGGTGATAATCGCTATGCCGCTATCAAGGGCAAGACCGGGAATTACATTGAACTGATCGAAACGCCTGCGGAAGCATCGCAAGCCAAACTTGGTTTTTACCCCATGCGTAGAAAAATCGAGAAAATCATGGAAAGCATTTATTTCCATCAAAAAATGGATTCATCCAGCTCGGATTTTCCTGAAGAATAGGAATGAAAGATGATGTTTGGGGGGAAATTCTGATGGTGACTTCAATCCAAGGGATTATACGGAGACATTTGCTATTTTGCTGCGTTTATGTTGGTACATACGTGCATCCGCTTCTTTTAACAGGTGAAAAAGCGAACAGGGTTCCTCGCTGGTTGCAAAACCGAGGGAAAGAGAAAAGGGCAGGTTTGCATGGGTTTGGTTGTTGTGGTCAAGGGTTGAACAAATCCGGTTGCGCATCCCTTCTGCGATTTGGGCATGGGTATTGGGCAGCAGCACGGCGAACTCATCCCCGCCGATCCTGGCCAGGATATCTTCCTCTCGGAAAGATGCTTTTATTAACTGCGCCGTCTGTCGCAGGGTTTCATCCCCGGCCAGGTGTCCCTGGCGGTCGTTGATTTGCTTCAGGTTGTCCACATCCAGCATGAAAATACTGATCGGGTATTGCCGACTCTTTTCCAGCCGATGCAGCTCTTCTTCAAAATAACCGCGATTGTATAAATTGGTTAGTGGGTCATGGTTGCGAATGAAATCCGACCGCTGGTCTGCCCTGATGCGTTCGCTGATGTCGCGCACATTACAGCACAGTACTTTTTTACCCAGCACAGGAAAAAGGTGGCTAAGAAATTCAACATCAAGCGGTGACCCATCCATGGTTTGAATGGTCAGCTTATCCTGATGAACGAATTTTTGAGAAAATAAGTCAAAGAATTCCTCTTGTTTAGAGATTATCTTGTTCAGAGGGGCAATCTCCCACAGTTTCTTGTGTAGCACATCCTTCCGAGGGCATCCCGTCATCGAGAAGAAGAATGGATTGGCAATGAGAACCTCTCCTGTTTCCCCATCCACGACGAGAATGCCTTCCTGGCAGCATTCGAACAGTGATTGAAAGATCAAGTTGGCATGTTTCGGGAGATGGTTTAACGCTGCAATGTGTCGTGTTCTATCCCTTTCGAAGAAGGAAGGATCAGTTTCGGTTTTTTTATTTGTGCTTTTCATATGGCTGAGGTTCCTTAATAAGCATTCACAAATTCAATTAACCTATGTAATGCTATGCCACAGGGATAGGGGATAGGGCTACCCAATATGGGATAACCACAACAACACTCCAGGCGATATCCCTTTAATATGGCTGGTCAGTGCTTCCAAACAGTGGTCTATTAGGTAAGATTATTATACATACGCCATAGATGAATTACAAGTAATTGATGAAACAGAAATACAGTGCGAATGGTCGGCTCCCATATTGAAATTACCGGGATCTACCACCAGGAGGGGGAAGCTTTCTCCGCGCATGCGTAATTATTTGCTTCCCTGGAAAGTATGGTGAATGTTGTTCTAATTTCCGCTACTGAGGGATGGTCTGTTCATTTCAATGATGCCTTTGCCATCTTCCATCAGTTTAAAAAAAAAGTAGGAAAGTGCCATGGCATTGACGACGCATCCGGAATTTCTGGATGTTTACATGACGGATGGCAGCCTTGCCCCCCTGGAAATGTGGATGGTAATCCGTGTCCAACGGTAAGGTGGTTCCCATCCATGCCTTCCTCAACACCTACCGGGCGGACCTGAGTGATAACCGCTATGCCGCCATTAAAGGCAAGACCGGTACTTATATTGAACTGATTGAAACCCCTGCTGAGGTGATTGCAACCAAGCTCGGTTTTTATCCCATTCGGCGGAAAATGGAAAAGTTCCTGGAAGCTGTTTTCTTTCGAAAAATAAAAAATATCTGATTTAGTAATCTTTTTGGAGAAAACAACCAGCCAGACAGACTAGGGACTGAGCAAGTCTAATTGTTCGGCTACATCTCTTTTTACATTCCCCGCTTTGGCTTTCTTTTGTTTGTACATCAACGCGTCCGCCTGCTTGAACAACTCATCCAGCGAACCCTGCTCATCCAGTGTAGCCGCGCCAATCGACAGGCACAGAAGCCGGTCTGAAAAGCCCTGGTTGTGCTGCCTCAACGTCTTATCCATGCGCTGCTTGATGTTCTCGCACGCCTGCTGGCTTGTATTCGCCAGCAGCACTGCAAATTCGTCCCCGCCGATGCGGGCGATGATGTCTTCATCGCGGAAACAGGATCTGAGCACCTGGGCAGTGCGTTTGAGTAAGTTATCCCCGGCAGTATGGCCGTGCATGTCGTTTACGACCTTCAGTCCGTCCACATCCAGCATGAAGATGCTGATCGGGTACTGGCGGCTGTTCTCCAGACGGCGCATTTCTTCGTCGAAGTAGGAGCGATTATATAGCCGGGTCAGCATATCGTGGTTGCTGATGAACACCACCTGGTTTTCCGCTTGCACCCGTTCGCTGATGTCGCGCAGGTTGCATTGGATGAAGGGCTTTCCCTCCACCTCGTAACGCACGCATACCATCTCCACGTGCACGATTTTCCGCTTCTTGGTTTCCATGGCCAGCTTGTCATGGCGCATCGTTTCCTGCAAGGCGAGCTCGAGAAATGCATCACGGCTGCCGATGATGCGATTGAAGGGTTCAAACTCCCACAACTCAGTACCGATTACTTCATCTTTCGGGTATCCCAGCGATAGGGAGAAGTATGGATTCACATCGCTGATTTCCCCGGTTTCGCACTCGATCAGCAGGATGCCGTCATGTGCGCTTTCGAACATGCGCCTGAATTTGACCTCGGAAGGTTGCATGGTATCAGGGTTGATGTTTACACCGGGTGATGATGCTTTTTTTAGCTTCTTTTTCGGGTCACTTTCCTGCTCGTGGGTCTTTTTCATCTTTTTTCCTTATAATCCACCTTCTTCGGGTAGTGTGGGTGGAGACATTCTGTCAATAACTGTCCCTTTAATCACTATCTTTGTCCCATCGAATCTTGCTAAATATATTATACAAATACACCAAACCAAGAACAAGTCCTTGTGCAGTAGGTGTAACATTCTTTCTGTAAAATCAGGACCTTAACAAGATGGGTGAGTCAGGAGTATCCTACAAGGTAACCAAACCAGAATAGGAGACCACCATGACTCACCAAGATGATTATAAGCTTACCAAAGACATACTGGAGAAGGGATTGGACGCCAGCCCCGAACTTCTGAGGATTCTACTCAATCATGCTATGCAGGCAGAGAGGTCGAAGTATTTGCAAGCGGAGGAATACGAGAGAACCGATGAGCGCAAAGGGCATTCCAATGGGTACAAGCCCAAGACCGTCCGGACGAGGATTGGCGAGATCACCTTTGCCGTGCCCCAAGTGAGAGAGGGAGGCTTTTATCCCTCAGCATTGGAAAAGGGATTGAGAAGCGAAAGGGCGCTGGTAGCAGCCTTGGCTGAGATGTACGTGCAGGGAGTATCCACCCGGAAGGTAAAGACCATCACCGAGGAATTATGCGGGGTGGAGATTAGCGCCATGCAGGTCAGCCGGGCAACAGCACAATTGGACCAGGCATTGCAGGAATGGCGTGAAAGGCCATTGGGTGAAATCACTTATCTGTACGTGGATGCCCGTTATGAGAAGGTGCGTGAGGCTGGCCAGGTGCGGGATGCGGCTGTTTTGGTGGCCTCCGGCATCAATTCGCAGGGCGAAAGGCAGATTTTAGGGGTATCGGTGTCACTAAGTGAGCACGAAACCCACTGGAAAGCCTTTTTGAAAGGACTGAAAGACCGCGGTATGCATGGCATTCAATTGGTGATCAGTGATGACCATCAAGGCTTGGGAGCAGCCAGAAGAGCCATCCTGGGTAGTGTGCCCTGGCAGCGGTGCCAGTTCCACTTGCAGCAGAACGCCCAGTCCTATGTACCCAAACAGGCCATGCGCTATGAGGTGGCAGCTGATATCCGTAACATGTTCAATGCGCCAGATAAAGCGACTGCAGAACAATACCTTCAGGCTGCCATCCGGAAATATGCGCTTACTGCTCCAAGGTTATCTGCCTGGCTGGAAGAGAATTTGGCAGAAGGCTTTACAGTTTTTGACTTTCCGCTCGAGCATCGCAGATCCATCCGGACCACCAATAGTCTTGAACGGATCAACAAAGAAATTAGAAGGAGGACCAGAGTTGTAGGAGTGTTCCCAAACGAGAATTCATGCCTTAGATTGATTTCCGCAATCTTGATGGAAATAAGTGAGGAATGGCAAATTGGGAAACACTATTGTTCAAGGAGAATTTTGAATATCTAATAGATTAGGGATATTCTTGACTCAAATTTACAGAAAAAAGGTTGCGTAATCCTTGTGCAAGTTGATTTTTCGATGGATTGATTATAGAATGGTATACCATTATTATTTTACAAGGAGGAAGTTATGAGACGCAGAAGGGTAGTGCGCGCCACCCGCGTAGCCAGGGCAGGTTATTGGGGCTGGATCTGGCTGGTGCTGGCGTTGGTCATCGTCGGCTTTTTCGTTATCCGCTGCATGCGCTGGGTGTAATCCACTAGATGGTCTGTAAGCGAGAGATTAAGAAAGCCTGTTTGGTCAGGAATGTTTTGTTTTGCCAACAGTCGCATGAGCAATGGCATAATGATCTGCCACTATCCTTTTCTCATTTACCCCGTGGAAGAACAACTGGTGTAAATCTCTGGCAGTGACCTCATGAATATCGGTGAATCCCCTCTTTGAAAGAAAGGGCGTTAATCCACCCTTGTCAATCCCAAAGCTCAATCCCTCTCCGGTTAATCTGCCTGCCCGCATACTTCTTTCTGACTTCGTAGGGTTGTTTCCCGGGGGTCAGCGCAGACGAATAAAGAAAGTCAAAAACAAGTTCGCTACCCTTGTCTGAATTATGGCTGATCCAGGTCAGGGTCTGGTTAACCGCGGCTTCAGTCAGGTACATGCTCACCCCTTCCCAGATGAAGAGCGTTCTAAGAGTGCGCCCAAAGCCCTGTAAAAAAATCCCGTAGCGATAGCAAAGCTAATCAACAAAACGTTTTTGGCGCTTTGGTTAGTTATGCCACTTTTGGAGAGAACAACCCGACCAAATTTACTTTAACCGATAAGGAAATTGATGCTTTGACGCCGGAGCAGATGACCAAAGCTATCCAGGTGCTTTGGTCAGAGCTGCACCAGGTGGTGTTTTATGGTCCACAAAGCGTAAAGGAATTAACTGCTTTGCTAAAAAAACAACATAAAACACCTAAAAAACTCAAAAAAGTTGAACGTATCAGGCTTTTTATACCTAAAGAAACTGTTGAGAATAAAGTGTTTTTCTCACATTATGATGCCAACCAAAGTTATTTGCAAACGATTTCAAAAGGCAAAAACTTTAAACTTGATATGTTGCCGCAGGTGAGTATGTACAATATGTATTTTGGCGGAGGAATGAATGCGATTGTTTTTCAGGAAATGCGCGAAAAAAGAGGTTTGGCTTATACAGCAAGATCCAGTTATTCCGCTCCTGAATGGCCGGACCAAAACTATATCAATACCAGTTTTATCGCAACCCAAAATGATAAGGTGATCGATGCATTTACAGCTTTCAATGAGCTTTTTAATGAAATGCCGATGTCTGAAACTTCCTTTAACCTGGCAAAAGATCAGCTGATCTTAAATATCCGTACACAACGGATACGCAACATCAGTATTGTCTGGAATTACCTTGCTGCTACCAAAATGGGTCACAAACAGGATCCAAGGATACAGTTGTTTGAAACAATTCCCAGTCTTACCTTAGCAGATGTTTCGGCATTCAACAAAAAATATATTAAAGACCAGAAGAAAACTTTTGTAATTCTGGAAACGAAAACCTGATTGATTTCGAAAAACTGGAAAGCCTGTTTGGCCCGGTTAAGAAGATAAACAGGGAAGAACTTTTTAACTATTGATTTATCGGATTGAAGAAGCGGAAACCGGACTAGGAACGGTTTCCGCTTTTGATTTTACTGGAAATGACAAAATAACCGTTCATTAAACTATAGAAACGATGACAAAAAGCAAAACAATTTTAATTACAGGGGCAACTTCCGGTATTGGTAAAGAAGCCGCATTGGAGCTGGCCAGACAGGGTAATGAAGTGATCTTTACAACCCGAAGTGTCGAGACAGCAGAAAAAATAATGGCTGAATTTGATGCTCAAAAACAAGATAATACGGGAAGCCTTGACTTTATTTTTTGTAATCTGGCTTCTTTTGAATCTGTTGTAAAAGCATGTACCAGTTTTCTTGAAAAACACACACATCTGGATATCCTTATCAACAATGCCGGTGTATGGAACTTTGAGTACAAGGAATCCAGAAATAAAGTAGAAGAGATCTTTCATGTAAATGTTTTATCTCCGGCCTTGCTTAAATCCCAGCTGTTACCCGCCCTGGAGAAGTCTGCAGATGCACGTATTATTCAAACTGCTTCTGCCCTGCACTATGGTAATATTGATTTTGATGATATTGAAGGCAGAAAGAAATTCAGCGGTTTCAACGCTTACCGGCAATCTAAGCTGGGTGTCATTTTGCTGACCAGGTGGTGGGCAAAGCAATTACAGGGAAAAAAAATCGGTGTATACGCGCTGCATCCTGGTTTGGTGAATACGCGTTTGGGTCGAAATGCTGGTTGGTTTGCCAATTTTTTCTTCAGGTTATCAGGGATTTCTCCTAAAAAAGGCGCTCAAACAATCATTTTTCTGGCAACAGAATCTCAAAACGATCTTATTTCGGGTGAATATTATACCAAAAACAAGGTTAAAAAGATCACTAGTGAAAGTTATGATCTGACCATTGCAGAGAGATTGGATAACGTAGTTAACCAATACATTTATGAGTACGTTTAAGCATAAAAATTTAAAAATTATTATTTCAGGAATTTGATGTAAATAGGATTTCGATGGTTCGTTCCCAGATTGCCGGGTGTTTTTTTCTTATGATTTTGATGATTGGAAGCAATGTGCTTTATGCGCAGGATGTATCCATCAAAAAAAGATTGTGGCAACCAGGGTTTTGCAAGCTCCGCAAATGGATGGCATGATGAGTGATCCATTATGGCAGCTTGCAGAAAAGTCAGGTGATTTTTTCCAATATGAACCCCATAATGACCGACCCGCATCTTTTAAAACAGAGGTCAGCATTCTTTACAGTGATTATGCCATTTATATCGGGGCTAAAATGCATGACCCGGAGCCATCAAAAATTCTGACTGAATTGGGTTTAAGAGATGCAGACAGCAAATTGAATGCGGATCAGTTCTGGGTTGACATCAACCCGTTTAATGATGGAATTTACGGGTTTAGATTTAAAGTTTCAGCTTCCGGGGTCCAAACAGATATCAACCTGACAGGTGGTTCCGGAGGTTCTTCTGATATAAAATGGGACGGCGTATGGGAAAGTCACGTTTCTATAAGTGAAGATTGCTGGACGGTCGAAATGGAAATTCCCTATGCAGCGCTCAGATTTCCAAAAGGACATGTACCAGCGCAGCGGATCCGCCCCGTGTGTTGCCAGGGCCGAGAATGGATCGACGGCGTTGCCGAGGCGCTTCGACATCTTGTTGCCGTTCTTGTCGAGCACCAGGCCGTTGGATATTATATTTTTAAACGAAACCGAATCGGAGATCATCGTGGCGATTGCATGCAGCGTGAAGAACCATCCGCGTGTCTGATCAACACCCTTGGCGATGAAGTCGGCCGGGAACATCTCCGAAAAGTTTTCCTTGTTCTCGAAGGGCCAGTGTGCCTGCGCGTAAGGCATCGCGCCCGAATCGAACCAGACGTCAATAAGATCCGTCTCGCGACGCATAGGCCTTCCGGTGGCGCTCACCAGAACTATATCATCAACATAAGGCCTGTGAAGGTCAAGCAGCGAGTAGTTCTCCGAGGAGAAGTCGCCCTCGACGAAATTCTCCAGCGGGTTGTGCGTCATGTAACCCGCATCGATACTGCGGGTAATCTCGATCTTCAGCTCTGCCAGCGAGCCGATGCATATCTCCTCCTGGCGGTCCTCGGTCATCCAGATGGGGAGCGGCGTGCCCCAGTAGCGTGAGCGCGACAGGTTCCAGTCGACCAGGTTCTCGAGCCACTTGCCGAAGCGGCCGGTGCCGGTGCTGGAGGGTTTCCAGTTGATCGTGTCATTGAGCTCAATCATCCGCTCGCGCAGTGCGCGTGGTGCGGATGAACCATGAGTCGAGCGGGTAATAGAGCACGGGCTTGTCGGTGCGCCAGCAGTGCGGGTAGGTGTGGATCTGCTTCTCTATCCGGAATACCTTGCCCTGCTGCTTCAGCGATACTGCTATGTCAACATCGAGGGTCTCCGTCCCCGCCGGAATCGTATCATCATATTCGTTCTTGACGTAGCGTCCCGCGAAGGGACCGTATGTGGCGGTGTTGACCCGTGTTGCCACGAAGGCCTGGTCGAGGTCCTCCATCGGCACCATGCGACCGCGACGGTCGACAAGCGGGCCCATGAAGCCGTCGGACATCATCACCATCAGCGGCGGGATGCCGCGCTCGTCGCCCTGCACGGTAGTCGTCGGCACCGAAGGTAGGAGCGATATGCACTATGCCTGTACCGTCAACTGTCGTTACGAAATCGCCGGTGATCACGCGGAACGCGCCGTCGTCGGGTTTTACCCAGTCGATAAGCTGTTCGTAATCGATGCCTTTGAGCTCGGAGCCCTTGTAAGTCCCGGTGACTGTGTATTCGAGCTCTTGTCCGCCGGGAAGATCGACGGGAGCAGCTCCTCGGCCAGGATCACGGTGAGAGGTTCCGAGGTACACGGGTTCGCTGTGCGCACACGGACATATTTATCCCGCAGGAGCGAAGCCAGATCGTAGAAAAGAGAGGCGCGAGTAGAGCGTCCTGGAAATCGAGGACCCCGAGCGGCGGACGCCCGAACGAGGTCGTGAGCACCATGAGGTTCCGGCTGTGGTAGTCGCGATGGCAGGCGAGATCCCCCCACGCAGGAACTCCTCCGTGAGAGTTCCCCGATTCCTGGAGGATGGCCTCACGGTCGGTCCCCTTGGGCGCATCGGGAGGCGCTGGTCCAGACCGCACTCGACGAAGTGGAGGAACTCCCAGTTGTAGAGGTCCCGGTCGAACCGCCGCGAGAAGAGAATGCACTTCTCCGGGTTGATCGAGTCGGGGATGAGCGCGATCCGCTCGAGTTGCTCGAGCGCGATCTCGTAGAGTGTCGCGCACCGTCTTAATATCGGAAAGCTCCCCGCCACATCGACCAGAAGCTCATCGCCGAAGTCCTCCAAGCAGAAGGACCCCGTTCTTCTTGTCGTGGCCGTAAATCGATGGGGACGGCCACGCGGCGATATTCGAGGTACGCGTGAACGTCCACGAAGGGCAGCTCCGTGACCGGCCGTGCGGTCTTGTGATCTCCTCGGCGCGGAACGCCTGATCCTTTTCCGGGAAGCAACATCGCGATGAACGAACGGTTGTCGCTCCGAACCCGGAAGTACTGCCGTGTGGAGGCGTCCCCCATGAGTTTCTCGGGCGTGTCTATAAGTTTGGCGCCGGCCGTACCGAGAAGAGCGGGGAGGGAGTCGGTAAAGCGTTGGGGGACCATCGCGGAAGACGTTACCTCAAGTGAGGCCGAACCGGAAGCTCTTGTGATGGCGGGGGAAATCGGCTAATTCAGAAATTCGGCCGACCATGGAAAAA
>CAWDIB010000001.1:0-189175 GCA_963802275.1 uncultured Chloroflexia bacterium | reverse complement strand
CATACCCGCCGTCCACGCTCAGGATGGCGCCGGTGATGAACGAGGCCTGCCCGCTCAGCAGGAAGTAAATGGCCGCTGCCACCTCCTCCGGCTCGCCCTGCCGCCCCAGCGGGTGGTTCTTGTTGATGTGGTCGATCTCGAACTGTTTGGGGTCCTTTTGCGAACTGACAAAGCAGTTGCCCATCGGCGTGCGCGTGTGCCCGGGCGCCACCGCGTTGACGCGGATGCCCAGCGGCGCGCAGTCCAGCGCGCAGGCTTTGGTGAACTGCGCCAGCCCGCCCTTGGAGGCGCAGTAGGCCGCCAGGTTGGGGAAGCCCACGATGGCGGCATTGGACGCCACGTTGACAATCGCCGCCCCTGCCCTGCCTTTCATGTGCGGGATGGCGGCCTTGGAGCACATCCATGGGCTCTTCAGGTTGATCGTCAACACGCGGTCCCAGTCCTCTTCGGTCGTGTCCAGGGTGGAGATGGTCGGGCAGATGCCGGCGTTGTTCACCAGCCAGTCCAGCCCGCCGAACCGCTCCAGGCAGGCCTTCACCATCTTCTCCACCTCGGCCATTTTGGTCACGTCGCATTCCACGAAGTGCACCGCCTCGCCCAGTTCCTTCGCCAGCGCCCGCCCCTTTTCCACGCAGATGTCGGCGATGAGCGCCTTGTGCCCCTTTGCCACCAGCAGCCGCACCGTGCTCTCGCCGATGCCCATCGCCCCGCCGGTGACGATGGCGATCTTTGGCTTTTCGGCTTGTGCTTGTTCCTGCCATGTCAGTCCTCCTTGCGGATCACCCGGTTGCGCAGCAGCCCGATGCCCTCCACCTCCAGCTCGATCAGGTCGCCGGGATTGAGGTATTTGTCCACCTCGATCCCGCACCCGCCCGGGCAGGTGCCCGAGCCGAGGAAGTCGCCCGGGTGCAGCGTTTCGCACTGCGACACATAGGCGATCATCTGCGCGAAGCTGTAATACATCTGGTCGGTGCTGGATTCGCCCCACACCTCGCCGTTGATGCAGGCCGTCATCTTGTGCCCCTGCGTGCCGAACTCGTCCGGCGTCACCAGGCACGGCCCGAACACCTTGGAGTGGTCGAAGTCCTTGCCCTTCGAGGGCCCGAAGGTCATCACCATCTCCTTGGCCTGCTGGTCGCGCGCGGAGATGTCATTGAAGATGGTATAGCCGGCGATGTACTCGCCCGCCTTTTCCACCGGGATATCCTTGCCCTGTTTGCCGATATAAATGCCGAACTCCAGCTCGAAGTCCAGTTGATTGGAATAGCGCGGCATCCACACGTCCTCTTCCGGACCGATGGTGTTGTCCGGGTTGGCCTTCCAGTACACCGGGATCTGGTACCACACCTCCGGTATCTTCCCGCCGCTCTTCTTCATCGTCACCCGCTTTTGGTTCTCCTCGAAGGTGGAAAAGTCGCGGATGGTGTTCGGCCGCGGCACGGGCGCCAGCAGCTTCACATCCTCCGCTTTGAACAGCGACTTCTGTTTGGCGGCTGCAAAGCGCTGTGCGTCCTTTTCGATGGCGAACAGCACCTCGCCCGCCGCCTGCAGCCCGCGCTCGCCGGTGCGGAAGAAATCGATCATGCTGCCCGGAAAGAAGACATCCGCCATCTTGGCGGCAAAATCCGCGCTGAAATCCCGGGCACGCAGCTGGCGGTAGGCCTGGTTGAGGTCCACCACCCTGTCGCCCGTCATCACCCCGATGCGGGGTTTATGGTTGGTTATTTGAAAGGTGACCAGTTTCATGGCTTTACTGGGTTGGGTCAATGCTGCGCTTGATGAACCTGCCGCGCCCGGTCTTGCCGATGAACTTGCGCCCCTTGACGATCACCTCGCCGCGCGAGATGGTCATCTCCGGCCAGCCCTTCATCTTCACGCCCTCGTAGATGGTGAATCCGCCCGGGGTGGCCAGGTCCTTGAAGCTCACCGTGCGTTCCTCGTTGGGGTTGAAGACCACCATGTCGGCATCGTAGCCCACTTCCAGCTTGCCCTTGCCAACCACGCCGAATTCCATGGCCGGGGCAGTCGCCAGCAGGTCGACCATCTTCTCGGGCGTCATGCCGCGCCTCACCACACCTTCGCTGTGCAGGAAGGTTAATCCCATCTCGCTGCCGCCCAATCCGGGCGGTACATCCAGCCAGTGCGGGTGCGCCAGCTTGATGTTCTTGCCCAGTGCGTTGTGGTCGGAGGTGAGGATCTGGATGCTGCCGTCCAGCAAGCCCTGCCACAGCGCCTCGTTGTTGCCCTTCGGGCGCAGCGGCGGGGTCATCGTGTACAGGTAGCCGTCCTCGCGCTTGAAGACCTCGTCGTTGTAGAACAGGTAGTGCGGGCAGGTTTCCGTGCGCACGCGGATGCCCTTGCGTTTGGCATCGCGGATGACGTTCAAGCCTTTTTCAGTGGACAGGTGCACCACGTGCAGCCGGGAACCGGTCTCGCGCGCCAAAATGACCAGCTCGGCGATGGAGATCTCCTCCGAGAAATCCGGCCGGCTGAGCCCGAAATACTGCATGGACTTTTCATCCTTGTAGATCTCGCGCAGGAACTCGATGATCTCGTCCTGTTCGCAGTGGATGCACGGCACGCCGTTGTATTCCTTCAGCAGCTTGAACACTTCCAGCAGAAAGCCCATCCCCACCGCGAAGCCCCATTTGCGGTAGGTCATGAAGAATTTGAAGGAAGGCACGCCCATGTCGATCACCGGCTTGATCTCCTTCAGCGCCGCCGGCGAGGAATTGGTGATGCCGCCGTGGAAGCTGTAATCAATGCAGCTGCCCTTTTCCGCCAGCGCCATGCGCTCCTGCAGGAAATCCTTGAGCGTGCGGTTCTGCGGGCAGATGGCGTAATCCACGAAGGTGGTCACCCCGCCCACCGCCGAGGCGATCGGTCCAGTGGTGTAGTCGTCCTCGGTCATCACCGCGCTGTCGCCCTGCCCCTGCTTGAGCGCAAAATGGATGTGCGTGTCCACCACGCCCGGGATGACCCACTTGCCCTTGGCATCGATCGTCTCCTTGCCGGTCAGCGGTTCCTTGCTGATGGTGACGATCTTGCCGTCCTGCACGCCGATGTTGGCCAGTTCCTTGTGGGTGGCATTCACCACCAGGCCATTGTTCACAGCCAGATCATAAGTAGTCATAGTGATCCTTTCGAGGTGAAATGGTTGAATCGCTCGCCCCTGTTGGAAGTTTTTCTGTCTCATCAAATGGTTTTGATCGCAACGTTCCCTGAACAAACCTCCTTTGCATATTATCGTACAACTCAGCTAGTCAATCGGCAAAATCATCCTTCTTACCTTGCATCAGGAATACTTGAAGAAGTCATCTGAAAATTCGCCCATCTTTTTCTCCACCACCGTCGCCAGGATCTCGACCGCTTTTTGCGCGTCATTCAGGTCGATCACCTCGTTGGGCGTGTGCCCGTAGCGGCGCGGGATGGAAAGGAATCCGAGCGGGATGCCCCCGCCGGCGGTATGGATCACCTCGGCGTCCGTCGCCCACTTGCCGTAAGCCGCCACCCGTTGCATGGGCAGCTTCAGCTCGTCCGCCGTGGAGCGGATCAGGCGGGTGATGTTCTCATTCGCCACCGTGCCCAGGAACAGGCTGCCCTTGCCGGTGCGCAGCTGCGCCACCGGTCCGCCGCCCAGGCGGATGGGGATGTCTGGCATGCTCTGCAGCGGGGTATCATCCAGCGGCACCGTGTCCACCACGATGGCGTAATCGGGGGCAATTCGAGGGGAGACTATTCTTGCTCCGGACATGGCCATCTCCTCCTGCACGGTCACCACGCCGTACACCTCGCCGGGGAACTTTTTCCCCTTGAGCCGTTCGAATAATTTCACCAAAACAGCGCAGCCGATGCGGTTGTCCATCGCCTTGCCCATCACCAGGTTGGGCTGCGCCAGCCGCGTCGCCGGGCTGATGAAGCAGGCCGTCTGGCCGATCTCGATGCCCAGTTCGCGCACCTGCGCGTCCGATTTGGCGCCAATATCAATGAAGAGGTTCTTATTGAAACTGGCCTGCCCGCCCGGTTCGGTGCTGGCATGCCCCGGCACGCAGGATACCGTCCCCGTTATTTTCTTGTTCACCAGCAGCCGCGCGGTCGGCAGGATGCGCGGGTCGATCACGCCCACTGGTGTAAAACCAAGGTAGCCATCCGGGGTGATGGTGGTGATCACCGCGCCCACCTCGTCCGAATGCACGCTGATCATCAGCGCGGAGCCCGGGCTGCCGCCCTTGCGCAGCGCAGCCAGGTTGCCAAAGGCATCCACGCTGACCTCATCCGCCAGCGGGGTAAGCTTGTCCCGCAGGCAGCGCACCACATCCTGTTCATGGCCGCACACGCCGCTCAACGCCGAGAGTTCGCTCAACAGGTCAAACAGCTGGTCAATCTCATTCATCTTTTCACCCATTTTCATCCTTGAAATGTGCCTGTGCGTATTCTACCGCGCGGGCAAAGGCCTCGAAAGGCGCCCGCACCACCCCCGCCCCGATCAACCCGTGCCCGGCCTCCTTGTGGGCAATGCCGGTGTTGATCACCGGGACGATGCCGCTCTCCACCACCAGCCGTGCATCAATGCCGGCCGGCGTGCCGGTGAAATCCAGCGCCGGGATGGTGTACTGCGGGTGCAGTCCGAGCGTGATGCGCTTCATCTGCGCCGTGTAGCGCAGCGCATCCGCCGGTGTGCCGCCCACAAAGCGCACGATGGCTGGTGCTCCCGCCATGGCAAAGGCGCCCAGCCCGTTCGTCTCGGTCACGGCGCTGTCGCCCAGGTCCGGCCCGGCATCCTTGGGGCTGCAGCCTGGGAAGTACAATCCCTCCGGGATATCGGCCGTGCTGGTGAACCATTGGCTGCCCGTGCCGCTCATCAATAGTCCCACCTCCACCCCGTTGCGCGCCATGGCAGTGATCATCGTGCTGTAAGGCACGTTGTGCCCGGCCAGCAGGCTGGCCTTGCAGGCTGCCATGCATATATTAAGGAAGAAATGCTCGTGCGGGGAAAGGAAGGCCAGGATGCTGTCCAGTTGTTTTTCATCCCGGCAGACCCGTACCAGCGAGGGCATGATCTCTTTGAAGAACAGGGAGGTCGCCGCCAGGTCGCGGTTGTGGCATTCGTCGCCCATATGCAGCGCGCGCGCGATCAGGTTTTGTACGTTCACCCCGCCCTTGTCGTGGATGGCATTGTTCATCGCCGGGGCGAGCACGTCCCTCATCCAGTCCAGCCGCCGGATGACCTCTTCATCGTAGGCACCGAAGCGCAGCGTCCGACCCCAGCCCTCGTTCATCGTGGCAAAGCCGCGTGTGCCGTGCACCGCGTTCTCGGCCACCATCACCGGCATGTGGGCGGTCAGGATGCCCGCCATCGGACCGACCGCATCCCGCGAGTGGCACGGCGCGAATTCGATCTTGCCGCTCGCCGCCAGTTTCAGCGCTTCATCCGGGGTGGCAGCCAGCTTTTCATATATTAGTCCGCCAATGATGGAGCCCTTCATCGCGCCGCACATCTGTTCCCAGGCAATGGGCGGTCCGGCGTGCAGCACGGTGGTCTCGCTCATATCCCGTAAAACGTTGATCGCCAGGTCAATGCCCTTCAGCACCGGCTTGGCTTCCGTCATGCGCTTGAATGCTTCCCGGTTGGCGGTTTTAATTTTCAATCCCAGCCCCTGCTCGTCATCGGCAATGTCAGCCAGCTTGCGCGCCAGCTGTGCATCGCCGCCGCGTACCGGTTTCCAATTCTTGTTGATGACCTTGAAACCGGCGCTTTCCAGATCGGAAGCGAATTTCTGCAGTCCGACATTCAGCACGGTGACGGGGGTATTGAAAATGGGCTTCATTTTATGCGGCTGCTTTTACAGGCTGGTTTGTCCTGCCTGGATGCGGGTGGGTTGGTGATCCTCGACCGCCATGGCCGTCAACAGCCGCTCCGCCCGCTCGATGTTGAACACGCCGCATTCGCAGGGTTCAGCTAGTTTTTTGGCCGCTTCCGCCGCGGTCATTTTGCCGAACTTGATCTGCTTGACGTAATGGTTGACCAGATTGGCTGCCACCATGCCGTGCCCGCACATGGTGGTCAATTGCAGCGTCTCCGCGGAGGGCAGCTTTTCCATCTTGCCCCAGATGCCGGCTGAGCATTCCACCGTGTGCGGCGGAACGTTCACCGAGTCACCCACCGCCTTCACCCGGTCGAGCAGCCCGCTCACCACCACCGAAACGCCCAGGTCGGCTTCCTTGACCTTTTTCAGCAGCGCAGCCACTTTCTTTTCGTCCGAATAGACAGCATGCACAATGCTGACATCCTGGACATTGTTCATCATATCCTCGCGGCTGATCTTGAGAAAATTGCCGGTCTTCATGTCACCCAAATTGATGGGGTCCAGCTCATAGGCAAGCTCAAGGAATTTGCGCATGGCGGGCGCGGAATCCTTTTCATTGATGCCCTTGGCTGACATGGCAAACACCACGAAGTCGCCAGCCAGGTTTTCGCGGTTGCCTAATCGATGTAATGTGTGTGTCATTGTTTCACCTCTATGAATTGCCTGGATAGAATTGATACTGTGGCTTGCCCAGTCCCATGTTGTTCTTGCCGTCCGGCGAGGGGGTGAAACCGTTTCTTTTCAGGATATCGAACATGGGGATCTGTCCGTCCTTCTCCACAAAGCTGATCACGTCCAGGCTGAAGACCGTGTCGATCTCCTTGGAGACCTTGATTACATCTTTCAATAAATCATCTGCTTTTTCGAGCGGGATATCAAATTCCAGGATACCGGAGAGGACGCGTTCATTCATCACCTCCGGGTTGATCTCACCGGTGGTCTTGTCGGTCATCAGGAAGGTGATCGGATTCTCCGGGCAGAATGCCACCTCATGCGAAGCCAGCACTTTAGCCACTTTCTGGATATCCACGAAAGTCGCGCTGGTGCCGGGCCGTCCCATTTCCACCGCAATGCCCAGGTGGCCCGGCTTGAAGCGCCCGGTGATGTCGTTGGTCTTCATCTCTTCCGTGCCGCGCCCGGGGATGCGCGTTTCCTTGTTGACGATCAGCGGGTTGCTCAGCGAAGCGCGGATGGTGCGCGGCCATGCCAGCTCATTTTGCACAAAAGCGTCCGTTGGGCACACCATCGAGCGGTAACAAGCCCCGCATTCCACGCAATGCACCTCGTCGATGACGATCTTCTTCGATGGTCTTTCCACCACGATGGCGCTCACCGGGCAAAACGGCAGGCATTTGGCGCAGGTGATGCATTTTTCCTGGTCAATGTACATTTCTCAACTCCATTTCATTTTAATTTCTCTGTCAGGTGGCGCATGGCCAGCTGCACCGCCATTTCATTATTCTCAGCCAGCTCCACCCCCGCTTCCTGCAGGAGTGCCGTTTGGTTGGCATAATTCTGCGGATCCCTTTCGGTGCCGACGATGAAGGCGATGACCGCTAATTGACGACCTTGCTTCGCGGCAGTCTCCTTTGCAAGTCGGATGGACTCGATGATGGACCCGGCCGGATTTTCATCCGATCCGTAACCCAGGATGATATCCACCAGCACCACGCGTACTTCCCGGTTGTGTCCGATCTGCGCGATCAGCTCGGAACGCCAGCGTCCATCGATCATCGGGTGCGCGCGCCCGAGGGTGAATTCCTCAGTGCCAAGGTCAAGGACGATGTGCTTCGCTGGAATCCAGCCCGTCCAGACCGATGCGGTATTTCTCTTCCAATGGTGTATTGGAATGGATCTCCCCCAGTTCTTTCTGCAGCAACAGATAAGCTTCATATGCCAGTGTGCCGCCCGAATAGAATCCGCGCAGGCAGCCGTTGGTTTTTTTTGGCTCACCAGGCATCCTGGCAACAACTTCATCCCGAACCACACCTTTGGAAAGCTGTACTGCCTTGCTGGCAGCGGTAAGGATGGTGGACGCAAAATGAACATTGCCATCATTCGCCTTGGTCCATGGCATGCCCAGCAGGCACATTACCACCGGTTTGGAAATTTGTTTGGCTTCAGCCAGAATCTGTCTGGCAATATCCGCATCCGGCGGCTTGGAAAGGATGACAATCACCCGGGTTTTTTCATCATTGGCGAGCATGGACAATGCCATGCGCGTGGTGATGCCCCTAACTTCTTTTTTCAAATCGCGCCCACCGGTACCCACTGCCTGGGTGATGCCGCCGCCCAGCCGGTCGATCAGGCAGGTCAACGCCTGCAGGCCGCTGCCAGCCGCCGCCACAATGCCAATATCGCCCTCCCGGACAGAATTGGCAAAACCGAGCGGGACGCCGTTGATCATTGCCGTGCCGCAGTCCGGCCCCATCACCAACAGCCCTCTTTCCTGGGCAGCATTTTTCAGCGCGATTTCGTCTTCCAGGCTGACGTCATTGCTGAAGATCATCACGTGCCGGTTGCTCTTTAGAGCCTGCCAGGCTTCGGCTGCCGCATATTGCCCCGGCACGGAGATGAGCGCCACGTTGGCTTCTGCAGAAACTTCCCGCCATAGAAATCCCTCGTCCCTGGTTTGCTCCTGCACATGGACATTTCCAGTTCCGCCCTGCTGCAGTTCATTGCTGCGTAATTTTTGGGCGATCTTTTGCAGCGCCTCATCCAACGCGGATGCATCCTCGCCCATTGCCGCCAGGACCACATCATCCGCGGAGATGCCTTGCTTATCTGCAGCCAGCAGTGCATTTTCTTCCAGGAATTGCAGCACCGCCGGGGTGCCCATCATGATGGCCGCCTTGTCTACCCCCGGCAGGGCTTCCAGCTCCACCGTATACTGCATCAGTACGATGGAGTCGTTGTAGGTCTGCGGTAGGATGAGGTTGCGGGTGATCATGCGTTGTTTAAGGTTTTATGCCCACGCGCAGCGTGCTTTCGCGGCTGTCCATGAAAAAGCGCATGGCTTCATCGGCTTTTTCCAGCGGGAAGACATGCGTGACCATTTTCTCCACCGGGTAGCGCCGGCTGTTGATGATATCCACCGCCGGTTCGGTATCCCACGATTGTCCCAGTCCACCGAACAGGTCGATCTCCTTGAAGACGATCTTGTCGGTGGTCAGCGGCACCTTGGAGAAGCCATTGGTGCTCACCAGAATGTACCGCCCTGCCGGTCGGATGAGATCCAATCCTAATTCCACCAGGTTGGGTGCGCCGGTGCATTCCACCACCACATCCGCCAGCTGCCCGTTGGTTATTTCCTTGATCTTTTCCAGCGGGATTGGCATCCTTCTCCAGGTCGATCAGGTGCGTGGCGCCGAATTCTTTGGCCAGCTGCCATTTGAGCGCCATCTTTTCCATGGCAACCACGATGATCCTGCCTGCATTGGCTTCTTTGGCCGCCAGGATGGTCGCCAACCCCTGGGCGCCTGCGCCGATCACCACCACGGTTTCGCCGAACTTCACCTTTGCTTTGGTGCGGATCCAGCGTACGCCATTTCCCAACACGGATGACATGGCAGCCGCCTCATCCGGGACACCTGGCAGTACTTTATGCACCTTGGAACCGGGAGCGACGAACATGTATTGCCCATAGGCGCCCCACAAATGCGGCGGTTCGTTCGATGAAATGTTCACCCCGTACGCTCGCGAGGTTCGGCAAAGTTGGTAGTAGCCGTTCAGGCAGTAATCGCATTTGCCGCAGACAATATAGGGTTCAACGGTGACCTTGTCACCTTTGACCACCCCGTATTGTTTTGACGCTTCCGCGCCAATGTTATCCACCGTGCCGACCAGTTCATGCCCCAGGATGAGCGGGTAATGGGTTTTTACGTTGCGTCCGGAATACTCGATCGGATCCCCTCCGCAGATGCACACCAGGTCTACTTTCAGCATCATATCCTGCGCGCCAAATTCAGGGTAATCAAATTCGCGCATTTCCATCTTGAAGGGTTCGTATAGGACCATTGAGTGAACTTTTTTGGGAGTGCTCATGTTATCTTCTCCAATTCATCATTTGCTGCATGATGCTCTTAATTTCACAACAGCTTCACGTGCTGCTTTACAAAGGCAAGCCGTTCTTCCATATCGGAAAAATCAGCCTTGAAGGTATTGAGCGCGCCAATTGCCTCTACAACATAAGAAGACGCCACCGTTCCATGGCAGGCAGAATCGACTGCATCCCCCGTGCGTAGGAAAGCAGTCAGAAAGCCGCCGCAGAAGGAATCGCCTGCGCCGGTCGGGTCAACCGTCCGGGCGGGGTAAATGGGGACGTGATAAATACGCTGGTTTTCTTTGCTGTACACCAGCGCCCCATCGGTGGACATCTTGACTGCCATGGCTTGCGGACCGCGCGGCGCCAGCTTTTGGATGATCTTTACCGGGTCATCCTTCCCGCACATGGCGAAGATCTCCTCGCGGCTGGGCAGGAACAGGTCCACCCGCTCCAGCATCTGGTAAGCCATTTGGTTGAATTTGGGCTCAGAAAGATAAAGCTCCTGCGGGTCCCAGGACAGCACCTGCCCTGTTTTCTTACCCTCGGAGATTTTCTCGATGATCCCAAATTGCACATCTGTTGGCATGGGTGCCACATGCATGCCGTCCGCCTCCAGGCACCCCTCAGGTAGTTCCCCGGCGGTGATGGACATATCGTAATGTGAACCGGAAGTAAGGTGGTTGATGAATTGGCGTGCGCCGCCTGGCTCATACAGTGCCCAGTTGTGGATGTCATTGGCGCCGACCTTGACAAAAGCCGTTTCCATGCCCGCCGCGGTCACCTGCCCATCGAAGTCATCCGGAAAATTCTTCCCCACCCTGGCCACCACCTGCGGCGATGCACCCCATAGCTTTGCACCAATGGCCGAAAAAAGTGCATCACCGCCAATGGTATTCAGAAACATCTTGTGTGAATCATAGATGACAATGTCATCAATGGTCACGTTGCCAATGGTGGTGATGCGGGGATTGATCATGGAGGACTACTTCTTACCTTCCTTGAAATTCAAACCGTATGCGCCGCGTTCATTGATGGTCTGATTATCCGGGATGGGGATATCATGCTGGCTGACCTCGGGTAAAAAGCGGCTGTAATGGATGGTGGTGTAATGCTCAGCCACCTGTTCCTCGGAGCCGAATACCTTCCCGGCCAGACCGATGTTCTCAGTATAGAAATTTGCCATGCGGGCGAAGATGTTGCCTGCCACCATCCAAAAGTCATTTTCGGCGATGGGTTCGTCCGCGGCGATCGTGTATTTGGCTTTGCTGGCAAACTTCGCGTCCACCGGGCTGGGTGGTCAATAAGACAGTATTGAGCCCAAGGAAGTTCTGTTCGTCTATGTTTTCCACGCAGCGCTGGACATTCTTGCCAGCCGGACAAATGCTGAATACGAAATCCTCTTTGCCGTGGCGATTGTGCACCCAGTATTGCTCATGTCCGTATTCCTCCAACTGCTGCCATATGCCGTCCGTGGCGGCTTGTTCCATGAATTTCGCTGCTGCGTATTGGGTCAGCGGCAGACTTGGGCCTGCGCCGAGGAAATAGAATTTGTCATGGTTTTTGGCTTTTTGCATGAGCTCTTTTAACAAAGGTTCATTGGTCATGCAGGTTTTAAAGCCATTATGGCAATCCTTGACGATCTGCTCCAGGATTTCCTTTTCTTTGGCAGCTGGTAGTGTGCCGTTCCATAAGCCCATTTTGTTTGCAGATCAGTTTGATCAGCAGGGTCAGGCTCATGTAATTTCGGCTGCCATCGATGAAGCTTTCCTTTTTAGTGCTATGGCAAAGCACATGCTTGCAGGATGCGCTCAACCGGCTGGTGGGCGAGAGGGTCACCGCCACCACTGTGGCGCCTTTTTGCTGTGCCAGGTAGCTGCTTTCCACGGTACGGGCAGCCGAGCCGCCGCCGGAGCAGATCAATACCAGCGAATCCTTCGGCATGTAATCCAGGTAATAATGATTGAATTCCTGTGATTCCAGCACTTCCACCTGAATGCCGGATTTTTCCCAAAAGTCCAACTTGGTGGAATCAGCCGAATAAAGCGAGTCACCAATCCCAATGGCATATACCTTGGTGTATTTCTTGGTCAACACATCCTTTAACTTGTCCACCTCTTTCGGGAAGACTTCACAAGTGGTCCTGATCTCATTGGTGTACGCATCCAAGTCCGCTTGGGTCAGCGTATTTCCTTTGACCGGGTCAAAATATTTCAAAGCAGCGATCTTGTTATTCATCAATATAATCCCTTTCTATTTCTTTCCTTTGGCCACCACATCCCGGTAGACAGCCATGAATTGATCCAATTTCTTCTGGTCCAGGTTGCCGGTCATGTTGCCTGAATCCTTAAGCGCGGAGGCGATGATGATGCCATCCCACAGCTTGTACACTTCTTCCAGGTTCTGCAGGTTTGCACCCCCGCCCAGGAATACATAGGTGTCCGGCAGGCTTTCCTTGACCATCTTCACCCGTGCTTTGGAATCTTCAAAATCCTTACCGGTGATGAAGATCGCATCCGCCAATCCCTGGCTGACCGCCTGTTGGCAGGCATCCACCAGGCTCACATCCCCCAGGGGTGAAGTGCTGCGGTCATGGATATCCGGCCAGATCTGCACATCGCATTTCAGTTTGCAGCGCATTTCCAGCACCTCGTTGATTATGCCGGCGTGCACCCCGTCCACCCCCACCACGGCGCCCACATATGCTTTGGGCCGGATGAAATCAGCTTCCATGGCGGAAGCGACGGAAACCATTGCCTCACCGTCATCGCGCAGCACGCTCACGCCCAGCACGCAATCATCCGGTAACGCCGTGCGAATGGCATAGCCGATGGCGCTCATATAGGCAACGATCTGCTTGCCAACATTCACATGCATGGGCAGGTCATTTACATTCTGGATCATGATGGATTTGATCCCGGCTTCATAGAGCATCTTGGCTTCCCGAACGGCTATTTCGAGAATTTTATTAAAACTTAAAGTGTTTTGCGCGGTGCCAGGCAATGCCCGGATACCTACCACCGAGGCCAATCCGTAGGGTGTAAGTAGCTGCTGCGGCTGTCCTTTGCGCGGTTCCGATTGATAGATGACCTTCTTGTTGATGGAATAATTCAATATCTTGTTCATTTCGATTTCTCACTTTCTTCTTTTAAGGAAACAATTTTCGAACCAAAGATCTGGCGGAAATTCTCTTCCTTGCGCCAGGGTTTTTTATCAAATTCAAATGCTTCAATGCCCAGCACCTCGCTCAGCTGCATGGCCATTAATTCCAGCGGGATGGGGTAAATGAGCGGTGTGAATTCTTCCTTGATGTTCTTCATACCACAAATGGGCAGGAAGATGTCTGCCGCGCGGGCAAGTTCCTCATCATCCTCCTCACCGATGATAACCTTCTTACCATCCATGACGGTGACCGCCTGCATTACTTCCATGGCCCGTTCGCGGCTGCCTCCGCGCGGTGCGATGGCAATGACGTGCGTACCCGGCTTGGTGGTGAAGTACTGCGAGTGTGCCCATTCCTCCACCCCCTGCGGCACAGAATCAAATCCGCCGGCTTCCAGAAGCTTCATCGTGGCAAACTGTGCGGTTGCCCAGTTGGGGCCGCTGCCCAGGATGTGGAACATGCGGATGCGGTCAGGATGGTCGGGGGCAAAATATGCTTGCAGGTATTTGCGGGTCAGGTCAAAATTCCTTTCCACGGTCAGGCGCATCGCCTGCCCCAATTCCTTAATATAGTTGAAAATGGATTTGACGTCATTTTCATCCAAAACGCCTTTTTCCCTGCCCAGTGCAATGGCAAAACAGATCACCGCCAGCATGGAGGCCACATAGGACTGAGTGCCAGGTGCCATGCCGACCATATCCGGGATCTTAAAAATGATGGTTTCTGAAGCAGCTTTGGCCAGTTTTCCATCGGGATTACGGGTGACGCCAATGGAAAATGCATTCTTTTCCTTCGCGCGCAACGCACATTCTGCTGTGCGCGCAACTTGCCCGGAGTTCGAAATGGACAGCACCACGGCATGCTCATCCACCTCGGTCGGGCAGACATAGCGCGAGAACTCAATCGCCTGGTAGGCTTCCATGTGGATCTTGGCATACTTGACCACAAAATCCCGGCAGGCAATGCCAGCAAAGAATGAATCGCCGCAGCCGGTCACATACATGCGGTTGACCTTCTCCGCCAGTTTTGTTTTGTGCAGGATATCATCCACCTGCTTCATGATATCTGGTCCCAAGACTTCGAATAATTTTGCCTGGGCGGCGATCTCCTCAGCCATGATTTCCATTGATTTAGCCATCTTTTTCTCCTTCAATTTTTAATAATTTGTTTATGCCTATCCAAGCCATCTTTATATTGCTTGAACCGGTCAATTACACGTTGATGATCAATTGTGAAATTGTGCAACACTCCGTAATCCTCCAGGTTAAAGGAGGCGGAAATGACACCGCGCACAGCCGCTTCAAACGCATCCTTCTTTTCCACGTAGCTGGTCATGAAACCGCCGCAAAAAGCGTCACCACAGCCGGTCACATCCACAATTTCTTTTGCCGGGTAAGCGGGAATATGCCAGGCAGTATCCGTATTGCGGTCATACACCAGCACACCTCTTTCTCCCAATTTGACTGCAACAACTTGCGGTCCACGTGCAGTAGTGTCTTTTAAATACGGGATGTAGTCTTTTAATTCTTCTTTTCGACTGATGGCATGAAAGCGGATGAATTCCTCTTCGCTTGGTAGAAATATTTCAATTTTTTTCAACAATTCATTCCAGGTTTGATGAAATTGCGGATACACACCCTGGTAATGCGGATCAACCGCGATCGTCGCCTCATCCGGAAGAGCCCGGATGACATTCGCCTGGTATTCAAGCGGGAATGCATCCACCAAAAATGCCTTGGCAGTTCGATACTCCAGAGGAATATCCTGCGGGTAAATGCCCATAACATCATCAAAGGAACCCCAGCGCTGCATCACAAAATAACGGTTGCCTTTGCGGTCGAACATGTTCCAGATGTGTATGCTGGGTTTGTCCAATTGATGCACGCCTTTCAGATCAACCCGGTCACGAATATTTTGAAAAACAGATTCCAGGTCGTAGTCATTGCCTCGGCGGGTGACAAAGCCGATCGAACCGGTTTTCCACAGGCTGGCTCCCGCCAGTGCGTACAACCCGCATCCGCCCGGTGAGTCCAGGAGTGTAGGCTGGTCGAAGCGGACAACATCATCCAGGGTCAACTGGCCTATCACCACAATTGATAAGTTATTTTCCATCAGACCAGCCCCCCTCATTGATTAAGTTAGGACATGCCTTTTTCGAAAGGCTTGCCCTCCGCCTTGGGTCCAACCAATCCCTTGGGACCCAGGATCAAGACGAAGATGGTGATGACATATGGCATCAGCTTGTAGTAATTTCCAGCGATGCCAAGGGTATTGAGGAATGATATACCCGAATAAGTGGCAGAGAAGGTCTTAAGGATGCCGAAGAAAAGGGAGGCAAATAGGATTCGTGACGGCCGCCATTGACCCAGGATCATCACTGCCAGTGCCAGGAAGCCATAGCCGGATACATCACCATTAAAGTTGGTGCTGTTCGGTAGGACAAAGACCAATCCGCCCAGCCCGGCCAGCGCCCCGGAAATCATCACGCCGGCATAACGGTAGCGCAGCACATCGATGCCGACTGAATCGGGCGCCTGGGGATATTCGCCGCAAGCGCGCAAGCGCAACCCAAAGCGGGTTTTGTAAAGGACGAAGGAAGAAACACCCAAAATAAGGAATCCCAGAAATGTCGTCACGTAGGTCATCTGGAAGAGGATCGGACCAATAAAGGGTATTTGTGCAAATGGCTGAATTTCCGGGATGATGAAAGTGTTTTTAAAGGTGATAATGCCCTCACCGAGGAACAGGCGGGCAACGAAAATGGAAAATGCAGGGGCCAGCATATTTAATGCCTGCCCGGAAATGATCTGGTTGGCTTTAAGGTTGATTGAGGCAAATGCATGCAGCAGCGAATAGAGCACCCCGGTCACCACCGCAATCAGGATGGCTACCAGCAGCTGGGTTTGTCCACCCATGAAATCCTGGGTAAAGCGGATATACATCATGCTGGTCAGGGCGCCCATGATCATCATGCCATCCAGACCGATGTTGGTGATACCACTGCGGGAGGAGAACATACCCCCCAGCGCTACGATCAGCAGCGGGATGGTGAAGTTGAGCATTTGGTGCAATGTGAATTCAAGCGTGTTCATCGTGTTCATGGATATGTCCTATTCGTCCTGCAGACTTCGTGTTTTCTTGGCCTTGCCCATGCTCAATTGCAGACTCAGTCGATTGACCAACCCCTTGAAAATAAGGGCAAAGGCGGCAAAATAAATAATGACAGCAGTGATCATGCCAACCGTTTCTACCGGGAATCCATAGATCTGCATTAACGAACCGCCAATGATGATATAGGAAAGGAATAAGCTGGCAAAAACGATCCCAACCGGGTTGGAAATACCGAGCAGGGCTACAGGAATGCCATAGCCAGGTTCTAGAATGAACAACTCGGCTATTTTGTAATTTTTACTCAATGCGGAGAGGTAAAGGATTCCTCCTCCGATGCCAGCGATAAAGCCGGCAATGAGCATTACTGAAAGGATGTTGCGCGTTTCATTAATGCCGGCATAATGGGCGGCATCGCGGTTCAAACCGCAGCAGCGCAAGCTGTACCCATAGGCGGTTTTAAAAAGAATAATATAGACAACAACTGCAAATATCAACGCAATGAAAATACCCACAGTTACCGATGACCCTGGAAAGAGCTTATCAAATCCAATTTTCGGCATTAGTGCCGTTGGGTGGATGTCTGCGGACATTTGGGTGGAGACTTCCAGGTGGGTGGTATAGATGAGCTGGTTCACCAGGTACAGGGCGATATAGTTCATCATAATGGTGGTAATGATCTCGCTCACATTGAAAAATGCCTTCAAGATACCCGGAATGGCAGCCCACAACATGCCCACAATACCGGCTACCAGAATCGCCACCAGCCAATGGATGGATGCCGGCATCTGCAATTTGCCGCCGATGATGATGGCGACATATGCTGCTATGGAGAATTGTCCAATGACGCCGATATTAAAATAAGCCGGTTTGAAAGGAAAACCCAACCGAAAGACCGGCAAAGATGAGGGAGGTGGTATAGAACAGCACCTGCCCAACCCCGCGCGCGCCATCCGAAAAACCACCCTGCAGCATGGTAAGGAATCCGGGCCAGGCGCCTTGTGAATTAAAAACGTACATGACCAGCAACCCAACCGCCAACCCACAGATGATGGCAATGGTGGATGCCAGGAAACTGCTGAAACCGCTGTTGCTGAAAAGTTTTGCAAAGAATTTTTTCATGGTTTTTATACGTTGCGCTTGGTGCCCAGCATGTACAGGCCCAAATCCCTTTCTGTGACTTCTTTCGGAAATACATTCGCCACAACTTCACCGTTATACAGGACCAGGATGCGGTCGCTGACGCTCATCACTTCCTCCAATTCCAATGAGATGAGCAGGATGGCTTTGCCGTTAGCTCTTTCACGCACCAATTGTTGATGGATGTATTCAATGGCGCCTACATCCAATCCACGGGTGGGCTGCACGGCAATCAGCAATTGATGGTCGCGATCCATCTCCCGTGCCAAAATGGCTTTCTGTTGGTTTCCGCCGGACATGCTGCGTGCCATCGTCTCCGGTCCCTGCGCAGTGCGGATATCATATTGTTTTATTAGTTTTTCTGAATACTTATTAATATTCTTAAAATCCAGGAATCCGCGCTTGTTGAATTGTTCGGTGAAATAGGTTTGCAAGATCAGGTTGTTTGAAAGGATAAAATCCAGGATCAAACCGTATTTATGCCGGTCCTCAGGAATATGGGAAATGAAACCATTATTGCGCTGACCGATGTTCCAGTTTGTGATGTCGGTGCCATTGATAGAAATTTTTCCCGAGGTGATTGGCAGCAAGCCGGTCAGCCCCATTACCAATTCCGCCTGGCCATTGTTTTCGATCCCGGCCAAAGAAAGGATTTCGCCTCTTCGCACTTCCAAAGAGACATGGTTCACCTTGTTGCGCTCACTTTTCCCTTCCGATTTGATCACAAGGTCTTCCACTTTTAAAACCACATCCCCCAATTTCGGTTTGCCTTTCTTTACCTGCAGCATTACTTTGCGGCCTACCATCATCTCAGACAATTGCTCATTGGTCACCTTGCCGACCTTGACTGTCCCCACCAGCTTGCCTTTGCGCAAGATGGTGCAACGATCCGCCACCTGCTGGATTTCATTCAGCTTGTGCGAAATGAACACGACCGAATGCCCTTCCCTGGCCAAACCTTTGATAATCTTGATCAATTCATCCACTTCCTGCGGGGTCAGCACGGCAGTGGGTTCATCAAAGATCAGGATGTCGCTTTCCCGGTAGAGCATTTTTAAAATTTCAACCCTTTGCTGCATACCGACTGCCATATCCTGGATCTTGCGGTTCAGGTCGACATGCAATCCGTAACGTTTCATCAGCGCCTCCACCTTCTTGCGGGCGCTGTCCATTTCCAGTACGCCATTGCGCACTGACTCGACGCCAAGGATGATATTCTCCAGGGCGGTGAAAACCTGTACGAGTTTGAAATGCTGGTGCACCATACCAATTCCGAGGCGAGTGGCATCATGCGGATTATCGATTTTCACTTCCTTGCCCCGCACGATGATTCGGCCGCCATCCAATTTGTACAAACCGAATAAAACGCTCATCAGGGTGGATTTACCGGCGCCGTTTTCTCCCAGCAGGGCGTGGATCTCGCCCTCCTGTAATTCAAAGTTGATATCGTCGTTGGCAACAATACTTGGGAAGATCTTGGTGACATGCTGCATTTCAAGGACGTTTTTCAATTTACATCACCTTATTTAAGATTTTGGGGCAAGTGCCTGGCAGATATTCTACTACAGCCTCGGCACCTGCCCCACTTTTCTTGCTTCTTACGTTCTGACTAACAACAAACGTGTTTAAGGTTCAATGAAAAATATTTGTTGTTTCCTGCTATTTGACGTTCTCGAGCTTGAGGCAGGTCACCGGGATGGGCTCGGGTGAACCACCGGCATCCGGATAGCTGGCATCGGTCGGAATGGAGGAGGACATGCCGCCATCATCCGCAGCCACACGCTTGTACAGGTCATCGTACATGGCCTGGGTGAAGTTCTTGAACTTCAGGGAAACCAGTGCCACACCACCTTCGGCAGCGCCGTAGGTCACGACCTTGCCGCCTGCAAACTTGCCTTCCTGCCAAGCCTTAAGGCTATTGTAGGTGACTCTCTGCAGGTCCTTGATGGCGGAAGTGATGATGGTCTTGGATTCGCCGGATTGATCGGAGTCCACACCAATGACCACACCATTGTTCTGCTCAGCAGCCGCAAAGACGGAAGCGCCCATGGGGCCGGCAGCAACGTGGATGATCTCGGTGCCGCTCTGATACCAGGAAGCCGCACGGGCCTGGTTCTCGGGAGTGGGTTTAAAGTTGCCAGAATAGTTGTACTTCATCTCAACCTGACCCTGCAAACCGAGTTCCTTGCAGGCAACTTCTGCACCCCAAACGAAACCGTAGCCGAAGCGCACCACAGCGGGAACGGGCATGCCGCCCATGAAGCCCAGCTTGCGGTAGCCATCTTTCACGGCAGCATAGCCAGCCAGGAAGGTGGACTGCTGTTCGCGGAAGAGGATGGCGAGGATGTTCTTGGGCAGGGGATCCAGCTGCTTGCCGGCATCATCAACGGGGATGGTATCGAAGATGATGAAGCTGACATCCGGGTGGTTCTTAACCATGACGGTGGCAGACTTCTTGAACTGATCGCTGTTGATGATGATGAACTTGGCGCCGCCTTTGATGGCGGTGTCGGCCATGGTGACCTGGGCTTCAACGGTGTCTTCGGTGGGCTGATAGAAACCATAGGTCTTCTTGAACTCAGCCGCAAATTGCTTGACACCATTGTAGCAGCCCTGGTTGAACGCACGGTCATCCAGAGTGCCTGCAGCAGAGATCAGAAGGATGACTTCTTTTCCCTCAGCAGGCTTGGCTTCCGCAGCGGACGCTGCGGGGGCGGTTGCACAGCCAGCTACAAAGGCTAGTACAACCAACGACGAAAGAACTACTGACACAAACTTTTTCATCTGTACCTCCAAGTAAGATATAAATATCATACTTAGAACCATTGGCTTTGTCAAGTGTTGACAATCTACGAAATATAGCGATTAGACGATTTTTGGTCAATGATGACTTTTTTCACATCAAGAATAATTACAATCATTCCCAGCACGATACGAAAAAGCACCTCTTGTTTAATCCAAATGCCTTTTCAAGGCGATCAGTTCTCTATGCGAAATAAAGGCACCATCAATTGCTCTTATAATTTGGTTTCATCACACCCAGGAGTACATTAATGATCAATTACATGGCCATCGGCGGCATTACCATTGACGACACGGTTATCCACAGCCGCATGACCGCGGTGGAAGCGCCGGGTGGCAACAGTCTCTACTCCGCGCTCGGAGCCAGGATCTGGAGCGAGGGGATTGGCGTAGTCAGCTGCATTGGTCCTGATTATCCGCCCTCTTTTTTAAGAACCCTCGAATCCAGCGGCCTCGACCTGAAAGGTGTTAAACGTGTGGAATGTCCCAGCCAGCACCTTTGGCTTTTATATGAAGAAGACGGCAGCCGCCAATTCGTCTTTCACAAGACCTCCGGGCGTACCGAGACGGGTATTGAACCTTCGCCGCAGCAGGTCCCGCTGGAATATCTGCAAGCCAGGATGGCGCACATCAGTGCCATGGGATTTGAGCTCCAGGTGGAGATGGCAAAATTCCTCACTGAAAAAGGCATTCCCTATTCCTACGATATCACCCAGGCCAGCCTGGGTGGCGATGGCAGCCAGTTTGCTGATAGTCTCATCATCCAGAATTGCAAATTATTGCTGCCCAGTATTGAAGAAGTTGAGATGGTGTATGGCCCTCAGCCGCTTTTACCGCTGTTCCAAAAAATCGCGCAGCATGGCCCCAAATACATGGCGGTCAAACTGGGCGCACGCGGCAGCCTGGTGCATGATGCCGCAAAGAATAAGACCTGGCATATCCCTGTCTTCCCTGCCAAGGTGGTGGATACTACTGGCGCGGGGGATGCCTACTGCGGCGGTTTCATGGCCGGATTCGGTGAAACCGGTGACATCATTGAAGCCGGCATTCGCGGTACTGCCTCTGCTTCATTTGCCATTGAAGAGTATGGTTCCCTGCATTTGATGAACGTGAATAAACAGGAAGCAACGCAAAGGGCGGACTACATCCGTAAAAATGTCCAGCCGGTCACAATCTGGTAAATCCGTTCAGGTTTTTTCTCTCCCTTTTAAAAAACCAGTACTTTCTTCATTTTTACCTTTTATACCTTAATCTTTTGGGGGCGGTGGTCAACCGCCCCCATTAAAAAAGGAGATAGGGAAAAGCAAACTAGATTACATGACCAGGCTCAGGATGGCCTTTTGTACATGCAGGCGGTTCTCCGCCTCATCAAATACGGCGGAAGTCCAGCCCGGGCCGGAGGTCTTATCGATCACCTCATTGGTGACCTCATAACCTCGGTCGCAGGGCAGACAGTGCAGATATATGGCGTTCTTATCCGCCAATTCCATGACATCCTTCGTGCAGATCCAATCCTTGTTTTGCTCAAATATTTCCTTGGCTTTCTTCTCATCCGATTCACCGATTGGTGGTTGGAAGATGCTGGTCACCGGCCAGGCTTTGGGATAGACCACATGTGCCCCATTCATGGAATCCTTGAAGTCATTGCTGATCTCAAAAGAGCCGTCATACATTGATGCATATTTTTTGCACTGCTCCAGGATGAGCGGATCGAGCTCCATCCCTTTCGGATGGGCCAGGGTCACATTCATTCCCAGCATGGTGGCATATAAAATGGCAGAATGCGGCACGGCGCGCGGCTTATGCACGCTGGGTGAATAAGCCCAGGACATGGTGAAGTTGATACCGCGAAAATCGCCAAATTTCTCCTTGACCGTCATCACATCCGCCAAACCCTGGCAGGGATGGTAGATATCATCTTCCATATTAATAACCGGGATGCTGCTCCAGCGGGCGAATTCGCGCAGCATGGTATTGGCACCGCCATACTCCCATTTCACCGGCTCGCCATAGCAGCGGATGGCAATCGCTTCACCCATGCGGTCCAGTACTCGCGCCACATCGGATACCCGCTCAGTCTTGTAAGCCACCTCGCGCCCCTCGATGGCGGGCGTATAGATGCGGGCGGAATCCAGGTAATGGGCATGCCCGCCCAATTGATGCATGCCGGCTTCAAATGAATTGCGTGTGCGCAGGGATTGATTGTAGAAAATCATGAAAAGAGTTTTGGCACGCAGGATCTGGTCATGATAAACACCCCGGGCGCGTTCCAATTTCAATTCTTCCGCCGTGCGCAGAATGGTCTCAATTTCTTCGCGGGTGAAATCCGTTTCGGCAATGAAGTCCCGGCCTTTCAGTGATGTGGTTTGCATTCTTTCTCCTTGTTGATGATGAATTTCCAATGATCGTGTCAGTTATATCTACTGCCTCGAAGAGTATTACCCAATCAGGATTAATTTCAAATCATTGACGTTCGTACCGGTCTGCCCGGCTTTTAGCGCATCTCCCTGATGCTCTAAATAACTTGATACATCATGCATACGCAGTGCCTTATTTGGATCAAGTCCGGCGTTTTGAGGTTGGAGCGCCGAGCTGCCATCCACGATCGCGCCGCAAATATCCGTAGGCCCATCCGTTCCATCGGTATCGATGGCGGCAATGACCACATCCTCAAGTCCGCAAATTCCCAGCGCGGCGGACAAAACCAATTCCTGGTTGGGACCTCCCAAACCGTGGTTACCGTTAAGGGTGACCGTGTTTTCCCCTCCCAGGATGACCGCACATGGCTTGGCCAGGGGCCGACCATAATGCACAACCTCATGCGCTATAGCAGCAAGGAATGATCCTGCTTCACGTGCCTCGCCTTTCAACATGGTGGTGAGGATCATCGTATTGAACCCAAGCTGGCGCGCTTTTTCTGCAGCCGCCTGGCAGGCGACCGTGCTATCCAACACAATGAAAGAATGCACCGGGTCTTGGCTGAAATCTTTGGGGGTTTCCTGGGCGCTGCCGCCATTGCGGAGATGCTGCACAACAGATAGTGGCAAACTTTCCCATAAATTGAAATCGGTGATCACCTTGCGCGCGTCATCAAATGTGGAGGTGTCCGCCACAGTTGGGTCAGTGATATAGTCCAGCATATCCCCCACCACATCCGAAACGGTCAGGTTAATGATGGTTGCCGGCAGGATGTGCCTGGCCAGCAGCCCGCCCTTCACTTGCGACAAATGCTTGCGCACAGCATTGATCTGGGTGATCTCCGCCCCGCAGCTGAGCAGCAGGCGGTTAACCTCCTGCTTATCAGCCAGGCTGATCCCATTGGCAGGCAGAGGCAGCAGCGCCGAACTTCCACCGGTAAAGACAGCAATGACCAGGTCCTTCTCGGTCAGCCCATTCGCCATGGACAGCATGGCTTTGGCGCCGCGGTTGCCTTCCTCATCCGGGATGGGATGAGCGCCATAAAAAACCTTGACTCTGCGCAGGTTTGATTGGCTGCCTTTTTTCAGAATGACCACCCCATCGCTGATCCGTTCACCCAGCATCTCCTCGAGCGCCTGGGTGATCAGCAGAGTGGCCTTTCCTGCGCCAAAGAGAAATATCCGCGCATAACGGCTCAGGTCAAATTCCTTTTCATACACCACCAGGGTATTGGCGGTCAAACTGACATGTTTGCGCACTTCCCTACCCGGGTCAGCGGCTTCCAAACCGGCTTCAAGGATGTCCAGGGCAAGATTGCGCAAACGTCCATTGCCATGATTGCAAACCTGTTCTCTATTATTAAACCGGGGTGAAAGGGGAAAGATCATTTAATTAGATTGATTTAATCAATATTTTTAAAAACATATGGGTAAACAATAAGGGATGAGAAGCCTCGCATGTTTCTTCTCATCCCTGGTTTCATTTTTTTCTGTTTCCGTGGGTACGCTTTTGATTAATTAAACCTGTCAAACCGGCCGTTGGAAATTGCGGCCTGCGTAGACTGCCTTCTTGCCAAGTTCCTCGGCAATGCGCAGCAGCTGGTTGTATTTTCCGGTGCGCTCGCTGCGCGTGGTGCCGGTCTTGATCTGGCCGCAGTTTAGCGCCACGGCAAAATCGGCGATGCTGGTATCCTCGGTTTCACCCGAGCGCTCTGACACCTGCACGCCATAACCTTTCTCATAGGCGAATTTGGCGGCATCGAAGGCCTCGGTCAGCGTACCGACCTGGTTGAATTTCCACAGGATGGCATTGGCGGCACCCATCTCAATACCCTTGCGGATGGAGTGGATGTTGGTGGTGAACAGGTCATCACCGACGATCTGCACCCCATCCAATTTTTTGGTCAGGATTTGGGTGCCCTCAAAATCATCCTCCATCAGCGGGTCTTCGATGGATTGAATGGGGTATTCTTTGCATAATTGAACGTACAGGTCAATGACATCATCGCGGCTCATTTCTTCGCCATTGATGGAATAGCTCTTCTTCTCCCAGTCATACCAATGGCTGGCGGCAGCATCCAATCCGTAGGTAATTTTGTCTCCATGACCGGACGCCTTGACTGCTTTGGCCAGGAATTCCAATGGCTCGCGAATGCCATGCATGGGCGGGGCAAATCCGCCCTCATCGCCCACATTGACGGCAATCTTCCCATACGCATCCACGATCAGGTCATGCAGGAACTGATTGATCTCATAACAAATTTGCAGCCCTTCCCACAGATCCCTGGCTCCCACCGGCATGACAATGAATTCCTGCACTTCCAAAAAATTGGAGGTCAGCTTGCCGCCGTTAATCAAATTAACCAGCGGAACCGGGATGACCTTTGCCTCCGGGTTCATGTATTTGTATAAGGGCAAACCTGACACAAAAGCCCCGGCACGGGCAGCCGCCAGTGAGACCCCTGAGGTGGTGTTGGAACCGAGCACGGATTTGTTGGGTGTGCCGTCCAGGGCACACAGGGTCTCATCGATCGCCCGCAGGTCACAAACATTCATACCCAATAATTTGGGGCGCACAACCTCATTGACCATTTTCACTGCTCCGGTGACGCCCTTGCCAGCCCATGGCTGTCCACCATCGCGCAGTTCCACCGCTTCACGCTTGCCGGTGGATTTGCCGGCTGGCACATCCGCGCGCCCGGCCAGTTTTCCCTCCACGTACAGGTCAACCTCCAGCGTTGGATAGGCACGGCAGTCAAGGATTTGCCTGGCTGCCAGATGGGTGATTTTATTGTCCAATTTCAAACCGTCCTGATGATTTTGTAAGATGATTGATGTATACTACTTTCTTGTATGATTGTCAACAAATGGATGTTGTAGAGCAGTTGATTATTAGTTTACAGTTTACATTTTTTAGTAGATAATCAACATTAATAATGATTGCTTATTCCATTTTCCCGCTTTTTTTCTGAACGGATGAATTCATCCGGTTTGCTTATATAAGCCAGTGGAATAATAAGGAGGTTTGCCGTGAGTCTCGATATGGTCAACAAGGTGAAAAAATTATCCCTGACGGATGAGATTGCAGCCGAACTGCGTAATTCCATCCTCTCCGGCAAGCTCAAGCCCAATACCCGCCTGTTTGAGAAAGAGCTGGCCGAGCAGTTGGGCGTCAGCCGCGGCCCGCTGCGCGAGGCTCTGCGCCTGTTGGAAGGCGAAGGCATGATCACCAGCACCACCGGGCGCGGCAGTTTTGTCAATTCCTTCTCGGCGCGCAAAGTGGCCGAGTTGTACAACATCCGCCTCATCCTGGAACAACAGGCCATCCGTCTGGCCGCCCGCCGCGCAACCGATGAGCAATTGACTCAACTGGAACAGATTCTGAACGCCATGCTGCAGGCTGGGCGCAAAGGGCAGATGGACAAGGTGGTTGAACTGGACCTGCAGTACCATGAAAAGATCTGGGAACTGGCTGACCATCAATTGCTGGATCAGATCCTCCATGGGCTATCCGCACAGATCCGCTCCTACATGGCTGTCCATACCAGCTTATATGAAGACCTGGCGGTGGGCATTGAGAATCACAAGCCGCTTTTTATTGCGCTAAAAGAAAAGAATGAAGATGCCAGCGCCAAATTAATGCGCCAGCACCTGGAGGAAGCCTCAGAAGTGGTGACCAAATTTGCCAAAGCCCAGGAACAATAGACTGCATTGAGCTAAGCTCTTTACTCCGTTTGTAATGATGAAGATTCAGGAAATCAGCAAAAGGTGATTAGATGGCAGAGTTGAGCGTGAATTTCTTGGGCATGCGCTTCCCCAATCCCTTCCTGCTCGCCTCGGCGCCGCCCACCGCCAAATCCCAAATGGTATTGGATGGCTTTGCCCATGGCTGGGGTGGTGCCGTCTTGAAGACCATCGGGCTGGAACCCACCCGCAACCCCTGCCCGCGCGTCCACATAATCAAGGAAGGCCACACGAAGACCGGCATGCTCAACATCGAACTCATCTCGGAATGGGGGCTGACTGAATGGCTGGATGGCATCAGCGAGATTCGCAACCTCTTTCCCGACCGGCCGCTCATCGCCAGTATCATGGGCGGTGGCGATGCGCACGACTGGCAGGCGGTGGTGCGCCAGTTGGAGCCGCGCGGCATCAGCGCCTTTGAGATGAACGTGAGCTGCCCCAACTTTGCCGCCGAACGCGGCGCCCAGCTCGGGCAGGACCCTCAATCGCTGAGCAAAACTGTGCGCTGGGTGCGCGAAGCCACGCGTCTGCCGCTCATTGTCAAGCTGACCCCCAACGTGACCGACATCACCCTGCTGGTAAAAGTAGCCAAAGAATCCGGCGCGGACGCGGTCACCGCCACCAACACCCTCTCCGGATTGGGCGGGATTGACTTGCAAACCTTTCAGCCTCAGCCGGCAGTAGACAGGCTGGGCATCTTTGGCGGTTATAGCGGACCCGGGTTAAAACCCGTGTCGCTGCGTTGTGCGGCTGCCATCGCCCGTTCTGTAGACATTCCCATCATCGGCGGCGGCGGCATCCACCGCTGGCAGGACGCGGCCGAATTCATCTCGGTCGGCTGCTCGCTGGTGGAAGTGTGCACCGCGGTGATGTGGAACGGCTTTGGCATCATTGACCAGCTCACCCGCGGTCTTTCAGACTACCTTGAACAACAAGAACTCCCTTCAACAAAAGAATTAACCGGCAAAGCCCTGCCCTTCTTGGTGCAGTACCCTGACTTGAACATCAATCACCGACTACTGGCAAAGGTGGATTTTATAAAATGCAATGGCTGCGCCATCTGCGAAAAAGCCTGCACCTCGGGCGGCTACCAGGCCATCCGCATGGAAAATGGAAAAGCCGTCATTGATCCCACCCGCTGTGATGGCTGCGGTCTTTGTGAGGGTGTCTGCCCCACCGATGCCATCCGCATGGTCATCAAGAAATAATAATATTATTTTCAAGGAGATGAAAATGATTCTTAAAAATGATGTCGCCATCGTCACCGGGGCTGCCTCAGGTATCGGGCGCGCCATCGCCATCCGCTTTGCTTCCGAAGGCGCCAAGGTAGCCATCGCCGATCTGCAAAACGACTCCTGCTTCCCCGAGGAGAAACCGGATACCGTATCCGTCATCCAGAAAACCGGCGGAGAGGCTTTTTTTCAAAAAACCGATGTCTCCAGCAGCAAAGAGGTAAATGCTCTAGTGGATGCCACCATCAAAAAATATGGCAAGGTCAGCCTCCTGGCCAATGTAGCTGGCATCTTCATCCGCAATGCCATCGTGGACGTATCCGATGAGGAATGGGATAAAGTGGTCAATATCAACCTGCGCGGCTACTTTTACACCATGCGTGCCGTCATCCCAAACATGCTCAAGCATGGCGGCGGGCGCATTGTCAACGTTTCCTCCATTCACGCATTCCGCGGCACCGGCACGGCCGCCACATACACCGCCAGCAAGGGCGGCATCGAACAGCTCACCCGCCAGGTGGCCGTGGATTACGCCAAACAACACATCCGCGTCAATGCAGTGGCGCCCGGTACCACCCGCACCCACATGTGCCAGCCCTACCTGGACACACCCAGCATCCGCGCCGAATATGACCGGCGCACACTCACCTCGCCGCGCCTGGGTACACCCGAGGACACTGCCGCCGCCGCGCTCTTCCTGGTCGCCCCGGAGAACGACTTCGTCATGGGCACCACTCTGGTCGTGGACGGCGGCTGGACCATCACATAAGGAATCACAACAACAAATCTGGCGGCTGGAGGCAGCCGCCTTTTTTGTGTAATAATTTCCTTGAACTTAAACCAATCCCAGGAACCCGCGCTTGAAAAAAATCCTTTTATTGCTCCTCCTTTTGCTCCTTTCCGGCTGCGACATCATTTCATCTGTGACAAATACCAGCACCGTGCAGCCCACATCTACATTAGTACCAACTTACGAACCCACTGCCACACCCATCCCCACCAGCACCCCGCTGCCCACCGCCACGCCCATCCCATTCCTGCAGCCGGGTGAACCGCCCAAATCCCTGCGCTTGCTGCAGGATAATGATTCCAGCCCTTATTCCAAACTGAAAGCCATCTCCAGCGGTGACAATCCGCTCAATGACCACTATGAGCGCCCTTTCACATCCATTCAAATGGATTATTTGCCAGATGTGGACATCCTATCCGCCGAAGTGGCTTTGGATGATACATTCTATTACTTCACCATCACCCTGCAGGGATTGAATGCCAGCGGTCTGCCGCTGTCAGGTATCTATGCCATTGAATTTGACCGCACGCTCACCGGTCGCGGTGATTTGCTCGTCTTGACCGGGAATCCGGGCGCTGAATGGTCAATCACGCCGGTCAAGATCTTCCTGGATAATAACAAGGATGTCGGCGGTCCAAATCCCATCATTGCCGACCGCGGCTTCAGCGGGGATGGTTATGAGACTCAAATGGCCATGGACAAGGATTCGGTGGCTTATGTGCGCATTAATCCTGCCCTTTCCAACTCAGTGCAGATCACCGTCAGCCGCAACCTGGTCGGTGACGAAAGCAAATTTCTCTGGGGCGCCTGGGCATACCGCCAAAGCATTGAGCCCGGCTGGTTCGATCTGGACGACCATTTCGGTAAGAGCCAGGCTGGCTCGCCCATCCGCACTTCGGGCGATTACCCGTTGAACGCCCTGCACAGTCTGGACAACACCTGCCGGCTCAACTTTGGATTTTTCCCGCAGGGCATCATCCCCGGTATGTGTATTTCGGGACCCCAGCCCAGCCACCCCGGCGAAGCCTGCACCTGCATCCGTCCCGACCTGCTCAGCGGAGCCTGCTACGAGTGGTATTGTAAATAACCACACAACATCTTTCTTAAAAAAGAATTTACTTCTATTAATTGCGATGAACAAATAAATTTCTCATAAGGAAATATTCATGTCAACCTTCTCCCCCATACCCAACCCCAACCGCATCCTGCTGGGACCCGGACCCAGCCTGGCTGACCCGCGCGTGCTGGCCGCCCTCTCCCAGCCACTCATCAGTCACCTCGACCCCGAATTTTTGAAATTAATGGCTCAGGTGCAGGAGCAACTGCGCTTTGTGTTTGAGACACACAATGAGCTGACCCTGGCTGTGCCAGGCACCGGCTCAGCCGCCATGGAGACCGCCGTCGCCGCGCTGGTCGAGGAAGGCACTCCCACCCTGGTATGCGTCAAGGGTTATTTCGGCAATCGCATCGCCGAAATGGCGCGCATTTACCGCGCTGACCTGACCGTGCTGCAGAAACCGATGGGCGAGATCTTCCAGCCGGACGAGATCCGCGCCGCGCTGCAAAAGAAACCCGCCAAAGTGGTCACCTTGGTCCAGGCAGAGACATCCACCGGTGTATTACAGCCCATAAAAGAGATCGCTGAAATTGTGCACGCCCAGGGCGGCCTGCTCCTTGTCGACGCGGTCACCTCGCTGGGCGGAATTCCGGTGGCAGTGGACGCCAACGGCATCGACGTGTGTTATTCCTGCTCGCAGAAGTGTTTGGGCTGCCCGCCTGCCATCAGCCCCATCACCTTCAGCCCCGCCGCGGTGGATTACGTCAATCATCGCAAGACACCCATTGCCAGCTGGTACCTGGATATCTCCCGCCTGGCCAAATACTGGGGCGCGGAACATACCTATCACCACACCGCCTCCAGCCCGCTGGTTTACGGACTGGCAGAAGGGTTGCGCATCATCCAGGAGGAAGGCTTGCCAGCGCGCTTTCAACGCCATACGAAAAATGCCCGCCTACTCTGGCAAGGATTACAAAAGCTGGGCTTGGAATTGTTCGTACCTGAATCCTACCGCCTGCCCACCCTCACCACCGTGCGCATCCCGCAGAATGTGGAGGATGCCGCTTTCCGCAAACAACTGCTGGAAAAATACAACATCGAGATATCCGGCGGGCTGGGTGAACTGAAGGGAAAGATCTGGCGCATCGGTCTAATGGGCTATTCCTCCCGCGAGGAGAATGTGCAGTTGCTGCTCTCTGCACTGGGCGATTTACTTAAAAAGAAGGGTTGACCTGCGAATTCATCTATAAAAAAAGGTTTAAGAAATGAAAAGCTTTCTCATTTTTGGATTTCTCGCCTGCGTTTTACTGACTAATGCCTGCTCCACCCCGTCTTCCATGGCCGCTACACCAACGTTACAGCCAACCAGACTAGCTGAACAGATTCATTCATCACCCAGCCCCACCCAAGAATCTTACATTTTTTCCTTCATCTTCAGTAAAGATGTTCACATTGCCGCTATAAACTTTTTTGACCTCGATCAAATAAAGAAATTCGATGCAGATCTTAATGACCTAAATAAAAAAGCCATTAATGCATTATGCAATAAAGTAATTGGCTCTGGCTATGACTGGAAAACCGATTTGGTTTCCGGTTTGAAATACAACATTCTTGATGGTCATAGAGGAATTGACTTTTACGTTCCAAATGAGACCATAATAAAAGCACCCCATCAAGGATTGATGAGGACTGATTCTCATATTCTCTGGATACAAAATAATAATCTTCAATCTGTCATAGACCATATTGATCCAGACTTATCCTTAAATAACACACTGGTAATAGAAGGACAACCAGTGGCAAGGGTTTCGTCAGATGCCACCAAAGGGGCTTTTGATGGTCAAAACGGTTTAAAGTATTATGAATTCCATTATGGTTTAATGATTAAAGATCTTGGTATGAGCCAGGGTTGGAGGAGTGTAGACCCTCTATTCGGACGATGTAGTACTAGTCTTTCTAATCCTTGGGGGCATTCAATTTTTAGAGAAGATGACATGCCTGTTGATTTCAAAAATTTAATTAATTCACTTTCAAGTATCAAATGAGAATTTCATGAAAATTATTGAATCTTTTATTAAATTATTCGCATTACTTTTATTTATTTCCGCCTGTTCCACCCCACCCACCCCTGCCGCCACGCAAACACCAGAGCCAACCATAACCCCCATCCCACAGACATTCAAAGTCACCTTTATCGCATTCCACGACTACGATGGAAACGGGAAACAGGATTCTGAAGAACCTTTATTACAAGGAATCAATATTAGTACTCTAACAGGTCAATGCACAACAAATAACCAGGGCACTTGTGAAATCTTTAATCATCCAGGTGGCTCGACTGTATTATCAATAACCGATAAAAGAGAAATTGGACAAGGTGCAAAGTTGGGTTTTATTTTGCCTTCAATTTCAAACTCAATCCCGTTATCTGCAGGTATTAAAGTAGATATTTCGAAGGATGAAATATTGACAATCCCTCTTGGACAGGGAAGTTGTCTATTGCCATTTCCAAAGGATGTAATGTATGACATATATACATATTTTGATTCTGATAAACGCGATTTTTTTGTCGGTAATTGGAAAGGCGAAACTGATAATCCAAAGAAAACTGGTTCAAATTTCTATTCATACAAGATTAGAGTCGAAGACCGACATTATGCAATTGATTTCATCTTCAATGAATCCGTCCCGATATTAGCTTCCGATGCCGGAATCGTTTCTATAATTACTAAAGATAAAAACCAAAGCAATCCTGATGACTATTTCATTAATATCGAAACAAAAGCAGGATTTCACCTTGACTATGGTCATGTAAAACCAGTTGATACACTAAAATCGGGGGCTTATGTTAATAGGGGGCAGCTCATCGGTCACGCTGTAATTCATAATGTCAACAGTTATTTCAAACCCCCTGTCTACATGGTTCATATCGGCTTCTTTCCAAAGGATAGCAATCAAGCACTCGACCCTTATCTTTCAAATTGGATAGTCTTTAAATCGGATATTTCAAGGGCTTCCCAATAGAGGTTTAAATGAAAAATAGCTTAAATCACTCCCTAATCATATTGACATTCATTTTTTTATCCGCCTGCTCCACCCCGCCCATCCCTGCCCCCACGCAAACGCCGCAGCCAACACAAACCCCAACCATCCAACCTCCTGCCACACCAATCTCAATTCAATACGTCACCCTCGGCTCTCCTTTTGCACCAGATTGCGGCGATGGGATACCAAGAATCTGGAGCAATGATAGTTTTAATGGCCAATTTAAAGAAAATGGTTTTTCTGATAACCACGGTCACGTCGATATCATGCCACCTAATGGTTGTGAGGTTGAAAAATTAAAAGGGGAATTCATTGCACCTGCATCAGGTGCTATTCAAAAATATGATAATGGAGATGGCACATTTGGATTTCAGCTTTATCTTCCAAGCAATTATTTAATAAACGGTATTGAAAACGCATTAATTTTTTCCGGGCAGAATAATATAGAAATTAATCAAATTAGAGATTTACACATAGATTTTGGACATGTCGAAATAACTAATACGCAGGCAGTAAAAGGTCAAAGTGCAGGGGAAGTACTGTATGAAAAGTGGAATCCTCATTATAAGATCGCTTACCAAATCATTTTCTACTATAAGAATAAGGAATACATGTTTTCCCCTACATTATTCGAACAAGATGTGGAATGGGTCTGTTACCCAAAATCTCCCTATGATTGCACTCCCGAATCAAATGATTACGCCAATAAGTAAGTATTGCTAGTTCTGTATTCCTCTTAGCTTATATATAATAATTAATCTATACGCATTACATTGCATTATTTCAATCGTGTCGGCTTTTGTCGGGTTTTGTCGGGTCCTGCATTTTAGTTACCATCACCTGCTCCTCCTGTCTTCGCTGCCAATAACCCACTTATTTGGGGTAACTCTGCATTTTAATTAAATACGTGAAATTCATATATGCGGTATACTGAATCGCTCGATAAACATAAGTTCTAAAGCTACACAAAGTAATGATTTGGAACCCATGCTTGTCCGGTAATAACAAAGAAAGGAGTTTCAAATCATGTCTGAAAAAGAACAGGGAACCGTCAAGTGGTTCAACGGCGCCAAGGGCTACGGCTTCATCGCCCGCGCCGAGGGTGAGGATGTCTTCGTCCATTTCAAGTCCATCGTCGGCGAGGGCTTCAAAAACCTGGAAGAAGGCCAGAAGGTCGAGTTCACGGTTGAGCAGGGTCCAAAAGGACTGCAAGCCGAGAACGTGATGCCCATCCAGGGCTAGTCTTAAACAATCAACAAAAAACAGGAGCGATCGCCTCAATCCTGTTTTTTATTTATGTCACCATTTCAATTTCTGCATTTCTTCTGAACATCCCGGAAAATATTCCCCCTTTTTTGACTTTTTAGCAACTTCCAACTGCCGCGCACGTTTCGTAAATGTGGGTATAATGAAACCTCGTTGTTCATGAACCTGCGGTTCAGAACATCAAATTTTTAGTAATTCAGATTTCGATAGGGTCAAGAGTACAACTTGGCTCCAAAGAGTCAAGGAGTATTTTCATGCAGTTCGAACAATTTTCTCTCGACCCGCGCATTGCCGCAGGCATTAAGAGCGCGGGCTACACCATCCCCACCCCCATCCAGCAGCAGGCCATCCCGGTTGTGCTGCAGAAGCGCGATATCCTCGGACTGGCGCAGACCGGCACCGGCAAGACCGCGGCCTTCATGCTGCCCATCCTGCAGCGCCTGAGCGCCAGCCCCGCGCGCCAGATCCGCGCGCTCATCATCGTGCCCACCCGCGAACTGGCCGAACAGATCCACCAGACGGCCATCGCCCTGGGCAAGAACACTGCACGTGCGCAGCGTGACCGTTTACGGCGGGGTGAGCAAGATACCGCCAGGTGGAAGCCCTGCGGCGCGGCGCCGACATCGTCGTCGCCTGCCCCGGCCGGCTGCTTGGACCTGCTGGGCTGAAAGAACCATCGACCTGTCGCACGTTGAGATGCTGGTGCTGGACGAAGCCGACCGCATGTGCGACATGGGCTTCCTGCCCGACATCCGCCGCATCCTCAAGCACGTGCCAGCGCAGCGCCAGACGCTGTTCTTTGCCGCCACCATGCCGGACGAGATCCGCACACTGGCCGACAGCATCCTGCACAACCCGGTCACCGTGCAGATCGGCATCATCGCGCCGACCGAAACCGTCTCGCACGCGCTGTATCCCGTGCCGCAGACTGCTGAAGACCGCGCTGGTCACGACCATGCTGCAGCAGCTGGCATCGGACCGGGTGCTGATCTTCACCCGCACCAAGCACCGCGCGCGCAACCTGGCCACCAAACTGGCGCATGCCGGCTTCCGCACATCGGCACTGCAGGGCAACATGTCCCAGAACGCAGCGCCAGGGCGCCCTGGATGGTTTCCGCAGCGGCAGATTATGACATCCTCGTGGCCACCGACATCGCCGCGCGCGGCATTGACGTTTCGGACATCTCGCATGTCATCAACTTCGACATGCCGGATACCGTGGATGCCTACATTCACCGCATCGGCCGCACCGGGCGCGCCCAGGCAACCGGCAAAGCCTTTACCTTCTGTGCTGCCGGAGGATGAGGGCATGATCCGCGACATCGAGCGCATCCTTGAAATCCGCCATCAAGCGCGAGCGCCTGCCCGGCTTTGATTACAGCCAGCGCGCACCCGAAATTCCGTCCCGCCCGAACCGCCCTGCCCAGCCGCAGGCGGCTTATTCAAGATCCGCGCGCAATCGGCCTGTTTTCCATGCGGGTCGTGCCGCGCAAGGCAATGCTGCCTGATCGAATGATCCAAAAAGTGATACGTTGGTGTCTGATTAGATAGCCAATTTATTTTCATTAATCAAAACATCCTCATATATAATCACTTTGATGATTTGATTGAGGATGTTTTTTATGAAAAAGTTTTTCTATTTTTCTATTTTTGTCTGTCTAATAGTAAATTCCGCCTGCTCTCCCCAAATTGCGCCATCAGCCACCAGCACTCCCCTTCCAACACCCACAACGGCATCCTGCAACCTGGGCGAAGCAGGCAAGCTGATCGACCAGGGGCTGGCTGTCTTCCAAAAGTTCAAAACCCAGGTGGAGCTCATCCGCACCACCCCGGGTATTGACCTGCCGGGCGCCATCGCGAAGCTGAAGGAGATCAAGACCGAGGCGGAGATACTTAAAGCAAACCCCTGCGCGGGTAAACTTTACGGGATATTGGTGGAGGGCATGAACCAGGCCATCGAGCAGGTCGGCGGGCTGCTGACGGATTCGACCAGTGCCGCCCGCGAGAAACTCACCAGTGGGATGGAGACACTCTTCATGCAGCTTTCTGCCGAGGTCACCCGCCTGTTCAAGTGCCTGCCGAATTGCTAGTCGCCAGAAAACCTTTAGAATTAAAAACCACAATGCTCTACGATGATTTCAGTTCCGACTATGACCGCTTCGTCAACTGGCCCGGCCGGTTGGAGACTGGAACTGCCTTTCCTTGAAAAGCAATTAAAAGCTGCCAATGCCCGCCGCATCCTGGATGCCGCCTGCGGTACCGGCATGCACGCCATCGCCCTGGCTAAGCTGGGATTCGAGGTGGCTGGTGCCGACCTCAGCGAAAAAATGATCGAACGGGCGGAGGTGAATGCCAAATCCGCCGGTGTCTCTGTGCAGTTCAAGGCGGTCGGTTTTGGAGAATTGAATGCGGCGTTTGGCAGCCAGTCCTTCGATGCCCTGCTCTGTCTGGGTAACTCCCTGCCCCACCTTTTATCGGAGAACGACCTGCAAAAAGCGCTGGCTGATTTCGTCAGTTGCCTCAAGCCCGGCGGGCTGCTCATCATCCAGAACCGCAATTTTGACGCGGTGATGAAGAACCGGCAACGCTGGATGGAACCGCAGTCCACCCGCGAGGGCAACAATGAATGGCTTTTCCTGCGCTTTTATGACTTTGAGCCGGACGGCTCTGATAAATTTCAACATCCTCACCCTGAAACGGCAGGGCGATCAAGCTTGGCAGCAGTCCATCCTGTCAACCCCATTACGTCCCATCCTTTCACACGAATTGCATAGTGCGCTGAAATCAGCAGGATTTCAATCAATTGAATTGTTTGGCGATCTTACTGGATCACCCTTCAGCGCAGAATCCAGCGGAAACCTGGTCATTATAGCCAGGTCAAAATAAGCAAAATCATCCCTCTTTTCTCCCAAAAATAAATCGCGATCGTATTTTGGTGCTACTCGGCAATCAAGGCGGAAAAAGCTGGCTTGTTTCTTGCAACAATATATTTACGATGATCGTTGATATAAACGATAAATTATTTTTGAGGAGCTTGTCGCATGATCGGAAAATTACTGAATGAAAATTATTTCTTGGACCCGACCTCCGGCCTGGCTTTTAAACTCAACCTGATCATCATGGGAAAATACGCCAACAATTTACAGAAGATCCATGATGAGGTCATGCGCGTTGGCAGGCCTGTGCCGCAGCGAGGCGCAGGAATGCCTGCCTACCCTTGGCTTGTTCCCCAGTGTCTGGGAGGCAGCCATGGCAGACCACGCCTCCTACCTTGAAATGCTCGCCGCGGAGACCAGGTGCCTGGTCTTCCTTGGCAAGGAGCAGGTCGATCCGCAAAATGTCAAGCTTCCTTACGGATTCCCGGAGATGAGCTTTGTCTGGAACGGCAGCAACAACAAGGTCTACACACCCTATAATTCCAATAACCTCGGCCACCGCTACAAAGCCTTTCAGCCCTCGCAGATCCCCACCCCCACGCCGACACCCACACCAACACCCACACCCACCCCCACGCCAGGTACTCCTGGAACGCAGATCTGCTGCCCCGAATGTGGACACGTGGTTTTCGTCATCAAATGATACGGCGTAAGTTGAGATTGTATTATCCTTCGTAACCCATTTATAAAATCTCTTTACCGAATATTCGCTGTGATATGTTAACAACTAAAAAGGTTGGCAGTGAAGAGAATTTCATTTTCCTCAATTCTGTTTTTTATTTTTGTACTGCTCATCACTTCCTGGATGATGTCGGGCTGTTCACAGTCAAGTGCAATCCGGACATTATCCCTCCCTGGCAAGCAGCTCACAATAAAACAAATTTCTGACCACCCTTTTTATGAATTGCACTACCAGGGTGATTATGGCTTTAGTGATTTCATTAAGACCGGAAGAGAACTCGTTGAAAAACGAATACTTACATTCGAGAATCCGATATTCTCATGCTCATGCTTCTCTGCTTTGGGAGATTCACAAAACCATCTTTTCGGGCGCAATTTTGACTGGTATGACCATTCCGCCTTGATCCTTTTTACTGATCCACCCGCAGGATATGCTTCGGTTTCGATGGTGGACATCAGTTACCTGGGCTACGACCGCCAGCATTCACCACTGGACGATCCACAGGCACTCTTGCGGGCGCCATACTTACCCTTCGATGGTATGAATGAACATGGACTTGCGGTGGGCATGATGTCAGTCAGTCATGCCGAAGGTGGTGTTGACAAAGAAAAATTCACTCTCGATGAGCTTGAATTGATCCGCCTGATGCTGGATTATGCCCGCGATGTTCCTGAAGCATTGGACCTGCTGGAGGATTTCAATATTGATTTTGGCAGCGTGCCGGTGCATTTCCTGCTGGCGGATGCTTCAGGAAATTCAGCCGTGGTGGAATATCTGGCAGGCGTCCCGGTGGTTGTCAAGTCTGCCCAACCCTGGCAGGTGGCTACCAATTTCCTGATCACCGGAAGAAAAACCGGATGGCGCGAATTCCTCCTGCCTGCGCTACAATCATCTGGTTGAAACCTTGAGCAACGCCAAGGGGCAGATGGATATGAACAATGGGATGGTTCTTTTAAAGGAAGTCTCACAGCTGGGTGAAACAGGAACCCGTTGGTCAATTATCTACGATCTGACCAATAAGCGCATATCGCTGGTGATGGGTAGAAAATACACGACTATCTATTCATTTTCCATTCCAAAAGAAGAATAAGAGCCAAATACCTTCTTATCGATCCTTTTGAATGCTGGAGATGATCAATTCACTCTTTCTTTTTACCGTACCGTTTTTGTAACCACTCGCATATCAGCAATGCCGCGGTCAACAGCACCAGCCCAACGCCATCAAAAAGGATGAAGCGTAATATGCTCATCCGCACTACCTCCGCAAATGGACCATCCAACCAAAGGATAACGGACTCCCCCGCCAGCGCCAGCCCCTGCATGATGACCGCCTCGACCAAGGAGATCCGGTGTCGGATGGGATTGGCCAGTGCGAATAAATAGGGAATATTCCACATCAGGAACAGCAGACCAAAGCCGCGCACTAACGGCTTGCCAACCGCTGCTTCCAGCCCGAATCCGCCCATGTACGCTTCCGGCTGCACAAAAAAGAGCACAGCTGCCTGCAGGTTGAAGAACAGCACCATCGCGATCAGCAGCCGTGCGACTATAAGTAAGGTTCTTTTTTTTTCGGCCATCTAATAATAATGAAGAGAAGTCCTTAAAAACGTTGCTATTTCCATTATACAATTTGTAGATATTTCAATCCCCCTTATTAATAGTATTTTAAAAATAGAATTATGAGAATGCTGATTGCTTACACCCACAGGGCGAATCAACAACCAAGGTCTCATGAACCATATGACTCTATTAAGTTGCGCACTACTCCATATATGGCTTTTTTCCTAATGCTATTCCTTTCTTCATCGATATTGCGGAATATTGAGTTCCACGAATTCTATGCTCTAGGTATTTACCAGGCTAAGTACTATTTATACAAAAGAGGTTTTCGAGAGCACGAGCAAATCATTATTAGGATGGAAATGTAATCATTAGCAAAATGAACTTTCTATGAACTATCTTGACCTTTATCGCAAGGAATATATTGAAAAACAGTTCGAGAGGACTGAGTTATTTATTCAAATTAATGAAAAATATAGAATTGAAAATGCGCTATACCCTGGAAGTTTTGTTCATATCACCCCTTCGTTTGTGATCCCCTATGTCGCCTATGTTGATTCAGATAAAAAGTCCAGGAAGTTTTTCAACGATACGGAATCTGTGGCACAGTTCATTGAAATGAATAAAAGATATCAGGAGAATGCTTCGTTCAGATACATTCACAGTGACTATTCAAAACTACTTGACCTGCCAGAAGGTGGTTTCGATTTACTAATATCACAATGGGCTGGCCCTGTTTCTCAATCATGTAAAAAATACCTTAAACATGGCGGGATCCTCTTGGCAAATAATAGTCATGCAGATTCGGGAATAGCTTATCTGGATTCTAGTTACGAATTATTGGCGGCTGTTCAATTCAATAATGGAAAATACAGTATTTCAGAAAAGAATTTGGAGGCACATTTCATACCCAAGAGCGATAAGGAAATAACCATTGAAACTCTCTTACAATCAGGACGAGGTATAGCTTATAAAAAATCAGCATTTTCCTATCTATTTAGGAAGAAATAATTGGGTATATAAATTGTTTTCATAATGATTTATGTATGCGATGCACTTGCTCAATGATTTGACCGCTCCATAAGTGAGTATGAAAGAAAAAATGGCGAGAGTGGGATTTGCCTGCACCCGTAGGGTGAACCCACGACCAAGGCCTCTTGAACTACCCCACCTGTGGCATACAAGAAAAAGTGGCGAGAGTGGGATTTGCCTGCACCCGAGGTGAACCCACGACCAAGGCCTCTTGAACTCCCCACCTGGGCATACAAGAGGGCGAGGAGTGCAGTTCCCACGAGCAAGCATGCCCTCTCATGCAAGCCTCTGAACTACCCCACCTGTGGCATACAAGAAAAAGTGGCGAGAGTGGGATTTGAACCCACGACCAAGGGCTTATGAGTCCCCTGCTCTACCACTGAGCTACCTCGCCAGGTGACAGGGCATATTTTATCATGGGCATGAAGGGGTGTAAATAGTTCCGCAATTGCGAGGAGCAAAGCGACGCGGAAATCTGCAATGACCAGTAGAAGAAAGAGATCGTCACACCGAAAGCCGGCTCGCGAGTACATACTTCGTAAAAACGTCGGGCTCGCTAGAGCAAGTCAATCAAACCCCAGCCGCCGCTGCTTCAACGACACCCACTCCTGCCGGCCGATGATGAGGTGGTCCAGCAGCTTGATATCCAGCAGCTCGCCCGCCTGGCGCATAGCCACCGTCAACTGAATATCCTCCGGGCTGGGCGCCGGGTCTCCGCTCGGGTGGTTGTGCGCCACAATGACCGCCGCCGCCTTTTGCCGGATGGCCGCCGTGAACACCTCCGCCACCCGCACCGTGGAATGGTTGATCGAGCCGGTATACAAATGCTGTTTGGACAGCACGCGGTTCCTGGTATTGAGCAGCAGCACCCATAACTCCTCCTGGGTCGCCGCCGAGAGCTGATGCATCACCTGCGCCACCGCATCCGCCGGCGAGTTAATCTGCGGTTTTGGCTCCGGCTTGTCAGTCTGCAGGCGATGGCCAAGTTCCAGGGCAGCTTTGAGTTGGCAGGCTTTGGATAAACCCATCCCATGCACACCAGCCAGTTGTTCCAGGTCGGCGCTGTGCAAACCCGCCAATTCACCAAATTCATCCAGCAGCCGCTTGGAGAGGTCCAGCACATTCTCACCTTTCACACCCACCCGCAGCAGGATGGCCAGCAGTTCATAGGTATGAAGCGCGCTGGCACCCAGCGCCGCCATCCGCTCACGCGGTTTTTCCTCGCCGCGCATGTCACTGATGCGGTGAGTGGTGTGGGTTTTGCCTTCCATGGACAACTCTCCTGTGATGAATGAAATCTGCCTAAGACTATAGCTTAAATAAAACCGAATTACAAACCCATTTCGCAAACTCAACCATGCTATAATTTTTCAGCCAATTCCAAATATTGCTATTTAAAATGAGCCCCACCCCGCCCTTGCCACCTTCACTTGACCAACCCCTGGATTACCTGCTCATCGGGCATGTCACCCGTGATGTGGTGCCGGGCGGATTCATGCTGGGTGGCACGGTCTCTTATTCCGCCATGGTTGCCGCTGCAATGGGGTTGCGGGTGGGCATCATCACCGTTGCCCCAAAAGAGATGGACCTCTCCTCCCTGGCATCCTTTCAACTCTTGCGCATCCCCTCATCACAGGCTACCACCTTTGAAAACATCGAGACTCCCGAGGGGCGCATTCAATACCTGCACCACCGCGCCCCGACCATCACCGCCGATATGATCCCTTCCGAATGGAAACATGCCACCATTGTTCATTTTGCCCCGGTGGCATACGAGATCGATCCCTCACTGGCTGACCTGTACACCGGACACTTTTTATGCATCACCCCGCAAGGCTGCATGCGTGCCGTGGATGAACAGAAGCGCGTGCACTACCGCGACTGGCCGGAGGCGGACGCCTTCCTACCAAAAATGGATGCCGCCGTGCTCAGCGTGGAGGACGTTGCATATGATGAAACGCGCATCCAGCGACTGCATCAGCAGACTTCCATCCTCGCTATCACTGAGGGCGAAAACGGAGCGCGCGTATATTGGAATAACGATGTGCACCATTTTCCCGCCCCCGGTGTTTCGGTGGTTGACCCCACCGGCGCCGGAGACATCTTTGCCGCGGTCTTCTTTACCCGCCTGCACGCCACCCGTGATGCTTGGCTGGCTGGCGAACAAGCCGTCCGGCTGGCTTCCCTTTCCGTCACCCGCCGCGGGGTGGAGGGTATGCCCACCCCCGCAGAAGTACAGGCAGCCGTCATTGAAATCCTTCCCGGGATGAAAACCACATGACCAAGATCTACACGCTCGTCAACCAAAAAGGCGGGGTGGGCAAAACCACCTCGGCCATCAACCTCGGCGCCTATTTTGCCCTTTATGGGCAGAAGGTGCTCATCGTTGACCTTGACCCGCAGGCCAATGCCTCCTCCAGCCTGGGCATCGACAAGTCGCAGGTGAAGACCGGCACCTATGAGGTGCTCATCGGCAACTCGCCCCCCGCGCCTGCCATCCTGCACCATAAGCTCTTCCGCATGTCCATCCTCCCTTCCTCGCCAGCCCTGGCCGGCGCAGAGGTGGAACTGCTCGACATGCAACGGCGTGAATTCCGTTTAAAAGAGGTCCTTGAGAAAGTATCCGCTGGTTATGATTACCTGCTCATCGACTGCCCGCCCTCGCTGAGCATCCTCACCGTCAATGGACTGGTGGCTGCCCGTGACGGGGTGCTCATCCCGGTGCAGTGCGAATACCTGGCACTGGAGGGTATCGGCCAATTGGTGCAGACCATCAAACGCGTGCAATCTTCGCTCTTCCCCGCCCTGAAGGTGCGCGGTGTGCTGATGACCATGTATGACGGGCGCACCACCCTGGCTGCAGATGTGGTCAATGAAGTGCGCAAATATTTCCAGGCGCAGGTCTTTTCCACCATCATCCCGCGCAGCATCCGCCTGGCTGAGGCGCCCTCTTATGGCAAACCGATCGCCTATTACTCCCCCAGTTCTGCAGCAGCCAAATGTTATGCCGCCCTGGCACGCGAGATCCTCACCCAGGATGGTATTAAGGTACCCAATGATTTCCCAACAGAGGGTGGCAGCCATGGCGCGTAAGGGCGGACTCGGCCGCGGGTTGGACGCCCTCATCCCCGGTGATGACAGCCAGGCGCAGACCGGCGCAGCGCAGATCCCGATTGGCAGTATCCAGCCCAATCCGCATCAGCCGCGGCGGGAGATGGCACAGGCCGAGTTGGAAGAGCTGGCCGCCTCCATCCGCGAGCATGGCATCATCCAGCCGCTCATCGTCACCCGCGAAGGTCTATCCGACCGCTACACCCTGATCGCCGGTGAACGCCGCCTGCGGGCAGCCGCCATGGCCGGGCTGGCAACCGTGCCAGCCATCATCCGCGATGCCAGTGAACTACAGCGTTTGGAGTTGGCCTTGATCGAGAACATCCAGCGCGAGAATCTTTCACCGCTGGAAGCCGCCGAGGCCTACCAGGCATTGGCCGAGGAGTTCGGGCTTTCTCATGACGAGATCGCCTCCCAGGTCGGAAAGAGCCGCGTGGCGGTCACCAATACCATCCGTCTGCTCAAGCTGCCCGATAATGTCCTGCAGGCGCTGGAGGACGGCCGCATCAGCGAAGGACACGCCCGCGCGCTGCTGGCATTGCCGAACAGCCAGGCCCAGTCTGCTGCGCTGCAAACCATCCTCAAGCACAACTTCACCGTGCGCCAAACGGAGGAACTGACCCGCAAGATGGGCGGCGAGAAACCCCGGCCGGTTCAAAAACCGGTCAAACCCAGCGAGGTGCGCGACCTGGAAGAACGCATGCGCGGGCGGCTGGGCACCAAGGTTTCCATCCAGCACGGCAAACATGGCGGCAGCATCGTCATCCACTATTACTCCCAGGAGGAACTGGAAGCACTGGTGGAGCAGATCCTCAACGATTGAATCATGCGCATCCTCATTAACGCGCAGTTTCCCCAGTTCCAATCCCGGCATCCCGACTTTACCGCCACGGCCATTGACCAGGGCATCATTCAGGCCATCGGCACCCGCGAGGAAATGGAATCCATTCCTGCCTCCAATCGTTTAATTGAAGATATGCACGGGCAATACCTGCTGCCTTCCATTTGTGATTCCCACCTTCATTTGCTGGAATACGCCAATTTTCTGGCAAAAGTGGATTGTGAAACAGCTTCCCGTGAGGAATGCCTGCAGCGCGTCCACCACCAGGTGGAACTTACTCCGCCCGGTCAATGGGTGCTGGGTCATGGCTGGAACCACAACCGCTGGCCGGAGGGTTATGGCAATGCCAGTTTACTGGATGAGATCAGCCAACAGCATCCCATTTACCTCACCGCTAAATCGCTGCATGCTGGTTGGGCAAATAGCGCCGCCTTGACCGCCGCTGGCATTCATACCGCTACCCCCGATCCAAAAGGTGGCAAGCTCCTGCGGGGTGAGTCCGGCAATCCAGACGGCATTCTGCTGGAAACCGCCATGCAACTGGTTGATGCTGTCATTCCCCCCACTGGCCGTGACGAAACCATACGCCGCCTGCAGCATGCTTTTCAGCATTTGAACCGCTTTGGCATCACCAGCGTGCATGACTTTGATACCTGGGACCTCTTCCCCATCTTGCAGGAGTTCCATAGAAATAATGAATTGCCCCTGCGGGTGGTCAAGGGCATCCCGCGCCATTTTCTGCCACAGGCAATCGAAAGTGGTTTGCGCAGCGGTCAGCGCAATGGCAATCTGCAGGTGGGTTGGCTTAAGTTGTTCAGCGATGGCGCCCTGGGCGCCCAGTCCGCCGCCATGTTGCAGCCCTATGAGGGCAGCCCCGCCAACCTGGGCATGCTGATGATGGAAGCCGATGAGATCATTGAAATTGGTCGCCAGGCGGTGAAAAGCGGCATCGAGATGGCCATCCATGCCATTGGCGACCGCGCCAACCGCGTGGTGTTGGATGCTTTCCGCAGCCTGCGCAAGATCGAGTCACGCCTCGGGTTGCCCCACCGCCGTCACCGCATCGAACATGTCCAGCTCATTCAACCTGTTGACCAGGTTCGACTAGCGGAGATGGATATCCTCGCATCCATGCAGCCCATCCATGTCCTTTCCGACCAGGACATGGCAGACCGCTACTGGGGAGAGCGCTGCCAATTTTCATACGCCTGGAATAGTCTGTTCAGGTGCGGGGCCACCCTATTGTTTGGCTCGGATGCGCCGGTGGAAACGCCCAATCCCTTTATCGGGCTGGCAGCCGCCATCTCTCGTCGCAGATTGGAACTGGATTCCTCCCAACCCGGCTGGCAGAACCAGGAATGCCTTAACTTCCAAAAAGCGTTCAAGGGCTACACCACTGCACCCGCCTTTGCTGCTGGACAAGCGGAACATCTTGGGAAATTGGCTCCCGGTTACCAGGCCGACCTGTTGGTACTTGAAAAAGATCCCCTTATCCTCCCATCTGATGAGCTGGCCGGACTGCTCCCGGTAAAGACCATGCTGAATGGTGAATGGGTTTGGGGTTAGAGAGTCATGCGCTTCTCGATTCATCCGGATGCTATAATGTTTTTAAGTCCATTTGACCGAATTGAGGAGACATGTTTGATTCTTCATCAGAAATCAGCTCAGGCACGCCTCTCGTTTCAGAGTTGATTAGCAAAGCCCGCCAGGCAGCCGGCAAAACAACCAGGGAATGCGCCGACGCGCTGGGAATTCCCATCAAACGCTATACCCGTTTGGAATCCAGCCGGGAGATTCCTTCCCTGCCGGAAGTGGAAATGCTGGCTTATTTTTTTGAACTGCCACCCCGTGTTTTCCTTTCCGCAGAAGAACCCGAGTTTGGCGTCCCCAAAGCCAGCCCTGAACAAATCCAGCAACTGATCCTGCTGCGCCATCGCATCATTTCCGCCACCCTGCAGCTTGCGCGTGCCAATAAGAAATTATCCCTCAAGCAGCTCTCCGACCAGACCGGCATTCCTGCCGCCAGGATTAAGCGCTATGAACTGACCGCCCTACCCATTCCGTTGAACGAGTTGCAGGCTTTGTGCGCTTCTCTGGAAATCCAATTGGATGAATTGATGGACCAATCCAGCTTCGCGGCTGAGATGCAAAAATTGCTGCAGGATAAAGAACTGTATCAAGCTTTGCCACGGGAGATCAAGGACTTCATCAGCGATCCTGCCAACCTGCCCTTCCTCACTTTAGCCATGCGTCTTCAGCAGACCGGCGTGGAGAACATTGAAGGTCTGGCGCAGGGGCTGCAGCAATTGGCTGAACGGGTGAAGGAATAACCTAACACTTGACTTCCTTGTTTGCCGACAAGAAAACGCTTCCTTCTGGAATGCGGTTGCGTTCACTTGGGAAAAATGACTTTTCCCAGCTGGTTGAGTTCCTGCAGCAGGATATCCTCATTCATCGGCACCTGGATTGGCGCCCGCCGGCAGAGTGGCTGGGGGAAAAGCCATTTCTCGCTGCCGAAGAGAATGGAAAAATACAAGCGGTTCTGGCCATGCCGGACGATCCCCCGGGGATTTTCTGGGTGCGTCTGTTTGCGCTCCGTGAGAAAAGGTACTTTCAACCAGTATGGAAATTACTTCTGGCTGAGGGGCTGCAGCAAATGGCAGGAAAAAACCAACAACCGTTGGCTGCCCTGGCCTACTCTGATTGGTTCAAACAATTGCTTAATTCCAACCATTGGGAGGAGCGGCAGCGGGTGGTGTTATTAAAATTCAGAGGCCGCGGTCGCGAAATCCCTGACCTGGATGATGACTACCTGCTGCGCCCGATGGTCAGCAGTGATATTGCCCGTGTGGCGAATATTGACCGGGTTTGTTTTGAACCGCTCTGGCAGCAGTCAGAGGATGCCATCCGCCGCGCATACACCCAGACCAGCTATGCCAGCGTGATGGAATTTCGCGGTGAGATCATTGGTTACCAAATGACCACCACCTCTGCCGCCAATGCCCATTTGGCCCGCCTGGCTGTCTTCCCGCACTACCAGGGCACCGGTGTGGGCACCGCTCTTGTGATGGATATGGTTCAACGGATGAAACAGGCATTAATGCGCGAAGTTACCGTAAATACCCAGCAGGATAATCCCAACTCCATCCGCCTTTATCAGAAACTCGGTTTTGAACTGACCGGGGAAAGCTTCCCCATTCTGATTTACCCCCAATAAAAGTGTTTATCACCCTATGAGGGGATGATTCTCCATTACATGCTGGAGCACAAACAGAAGGGAAGACAACCGATTTAAATATCCGAGCCAAAGCGGATTTGTATTGTCTTGTGTTCGAGCATAAGCAACCGCCTTCCGTTCTGACCGTCGTATGACCGTGCGGGCAAAGTTCAGCATGGCGCTGGCGGGTTTGGTCCATGCAGTATTGAATTCGTCCGGCATCAAGATGCCTTCCCCCAGCCGGTGAATTTCCTTTTCCAGCCACTTGATTTTTTCAGGATTCATCTGGGATTTTTTATCACCAGCAGCTTCAGCCATGATCAACTGCAGATCTTTTTGAATAGCCCCAATTAATTCCTTGTGTTGTTTTTCATTAAACTGCAACGTAGCCAGATTGAGAGCCGAACAGGCTTCATCCAGCGTTCCCAGCAGCTCGAACACCGGGTTGTTTTTATCCAACCGTATGCCTCCGATCGTGGCGGAAGTTCCATCATCTCCCCGGCGGGTGAAATATTTTTTCATCTTTCAGGCGAAATTCACCAGGAAACCACTACCTTGAAAGCAGGAACCAGCTGGAGATGTTAAAAAAGCGGTCGCTGGGGTCAAAGAAAGGTCCAAGGCGGATAGCCTGCACGCCCTTGTCCACCCCGTAATTGTAGACCGGGTAAAACAGCGGCAGAGCTGGCAATTCATCCATGAAGAGCACTTGGAAATTGCGGTAAAGCTTGGCGCGTTCATCAAAATCCTGCGAGACTCGTGCCTGTTCCAGGTATTCACTGACAATGCGGTTCTCCCATTGTGAGTAATTCTGACCGCCGCCCACCTGCGAAATATCCCAGAACGGATATGGATCCGGATCAGGCGCATTGGCAAAATTCAGATCAACCAGCGCTGCCTGGTAACTGAGCGGCTGTAAATGGTCCAAAATCAGCAGGTCATACGGCACTGCCTTGAGGGTGACTGCCACCCCGATTTTCGCCCAGTCTGCTTGGATGGCTTCCGCAATGGCCTGGTGGATGGCATCCTGCGGATGGAGCAGTTCAAAATTCAGCGCTGTCCCCTGTTTGGCGCGCACGCTATCACCAGCATTGGCCAGAACGTATCCCTGTTGCTTGAGCAGGTCCATCGCTTTCTGCGGGTCAAAATCCACCGGCGTCAATCCATCATAATAAGCCCAGCTGCCGGGAAGTAGCGGTACACTGGCAATGATGCCCTGCCCGGAATAAACCCGATCAATCAGGCTGCGCCGGTTCAAGCCGGCCAGCAGCGCGCGGCGGATGACCTTGTCTTGCAGAAACTTGGTTTCATTATTTTTTAGATTGAACAGCACCATGGCGATCTGCGGTTTGCGGATGCTATAGAGTGAAAGGTTGGGATTCGCCAATCCCTGGCGCAGGATATCGAGACTGATTTCTCCGATTCCCTGCACTTCGCCCTTTATATAGGCGCTGTATGCCAAAGGTCCATCCGGAAAATAACGGAAAACCACTTGGGAAATGAACGGAACCTGTCCGTAATATGCCTCATTGGCCTTTAATGCCACCCCTTCGATTCGGCCATCTTCGATAATGAGTTTGTCAAAACGGTAAGGGCCGCTACCGATGGGTTGTATGTTAAATGAAGCATTGACGATATCCGTATAACTGAATCCGCCCAACAGGTGTTTGGGCAGAATCCCAAAAGTCAGGTAATCCTTAAATGGTGCAAATGCTTCCGCCAATTGGAATTGCAGGGATTTTTCACTCAGGGCGATCACTTCCACTCCTCGCCATAATGTTTTCAAGTCTTCCGGCATTACGGAGGCCGGATCACGCATCATATTGACCGTGAAAACTACATCTTCGCTGGTGACCGGTTTGCCGTCGTGCCAGGTTGCCGTTGAATGAATATCAAAATTGTAGGTCAGTCCATCCATGGAGACTCCCCACTTCTCTGCCATGTCCGGTTGGGCTTCGCCCCTGGAATCAAAACGCAGCAAGCCGCTGAATACCAGGCGGTCCACATCCCGATCCGGTTGGTTGTAATAATCCAGCAGCGGATTCAGGCGTTGCAGACTGCCCAGAAGCGCTTCCGTGTAAGTACCGCCTTTGGCGGGGGAAGGTGAAACAAGCCGGAAACCGGACTGCCCACTCAGCAGCAGAGCGCCTACCAGGACCCCTGCCACCAAAATGATGATCAATTGCCAGCGTATGCTTTTCATGCGACTATTTTATTATATTAAAAAGGCAATCTCCCTACGGACAGGAGACGCCAGTTTTCAAGAATAAATAAGTGGAAAACGATTAAGAATTCGCCGCGATGGTTGCCATCACCAGGATGATGAAGATCACGCTCAGCACTACGGTGATATTGAATAGGATCTTCTCAATTCCCCGCCGCGTGCCAAAAACACCGCCTGTATCCTGGCCGGTTAGGCCACCCAGGCCAATACCCTTGTTCTGCAGCACGATGGCAGCGATCAAAGCGATCGAAGTTATAATCAAAGCAATCTGAAAATAAGTTACCACAATCAACCTCCGAAGATTTAACGGGTTGATTATACCGTTTGAACTTGGAAACCGTCAACCATGAATGAAATCACTCCTTAACCTGCATATTCATACCAATTTTTCCGATGGCAGCCTGCCCCACCAGGAAGTTGCCAATATCGCCCTGCGCAGCGGGTTGGATGCCATCCTGATCACCGATCACAACGTCCGCCCGCTTGGAATGGATGGTTATTATAGTGATAGTGATAAAAAAGTGCTGGTGATGGTCGGTGAAGAAGTCCACAACCAGGATCGCCAACCGCAAAAAAGCCATTTACTGGTACTTGGTGCCAACCGCGAAATGGCTGCTTATGGGGATGATCCCCAAAGGTTGATTGATGCTGTAAACCAGGCTGGCGGAATTTGTTTCATCGCCCATCCTTACGATCCCGCCCTGCCCTCTTTTCACGAAGACGATATCTCCTGGGAGGATTGGCAGGTGACCGGTTACCAGGGTATTGAACTTTGGAATGGCTTCAGCGAATTAAAAGTACGTGCAAAGAACAAGTGGCAGGCAGTATTCTTCGGCTTGTTCCCAAAGTTAATCGCCCATCACCCGCCGCACCAAACCCTGAAGATTTGGGATGACCTGCTCAATTCCGGCAGAAAAATCGTGGCGGTTGGCGGGTCAGATTCCCATGCCGGGAATTACCATATCGGTCCCATTCATAGGACTATCTTCCCGTATGAGTTTCACTTTAATGCCATCAATACGCATATTTTTCTTGATTCGCCATTGAGCGGGAATGCCCGTGAGGATGCGTTGGCTATTCAAAACGCGTTGGCGCTGGGCCATTGTTTTGTGGCCAATGACATGCCAGCTCCCAGCCGGGGATTTAGCTTCGTTGCACAAAAGGGAGAGCAGTTGATCATGATGGGTGAAGAAACCAAATTCGATGCAGGTATACAATTGGTTATCCACCTCCCGTTTCCATGCGAATGCCGTTTATTGAGAAATGGCGAAGTGGTCCAATCCTGGAACAGGCAGACGGAAATTGACTTTGAAGTGCAATCTGCCGGCATCTACCGGGTTGAATGCTACCGGAATTATCTGCTCAAGAAACGCGGCTGGATTTTCTCCAATCCCATTTACCTGCGCTGACCATCAGCCCTTGATCACTGCCAGGGGTTTCAGGCAAGCCACCTTTTTTGCCAGCCCGGCGCCGATCACACATTCCACCACCTGGTTGACATCCTTGTATGCCTGCGGGGCTTCCTCTGCCAACCCGGACATGGACCCGGCTTTGACAAGTATGCCCCTTTCCTGTAATTGCCTGCGCAACTCCTCACCGCGGATCTGCCGCCTGGCCTGGCTACGGCTGAAAACCCTCCCGGCGCCATGGCAGGCTGACCCGAAGGTTTTTTCCATGCCCGCCTGCGCACCCACCAGCACCCAGGAAGCCGTGCCCATGCTGCCGGGCACCAGCACCGGTTGCCCGATGGCTTGATAGCGGGCTGGTACTCCTGGCACTCCAGGGGCAAAGGAACGGGTGGCACCCTTGCGGTGGACGAAGACTTTCAGCGGTTTACCATTGATTTGGTGTGTTTCCACCTTGCCCATATTGTGCGCCAGGTCATAAACCAGGTGCAGATGATGATTGCGCACTTTTCCGGCGAAGACGGATTCAAACACCCGGTTTGCGAAAAATGCCAGCATTTGCCGGTTGCAAAAAGCGTAATTGGCTGCACAGCGCATGGCAGACAGATACGCCTGTCCTTCCGGCGAATTCAACGGTGCGCATACCAACTCGCGGTCCGGCAAGTGGATGCCATATTTTTGCGCTACTCGTTGAAAATCATGCACATAATCGGTGCAGACCTGGTGACCCAGTCCACGTGAACCGCTATGCAGCATCAGGCATATGCAATTTTCTTGCAGTCCCATTACCTGGGCAGCTTTATCATCTAATATTTTTTCCACCCGGCTGATCTCAATGAAATGATTTCCTGAACCCAATGAGCCCACCTGAGGGATGCCCCTTTCCAGGGCACGCGGGCTGATATCCTTCGCATCCGCACTTTCAAGACAGCCTCCATCCTCGGTCAGCTCCAAGTCTTCCTCGGACGCATATCCATTTTTCTGCATCCAGCGTGATCCTGTCCGGCAAATTCCCTTCAGCATTGTCTGGTTCAATTTAAGACCACTTTCAGATCCCACCCCACTCGGGCATTCCACATACAAGCGGTTGATTAGCGTATCCAGGAAAGGTCTGGCTGCATCAACTTCAATGGTTGAGGAAAGCAGCCGCACCCCGCAATTGATGTCATATCCGATCGCGCCGGGTGAAATGACGCCATCCGGCAAACGCGTGGCTGCCACCCCACCGATGGGAAAGCCATACCCCTGGTGAACATCCGGCATGACCACCACATGACCTGCCAGCCCGGGCAGGCAGGCGGCATTGACCGCCTGCTCAAACGAGCGGTCTTCCAACCCATTCGTCAGCATCTCCTGCAAAGTGAATACAACCACATCCCCCTTCATGTCACTGCGGAAGGACTGTGGTATTTTCCATTCAAATTCATTGACCTTATTAAAATCCTGCAATTTGATCATCTGTATTCCTCGCGTTTCATATATCGAACACGATCATCGTTTGATATCCTGCAGCAGTCTGAAGAATTTTGCACTCATGGTAAGTGGCTGCTTTAACCTCACGATCAAATCCTGATATTTTTACTCCTTTCAATTCGCCCCATAACCGATTTTTTTGAACTTGAATATTCAGTTCTTCATAGATAACCGATCGAAGTTGAACATCAAAAATGAGTTCATTAAGAAACCTGATCAGCAGCGTTTCGTGATCCGATTCACTCAATTCGATGGTTCGTGAGATATTCCGTTCATTACTCCAATAAACCCCCATCAGTGAATATAATCCGCGCGCTGATTGAACGAACAATCCTCCTAAATCACCCGACCACACTTTGATGGCCACATCCGCCCGATGGGGTACTTCAACATAACCTTGGGCAGTTTCTTTATGAACCATATTTTCATTATAAAGAATATCTTATAAATTTTTTCCCCGTGCCATATTGACTTTTGCCTTCTGCTTACTATAATGGTATTAAGGCAAAGTGTTTTGCCCGTGGGGCTATTTTCCTGCATGATGCCCCACTTGTTTCATTCAGTCGATGAGGAGGAGCGAATGAAAAGAAAAATGAATACTCTCAAGGGGATCATCTGTTTACTGCTGATCGTCTCTTTTTTGACAAGTTGCGATAATAAACCAAAAGCTCCGGACCTCAGCAAAGAGGCGGGTGGTGTAGTCTACAAACCACCCACCAAGGGGCTGGGAACTCCAGGATGGCTGGGCACCATACCCTGGATCCATGACTTCATCGATAAAATCAAGATCAAATTCTTCCCCTGTTCCAGTCTCTTGTTCGGCAGCCCGGAATGCAATCCGGGATTGAAAATAGGTGGAGAAACACGGGTGAAAATGCCGGGATTCTATATGTTCGCAGGACCGGTAACCAACGGCCAGTATGCCGCCTGTGAGGAATCAGGGGTTTGCACGCCCCCCCAGACCAGCGACCAGGGTCCCTGCAGCCAATACCGCAACAGCAAATTTGCCGACATGCCAGTCGTTTGCGTCAACTGGTTCCAGGCCAATGCTTTCTGCCAGTGGGCGGAGGGAAAAATCCCCAGCGAAGCTCAATGGGAAGCAGGTGCCTGTGATTCAAATGGAAGCGTACGAGAATGGGCGGATGACTGGTTTGAGGTAACGCCATTAAAGATTGGCTTGTTTAATCCCACCGGCCCATCAGAGGGTAAGTTGAAAAGGGTTGTTGGCGGCGGCCAGCCGGATTCTGGTTTTGCTCCGGATACAACCCACACCGATGTCGGTTTCCGCTGCATGCCAACACCTCCCGAATATGCACCCTTCTGCCCGCCCACTACTACTCGCCTTTGCGCCGATCCAAATATACCAACCAGTGAGCAGCCATGTACACCTGGAGTGACAGAAGGTGGTGGAAAAACCACCGTTGATAACTTTGGCTGCCCTGCAGGTGGTCAGGTGTCCATTACCTTCAACTCAAATGGCAGCGGTAATGCAGGGTTTTCTACCACAGTCAATGGACAAAACTTCACCTGCATTCCCACCAATCGTCCAGATGTATTCTCCTGCTCGGGACCTGAACAGAGAATGGGTTCGACCGTGGAGATTACGGTCTGCGGAGGTGGTCAGACACAAGCCGCCAACGCACAGGCCACTACTGGTGGAAGCATCCGCGCCAACCTTCTCTTTGGCAATGACTTGCTCAATGTAAGCAAGACAATCGTGCATTATTGTCCGGAAGGTTATATATGGCAGGAGACACCTGCCACTGCCACCACATCTGCATTCGGTCAATGTGTCCGCGATCCAAACATGGATTGCCCCAAAGGCTGGTATTTAAGTGCACTGATGGATTGCCAGCCGAACAATGAAAGCTCCTGCCCTCCCGGTACCAAGTGGAATCCCAACCTGGGCGGATGCATACCTGAGAAGGACTGCCCGGATGGGTTTGTCCTGACTGAAAAGAAGACCTGCGAGCCGGAACAAAATGACCGCAAGCTTTGCCCGGCGGGTTATTACTTCAACCAGACAGTCCAATGCTGCCAGCCGATTCGCGGCAATAACTACAATTGCGACAGCAACCACTATTGGGACCCCAATTACAAGCGCTGCCTGCCCATCGATGGCAATGGCTGCGGGTTCAATTATGTCTATGATTGTTATGGCCGCTGTATCCGAAAACCCTACGAAGATCCACAAGCACCCGGGGAAGGCCAATGCCCAGCGAACCTGACCTTTGCCGCGGGTAACATCTGCAACACACCGCCGGATGGATACAATAATGAAAAACCCGATCCGCTGCGCATGTTGCTGCCGGGTGACACGCGCACGCCGGCTGGATTGGTTGAATTGGGCGGCGGTACAGGACCAGTCAGTTGCGGCCCCGGGTCAAATTTTGTGGCGGCTTTCAACAACTGCGTCAACCAGGATGCCAATAACTGCCCTTACGGTTACCATTTCTCTGAAAATCTGAAGAAATGCATCCCCGATTATGGACCTGGCTCTGGATGCCAATTGGGAACAAGGTATCAGGAACGGCTGGGGTGCTGCGCGCCCATTCCCGGTTTTGATGGCGCACGCTGCCCGCAGGATCCAAATTCTGCCGTGGCAGCCAACATCAATATCAACGAACCTCAGCAGGTATTCGGTCTGACGGTTTACAATCCGCTGCAGGGAGTCTGCGATCCCGGAACAGCCGGCCAAGGTCAAACACCGCAATGTCCTCCTGGATATGCCGCCGCAGCCATTACCCAGCCCTGTTCTCCCACGGAAAACTTGAACGATAATCTGCCGGAATGCAGATTGAATGAGTATTTCGATAAGATTCTGGGTTACTGCATCCCACTTCAGCCTGACTGCTGCCCTCTCGGTGAAAGCTTCAGTGCTTTGCTCAAACGCTGCGCACCGGACGTGGGCAATCCGCCCCGGGATGGTAAGATATGCGAAAATGGGTATGAGCTGGTCAATGGACAATGCCTGCTGATCGGGCGCGACCAGGATGGCCAGTGTGTCACCCTCACAGTTAATGTTCCCACTTGCTATGGTCCTTGCAAAGTTGGTTACACATTAGTGAATGGGCAATGCGTAAAAACGGACCCGTGCGCGGATGTCAATTGCGCAGTATGCCGAAAAACCAGTTGCCCGCCCGGGTGCTGCAAATAATTATTCAAATACAACATTCATCAATAATATAAGAATAAAATAGCAACTAATTTTTTCAATCAAAACAAAAAAGTGAGCGTAACAGCTCACTTTTTTTATTAATATGAATTTCCTATTTGATCTGGATGAGTTCGAATTTTTGATTGCCCAGGCCAATCTCCTCCGCGTGTCTGACGCAATCCTGCCAACGCGTGTTCGGGCAGAGCACATTGAATTTATCCTCCCCTGTTTTCCATTTTTTTTGCTCCAGGACGCTCCCCGGAATAACCATGGCCTGGTTCACCAATTCTGCACAGGCGCAATCCAGCGCTACCGGGTCAAAGGATGCCGCCATGCCGATATCCGGTACAATGGCCATATCGTTGTAGTCCCAGCAATCGCAATTGGGCGAAACGTTCATGATCAGACTGAGATGGAAATGGGGTTTGTCTTTTAGGATCGCATAGGTGTATTCGGCGATTTTTTCGTTCAGCGCTACCGCTTTTTCGTCGTAATGGCCATGCACCGCGCCATAATGGCACGAGGCGATGCATTGCCCGCAGCCAATGCACAGGTTGTAATCAATTTGAGCTTTATGGTTGCGGTTGTAGGCGATGGCATGTTGCGGGCAATACTTGATGCAGGTGCCGCAGGCCACGCACTCGTCTTCCCGGATGGTCGGCTTGGACGCAGCATGCATTTCCAGCTTGCCTCTACGCGAACCGCCGCCCATGCCCACGTTTTTCAACACGCCCCCAAATCCGGTGGCATCGTGTCCTTTGAAATGAGTTAAGCTGATGATCACATCCGCCTGCGCCAGCGCCGTGCCCACCTTGGCATTCTTCACGTGCTTCAGGTTGATCGGAATTTCCTCCGTGTCACCACCGGTCAGACCATCAGCAATGATCACCTGCGCCCCGGTGGATAGGTAATTGAATCCATTCTCCATGGCAGCCTGCAGATGATCCACTGCATTCCCGCGCTCACCAAAATACATCGTATTGCAGTCGGTCAGGTAGGGCTTGCCGCCCAACGCGCGCACCTGCCTCACCACCCGCGCGGCAAAATTGGGGCGGATGAATGCCAGATTCCCCGGTTCGCCAAAATGCAGTTTGATGGCGGTGAATTTATTCTTGAAATCGATCTTCTCGATACCCGTCTTTTTCATCAGCAGGTCAAATTTATCCAGCAGGCTGTGACCGGTCCTGGTGTGCAGATCGGTGAAATATACTTTTGATGGGCTAGTCAATTTAAAATCTCCTTTTCGATGTTTTTTTGCTTATTGTTCTTGGAAGATGAACCGACGATTCTAACTTCAATTGATCAGGTCTTCTTGTTTAACCTTTGAATTAATGAACGCAATGCTTTGGCGGTTTCATTTGGCTTTTCCAGCATGGGCAGATGACCAGCTCCCTGGATGACCTTAATCCACGAATTCTCCATTAGCGAAGCCATTTCCTTAACCCTGTCCAATGAGATGAACTTATCTTCATCACCTGCGATAATAAGAAATGGTTTTTTAAAAGTAGAAAGAGTCTCACACATGGAATCTCTTTCGGCCATCCCGCGCAGCACCCCGCTGATGCCTGTTGGATGGGTATTTAAAATCAATTCCTTTATTCGGTTTTGTATTGACAAATCAGCTAGTCAAATTGGGCAGCATCCCCTCTGCAATAAAATCAATCTTTCCGCTCCGTTCAACTTTTTGTGCCGTTGCGATCCGGTTCTCTGCCCTTTCCTTTTCGTCTGCAAAACAATGCGAAGCCACCAGCACCAGGGCTTCCAGTCTCTCCGGGTAAGCATGCGCGAATTGCAACGCCACATAGCCACCCATGGAATGTCCGGCCAGGATAACCTTCTGCATGCCCAGTCGGTCCATTAATGTCAGCACATCTTCCGCCATGCAGTGCATGCTGTAAACACCATCCGGTACCGGTGACTGACCGTGTCCGCGCAGGTCAGGCATGATCAGATGCGCCTCATCCTTCATCAGCGGGATGAGCGGCTGCCAGATGGAATGATCCAACGGGTAGCCATGTAAAAGCATCACCGGTACACCCTGGCCGGTTTCCTTAAAGAAAAGTTCAACGGAAGTCATTTTGCTTCCCCATTTTCTCGTTCATCATGATTTCCAAGAACCCAATCGCTTCCTGCCTTGATTTGACTCTCCCCAGCGCCTGGGCTTTCTTTAAAGCAGACAACAGCAGTCCTACCAGGGGACCTTCTGACAAATTCCATCGTTTTATTATTTCATCTCCGTCCAACCTAAGATCAGGTTCAATGACCTGCTTGTATTGATTGAACCAGGCATTTAACAGATTACAACTCATTTTCACCCCTGCCTCCCAGCGCTTTTCATCCATCTTCTCTTCATAAGTCGCGAGCAAATCCGCCAGGGAAAAAAGGCAATCTGCTACACCCGCATGTCCGCTGGCCTGAAAATATTCAAAGGCGGTTTCGCGATGATCTGGGTTCTTTTGCTTCACCAATGTGTGGATGACCATATGATGGCGAATGACCGCCTCAATGAATCCAACCTCACGGCTGGATAGCGCCAGCGCCCTTGCCCGCCCTGCCGCTATTTGTGCGCCAGCTACTTCATGATCAATAAATTGAACTCCCTCGCTGGTCTCACTGCGCGTGGAGGGTTTGCCGGTGTCATGGTACAGCGCAGCAAATAGAAAAAGTGACCCCAATGGTCTGGATTGGAAAACAGGATCCTCAAAATATTCTTTTAGGGATTCCCTATAAGGCTCCATTTTCTGGAATGTATGAAGCAGGAATTCATTTGCAGGCACAACTTTTACTGGTGACTCGATCCATTCCAATAATTGCCGGCAATAATTCACAACCGCCAGGGTATGCAGCCAGGCATCATGAACATGATGCACTGTTTGTGGGTAGTCCACCAGAGGCGTTAATTCAGGCAACAGGTCTGCCAGAATTCCATAGCGGAGCATATCCTCAATTGCCGGTATTAGATTTCTCAATGACAAAATATTAAAAAGTTCATCCCGTTTGCGTTCAGTCGAAGATTGCGATAAATTCCCGGCTGTATTACGCAGGTTGGATAGTGTGTTCTTCTCAATTTTCAATTCAAGCTGGTATGAAAACCTCACCGCCCGCAAACACCGTACTGGATCATCATTAAAAGAAGAAGGGGTGCAGGTACGCAGCAGCAAGGATTTCAGGTCTGCTTCACCCCGCAATGGGTCAATTAACACGTCAGGAGCATGAATTTCGCGCGCCATCGCGTTGATTGTAAAATCGCGTCCTTGCAAGTCTTCCAATAAATCCTTCCCGCGAAAATCGGCAAAGTCAAGTGTCAGGTTCCTGCCATTTTCCTTCATTAGAACACGGGCAATTCCACGTTCCAAATCCATGATGTAAAAAGGTAAATGCAGGTCATTTGCCAACCGACGGGCGAATTCAACCGCTCCAGTTTGCATCACCAGATCATAATCATGGCACTTGGCACCCTGTAATTGATCACGGATGGCACCGCCAACAAGATAAACAGGAAATTCAGAATGGTCCTGCTTTTTGAACCATTCAGAAATGTTTTCCGGTAAAAAATTTTTCACAAATGCTCAGGAAAGTTTCTTCAATTTCTTTAGATCCACCACGCCAATGAACGGCAGGTTGCGATGGTACTCGTCCAGATCCAACCCGTAGCCAAATACGAATTTATTCGGGATCTTGAATCCGCAATAGCGCAGCGGGACCTCCACCTCTCTCCGTTCTGCCTTATCCAGCAACGTGCACACATGCAGGCTGGCCGGGTTGCGGGTGGAAAGCAAGTCCAGCACCGATTTGAGGGTGTAACCGCTATCAATGATATCCTCCACCACCAGCACATGCCAGCCGCGAATATCGGTGGTCAGATCCATGTTGATGCGCACGATTCCATTGGATTCCCGGTTTCCTGCCCCATAAGATGAAATGGCCATGAAATCCATCGCATGAGGTACGGTGATCTGCCTCGCCAGGTCTACCATAAAAACCACTCCACCACGCAAGATGCAAACCAGGATGAACTTATCCAATCCCGCGTAATCCCGGCTGATCTCAGCGCCCATTTCTGCAACCCGCTTGTGCAGTTGCTCTTCGTTGATGAGAATTTCTGACAATACAGTTTGATACTTGATCACGGTCTTTTACTCCCTTGGTACTTGGTGATGTTTGCGGCAGCGTGCTTCATATAATTCCGCCGCTCCAACGATGACAATCGGGTCATCGTACCTGGCTGGCTTGCCATTTACCAGGCGCTGCGTGCGGCTGGCCGGTTGACCGCAGACCATGCAAATGGCCTGCAGTTTGTCCACTTTGTCCGCCCTGGCCAGCAGAATGGGCATGCTGGCAAACGGTTCACCGCGGAAGTTTTGATCCAGGCCGTTGACGATCACCCGCATACCACGATCTGCCAGCTGTTCCACCACTTCCACAATTCCTTCATCAAAGAATTGGGCTTCATCAATGCCCACCACGGTGGTGTCCTTTTTCAGGTTCGGCAGGATTTCATTTGAATCGTTCACCGGCATGGCTTCAAAATCAATTCCGGCATGCGAAGTGACTTTTTCAAGATTGTAGCGCGTATCGATGATCGGTTTAAAGACTTGCACCTTCTGTTTGGCGATCTTTGCCCTGCGCAGGCGTCGAATCATCTCCTCGGTTTTCCCACTGAACATTGATCCGCAAATTACCTCCACGCTGCCATCCATCCCATCCATGACTCCTCCTTGAACAATTTAATTATTTAAAATTTTACACTATCGACCGCGTTGGCACATGCAACAACTAAAGAAAAAGGCAGGTGGTCAGCCTGCCTTGATTGATTTACCAGGGTCGTGTTAGACGTTGATCTCTTCTGCAGCCGCCGGCAAAGTGTATCCAAGTGTGCGCAACTTTTTCTTCAAGTCAATCAGTGACTTGCGCCCAAAACCTGCCAGTTCAAGCAGGGCGGTCTCTCCGCCTTCCAATTTCTCCAATACTTGCCCAACAGTTGTCATTCCTGCGGCCAATAGTGCTTCAGTGGGTCGCTTGCCCAATTCAAGTTCTTCGACCGTGCGATTGGGAGAGGTACGCTCTTCCACTCGCTTCTTGGATTCATCCTTGTAATCCAGGCTGGCTTTAACACGTTTCTTAAAGCGCTCCACCTGTCCTTCAATATCGATCAGGCGTGCCTGCTCACCCGTGAAAAATGGGTGGCATTTGGAACAGATTTCAGTTCGAATCTCTTTTTTGGTAGAACCGGTTACCCAGGTATTCCCGCAGGCGCAGGTGACCTTGGTATCGGTGTAATATACGGGATGAATGTCTTTTTTCATAAAAACTTCCTTCGACTATTGCTGCTTTGCTTCCAAGGCAGCCACACTTACCTTCTTTTGTCCATTGGGCAGGGTATCAAAAACGACCTGTCCATTCGCAGTGGCGAACAGGGTGTAATCCCTGCCAACCCCCACATTCTCACCAGGTTTGATTTTCGTGCCATGCTGGCGTACTAAAATGTTTCCGGAGAGGACTTGTTCCCCGGCATATCTCTTCACCCCCAGCCGCTGACCAGCACTATCTCGACCATTGCGGGTTGAACCGCCGCCTTTTTTATGAGCCATTTCTATAACTCCGTTCTCTTGTTCTTTATTTCTTGGCAGCCGTCTTTTTTGGACTGCTTTTTTTGGCAGTTGGTTTTTCTGCTTTTGCTTGAACTGAACCAGCTTTCTTCTCGGATTTTCCGGGATAATTAATGGAATTCACCATCAAGCGCAGGTATTGCTGGCGATGGCCGGTCTTGACACGGTAGCGTTGTTTCGGCCGGTAATTGAAGACCACAATTTTGGGCCCCTTGAAAGGACCCTGCACCGTCGCTTCCACCTTTACATTATCCAACAGCGGGGTACCCACTTGGGCGCCATTTTCATCGACGAGCATGAGCACCTTGTCCAGCGTCAACTTCTTGCCGGCTTCCAATGGCTGGTAATCCACTTCAAGGATGCCACCTTCCACCGCGCGGTACTGCTTCCCGCCATTTTCAATTATTGCGTAAACCATATTACATTTCTCCAATCTTCACTTCGCCGCTTGCCACGCGATTCATCGCCCGGCAATGGGGAAGTTGGGGATAAAACATTTTACCCCAGCAGCTTCCCAGCTGGGGTAAGCGGTCAGTATTATACAGGCACTGCTGTGACCTGTCAACCATTTTTTAACCGGCGGTAATCTCCTTCGCGTTTTGTAATGCCCTTCCGGTCCAGGTGTTCCAAAACTGCCAGGGCGTATTTCCGGCTGGTTTGGAAGTGATCGCGCAACTCAGCCAGGGTGATTTTTCCCTGCTTGGATAAAAGTGACAAGACCAATTGCGCCATCTGATCATAGGATTCCTTTTTAAAAACCACCTCTGGGGAAATCTGGATGATGATCTGCTGGTCAAGCAGCGATTGATAAACATCCATTCCCACCACCTTGATGCATTCCTCCACAGATGGAGTTTCGTAAGGTTTTTTCTGCAATGCGTCCTTCAATTCCCGCATGGACTTTTCCTGTTTGGGTGAGAATTGAATTTGCCTTGCCGGGAGGCAAACAAGATTGCCTCGTAAGTCAAGCATTCCCTCTTTTTTCAAATAGGCAAGCAAGGCTTCATATTGATTTTGAGGGAGCGAAAGTTTGGAGTTCAATTCTTCCATTTTCACCCCCAAACGCAATGGATTCTGCCGGTAAAAGGCATTCAGCAATGACTGTATTCGTCCAATCATTTCTGATAAATATCTGGTTTCTATGATCAAGCTATCCCCTGAAAGCTGCTCTTCATTTCTTGTATTCAGGAATATAACTTTTATTTCTTGCAGCAGGGGTTGCAAAATTTCCCGCAGTTCCACTTCAGTCTTTTGCAAGCCAAGTTTTAATTGTTCGACGGTTTGGATTCCCTGCTTATGCAGAAATTGAAGCAACTCATCATCTGCTGATCCGGTTTCAATGGCTTTCAAAAACTCCACAGTTTGTGTAGAAAAATGCCGTGAATATTTTTTGGGATAGGGATCCAAGACCTCTCCGCCACCCAACGTCTCGGGTGGTGATGGCCTCCGTAGGATGAAGCGGTCGCCTCGCAAAGCCAGGGTCGGTTTGGCCAGTTCCAAACGTACCAATCCCTCCTCGCCTGGTTTGATTGGAAGATTCTTTAAAAGCTTGACTCGGGCGTTAATCTCAGCCGAACCGATGAATAATTTGACCTGGTCACGGTGACTCAATGGTCCCGATGCGTCCGCCAGTTGGCGGTACTTTACATCCAACATGGATGTGACTTGATACATACCTGCATGGATCAGCACATCGCCGCGATGAAGCTGCTCAACTTGAATTCCAGCGAGATTAACCGCAGTCCGCCCACCAGGCAATGCGGATTCCTCTTTTTGTTTGTGGGTCTGTAATCCGCGGACCCGCGCGCGGAGATTGGATGGAAGTATTTCAATTTCATCGCCAACTTTCAGTTGACCGTCCAGCAAGGTACCGGTAACAATGGTTCCAAACCCGGTCATGCTGAAAACCCGGTCAATCGAGAGACGCGGTTTGGAACGGTCCATCCTCTGTGGGATCCTTTTCAATTGAAGGTCAATCTCTTGTATAAGTTCATTGATTCCTGAACCCACCTGCGCGGATAAAACCACCATTGGCGCTTCCTGCATGCTCGTCCCCACTGTCAACTTTCTCACATCAGCCTTCACCAGCTCAATCCATCCTTCTTCATCAACCAGATCAGCTTTGGTCAAGGCGATGATTCCTCCCTTAATGGACATCAAATCCAATACTGCCAGGTGTTCCCGCGTTTGGGGCATGATCCCCTCATTCAATGCAATAACCAATAAGGCGAAATCCACTCCGGGCATGCCTGCCAGCATGTTTTCAAGGAAATCGCGGTGGCCTGGCACATCCACAATGCCCACCTCATCACCCGAAGGTAAAGTAAGCCAGGCGAATCCCAGGTCAATGGTCATCTGACGTTGTTTTTCCTCTTTGAGGCGATCGGGGTCAATCCCCGTCAGTGCTTTCACAAGGGTGGATTTCCCGTGGTCCACATGCCCGGCAGTACCTATTACATGCATGTGTTCATTCCTGTAAATAAAATCAAGGTTCTATTATTGATTTACAGATTTGGTTTTTCCGATTTTGAAGAACTGCGTATTTCATCAAATGTTTGAATCCAGTTATTGACCATCTGCATTAAACCCTGCATGCCTTTCTGCAGCTCGGTGCTGACCATGAGAAAAACATCCTGCATTTCCCTGGTGCGGTCTTCCATGGCAGTCAGGCGGATTTTGGTATTTTCATACTGGTTTAAGAAATCCCCTTCCTTTTCGCCGAAGATAAGCGAATAGTTTGACCACCGTTTTTGTTCATCTGCTTTAAAAACCGCCCAATCCTGGCGGAATCGTTCTTCCAGGATCCGGTACATTTCAGTCAGCTCGTTCATTCGCCGTTCAAAGCGCTGGGTGATTTCGTTGAAACCATCCTTGGCACTCTTCAACTCTCGTGATTGAATGGTCAGGTCCTGAAGATTTGCGTTTGTTTTTTTAATCACTTCATTAAATTGTTGTGTCCATTCCTTCCAAGTTCGGTCGCGATCCATCTGCATCAGTGACTGTTGATCCAGAAATTTGGTCTGATCCAATTTTCTTTGACCTTCCATGGCAGTTAGTTCATTAATACGTGCTTCATCTTTCCGCAAATCATCAGCGATGATGATGACTTTTTGGGTTTCTTCATCAACTTTTTTCTTTACAACCTCAAATTCAGCCTGGAAGGTTTCTATTTTCTTGGCGATGCGATTTGTTTCTTCAATATTTGCCGCCGCTGTTTTCTGTAATGACTGTTCCCGCTTAAGATTGTTTTCAAAACTATCCTGCATCTCTGTTACTTTTTTATAAAGCCGCGAGTCCTCCTCAAAAAAAGCTTGCATTTTCTTATCTATCGCAGTGGTCATTGCCTCCTTGGTGGAAGCGGTCACTTCGTTTGTAGTATCCAGATTCTCCTTGCGCACTTTTTCAATCGTGGATTCCATTTTTTTCTGCTGTGCATCCAGTTCGCTGATCTTTTTGGCAAAATCCACCCTCACTTGCGTAAGGGCAGAATCAAACTGACCTAACCTCGCAACAATTCCACCCAATCGCTCCACTTCCTTGCGTAGGTCCCGGGCTGTCTCCAGAAAGGCGGAATTGCTATCCTCGATCTTCTTAATTTTGGCATTGAGTGCAGCCAGGGTCTTATTGCTGGCGCGGTTTTCATCTTCCAGCGCAGCAATTTTTTTAATGAGATCGTCAAGGTTCATCTGATATCCTGTTTTATCTGTTTGGATGCTTGAAAGATTGTACCATCCTGGTTCTTTTTATCTCATCAACAAGAGAAATTTATCCGCCAGGTTCAGCAAAACCGAACTTGCCATATTGGGAAAAAGTCCGGAAAACAATAAAATGAAAACAGCAATTACGATTGCTCCTTTGAATAGAACTGGCTCTTCTTCTTTTTCCAATTCGCTTGTTTTGGAATAAACAAGTACCAATAATCGCAGGCCATTAAGGAAGAAAAACAGCATGCCAGTCAGGAACATGATTAATGCCAGGTAGGATAGGTTGACCAGTTCCTTAACCACCATCTGTACAAATGGAAAACCCGGTAAGAATGGTAATCCCGAAATGGAGAAAAATGCAAGCATTAAAGACCACGTAATGAAAGGCACCCTGCCTGCCAAACCCGCCAATATTTCACCTTCATTTGAATTTTCTCTCTTCTCGAACCAAACCAGTGTAATTACAAATAGAAGAATGGAAAGAAATCTCGGCAGGAAAAAATAAGTCAAGAGAGTAATTCCGCTAAAACCCTTGATACCCAGTGACAGCAACGCAAGCCCATTCAATGCAATAACCAAATACCCCAGTGAGGTTTTAAGTTGCTTCTGGAAGAACAACCATACTCCTGCAAATACAACCATAAAGCTCCCCAGCCAGCGCAGGACCGGGAACAGCAAGGGATACTCACGCAGCCAGGCAAAACTGTTCATGAAGCTCATCAGGAAAAAGATGACTGGTAGGGGCAGAATGGAGAAAATGAAACCTGCCACTCTCGGTTCCGCTTCTTCGGCGACCATATGGATCCAGGTATGTAAAGGAAACAGCCCGATCCAAAAGGCAAAACCGAGCACCAGCAATACAACTGAAAGGGTGAGTTGTGTCTGGTTGATGGGTGTGATTTCTCCGCTAGCCAGGAACCAACCCGCCAGTAGAATGAATGGCATCCCCAGACTTTGCAGGATGAGAAAGCGAATCACTCCCCTGCCCACCGGCTTTGGTTTCTCGATCAGCATCAGCATGCAGCCCATGACGGCTGCTTCAATCAGCAAGGCTCCATAGATAAATGGCCTCACTGCCAAAGCGGCAATGAGTACTGCTGTCACCCCGAGCCCTATTGGGATGAAGAGAGAGCTCTGTTTCGATTCCCATGACAATACAAACCAGATGCCCACCATCAAATACAAGAACGAAATAAATGGCATTTCCAGTTGGCTGATCGAAAAAACCCTGCCCAGGATGGTCCAGTCTCCCGCAAGTGAAAATTGAAACATGCCTGGCTCTGCGACAAGGTTTATCGGGATGACCAATCCCAGAACAGCCAGCAAAAGGCTGAATCCTGTTCCGAGAAGATTTACCAACATTTGCCATTTCCGTAATGCAATTAATAACCCAGCTAGAATCATCGGGAAAAGAATCCACACCATTGGAGCGTTCATTCATCCCTCCGCATCTGCCCCCGGCGTAAAACGGTGGAGCCAATCAACCCAAGCGCCAAGGTAATACCAGCCAGGATGGCAGCCAAAAGAGCGGAGCCTTCAAGCGAAGCATAAAGTACTTCAAAACCAATTAACAAGGTGAGTAATCCAAGAATAATTCGGAAATGAATTTGTGAAAATCCCATTTGCAGGATACCCATACCGATTAAGAGTAATCCAATCACCAAATGGTCATAAGGTATCGGCAGCCAGGCGTTCATTCCTGGGGCGGCAGCCAATACAATCATCAGGATGAATAATGTTGAAAACAGGCGAAAGAACCTTGCAGATCTCCCGGAGAAAAATTTCTCTTCGAAAAGAGCTGGTGTTGCTGACATACTAAGCAATACACAGGTTAGCCAACCAGAAACGAGCTTGATGGCGGACAACCCCAGCGGCCAGACCCGCGAAACCAAGAGAAAAGCCACCAAATACTGGATGGCCAGCCCGGCAATGGTCCAGTGCCAGTCAGTACTCAATAAAATCATCAAGGCAGCCGCACCGGACGCAAGTAGCAAAATGACTGTAAGGAATGATGCCATTTCAAGACCTGCCTATACTGATCAATGAAACCAGCAACGCAAGGATGACAATCGCCCAAATGACCCCACCTTCTCCTGCCAATAATTGGGTGAGAAAATTGATGATCCCCGATAGAAACCATGCCAGCCATTGCCACAACTTTTCCAGCCACTGAAATGCGAATAACCTGTTTATAAAAACAAGGCTGTTGGTGATTTTCCCGATTGGATAGGATTTTAAATGCACTTTTCTTTTCAATAGAATCATTACCAGGCATAAAATAACCACGGTAATTCCTGCCCACCAATAATTCAACACACTTCCCGCCAGTTGCACATTCTTGATCAGAATCGCAAACGAAGACAAAGCCACGATAAACAGGCCAATCAGGTGGACAGCCAGATAGAGTGGCTCAGGTGCGCGACTTTCATCATATGGCATTTGAACAGCATCAATGAATAGGACCATTAAAAAAGAATACACAGGTAATACCGGGATGAGCCATAAAAATGAAGAAGCAGAGGTCAGGCCTGCCAGGGCAAGAGCACCGATCGAGTAGGGAATTCCTGAAAGCGAAAAGACTCCCAACAGGGCAAATATTTTTAAACGGTCTGTATGATAAGTGAAAAAGTGCGGAATGCTTAAACCCAGCAACGCCACCCCACCCCAGCCAAGCAATGCAATCGGGGTGCCGGAAACTACGGCAATACACGCAAGAAAAATAAGGCTGCTTAACCAAAGATTGGTTATAACCTTCCCTTTATGGGTGGATAAGGTAATAAATGCTATGGCTAGAATCAAAAAAATGATACTCAACAACACTTGGCTGATATGATTTAGAAAATTAATTGGCAGAAAAGATAAGAGTGAGAACCCGGATAAAACCGGCAGAATTCGTTTGACGAGTAGGAAAGAAGATCTATTTTCAGCCACTGGCTGGTCCAAAGTCTGGGAGGGTAACAAACCGGTACGAAACAAACCTGCTAGGAAGAGCAAAAAATAGGCAGCTGGAGCCAGAGGGGATGGCAGCCATTGTGGTGTCTCCGCCGGCAGAAAAATCCCTGCTGTAATCAACAGCAGCACACTAATTATTCGAGAAGGGAGAAATTGATTGAGAGATTCTTTTATTTCGTTAATTTTAAGAATGAAATAGGTGAAAAGAATATCCAGCAGGTCAAACAATACCCAGGCCAGTATCAAGGTGGTCAAATTTCCTGCACTGAAGGAAATAATGGCTGCCATGCAAAGCAGCAGCCAGCCCACCCACAGCCAGGTGCGTTTTTCCTTTTCCAAACGAATGACCATGGTCAGGAAATAACCCAAAACCAGGCTGATCACGAGATAGATGAATCCCCATGAACTGGAATCAATAATAAAAGAAAGACCTTCATCAGCGCTCAGCGAGAATAATCCAGGAATTTTTAAAAGGTTGGCGCTTGACGGAATCGGCATTACCAGGAAAATGATCCAGCAGGCCAGAGAGATGATAATCGGCAGCAGCCATAGGTAAGCCATGCGCATCCCGCGCAAGCGCAGTATTCCCAAAACAATGGCGGTTAGGCCATAAAATATGAGCGGTAGCAAGAGCAGCATGGCAGACTTAGATAACCTGCCCTGTCTCACGGACGAGATATTGTCCCATGCCCGCCTTGCCTTTCCACTCCTGCTGATCAACGATCAGCTTGCCGCGCAGATAAACCTGGTCGATGAAGCCGGTCAGCTGCCAGCCTTCATACAGGTTGTAATCGGTGCGATGTCGGGCGTATGCCACTCCATAATCCACCTTTTTCAAAGGATCCCAGATTACCACGTCGGCGTCCGCGCCTGGCATCAGGCTGCCCTTTTGCGGATAGAGACCGAATATCTTGGCCGGGTTAGTACTGGTGAAGGCAACGAACTGGTTGGGGCTCAACCTGCCCGACCCCACCGCTTTCGTCCACATTATCGGCAGACGATCGCCCACTCCCGGCAAGCCATTGGGAATCTTGGTAAAATCACCCTTTCCCAACTCTTTTCCAGGAATGGCTACAGGTTTGCCTTCATAGATGATCGGTTTTGTGCCATCGTAGAAAAATGGGCAATGATCGGTGGCAATGGTTTGCAAGGTACCATTTTGCAGTCCCTGCCACAAGCCCTGGTTATCTTCTTCCGTGCGTAAGGGGGGTGAACAGATCCACTTGGCCCCGTCCGGCCGTTTCAGGTCCTCGATGGTAAAAAACAGATAGGGTGGACAGGTTTCACCCATGACCGGCTGATTCTTGCATCGAGCACGCCGTAACTGCTTCACTCCACCAGCTGTGGTCATATGGACGATGTAAACCGGCGCATTCGCCTGCCAGGCCAGGGAGATCATGCGCTGAATGGATTCCACTTCTCCCCGGGCAGGCCGGGTTAAGGCATGCCATTCCGGCGCAAGTATGGCTTTTTTGCAATGCTTCACGCACCAGGATATCGATCACATCCCCGTTTTCACAATGTGCCATGACCAGCAACCCATATTCTTTGGCTATGCGCAACACTTGAAAAATATCTCCATCTTGCAACCGCAACCGGTTGTTGTATGCAGTGAAAACCTTGAGACTGGTAATACCCGCTTTGACCAATTGCGGAATTTCTCCAGCCACCTTTTCATTAAAACAGGTTAGGTTCATATGGAAGCTGTAATCCACGGCCGCCCTGCCTTCCGCCTTTGCCCGCCAGGTATCCACGTTTTTCATTAAAGGTTCAACATCCTGGGAAATAAAATCGATCACGGTGGTGGTGCCCCCAAAAGCAGCTGCCTTGGTGCCGGTGTAGTGATCGTCCGAGGAGACCGTATCGAACATGGGCAGGTCCAAATGAACGTGCGCATCCACCCCACCCGGCATCACCAGCTTGCCGGCAGCATCCACAACTTTCGCATTCATGGGTACATTCAGGTTGGAGCCAATGGCGGCAATCTTTTCACCTTCGATGAGAACATCTGCAATAAATGTTTCGGCAGCCGTGACCAGCGTTCCGGATTTAATTAAAATCGTCATGGTCAACTCCCATAATTAATTATTTTTTCCATAATTCATTGCTCGTCATGATTATACTGAAAAACCCAAGGGAGAAATCTCACCATGTTCTCAAGCAGCCAATAATAATTAAAATATAATTAATCTATCAGCCATGAAAATATTTATAAAAAGATTCCCCTGGATCCTCGGCAGCATTCTTGCACTGACCAGCATACCGAAACCAGATGAAGAGTCATTGGAAGACATATTAAACGAGCTTGAATCTAAAAAAAGAAAACCAAAGTTGGATTATTCCAAATATGCGCCTTTCGGCTGGCAGCGTTTGACCAATGAACAGCGTAACGTTTTACAGGAAATGATCTACCGTTTTCTGGAAATCAACAAATCCAAAAAGTAAGGTTTAATCAAAGCATTCTTTAAAATATTAGAAATTTTAATAATTTTTGGGGAAATAAAAACGCTTACTTTTAAAAACCTTTCTTACGAAAAAACAATGGTAATATTTTAATAAGAAATTAAGGAGGTTTAAATGAAAAAGCTGTCTATTGTATTGGTTCCAATCCTGCTCTTGATGAATGCCTGTGCAAGTCCCACGCCGGAACCAACCGCGATCCCCACAATGGATCCACCAGCACCAACCAACACACCCTTGCCAACCATTGCGCCAACCATCACCCCAACCGCCACCCCACAGCCCATCGATTTAAGTGGCGATTGGTATCTGATGAATAAAAAGGATAACCTGGTCGTCAAAGCAACCATAACCCAGAAAGACGATGATTTTTCCGGTTTTGTTTATTTGGGAGTGGTCAACATCAAATTTATTGGGAAGATCGACCAGACAACCAAAGAGATGACTGGAAATTATTCTTCTCCTGCAATTGGAAATGGCCCTTTCCGGGCACAACTGGTTGAAAAAAATGGACAATTGACCGGCTCGATCACCCTTGGATATACATTCTGCATGGCCAGGGACAAGGCTTTGTTGGCTACATTATGCGAATGATGCTTTGATAATAAGCCGCGACCGAAGATCAAAATGTATTTCGAATGGGGGGATTTTTTCCTCCCATTCTCTTATATACTATTATTAAAAATAAGGAGGCCGGTATGCAGAAGTGGGAATATGCATTCATCGAGTATGTGCGCGAACAGAAGGGGTTCGACAAGCGCAACGGGATCTATTATTGGGGCGATGACAAAAACATCACCCTCTCCATCAAGGACAGGCTGAACAAATTGGGAAAGGAGGGCTGGGAGATCGCCAGTACCTGCGGCACAAACGCCTACATCTGCTGGACGCTGAAACGTCCGCTCCAGGAAACCGTCCGCCAAAAACAGAAAACGCCAACATCAAAAAAGACGATCACAAAAACAGACCAAACTCCCGGGCGCATCACAATCCAGAAATTAAAAAAGTAATTCAATTCATTTACATTTAGTTGGCGCAGAGAATAATGCAAAGGTTGAGGAAAATGCAACCCGCCTTGCCATTATCCTATCAAAAAAAGGTGAATTCCTTTTTTACAACCACCCATTTTTTCCTATATACTTAAACCAAGGAATAAATGAAGGAGGCAGAAATGCAAAAGTGGGAATATATGAACCTTGAAATGAGGTTCCCCAATATCCTCATTACCAATACCGATGGAAGCCAGGAGGAAGTATCACTGAAAGGCGATAATGCTGCCGATTTCCAAAAATTCATCATAAAGAAATTGAATGAGCTTGGCAGCCGGAGGCTGGGAATTGGTCACCCACGGAGATGCGCTGGATCGAACATCTTATTATTCCAACTGGACGCTGAAACGCTCAATCCAGGGTTAATTCTGGTTTCAATCGCTTGGATGCAACTTTAATAATTCTGGGGCATTTATCATCAGGTAAATTCTAAATGGAGGATATCAAAGTTGGGGATTTTGTTAGATTAAAAGGTGGAGGACCGCAAATGAACGTTTGTGGTTTCAAAACACATTTTATTGATGAGGTACAATGTCAGTGGTTCGAAAAAAGCAAACTCCACTCTGGTTTTTTTCCAAAGGATGCGCTTGTAAAAGTGGTTGAAAAGAAAGAAAAAGAATAACGATTTGTTTTTTCTCGTAATCCCCATTTTCATAAGCATATTAGCTATTAGTATTTTCAAAATCACCTAATAGTGCCAATAAATAGGGATCTAAAGGAAACTCAGGCAAATCCTCCGCTTTATAATAATTCTCATTCAAAGCCCGCTCTCGCAGTGAATGCCATAGCTGTACCCTCTCCTCATTCTTAACTACCAAGTCATTGATGGTCTTCGCCCGGTAAAAATATTCCCCGGTTGTATATAAAAATGTGATACGCTTCCATTTGCCCGCCAGGATGGGTTTGCCCATCAACTGCACCGGTCCCAGCGAAAGCTTGTAATATTCCTCCCCTGCGTGAGGGTGATTCTCTTCATCCTTCAGCAGCTCGCGGCGGGTGGTCAGTTCCACCCCGCGTACCTCGGCAAAGGATTCGATGCGCCAATGGTGCTCTTTGCCGAATTCCGACGCTTGGTAAAAAGCCACCACATCCACGCTGACAATTTTTGGCGCCGAGCGCAGCGGGATGCGGTACCAGCCCAACAGACGAGCGATCTCCAGATCGCGCTGTTCAGGTAGGATCCCCACCAGGATCAGGGCGGATGGGTCCGGGTAACCAGCAGGGATCTCTGTCATTGAGCAGGTTTATTTCAACAAGCCAACCCTGGCTTTGAAACAGGTGATGAATTCGTTCATTTCGGGCATCAGCATTTTTAAATCACAAAAAACCATAACGGCAATCATAAGGCTTTTGCGGGCTGCCTTTTGATTTTCTATCTTTGCAGGGTTAATTTGAAATTCTGGATCCAGACTACTTTACGGATTTCTTGGCAGCTTTCTTTAAAGCTTTCTTTAAGGCAATCCTTATGCGTTTCTTCAGATACTTCTTCCTTATTTGATTCTTATTGGCTGTATCGCCGTGTCTATGACTATGTTTTGCCAATCATGCCTCCATTTTTGAATTCATTATAGTGCATCTCTTTGGAAGATTAAGAAATTGACCAGCAAAGCCATAATTTATATCCAAAAAAGCACATACTATCGAAATGGGATTCACAGCTTCCCAACCCGGATATCTAAACACCAGATGTGCATCCAGAAAAAAAGTTATTATCACCGGGCGATCTTCAAATCCCTGCATTCAGGCAGGATCCCCATCGTGTCCAGGGCGGACGGGTCCGCTAAGCCGGCGGGGATCTCTATCATGGCAATAAATTTATTTTAATAGACCAACCCTGGCATTGAATTCGCTGATGAGCGCATCCATCTCGGGGATCTGCTTCTGCAAATCGGTCCAGTAATCCGCCTGGTACCATTGCTGGTTGATCTCCTCGTAGGTCTTGCCCTGCTGCTCCACCCAGGTGAAGTACTTGAGGTTGTGCACCCTGCGTCGCTCGGCATAGGTCAGCTCCTGCACGTGGTCCAGGTCAACTCCCTGCAGGTACTGCCCAAAGTGCGCGGCAGCATCCGTTTCTGAATATTGCCCGAACTCTTCATGCATTTCCTTGAGGCGGCTCTGATAAAGCTGCATCGAATCGGTCAGCACGGTCAGCACCACATCCTCCTCACCCATCTCATAGTACTTGGCCATTTTGATGGAGGAAAGCAGGTTGGCAATACCTGAAAAGCCGAGCAGATCCAGATTGGCCACCAGTTTTTCCGGCACCCCGCGGCTGACCAGGTATTTGCGTCCGATTTCTTCATTAAATAAGCGTGACAGGTTGACTACCGCATTATCGTCGATGGCTACCAGCATGTCGGTGGTCTTCATGTTATGGATCCAGGGTACGTGCTTGTCGCCGATGCCCTCAATGCGGTGCGCGCCAAAGCCATTCTCGTACAGTGTCGGGCACTGCAGTGCTTCGCTGGCAACCACCTTGGAGGTCGGGAAAACCTGCTTAAGGTAATCCCCGCAGCCGATTGTGCCGGCCGAGCCGGTGGTGAGTGCCACCCCGCGGTAAGCTCCATTCTTACCAAGTTCTTTTTCTAATACCTCCTGCATGGCATGCCCGGTCACATCGTAATGCCACAGGTAGTTGCCGAACTCATCAAATTGGTTAAAGATCATCAAGTTTTGGCCGCTCTTGCGTAACTCCCAGCACTTGTCATAGATCTCCTTGACATTGGATTCGCTGCCGGGTGTGGCAATGATCTCGCCGGAAACGGTCTTCAGCCATTCGAAGCGTTCCTTGCTCATCCCCTCCGGTAGGATGGCGATGGATTCACACGCCAGTAGGGTTGAATTGTAAGCACCACCCCGGCAATAATTCCCTGTTGAAGGCCAAACTGCCTTTTGGGTGACCGGGTCGAATTGTCCGGTCACCAGACGCGGTACCAGGCAGCCGAAGGATGCCCCTACTTTGTGCGCTCCGGTCGGAAACCACTTGCCCACCAGGGCGATGATCCTCGCTTTGGTACCGGTCAAACTGGATGGAAATTCCATGTAATTGACCCCACCGAATGTTCCGCCCTTTTCCACCGGCTCGTTCTTCCAAGTGATGCGGAACAGGTTGCGCGGATTGACATCCCATAACCCGATGGATTTCAATTCCTTCTTGATTTGGTCCGGTACCAGTCCTGGATTTTTCATCTGGGCAAAGGTGGGGATGATGATGTTCTTCTCCCTTGCCCGCTGGATGGCGTTCTTCTGTCGTTCCACGTTTACGGATAAATCAATTTTTGCCATTGCTTAAGACTCCTGTTTTTTGATGTTTTTATTCAAAATATACAACGGGCGCCCCTTGACCTCATCGTAAATGCGCCCTATATATTCACCCAATATTCCCAGACAAATGAGCTGCACCCCTCCCAGGAATAATACTGCCACGAGTGTGGTCGCCTGCCCCAAAAAAGCTTCCGAAGAGGTCAGGCGCATTATTGACACAATTGGTATGGCAATGATGCTCACCCCGGCTGCAACGAAACCGATGTAGGTCGCCAGCTGCAGCGGGAAATACGAAAAACCGGTGATGGCATTTACCGCCAGCAGCAGCATCTTGCGCAGCGGGTACTTGGTATGCCCGGCAAAGCGTTCCTGGCGGTCATACAGCACACCAATTTGGCGAAAGCCTACCCAGGCTGCCATGCCGCGCAGGAAACGGTGTCGTTCGCGCATGCTGCCCATCGCATCCACTACTTGACGGTCCAGCAACCGGAAGTCACCGGTATCCAGCGGGATCTTGACATCCGTGATGCGGTAAATGAGCCGATAAAAGAAGGAAGCGGTGGTCAGCTTGAACCAGGATTCGCCGGCGCGCTCGCGCCGCACCGCATAGGCTACCTGGTAACCCTCCTTCCATTTGGCGATCAATTCCAGGATCACCTCCGGCGGGTCCTGCAGGTCGGCATCAATGACGATGACCGCCTCCCCTTGCGCATGGTCCATGCCAGCCGTAACGGCGATCTGGTGGCCGAAATTGCGCGCAAAGATGAGCGGCCGCACCCGTTCATCCTTCTCTGCCAGCTCAAGGATTATTTCGGTGGAGCCGTCGCTGGAACCATCATCCACCAGCAGCAATTCCCAGGAGGATTTGGTGGAATCCATGACTTGCTTGATGCGTTTATAGAATTCCGGCAGACACTCATGTTCATTGAAGACCGGGGCGATGATGGAAAATTTTAGAGGAACGCTGTTTTTTCTTGCCATTTTCAGTCCATTTACTTTTTCAAGAATTTTTTCAACGCGGTCAGGGATGGCTCAATGACTGGTGCTTCCCCCGCTGCCTGCATGGCGGCGCGCACATCCTTTAACCCGCTGCCAGTATTCAACACCAGCACTGGGTCATCCGGTTGAATGAGTCCCGCCTTCACCGCCTTAACCAGGCCGGCATAGGAGGTCGCGCCCGCCGGTTCGGCAAAGATGCCCACCCTGCCGAGTTGGGATATACCTGCCAGGATCTCGCTATCGCTGACAACAATATAATCGCCTTTCGTCTCGCGTGCAGCCCTTACCGCCCGGACCCCATCGCGCGGCAAATCCACCGAGATGCTGTCTGCAATGGTGTTGGCTTTCACCGGGGTGATGGATTCTGTGCCTGCCTTAAAGGCATTGGCAATTGCCGCCGAACCTTCTGCTTGGACGCCAAAGATGCGGGGCATCTTGTTCAGCCAGCTGAACGAAATCAAATCCTTGAAACCCTTGTGGATACCGGAAATGATGTTGCCATCGCCGACTGACACAAAAATACAAAGGGGTTTCTTGAATTCCTCATGATTCAGCCATACCTGTTCCCATATTTCAAATGCAGCTGTCTTTTTTCCCTCAGCCGTGAATGGGTTGTAGCCGGTATTGCGGCAGTACCAGCCAAACTCATGCGCGGTTTCGATGCTCAGATCGAAAGCCTGGTCGTAATTGCCATCAACCAGCACCACCTGTGCGCCATATACCAGCAATTGGGCCACCTTGGCAGGCGGAGCTGTTTTAGGCGCTAGGATGACCGCCTTTTGCCCCACTGCCGCTGCCATGCCCGCCAGGGCTGCCCCGGCATTCCCGGTGGAAGCGGTGATGACCACCTCTGCCTTGATCTCGCGTGCCCGTGCCACCACCAGGGCACTGGCGCGGTCCTTAAAGCTGGCACTGGGGTTGCGACTTTCGTCTTTGATCCAAAGCTGCTCCAGATTCAGGTCTTTGGAAAGCATCTTGGGGGAATAGACGGGCGTCCAGCCGACCACCCGCAATGTCGTTCCGCGGTTGGCCGGGTCCGGCACTGGCATGATCAGGGTATAGCGCCAGATGGAGGGTTCCGGATCCGAGATAACGTTATGAACGCTAAAGTAACGGCTGATACGGTCCGCATCCATCACCACGTCCAGGTTACCGCCGTCCTTCGGGCAGGTATAAGTAACCTGTTCGGGCAGGTATTCCTTGCCGCACAAAGAACAACGGTATCCAATGAAATTACCCATTTAACTCTCCTTGTCTTCTATTATCCCTTATTCCCCGCCCTCGAAAGGCACTCCCAAGGATGCTGGTGGGGAAGAACGCACAAGGTGGATCAATTTTTTCACTGCTCGGCGGAAACTTTCCGGCGTGGGTGCCAGTATTTTTTCCACCCAATCAGTATTGCCAATATTAACCAGCAGCAGGGTCAGGATCATTAATGGGAAGGGAGCCACTTGCAGCACCTGTGATGGAAAGTTGACTAAGAATGGTTGCAGGATGATTCCCAGCCACTGCAGGAAAACGAACAGGTAAACGCCAAAGGCCGCGCGGATGGGGTTCCAGGCACCGAAGATGGTGATGGCTAATGCGATCCAGCCCAGCCCATCCAGACCAGTGAGTGAGCCCTTCCAGCCCACTTTGACGCTCAGCGAATACATGGGTCCTGCCAGCCCCACCAGGAAACCACCCAGAGCTGTGTAAATGTAACGCAAGCGGTTAACATTCACTCCGCGCGTAAAGGCGGATACGGGTTTTTCTCCGATACCCTGCAGCAGTAATCCGGGGCGGGTTTTAAAGATCCAAAGTTGAGAAAGCAGGATGAGCAAATAACTGGCATACACCAATATATTTTGATTAAAAAAAATAGTCCCAATAACGGGTATATCCGCCAGTATCGGGATGGGCATATGGGCCACGCGCATACCGGGGCTGCCCATAAACGGGTTGCCGATAAAGTAAGCCAGATCCCGGCAAAGCAGGGTCAGTACAAATCCCACCGCGATTTGTGATTGCTTGAGGTTGATGCTGGCAAATGCCACCACCAGCGCTACCAGCATGCCCACCAGTCCGCCGATCAGGAAACCCAGCAGCAGATTATTCACCGAAATTGCCATCACAAATCCGCTCATCGCCGCCAGCAGGATGGTGCCATTCAATGACAGGTTGATGATGCCTGCTTTTTCGGTGAATATTTCACCGATGACCGCAAAGATGAGCGGTCCGGCCAATGCTAGCATGCCCGCCAGTGAGGTCAGGGTGCCTGCATCCATTTTAACTTTCCCCTATCCGCGACATGACTTTTTTCCGTACCCCTTCCAAAAGCAGTACAAACAGCACCAACGAACCTTGCATCACGCCCGCCAGCGAAGCGTCCAGCTTCATCACCATCGGCAGTTGGATACTGCCAGTATTCAGAGTAGAAAAGACGAACGCCACCGGCAGCGCCCACAACACATGGAAATTCACCAGCATGGCCACCAGGATGCCCAGAAAACCATACCCGGAGGCGATCGACGGCACCAGGCGGAAATGAACTCCGGTCACCTGGATGGCACCCGCCAGTCCGGCGCACAAGCCGCAGATTAAGAAGGCTCCCACCATGTAACGTGCGGTGGGAATTCCCTTCAGAAAAGCCGCCCGCAGATTCCTGCCGATGGCTTTCAAGCGCAAACCGAAATACGAATTACGCAAAACGATGTAAAGGATGGTCACCAGCAGCGCCGCGAGCAGCATCGGCCAGATGCTCACCGGCGAACCGGGCAGGGTTGGCAGACGCAAACTCTCCTTAAAGGGAACCGTACCGCTCATTGATCCCACCCCTGGCCGTTTCCATGGTCCAAAGATCAACCATAACGTAAAGGCATCCGCTACGAAATTCAGCCCCAGTCCGGCAAAGATTTCACTGATACCCCCGTAAATTTTTAATATGCCTGCCAAACCAGCCCACACCATCCCTCCTGCAGCGCCTGCAAGAATTGCCAGGATTAAGATGAGAGCCGGTGGCAGGGTACTATCTTGAAGCAAGCGCAGTGCAGCAGTGGTGAAAATGGCGCCCATGGTGATTTGTCCCTCGACCCCGATATTCCACAATCCGGCGGTATAGGTAACCATCAACCCGGAGGTCACAATCACCAGCGGCAGCCAGGCGCGGATGACTTCCCCCAACTTCTTGGAGGAACCCAGTGAGCCAAGTAGGATGTTCTTATATGCCTCAAGCGGTTGCGCCTGGATGGCCGTAATAATGACCACCGTGAACAAAAAGGCGGCTGCAATAGCTGCCAGGCGGAAAGCGATGTTCAGCAAAAACTTCTTGGACTTCGGCACCATCTTTTCTCCTATAGTCCTTTCCCGCCAATTAATTCGCCCAGCTTTTCAACCGTCATCCGGCTGGCATCCATTGGTTGTGAAACCTTGCCGCCAAAGAATACCAGGATGCGATCGCTGTAGCGCAGGATTTCTTCCAAGTCTGAAGATGTAAATAAAAGAGTGGAACCCTTGCGGCAGTAATCGCGCAGTTTTTCCCAAATATCAATGGCAGACTCCAGGTCCAGGCCGCGCATCGGATGTTCCAGTAAAAGCATCGCTTGCGGTGAGCGCAGCAGTGCCAGCGAAGCGCGCTGCTGATTACCCCCCGATAGTTTTTCAACAGGGCTTTCCGGTTTGCCGCGAATGTTGAAATTTTTTATTTTACTGGCCGCTGCAGCACGATGAATTCCCGATTTGATGAAAAAGCCCTGTTGTTCTTCCACCAATACCACATGATCTGTAAGGGAAAAACCTGCAATCAACCCTTCCTCCAGTCTGGCAGCCGGTACGTAATAAATACCAGCTTTTTGAAAATTGCGGAACGGCTTGCGGTTCATAATTTTTCCGTCCACCATCAATTCCCCGCTTACCGGCACCACCAGACCAGCCAGGGTGCGTAAGAACAATTGCTGCCCTGAACCTTCCATGCCAGCCAGCCCGATGATTTCCCCACAGCACAATTGTAGATTTATATCCTTGATGTTCAACCGTGCGTCTTCCATGCTCAGATTTTTCAACTCCACTCGCGTCGCTTTCCCTTTACAGCTGCAGCGTTCCGCCATTTTTAATTCACGCCCAAACATCAACTGCACCAGCTGGCGCGTTTGATATGGTGGTTTCACCTCTCCAGCCACTTTCCCCTGGCGCAGTACCACCACCCGGCTGCATATTTCCTCAACCTCTTCCAGTTTGTGGGAAACAAAAATGATGGTCTCACCTTCCGCAGCCAATTGCTTGAGTGCCTTGAATATCTTTTTCTTTTGGTCAGCACTGATGCCGGTGGTGGGCTCATCCAATATGAGTACTTTTGCCCCTAGATAAAGCAAACGCAAAATCTCCAGTTGTTGCCTCTCCCCAACGGTCAGATTTTCCACATACGCATCCGCAGCGATTTGAAAACCCAGCTTTTCTTGTAGATTTTGCAGCTGCCTTTGAGCCTGTTTGGCACCCAAAAAGAGTCCCCCTGTCTGCCCCAGAAGAAAATTATCCATCACCCGCAAAGATGGAAAATCCAGCGGGTCTTGGTGCAGCATGCCGATCCCGTAGCGCATCGCATCCGCCGGTGAGTGGATTTTTACCTCACTGTCATCCAAAAGGATCCTGCCCCCATCCGGTTGATAGAAACCTGAAAGGATCTTCATCAAGGTGGATTTGCCAGCCCCATTCTCACCCAGTATCCCTTGTATGGTACCGGCGGGAATTGTCATGCAGATTTGGTCATTGGCATGCACGCTGCCAAAGGATTTGTCAATTTCCTCAAATTGGATCTTCATGAATAAAAAATGATTGATAACCATCGGGGAAGGCAATAGCCTTCCCCGAAAACAAAATGATTTTTATTTGGAAACGCTCTGGCCTTCCATACTCTCAAGTAATTGAGGTAAGTACCAGATTTGTTGATCGGTGGCTTTCTCGCCATCCTTGAGATAGACCGAACCATCCTGGAATTTCAATGGACCGACAAACAGATTCAATCCACCTGCCAGTTCGGCAATGAATTTATCCAGGTTGGCGGACGCTTCCGCGCTCAACGCCGCACCCTTGGTGAAACCGACAATGCTTGTGTCAGGATTGTTTATGTTTTTCCAATCCGGGCCAAACCAGTCAAACCCGGCCTTGAAAGTTCCGGCTGTGGCTTTTTTGATCTGGTCAACATAAGCAGGACCCCAGTTGAAATAAGGTACGCCCAGGCAGTATTCCTTGGCCTCGTCACAACCATTTTTATAGTCATAGGCGACCGCCCAGACGGTTTTGCCCTGCGCGCGCATCTTCCCGGCTTCCACCAGGTTCTCGGTGGTGTCAATGCCGGAGATGACCACGTCATAGCCGCTGTTATAGAACTCATCCGCCACCTGGGTTGGGTCGGTGGAAACACCCGGTATATAGAACCAGAAGCCGATCCAGGTAACCTTGAATTTCAAGTCTTCCGGTTTTTTCTTGAGGTATTCAGTCCAGCAATATTGCGCGCCCAGGTAGACTGAGGATGCAAGCCGGCGGGTTTCATCATTGATCAGCGGACCCAAATAACCGATCTTGCCGGTCTGGGTGGTGAGAGCGGCGGCACAGCCGGCCATCATCTTGCCGTATTCCATGCGGCCCATCACATTGTACAGGTTGGGTATATTCTGGTAGTTCTTGCCATCTTTCCAGGCGCTGTCACCAGAAGCATGAATGACAAATGTTTCCGGGTGAGCCTTGGCAAATTCAATCGCCTTGTCCTGCATGGCATCCGAGTTGAATATGACCATCTTGGCGCCCTTGGAAACCATATCTGCAGCAGCGTCCGCCTCGGTCACACCCTGGGGCAGACCGCCGACACCCACGTAAACATTTTCCAGGTACTGCATTTTTGCGCCAGTAATTTTCTGTTCCACATACAAACCGGCATCATAGTGTGCCTGGCTCCAGCCGCGGTCGTTATGCGGTCCCACCAGCAGCATGCCGAAATTAAATTCCTTTGGCTTTTCGGGTTCCTTGGCGGGCTCAGTTGGTGCAACCGGAGCAGCCGGAGCTGGTGCCGGAGTGGCTGCCGGTGCACAGGCAGACAGTACCATGGTGAGCACGATCACCAACGAAGCGGTCATCCATAAAAGTTTCTTTTTCATGATTCTCCTCTCTTGAATGATACAAATACCAATACAAACATCCCATGGGGATCGGCATAAGGAATTGTGCTGCAACCACCTCCTCTTAAATTCAATTGATCATCCTGGTTCAACAATCAATTAATTAAATGAATAATGAATCAGATGACCCGGCAGCTACAATTTTAGTCCCTTCTGCAACCTTAAAAATTCATGGCAGGATGTGCGTGCCGGTCTCGCCTTTTAGTGCGCGGCCAATGTTATCCGGATTGGTGATGATGGCATGCTTGCCACCGGCTTCCAGGAACCAGATGATCGCTTGCATCTTGGGCGCCATGGACCCCTTGGCAAAATGAGTGCCTTCTGCCAGGTACTGTTTGGCTTCCGCCAGGCTGATTTTATCCAGCCACTTCTGTTCTGGTTTACCGAAATTTAAGGCTACCTTCTCCACCGCGGTGGAAATGAGGAACAGGTCCGCCTTGATGTTGCGTGCCAGGAGGCTGCTGGCATAATCCTTGTCGATGACTGCCGCGGTGCCGAAGTAATCTCCATTTGTGTTAATGACCGGGATCCCGCCGCCGCCAACGGTGATGACCACCACACCGGCTTCGATGAGCGTTTGCACCGACTCCAGTTCCACCACTTCTTGTGGGATGGGCGAAGCCACCACCCGCCGCCAGCCGCGCCCGGAATCCTCCACCACTGCCCAGCCCAGCTCACTGGCTCGTTTCTTGGCATCTACCTCATCCATAAAGCCGCCAATCGGTTTGGTCGGATTCTTGAATGCGGGATCGTCCTTATTTACCAGCACCTGGGTGATGACCGTGGCAACCGGTTTCTTGATCTTGCGCTTGAATAATTCATTCTGCAGCGTTTGCTGCAGGGCATATCCGATGGCGCCCTGGCTATCCGCCCCGCATACATCCAGCGGCACCTCGTGCATGCCTTCCACCTTGGCGGCTATTTCCGAACGGCGCAGGATGAAACCCACCTGTGGGCCGTTGCCATGACCGATGGCTACATCCCAGCCGGCTTCGATCATGTCAGCTATATGAAAAGTGGTCTCCTTGGCTGCCAGGTACTGGTCCTCCACGGTCACTTTCTTTGGATCCCTGATCAATGAATTGCCGCCGATGGCGACGACTGCTACTTTTTTGTCCATTGCTTTTTTCCTTTGCTGTTTTGAATTAACTCATCGTAAGCGCCATAACGGCTTTCTGGGCATGCAGGCGGTTCTCCGCCTGGTCATAAACCACTGAATTGGGGCCATCAATGACCGCATCACTCACTTCGATATTGCGGTCGGCTGGCAGCGGGTGCATGTAAATGGCATCCTCTTTGGCCAGCTTCATCTTGCGTTCATCCGTGATCCAGCTCGAATATTTTTTGGTGATGGCTTCACCCTCTTTGGTATCTTCGGTGAAGACTAGCGGTCCCCAGGATTTGGGATAGACAATATCGGCATCTTTGAACGCTTTCTCCATGTCATCCATCACCTCAAATCCGGTGTGGAATTTACGCGCCTGTTCTCGGGCTTGTTCCATGATCTCCGGCATCAGTTTGAACTCCGGCGGATGAGCCAGCACCACATCCAGCCCAAAGCGCGGCATCTGCAGGATCAGGCTTTGCGGCACGGAGATGGGTTTGGAATAGGATTCGGCATACGCCCAGGAAACGACCATTTTCTTCTTGCGCAGATCGCGACCTTTCTTTTCTAAAATGGTCATCAGGTCTGCCAGGCATTGGAACGGGTGGTAGATTTCACACTGCATGTTCAAAACCGGCGTGCGCGAATACCTGGCCACCGCATTCAGGTATTGATTGCCCACTTTCCAATCACAGTGGCGGATGGCAATCGCATCGAAATAACGTCCGAAGATTTCCCCGATTTCTTTGGGGGTATCGCCATGCGCGATCTGGGTGGTTTTGCTTTCGATGAAAGCTGCATGCCCGCCCAACTGGTCAATGCCAGCTTCAAAGGAACCGCGCGTGCGCGTGCTGCTGAAAAAGAACAGCATTGCCAGCACTTTATCGCGCAAGATGGGATGGGGAATGTTCAATGCCCGCTGGCGTTTCAGGTCAAACGCCACATCCATGACTGTTTCAACTTCTTCTTTTGAAAAATCGAGGTCGCCGATTAAATCGCGTCCATGTAACCAGGTTTGCATAGTCTTTCTCCTTTTCTATTCATAAGGGCGGGAAAAAAATCCCCGCCCTTCAATTCATTTATTCCATAGCGCCCAAAACCAGCGAAAGCAGTGCCATGCGTACCACCACCCCATTGAATGCCTCTTCCCAATAGCGGGCATGGCGGGTGCTGTCCACATCGATCGGCAGCTCGTCCATGCGCGGCAGGGAATGCAGCACGATGGCATCGCTGCGGCCTTTTTCCTCCAGCAGCTTACGGGTCACCTTGTAGTTATCCGGCGTCATGCCCTTGTCCGAGCTGGCTTCCTGGCGCGCTTTGGTGTAATCCGGCTGAACCACTGGCTCCATGTAGATGACATCCGCCTTGTCGATCACATCTGCCACATGCTTGGCTTCCGTGAAACGCAGGTTATATTGCTTCAATTCATCCTTGAATTCCTTGGTCAGCGACATTTCCGGCGGAGCCACATAGATCACCTCGCAGTCAAACTGCGTCAGCGCATAGGAGATGGAATGCATCGTGCGCATGCGCATATCGCCAATGCACAGGAAGGTTAAACCGTCGATGGTGCCCATCTCGTTCAATACCGTGTATAAGTCAGTCAGCACCTGGGTCGGATGCTCACCCCAGCCGTCACCGGCATTGATGATCGGTACGCTGGAGAACTTGGCCGCCTCGGCCGGCGCCCCCTGTTGGAAGTGGCGCATGACAATCACATCGCCGTAGTATTCCAACATGTGCACGGTATCCTTGATCGATTCCTGGTACCAGTCTCCAGCGCGGGTCATCTTGGCGTCTGAGAATCCGGTCACATGCCCGCCCAGGCGGTGCATGGCCGCTTCATGTGCCAGGCGTGTGCGTGTGCTGGGCTGGTAAAACGCCGTCACCAATGTTTTTTCCTTGAGCAGGTCGGAATTGCGCCGGCTGCGCGCGATCGGTTCCAGCTCATCGGCGACTTCGAAAACGCGGTAAAATTCCGCCCTTTCGAAATCCTTGAGTGAAAGAATGTCTCGTCCTAAAAAGCTTCTCATTTTTCTACCTCCGTATAGAATAAATTTTTATGCTCCCACGGTCCGGACGACATGAAAACGAAAATAACCGGGGAGAAAATAACTTTCCGAATGGTCCACCACCTGACCGGACTGGTCGTACAGGTCAGCGCTGAAATGCAGCAGCACATCCCCGCGCTGGATTTGCAGGGCATGCGCAATGAAAGAATCAGCCGAAACTGCCTGGATTTCGGTATAGGATTTTTCCGGATGCACCCTGGCTTCTTTGTGGATCAAATCCAGCACTGAGCCGGTGAATCCATTATTCAGGCTTTCTTTGGAAATAAGACTCTCCGGCAGCATATCCACCAGGAACGCAACCGGCCGTTTTTCCACGCGAATGATGCGTGATAGTTTCAACAACATTTGCTTGAGCGGAACGTGCAGGGATTCCGCCTGCTTTTCATCCGCTTCGATCTTTTCAACCTTCATCCAGCCCATTGAGACTGGCAGGTTGATGCGCCGCGCGAGGGACTCGATGCTCTCCAGCTTTTCCAATCCGGATTCGATCACCGGGCTTTGTTCCACTACAAAAGTACCGATTCCCTGCTGCCGGCGGATGCGCCCCTGCGCTTCAAATGCGCGCATGGCTTCACGCAGAGTTGAGCGCGAAACACCCAGTTTCCTGGCCAGTTTTGGTTCGGTCAGCAGTCTTTCCCCCGGCAGGGTTATGGAAATTATCTTTTCCAAATCGGTTTGCAGCCGCTGGAAAGGATGACGTACTGAGTCATCTGGTGAGGGTGCAGGGTGTACCAGTGTCATTCCATTGCTTCCAGGAGGGGAATAAAATCAAAGCGGTTGACATCCACTAACCCAAGGTTGGAGATGCGCAACTCCGGGATGACCACCAGCGCCAGCAGTGAAAGCTGCATGTTCGGGTTGTTGAGCATGCAGCCGCAGGTACGGAAACCCTCCAGCACTCCCGCCACTTTGCTGGCAATTTGTGTTGCTGGTTGGTTGGACATTAACCCGCCAATTGGCAGGTTGACCTCAGCGATCACCATTCCATCCCTGACCACCACCTGCCCTCCACCGCTTGTACGCAGCTGATTGGCGGCCTTGGCCATATCGGCATCCTTTGTTCCCACCACCACCAGGTGATGACAGTCGTGTGCAACCGTTGTTGCCACTGCACAATTACCTTTTAAACCAAATCCCTTCACCAATCCGAGTTGAATTTCCCCCGAGTTGTGATGCCGCTCAATCACTGCCACCTTCGCCAAATCTTCTTTTTCATTGAGAATCACTTGACCATCCAGGGTGGAAACCGGCAGTTTCAAGTGGCGGGTTGGAGCCTGGTTTTCAATGATGCCAATCACATTGGCAGCGATTTTTAAAGGCGCCAAATGGCGGGGAACCTTTATGAAAAAATCTTCTTCGCTGAGATCACGAGGTATGTGGATGGAATGCAAAGCCCAATCCGGCAACTGGCTGGTTGGCATTTCAACCTTCATCTCCTCTTTTTCTGCCAATACTTGCCCCTCGCACATCACTAGGTCCACATGGAATGACTCCAGGTCGCGCACCAGCAGCAAGTCAGCAAAACGTGCCGGGGCAATCATGCCAATTTCATGGCTGACCTTAAAATGCACCGCCGTGTTTATGGTCGCCATCTGCAGCGCGGTCATGGGTGGAATTCCGCAGCGGATTGCCTCTCGCACCGCGCGGTCCATGTGTCCCTCATTAACCAGGGTTTCACAATGGGAATCATCCGTGCACAGACAGAAACGGCTGGCATTCACCTTCTCGCGGGTGATGGCAACCGCCTGCTCAGCCACATCGTGCCAGGCAGAGGCATACCTCACCAGCACTTGCATGCCCTGGCGTACACGCTGGATGGCATCCTCCTTACGTGTTCCTTCATGGTCATCCTGGATGGCCCCGGCTACATAACCGTGAAACGGACGACCCAAGTCCATTGAGGCGTAATGCCCGCCGACCACCTTACCGGCAGAGCGGGTGGCATCGATTTCTGCCAGCGCTTTGTCATCTCCGCCTGCCACACCCGGAAAATTCATCATTTCGCCCAGACCGATGATGCCCGGCCAGGTCATCGCTTCCGCTACCTCATTGGGGCCGATGGTCTCACCGGGGGTTTCCAGCCCGGGTGCCGAAGGAACACAGGAGGGCATTTGCACAAACACATGGATCAACTGACGCTGGGCTTCATCCACCATCAACCGTACGCCGCGCAATCCGAATACATTGGCAATCTCGTGTGGGTCGATGAACATGGCTGTCGTTCCGTGTGGGATGACCGCCCGGGCAAACTCGGTGATGGTCAGCATGCCCGATTCCACATGCATGTGAGCATCCAGCAGCCCGGGAACCGCATAACGCCCATCAGCGTCAATGATGCGTGTTTGGCTGCTAATTGTATGGCTGGCATCCTCCCCGGCATAGGCTATGCGGTGGCGCAATATGGCAATATCAGTTTTGGGGATGAACTCCCCGCTTTGCACACAGCACCAGGTGGCATTGCGGATAACGGTATCGGCTGGAATCCGTCCCATTGCACAATCGATTAGCGCCCTGATATCCATATTTAGTTTTCTGAATTTGTCAATTTGGTTTGAAAGGTGTGGCGCATAAACCTATATGCCCGTTCCAGCCAATAAGCGTCGGGCTGCCTTGTTATGTTTATCAGCATGTTTCAAAATATCGAATGGTATGAATTGACCCTGGAATACCACCGCTTTACCATGCACATAGTTGAAAGCCACATTCTTTGCGGTACAAAAAAGCACAGCCGAAACCGGGTCGTGCAATGCCCCGGCGTAATCCAGCTGATTGAGGTCAATGGCGATGAAATCAGCGCATTTACCCGCTTCCAGTGAACCGATATCACTGCGCCCCAGCACTGCCGCCCCGCCGCGCGTGGCCAATTCCAAGGCAATGCGCGCGGTCATGATCCAGTGCTCCCCCGAACCGGACAGGGAGGCGCCCTCCAGCCCGGCACGCACGCGAGCCAGCAGCATTACCTGGCGCGCTTCCGCCAGCAGGTGCGAGCTGTCATTGCTGGCTGAGCCATCCACTCCTATTCCCACCTTCACTTTGGCTTTAAGGAACTCCCGCACGGGGGCGATCCCGGATGCCAGGCGCATATTGGAGCAGGGACAATGCGCCACGCCGCAGCCGGTGTTGGCATACACCTGTATCTCATCGGTATTGGTGTATACCGAATGCGCAAACCACACATCCTGCCCCACCCAATCCAGTGACTGCATGTAGGCCACCGGTCGGTGTCCGAATTGCTGCAGGCAGAAGGCATCTTCATCCTGCGTTTCGGATAGATGTGTATGTAAATGAACGCCATATTGTCTTGCGAGCTATGGCGCTTTGCCGCATCAGTTCACCGGTCACGCTGAAAGGCGAGCATGGCGCCAGCACCACCTGCACCATGGAACCAGGTTTGTCGTCATGGTATTTTTCGATCAGCCGCTGGCTGTCTTTGAGAATGTTTTCTTCCGTGTCCACCACCGAATCCGGCGGCAGCCCGCCCTTGCTCTCCCCCAGGCTCATCGAGCCGCGGCTCGCGTGCAGTCTCAATCCGGTGGTACCTGCCGCTTCGATTTCATCATCCAGCTTTGAACCGTTGGGGAACAAATACAAATGGTCGGAAGCGGTTGTGCAGCCGGACAGCGCCAATTCCGCCAGGGCTGTCTGTGTGGAAATAAAGATGTCTTCGGGGTTCATCCGTGCCCAGATGGGATACAAGGACTTGAGCCAATTGAACAAATTGGCATCCTGGGCAGCCGGTACCGCGCGCGTCAGCGTTTGATAAAAATGATGGTGGGTGTTCACCAGCCCCGGCAGCACCAAATGATCTTTTAAGTCCAACACCTCATCCGCTGTGTTTGGTAACTCTGTGGTCGGTCCTGCCTGCTTGATGAATCCATCTTCAATTAATAATCCCCCATTCATTATCTCCCGGCGCTGGTCGTCCATCGTCACCAGCACTTTCGCATTTTTAACAAGTAAAGTTTTCATAAGTTAATTGTTGGACAATTAAAATAAGTTTACCGAAAAATCAAGCGGCTGTCAATTGTCTGACAACCGCTCATTTCAATTGGCTGCTTTCAGAGTGTTTTGCAGCAGCATGGCAATCGTCATCGGCCCCACCCCGCCCGGCACCGGGGTAATGGCAGATGCAACCTGCATGGCCTCATCGAAGGCCACATCCCCCGTCAGGCGGTAGCCCTTCTCAGCCGTTGGATCATCCACATGGTTGATACCCACATCGATCACCACCGCCCCCGGTTTGAGCCAATCCCCGCGCACAAAGCCGGGTTTACCGATGGCTGCCACCACAACATCGCCACTGCGCACCACATCCGCCAGGTCCTTCGTGCGCGAATGGCAGATGGTTACCGTGGTATTTGCCCTCACCAGCAGTAACGCCACCGGCATGCCGACGATGTTCGAGCGCCCCAGCACCACTGCGTGTTTGCCTTCCAGTGAACCCAGCGTCTTTTCCAGCAGGAACATCACACCCGCCGGCGTACACGGCACAAAGCGCGGCTGACCCCCTTTTTGCGCCAACCGCCCGATGTTGACCGGGTGGAAGCCGTCCACATCCTTGTCAATGGAAACTGTCGCCAGCACTCTCTCCTCGTCCAGTCCGCTCGGCAGCGGCAGTTGCACCAGGATGCCATGCACCCTTTCATCACGGTTCAATTGTTCGATCAGTTGCAGGATTTCACTATCGCTGCTGCCTGCCGGCAATTCATGGCTGAAGGATTGAATACCTGCCTGCTGGCAGGCCTTGTGCTTGGAACGCACATAGATTTTGGATGCCGGGTCATCCCCCACCAGGACAGTTGCCAGCCCGGGTGCGGATTTACCGCTCGTTATCCTTTCCTTTACTTTTTGGGCAACCTGCGCACGGATTTCTTCCGCGTATTTTTTCCCATCAATGATTGATGCAGTCATTTTCTGCTCCCTTGTGCAGGAAATTATACGCCAGTAGATTTGGCTATCCTCTTTTCGAGCTTCACTGACATCTTAAGCTATAATCCCTCTCCAGGAGAAAAGCATGAGTCAAATTTGCGTCATTGGCACCGGCTATGTGGGGTTGGTCACCGGCGTTTGTTTCGCCGATCTTGGTAATACCGTTTTTTGTCTGGATATTGATCCCGAGCGGGTCAATAAACTCCGCAATGGCAGCATGCCCATCTATGAACCGGGCCTGGAGGAGATCGTCGCCCGTAATGTGCAGGCTAAGCGCTTGTTTTTTACCACCGAGTATGTCCAGGCACTGCAAAACGCCGAATTTGCTTTCATTGCTGTTGGAACGCCCTCCGGGGTGGATGGCGAAGCTGATTTGCATTATGTCCAGATGGCCGCCGAAGGCATCGCCGACTCTGTCAACCATCCCATCATCATCGTCAACAAGTCCACTGTCCCGGTCGGCACCGGTGACTGGGTGGCCGATATCGTCCGCAAGCGCAGGGGCGCCAATCCCCTCGATTTCCAGGTCGTCTCCAATCCCGAATTCCTGCGCGAAGGCAGCGCCATCAGTGATTTTATGAATCCTGACCGAGTGGTTCTGGGTTCATTGGACCGCACCGCCGCCGAAAAGGTGGCCCACCTTTACCAGCCGCTGCGCTGTCCTTCCTTAATCACTGACCTGCGTACTGCCGAAATGATCAAGTATGCCTCCAATGCCTTCCTGGCAACGCGCATTTCCTTTATTAACGAGATTGCCAATATTTGCGAAGAGCTGGGCGCTGATGTGCGCGAGGTGGCCGCCGGCATGGGGCTGGATAAACGCATCGGCAAGGCCTTCCTGGATGCCGGCCTGGGCTGGGGTGGCAGCTGCTTCCCCAAGGACGTCAAAGCCCTGCGCCATATGGCGGAATTAAACAACACCAATCCGCACCTTTTAAAAGCGGTCATGGAGATCAACACCAACCAACGCCGGCGTTTGATCTTTAAATTACGCAAGGCCCTCGGCGGTAGCCTGGCCGACAAAGAGATCGCTATGCTCGGCATCGCTTTCAAACCCAACACCGATGACATCCGCGAAGCCGCTGCCCTGGAGATCATTCACCTGCTGGAAAACGAGGGCGCGCATGTGCGTGCCTATGACCCGCAAGCCATGGAAAACGCCGCCCGCGTCATGAAAAAGGTCGAGTTATGCCAGGACCCCTACCAGGCTGCCGATGGAGCGGATGCCATCATCCTCGCCACCGAGTGGAATGAATTCAAACAGTTGGATTTCAAACGCATCCGCCACAGCGTGCGCACCCCCGTCATCATGGATGGCCGCAACCTGTGGGATGGTGATATCCTGCGTTCACTCGGTTTTAAGTACTACGGCGTTGGACAGGGCAATCACCTCGAACCAAACTAAGTCAATACCTATTCTTTATGGAGCAAGCCAGCCGCTGAATCCTCAGTGTCCTGCAAACGTATTGTAGGGATGATTTTAGCTAAATAAAAATATGACTGGCCGAAATCGCGCGAACATTCAAAGCCTGCATTGAAAGTAAATGAACATCCCACGCTTGTCTATGATGAAATGAGATGTTTACAGGCAATGCTCACGCTCCATCATCTGTGTCCATTTTTTTCAGTATTTCTAACAATTTTGTTGTTGTATTCCAGTTGCGGATGGTCATGGATTTATAGAACGGTGTTTCCATAATTTTATTAAGGCGACTTTTCGTACGTTGGGAACTGAGACGTTGTGAGTAGATGACCCCATTACCTTCCCAGACCCGGTCGACCTCTTCCCGGGGATTAAATGCAGGCATAGCTTGAGCCGAATCAATACCCATCAGAAAAATTACATCGCTGTGGTACTTTTCAGGTTGGTCACCGAAACCTTTTGGCTTGTTATCAATGATTGCTTGGAATTGTTTGCGATTCAACACTAAAATCTTGATGCACCCGTCATCAAGGTTGAAATTTTCAGGTAAAACCTCTTCTATCTGAGTTTTTATATTGTCAGGGTGTTTATCGGTTTTTAATATTACATTACCGCTGGCAATATACGTCAAAACATTGGAAAATCCCTTTTCTTCTAGGCATTTTCGCAAGCCAACCATTGGTACTCTATTTTTTCCGCCAACATTGACACCGCGTAAAAGGATTACATAGGTATTCATTGATTCCTTAGGTTCCATTTAAAATTGATTACCCATATATGAGCTTGACGCCCAACCAGATATCAATAGCTATTTCCTTATATAAGATAATAGATTAACAGGATTTCTTGTAATAATCCTGAAAATACTTCTTCAACACCTGTCCGGTATAGGATTGCTTTACACTGCAAACCTCCTCCGGGGTACCCTCGGCGATCAACTCCCCACCCTTGTCGCCGCCCTCCGGCCCCAGGTCGATCAGGTGGTCCGCCACCTTGATGATGTCCAGGTTGTGCTCAATGATCAGCACCGAATTGCCGGCTTCCACCAGCCTTTGCAGCACTTCGATCAGTTTATGCACATCCGCGGCATGCAGTCCCACCGAGGGCTCATCCAACACATACAGCGTCCGCCCGGTGGCGCGTCGCGAGAGCTCGCGCGAGAGCTTCACCCGCTGCGCTTCACCCCCTGAAAGGGTCGTGGCTGACTGTCCGATGCGGATGTACCCCAGTCCCACGTCCTGCAGGGTTTGCAGCTTGCTCATGATGCGCGGGATGGCGGCAAAGAATTCGCTGGCGGAATCGATGGTCAGGTTCATCACCTCCGCGATGGATTTGCCTTTGAAATGCACCTGCAACGTTTCGCGGTTGAAGCGTGAGCCATGGCACACGTCGCACGGCACATACACGTCCGGCAGGAATTGCATTTCGATCCTCAACTGCCCGTGCCCCTGGCAGGCTTCGCAGCGCCCGCCATGCACGTTGAACGAAAAGCGCCCGGCTTTATATCCTCGCATCTTGCTCTCCGGCAGCTCGGCAAATAGTTTGCGGATTTCATCGAACATGCCCGTATAGGTGCCCGGGTTGGAGCGCGGCGTGCGCCCGATGGGCGACTGGTCGATGTTGATCACCTTGTCCAGGTGCTGCATGCCTTCGATGCGCTCGTATTCACCGGGGTTGGTATGCGCACGGTTGAGGTCGCGCGCCAGGGCATTGTAGAGCACGTCCACCATCAATGTCGATTTACCCGAGCCTGATACGCCGGTGATGCACACGAATTGCCCCAGCGGGATTTTCACCGTCAGGTTCTTGAGGTTGTTGGCCCGCGCGCCCTGTACCTCCAGCCATTTGCCATTTCCTTTTCGCCGTTTTTCCGGCAGCGGCACGGTCAGACGGCGTGACATATAGGCACCCGTTAGTGAGGTGGGGTGCTCAAGAATGGTTTGCACCTTTCCAACTGCCACCACTTCACCGCCATGCTCTCCCGCGCCCGGGCCGAGGTCGATGATCCAATCCGCCGAACGGATCGTCTCCTCATCGTGTTCCACCACTAAAACCGTATTACCCTGGTCGCGCAGTTCCTTCAAAGTAGTCAGCAGACGCGCATTATCGCGCGCGTGCAGTCCAATCGATGGCTCATCCAGCACATACAAAACCCCCATCAGGTGCGAGCCGATTTGCGTCGCCAGCCGGATGCGCTGCGCTTCTCCCCCGGAGAGCGAAGCCGCTGACCGGTTAAGGGTCAGGTAATCCAGCCCCACGTTCACCAGGAAACCCAGCCGCGCGCGGATCTCCTTGAGGATGCGATCGGAGACCGCCCGGTTGCGTGCATTCAGCGGTGAATTCTCGTCATATAAAACATCCACCCAGCGCAGCGTGCGTTCCACCGGCCAGCGCGTCACCGCTACGATGTTTTCCCCTTCGATGGTCACCGCCATGGCTTCTGGGCGCAGGCGGTCGCCTTTGCAGGTTGGGCAGGGCTGGTCGCTCATGAATTCCGCAATGCGGCTGCGGATATATTCGGACTGCGTTTCGCGGAAACGGCGCATCAGGTTGGGGATCACCCCCTCGAACGACATGCGCATGTCTGTGCGCCGGTCCCGCCCCTGGAAGCTGACGTTGAATTCCTTGCCGCCGGTGCCAAACAGCACCAGGTTGACTTTCTCCTCGGGTAATTCCCCCACCGGTTTATCCAGGTCAATGTGGTATTCGCGCGCCACGGCTTCCACCATCTGCCAGTAGTAACCACCCTGCTCGCGCGGGCCATTCCACTCCATGGCCATGATGGCGCCTTCATTGAATGAAAGCTCCTTATCCGGGATGACCAGCTCTGGATCGATCTCCTGCCTTACCCCCAGCCCCTGGCAATCCGGGCAGGCGCCGTGCGGTGTGTTGAAGGAAAAATTGCGTGGTTCGATCTCCGGCAGGCTGACGCCGTGTTCAGGGCAGGCCAGGAATTCGGAAAAGAAGAGGTCTTCGCCTTTGGTCAGGTTTTGAACGATCAGATATCCTTCGCCGATTTTAAGCGCGGTTTCGATGGAATCCGTCAGCCGCGAAAGGAAGGTCTTTTTCTCATCATCCTTTTCATCTACTTGTATGACCAGCCGGTCCACCACCGCCTCGATGTTGTGAATTTTATAGCGGTCAAGCTCGATCTCTTCATCCAGGTTGACCACCTTGCCATCCACCCTGGCGCGCACGAACCCTCCCTTGCGGATCTCATCGAAAACCACCTGGTAGGTGCCTTTGCGTCCGCGCACCACCGGCGCCAGGATGAGCAATTTGCTGCCCTCCGCCAGCTCGGCCACCTTGTCGACGATCTCCTGTGCCGATTGCTTGACCACCTCCCGCCCGCATACCGGGCAATGTGGGATGCCAACCCTTGCGAACAGCAGGCGCAGGTAATCATAAATTTCGGTCACCGTGCCGACCGTGGAGCGCGGATTGTGCGAGGTGGCTTTCTGGTCAATGGAAACCGCCGGGGAGAGGCCGTCAATGTAATCCACATCCGGTTTTTCCATCTGTCCCAAGAACTGGCGCGCATACGCTGAAAGTGATTCCACGTACCTGCGCTGCCCTTCGGCAAAGATGGTGTCGAATGCCAGTGAACTTTTCCCGGAACCGGACAGGCCGGTGATGACCACCAGTTTGTCGCGCGGGATATCCACACTGATGTTTTTGAGGTTGTTTTGGCGCGCCCCGGCCACACGGATGAAATTTTGAGCCATTTTCTGCCTTTTTAGAACAAATAATCTAATCGGGATGATGCAATTGGTTATTATAGCAGTTATCCTTACTCGATCAACGAAATTAACCCTGTTTATCCCCTAAAAGCATTCATTTTCTCCACTTATCAGAACGCTAACAATTTTTTAATAATATTTTCACAATTCAATGGTATTAATACTTCGGTATAACGAATCATCAAGGAGTAAGAATGAAATCGAAAAATGGTTTGATCGCTCTCTCAATTCTTCTGATTGCCGCTTTGGCTGCCTGCAGCCCGGCGGCGCCAGTCGCAACCAATTCAGCCCCGGCTGCACCGGTCAGTCCTGCCCCGACCTATTCAGTTCCATCCCTGCAAAGCCCTTCGCTGGAATCTTTGCAGCAGTCGTATGAGCAGGTTTATGAAAAGGTGCTGCCCTCGGTGGTCAATATTGTGGTCACCGAAAAAGCCTCTTCCACGAACAGGTCCATTCCCAACCTGCCCTTTGACCTGCCCGACGACAACCAGCCGCAGGAGCGGCAGACTGCGCTTGGCTCTGGTTTCATTTGGGATAACCAGGGGCACATCGTCACCAACAATCATGTGGTGGAAGGGGCCGAATCCATCATGGTCACTTTTGCGGATGGCAGCACCCGCCGCGCCACGCTTGTTGGAACAGACGTGGACAGTGACATGGCAGTCATCAAAGTGGACGCCTCAGATAAACTGGTCCCCATTCAGATCGCCGATTCCACCCAGACGAAAATTGGGCAGATCGCCATTGCCATCGGTCAGCCGGCCGGTTTGCAGGGCACCATGACCGTCGGCATCATCAGCGGTCTTGGCCGTTCCCTCAGGGTCGATTCGACTACAAGCAGCGGCATCGGCTTTTCCATCCCTGACATCATTCAAACCGATGCCCCCATCAGCCCCGGAAACTCCGGCGGCCCGTTGGTGGATATTTACGGCCGTTTGATTGGCGTCAACACTGCCATTGAATCACCCTCGCAAGGCTATACTTCCATCGGCTATGTCGTCTCTTCCGCCATCGTGCAGAAAGTCATCCCTGTGCTCATCTCCAGGGGCAGCTATGAACACGCCTGGCTGGGCATCACCGGACGTTCCATGACCATGGAAGTGGCAGAAGCGATGAAACTGGACCCCGATCTGCGTGGTGTGCTGGTCATTGAGGTGGATCCCTCAGGCCCGGCCGCTAAGGCTGGTCTCAAGGGAAGCAACGATGAAGCCACCATTTACGGTGATGAAATTGAAATCGGCGGTGATATCGTTACCAGGCTTGCCGGGCAGCCGGTGAAGGAATTTGAAAACCTGGCCACCTACCTGGCCCGTTATGGTGAGGTCGGCAAGACCATCCCGATGACCGTGCTGCGTGATGGCAGGGAAGTCGAGTTGTCAGTGACGCTCATGGCGAGGCCTGCCTCCCGCTTAACCCAGGAAGCCACCGCCACACCCCGCAGCACCACCACCCGCAGTCAGTTGGGCATTACCGGCTTTACCATGAATGCCGAGGTGGCCGAAGCCATGTCACTCTATCGTGATACCAAGGGTGTCCTGGTGATTGAAGTCACCCCGGACGGCCCGGCTGCCAAAGCCGGATTGCGCGGTGGCAGTGAATCCTTCACCTACAACGGCCAGGAAGTGAAGATCGGCGGTGACGTCATCACCAAATTTGATGATACCGTCATCACTTCCATGAATCAAATGAGGTCACTCATTGCCAGCACCCAGCCTGGCACAAAGGTGAAATTGGAAATTCTGCGCGATGGCAAATCCCAAACTGTTGAAGTCACCCTGGAAGCAGCGCCGGCTCAATAAAATATCTTTACCCGTGAACAAAAAACCCCCTGCCTTCGAAATGCAGGGGGTTTTGGTTTTAAACGTCCAGGTTGCGCACGTGTTTGGCATGCGTTTGGATGAAGCGCTTGCGCGGCGGTACAGCCGCGCCCATCAGCATATCAAACGTGCGATCGGCATTGGCCGCATCCTCTATGTTCACTTGCAGCAGGGTGCGGTTTTCCGGGTTCATCGTCGTTTCCCACAATTGCTCGGGGTTCATCTCGCCGAGACCCTTGTAGCGCTGGATGGTGGCTTTTTCACCCTTGCCGTTTCCGCCCAACTCTTTCAGTGTTCGGGCTAGTTCATCTTCGCTGTAGGCATACTTCTTTTCTTTTTTGCTGCTGACCAGGTACAGCGGCGGTTGGGCGATGTACAGGTGTCCTTCTTCGATCAACGTCTGCATGTAGCGGAAAAAGAAGGTCAACAGCAGAGTGCGGATATGGCTGCCATCCACGTCCGCATCGGTCATGATGATAACGCGTCCATAGCGCAGTGAATCCAGGCTGAAATTGTCGCCGATGCTGGTCCCCAGGGCAGAGATGAGCGCCTTGACCTCATTATTGCCAAGGATCTTATCCAGCCGTGCTCGCTCGGTATTGAGGATCTTGCCGCGCAACGGCAGGATGGCCTGGAAGTGGCGGTCGCGCCCCTGTTTGGCCGAACCGCCGGCGCTGTCACCCTCAACGATGTACAGCTCGGTCTTTTCGGAGTCGCGTTCCGTGCAGTCCGCCAGTTTGCCCGGCAGGGTCATGCTTTCCAGTGCCGATTTGCGGATGACCAGGTCGCGCGCCTTGCGTGCCGCATCCCGCGCACGGGCTGAGGTGAGGCACTTGCGGATGATATTGCGCGCGGCGGAAGGGTTTTCTTCGAGGAATTCGTTGTAGGCTTCGCCCACCACCTGCTGTACCAGCATTTGCACATCCGCGTTCATTAATTTCACCTTGGTCTGGCTTTCGAACTGCGGGTCGGGGTGCTTGATGCTGACCACCGCGGTCATACCTTCGCGGGTGTCATCGCCGCTGAAGTTGCTGTCGCTGTCCTTGATCAGGCTGTTGCGGCGCGCATAATCATTGATCACGCGCGTGGTGGCGGCGCGGAAACCGGTCAGGTGGGTACCGCCGTCAATCGTGTTGATGGTGTTGGCAAAACAATACACCGATTCGGCATAGGCATCCGTGTACTGTAATGCGGCTTCCACATCGATTCCCTCCACCTCTTTTTGCACATGGAAAACCGGGTGCATCACTTCGCGGTTGCGGTTGAGATAGCGCACAAAGGACTTGATCCCGCCTTCGAAAAAAAAGGTCATGCGGTTGGCCGGCGTTTCGCGTTCATCCATGAACTGGATTTCCACCTTGCGCGTGACAAAGGCCATCTCGCGAAAGCGCTGGCATAACGTATCAAAACGGAATGCCATTTCGCCCTTGAAGATTTCCTTGTCAAACAGGAAAGTGGTGTGTGTGCCGGTGACGCCCGCTTCCACCTTGCCGATCACCTTGACATCTGCCAGCGGAATGCCGCGCTCGTAACGCTGAAAATAAATTTTCCCGTTGCGTTTTACCCGCACCTCACAAAATTCCGAAAGGGCATTCACCGCCGAAACGCCCACGCCGTGCAGACCACCCGAAACCTTGTAGCTGCCGCCTCCGAATTTTCCTCCGGCGTGCAGGATGGTCATCACCACTTCCAGTGCGGATACTTTCTTCTCGGGGTGGATATCCACCGGGATGCCGCGGCCGTTATCCTCCACGGTCACGCTCTGGTCGGCATGAATGGTGACGGAGATTTGGTTGCAGGAACCATTCAGCGCTTCATCAATGGAATTGTCCACCACCTCATACACCAGGTGGTGCAGGGCTTTTTGGTCGGTGCCGCCCACATACATGCCGGGCCGGCGGCGGACGGCTTCCAGTCCTTCCAGGACCTGGATGTCTTTGGCTCCGTAAGAGCTGGGCGGTTTGGGGGTATCAGCCACAAGTTCTCCAGTGCAAAATAATTAATTTCCTTTGTGCGCCGGCATGTCAGTCTTGGCAGATTCCCGGCGCATTCTTTCCTGCATGTATTCCATACCTTTGGAGAAATACACAAAACTTGCCGCCAGCACCCCGCACGAGATGAAGCCGTGGCCGAAAATTCCCACCAGGCTTATCCACTCGCCGGGTTGTGGCGTTACCCACAGCATATCCAGCCCCTGGCTGAGCACGATGGCAACCAGGAAGAACAAACCGGTGGTTGGCAGATAGCGTTTCACCAGGTGCATGCTGTTGCTGATGGATTTTAAAGGATTGGTTTGACCCATGTAAATGCCATGCACCGAGAAAATCATCGGTAGCAGCAGCCACACCAGGAATATGCCAAGCAGCATGATGGGGATGGAACCCAGGGACGGCAGAAAGGAAACAATGAAAGACATTAAAAGCAGGGTGGGCAGTGAAAGGACGATTGCGAATCCCGCCAGGACCAGCGTCAGGATGAAAGTGTTCTTTAATTGCAACAGGAAAAGGTTGACATCCCAGGCAATCTTGTTGCCCGCCACCGTTTTGGCAACCAGGCTGAAAAAGAGGCACCCCAGACAGATACCAATGAACAGGCACACCAGGATCACCGACCAGCTCTGGTTGGTGGAAGCCATTTCCACCACCTGCAGATTGCCCAGCGGATTGGTCAAGCGGGGCAACCCCTGCCATTAAACTGGGGATGCCAACCGGAATCGTGCGCAGGGCAAAAAGCAGGTTGAAATGTTCAAAGAACTGCAAAACAGCTTCCTTGCTGGCCTCCAGCAAAGCCATAGTATCAGCAGGATACAAACCCGCCATCTGCTTGACCGTTTCCTCGAAGACCGGTTGAACCAGGTTCTTCACCCGCATCAACGGACCCAGCCAGAGCAGCAGGTCCAGCAGCACCGGGAAGGCAATTAAATAGATATGGTTTGCTACGGCATTAAAACCCGCCACGAAGGCGGGAATCAACCGCGGCGGGGTCACCGCGCTGGTATTCAGGTCTCTTTCCATACAATCTTTGATTTTACCATAGCGGGGTTTTCTTGCATGACATCATTCATCATTTTATTTGATGGTAGCGAATGAAGCCATCAGGTAAAATTCAAGCGTGAAGGAATCACAGTCTTTCCCGCAATTTGAACGGTTGAGCGTGGTGGCAGCCATGATCCTGCTTGCCTATGCCCTGCTGCCCTTCATACAAACGCCAGCGCGGGAAATCTCCTTTCCTTTATTTGGTATCCTGGTTGAATTCAATGCCAACCTCACCGTGTTGATTGCCATTCCTGGCTGCAGGATTGGCCGTTTCCGGCACCGATTGGCTGCTGCACGACCATCCCGGTCGGGGCAGTCAGCCCATCTACCCGCATTTTCTTCTGCCCGCCCTCACCGCTGCCGTCATTGGCGTGCCGCTCGCCCTCCTCAAGATCAGCATCCAGTGGTGGGTGGTCTTCGGGTTGGGCACCCTGCTGCTCCTGGCCGTCCTGGTGGCGGAATATGTATCGGTGGACAGCCGCGATACCCGCCATGCCATCGCCCAGATGGTGCTCAACGGTGTCAGCTTTGGTTTGCTGCTCACCCTGGCCATCTCCATCCGTGCGGCAGGGTTGCGCCTTTACCTGCTCCTGTTTGCCTTCACCCCGCTATGTGCGCTGCTCTGTTTGCGGCTCTTCCACTTGCGCTTGCAGGGCAGTTGGAACTGGGAATGGGCGGCTGCCATCACCATTATCATCACCCAGGCAGCCATCGGTTTTTATTACCTGCCGCTTTCCCCTGCCCGCTTTGGTTTGATCCTGCTCGGTATCGCTTATGGACTGATTGAACTGGCCACCGTGATGCAGCCTATCCAATGGTCTTTTCAAAAATTATTTGGCCCGTTTTTGGTGACTGCTCTTTTTTGGCTGATGGCCATCTTTATCGGCTGAAAGGATTCAACCGATTTTTAATATCTGAAATTTATTTTTGAAATTGAATCGCCAATTGAGCACTGTCGCGCCCGGATTCTTTTTGGTAGAGGGCGATCAGGTTGCGGCGGTGCAGCATTTCCACCTGCCCACCCAGCAGCACGCGGCTTTTCCCGCAGATTTCCACCGTGGCGTCCAGCAGCTTGCGCGTGGGGTCCTTGATGCGCACAGCCGCCTTGATGACCTTCTTCAAATTGGCAATATAGTTCAGGTTGCTGCGCGTGGCATTCTCGATCTCCCCGCGCAGGATGATTTCACCGTGTCCCTGCACAATGTTCTCCAGGCTCATCTTGCCAATGGTTCGAATGGTATCCGCCAGGACATCCACATCCCCTTCCACAATGTAGGGCAGCGGCATGAATGCATCTCCGGAAAAGAGAACGCGATCCTCGCGTACCAACACCGAGATGCCATCCGGGCTGTTGCCGGGCGTGGGAAAGATCTTTAGGTGTTTCTTGCCCACCTGCAGCGAAAGCGTGCCCGAATCAAAGGTTAGGCTGGGTAGCACGATCTTGGTACGTTCATAAGCTGCGTCTTCTTCCTTGATTTCCTTTAAGGCAGCTTCACTGCGCTCCGCCATCAGCTTGCGGCATAGGCTGTGCCCGATCACGGTTGCGCCAGGGAAGTAGCAGTTGCCCCAGGTATGGTCTGCGTGGTAGATGGTGTTGATGATATACCGCACCGGCATCTGCAGTGAATCTTCAATAAAACTGCGCATCTCCAGCGACTCATCCGGGGTGGCCAGCGTATCGACCACCACCGCCCAGTTGCTGCCAATCACCACTCCAGCCGTTACCTGGGCGTAGATCTCACTTTGGAACCAGTAAACATTGTCTGCAATTCTTTCGCGCAGCATGGCATGCACACCTTTCATCAAAATTTTCCGGTTAACAATAGCATAAACGCAGGCAAAAGTCAAAATTTTGGTGTTTTTAAAATAAATTTGACCGAAACATGGCTTGATGGTAAACTAATCCATCGATTCTCATCCAGAGAGGTGGAGGGACCGGCCCTGTGAAACCTCGGCAACCACAGCAGTTGCTGGTGCCAACTCCGGCAGAAACCGCACAAGCGGAATTCTGGAAGATGAGGTAAAAGGAAGACAGAACCTCTCTATCCAGAGAGGTTTTTTAATGCAATGGAAAAGAATAATGACTGAACAAGCGAAAAACAAGCCTGTCTACCTGGAAATGGTCAGACAAAAAGTGGTCATCTTTGATGGCGCCATGGGCACCAACCTGGATAAGCTGAATCTGACCGCGGCGGATTTTGGGGGTGAACGTACGCGCGGCTGCAACGACTTTCTCTCGCTTTCCAGCCCGCAATCGGTGGAAAAGATCCACCGCTCCTTCCTGGAGGTGGGCGTGGATGTCATCGAATCCAATACCTTCCGTGCCAACCGTATCACCCTGGCGGAATATGGCATCGCTGACCGAGTGCAGGACATCAACCATGCAGCTGCCGTCTTGGCCTGCCGTCTGGCGGATGAATACACCACCCCCGCTCATCCCCGTTATGTGGCCGGCTCCATCGGCCCCACCGGTCAGCTGCCCTCCTCCGGTGACCCGTCGCTCAGTCACCTCAGCTTCGATGAATTGGTGGATGTCTTCCGCCAGCAGGCCGCCGCCCTGTTGGAAGGCGGTGTGGACCTCTTCCTCGTGGAAACTTCACAGGATATCCTCGAGGTGAAAGCTGCCATCCTCGGTATCCGCCAAGCCGACCTCCATCACCCCTTGCAGGTGCAGGTCACCCTGGACGCCGGCGGGCGCATGCTGCTTGGTACCGACATCCGCGCCGTGCTCGCTATCCTGGAGGGCATGCCCGTTGACATCATCGGCATCAACTGCTCCACCGGGCCCGACCTGATGCGCGAACCCATCTCAATCCTCGGCCGCTTTTCCAGTTTGCCGGTCTCCTGTTCCCCCAATGCCGGTATCCCCCAAAGCCGCGATGGCCAGGCCATCTATCCTTTGACTCCCCGCGATTTTGCCGACCAAATGGCAGATTTCGTCAAACAATACCAGATCAACATCGTCGGGGGTTGCTGCGGCACCACACCCGAACATCTGCGCCTGCTGGTGGAAAAGCTTGGCAACCACCCGGCGCCCACCCGCCTAAAAGAAAAGAACGCCTGGCTGGCTTCCGCCATGCACGCCTTGCCCATGCGGCAGGAGCCCGCGCCGCTCATCATCGGCGAACGCCTGAACACCCAGGGTAGTCGCGAGTTCAAACAGGTCGTCCTCGCTCGCGATTGGCAGGCTGCCCTGTCCATCGCCCGCCGCCAGCTGGAAAGCGGCGCCCATGCCCTCGACCTGTGCACCGCCCTGACCGAGCAGGATACTGAGGCCCAAACCATGCAGCAGTTGGTGCAGACTCTCGCGCCGGCGGTGGATGCCCTACTGGTGCTGGACAGCACCGACCCGGCCGTCCTGGAAGCCGCCCTCAAGCATGCCCCCGGCCGCTGCCTGATCAATTCCATCAACCTGGAAGGCGGCAAAGCCAAGGCTGAAAAAGTACTCGAGCTGGCCAAATGTTTCAACGCTGCCTTGATCTGCCTGACCATTGACGAACAGGGCATGGCTAAAACCGCCGGGCAAAAGCTGGACGTCGCCAGGCGCATCCACCAGCTCGCCGTGGATAAACATCAGCTGCAGTCCGCTGACCTGGTCTTTGACCCGCTCACCTTCACCCTCGCCAGCGGCGATGCGGAAACCGCCGCCAGCGCCGTGGAAACCCTCTCAGCCATCCGCCTCATTAAAAAAGAATTGCCGGGCGTGTTCACTTCTCTGGGGGTCAGCAATGTATCCTTTGGATTAAGCAAGGACGTCCGCGCCGTATTGAACAGCATCTTCCTCTACCATGCCCTGCAAGCCGGCTTGGATATGGCCATCCTCAATGCCGTCCAGGTGATGCCCTACCCGGATATCCCCGCTAGTAAAAAAGAATTGGCGGAAAATCTGCTCTTCAATCGCAGCCGTGACGCCCTGTCCGCATTCATCTCCTGCTTTGAGCAAGATCAAAAAAATGGGCACACGGCTGGCTCCCCTGAAACAAAAACCGAACTCTCCCCGCAGGAAAAGATCAGTGCGCACATCCTCAACCGCAGCAGCCAGGGACTGGAGCAGGATATTGACCTTCTCATCCAAACTGATAACCTAACCACGAAAAATGAAAGCGCGCTTTTCATTTTGAATGAACTGCTGCTGCCGGCTATGCAGACTGTCGGTGATAAATTCGGCAAAGGTGAATTGATCCTGCCCTTTGTGCTGCAATCGGCCGAGGTGATGAAAAAAGCGGTTGACCACCTGGAGCAGTACCTGCAGCGCGGCCAGTCGCTCAGCAAGGGCCGCGTGGTGCTTGCCACTGTTTATGGCGATGTGCATGACATAGGCAAGAACCTGGTCAGGACCATTCTGGCCAACAACGGCTACGAGGTTATCGACCTGGGCAAGCAGGTGCCAGCCGAGACCATCATCCAAACCGCCCTGGAAAAGAAAGCGGATGCCATTGGATTGAGCGCCCTGCTGGTCAGCACCAGCCAGCAGATGGGCGTGGTGGCGGAAGAGCTGCAGCGCCGCGGGCTTTCCATCCCCCTGCTCATCGGCGGGGCGGCCATCAACGCCGAGTTTGCCCAACGCATTGCCAATCCACCCGGTAGGCAGCCCTATGCCGGTGGCGTCCATTATTGCCGGGATGCTTTTGTTGCCCTGACTGTGCTTGACCATATCGCCAAGTCCGCACCATCCGCCATTGACAATGCTCAGATGCCTGTCGATACTCCTGTTGAAATACATGATAATAAAGAATCACCACATATAGAGCGCGAAGCTCAGACCACCATAGAACCTGCCCCCATCCCCCATCCGCCCTTTTGGGGGCCACGTCTGTACCAGCCCGCGTTGGATGAGGTGCTGGCTCATATCAACAAGAAATCCCTGTACCGCTTGTCCTGGGGTGCCAAAAATGCCCGCGGTGAGAAATGGGAAAAATACAGCAAGGATTTTGAGCAGCGTTTCCAACGCATGACCGCTGACCTGGCTGCCTCGCCCTGGCTGGATTTATCCATCCTCTACGGCTACTGGCTGGTCCAATCGGCTGGCAATGACCTGCTGGTGTATGCAGTCGAAAATCATCCTCCCTCATCAGCCAATGAGATCGCCCGCTTTCACTTCCCGCGTCAGAGCATACCTCAGGGAATTTGCCTGGCGGATTTCTTCGCCAGTCGGCAAAGCTCCAAAATGGACGTCGCCGCCTTCCAGGTGGTCACCGTCGGGCAGCGTGCCATTGACCACATCACACGCCTCTATCAAGACAATGACCTGACCGAAGCCTATTACTCTCACGGGCTGGCGGTGGCGCTCACCGAAGCGCTGGCCGAAACCGGGCATGCCCGCATCCGCCGCGAATTGGAGCTGCCCGCCAAACAGGGCCGGCGCTACTCCTGGGGGTACCCCGCCCTGCCCGACCTCAGCCAGCATGCCGTCCTCTTTTCCTTCCTGCCCGCCGCGGAAAAGCTGGGCTTGCGCCTCACCAGCGCCTTCCAAATGTCGCCCGAACTCTCCACCGCCGCCATCATCCTCCATCACCCGCAGGCGGGTTATTTCTCCATGCATTGATGAAAGAAGGTACCGATGAATAAAAAAGACTTTCTTGAGATCCTCCAGCGTCCCCGCCCCCTCCTTGCGGATGGCGCCATGGGCACCCTGCTGCATGAGCGCGGCATCGGTTTTGAGAACTGCTTTGACGAACTAAACCTCACCGATCCCGGAATGGTTGGCGGTATCCACCGCGACTACATTGATGCTGGTTCGCAGATCATCCTGACCAACACCTTCGGTGCCAACCGCTTCAAGCTCGACCGGCATGGACTGGAGGGCAAGCTCGAAGAGATCAATTCTGCCGGAGTGAAGGCGGCGCGCAAAGCAGTCAAGGCCTCCCTCAAAGAAGTATTGATTGGCGGCGATGTGGGCCCGCTGGGCATCCGCCTGGCGCCTTTCGGGCGCGTACAGCCGGAGGAAGCCCGCGCTGCCTACCAGGAACAGATCGCGTGTTGTTGGCAGCCGGCGTTGACCTGCTGGTCATTGAAACCGTCACCGACCTGTACGAGATCCGCGAAGCCATCGCTGCCGCGCGCGCCGTGCAAACCGATATCCCGATTGTCGCCTCCATGACCTTCACCCGCGATGACCGCACCCTGCTGGGCGACAGTCCGGCCAAGGTGGCCAACGCGCTGCATGATTTTGGCGCAGATGTGATCGGCATCAACTGTTCTGGCGGTCCCAACCAGCTGATCCGCATCCTGCAGGAAATGCGGGCAGCGCTGCCGGACAGGACAAGTTCTGGATCAAACCCAACGCCGGCTGGCCGGAACAGATTGGCGGACGCATCTTTTATCCGGCTTCAGCCGATTACTTTGGTGATTATGCCCTGTCCTTCTGGAAAGCCGGCGCAAGCATCATCGGCGGCTGCTGCGGCACCACCCCGGCGCATATCGCAGCCATGCGCAGGCGCATTGGAACGCACGCCCATCGGTCGAAACAAACGGCCATCGCATCGTGAACGCGAAGTTGCAGGAAACCGGAAGCATCCGAACAGCATGAACCCACGCGCCTGGCGCAAGAAACTTGCCAAAGGCAAATTTGTTTTTGCCGTTGAAATGGACCCGCCGCGCGGACTTTCGACCCACAAACTGCTGGCCGGCGCCAGCCTGATGGCAGAAGCCGGCGCGGACGTGATTGACGTGGCCGACAGCCCCATGGCGCGCATGCGCATGAGCCCCTGGGCAGTGTGCAGCCTTATCCAGCGCAAAGTGAAGATTGAAACCGTGCTGCACTTCCCCACCCGCGGGCGCAATCTGCTGCGCGTGCAGGGCGACCTGCTGGCCGCGCATGCCCTGGATGTGCGCAATGTCTTTGTGGTCATGGGCGACCCGACCGCCATCGGCGATTATCCGGACGCGATGGATAATTACGACCTGGCGCCATCCGGTCTGGTGAAACTGATCAAGCAGGGCTTCAATGCCGGCGTAGACCATGCCGGGACGGATATCGGCCAGCCGACCAGCTTCTTTGTCGGCAGCGCGCTCAACCTGACCGCGCCGGACCTGGAGCGCGAGCTGGAGCTCATCCGCCGCAAGATCGAAGGCGGCGCGGATTTTGTTCTCACCCAGCCGATTTATGAACACACGTCCGCTTGAACAATTCTTCACCAGGTATGAAAAGAAGTATGGCCGCTTCCCGATGCCCATCCTGGTCGGCATTCTGCCGCTGGCTTCCGCCCGCCACGCCGCCTTCCTGCAGCACGAGGTTCCGGGCATCGAGATTCCTGAAAATGTACAAAAGCAGATGGAAACTGCCGGCGAAATGGGCGCCAGCAAAGGCATCGAGTTGGCCGTGGACCTCATCCGCCAGGTAAAGCCGCTGGCGCAGGGTATTTACCTCATGCCCGCCTTTAACCGCTTCGACTACGCCGCGCGCATCATCGAAACCTTTACCCGCGCCAGTGCGTAATCTGGTGTGGAGAAAAATGCGCCATGCCATCCTTCACTATTTTATGTGTCAACCTCGGCAATGCCGAACCGCGCTACTTTAACGAAAGGCATAAGAACAAGCTCGTCTCGCGCCTGACTGAATGGCGTTTGCAGCGCCGCATTCGTCGCCTGCAGCCGGATATCGTCATTTACCAGGAGAGCATCGGCTACTTGGAGTACCTCGGCCGTGATCCCCGGCATCCGCAGATTCGCCGCCTGCTGGGCAGTGATTACTCCATCGTAACCGACCAGCGCAGCCAGTTCGACGGTATTGCCGTGCATACCAGCGCAGGCAACATCCTCGGCTGCCAGCCGGGCGGGTACAAGCACAATCCGCGCACCGAGCGGCAGGGCAACGCCTGCGACCACGCCTTCTCCGCCCAGGCTGCCACCATCCGGCTCAAGGATGGATTTACCTTTGATGTAGCCGCCTTTCACTTGCACAGCACCAACGCCGACTGCCGCGTAAATGCTCTGCTGAACATATTCCATACCAGCCCTGCGAAAAAAGGACTGCCGCTTTTGCGCAAAAGGAACCTGCTCATTGCCGGCGATTTCAACCTGGACCCCTGGCGGGAGAATGACCGCAGCGAACAGGTCTTCCGCGAGTTAATGGCGGGCGGCTGGGCTGGTCGCAGCCTGGAGATCCACAACCGTTTCGGCGCGGACGGACTGCCGGAGTTGACCAGTGTCTTCCCCCTCCTCAGCCGCACTATTGACATCGCCGCCAGCAACTTCGCCCTCGGCACGCTGGATACGCTCGGCATCACCCCCGGCACCCGCCGCCTGGATGGCGGCCGCGGCTGCGACCACTACGCCCTCTTTGGTCGGTTGGAGTACAAGCTATTCTGACTTTTTGTAGGGATTTGCTAAACCCGACAAAATCCGACATTTAGAAAAATAATAAATCCAAGTGGTTTTACGCGTAAAGTACAGAATGATCAGATTCGTTTCTGTGGAAACAAACCATCGGACTGCTGATTAAGAGTCAGTATTTAACTCGTCTACTATGTGGTATAGCGTCTATTGTGTCTACCCAGTGCACAAAACAGAGTAAAAATCATCTATTGTGTCTATTGTGTCTACTGTGTCCACTCTGTTTCATCCCTATTGCACCCGATTTGCACCGAAAACAGGGAAGGCGACTCAAATAAATCGCTAATATTTTCCAAGATAAAATGGGTACATAAGCGTTCCTCCTTTGCTTGAACTTGTTGATGTCCTACTTCAAGTTTAGCAATTCGGTAGGGGCGCTTTCATTTGATCACCCAAATTAGGAAAAACGACTCATATTAATAAATATTAACCGAATACCGTATCACTTTATGGAATGAAAAACAGTCTGATATGGAATTCTCTGGTTTGCTGAAACCAGAATGGCAAAACTGCCTGTTGGGCTGCATGATCTGCCAGTTTATCTGCCTGGTGGATCTTCCCCTAAAAACCTGCTAAAAGAAAAGCCTATTTTTTTCGAAACGGAAACTGATTGGCTGATTTCCAGCCAACCTCTGGATGACCTGCCCCGGCCATTGCTGGAAAAGATGAAAGAATCAGGGCTTGGAGGTATTATGATCCACGCAATTTATGCATTTTGATTGAGAGGGATCATTAATATTGGGATAACAAATAATCCATTTTAATAATTGAAATAATCAAGGTTAACTATAGGAAAAAAGTAGCACAGCCTAAATGCAAAAAAAACAAATTTATTGACCTGTTTCCTTTATAGTAAAGAAAGCGACCTACTACTTCCTTTTGGTTTCTGATAAATTCGAGCAAGCCTTTCATCCTCTAGTACAAGAAGATACTTACCCTCGGGACGTTTCCACATACAGTACCGGGTGCGGGCCAATTGCGCGCGTGTCTCCTCTGATGCAACAACTGTATGACTCTGGCTAGATTCGAGCATTTCGCTGCCGGGGTTAATCCCACTTGGTTCTCCAAGCAATTGTACAATTTCGCTAAAGGGCATGCTAATGTAGAGTTTATCGCCAATAATTTTTGCACTTGCACCAATAAAGTCAAGAGATTCATCACAATTCTTGCATCTGACCCTATAATGAGGGTTTTTATAATCACATTTTGGACAGATCTTTTCATTGAACTCTGGACTCTTGTTAGCCGTTTTTTCTTTTTCTTCAGGATAACCCAAATGAGAATCTTTTGGAATATCAAACCTTCCTGAATACACATCCTGCATACGATGAACCGCACCGCAAACCCCACACGTAACGTTTCCATCCAATAAGCCTCCAGTCTTGAACACAGCCAGTGCCGAACCTTTCTTTTTTTCCAGTGTGGTTCCGCATTGAGAGCAACGCCAGAGCATATTCATGGCTTGATCATTCTGCTGAGCAAGGGGTTGGGGGGCAAGTTCTTTTTTATTTGTTTTCTTACCAAACAATTTATCCAAAATGCCCATTTTTTAATTCTCCTTTTCACTGATTAGAGACAATTCGGATTGATTTAATGATTCCGGAATCTTAACTATAAAGGATAGTAATCGGGAACCTCTGCCCCACATACAGGACAACAGTGAAAATTCACCTTCTTTGCCTGGGATGCCTTAAATGCGCAATGGAGACAGAAGTACTTGCCGCAGGAGGAACAGTAAGTTGGCCTACTCTCTAAACGCTTGGCATAATCACCGCCGCCTCCGATAAAAAGTCCACCAGAACTATTCTTAAGCGTTTTCTCACAGGCAGCGCATCGAGTTCCAAAAACCCGGGTAATAAAGCTCATTTGAATTAGACCTCCTAATTGGTGATTCATTTTTCGATTACAAGATCTCAATAACCATCAAGATACTCGGCATAAAAAGAAAATGTCAATATCCTTATTATATCTACTGAAATAAGGAACACTTACAAGTTAATAAATATCAGAATTTAAACAAATCAATATTGTTTATATCCAGATTGGTATTAAATCGGGCAAACCGCGCACAATATTTCTAGGACTGGGTAGTGCATCCTGGATTTACGATGAAAATAGGCGGCACCCGCGCCGCCTATTTAGCAATCTCGAAATAAATCCAGGTTTTTAAAAGACCGACTATTTTTTGCGGTTCATCCTTGAATTCTCTCCATCCACCCCGGCGTATTGCAGGTATTCACATCACCTGCTTGCAGCCCATCCTGCAGGGCAGCCAGGCGCTGCTCGGATGAGACATACGTCCAGGCATCCGGGACGACGTACCCCTGCGTTTGCTTCTGGAAGCGGTCATCGCCCACCGCATCAGCCACCCGGTTAAGCAATAGTTTTTAATGATGAAACACAAAAGCCCCCCGCGGGGCTTTTGTATTACCAAATCTTTTTTTGTAAGTGAGGATAGTAGCGTTTTTATTGCATCTGCCGGCTCCTACTTCACATACTCCATCAGGTAGCCATAGCCTTCTGTCTGCATGCTTTCATAGGGCACAAAGCGCAGCGCGGCGCTGTTGATGCAGAAGCGCGTTCCGCTGGGCGAGCTGCTGTCATTGTAGAAAACATGCCCCAGGTGGGAATTACCTGCCCGGCTGCGCACTTCGGTACGCAGCATGCCGTAGGAAGTGTCCTCAATCAAAACGAAGGTGTTCTCATCAATGCCCTTTGAAAAGCTCGGCCAGCCAGTGCCGCTGTCGAACTTATCGCTGGAGGAGAAGAGCGGCTCGCCGGTCACCACGTCCACGTAGACGCCGCGTTTATGGTTATCCCAAAACTCATTCTGGAAGGCTGGCTCTGTGCCGGCCTGCTGCGTCACGCGGTATTGCTCGGCGCTGAGCATGGACTTGATGGCATCCTCTGCAGAGCGCGGGTATCTGCCGGGGTCAACAATGACCTGGCTGACGGTGGCCATTTCCTGGCTGGGAATGTGGCAATAACCGAATGGATTTTTCTCCAGGTAATCCTGGTGGTACTCCTCGGCGTCATAAAAGCGCTCCAGGGGTTTGAGTTCCACCACAAAGCGCTCGTGGCGGCTTCTTTCGATCTCGGCGATGCGCGCCACCGTCTTGCGGGCGGCTTCATCGGCGTAATACACCCCGGTCTGATATTGGGAGCCGTAATCGTTGCCCTGTGCGTTTTCAATTGTCGGGTCAATGACGCGGAAATAAGCAAACAAAAGCGCATCCAGGCTGACCCTGGCAGGGTCATATTCCACCCGCACGGTCTCGCGGTAACCGCTGAGACCGGTTGAGACGGATCGATAGGTGGGCACTTCACCCGCCTGCCCGTTGGCATAACCGCTGGTGGCGCTCATCACGCCCGGAATGGACTGCATCAGCTTTTCAATGCCCCAGAAGCAGCCCCCCGCCAGGTAAATCACCTCGATGCCTTCCTTTTTGGAATAGGTTTCATCCAAGGGTGTTTGCGTGATCATGGCGAGCATCTCCTTTTCGGGTTCATCAGTTTGTAATGGTTTTTCCTGTGCGCCCGCGACTCCACAACTGACGCCCAGCATTGAAATCACCAGCGCAAGGAAGATGAGAAATATCTTTTTCATAGGTAATACCCTTTCACAGTAATGCTTTTGTTTTAAAGAATTATTGTTCATTATTTTCCCCCAATACTGGCATTGGAAATGATAGAGAAATATTAAAATCCCGCTGACCATAAATAATCCAACCGCAGAAGTCTTTGGTTGAGCCCTGCCCTATTTCTGCCTGAACACTACCGGGAGCGAAGAAACTCTTGGATGATCAAGAAAACCCTACATTTCGCTCAAGGTGTCATCGGACGCAGATGAAAAACGAGGCGGCTTTCAGCCACCTCGTTCAATAGGTTTGAAATAAGAATGGAATAAATCTAGTTCTTTGTTAGAAAATCCTTTTCTGTAACTCTTCAATCTTCAATTTACTGCGTCCACCCCGGCGTATTGCAGGTATTGACGTCACCATTTTGCAGCCCATCCTGAAGGGCAGCCAGGCGCTGCTCGGAGGAGGCGTGCGTCCACGCATCCGGGACCACGTAACCCTGGGCCTGCTGCTGGATGCGGTCATCGCCCACCGAGGCGGCGGCATTCAACGCCTGGGCGATCTGTTCGTTGGTCAAATTGGAGATGTACCCGGTGGCAGTGGCATTATGCAGCCAGACCCCCGCCAGGCAGTCCGCCTGCTCCTGATTGTACGCGGATATGCTTTGGGGGTCTGGGCATTGGCTGAAAACCGTTTCTTTTCGGGGGGTGGCGCGCATTCAATCAAAGCGCGTACATAAGGTTTGAGACAGCAGTCTATATCGCATTGTGCGCCATCGTGATTACGCGGGAAACATCCTGGCATTGCCAGGATTACTGCTGGCTTTTAGTTCGATCTGGACACTTATTCCAGCAGCAGGGCTAATCATCGCCGTGATCAGAACCGCACTGGAAAACCGCACATTCCAGGAAGAGCTGACGGGATATCACAAGTATGCTCAGCGTATACGCAACCTTTATTCCCCGGGATATATTATTCCAATTTGATATTTAAATCGAATCACTTATTATTGTGTATATCGATTCGGTTTCAGGGGAATTTATTTAGCTGCCCGAAACTCTAACCTCGAAATGTTGTGATCTTTCATCAAAATGTGAAAGTATGGCCTGCGCTTTTGGTGGAACAACTGCCACCTCGTAATCCTCGCCAGCGAATTCCCTTACCGCCTCCAATGAATCGAATAACATAATGGTGACGAATTCAACTTCGTTTGTAATTTCTCGGCGTAATAATTGGGTGTATCACGATAACCCTTGATATTGCGGTTCTTAATGCCAGACAAGTATTTCTTCTTTAATAATTGCTCTTACTTGTCGGCATTTTCAGGAGTTGTCCATCCTATGCCACATGCGACTGATCATTTCATGCTTCTTTGTCATATACAATAAATTATAGTAAAAAATCACAATGAGGCTTTAGAAAATTCAATCATTGGAAACAAGCGTGCTTACTCACGAAGGTTGTTTTTTCTTTGAGTATTTGCTACATTAAGATATAAATATTCAGAACCGAAAGGATTTCTCGAATTATGGATATTTATGTTTTTATTCAAGAAAGCCTAAAAATCCCATGGGTGGTATTTTTATCGTCCTTTTTGATTTTGGTACTTGGATGGGTTGTGGGCAAATTGCTTGCCAAATGGGTGGTTTCCCTATTCAATCGTACGCCTATCATTGAATATGCGGTTAAACGCTTAAAACTGCCTAACTCCAAGCCAATTGATCAAGGCATCCGGCAGCTCACCCGTGTTTTGGTTATTCTGCTTGCGCTTTGGGTCGCATGGAAAAATCTTAATGTTCACCCAGAGATTTCAGGATTCATCCTGACAAGCTGGCAATCAATAATCAACTTTGTTGAATTACCGGCAGTACACCTCATTCTCAACCTTTTACTAATAGGTCTGGCAACTTTTATCCTGCTTAAAGTGATTGGATGGGTTAAAGTAGGTTTTACTGTTCTCACAAGCAGAATTGCAGCAGAAAAGGGTAAAAGCCTGAAAGGGTTTAAATTCCAGCGGGTACAGGTATTCACCGCCCGCCAATTAACCAGTTTCCTGTTAGGCGTTAGCAAATACATCCGCTATGCGGTTAACATTTTACTTTTTTTAATATATTTGACGGCTATTTTCAGTGTTTTTCCACAAACTCGTGGTGTAGTCACTTCTGGCCTGGAAAGTGTTTTTAAGGTAATCACCATTGGCTGGCTGGATTTCATTGATTATTTGCCCAGCCTGTTGAACCTTGTTCTGGTCATTTTTGTAACCTTCTATGGATTAAAACTCATTCGTTTTATTTTTGGAGAAATTGAAAAGGGCACGATCAAATTTTCCGGGTTTCATGCCGAGTGGGCTGCCCCTACCTATCAGTTAGTTCGGGTCGCAATATTCGCTCTGGCTCTTGTGGTTGCTTTTCCTTTCCTGCCTGGTTCTTCCTCACCTGCTTTTCAGGGTATTTCTGTATTCATAGGAATATTGTTCTCATTAGGTTCGACCTCATTTGTTGCCAACATCGTGGCCGGTGTGGTGTTGACCTACACACGAGCTTTCCATATTGGCGATCGCGTTAAAATCGCGGATAACGTTGGCGATATTATCGAAAAGAGTTTATTGGTCACACGTTTACGGACCATAAAAAACGTCGAAGTTACCATTCCGAACAGCATGGTGATGGGAAGTCATATTATCAACTACAGTGTTGTTGCTCAAGACAGAAAGCTGATCTTGAATACAACCGTTACCCTTGGATACGATATCTCTTGGCGGTTGATTCACGAAACCCTAATCAAGGCAGCTCAAGCTACAAAGGATATTCTCACCGACCCGCGCCCATTCGTATTGCAAACCAGTTTGGATGATTCTTACGTCAGCTATGAAATAAATGCCTATACTGACCAACCCAATAAAATGGCGAACATTTATTCTGAACTGCATCAAAACATTCAGGATTTTTGCAATAAGGCAGGGATTGAAATTCTTTCGCCCAAATACGGTGCATTAAGAGATGGAAATCCATCCACCATGCCATCTGAATATCTGCATAAGGATTATAAAGCTCCATCCTTTCAAGTATCTATGAGCCAGGAGAAAAAACGACCTTCGAACAGAGGCAAATGACATGGAAAACTCGTTACAAAATTTCTTGTTCAACTCCCTGATCGGCAGGGTGATCACCATTGTTGTTGGAATTATTCTAATCAATTTAATCGTACGCTTTTTACAGAGTCTTGCCTCAAGCAAGATAAAAACCAAAGAGGTCCGTTTCAACACTCGTCGTGGATTGACTTTTTTTGGTTATCTGGCAATGGTCATCCTGGTCATAGGTGTTTTTAGCGATCAACTGAACAGCATCACGGTGGCATTGGGTGTTGCTGGTGCAGGTATCGCATTCGCTTTACAGGAAGTGATCACCAGCGTGGCAGGCTGGATTGCCCTTTCCTTTGGCCAATTTTATACAATTGGTGATCGGGTTCAGCTGGGGGGCATTAAAGGCGATGTGATTGATATCGCTGTATTGCGGACAACCATCATGGAAATCGGCGACTGGGTAAAAAGCGATCAATACAATGGCCGCATCGTGCGCATTGCCAACAGTTTCGTCTTCAAAGAACCGGTCTATAACTATTCAGCTGATTTCCCCTTCATATGGGATGAAATATCCATACCCATTAAATACGGAAGTGACCACAAGTTGGCACGGAAGATCATATTATCTGCTGCAAATAGCATCGTGGGGGAAAATATTGGTGACGCTCGTAAAGACTGGAACAGAATGACCCGAAAATTTGCGGTTGAGGACGCCATCGTAGAGCCCATGGTTTTTATGATCACAACTGACAACTGGATGGAATTTACCTTGCGCTATGTTGTTCATTATAAAAAGAGGCGCGGCACAAAAGATATGCTTTTTACGAGTATATTGGAAGGTATTTTACAAACGGGCGGGATAGTCTCCATTGCATCAACGACGCTTCATTTGGTTGAGGCGCCAACTTTGGATATCAGATTGAAAAAAGAGTAATATAACTTGTTTTATTTGCTAATCATCCTGACAATTTGTTGACTTTTTTGATAAAAACAAAAATGAGAATTGATTCATGAAACCCCCTCTTTTACAAAACCATCACAGGAAAGAAGTGCGAGAGGATATTCATCAAGGCGGGGAATTTAATTGGGCAAACTTAATGATGAATGTCCTGGCCGCCACAATTGCCAGTTATGGGTTATTTGCCAACAGCCCGGCGGTTGTCATCGGTGCCATGATTGTCGCCATGTTGCTGCAGCCAATTGCAGGCATTGCATTGGCGTTGCTCGACAGCGATATGAAGTTCCTTCTGAAAAGTCTTTCCACATTAACAGCTGGCATCATAGGAGTCTTGGCAACCGCTTTGATTATTGGTACCATCCATAAAAACATTCCCATCACCAATGAGATCATGGCGCGCACCGCTCCCAATTTGCTGGATTTAATGATTGCACTGGCTGGTGGAGCAGCCGGGGCTTATGCAATCGTCTCCCCCCGTTTGAGTATTGCTTTCGTAGGTGTCGCTATTGCGACAGCTTTGGTTCCGCCGCTCGCTTCAGCCGGCATTCTTCTGGCGCGTGGTGATCTGAATTTATCCATGGGCGCCTTATTACTGGCTTTTACCAACATGGTGGCCATCCAGTTTTCTTTCTCAATAGTTTTATGGTTTTCCGGCTTTCGCCGTGTAACCCGCACCTCCGAGTTATCCTTTTTTATATTTATCAAAAGGAATATTGTCAGCATCACAATTTTGTTGGTGCTGGCGTCAGTGCTGTCAATCAGCCTTCAACGGGTTATCGCCCGGCAGCTCTATGAATCAACCACACAGTTTACGCTGCAGCATGAAATCAACGCTTCTGCGGGTGATTATCTGGTGGAAGTTCGTTTTGAGAAAGTCCAAGGGACAACCATAGTCAGAGCTGTCATGCGAGGGCCTGCCCCGCCTTCTGCCGCCCTGATTGCATCAATGGAGACCAAACTGCCTTCTCCCCCTGATGGCACCATAGTGGAATTACGGATACGCTTTGTGCAGACAATTATAATTAATCGGGATGGTCAAATATTTACAGATGCCGGGATTGGAACAATTGAGTTGAATGAATGAACTCATCTGCCCATCGGTTGCACAACCTGCAAATCGCAATCCAACCAAAGGTCATACACTTAATAACTAAGGTGTCTCTTCATGTTTGAGAATCTCGCTCGCCTGATATTTAGTTCAATTTTTTGGCAGATTGGAGTTATTAAAATGGCGTCAGCATCATTCTTGTGATTAAACAAAAGATCAGAGCTATTTATGTTCAAGTTAATAACCAGTTGTCCTTATATCTTACTGTCTTTGATATCCATGCGGGAAAGACTCAATTACCTCTCATAAAGATTGTGTGACTGGATTTCTCTGTGTTTGACAATTTTCTATATAAAAAATTCAAATAGATAATTCTTGATCTTCACTTCTTAAGGAGATTCAGATTAGCAGGATAGAACTTGTCGAAGCGACACGCGGTGACAAACCATTGGATTTGCTGATCAAAAATGCAAACCTGGTCAGTGTTTTCACCTGCGAGATATTTGATACCGGCATTTATGGGGAACGGATCTCTCTGGTGACACCCGCAAGTGTATATCGCCTGAAAGCCAAACAAACCATCAATGCCAGGGGTGAATGAACCTCGCCCCGATTCGTGGATACGCATCTGCACATTGAAAGCAGCTTGGTCACATCAGCCAATTATGCCGCGGCGGTGCTGCCATTGGGCACGACCACCTCGATCATCGATCCGCATGAGATCGGGAACCTGCTGGAGATGGAAGGATTGCTCTACATATTGGAGGCAAGCGCAGGATTGCCACAACGGGTTTACATTGCCATTCCCACCTGCTTGCCCGCCGTCCACCAGAAAAGAAACCGCCGGCACTGATTTTTTTTCTAATTCCACATCCAATATGCTGATGTAGCCGCGCGTTCAAAGACCTTGCAGAGCTGAGTCCTTTGCACTGGGATGAACTGGTCCATGCGAATGATCTTGACTGCCAATTCGCGTTCGAGGCTGATGCCGAAGGCTTTTTACACCCTCGCCTTGCCACTCCTGCCAATGATGGTTTTGATCTGGTATCGTCTTACCTTGCTTCCAGGTTGGAAGGGCATTCGCGACTATACTGAAGTTGAAATGAGAATAATGCAATTTAATAAAAAATGAATACGCAGTGTGATTGCAATGACAGAAAAAAGCAGGGGAAGAACCGGCAAGACCTTTCGCTTCGCGCAAAGTTGACCATATAAATATCATTCCAAATCCACTTTTACCTCATTATCATTCTATGCGCCATAGACTTGAAGAGTCTTTCCAATGATTAATAATATCCTTCACTTAGCTCGTGGGTGACAATGATGTAAAACGGTGGCGATAGGAATGAGATTGCCGTGGAATGCTGCGCACCCCTCGCATTTTCAAAGTCGATCTGGGTAAAAATGGGATCAGGGATTAAAAAAGGCGGCGCGGGCGCCGCCTCTTTCAGATATCTTAAATTTACTGCGTCCACCCGGGTGTATTGCAGGTATCCACATCACCATTTTGCAGCCCATCCTGCAGGGCAGCCAGGCGCTGTTCGGAGGAGCCGTGTGTCCACGCATCCGGGACGACGTAGCCCTGGGTCTGCTTCTGGATGCGGTCATCGCCCACCGAGGCAGCCGCATTCAATGCCTGGGCGATCTGCTCGCTGGTGAAGCTGGTGATATACCCGGTGGCGGTGGCATTGTGCAGCCAGACGCCCGCCAGGCAGTCCGCCTGCAATTCGGTGAAGACGATCTCGCTGTCCGGCCCCGAGTCGCTGATCATGCCGGAGGTGTTGAGCACGCCAGCCAGGTTCTGCACATGGTGCCCATATTCGTGGGCGACCACATAGGCTTCCGCCAAAGGACCTCCCTGTGCGCCGATTTGCTGCAGAACGGTTTCAAAGAAGGATAAATCTATGTAGATCATCTGGTCGCGGGGACAGTAGAACGGACCCGACGCAGCCGAGGCAAACCCGCAGGCACCCTGGGTGGAACCGGAGAAAAGCACCGTTTGCGCAGGTGAATATCTCATCCCGCTTTTTGCGAACTCTGCTTCCCAAAAGGCCTGGATGCTGTTGACAAAACCCACCAGCCGGCAGTCCTGCCGTTGGTTGGCATCCGCACCCGTTTGGCATACGGTTGCCAGGTCGCCGGCTTCCTGGTAATAGTCGCTGGATGAGGGCTGATTAACCACCCCGGAATCCGCCAGGTCTCCCGGGTTGCCGCCCAGCAGCATATAGATGAGCAGGACGATAATGCCCAGCCCGCCGCCACCAAGTGCGACAGTACGACCAGTGCTGCGCCCGCGGCTGTCCTGCACCTGCGATGGGTCTAATCGTTTATTTTCATTGAACATGATTAAGTGACTCCTAAAAATTAACTATTCATTCCTGAATAATTCCGAAGGCCTATGACTTTTTTATACATAACCTCATTATTGAGATGATACATCATTTCCTAATTTTTTCCTTTTCTGCTAACACCAAGCCTTCTATTTTCATCAATTTATTATACGCAAAAATCGAACTCCGGATGTGACATTCTAATAATGGGTTTTTGAATTAGTACACTTTCTTTTAACTGATGGAAACAATGTTCCGGTTTTAAGCTTCAGCGGTTAAAAAGACGTACCACGATATTCAGGATGATGGTCAGCAGAATGCTGAGGATAATTGATGTCAGGATCGGTATGGACACCCGCCCATTACCGACTTCGAGATTAATCGTACCAGGCAGGTCATTCAGATTGCCAATACGGCTAAGAAAGCATGAACAGCACTCCGCTGACCAGTAGCACGCCACCCAGAATGGCCAATAGCCTTCCCAATTGTTCTGACATTGATGTGGGTTATTTTAATTCACACAAAGCATAAATAATAAAATCGAAGAATTATTGACCGCTCCCCTGCTCTAATAGTACTTTGATCAGTTCCTGCGGATGCTCGGTGGAGAAAGAAACGTCTTTGACCAACCCTTTTTTCTTCTTCAAGCTGACCACCACGCGCGGGTATTGCAGGAAGTTGAAGGAAACGCGGTAGCGCCCTCGCACCAGCAGGTAGTGGATGCCCGCACCGCCGTAATACTGCCAGGCCGCCAGGTGGTCAAGCGCGCAGCCCTGGATATTCTCCCTCGATTCGCGCCAGGTGAACAGGCCGAATTTCAACACCAGCTCTTCCGCCGTTACCTGGATGAGCAGCACGCGGTAATTGACCGTGTAGAACAGGAACATGGCGGCAAAGAAGGCGAGGGTGAAGGTCAGCCAGTCACATACTGCGGCTTGGACGCGGACAATGAATGGAATGAAAAAGACCAGGGTCAAGACCAGGAAGAACCCCTGGGTGCCGGTCGAGGATAAGCGCTCCTGATACAGCAATCCCTCTCCCGTTTTGCGTACATCTTTCTTTTTATCGGCTGGCATTTTAACCTCCTTATAAAGAGCAGCAGAAAAGATATGGGCTTTTCAGAATAACCAGAAGTAACGTGGGACACGCTGCATATAGCCATGGTAGACCTCGCCATAATAGTGCAGGCAGAGCCGCTCCTCCTCCAGAATTCCATTGTGTTCCAGCACCCTGGCCAGCAGCAGGAGGATTATGGCTGGTAGCGATGCGACCATCAGACAAATGCCTAGAAATATCACGGTTGTCGCCATCACCTGCGGGTGACGCGAGAATTTGTACAAGCCGCGCGTGGCCGGCTGGTCCATGGGTGAATCGCGGTAATCCAGCAGCGATTTCACCAGCCCTGCCAGCCCCAGCCCATACAAAACCACCCCGGGCATGAGCCGCGGGGAACCGGTTTGAATGGGGGAAAAGAAAACGAGGATGATGCACACCAACGCCATCAGTTTGCCCAACCTGAACAGGGCCATCCTCTTCCTGTCCCAATCGCGGCGGTCAAACAAGCGCGTGAACACCCCGCGCGGCATCGAAAGCAGCATGCCCCACTGAATGATGGAAGCAAAAAGCACAACTACCCAACCCCCTGCCCAAACCAACTGCAGATGCGGCAGCCAATCCAAGCGGCACCTCCCGATAGAGAACCAAAAATCATATCTAGAGGAAATATGGAATTCGTTATTATTGATTATATCCCCAGACATTTTTTTCGGGCTGAATGACAATTTCTGCTTAAAAGAAATTAATGCGGTGGTAGAAAACTTACCCTATTAAGTAGGATTATCCTGTTTCCGATCAATTTTATTGGCATACATCTGACGATCGGCAGCCTCAAAAGCTTGTTTCAAACCATGCTTTTCGGCAGTGGAGAACCCCAAGGATATCGCCAACGGAAATTCCTGGTCCCGTTGATCCTGCTTTGCCAGGGAATCCTGTAAACGGTCAAGGATCAATTTCGTGGTAGGCGAGTCGGTGCGTGGCAGCAGAACGGCAAATTCGTCCCCGCCGATCCGCGCGAGTACATCCCCGTGGCGGAAAAAACCACCCAGGGTTATGGCAGCCTTTTTCAGAAGTTTATCACCGGCCGCATGCCCGAAACGGTCATTGAAAGCTTTCAGATCGTCCAGGTCCGCAACCACAATGCTGACTGGAAAATCCCGGCTGCGGCTGAGAAGTGAAATCTGCTCCTCAAAAAAAGCGCGATTATACACACCAGTCAATTCATCATGGGCATTGAGATAACGCAACCTGGCTTCGATCCTTTTACGTTTTTCAATCTCTTCATTTGCAAGGCGGATATTGCGACGCATGTTATCCGCCAGCGCCTGGACCGACAGAATCGTAACAAGCATGACCGCCAAGACCACCAGCAAGTCAGCCGGGATGGGTATGTCGTAAGGCCTGGTGACAAATAATCCAAACGCTTCACCCAGCACCAAAAACACCATGCACGCCACAGCCAGAATGGAACAAAATGAAAATGCCCGGCGGCTCATCAGCAGGCTGGAAAAGATGATGACGGCCGGGTACACCACCACGGCGAAATCATGGATGCCTTGCCCCTGCACGGCGATGATAGTAACCATGATAAAAAGGATGACAACAAAAAGAGAACTGGCCGGTTGTAAGAATCCACGAAAAAGAAGAACGACGGGAACAGCCAGTAAAATGCCGGCGATGAGCGTGATCATGATCAGCGCCGAATCGCCCCAATAGATACCCGAGACGATGATAACCGGGAAGACCGTCAGCAAGCCCATGATGATCTTAAATAAGACTCTTGCAGCGCGATATTCTTCACCGCTCTGATAAATGGTCTTCAGACCCGCAATTTTCAATGGCTTTCCCTTTAACCTAACTATACTATTATTTACATCAAATGTAAATTAAAAAGAAGGTTTATTAATTCTTATGAGAAATTAAACCCGATGAAAAAATCGGGGAAAAATGCAGGAAAAATGATTTCCTTGGGATTTTGTACGGTTGCGCGACCCCAGCTGGCAGACCAGATTGAAAGTGAAATGGGTGAACCACTTGGTATTGGTTTATAGATTTAAAATACATGCTGCATTGGTTATTGGGACAAAATCAGGAATATATGCCGAATAATTTTCCAAGGCAGGGTTGCAGTTAAGCTGGCTGGTTAGGGAAAAACAAGACAGGGGTGAGGAAGAACAGTGCCATCAGCTTGCCCTTTTTTTACAAAGCCGTTCCCTTTTTATCCCAATCCCGGCGGTCACACAAACGGCTGAATACTCCGCGCGGCATCGACACCAGCATGGCGCACTGAATGATGAAAGCGATCAACATCAATATCCATCCCCCACCCCAATCCCATCGCAGACATGGCAACCGCACTCGGGTTTGCAATCGGATTCATGCAATTGCTTTTTGTTCATTTCATCTATTAAAAAAATACATGGGCACTTTGGTGCAACACAATTCCGGCTCTTTTTTTCCATTTTTTAATGACAAGAAATTAATGGGGAAAACCTATGAAATTAGCTGTTTGTCACATGTATACACAGTACCCTCCCCTGGCATGCACGGTTTTAGCAGTCAAAGTTTAATCTAAGCAGTGGAAGAGGGGCGGGTCGAAGGTCAGAAATTGAGGTCAGTAATTGTGTGTCAAGGACACACTAGCTGCCATGCGTTGAGTTCTTGGTGAACAACCGCATGATGATCAAGCCAATAACAAAAAACAGGACTGCACCGAGAATACCACCCATGAGTTCTGATTGTGCATAGGCGTCATTCAAGCTGCCCAAATAACTGGCGTTTCGCGAAGCGGCATACCTTTCCCAGCTGGTAAAGCTGAGCGTAGGCAATAATTCTGAGCCAAGTTTGTAACCGACCGCTGCCAACACCAGCGAGATGAGGATCTGCACACTCTGCGTTTTTGATCCTGTTTTTTCGCTGACAGTTTTTGTCTTTGCTGGATCTCGTTTAGATCCAGCCGCCAGCAGTTTTTCCCCACATGTACTGCAAAATTTGCTGCCAATTTTATTTTCCGCACCGCATGAACTGCAGAAATATTTCTGATTTGCCTTGCTGTTTTCGAGCATGAATTATTCCTTAATTTTGATGTCTTTTCACTCAATAAAAACGAATGAAGTCTTCTATTTACTGGGAATCCCTTCCTGGCCGCAGTCGGGGCAATATTTTACAGGAATGGGTTTTTTACATTTCGGACAAATCAAACCAGCTGGTGAAGAGGTATCTGGATCATCTGTTGTTTCTGTCCCTCGATAACCATTTCAATCGCCGGTGGTTGTTCATTTTTAATTGATTTTGTTTTTACTATTTGGTCCTGGAAATTCACTTCGATGGTAACTAATTTTTGGCAAATTTGATTCAGCGCTTCATCGGACAATTTCTTATCTTTAAACATCTGATAGGCTTGATTGGCCAGGTCCATCTTCAAGGAACCAAGCTGACCCTGCAATTGCTTTTCCTGGGTTTGACTGTTATTTAATCTGATCTGCTGGTCGAGTTTCCACTTTGCCAGCATGGCGGTGTGATTGATTTTATCTTGTAATGATGACATGATAAGTTTTCTGATCGAAGATTATACTACCGAATGTTCACTTCGAATAATTTTGCCCCCGATTCGAACCATACACTCCTCCAGGAAAAGAAATCCGTCATTGCCAGGAACGCAGCAACGCGGCAATCCAAGTCCCTACTCAAGCCCTATTTTCCCCTAATAAAATGATCAGTATTTAGGATGATACATCCGGGAGTAATCGAATTGTGGAGAGTACTGACTGGTCAAATCCTCGTAGTGGTTCTCCTCATAATTCACAATCGCCTCCAGGGTGATCTGGATGGCATCCTCCCAGCCCTGGACGAGGTCCTGATTGACCTTGTCATACACAACCTCGCTGGTCGCCAGGTTGGCGGAAACGGCACACACCATGCCGGCTTTCAGCCCGCGCAGGGTGGCGATGGTGTAAATGGCGGAGCTCTCCATTTCCACATTCAGCATGCGGTGATCGCTGAGCATTTGCAGCAGCTCCGGCGTTTCGCCGTAAAAGGCATCCGAGGCAGCCCCTAACCCTAAGAAGACCTTAAAGTCCCTGCCCTTCTGGTGTTCGACCGCCGCTTCGAACAGGGCGCGGGTAAGGAAGAAATCCGGCACAGCCGGGAAGCCGTCATGGACATAGTAGCGTGTGGTGCCGTCCAGGCGCATCGAGCCGCTGTTGACGACAATATCGCCAATATGCATGCCCACCTGCAGCGCCGCGGTGCTGCCCACACGGATGAAGTGCGTGGCGCCCACGTTGGCCAGCTCTTCCACGGCAATGGCGGTCGAGGGGCAGCCCATGCCGGTCGAGGTCGCGCTGACCGTGATGCCCTTGTAGCTGCCGGTCCAGGTGCGGTGTTCGCGGTGAAAGGCGATCTCTTTGGCGTTTTCCAGGTATTTGGCAATGCGCAGCACGCGCTCCGGGTCGCCCGGCAGCAGCACGTATTTGCCCACCTGCCCCGGCGCAACATGGATGTGGTATTGCAGTTTGCCGACTGTCTCTTTGGATTTATCCAGCTTAACTTGGTTTGGCATGTGCTCTCCTATCGAAGAATTTTCTTTCAATTATATTGCCATACCAAGACGAAATTGCGAGCCCCGGGATCACTCGGGGCGTGGCAATCTGTTTTGCCCTTCTCGTCATTGCGAACTCCGAGGTCGCGGGACGTGGCAATCAGTCATGCCCTTATGATAAAGCTGGCGCCCTCGCCAGCCAATCGCTGGGAAAGCTATGCCAATTCCCCATGCATTTTCTTGTCATTCAAAACCCCATCGGAAACCGCTTCTGCGAGGAGTGCCCTTGGCACGACGAAGCAGTCTCATTCTTCACCTAATATTTGCATTCGAATAAATCCTCTTGGGGAAGCTTGCGTTCTTTGCAAGCCGTGGCAATCTGTCATGCCCTTCTCGTCATTGCGAACCCCGCGCTTCGAAGCGTTCTGCATGAGCAGAACGCGGAGATACCCGCACCGGGCGGGGTCATACCGCCCAGGTGCAGGGCACGCGGGGTGTGGCAATCTCCCATTTATCCCCAGAGTATAAAGAAAGTATTTCCGTGACCTTTCTCCTTCCAATTTCGAAAGGTAAAATTAGATTAAAGGTATTTCCACTCATGCTCAAGAAATCCAATCGGTTAATTTTCCTCTTACTCATTTCAATAATTTTTCTGGCCAGCTGCATCGGCGCAACCCAATCCCAATCGCCCACCCCCACCTTCACTCCGCACCCCACGCCTTGGGGACCGCCCGCAAAAATCACAGCCAATCTGGCCCCAACCCTACCCTGCAAGTTGTCTGGTGACCGCTGCAAAGAGTGGCAGTTCACGGTCACCTTCACCTCCGAAAACAACATCGCCGCCAAGGTGGAGAACATGCGCATGGCTTTTGTCAGCCGGGAAAACGAGATCTACGCCGAGGGCGGCTTCCCCACCTGGTTTGGCGTGGACATCCCCATCCCCGCCAACGGCAGCGCCCAATACCAGGGCAAGGTCGTCAATCCCAGGAAGCCCGACCTGACCGGCGGGCGTATGGACTTCTTTTATCAGGGTTATGATGAAAACGGCAACAAATTTTCGGGGAAAATCTCGGTCACGCTGACTCGTCCATAAGAGTTTCCCCCGATTATTCATAAAAAAGAGGCTGTCTTTTTTTGAGACAGCCTTTTACTTTTTACTCCTTGCCGCGCTTGCCCAGCTCGTGATCAAGCATCAGCACCGCAGTACCTTTTGAGTCGATCATTTCCAGGCGCTGCACGATATCAGCCGCGTTCTTTTCCTCTTCCACCTGCTCGTTGATGAACCATTGCAGCATGACCTGCGAGGCATAGTCCTTCTCTTTTAAGGCCAGTTCATGCAGGGAATAAATGGAGGCGGTGACCGCCGCTTCATGCTCCTGAACCTGCTTGAAAACCTCCAGGTTGCCCTTCCATTCGGTCGGCACACCGGCGATCGCTTTCAATTCCACTTTGCCGCCGCGTTCATGGAGATGGTCAAAGAACTTCATTCCATGTTCCAGCTCTTCCCCGGCTTGCAGCTTCAGCCATTGGGCAAAGCCTGCCAGGTTCTTCGTTTCAAAATACGCCGACATGGACAGGTACAAATAGGAGGAATACAGTTCCTTGTTGATCTGTTCATTAATGGCTTTTTGCATATTTTCGTTGATCATTCTTTCTCCTTGAATTGTCTATTTCTTCAAAACAGTTTTTAACACGGTTTCTTTGTCAAGCGGCTTGGTGCAGAAGAACCAGTCATAGCACTTCATCTGGTCCTTGTCCTTGCCTTCCATGCGGTCCTTGGCCACACCGCACGAGCCGGCCGTAGGTACAATCACGTCGTCACCGGGCTGCCAGTCAGCCGGGGTGGCCACCGAGAAAGCGTCCGCGGTCTCCATCGCGATCAGGGCACGGTAGAGTTCTTCGAAGTTGCGTCCCATGCTCAGCGGGTAGTAGATGATGGCACGGATGACGCCCTTGGGGTCGATGAAGAACACCGCCCGCACGGCCTTGGTGTTGCTCTCGCCGGGCTGGATCATGCCATACTTGGTGGCAACTTCCATGGTGATGTCCTCGATCAGCGGGAAGGTCACCTCGACATTCTTATGCCCCTTGTATTCGATCTTATCTTTGATGGTGCGCAGCCAGGCAATGTGGCTGTACAACCCATCCACCGAGAGTCCGACCAGCTTGCAATTGGCCTGGGCGAACTTCTCCTGCAGGGTGGCAAAGGTGATGAATTCCGAGGTGCACACCGGGGTGAAATCCGCCGGGTGGCTGAAGAGGATCACCCAGCTGCCGGTGTAATCCTGGGGGAAATTGATCTCTCCCTGGGTGGTGACCGCCTTGAAGGCGGGCGCTTTTTCGCCGATGCGCGGCATCGGCACGATCATGGTTTGCGTGCTATCCATTTCTATTTTTCTCCTTTTTTGTTTTGTGATTTTTGACAATCGGGGCAAAGCCCGTAGTACACCAAACGTGAGCCAATGACCTTGAATCCGGAGGAAGCGCTTATTTCACTATCCAGCCTTTCCGCTAAATTGGAATCCATATCGCTGATACGGTGACATTTAAGACAGATCAGGTTGACGTGCGGCGAGGTATCGCCGTCGTAGTGGGTGTTGGCATCCCCTGCCACCCCCAGCGCATTGACCGCCCCCACTCCGACCAGGGCGTTCAAGGTGTTGTAAACCGTCATCAGTGAAAGCGAAGGATATTGCGGTTTGAGCTGCGTATAAACATCCGCCGCAGTGGGATGCAGCATTCCGTTTCCGCCATATATTTGCAAATCGCCAACCGCTGCGGCGTCAGGCGCATGCCACATTTTTTTAAGGAATCTAACAATAGATTTTGATCAGTTAACACATTATTTATATTCATTATCTATTTGTAATTATTATAATCTAAGTCTTGATTTTGTCAAGGCCTTGCTGATCATTCTTTTCCAATCCCTTCGATGAATATTCCGCAAACAAAAACCGGATGGCGCTTTGCCATCCGGTTCTGTGTTGATTGTTCCGCCATGGGTTCATGCGGAGTTTGTCAGGGTCTAAATTCTACGGGTATTTCACTTCCAGGTTATCAAATGCCACCGATACCGGTGCATCACCTTCCTCATATCGCTGAGCCATCAAAGCGGGTCCGCCCAGGGTGAGGCTGGTATCCTTGGTTTTGAACAACGACTGACCATTCACATAAAGCTCCAGGTCACTGCCGGAACAGACCACCCGCATGCGGCTAGTTTTTCCGACGCCCGCATTTACCACATTGGATTGGGTCCAATCTTTGATGGTTTCATAGGACCCATTGACGTTCTTTCCCAAAAAGTAATAACCGGTGCCGTCTTCGGCAAAGGATATGACGAATTGATAATAGTTTTCATCGCCGCTCGCGCGGCACAAGGCTCCATATTCAGCCTCTGCATCCTTCTTTTCGATGATATCGAAGGACATGTCCACATTGGATAACTGGATTGGCGTGAATATATATTTCCAGGCATCCGGCTCTTCAAAATTCATCACCAGTTGCCCGCCTGTGATCTTGTCACTGTAGCCCCAGTCGGTTTTCTTGGTCGTGAGGTTCCAGTTGTTGTTGGCCTTGTCGAACTTTTCGGAGAACAGGACTTCGCTGGGAGCTTTCCACGCCTGTGGTTTGCGCACCACCAGGTTGTCAAAACTCACCTCCACCGGGTTCTTGTCCTCTTTGTTGCTTCCATACGAACCGGCTTTCAGACGGAAGGAACCCCCCGCAAGGGATTTATCCGAATCCACCACGTCAGCGGCCAGGCTGTTGTTGATGTAAAGGGTGACATGCCCCCCGCCGCACACCAGGCGTATGTTGTTGGTCGCGCCAGTTTTGCGGTTGATCAGTCCCGAGATGCTCCATGGGATCAGTACTGTCCATTTCCCACCCAGCATTTTCTGGATGGTAAAGGTGCCGCTGGGTTTGATCACCAGGGAGATTCTATTATTACTATCTTTGTATAGACAATCAAAACCATATGAGGCGTTGTCTGCAGCGCCCTTTGTGAACACGGCATCCAGGGAAATGTCAACATCTTCTGCTGAAACCGGCGGGGTAAAAGATTTGAACGTATTTGCACCATCATCTGGCCGTTGGATTTGGATCTTTAATTTTCCATCCTCGATCACGCTCGCACTTTTCTCCTCAGTGCCAACGTTCCATTTGTTCGAATTGTCGGAGAAATCATCCTCCAGGATGACATCGCTTTGCTGCAGCGCTGCGGCTGACGCGCTGCCGGCAGAGAGCATCATCAGAGCGGCGATCAACACGGCGCTGAATGCATACAGCTTGGGTCTCATATGTTTGAATTTCACTGTTTAATTCCTTTTTAGGTAGATTTGGAAAGTGGAACCATGGGGGTATGAAAGAAATAATAAGTGGAAAGTCACCTCATTTTTCAAGCCGATCAATAACGTATGCTTATTTACTATTATAAAGGATAATTTCCCCCCCCCCTCAATTATCAAGTCTTTTCAAAGAGTACCATTCCCCCATCCCTCAAAATAAAGAACCGGATGGCATTTTTGCCATCCGGTTCTTTATCATTTTTCCGCTTGGAAATCCTGCATTCCCTGCAGGCGTTTTTCAATTCCAGCTAATTGAGATTCCAGCCAATTCTTCTGCTGCTCCAGGTATCCCTTTTCTTCCACAGGCGTGAAAGGCGCTACAAAACTTCCCCCGCCAAACCAGCCGCCTCTGCGCATACCCCGCCCCCATCCAGCCGCCATTCCCCTGCCGCAGGGTCCTAATCCCCTGCCGATTGGTCCTGTACCTGCAGGACCCGTTCCGTCAAATCCAGACATTGAATACTCCTTTTCTACTTATTTTGATTAAATCTCACGCTACGCTCCCTGCCCTGACCGCGGCCCAGCCTGCGGCCAAGCGTGGCATTCCAAACCCAGCCTCCCAAAGTGTAAAGCAGGGAAAGATTAGAAGCAGGAGATTTACCAGTATTGGAGGTTGTCGGGGTGCAATTCCCCAACCCCCATCCGGTTCTCGACCCCAACCCCTGTGGACCAGTTCCATCTTTTCTAGGCATCTGTTTCACCTCCTTTCAAATTTAATGATCTTTCCAACAAAACCAAAATAATTTCATTTGCTTTTCCAAGTTCTTTTCTCCAATTTTGAAGAACCGTTTCACCCTGGGGGGTGATCTGGTAATTTCTCCGCGGTGGTCCTTGTGTCTGGCTGGTATCCCACTTGGAATTGATCCAGGCCAGTTCCTCCATCTCGCGCAAGACCCGGTAGACCACGCTGGGATGAAGACTTTTCACCCCCAGCGATTCCAGATCGTTTAAAAGGGTATAACCATGACTTGGGTTTTCCTTTATTAGCAGCAGCAGGGCGGGTTCGAGGAAAGACACTGCCAAAGGAGACCGTAAATTCGATCCCGGCTCCATTCGATTAGCCCAACCTCTTCGATATCCAGGCATTTTTTTCCTTTTTCCAGTGATTACTCACCTTTAATATAACATACTATTCTCTATTTGTCTATAGTTATTATAAGAATATTCTCAAATATTGGTTTTATTAATATTTTATTGGTATATTTCTATCTTCTTTGCTTCATTTATACTAATTTAATGGTATTATCAATAAAATATGATAAAAACGGGAACAAAGCGCCTGCTTGTAAATCAGCTCAATCCGTCTTATTTGTGAAAAAATATGGTTTTTGACGCGATCAAATCGGATAACACAACCCCGCCGGAAATTCAGGTCGGCCGCAAACTGCGGGAAATGCGCAACCACCATCATCTATCGTTGCGCGCCCTGGCAGACATGAGTGGCTTGAACATCAATACCCTCGCTCTCATCGAGAACGGTAGATCATCTCCCAGTGTCAGCACCCTGCAGCAGCTGGCCGTTGCATTGGAGGTTCCCGTTGCCTCCTTTTTTGAAACCCGCCCGGCTGAAAAAAAGGTTGTTTTCACCCCTGCCCAGGACAGGCCAAAATTTTCTTTTGGCAGCATCAAATTGGAGCATCTGGGTAAAGACCTGGCCAAAAATGCAGTCCAACCGTTCATCCTGACCTTGCAGCCGGGGACAACCAGCGGGCAGGAGACGATCGTTCATACCGGTTATGAGTTCATCCACTGTCTAAAAGGGAACATTTCTTACAAGATTGAAGAGCAATCTTTTTCGCTTCACGCCGGTGACAGCCTGCTCTTTGAAGCTCACCTGCCCCACTGTTGGGGAAATGAGGGAAATGATGAAGCGCGTTTTTTACTGGTTTTGTTTCCCGCTGACCATCGCGAAGAGGTCGGCGGGCGTCATTTTTCGATAAAGAATCTAAAACAGGAGATCAATATGAAAATCGCAGTTATCACGGATGATGGAAAACAGATCAGCCAGCATTTTGGGCGCGCGCCCTATTACCTGGTTTTGACCATCGAAGAAGGCAAGGTCATTGCAAGAGAGATGCGCGAGAAGATGGGCCACGGCCAATTCAGCGCACAACCCCATGCAGAGACAGAACAGCCATCCAGCCAGCCAGGTCACGGCATGGACCATGCCTCACACAACAAACATGTCAGCATGGCGGATGCCATCAGCGACTGCCAGGCTCTCATCTGCGGCGGTATGGGCATGGGCGCTTATGAAAGCATGCGCCGTCTCAACATCCAGCCACTGGTCACCGACTTGAGCGATGTCGAAGATGCTGTCCAGGCGTTCCTGGATGGCAAATTAATTGACCATACCGAACTGCTGCATTAATCCTTTACCCAAATGCGAAAACTGCGCAAGTTCATCTTCAGCATCCTTTTACCAGCCATCCTGCTGGTTTGCCTCACGGTTGTCAGTCGCCCCGTGCTGGCGCAAACCCCTCAGCCGAACCAGCCTGTCTATATCTACCTTTTTTGGGGCGAGGGCTGTCCGCATTGTGCCAGGGCAAAACCCTTCCTGGAAAAATTGGCTGAAAAATACCCGCGGGTGGTGCTCAAGGAAATCGAGATTTACAACAGTGAAGAGAACCAGGACCTCTTTTACCGCATGGCGGAAAAAAACAACATCGAGCAGCTGGGGGTGCCGCTGATTTTCATCGGTCCCTATTATTTACTGGGTTATATCGAAGACATGGATCCCCAAATTGAAGCGCTTGTGGCAGAATGCGTACAGACGGGCTGCATCGATCCAGCCCTGGGGTTGGTGGCAGAGGTCGATCAACCAGTTTCCTCCACACTTAATGTCCCCTTGCTCGGCCAGGTTGATCTGGCTTCCCAATCCGTCCTGCTCAGCACCGCCCTGATCGCCCTGGTGGATGGCTTCAACCCCTGCTCATTGTGGGTGCTCACCATGCTGATGGCGCTCACTTTGCATAACGGTTCGCGCAAGAGGGTGTTCTTTATCGGGATCATTTTTCTCACTGTCACTTCCTTGATCTATGCCCTGTTCATCACCGGCCTGTTCAGCTTGCTCAGCTTTGTTGGTTTCATGGGGTGGGTTCGGGTCGCCGTCTCTTTGGTCGCACTCTTCTTTGCGCTGGTCAATATCAAGGATTATTTTTGGTACAAGGAAGGCCTCTCATTTACCATCACGGACGGGCAAAAACCGGGCATCTTCAAACGCATGCGCGATGTGGTCAATGCCAGCCAATCCCCATGGGGGATGGCAGCCGCCACTATCTTCCTGGCTGCTGGTGTATCGCTGGTGGAATTTTCCTGCACGGCTGGTCTGCCGGTGATGTGGGTCAACCTGCTCAGTGCTCAAAATATGGGCGCGGCTTCCTTCATCCTTCTGTTGCTGGTTTACATGCTCATTTACCAGTTTGATGAGATGGTCATCTTCATTTCATCCGTTGCCACCCTTAAGGCCAGCCGGCTGGAGGAAAAGCATGGCCGTTTGCTCAAGCTCATCAGCGGTATGTTGATGTTGACCCTGGCGCTGGTGATGCTCATCAATCCCGCCTTAATGAACAGCATTGCCAGCTCGCTCATCATTTTCGCGCTTAGTTTGGCAGCCACCCTGTTGGTACTATTGATTCAATTTTTAGCCTTCCGCAATAAAAAGTTGGAAGGATGAACAACAACCCCTGATCGATCTTTGTTTCGCAGGGATTGATACAAGAACAAATAATAAATATTTATAAGGAGATGACATGATCGTTTTTATCACAGCAAAGACCTCATCCTTGGACAGTGAAGTGGACGATCGCTTTGGGCGGGCGTCCTTTTTTATCAAGATCGATACGGAAAATGACCAAATGGAAGCGTTTGAGAATCAGGCGGTCAACCAATCGGGCGGAGCGGGCATCGCCGCTGCCCAATTTATTATCGACCATAAGGGACAAGCCGTCATCAGCGGCAACTTCGGTCCAAATGCGTCTGGTGCATTGCGCGCCGCCAATATCAAAATGCACGTTTTCACACCGGGTATTAAAACCGTGCCACAGGCGACTGAAGCTTTTAAAAAAGAACAACTGCCTTCTTTTGAATAATCGTTTAGGAGAATCCTTGATAATAGCAGTAGCCAGCGGCAAAGGAGGAACCGGCAAGACCTCCATCGCGACCAGCCTGTCCCAGTGCCTCTCCAGCCAGGGTCCCATCCTTTACATGGATTGCGATGTGGAGGCACCCAACGGGCATTTATTCCTTAAGCCCACCCTGACAGGCGATTCTGACGCGGTGGTGATGATCCCCGAATGGCTGCCGGAACACTGCACCCTGTGCGGGAAGTGCACCGAAGTGTGCCAGTTTAATGCCCTGGTCAAAGCCGGGCAAAAAATCCTGGTTTTCCCGCAGCTTTGTCATGGCTGTGGTAGTTGCAGTCTCAACTGCCCGGAGCAGGCTTTTCGCGAAGTGCCCTACCCGATTGGCAAACTTCAATTCGGCACCACAGCTGAAGGGATTCAGTTCTCCAATGGCTTATTGACCATCGGAGAACCGATGGCCACTCCCATCATCCGCCAATTAAAAAAAGCTCATCAGCACCAGCCGGATGAAATTGAAATACGGGATGCCCCGCCCGGTGCCTCCTGTTCCGTGGTGGAGACCCTGCGCGGAACGGATTTTGCACTGCTGGTCACTGAACCAACCTCCTTTGGCCTTCACGACCTCAAACAGATGGTGTCAATCGTCAAGGAGATGAACATCCCGGCCGGGATCATAGTCAACCGTGATGGAATGAATGAAGCAGGCATGGAGGATTCATTACTTTCATTCCAATTACCAATCCTGATGAGGATACCCTTTGACCGCCAACTGGCTGCGGGATTGGCGCGCGGGGATACCATCATCCAGATCAAGCCCGCTTACAACCAAAAATTTCTGGAACTGTATTTACAGGTGCAGGGAATCATCCGCGAGGTAAGAAGTCAATGAAAAGCAACCAGCCCGTTCAAATCGTTATCCTGAGCGGCAAAGGGGGCACCGGAAAAACCAGTCTGACCGGCGCTTTCGCCCACCTGCTTTCCAACTCCAAAAATACACAGAAAGCCATCCTGGTGGACGCGGATGTGGACGCCGCCAATTTAAGCCTGCTGTTGAAACCCGATCAGTCGCTGGAAAAAGAATTCTGGGGCGGGTTTTTAGCCGGCATTGATCCCACCTTATGCAGCGGATGCGGCCAGTGCCAGGCCGTATGCCGCTTCGACGCCGTTTTTCCGCATCCTGAGCACGCCGGCAAGTATTGGATCGACCCGATCGCCTGCGATGGCTGCGCTGCCTGCAAGACCGTATGCCCTGAAGCAGCCATCTCCATGGAAAGGCAGCAGGAGGGCGTTTGGTTTGAATCCGCCACCGGCTTTGGCACCCTTTTCCATGCCGAATTATTTCCCGGCCGGGAAAATTCAGGCAAACTGGTCACTTTGTTGAGGCACAAGGCGCGCCTGCTCGCCGAAGATACCACGACTTCCCTGATCATCATCGATGGGCCGCCGGGTATCGGTTGCCCGGTGATCTCCGCCTGCACCGGTGTGGATTATGGCGTCCTCGTCACCGAACCCGGGCTGGCAGGCCTGCATGACCTGAAACGGATCTGGGCGACACTCCAACACTTCCACATTCCGAGTGGGATCTGCATCAACAAGGCGGATATCTATGTGAAGGGAAGAAATGAAATCCTGGAGTTTGCAGCGCAAGAAAACATCTCCATCCTCGGTGAGATTCCCTTTGATGAACACGTCCCGCTTTCCATCAGCCAGGGCTTGCCGGTCACCCATGCATTTCCGGGGTCACCCGCAGCAGGAGCCATCCAAAAGATCTGGGAAGCATCCCTCCAGCAGACCGGTGCATATAAAGGAGAGGAAATCCCTTGAACGCCAATGACCTTCGGGAAGCCATCAATCAAAAATTGAAAACCATCCTGGACCCTGAGACGGGTCTGGATATCTTTGAAATGCGGCTTGTCAGAAACCTGGAAATAGAACCGGATGGAAAAGTCCGCTACACCATCCAGCCCTCCTCGCCGCAGTGCCCGGTTGCCCTGCTGATCGGTTTAAGCATCCGGCAATCCATCAAGCAACTGGATGGTGTAACCGCCCAGGAAATAACAGTGGTCGACCATATTGAGGCTGTCACACTTAACCGAATGTTAAATAGTCCTTTGGAAAAATAAGGATGTGAAAATTGGCCGAATCAGCATAATTACAAAAGGAAAAAATCATGGAAAAAATAAAGATCGGGATCATCATTTGTGACCGCTATCACACCTGTGCCGGCGGGAAATGCCTGCGGGCAATGCGCAATAAAGAAGGCGCCTTTGCCCGCTATGGCGGGGATGAAGTGGAACTGGTCGGGTACACCACCTGCGATGGCTGCCCGGGCGGCAACGTGGAATATGCCGGGGAGGAAATGATCAAGAACGGCGCCCAGGTGATCCATCTCGCCACCGGCCTCCTGGTGGGATATCCGCCCTGCCCCTTCCTTGACACCTTCAAGGATTTCCTGGAAAAGAAATACAACGTCCCCGTGGTGCTGGGAACCCATCCCATCCCCCAGAAATACCTCAACATGCACACCAAACTCGGCACCTGGCAGGATGCAAAGAAATGGGATCCCATCCTGGAAGCAACCATGGTGGATGAAGCCACCCGCATTGCCTACGACTGATTTTGTGCTTCTGCCGATTATTTGCAAAGTTGGAATTGATTTGAAAAACTGTCAAAAAAATAGGTAAAGCAATGATCACTAATACATTTTGGGCAGTTTTTTTGGCAAGCCTGATTTCCTGCCTGGTCAACATGGCCGGTATTTACATCATCAGTAAATACGCCAAATGGGGCAACCGTAATGTGGTCTATTTTATGAGCTTTGCCGCCGGGGTGCTCATTTCCGTGTCCTTCATCCACATCATTCCCAAATCCTTCAGCATGAATGATCAGGCACCCTTTTTCCTCTTGGCGGGTTTCATGGGGCTTTACATCTTCAACCGTTTTATCAACGCCTTTATTTGCGGCGAGCGTCAATGCGACAACCTGAGCACCGGCATCATCCCCATGATCGGCATAGGTTTGCATTCCTTCATCGATGGCATCATTTATGCAGTGACCTTCAATGTCAGCATCTTCACTGGCATACTGGCTGCCATTGGCATGGTACTGCATGAATTTCCCGAGGGGGTGGTCACCTTTCTGCTGCTGCAAAAAGCCGGTGTTTCCAGGAAAAAATCCATTCTCTATTCCATCCTGGCCGCCGCCGTAACTACACCTTTGGGTACTTTGATCTCATTCCCCCTCATCAGCCAGATCAGCCGTACATTACTGGGAAACCTGCTGGCCGTTTCAGCCGGTGCCCTGGTGTATGTCGGTGCCACCCATTTGCTGCCAGCGGTGGAAAAAGAGAACAGGAGTTATTCGCTGCTATCGCTGGCTGCCGGCATCCTCATCGCAATTTTCATTGCCCTCTCCAAGGGTGGTTGAAGCTGCCATGGCACTCGTATTTGGTCCCATCCCCTCCCGCCGTTTGGGCAGCAGTCTGGGCATCAACCACATCCCCCCTAAAAACTGCAGTTATGCCTGCGTGTATTGCCAGGTTGGTGCCACCAGCAGCATGACCATTGAAAGAAGGGCTTTCTATCCAATCCAGGAGATCATCAGCGAGGTTGATCAGAAAATCTCCGCCAGCCTTAAAGCCGGAGCATCCATTGATTACCTGACGCTGGTGCCGGACGGTGAACCGACCCTGGATATCAACCTTGGCAGACTCATTCGCGAATTGCACAAATTTTCCTACCCGGTGGCTGTCATTTCTAATGGCTCGCTGATTGACCGCGCAGACGTGCAGGAGGAGCTGCTCGAGGCGGACTGGGTCTCTCTCAAGGTCGACGCCTTGCAGGAGAAGATTTGGCGCAAGGTCAACCGTCCGCATGGCCGTCTTTCACTGTCATCCATCCTGGCTGGTATGCTCGTATTTCGCCAAAAATTCCAGGCAGCCCTGGTGACCGAGACGCTGCTCGTTGAGGGGCTCAATGATGGCCTTGGCGCCATTCAAGCCCTGGCGGACTTTTTGCTTGAGCTGCAGCCCTTGAAGTCCTGGCTCTCCATCCCAATACGCCCGCCGGTTGAAACCTGGGTTAAACCTCCCAGCCCGTCCGTGCTATGGGAAATCCTGCAAACTATTTCTGCCAAAATCTCTTTCCTCGATATTCTGTTTGACCTGGAGGAAACCGATTTCCGTTCAACAGGCAACATCCGCGATGATATCCTCAGCATCAGCGCTGTGCACCCCATCCAGGAGGAAGCGCTAAAGAATATGCTCGCCCGCGCCGGCGCGGACTGGGCTGTCGTCAGTGATCTTATTTCCTCAAATCTAATCAAAAAAACACTCCATTTTGGCAAATGGTTTTATACTAGAAGAAATCCTTCGACCAGGCAGTCACAAAATCGCTACCTCTAATCAACTCATTAACATCCTCCTTCTCAGTCTGATGGCCAGCATGGGCACCGGGCTGGGCGGTCTGATTGCCATTTTGCGCCGCCCGGGTCGCCGCTCCTATGGGCTATTAATGGGCATCACCGCCGGAGTGATGATCACCCTTTCTTTCCTTGAACTGGTCAACGAGGCCTGGGAGCTGGCCGGACCCTGGACCGCCACCATCGGCTTTGGCATCGGTGCCACCTTCATGTTCATCCTGGACCATTTTACGCCCCACATCCGCTTTGGTGAAAAAGAGATTCGCGGATCATCACCAGACAGTCCCACCCCTTGTGATCAACACCCGCGCCATTCAGGCCGGCACGGTTCGCGTTGGATGCGCCGTCACCAGGACCAGCCGTATGACGCGCGTCTGGTCAACACCGGTCTTTTCCTCGCCATCGGCATCACCCTGCACAACCTGCCCGAAGGCATTGCCGTTGGCGCCGGGTACCTGCTCAATCCCAAATTCGGTCTTTTTATCGCCATCGCCATCCTGCTCCACAACATCCCGGAGGGGTTGGCTACCGCCCTGCCCCTGTGCAAGGGCGGCATTTGCCGCTGGGATGCCTTCCGCATTGCATTTTTATCCGGATTGGCTGAACCGGTCGGCGCCCTGCTGGCCAGTTTGTTCCTTGTCTCATTTCAAAATCTTGTACCGGGTGCGCTGGCCTTCGCCGGCGGGGTCATGGTCTTCATCACCCTGGATGAGCTCATCCCCACTGCCCGCGAATACGGTCACGAGCATTTCACCGCCATTGGCATCATCCTCGGCGCCATGTTCGTCTTCATCCTTTCCGCATTGTTCAACGTCTGATCCCACTATCCATAAAGACCATGCACCTTCTCAAGCTGCTGCTTGACAACCTTCCTGAAGAACCCATCCCTATAAGGAGGGTGGTCGTGGGGCTGCACTGGACGCTGGTTGCCAGCCGCTATTGCGGCCTCAGCTCCACCATCCAGGCTGAAGGTCCCCATGGCGAATCCCGCGTGCGTGATGTGGGCACACTTCATCTCAAGAGCGCCCAGGAGCTGGCCGGCTGGGTATTATCTGAAAATACCCTGGAAGCCGGCCTCGGCATGGCCGCCATCAATTCGCTGCTCGAATTGGATGGAACCCGCCTGACCGAGGTGAACGCAGCCGAGGTCATCGCCCGCGAGAGCAAAGGGAAGAACCTGGTGGTGGTGGGGCACTTTCCCTTTGTAAAAAAAATCCAACCGCATACGCGTCACTGCTGGGTGATCGAAAAACAGCCGGCTTCCGGGGAACACGCAGAAGAGGAAGCGCGCACCTTCATCCCGCAGGCGGACGTGGTCGCCATCACCGGCACGGCTTTTGTCAACCACAGCCTGCCGGATTTGCTGGCTCTCTGCCCGCCCCACGCCAGGGTCATGGTCCTCGGGCCCTCAACGCCGCTCTCACCGCTGCTTTTCCAGCACGGCATTCACTTCCTGTCTGGCGCGAGGGTAGTAGATGAGGAAGCAGCCGTGCTCACCATTCAACAAGCCGCCAGCCTGCCACAGGTCAAGGGCGTGCGCCTGCTGACCATGAAAAAAGAAGACTGGAACTGAACCACAATAACTTGCATGTTGTGCCGCCGAGTTTTTTAGATATCAAAGAAGGAGGATGTCGATATGTTTACCAGCATCATCTGTGTCGCCAATGACACCGCTCCGGCGGGTTCGAAACTGAAAGTCGAGCACGGACTTTCCTTCTGGATCGAGACCGGTAGCGGAGTCGCCCTGCTCGATACTGGCATGAGCGCTGAAGTGCTGACACATAATATGAACCAGCTCGGCTTGGATGCGGGCAGGATCGCCGCGCTGGTCATCAGCCATTCCCATTATGACCACACCGGCGGACTCGCCGCCCTCCCCCGCCGCGAGAAAAAAATGCCATTGTTTGCCCACCCGGAAGTTTTCCGCGTGCGCTACTCACTAAAGAATGGTGAATACCGCCCGGTCGGATTCAGCCAGAGCCGCGCGGAGATCGAAGCACAATTTGAGCTGATCCTGCGCGAAGAAGCGACAGAAGTGCTGCCGGGGTTGTGGACCACCGGCGAGATCCGCCAGCGCGCTGAAGCGGAAGGGCGCAGCAGCAACCATTTCGTCAAGGTTGGCGAGCAATGGCAGCCCGACCCCTACCGGGATGACCTCTCGCTGGTGTTGAAAACCAGCCGCGGCCTGGTGCTCATCTGCGGCTGCTGCCATGCCGGTCTGCTCAATACGCTGTGGCAGGTGAAAGCGGATTTCAAAGAACCCATCACCACCGTCATGGGCGGGACGCACCTGATGAGCGCCGAAGGTAAAGCGCTGCGCCATGTCATCCGCGAACTGGGCAGCCACTTCCCCGGTATGCGCTATTACCTCAACCACTGCACCGGTCAGGAAGCCATTGCTGCCTTGCAACAGGCTTTCGGCAGGGACGCGCAGCCCTGCCCGGCGGGAACGGTCATCGAGCTGGAGGATTAATTCAGAGCACAGGATTCTAGCAGCATACTGAAATAGCATAATACTAGGGTGATAACGAATTTGTCATGCTGAACTAGCTTTTTCTCCATTGTCATTCTCGCAGCACCCTGCAAGAGCTGGGTGCGTAGATACCCGCACAGAGCGGCTTCCTGCCGCTCATGTGCAGGGCATGACGCCGTAGGCGCGAAGAATCTCTGGTGCAAAATTGAGACCCTTCATTTCACTCAGGCTGACAACGGTGTAGACAGCGTCAGGGGCAAAGCACCGCTGCGCTCGCTGTTGGCTGCGCCACCTACGGCTTGAAACAGTAATAGAACCCATATATAATCACTTATGAACCATTCAGGAGGCAACCAACTCCATGCGCCACACCCGTGAAGAAGTCATCCAGCGTGCCGTCGAGGATTTCGACCTGCTGGACCAGCTCGTCACCGGCCTGAGCGAAGCTGACTTGCAGTGCCCCGTACCGCGCCCGGAAAGCAAGGACCCCTGGACGGTGAAGGACGCCCTAGCCCACATCACCCACTGGAAAGCGGATGTGATCCGCTCCATCCGCCGTGAACGGCGCCCACCCGAAGAGCGCGGTCTCAATTGGACGGATGGCAACCGCCTCATCTACCTGCGCTGGCGCGACCGCTCCCCGCGGGAGGTGCTCGCCTGGCACCACCAGGTACACGCGGATGTGCTCACCGCCCTGCGCGCTGCCCCGGATGACTGGTTCAGCGGCAAAGACCGTCACCCCGAATGGCCCAACGACCTGGCCAGTCACATCACCTATCACCGGGTGAAAGACATCACACAGGCACTTGCGGAGAGGAAGTAATAGCAAAATAAACAGAAGCTCTTTTCCAATTTCATGGAGCTTTTCCGCACCAGCCACCCGGCGCCAACGCCAAAAGATGCTTCCTGCAGCCCGATCCTGACGGGGCGAATGTTCTTTTTCCCACAAGTGTCACCCCTGCCGGTGAACCGCGCGCGCGGCTGCCATCGCGGGCTGCTTCAGGTGAAGAATCTTTCGATTGACCAAGAGAGACCCATCGCTTCACTCGAGGGTGACAACGGGTGGGGGATCCTTCGCTAACGCTCAGGGTAACAACTGAAAGAGACGGCGGCGTGGGCGCCGCCTAAATCGGGATTTCCTTTACGGACGACTCTGCAGTAGTAGAACAAATTTCTAACCAGGTACTCCTGAGAAGAAAAATAAACAGGTCCTGCACGTATTAACCATTACACCAGCCATTCGTGGGTTTGTTCCGTTACAGAACCACCTGGTTCCCAAAAATTTTCGCGCTGGTTGAGCATGAACTTGTCATCGTTCGCAGTGAATCCGCTTGTTCGTCCAACCAGGCAGGATAGGATGGTGCGCCACCTTGTCCAGCGCTCCCCAGAAAATACCGTCGCAGCCGAGGTGGGCTGCCTCCCAATCGCTCATGCGTGGTGATGTGCTCGTGTTTCCTTCCTCGATCAGGCTGCCCACCAGGTCCAGACCCTCCACCAGGTAGTTGATGTGTGCACCGGTCACATTGTTTCCTGTCAAGAGGTAGATGGATCCAGGCATAGCAACCGAAGCCCATATTTGGCATTTTTCGCCCCACAGACAGGGTGACCCTTTAGGTGGCTTCGGCTCCAGCGAGCAGGTGGAGTTCCCGATCGTCGGAGTGACCTGGTTGTATTCGCAAGAACCTCCCCACATGTGCGTTCCAATATCGATGCCCGCATGCAAATTGCCGCAGATCTTATCGCCCTGACTGACCACCGTATTGCCGGTCACCTGTCCAAAGGATATATCGCCCAGGCTGAATGGGTGGATGGCGATCCCGGCGAATGCCCCGTAATTGCCTGGCGATACCCGGATTGTGTTCGCGCGAATGACCGTGTGACGTCCGCCAAAGTGGACGATGCCGATATCAGAAGGGTCGACGACCGTGTTGTTCATCACCAGGTGTCCTGGTCCTGCAAAAGTTATGCCGTCTGACCAGTCGCCATACTCAAAGGCCTCGTCGGTGTTGGTGCATCCAGGGGCATGGACATGGTCACCAGCGGTCTCAATGGTATTGTTTATGATCACGCTGCCTGCGCCGCTCAGCCCCAATGCCGTGCCGCACTCAGTGTTGGTGATGTGCACATTCTGGACCAGGTGTCCATAGTTCCAGCGTTCCGGATGCGCAGAGTAATTTTGCGAAGGATCATTCCAGTCTATCGCACCAAAGAGGTTGAGTGTGCCCGGCAAGCACGCGGAATTCCAGTCATCGCTGCATTCCGGCAGCCACGAGCCCCAGTTGTCATCCACCCCGTTGGCAATGCCATCCATCCCCACGCAGGTGCGTTCAGCCCGGTTGCCGTCCAGGTGCAGGTCGCTGACGGTGATGAAGTCTATGCTGGCATCGTCGCCGAGACGCGAGAACGCATAGAGTTTCATGACAAAGCCCTTCAGGTCTGCGGTCGCCTTAAGCAGCGCTGGATTGGATGGGTCGGTGGAGGTGAAAGAGAGATAGGCGCGCGCACTCTGCTCGTTCATAAAGATCGTGCGGTCGATCAGGTAGCCCTTGTAGCCGGGCGAGTTCTCGCCGGAAGTGAACAGGATGATATCGCCGATCATCGCTGAGTTGACGCACTTCTGAATGGCAATGCTGTCGGGTAAGTTATCATATGGGTTACCGCCGCAGTCATCCACGTTGATGAGCGTGGGTGCGGGCAGGATCGTCACCGCCACCTTACGGATAGTCTCCGCTCCGTCCGATCTGTCGTCGATGCGAAAATCGGCGCCGTTATCGCGGTTGCCGAAGTAGACATCCTTGAAGACGAAGGTTGCTGTCAGGTGTTGGCCACTTCCGGTCTTGACCACCAAGCGGCTCTCAAGGTAGCGACCATCGCCAAAGGGACCACCACTCACAGCATCGTACTGAAGGGTGAAGGTGTCCACACCTTGGTCGAGATATTCAATGTCGATGCGTACGCTAGTGGTGGGCCAGCCTTCCAGCAAGGCATTGTCCTCTACGTTGAACTGCATGAATGAATCAACCATCGTGTTACCGTCGGTTGCCGGGAGGGCGGTGCCGTTCCCGGTCTTACGAGCGCCATCCACCAGTAATGTATCCATGTCGCCGCCGGAATCGATCGCAAGGTAGCCGCTGTTAACTTCCGCGCCTGGGCGAATGGTCAACTGCGACATGGCTGGGAGAGAGGGCGGTGTCACGGATGTTGGGCTGATGGTTGGCGTACCCCCGCACGATGCTGTACTGATTGAAAGGATGACGACGATGAAAAGAAGGAACGTCTTATGCATGGGCTCACCTCCTTGTGAATGATCACCTGTCATGCAACTATGATAAGAATTGTAATCTACTAGTTAGATTCCGGTAATCTTACCGAAGATAGGTCCCTTCGCTATCGCTCGAGGGTGACAATGTTATTGTCATGCTGAGCGCAGCGAAGCATCCCGGATGCCTAACGAGACCCTTCGCTTCGTTCAGGGTTGCACCGCAGCAAAAGTGAAGCCCGCCTTACTTAATGGAATCCTTTTTCAGCAAATCGTCCAATACTTTTCGGTACACTTCATCGTACTTATCCCACATACCCGTCATGGAGCAATACATCATTGCATACTCGTCCCCTTTGGTCAGCCCCATCGCCCAATTCTTGTCATTCACCTGTTCCCTGGTCATCACCAGCCCGGTCTTGAAATACCCCGAATAGTTCTTTTTGATCCCCAACACCTCCCCCTTTTCCCCACCGCCATCAATGAAGTAAAAATATTCCGGCATTTTTATCCTACTTTGGTATTCTATTTAAATTCATTGCGCCTGCTCCGGGCGAAGCATCCCGAATGCCTAAGAGAGGCCCTTCGCTTTCGTTCAGGGTGACAACCCTTCTGTCATGCTCGTAGCGTTCTGCATGAGCAGAACGCGCAGATACCCGTGCCGGGCAGCGACAGGCTGCCCAGGCACAAGGCATGAGCCCGTCAGTCCTGCTATTGTCATGCTGAGTCCGCTTCGGGCGAAGCATCCCGTATGCCTAAGAGAGGCCCTTCGCTACTCTCAAGGGTGACAACGCGGAAGGTATACTGAGCCCGCATTTATACGGTTGTCATTCTGAGCGCCGTAGGCGCGAAGAATCCCCCAGGTGCCTGGCAGAGACCCTTCTCTTCGCTCGGGTGGTAGTGGCGCAAAGTTAGGGTAAAGCGCCACCTGGTCGAACTCCATTGAAAAAAGGGAAAACGCACCCCCCTATCCTCTTCTTTGAAGTGGGGAGTAGTTTAAGTGGTTTGAGGGGTGATTTTCCTGGCGCAGGATCCCTTGTTCATGAACTTGCTTTTGTTTTGCCTGGTTGGAATTTTTCCCGCTGAGCTTGCCTGGTTGAATGCGATTTCTGTTTTGGTTATAATGATAAAGAATCTGCTGGATCTCTTAATGAAAAAAATGAGGTTGGTTCCTGCGATTTGGTGTGCACTATTCATCCTGGCTTGTTCTCCCGGCATGCAAGTTGAATCCCCCGTTCCAACAATTACCTCAATTCCAACTATCGCTATTCAACCAATTTCCGCGCAAGCAAGTTCATCCTCCCTCACCCAGACACACGAGCCTCCCAAAGAGATAACCTTTACCGATAAAGGCAGGGTGATGTACATTGACAACGGTGTTGTCAAAGTGGGAATCGACAAGAACTGGGGGGGAGCGATCCGCGAGATTTGGTTCGAAGGCAGGAACCTGGTGAACAATTGGGATGGCGGACGGCTCATTGCGGTATCACTTTATGATGGTGATTCAAAGACCGGCTTCAATGCCGGCGATGCGGGATGGGGTTGGAATCCATGCCCATCAGACAAGCATGATAATACTAACAAACCCATCTCCTACTCATTTAAAGATCAAACCTTGTATATCAAAACCCGTTACCTGGAGTGGAATCCGGATAACAAGGGCGGCGGCAAAGGGCGTCCAATAACCACGGATGTTATTGTCGAAACATGGATCAATTTTGTTCAAGATGATCCCCAGGCCATCCAGGTGAAATATAATCTGACCCATAATGGGAAGGAGGATCACGCATTGGCTGGCCAGGAAATGGGATTTGCGTATATCCGCATACCCACCAACCGCTTCGTGCTCTATTCAGGAACCTCCCCCTGGACAAATGCGGCGCCAACCTTTGAAACACAATCCCCATTTCCAAAAATGGGGAATTCTGCTGCCAGCGAACAGTGGGCCGGATATGTGGATTCCAACGATGTGGGTCTCCTGGTATGGGCTCCCCAATCCTATCCTATTTACAGCCATGTCTTTTTTGATAATGCACAGGGAAACAGGCAGGAAAATTCCACCTATTATATGAGTGCTCGAGCCTACTTCGCGATCGGTCCTGGATCTAAAAAAGAGATGAATTTCTATTTTTTCGCAGGTAGATGGCAGGATGCCCGTGCGCTTTTCCATCGCCTGGATCAAGAAGTGAATTTGCCGGATGTGATGCAACCGATGGGGTATTTGGATTCGCCGACCCAGGGCAGGACTGTCTCCAGCATGTTTGATATTTCGGGATGGGCAATCGATGATCGAAAGGATCTCGGCATTGAGGTCTATTTAGACGGCAAACGCCTCGGACAGGCCAATTATGGCTTATCCCGGGGGGATGTCGCACGTGATTATCCAGGTTTGCCTGGCACCCCAAACTTTGGTTTTGTATATCATCTGGACACAAGTCTATTTAAGAACGGCAGACATGTGCTCGATGTACGGGCATTTGATCAAGCCGGTAACTTCAGCTTTTTAAAACCCGGGAAGGTGACCATCAATATCAATAATTAAGCATGTAAACCAAAAGACCGATGGAAACCATCCAGAAGAAACGAGCGAAAAGCGGGCTGGATGGAAACGATCCCTCAAGTACTCCCTTAATTAAATGACCATTTGCCACTCGCAGGAACTGTGAAGAACGCCTGCTTATCAGCCTTCAGAGAGGGCAGAAGAATGGAAGGATTGCCTCAGCGGGCTACGCACACTTCGTAAATTCGAGGGAGTTCAGGACAAGCAAGACCGCCTAAACAAGAACCAGGCTGAGTTGCGGATGATGACAATTCACCTGATCCTTCACTTCGCACTTCGATAATTGTGATTTCTTTGCTGGCATGCTGCGAGACAATGAATGAAAAAAAATCTTTTCTTATCCAAATATTCATCATCGTTTAATACATCCCCGCTGGAATTTCATTATCAAAAATAATAAACGAGGAAAAAATGAATAAGTTCTCCATTCTATTCGCAGTCTTCCAGTTGGCCAGCGCTTGTGCACCCGTGGCAGCCAGCGCCCGCCCCTTCAGGGATTGTTGCGCTGCTCGCGCATGTGCGGTTCGAAGATCACCATCATTTCGTTTTCGTGCTCCTTGGCCCGGTACATGGCAATATCGGCATCATTGAGGATATCTTCTGCCCTGGAATAATTGCGGGCATCCCTCACCAGGCCGATGCTGGCCGTTATGTTGATGACCTTGCTGCCCGCTGCAAAAGTCATGCGGGCGCATATACGGATGCGCTCCGCCACCAGCATCAGGGATTCATTTGAACTGGAGTTTTCGACGAGAATGGCGAACTCATCCCCGCCCATGCGGGCGAGCGTATCGCTGCTTCGCAGAATTTTATTCAGACGGTCGCCAAAACATACCAGCGCCTTGTCTCCGTTGGCGTGACCAAGGTTATCATTGACCAGCTTGAAATGGTCGAGGTCGATGAAGAAAATGGAAAAACCATAGCTGGAATTACGTTTGGAATAGGCGAGGGCATGTTCCAGCCGGTCCAGGAACAGGGCGCGGTTGGGTAGCCCGGTGAGCGGGTCGTGCATCGCGCTGTGCTTCAGCTGCTTTTCCAATTTTTTACGCTGCTTTATTTCTGCCAATAGGCGTGTGTTCATTACCTGTTCATGCTGCGATTTTTCATGGACATCCACGAGGGCGGATTTCAGATGGTGATTGAGTAGTCTATTCTCCTGCAGGGATAAATACTGCCGCAGGAACACGATGACGAGGATCGACCAGACGCAGATGAGGGGCAGCACCGCGTTGGTGTAGAGGGCATATTTATAACCAAACTGGGCGAACAAAAGGACCGCGACAGACCAAACATAGGGTAGAAGGTTGTGATAGGTTCTAAATATTTTCACCCATCGGGATTCTTTTTTCCCTTCCAGGGGTAATTCATCTTTTTCAGCCTGAAGCGAAACAGACTGATAATAGGCGGCAAATCCAACGAACCCATAACCAACCAGCCAGCCGATATCAGTCCATCCGCCACTGATATAGGTGCCAGCCAGGGATTGATAACTAAAGAAAAGGTCGCTGATGATTTCCACCAGCATGCTGGCTGACAGCAAGGCCAGCGGGAGGGTCATCGAACGCACAGGCTGCTTGTAGAGGATGATGAGCAGGGCTGAGATCAGCATGAGATCGCCGACCGGATAAGCGATATTGAGCACCTGGTCCAAAAGCGGTTCACCAGCGACGCTTTTCAGCAACGGGCTGAGGATGGTGATCCACAGGAAGAGGAAGGTGGAAACGAAGACCAGCCCGGCATCCAGCCAGGTGTTGACCTTGTGCGTCCTGGAATCCTCCTTTTCCACCAGGCAGATAATGGCAGCCAGGAAAACGGGGTAGCTGGCCAGGTAAAAGACATCAGCAATTGAGGGGAAGGGATCGGTTTGCAGGACCAACTCAGAATAGACCCAAATGACATCGGCAACCAGGTCGAGCAAATGGGAGATAAGAAGCAGCCACCAGCAGGTGGCCAGCTGACGTGAGACTAAAGCAGCCTGCCGTGCGGCGAACCACAGACAAAGCAGGACGACCGCAGCCAGGATGAGGTAGAACACATCTGAAAGAAGCAGCCTGGTTGGGGAATCCGGCAGGGCAATAATGATGAGGAGATTTAAAACGATTAATGAAACAAGGAGGAGAAAAACAATCTTCTTGTTGGCGGTCAAGATATCACACCCTTATTTAAAAATGTCCATCAATGAATGCCTGCACAGTCCTTTTCTAAAAAGCAACTCGATAACCCTTTTATTACGAGCTGCCATTTTTAACTCCAAAGAACCGTCCGAGTATTGGAATAATTATACATCGGCAAGATTACTTTTGCCGCATGGAGCTTCACTCGTTTCTATTGCCCAAAATGTTGGTTGGGTGTGACGTACAACGTTTTTAAATGATCATTGCCCTTGCATTACCGGCGTTCTAAACCCGCTTTTCTCAGGTTGTCATCCTCAACCCCGCCTATTTTCTGTTGTCATGCTCGAAGCGTTCCGTATGAACGGAACGCGTAAATACCCGTACAGGGCAAAGCCGCTCATGTGCAGGGCATGAAATGCCTCGGGTGAAGCATCCAGGATGATCAAGAAGACCCTTCGCTGGCACTCATGGCAACAATGAAGCAAAACAAAATCTTTTCTTATCAAAATATTCATCATCCCTTAATACATCCCCGCTAAAATCCCATCATCAAAAATAATAAAACGAGGAAAAAATGAAAAAGTTCTCCATTCTGTTCGCAGTCTTTATGCTGGCCAGTGCCTGTTCGCCGGTGGCAGCCAGCGCAACCGCCAACCCGGCGGTAAATGTCGCGCCCTCCACACTGGTGCCGGGTCAAGCAGTCAACACCACCTTTCCCGCTGCCTCAGCACCGGCGCAGTCCCCTTCCCTGACGAAGGAAGAACAGGACGGACTGCTCTTCATGCGCGAAGAGGAAAAACTTGCCCATGATGTCTACACCGCCATGGCGCAAAAATGGAACATGAACATCTTCCAGAATATCGCCCAAAGCGAAACCACTCATACCAATGAGGTTAAAACCCTGCTGGCCGCCTACCAGGTCAGTGACCCGGCTGCGGCGCTTTCCGCCGGCCAGTTCAGCATCCCTGAATTGCAATCTCTTTACACGCAGCTCATCGCCCGCGGCAGCCAATCGCTGGCTGAAGCGCTCAAGGTCGGCGCTGCCATCGAGGAGATCGACATCCGCGACCTTAAAGCGCGCCTGCTCACGACCGATAAGGCCGATATCCGCCTGGTGTATGAGAACCTCTTGCAGGGTTCCTACAATCACCTGCGCTCGTTCGTTTCCGTCCTGCAGCAGCAGACCGGCGAGGTCTATACCCCCCAGTACCTCACTGCCGAGGAATACCAGCAGATCATCAATGCATCCATCAGCAATCCCGGCGGCGGTCAGGGCCGGGGCGGTTCGTATGGCCGTTCACGATAAGCAAGAAAGTTGTTAAAACCACAACACTCCCCTTCATTTCAGAAATCAGGGGAGTGTTTTTATTTGCGTCAATGGAATGCCGGGAAGACTTCCCCAAGATAAATTGGCAGCTTGCCTCGACCTGCAGCATATGCCCGCTTTGAAGGGCAGCGAGGACACCCTTGCCAACTGAAACTTTACCGGGATGGTGATTGGAACATAGATTTTTTTGGCAGGACCTGAATTCTGCACCGCATTCGTTTCAAAAAAACAAATTCCCATCCTTCTATTCGTTTCGATTCGTTTCCAATCACCTGTCCGTTTTTGTCCGCTTTCTATTTCGGAAAAGCCGGGTTCTCCTGCCACTGCCCTTTCATACAGTTCACCCTCATTCAAAATACGATACAATAATCACAGACTCAAACAAGGCATCCATGCTGTTAGTCATTGATCTGGGCAATACCAACCTGACCCTTGGCTTGTACGAGGGTGAACAATTGCGCTTGCACTGGCGCCTGGCAACAGACGCGGCGCGCATGCCGGACGAATACGGCATCCAAATGCACAACATGCTGGAGCATGGCGGTTGCCAACCACAGGAGCTGAACGGTATCTGCCTTTCCTCGGTGGTGCCCCCGCTGACCGAACGCATCGTCCAGGCCTGTCAGACCTACCTGGAGCGCGATCCGTTGGTGGTGGACTGCACGCATAAACTGGGCGTGCGCATCGGTTATGACGACCCCAAAGCAGTGGGCAGTGACCGCCTGGCGGATGCCGCCGCAGCATGGAAGACCTACGGCGGACCAGCCTGCATCATCGACTATGGCACCGCCACCACCTTTAACGCCCTCACCCGTGACGGGGTGTACCTGGGCGGCGCCATTGCCGCCGGGGTGGGTGTGGCGCTGGATGCACTGGTAAGCCGCGCAGCACGCCTTTCGCCGGTGGAACTGAAAACCCCTCCGGCAGCCATCGGGCGCAATACCACGCATTCCATCCAGTCCGGTATGCTGTACGGTTATGCCGCCCTGACCGAGGGCATGGTGCAGCGCTTCCGGCAGGAATTGGGCACAGATACCAAAGTCATCGCCACCGGCGGGTTGGTCAATCTCATCGCCCCGCTGACCAAAGTGATCGATATCACCTCCCCTTGGTTGACGCTGGACGGGTTGCGCATCATTTGGGAAATGAATCAATAACATGTCAAATCCTTTCTTAAACAAAAATATTCTTTTAGGTATCACCGGCTCCATTGCCGCCTATAAAGGCGCCGAGCTGGCTTCCAAGCTGACCCAGGCGGGAGCTAAGGTCAATGTGCTGCTTACCCCGGCAGCGGAGAAGTTCGTCTCGCCACTAACCTTTCAATCGCTGACCGGCAGTCAATGCTTCACCGATACCGACCTGTGGGGCGGTCAGGCACACATCGTACACGTTCAGCTCGGGCGTACAGCTGACCTGCTGCTCATCGCGCCAGCCAGCGCCAACACCATGGCCAAGCTGGCACATGGCCTAGCTGACAATCTCTTAACCATCACCGCCCTGGCGGCACGCTGCCCGCTGGTGATCGTACCGGCCATGGATGCCGGCATGTACAGTCACAGCGCCACGCAGGAGAACCTCAAGCTGCTGCAAGCACGCGGAGTTACTTTCATCGGTCCCGAGGAAGGACACCTGGCTTCCGGGTTGGAGGGCAAAGGGCGCATGAGCGAGGTGTATGACATCCTGGGTGAACTGCGCTGGATGTTCTCGAAAAATGGACCTTTGACCGGGAAAAAGATCGTGGTTACGGCTGGCGGCACGCGCGAAGCCATCGACCCGGTACGTGTGATCAGCAATCGCTCTTCCGGCAAGCAAGGGTACGCCGTCGCCCAGTCCGCCCTGGACCTTGGCGCCAACGTAACGCTCATCACCACCCCCACTGTCCTGCCAATTCCATTTGGAGCCGAGGTGGTGAAGGTTGAAACAGCCGAAGAGATGCGCCAGGCAGTGCTGGAAAAGCTGCCTGGTGCGCTGGCATTGATCATGGCAGCAGCCGTAGCGGATTTCCGCCCGGTGCAATCCCAGGAGGATAAGATCAAGAAAGACAAGGGCATCAAAGAGCTCCAGCTGGAAAACACCGGTGACATCCTGCTGGAAGTCGCCCGAAAAAAAGCGACGCTTAACCCGGGTTTGCGCGTGATCGGCTTTGCCGCTGAGACTGAAGACATCCTGCGTAACGCCCACAAGAAACTGGAAAGCAAGAAACTGGATATGATCGTTGTCAATGATGTCACCGCGCCATCCGCCGGATTTAACAAAGACACCAACAAAGTCACTTTACTGTATGCGGACGGTTCATCTGAAGACTTACCCCTGATGAAGAAAAGCGAAGTGGCGGATAAGATCATGCAAACCCTGCTCAACTGGCTGGCGGGATGAACCATGAAGATCCTGGTCATCTCTGATATTCATTCCAATCTCAGCGCCCTGCAAGCCGTGCTGGAGAAAGCCGGGCGCTACGACGCCGTGTGGTGTCTGGGCGACCTGGTAGGCTACGGGCCGGACCCCAATGAGTGCATCGCCGCGGTTCGCAAGTTTTCCGGTCTGCACTGCGTACTCGGCAACCACGACGCGGCCGTGCTGGGGCGCATGAACGAGGCCACCTTCAATCACGAAGCCGGTCTGGCCATCAGCTGGACGAAGCGTACGCTGACAGCTGAGAGCCAAAGCTTCCTGGCTGGACTGCCGGAGACGGAAGTCATTGACGAGGTCACCCTGGCACACGGCAGCCCGCGCAATCCGGTATGGGAATACCTGACCGATTACCCGACCGCCCTGCAAACTTTTCCCTACTGTAATACGCGCCTGTGCTTTGTCGGTCATACCCACGTGCCAGCCTTGTGGGAAGAAAATCCGGGCGAACGCCAACCAACCCTGCTGCATGATTTTGTGCGTATGAACATCAGCGGGCGCTGCATCCTCAATCCGGGCTCGGTCGGTCAGCCGCGCGACCATGACCGGCGGGCATCCTTTGCCCTGTTTGACACCGCGCAAAGCACCTGGGAACTGCGCCGGGCAGAGTATGACATCGCCAGCGTTCAGGCACGGGTCAAAAAGACCACTTTGCCCTGGCGTAACGGCTTGCGGCTTAACGAAGGTTGGTAATGGAACAAAACCGGCCTGGTCATCGTCTTTGGGGTGTAAAAGCAAATATAAAAGGAGAAAAAATGAAAAGAAATCTTGCAATCAGTCTTATCATCTTCGCCGCCCTGCTGGCGAGCGCCTGTAGCGCCTTGTATGCACCGGCGCAATCCAAATCCGGTGGTGCGGTTTCCAGCCGCGACCTTTCCAACATGGCGGCGCCCGCCGCCGCCCCGCGTGCACCCGCAGGGGAGTCGGTCAGCAAGGAGCTGGATCTTGCTTCCTCCCCTGAAGCCGCCGAGCGGATCGTCATCAAGAACGCATCGCTGTCCCTGGCCGTTACCGACCCAGCCGCCTCTCTGCAAGCCATCGCGCGCCTGGCAGAGGGTATGGGCGGTTTTGTGGTCAGCTCCAACACCTACAAAACAACCGACGAGGATGGCGTGGAACACCCTGTTGCGGACATCACTGTGCGCGTCCCAGCAGAACAGTTGGAGGTCTCGCTGCAGCAGATCAAGGCAATGGTGCCTGATGCCAAGACGGACATCCTCAATGAGAACATCTCAGGGCAGGATGTGACCAAAGAATACACCGACACAGAGAGCCGTTTGAACAACCTGAAAGCTGCTGAAACCCAACTGGTCAAGATCATGGAAGCCGCCATCAAGACCGAGGATGTCATGTCAGTCTTCCGCGAACTGACCAACGTGCGCGAGCAGATCGAAGTGCTGCAAGGGCAGTTGAATTACTATAAGGATGCGTCGCGCCTTTCAGCGGTGAGTGTGCACCTGGAAGCCAAGGAAGCCATCAAACCCATCTCCACTGGCGGATGGCAGCCCGGCCTTGAAGTGCAGAAAGCGCTGCAATCACTGGTGAAGGGACTAACCCTGCTAGTCAACCTGCTCATCTTCATCCTCATTGTGATGGTGCCAATCGGCTTATTTATCGGTCTGCCGATCTACTTGATCGTGCGCGCAGTACGAAAGCACAAGGAAACGACCAAAGCGGTTGAAACCAAACCGGCTGCCGCTGGCAAGAAGTAGAAGCACTTTATTCTTCAGCCCATCCATAAACGCCTTCTTTATAAGGAGGCGTTTTTTAATATTTGATTTTTATTTGTACTGCGGGGGTTAGATCAACTTTCAATCGGATGCAATTATGAGCAAGAGACGTGAATTCCACCGGTCGGTCCTGACAGGTGATGGACTTTGGCTTTCCGGGCAGATACAGGTCAATGGTTCCTTCGCAATCCCGTTCCAGATCAATCGTAAATTGAAGAGTTTCATCCAAAACCTGCCAGCGTTTTATCTCCATGCCTTGCGAGAAATGCAAATCACTGCCCAGATATTGAGGTATGTTCCTTTTTACTGGCCGCACAGCCAGCAACAGGCATCCATGCGCTGGCAGTTCACCGGTGAACAATGGCTGGTTCTCTCCCGCAACATAAAAGTCATTGGACCAGAATGAACGCACCCAATAACGGCCTTCGGGTAATTGGTAATCCTGCACAGCCAGGGTTACTTTTTCAGGAGCATCCGACCAGTTAAAGAAAGCCAGCAGGTGCCACATACCAGTAGAATTCTCCAGGTCAAGTCGCACGCGGGTGGGCGAATGGGCGTCGAACCAGTCCAGCACCCGCGGGCGCTTGCCGATGGGCGGCAGCAGGCTGGCGGCCAGCTGGACGCGGTCCAGTGGCAATGCTGCCAGATTATCCGAAAGCAAAATACTCCCGCCGGTCATGCCAATGGCAGTGGCCAGCGATTGCACTTCAGTCAATGTCAATTGAGAAGTCGGGCGCACCAGCAGACAGTCCGGGTCGTTTATCCACCATTTGCGGTGAAGAAAAGAACGAGAGAGAATATTCTGGATGGAGTTGCGAGCCGAAGGCATGTGCGGTTCATGCCGAAAGATGGTTTTAAGTCCAAAGTATTGCGAATACCAGCTCTCCAGCACATCCGCGCCAATGCGCAGGATGGGAAAAATTCCAATGGAGGAACCCAGCGGGGCGCCGCAACCCAGCAGGATCACATTTTTACCTGCCGCTTTTTTAATAACTTCCAGCCCATGGCGCAGGACCTGGGCGCGCGTTTTCGTATCATCCTGATATTTGCCCTTTAGCGCGGCTGCATACAAGAAATCAAGTTTTAAATATGGGAAGTGCCATTTTGCAGCGGCTGTCTGAATAACCTTTACAGCATATTGCTGGGCTTTTGAGTTGGTCAGGTCAAGAGCAGAATTGAAGGTATTCCAAACAAAACCGGCATAAGCCAACCGTCCCTCGGCAGAGCGCAGCAGCCAGTCCGGGTGTTGCCTGCGCAAGCTCGAACCGGGATGAACGATGAAAGGCGCCAGCCAAAGTCCGGGGTGAAAACCAGCCAGGCGGATTTCTTTTACCAAGCCGGCAAGCCCATGCGGAAAAGTGCGACGGAAACTCAACCAATCCCCCACCTGACGTTGCCAGCCGTCATCGATCTGGAACTTTTTTAAAGGCAACTGACCACGGACCTTTTTCAAGGCATGCAGGTTTTCACTTATCTGGGCTGAGGTGACCTTGGAATAATACTGGTACCACGAGCACCAGCCAACCGGGATTTCTCCAAAATCATCAGCCAGCTCATGCTCCCGTGCCACCGCATCCAGGTAATGGTCAATGGGATGCTCTGCGTCCATATCAAAGCAGCCCAGCACTGCCCAATCGGTGGTCACTGAAGCGCCAGGGTCCAGGCGGACATGGTCACCATCCGCCCAAATTTTCAACCGGACGGGGTTTTCCAGTCTCGCTTCCAGGATGCCGAATTGCTGCTTTTGTGAAAGAAAACCAGCTATAAACCCCTTCCGGGTACGCCGATCACCGATGAGGGCAAAAAAGTCGCTGGAAAAATGACCCGCATCAGAGAAGATGGGCGTGGAAGGATTGGTATTTTGGTTACGCTGGAAGGGTCCCAGTCGTGTACGGCGGGCTTTCTCGTCTGCACCATATACACCCGAATGAGACCAGGACTGCCAGCCGTTGGAGTAGAATGCCAGGTCCTTCACCCGGCTGTCCGGGAAATTAAGACCTGGCAGGTTCTTCTTTTCTCCCACCTTCAACAGTTCGATGGAATCAATAAAGACAGGGTTGGCAGATCTATTTACAAGAGAGACCCGCCAGAAAAACAAGGCGTGTTTCTGCGGCAGGCAAAATTCAAGTCGAGCCAGCAGTCGAGATTCAGATAATAAGGTTTCCAAAATTAACTGCTGCATGCGGCCGTGTGCCATGGAATTGGTGAACCTGGAGGCAGGCACTTGTTTTAGGCCTTTGATATCTTCTTGAATCTTACGGGAAGAAAAAGACGAGACCGAAAGGGAAGCATCATTCACCGAGGGAAATAACGATTTCTTTGGGGTCAGGTTGAAACACCCAATTGAAGGATCCAGGGTGAAATCAAAATGCTTGTTCTGCATTTGCATGGTAAGAACTCCCCCCATTATTTCAGGTGACAGGTGGTTGATAGCGGTAAATGGTGATTTCACCGATTTGATGCAAGGTGGTCAAATGATCTTCCAGAATCCAGCGGTAAGGGTCGCTATCCAGCAGCATACTGGGCGCACCAACCACATACTGCAGACCGATGGAAGCAAAATAAGGGTCTGCATTGCCGCTTTTCAATTGCTGGAAGTAGTCAATGCCATTGATCAAACCATCCAGATTCACCACTGTGCGGTCATGAATAAAATAAGCGGTCACACCTCCGCCGGTCATGCCAATTACGGTTCCTGGTTGAGTGTTCTTCTCAATTTCGTGTGTTTCGGTTAAATAAGGGTGCGGGGAGAGCGTCCCGGCATCCCAGCGAATGATGGAATAAATATTGAAGGCGAAGCCAACAAGGATAAAAGTACAGGCAGCTCTGGCAAACAAAACCGGCAAGGAGGATTTTTTCTGCCGTTGGCGAATTTCACAAAATACAGCTTCCATTAGAATGCCGCCAGCCAACACTAGCAGCACCATTTCCGAGATCCAGTACCAATACTTGGCATGCAGGTAACCGGTAGCTTTATAAGAAAGGATGCTGAACAGGCAACCGGCAAAGAGGGGCAGCAAGCCAAAGCGGTCGGCGGTTTTATTGACCCAGGCTGATTGACGCCTGACCAGCCAAAAAGCCAATGCCATCAAGAGCAGGATGAAAAAGATGAACAGGAATGATCTCAGGTCTTGTTGGTCCTGTGGATTGAACCACTGCGCCATTGCCTGGGCAAGCCCATCCAACGGCTGCAGGAGTAGCGACCAGGGACCGGCATTCGGCGAAGATGAAAAGAAGCCCTGGAAAACGCCATCAAGGGTTTTTATGGGGGTTCCATAGACTGTATTGGGCAGCAAACCCCACCAACGCTTGATGGTCCCGCTGATGGGAAGTGCGGTGCCAGCGTAAGCCCGGTTGAACAGCATGTAAATCCCCAGCCCTGTCCCAAGCGGGGCAAAATACAACAAGGCACGCTGCAGCCAATCTTTAATATTTTTCTTTAGCGAAATATCTTCATCAGTGGCAATGTTCTTTTTTGAACCAAACCGAAGAGGAAGATAATGAACTGCCAACAATACAACAATGGAAAGAAGCGCATCAAGGACGAGCACTGCGCGTGAGTAACCACGGAAGAGGTGAAGGACATCATAAACCAGTACCACAATACCCATGATAAGGAGAGATGCCGTGCCTAACAATAGTACGCTTTTAAGAATGGAATGAGTCTTGCCTTGTCTTTCTACCAGTTGATATCCACCGGAGAAATACAGGGCGAGCGGTTTAAGAACCAGGGAGAGCGCCAGGAGCAGGAATACGAAAGGCAGGAAATTGAAGAGATTGGTGGTGGCTTGAATGCGCAGATAATAACTGACCAAAACAACCAAAAGGATGAGGCAAAAATCCCGCAAGACCTGCCAGCGCAGCGAGGAGCGGCGCAAAACCAGCCATACGCCTGCCAGCAATACCAGGAAGATGTTATCCAAACGGCTGAAAAGCACCAACAGGGCGGACAAACCAAGCCAAAACAAAGATAAGTACTGATTCTTACCCGTTGTTATTTCCCCGGAAAATCGACTGACTAGGTAGAAAAATAAGACGATGGAAAAGACATTCACGCCTGTTTCCATACCCAGCATGGTGGTCAAGCCATGGATGGCGGGATGGAACATCCAAAAAATGGATACCAGCCAGCCGCTCTCGCGCGAAAGGTTGGAGGAAAACAGGCGGTAGAGCAAGATGCCAGTGGCTGCATTGAACAACGCCAGCACCATCACCAGCACGCGCAGGGGTAAAAAGAGGTCAAACCTGGCCAGCGAGAAAACAGGAATACAGACCAGCATCCAAAAAGGATGAAAGCCATTGGTGAAACTCAGCCCGTCAAAGGTAATGCCGCGCCCCTCACTGATATTTTGGGCGACCTTGAAATAATAAAAGGCATCATCGGTGCGATACCAGGTCAGCAGGCTGTTTTGCGGTGCAAACGCCACATAGGCATGGCTGGCAAGCACCAATACCAGGATGAGGATTTCAAAAGGGAGATGGAATTTCTTCAACAAAACTCAACCCTTCATGGTGATTTTTCAATTCTAAAGGCAGAATTTTCGCAAACATGGCCTGCGCCGGGCAATACTTTTCCGAAGAAAGCTGAACCGCCCGTTCCACAGCCGCACGGTCCACGGAAGCACCACTAACGATGTATTCAAGGAGGATGCGGGTGAAGACACGCGGATGCTCGCTGGCACGTTCGGCACGCACCTGCACTTCAAAGGCAGTCACCTCCTGTTTTTTCTTCTGCAGGATGGAAATGACATCCATAGCAGTACAACCAGCCAAACCAATGGCCAACAGCTCCATCGGACGGAATCCATCATCATCACCGCCCACTTCCGGTGCTGAACCGAGCGGCACTTCAAAGCCGCTCTCGGAGCTGCCGGTAAAGGTCATGCGGTTCTTCCAAATCACTTTTGCTTCCATTTTTTTCTCCTTTTGATCACCCCCGCCGGGGGTGGAATGATGTCATCAGGTATGGGCGCCGTCCAATTCAAAACCACATTGATCACAAACCAGGTTGAGCAAGCCATTGTAACTGAGCTGCCCCTGGCCACATTGCGGGCAAAGATCACCTTCATTAAGATCATGCGGTATGAGCAAACAAGTTGACTGCTCGTCTAATTCCGGCTGCAATTCATCATAATTTGGCTGATCACCCATTTCAATCCATGCATTCTTTCAGGTTAATGGCCAGTTGGGCAGAACATCCATATCCATGCCATCCCGCTGGCCGGCGAGGAAGCGGCGGTATCCGGCGGCAGCTATCATGGCAGCATTGTCAGTGCAGAGCGCAAAGGGCGGGATGTGAACGCGGAATACATCCTGGCCGGTGAAGGTATTGCGCAGAGCGCGGTTGGCGGAAACCCCACCAGCAACGATGATATCGCGGGCATGGAACTGCTGCGCTGCTTCAAAGGTCTTGGTAGCCAGCGCATCCACCACCGCCGCCTGGAAACTGGCAGCCAGGTTTTCCACCGGAATGGGAGAACCATCCTGGTCGAGTTCCTTGACCGTGCGCAAGACGGCTGTTTTAAGACCACTAAAGGAAAAATCCCAACTGCCCTCCAACCGCGAACGCGGGAAGGAATAAGCCAGCGGATTGCCCTTTTCCGCGGCTTTTTGTATGGAAGGGCCGCCCGGATAAGGCAGATTAAGCAGGCGGGCGACCTTATCAAAAGCCTCACCGGCGGCGTCGTCCAGCGTACCGCCCAGCCGCTGGTATTTCAGGTGATCCTGCATCAGGATCAAGGTGGAATGCCCGCCGGAAACGATCAGCGCCACCAAAGGAAATTCCATTTCTCTGGCAGGCGAATCCTCTTCCATCTTCAACCAGGCCGAATATAGATGCCCTTCCAGGTGGTTGATGCCAATCAGAGGCAGATTTGCACCCATCGAGAGCGCCTTGGCCATGTTCAATCCCACCACCAGTGAGCCAGCCAGGCCGGGTCCGCGGGTAACCGCAATGGCATCCAGTTCCTTGAGATCCAGATGGGCTTCTTTCAATGTCTGTTCCACCACGGCATAAATGACGCGTACATGTTCACGTGATGCCACCTCGGGGAAAACTCCGCCATAACGCGCATGCAAATCCACCTGTGAAGCGATTACGCTGGAGATGATCTTTTCACCGTTTTGAACCACAGCTGCCGCGGTCTCGTCACAGGAAGTTTCGATTGAAAGGATGCGGATGTTTTCGGTGTTCATGGTGTCTGCCATTTTTTCTTTTTCTTACCGGATACTATTTCCGGATGGGGATGACCAGATCATGCGGATAGTCCGCCATGACCTTGAACTCACCCTGCGGGGTGGCATACAAGGTATCCTCCAGGCGGGCGCCCATCTTGCGGCTGGGATAATACAGACCGGGTTCCACCGTGATGACCACCCCCGGCTGAAGGATATCCTGCTCTGATGCCGCCACTCCCGAGAAAGGTCTCTCATGGACATTGAGGCCCACGCCGTGACCAAGGGAATGCACATAACCCTCTTCGATCTTCGGGTCAGATTGGATGGTCGGATGTCCCTGCAAGGCAAACAATTCACAGGTACGTTCCTGGTAGTGCTTAAAGTGCGTTCCAATGCGCAATTCAGCCAGGATCGTCTGATAGACATGGCGTACATCTTCGTAAAGTTTCACTACCTCATCAGGGGCATACCCCAGGCACCAGGTTCGGGTCAGGTCGTAAAAATAACCGCCGCCCGCCTGGCAGGGAAAGATATCAAATATGATCGGTACACCGGAACGGAGGACATCCTGCGAGTTGCCCGCACTATGGGGAATGCCAGCATCCCGTCCCTGGGCAAAAATCATCTCCTCGGGTGATTCCAAACCCCGCTCGGCCAGCCAAAGCCGGATTTGCCTTTTTACCTGCCCGATGGTGAGCGGCTCGCCATGCCCATCAACCACCATTCCATTTTTTGAGCGCATCCCGGAGAGCAAGTTGGCCGTCTGTGACACCACCTGCACGGACAGCTCACCCACTTTGCGAATCTGTTCCAATTCTTCTGTATCCTTGGTGAAGCGGGCTAGATGGAACACATTCTCCTGTTTTTGCCCGACAAATTCGTAATCCGGCAGCTGACTTTTGCAGTGCTGCAAGCAATGTATAAACCATGCCGGCATCCTTGAGACCGGAAACCGCCACCCGGCCTCGGTTCGACACCAGCTTTTTTGAGCATGGCTTGGACCATCAGGCAACGCGCCTGCAGTTCATCACCACCTGCCTTTTCAAGAAAATCCGGAGTAAGAAGAGACCTCATCACTTCTGGTATGCAGACCGGTCTTTGCTGCTTCCTCACGTTCCATGGGGTTATGAAAAAGGGTTGCGGTCCCACCACGGGGTTTAATCAATTCTGCTTCACTGATATGATGCAAACCGGTAAAATACACCATGTTGGGGTTATGGTCACCCGCACCAGTGATCCATAGCGCATCGATCCCTTGCTCCTGCATGAACTTGTCGATTTCAGATTTCATTTAATACTCTTCTAGAAAAAATCTTTGTATGAATTTTAACGCAGCAATTTACGAACAAACCATAAACATTTGTTGATTTAAGTTCGAGACAATTTTTCAGTGAAACGTCGAAAAGGGCTCAAATTGAACCATCAGGAGACTGATTTCACTTCCTCAATGAAGGCGGATTCCTGGAAAGACTGAACCGTACGCGGGTCAAAGATAACACGGTCATTTTCAATACGGGCAATGATCGGCATCGACAGGGAGCGGAGCCTGGCGAGAAATTCATTCGGGTGTGCAATAGGAAGTGAAAATAAAAAGGTGGGTTGGCTTTCACCGGGTAGGCTGCCACCGCCGATCATGGAAATACCGGGGATCACCTCACCAAAACCAAGCTGCCTCTGCCAGGATTCCGCACGCTCTTTCAACGATTCCACAGGAGCAGAGAGCATCTGCCAGACAGGGATTTCCTTTTCAGCTTCATTTTTCAGATAATGCAACAAGGTGGCGGATAACCCCGCCAGGCAAAGTTTATCCGCCCGTAAAGCGCGTGCCAGCGGATGGCGTTTGATACGTTCAAGCAGCTCCTGCAGCCCAAGGATGATACCGGCTTGCGGACCACCCAGCAGCTTGTCACCAGAAAAGCAGACTATGTCTGCACCGGCAGCCAGGGATTCCTGAACGGTCGGTTCGTGCGCCAGGCCATAACGGGCGGTATCCAGCAGTGCCCCCGAGCCGAGGTCATGCACCAGGGCGACACCCGCCTGATGAGCCACATCCGCCACTTCCTTCAAGGATGGCTCGCTGGTAAAGCCGATGATGCGGAAATTCGATTGATGGGTGCACATGACCAAACCCGCCGGCTGGTTGAGAGCGTCCTGGTAGTCGCGCAAGTGCACGCGGTTGGTGGTACCAATGCTGACCAGTTTAGCCCCGGATTGTTCCATCACCTCCGGTACACGGAAACCACCACCGATCTCCACCAGCTGGGTGCGCGAAATGATGACCCGTTTGCGCCTGGCCAGGGCGGTCAAAACCAGCATGACCGCGGCAGCATTGTTGTTGACCACCAAAGCAGCCTGCGCACCGGTGAAGCGGGTCAGCAAGGCTTCGGCATGCACCGAACGTTTACCGCGTTCGCCTTTTTCCAGATCATATTCCAGGGTGCTGTATGCAGTGGAAACATCCCGCATGGCTGCTACCGCGGCTGCACTGAGCGGTGCACGGCCAAGATTGGTGTGAAGGATCACTCCGGTGGCATTGATGACGGGAATGATGCTGGGCTTCAGCATGCGTTCAACGATTTGCTGAACATCACCAATAATTTCCGAGAGGGATTTGGGAATTTTCTTATTGCTTCGATAACCGGCAAGGACTTCGCGGATCGTTTCCGTGACCAGCTGCCGGCCCACCTGAGCGATGATGGGTTGCAGGGCTGCTTCCTGCAGAAATTTTTCCACCGATGGGAGGCGGGATAATTCATTCATCCGCATCTGCATCCGGTTTGAACAGGGCAGTCTCAGCCATGCGCAGCAGCAATTCCAAAACGATGAAACCACCAGCCATCAAGATTGCTAGTAGTCCATTCAACACCCTGCCAAGCTGCAGCCAAACCAGCAGGTCAACAAAGATGGCGAAAAAAAGCGCTTCACGCACGAGCACTGTTTCCGCCACGGGCGCCCTGGCAATCCGCCGCTGAAAGACCTGTACGACCGGGAGCATCAACCCCGACGCCAGCAGGGTAAGAAAGAAATAAGCCAGCCAGCGCGGTGCCAGAAGAGGTTCGGTGAAGAAGATGATTGCCACCAGGCCTGCCCCACCGCCAATGAAGAGGATGAGAGCAGCGATAAAGATCCTGGAAAACGAAGGGACATTTGAGTTTCGCATCGGATGGCTTGATTATATCGTACCAGCCAGCGGGCAATGCTGATATACTTTTCAAGTTTGGGATTGAAACGAGGATTGATTTGTTCACCAAATTCCAAAAAACCTACCAGGAATTCCCACGCCCCTTCTGGACGCTGGTCGGGGCTTCGTTCATCGACCGGCTGGGCGGGGCGCTGATTTTTCCCTTCCTGTCCGTGTATGTCATCAACCGTTTCAAGGTCGGGCTGACCGAAGTGGGTCTGCTTCTTGCAGTCTGGGCGCTGAGCGGCTTGACGGGCAGCATGATCGGCGGGGCCATGACGGACAAGTTCGGGCGGCGTTTCATGCTTATTTTCGGACTGATCTTCAGTGCCGGAACCGCCCTGCTGCTGGGATTTGCCAATGACATTAAGACCTTTTTCTGGGTGCTGGCTTTTTCCGGTTTCCTTTCCGACGTGGGCGGGCCAGCCCATGGCGCCATGGTGGCGGACCTGCTGCCCGAAAAGCAGCGTCCGGAAGGCTACGGCATCCTACGCGTGTCCGCCAACCTAGCCGCCGTCATCGGACCGGCCATCGGCGGAACCCTGGCGGGGGTTTCCTATCTACTGCTGTTTATTATCGATGCCGCCGCCAGCCTGATCACCGCCACGATTGTGTTCTTCGCCATTCCCGAAACAAAACCCGAGGCAGGTGCGGAACAAGCTGGTGAAGGATTATTGAAGACCTTCAAGGGCTACCGCAAAGTCGCCCGCGATCGGTTGTTCATGGCTTTTATACTGGTTTCCATTGTGATGATCGTGGTGTACACGCAAATGTACAGCACCCTGTCGGTCTACCTGAACACGGTGCACCAAATCAGTCCGCAGGGATTCGGCTGGATCATGAGCCTGAACGCCTTCATGGTGGTGGCGATGCAATTCTGGATCACCCGCAAAGTCAAACCATTCGACCCCATGCTGATATTAATGGCTGCCTCACTGTGCTATGCGTTCGGTTATGCCATGTATGGAATTGTGACAACCTATGCCCTGTTCCTATTAGCCATGGCTGTTATCACCATCGGCGAGATGCTGCACGTACCGGTGGCGCAGGGGGTGGCTGCCCGTTTTGCCCCCAGCCATATGCGCGGAAGGTACATGGCCGTGTACGGATTGAGCTGGGCCATCCCACATGTGTTTGCCACCCTGGCAGCCGGGCTGGTGATGGACAACTTCAATCCGAACCTGGTTTGGTACCTGGGCGGCGGTATCTGCCTGCTCTCTGCAGCCGGCTTTTATTTGCTGAATTTACGGGCCAGGGACCGATTTAAAACGCGGCGGATTGATGAACCAGCCACTGAGATTAACCCTTCAAGTTAAAACTGTGCAAGATGTGCAATTCATCCCCATCCAGCTGATTACAGACAATACTTGTCCGGCAGAAACCCGTTGGATACAATGAAAGCAAAATCTCTTTTCCGCTGACCTCACAAGATGGCAGGCAGCGGGAAATAAGATGAATCAAGATGACAGGAAGAAAAGAATGAGCGATCCCAAACAAAAAAAATTCACTCCCATGCGCTTGAAAATCAAGACGCCTGTGCCAAGCGATATTGATATTGCCCAGGCATCCGAACTGAAACCCATCCGCCTGGTGGCTGAGGAGCTGGGCATCCTGGAGGATGAGCTGGAATTGTATGGGAAGTATAAAGCCAAGGTCAGCCTGGACATCCTGCAGCGGTTGAAGGACCAGCCGGACGGCAAATACATTGACGTAACCGCCATCACCCCCACCCCGCTGGGCGAAGGCAAGACCACCACCACGGTCGGGCTGAGCCAGGCATTGGGCGCCCACCTGGGCAAACGGGTGATCACCTGCATCCGCCAGCCCAGCCAGGGACCGACCTTTGGCATCAAGGGCGGCGCAGCCGGCGGCGGTTACAGCCAGGTCATCCCGATGGAGGAACTGAACCTGCACCTGACCGGCGACATCCACGCCATCACTGCCGCCAACAACCTGCTGGCAGCCGCGATTGACGCGCGCATATTCCACGAGAGCACACAAAGTGATGAAACCCTGTTCGAACGGCTTTACCCGCAGGACTCAACCGGATTCCGCAAACTCACGCGCAGCGCCCAAACCCGGCTGGAAAAATTAGGCATTCATGAAAAGAATTTAAACCTGCTGAACGCCGAGGAAAAACGGCGGCTGGCGCGGCTGGACATCGACTCGACCACCATCACCTGGAAGCGCGGTATAGACACCAACGACCGCTTCCTGCGCGAGATCACCACCGGCCAATCGCCCACCGAGAAGGGCATGGAACGGCGCACCGGGTTCTACATCACCGTGGCCAGTGAGATCATGGCCATCCTGGCGCTGACCACCGACCTGGCCGACATGCGCACGCGGCTGGGCAAAATGGTCATCGGGCTGAGCCGGCAGGGCGAAGCGGTGACCGCCGAAGACCTGGGCATCGCCGGGGCGCTGACCGTGCTGATGCGCGATGCGATCAAACCCAACCTGATGCAGACCCTGGAAGGCACGCCGGTCTTTGTGCATGCCGGGCCGTTCGCCAACATCGCGCACGGCAACAGCTCCATCCTGGCTGACCGCATCGGGCTCAAGCTGGCCGATTACGTGGTGACCGAGTCCGGGTTCGGGGCGGACATGGGCATGGAAAAGTTCTTTGACATCAAATGCCGCACCTCGGGATTGATCCCGAACGCGGTGGTGCTTGTGGCGACTGTGCGTGCATTGAAGATGCACGGCGGCGGGCCAACCGTGACAGCCGGCAAACCATTAGACAAGGCCTATACAGAGCAGAATCTTGAATTGCTGCAAAAGGGGCTGTCCAACCTGATGCACCACATCGGCATTGTGAAGAAATTCGGAATACCGGTGGTGGTGGCGGTCAACCGCTTTCATACCGACAGCGAGGCCGAGCTGGAGCTGGTGCGCAAGGCCGCCATAGAACAGGGCGGCGCGAATGATGCAGTCATCTGCCGCCACTTTGAACAAGGCGGAGAAGGTGCGGTTGAGCTAGGAAAGGCGGTCATCAAGGCGGCTGAAAAGCCATCTCATTTCCAATTCCTTTACCCGGTGGAATGGAACATCAAGAAAAAGATCGAGACCATCGCTCGTGAGATTTATGGTGCGGACGGGGTGGATTATTCGCCGCAAGCGGAGGCGCGCATCGCTGAATATGAAAAACTGGGCTATGGCAAACTGCCCATCTGCATGGCAAAAACCCATTTAAGTCTGAGCCATGACCCGGCACTGAAGGGCGAGCCAAAGGGCTTCCGCGTTCCGATCCGCGATGTGAATGTTTCCGCGGGGGCGGGCTTCGTCTATCCCCTGCTGGGCGAGATGGCGGTCATGCCCGGGCTGCCAACACGACCTGGTTTCTTTGATATTGACATTGACCCTGCCAGCGGGAAAGTGGTGGGGTTATCATAGTTTTTACAGATCACGTATAAGATCAAGCTTGAAATTTATGAACTCAAAACTTTAGAATGGAATCAGAAATTCATTATTCCCCATATCACATCTTTACCCGACAGCTTTTATAGAAGGTATAAAAGCAGGAATTTTCAAGTAAAGCATCGAGCGAAAATAATTTTAATAATAATAATAAAAACGAAAGATAATGAATTCGAACATCTGCGAATCATTGAAGATCACTAAGAGGGAAACCTACTGATTAAGAGTCAGTTTCCAACTTGTCTACAGCGTGGTACAGCGTCCATTGTGTCTATACATTACACAAAAAAGGGGGGAAAGTGTCCACAGTGTCCATGGCTCATAGGGGGCAGTGATTTATATACAAATTACCGCCAAGCCAAGCAGAAACCGCCCCAACCGAGATTGCTCGCCTTAGCACTCAAAGAACCCGTCTTTTCCCAATCAAGCCACATGTTTATTCTCAATGCATGTGTATCTTTCTCATACATCTTCACCGGCATTGTTTGACCAAATTTATCTTTTTTTGCATCAATTTCATAATTAAAAACCGGCGCGAATACCCCTTTCTTACTAAAATCTAAACAGCTTTCAAGCCAAGCACTTTCGTTATGCGCCGTCCAATCCCAAAAATCAGCTTGGAAGAAAAGTGGCATTGATACTATACTGCCATCGGTATTCCGAATCTGATAACCAACTACCACCGCATCGATACCAGAATCACGAAAGTTCTCAATCCGGGCGAAACTAGTATTCTTAGGCAATGGTGGATTTTTTGACAATTCCTCATCAGACGCATCCGGAATCGGCATCACCACAATATCACCAAAAACCTTCATTTCCCATTTCGTATACAACGCCGGCTTGTCTTCTTCTTTATCCAAAGCCAAGTCAGCTTTAGCCCAAACACCGCTAGTAATATCCGCTTCCGTTATCACCGGGAACTGATGATAGTCCACGTGAAATTCTTTATCAAGCTGCAATCCCTCCGGAGTTGCTGTTGCCGGAATGGCAGTAGTTGTCGGAATCACCGTTGCTGTCGGCGGAATGGCAGTGGCTGTCACAACTGGAGCTGGAACAGCACAAGCCGTTAGAACCAACACTAAAACGAGGCAAAACCATAACTTGTTCATTCTCTTTTCCTTTTCAAGGTGTCAATATGACTAACAAATTTCATTCAAATTACCGCCAAGCCAAGCAGAAACCGCCCCAACCAAGTGTCAGAGCCCGCATAGGGGGCAGTGATTTTTATGCTCCAACATTTTTGGTTTCTTACACGGGCAACCGCCATATATGGGGGCATTTTCACGGAAATCATCTTTTTGCCGTTGCGAGCATCTCAATTCGTAAAAAATATGATTCTCCATTTCATTCAAGTTTTTTGTTGCCTGTTTTATTGATTTTTTTCCTCTCTATCTTCTTTTGCTGCTATTTTACCTATTGGTTCATGACCTATATATTATTTATTGAAAGGGTTTGGCCTCCCACTATTTTCTTCCGATAATAATATTTTTCGTTACCTTGTTTCCCAAGCCATGTGATACATATTACTATTTCCCTGCAATAATATCACATCAAATAAATAAACCGCCTTCCGGCAGTTTGGATGACGCACCAGGGAATCGAACCCTAAACCTACTGATCAAAAGTCAGTAGGTTCCACTGTCTACTGAATCCAAAGATTCCTCGTCTTACAACCCAAGCCACTTTTTGGCTTCACCGGGCAATTCCTCCACCGGGGCGATGCGCCGGGTGCAGGGCGGTAGGGAGTGCAGGAACATCTGCCCGTACTTTTTAGTGAGGATACGGCGGTCGAGAATGGCCACCAAGCCGCGATTGGACTGGGTGCTGACTCCACTTAGTATTAGTAAGAACTCGAAACCAGAAAAATACCGTAAAAACCCGAAAGTTCGGTGCATGTTTTGTTGAACAGATGATTTAATAAATCATAATTAAACATGAATTACTATTTCTTCCATATCAATCATCTTATGGTAGATTTGGAATATCGTCCAAGTTCCATACCTTGAAGTTGTCGTATTCCACACGAGCGATACTTTTTCCATCGGACCAAGCCTGTAATCCAAACTCGGACTGACCTTGCCCACCAGTATATTCCCCAGATGTGACTGGGACATCGTTGAGATAGACAGCGAACTTTGATCCCCTCGATATGAGCGTAAAAGTTATTTGCGGCGGGATCGAAAGGGATAGTTGACCGTAACTACCCCCGTAATTTCCAGATGGACCGATTAGACTAAACCACCTGCGCCTGTTTTTAAGTTCAAAGCCATATTCAAAGAGCGTGGTTTTTCTTCCTTTTACCTGCATAGTATCAGTGTAGGCAATATTAGCCGCATTCTCGCGTAGTAATTTTGCTGTGTTTACATCCACCCGCAACACAAATGTTTTAATCACCGAGTTACAGGGAAGAGGTTGACTTGCCCAAGCTTCCTTGTTATCCACGGGGAACGCTGCAATGGCTAAAACCCCCTCCGAGATAACACACCCATTATTCGGACAATTCGTCTTCTCAAGATACCAATTTGGCCCAACTTGTGAAAAGTCTTCCTGGCAATCAGGTGGGCGATCTGCGATGGCAGTCAGGATGGGTTCTGCAAAGTTCGTGATCCATTCTGGTTTAGGGGTGGCTGTTCTGGTTGGGCGAAGAGAGGGGGTAATTGACTGGATGAGTGAATTGCTGTTTGTGGGTTTTAACGTTTCGCTAGAATCAACTGGCGCAAGGGTAGTTGTGTCTCTTGGCAAAAATGTACTGCATCCTACAAAAAATAAGAAAAATAATATTGTCACCATAACCCGTTGAAAAACGGCACGTTGTTTCATCTTCGCTCTCCTGCTTATATTAAAGTATATTAACAGCCCAACCAGTTGCTTAGCCGCACCTATGCGAATCAATAGCTTGAGGGCTTCTGCAGCCCAATTAATAAAATCGGCAATAGGCTGCAATATGTAAAAGAACAGAAAACCTACTTTCAGAGATATTTGTAAAAATCTTTACCCAAACGGATTGAAAATCCTTGATCACTTATCTATATATTAGCATTATTTGCTCCATTTGTTAGTATTATTGATACCTTTTTCGTAAAATAAGAGAATGATACGTTTTTTTCAACCACCACCCATCTTTTTTTCGATGTGGATATCGACCTTGCAACCGGGAAGTTAGTGGTAATGTCATAGAAATACCTATTTCTCATCAGGAACAAATCATCGAATATGATTGTGAACCAGCGCTAGTTAAAACTAACCTCGTTTACTATCTATTCAGTTCGGAACATTTCCCCTTTTTTCCTATTTCAGGATTTACAGCCCCAGCCACTTCTTGGCTTCACCCGGTAATTCCTCCACCGGGGCGATGCGCCGGGTACAGGGTGGCAATGAGTGCAGGAACATCTGCCCGTACTTCTTGGTAAGGATGCGCCGGTCGAGGATGGCGACCACGCCGCGGTCGGACTGGGTGCGGATGAGACGGCCAAAGCCCTGGCGGAAGCGCAGGATGGCTTCAGGCAGGTTGTATTCCTCGAAGGGATTCTCAAAGGTCTCGGCGCGGGCAGCGATGATGGGATCGTTGGGCACATCAAAGGGCAACTTGACGATGACCAGCATGGAGAGCTTTTCACCAGGGATGTCCACCCCCTCCCAGAAGGAGCGCGTGCCGAGCAGCACGGCGCGGTCGTGGGCGCGGAAACTTTCCAGCAGCGCGGTGGCGGAAGCGCCCTCACCCTGCTCATACAAGCGGATGCCGGCATCTGCCAGGCGCGGGGCGATGACTGCGGCGGTCATCTTCAACTGTTTGTAGGAGGTGAACAGCGCCAACATGCGACCACCGGTGGCTTTGGCGGTCTGCAATAATGCACGCTCCACCCATTTTTGGAACTGGGCATACTCCACCGGCTCGGGCATGTCATTGGGCAGGAAAAGCAGGGCGGAGTTCTCATAATCAAAGGGAGAGCCGAGTACCAGTTCATCGGATTCATCGGCATTCAAGCGCCCGCGCAAATAATCAAAGACCCCGTCGGCAGTAAGGGTGGCAGAAGTGAGGATAATGCTGTCCTTCTCGTGCCAGAGGTGTTTTTCCATCATGGTGCCGATGTGCAGCGGAGCCATATTGAGAGAAAGACGCTGAGCGCGCGGCTCGATCTCAACCCAGTTGATGGCGTCCCCGCTGGCTTCGGAAACCAGTGAGCTGATGCGCAGCTGGAACTCCTCGAGACGGTGGAGCAGCCCGGCCAGGTCGGCGGTGAGCTCCTGCAGGGTTTCATCCTCACCCTGGCTGGCATCCAGCACATCACGCTGCAGGCGGGTGAGGTGCTTGACCAGCGCATCCAGCAAGCCGCCGGCATCCTCCCAGGCGATCTCCACCGGGGTCCAGCCGGGCTGGTGCTGAACGGCAGAAGTGATGCGCAGCTGCTGGCCATAATCGCCCACCTCGCGCCCCTCGCGCTGCTCCGCGAGGAACTCCTCCAGGGCTTTGATGAACTTCTTAAAGGCATTATCCGACTGGAAAATGAGGTCGGTGGCGCGGTCGATGGCCGCGCTGATACCAGCGAGCATGGATGGGTTGGCACGCGTGGCGAGGGCTTTATGCAGCAAACCCAGCGAGCCGCTGTTCAAACCCCCCAATTCGTAGAAAAGGCGGCTGACATCCGCGCTGGAAACGCGGTAACTGAGGGCGCCGGTGGTGGCGGACTCCAGGTGATGGGCTTCATCCACGATGAGATATTTGTACTCGGGCAACACCTTGCTGTTGGTGATGACATCTGCCAGCAGCAGGGCGTGGTTGACAATGATGATGTGCGCCCCCTGGGCAGCCTGGCGGGCCTGGAAATAGGGGCAGGCGCCGCCCATGCGACTCTGGCAGGCTTCGACCGAGCAGCTTTCATCCTCGGCGGAGAGGCGCACCCATACATCCTGTTCGTAAGGACCGCTGAGGGTCACCTCACGCTTTTCACCCGAGCCGCCGGTATTCAGCCAGACCAGCACCTTGGCAAGCACGCGCAGTTCCTCAACCGTTTGCGGACCGCGGCGGCGCATGGATTCCAAACGGCGCGGGCAGAGATAATTGGAGCGGCCTTTGAGCACCGCAGTACGCAAATCCAGCCCGAGCGCGGCGCGCAGGTCGGGGATGTCCTTGTCCATCAGCTGGTCCTGCAGGTTGATGGTGTTGGTGGAGACGATGACACGCTGGTTATTGGCAGTTGACCACAGGGCAGCTGGCAGCAGGTAGGCAAAGGATTTGCCGATGCCGGTGCCGGCCTCGATCATCAGGTGATGGTTCTTGTTGAGGGCAGTGGTAATGGAGCGCAACATATCCAGCTGCTGCGGGCGGGATTCAAATTTCGGGCGGCCATTGCCGCCGTCGAAATACTTTTCAAAAGCGCCGCCGTGTTCCAGCAAGGATGCCACCTCGTCCACATTGATGATCTTCAATTCCGGATTGGGCTTTAGGGCAGGCGCTAACAGTTCCTGCGGGCTTTTGAACAGGGCAGCCAGGTCAACCGCCCTGCCCTTTTTGGCAGTCAGAGGCTGTTTGGCACGCTCGCGCAGCACCTCGTTAAAGAAGAAACGACCATCCCAGTCCAGCCCGCGTGCCAGTTGGACGATCTCGGTCAACAATTCCATGGGCAGGTCATTGGCCAATTGCAACAGTTCCTGGAAAACCGCGGCGGTCATGCTGGCATCATCCAGGGCGCGGTGGGGATTTTCGTTCTCGGCCTGGAATTCATCGCCAATGGTGCCGAGGTTGTAACGGCTGAGGGAGGGCATGAGCACCGAAGCCAGCTCGCGCGTATCCATAACCGGGTTGTACTTGAGCGCACCCTGGCGCTGCAGGAAAGCCAGGTCAAAGCGCACGTTGTGCCCGACCACGGGCAGCTCGCCGACGAAGTCCATAAAATCCTGCAGGACGGCTTTAAGCGGCGGTGCAGTGCGCACCATCTCATTGGTGATATGGGTCAGGGAGGTGATCTCAGGGGGAATGAGGCGCCCGGGGTTGACCAGGCGCGACCAGGCAGCATCCTCCTGGTCAGGAGCAAGGCGCACGGCGCCGATCTCGATGATGGCATCCGCATCGGCATCCAGGCCGGTGGTTTCAATATCCAGAACAACCAGGGGGAACACGGGATGGATTATACATTGACTTTTTGGAGCACATGCAGACCATCCCGGATCTCCACACGCATGGCAAAATCAAAGGCATCCACCTGTAATGCCATTTCCAGATCCTGCGGTGGATAGTGCGTCATTGATCCATCGTAATGCAAGCCGGATCGTGAGCAGCGCACCCGGCGAGTGATCTCCGGCCAATCGACCCGCCTGCCCAGCAAAATATGCTCAAGGACATCCGCGCAAGCCACATCCTCATCACCCCAGCCCTTTTCAGGGAAGTAACCGGTCTGAATCAGCGTCAGCTCCGCGGGGGCGACCTTCTGGATGAACCGCATGGTAGCGGTTACATTTGTCAGGGCGGCGGCCAAAATGACATCGGCGTTCTTTGCTAAAACAACACCCTGGGTACCGGTGGTCGTGCGCTGAACGACAGTTTTTCCAACCAAGTCTGCGCTGACCAAACGCGATGGGGAGTTGCCCAGGTCAAAACCCTCCACCGGTATGCCATCCACCTCACCCAGCAGGAGAACATCGGGATTTTGCTCCCGCAATCGGAAAGCGTCCTCCACCCCGGAAACAAGGATGATCTGCTCAACCCCATGCCCGAAAAGGCAGGCGGTGGTGGTGAATGCACGAAGGACGTCAATAGCCACCACCAGCCCCGTGGACTGCGAACAAGTGGCAAGATTGGCACGATGGATCTTCAAATCATGCTGCTCCCAATAGAAGTCATCAGCAGTTGATTTTACAGCCAAATTTTCTTAACCCATGCAAAATAAAAAATCATTTACAATCGGGCAGATATGTTCAAGAATCTGAATACCCTATTCACCATTGTTTTTGTGCTAATAACCGCATGCAGCCCGGTTGCCACGCGTGAACCCACCCAGCCAGCCGAACCAGCGACGGCTAAGCCAACGGTCCCGGTGGCGGGTGGGGTGGAGAACATCCCGGCGGAATACCGCGGCAAGCTAAAGCTGTTCGTGCTGATGGGGCAATCCAACATGTCCGGGCGGGGCGAGGTGCCGGAGGAGCTGAAACACACCAACCCGCAGGTGTACCTGTTCGGCAACGACTACCTGTGGAAGCTGGCCGAGGAACCAGTGGATTCCGCCGAGGGGCAGGTGGACATGGTCTCGGAGGACCGCGATGCGGGCATCAGCCCCGCGCTTAGCTTTGCCGAGACGCTGCTGGGCTCCAAACCCGAGTGGGCGATCGGGCTGATCCCATGCGCCAAGGGTTCCACCTCACTGCTGGGCTGGGCGCCGGACGATGACCCCAAGACACTGTACGGCTCCTGCTGGCGGCGCATCATGCAAGCGGCGCAGATGGGGACAGTAGAGGGCATCCTGTTCTACCAGGGCGAGACGGACGCCATTGACCCGGATTACTATGCCAAGCTGAACATTGAGCGCAACATCCTGCCGGCTGAGCAGTGGGCGGAGAAGTTCGGCGAGTTCGTGGCAGCCTGGCGGCGGGACCTGGGCATCCCCGACCTGCCGGTCGTGTTTGCGCAGATCGCCACCACCGCGACCAACGAGGAGGCGCTTAACTGGGATCTGATCAAGGAGCAGCAGGCGTCAGTGGACCTGCCGTATGTACGCATGATCACCACCGACGACCTGGAGCTGGGGGACGCGGTGCACCTGACCGCGGAAAGCTACCTGGAGGTGGGGAGAAGGTTTGCGGAAGCGTACCTGCAAATCATTCAATAGCGGGCGGACAAAAACGGACAGGGGATTGGAAACGAATCCAAACGAATAGGGCGGCGACAAAAGCCGACATTTTGGGCAGCTATTCGTTTTTGAAGAAACGAATAAGCCAAATTTAGTGCCGGAATAAAGCAGCATAGATGAAAACAGCGAGCTGAACATTACAGCGATGACAGACTTGGCATGGAAGATGGACTACAACCTAACCAAGTTATTAGCGGGGGATGCGGTGTACCTGACCGTGGAAAGTCTACCTTGAGGTAGGGAGAAGGTTTGCGGAAGGGTATTTGGAAATTACTAATAAATAGTGGGGCGGGAGGGACTTGAACCCTCAATGTCTTGCCACCGATGGATTTTAAGTCCGTTGCGTCTGCCAGTTCCACCACCGCCCAAGCGCGTAGCAATTTGGTATAACTAGATAGTTTTCCAATATTTCACGAACTGATATATATTTTTTATATAATTATAAATATTCACGATACAACTAAATTGCCGAGTTGGAGATTACTTATGAGAAATTTGCTGTTTGCAGTTATTTTCTTTTTGGTGATAGCAATTGTCTCATGTGGTCCTTCAAATCAACCCGAAATATTGGTAATCCGAAAATAAAGAAACACCCAGTCAAATACCTCTTTCTGATTTACATGGGACCTTGTTTTTTGATTACGACGGAAACTGGAAAGCATGGAGTAGAACGAACCAGCAATTGTAAATTTTGGTGGTTTGCGTCAAGGCTCAAGAGCATAACGCCAAATATCTTTGTGTCATCTCAGACGACAAACGGATAGTTTTCACTTTGAACAAAATTGCGCCACAAAATTCAGAAATTCAATCTATCTTTAAATGACCCAAATAAAGACATACCTTCGCTTGCTTTCAGATGTATTCCAAAATATTTTTAATAAAGAATATAGTAATTCCTCCTTACGAACTGAACGGCATTATTGTCCCAGACAGCATTTAAACGATACGTTCAATAGATAAGATCGGAAAACGGTGTCACAGTCAAATACAGATAGTCAATATCTCCATTGGCTTATGCAAGGAATTGTTACATTACCACTTAGTCACCAATGGTTCTGACAGCTTTAAATAAAGTTAATAGGATTTGACCAAAATCCTTCTAAATGGAGTAAGGGATTTTACAGGTTGCACCTAATAAATGCATTCTGACCCTTGGAATTGTTCAGTGAAACCATTGATTCAAAATCTCCTTTTTTTGGTACTGTGAAATAGCCACAGAGGTAATTGACTATTGGTAGTTTCGTTAACCCAAAAGGCGTACCATTTTTTGCAGCCCATGCAGGGTATGTATCAACATTTGAAGGTGCTAGTGTCGTTAATAGGGAAAAGAGCTAGTCTGCGTAAATGTCATCAACTGACAAAATATTGGTCTTTTGGCTATTCCAAAGGAATAACTACATCATTATCAATCATGCAGATAATTTAGCGGTAAGAGATGGGGATTTCGTTTACCGAGGACAATTTTTAGGTTTTGTGGGCAGCTCTGGTTACAACAGTAACTCATTTGCATTTTGAAGCGTGGTATGGAAATGCGATTTAAATCGGAGTGATGAAGGATATCTTTACAACAAAGATTTTTATGCAATGGAGATTCCCGAATATGTCATTACCTGGATTTAACGACCTGAGTGTATGGACTGTTTGGAACTCGCCACAAAAGAATCTGAAACATCTCATTGATCAATTTCATTTGCTTCAAAACCAACTGCAACTCCCTAACCGATATCCAATGTACCAATTACTCTTGATGGAAAAGATGATGACTGGTTGAATATATCGCCGATTTTGGTAGACATAAAGGGGGATTCCCTTGGTGGAGACTCGGTGGATTTGAAGGATGCATATTTTAATTCAGGACAATAATTATTTGTTCCTAATGATTCGTTCTACTGGTAGTTTTATTAAGAGCAAGGAAGCACAAATAGATGTAATGTTTGATATAAAAACAGGAAGCCACTGCGATGATTCAGAAATCGGTATTAATATTAAACAAAAAATCTACCTGCTTTCTGGGATAGTCAAAATTGCGATAATGCTCAAAATGCAAAACAACTAAGCAATGCATTATTCAAATGGGACGATGTGGTTGAAATTCGTGTGCCACTTCAAATATTTGGGGATTTTGAATATATAAAACCAATATCTGTAATTCTAAATTTACACGAAACAAAGTGGTACACAAGTGATTCCATGCAATAGCTATTCTATCGATCAGGGAATAAATGAACTTCAATAAATCTCTACTCATTTGCGCTCATATATTTTCATTTGCTGATTGCATAAAAAATGGGGCGGGAGGGACTTGAACCCTCAATGCCTTGCCACCGATGGATCTTAAGTCCATTGCGTCTGCCAGTTCCGCCAGCGCCTAAGGGGGCGGAGGAATAAGCAGGATCAATCATTCTTTCAACCGATAACCAACGCCCAGCTCAGTCAGGAGGTAATGGGGCTGGTTGGGATCCGGTTCAATTTTTTTCCTTAAATTACTGATATTGACCCTCAACATGCGATCGTCATTTTCTGTGCTGGTTCCCCACACCTCGTGGATCAACGAGCGATGGGTGATCACCCTGCCTGCATTTTTCATCAGAATGCGCAGAATGTCAAATTCATTGGGGGTCAGGTCGACACTTTTGCCGTTCAAAAGCACCTGATGGCGCGGCAAATCCATCTGCAAGCCCTCAACTGCATAGATGTGCTCTTTGGCATTATCCGAAGAATGGCGCATCACCGCCCGAATCCTCGCCAGCAATTCACCGACCCCAAACGGTTTGGTCAGGTAATCATCCGCGCCGGCATCCAAGGCCTGAATCTTATCGGTCTCCCTGTCCCTGACCGATAAAATGATGATGGGCAGCTGGCTGATCGATCTGGTCCTGCGGGTGACCTCCACGCCATCCAAATCCGGCAGCCCCAAATCCAGGATCATTAAATCCGGTTTGTTCTTTCGAATTGAAATCAGAGCATCCAGACCATTGGCTGCTTCGCATACCTCAAACTGGTTGGCGCGCAAGGAGACCCTTAAAAAGTGCCTGATCTCCGGCTCATCGTCCACCACCAAAATGGTCGTTTTATTGTTTTCCATTTCTCAGGTTCCAAATTTCACAATGGCAGGGTGAAAGTTATGGTCGTGTCTTTGCCCAAACTGCTTTCCGCCCAAATTTGTCCGGCATGAGCTTCAATAATCCCCTTGCAAATCGACAATCCCAAACCCGTACCCGGCAGTGAGCGCTTGTTCTGAACCCGATAGAATTTATCAAATACCTTCTGCAGGTCCTCTTTTGGAATCCCAATGCCATGGTCTTTAACCGCAACCATGGCGTTTTTACCCTCTTTTCTTGCGGTCACAATTATCGGCTTGCCGTGTGCAGAAAATTTGCCGGCATTATCCAAAATATTGGCCAGGACTGTTGCAATCAGAGATGCATCCATGCGGATAAGGGGCAATTCATTCAATATTTTCACTTTAACCGGATGATCATTCAACCGGTCAGCCATTTTGTTAAGAACACTGCCAATCAGATCCTGCAAATCTTCCGGTTTGCAATTCAATTGAACTTTTCCAGCTTCAATGCGGGTCATATCCAAAAGATTTTCCACGATATGGTTGAGTGCGCTGGCCTGCCGGCTGGCAGATTCAATTAATTCAAGCTTGGTGGCCTCTTTCAATTTCCTGGACCTGATGCCTGTTCTTGCGGAATCCTCCAGACTGCTCAGCACGCCGGTGATGGCGGCCAATGGAGTCCGAATTTCATGTGAAATCGAGTTCAACAAGGCTGATTGAAGCTGCTGCGAGCGCTGCATCATCTCATTTTGCGAGGCCTGCTCTGCAAACAATGCCCGTTCAATGGCCAAGGCAGAAATATTCGCGAATGCTTCCAGAAGCGTTCTTTCATTATAGGTTAAAGGTTTTTGCGGCAAGGGTTGAGGAAATTCCCAGGATACCGATGATCCCGCGCGAGGTGATCAGGGGTTGAAAACGGGTCAAGGATGCTGGCAGCGTATCCGTTTCGCTCCCGGCTGGTTTTGCGTTAGTGAACGACCATTCCGCAATCGCCAGTTCATTTTCATTCAAAGAATAATCGGCGGTTGAAGCCCGCCTGACCAATTTCTTTTCCTCGGGCAGGAAAATGACAATATCCCGGCCAAATGCTTTGTGGACGTTTTGAACGACGATATCCAGAACATTTTCCAAGCCAAAGGCACTGGTCAATTCGCGGCTGATATCGTTGACCGCTTGTTGATGAAGGTCACGGTTCTTTAATGCATCCACCTGGTTACGCAATAATGCAGCTGAATTGCTGATGACCAGACCCACCAGGAGCAAACCGATGAAGGTGATCAGGTACTGGGAATCATAAACAGTAAAACTGAAAACAGGCTGGACCATAAAAAAGTCAAAAGCCAGAACGCTCAGCACGGAAGCAAGGATCGAAGGACCCCTGCCCAAAAAAGTGGCTGCCAGCACAACGGCCGCCAGATAGATCATTACCAGATTTGCCGGTTCGAGAACAGCATGTAATGGCAAACCGAGCAGCGTGGCGATTGCCACCAATCCCACGCTGAACCAATAGCGATTCCAAGGATGATGGGGGATCATGCGCGGCGGGGACATTTTTTGGGGTGCGGCCGTTTCTTCACTGACGACATAGACATCAATCGGTCCGCTGGCGCGGATGATCTTATCAACATCCGAACCATGCAATAATTCATCGAAACGCTTTTGAACGGCTTTTCCAACCAGAATCTTGGTGATGTTGTGGCTGCGCGCAAAATCAAGGATGCCTTCCACCGCAGAGCGGGCGGGAACTTCATAAACTCCAGCACCCAAACTTTGGGCGAGTTTTAAATTCTGCTGCAATCGCTCCAGGTTTTCCTCCCTGGTCTGAAAATCATGCGGAATCTCAATATGAAGGACCGACCAATCAGCTTTCAAATCATCCGCCAATCGCCGTCCAGCACGAATCAATCGTTCTGCCATGGGATGGTAACCGATGCAAACCAAAATATGCTGCCCGGCTGCCCAAGGTCCCTGTATATCCTTGGCCTGCATGTAGTCAAGCATTTGATCATCCACCCGATCGGCTGCCTTGCGCATGGTCAGCTCACGCAAGGCGGTCAGGTTGCCTTTTCGGAAGAACTTCTCGAGCGCCCGGGCAGCACTCTCGGGCAAATAGACTTTTCCATCCCGCAATCGTTTCAATAATTCGTCGGTGGGAAGATCGACCAATTCAATTTCATAGGCTTCATCCACCAGACTATCCGGGACGGTCTCCCTGACTGTCACGCCCGTGATGCGCTGGATGACATCTTTCAGACTATCCAAATGCTGGATATTGACCGTGGTGTAAACATCGATCCCCGCACTCAATAATTCAAGGACATCCTGATAACGCTTGGGATGCCGGCATCCAGGCGCATTGGTATGGGCAAGTTCATCCACCAGGGCAAGGCGGGGATGGCGCTTTAATACGGCATTGATATCCATTTCCTTAATTTGGACATTGTGATAGCTGGTCTGTCTTTGCGGTATCACCTCCAGACCTTGCAACATCACTTCGGTGTCTTTTCTTCCGTGGGTCTCAACATAGGCGACGACAACATCCACGCCCTCCTGCAAGCGTTGATGAGCCGCTTCCAGCATGGCGTAGGTCTTGCCCACCCCCGCCACATATCCCAGAAAGATCTTCAGCCTGCCGCGTTCTTCCCGGCCTCTTTCTTCTTTTTTAATTGCAGCCAGCAACTCATCCGGATCTGGTCGTTTTAATTCATGCATCATTTTTTATTTTAGCGCATCCAATGCCAAATTCAATTCAAGGACATTCACCCTTGGTTCACCAAGAAATCCAAACAGGCGATCTTGAGTATGAGCCTGAATCAGGGTTAAAACCTCATCAATTGACAAACTGCGTACCCTGGCAACCCTCTCAGCCTGGTAAAGGGCTGCTGCAACGCTGATATGAGGGTCCAATCCACTGGCTGAGGAAGTCACCAAATCAACCGGGATGGGCAAAGGATTATTGACATCCACCTTAAGTAATTCATTTATTCTATTTTTAACATTGTCCAGCAAGACAGGATTCGTTACGCTCAAATTGGAGCCGCCAGATGAAGATGCATTGTAAGGTTGACCTCCGGTTGCAGAAAGCCGCCCCCAAAAATAGCGGGGTTGGTCAAAATACTGGCCAATTAAATCAGAACCAACCACATTTGAATCCTTCAAAATCAGACTGCCATTTGCCTGGTGAGGAAAAAAGATCTGGGAAATACCAGTGATGACCAGCGGGTAAATCAAACCAGTGAGGAGCGCCATTCCCAGGAACAAAAAAACCGACATTCTTAATAATTTAATCATTGGCAATGCCTCAAATCAATCCAAGTGGAAAAGAACCAACAAAAGGTCAATTAATTTGATGCCAATAAAAGGAGCGATCAATCCTCCCAGCCCATAGATCAGCAAATTATCCCGTAATAATTGTGAAGCGCCCACCGCCCGATAACGAACACCTTTCAAAGCCAATGGAATCAAGAGGACAATGATGATGGCATTGAAAATGATCGCGGACAGGATGGCGCTTTGGGGTGTAGATAAATGCATGATATTCAATACCTCCAATTGCGGGTAGATGCCGGCAAAAGCCGCCGGAATGATGGCGAAATATTTTGAAACATCATTGGCAATGCTGAAGGTCGTCAATGCGCCGCTGGTCATCAACAGCTGTTTGCCAATCTCCACGATGTCGATCAGCTTGGTGGGGTTGCTGTCCAGGTCGACCATATTGGCCGCTTCGCGGGCTGGCTGCGTGCCAGTGTTCATCGCCACAGCCACATCTGCCTGAGCCAGGGCTGGCGCGTCATTGGTGCCATCACCCGTCATGGCCACCAACCTTCCCCCGGTCTGATATTCGCGGATGAGGGTTAATTTTTTTTCAGGAGTGGCCTGTGCCAGAAAATCATCCACACCGGCTTCTGCGGCAATGGCAGCTGCGGTCAGTGGATTATCACCTGTGATCATGATGGTTTTAATCCCCATTTTTCGCAATTGGGAAAACCGTTCATTCAAGCCGCCTTTGACAATATCTTTCAGGTGGATGATGCCAAGCACCGAAAGGTTGCGCATCACAACCAGCGGGGTGCCGCCACTGTGTGCAATTTCTTCAATCTTTTTCTCAAGTTCTTCCGGGATCGGGTTTCCAGAGCCGCGTATTTTTTCCAGTATTGATCCTGGGGCACCTTTGCGGATGCTGATGCCATCATAATCAATGCCGCTCATGCGGGTTTGGGCAGTAAATGGGATAAAGCGCATCCCTTTTGGAGCCAATTTGCTTTTTCCCAGTGTCTGGCCCCTTAATCCATATTTCTCCTTAGCGAGGATGACAATGGAGCGCCCTTCGGGGGTTTCATCGGCAAGTGAGGAAAGCTGGGCAGCATTGGCCAAATCTTCAATTTTCGTATCCCCAACAGGAATGAACTCAACCGCCTGCCGGTTCCCCAAAGTGATGGTGCCGGTCTTATCCAGCAAGAGAACATCCACATCACCCGCAGCTTCGACAGCCCGCCCGGACATGGCAATGACATTATGCTGAATCAAGCGGTCCATGCCAGCAATACCAATGGCGGAAAGCAATCCGCCGATGGTGGTGGGGATGAGACAAACCAGTAAAGCCACCAGCACCGTGATGGTCACGGGAGCCCCCTGGTTGGCTGTTTTTGCACTATAAATTGAAAATGGAAGCAGGGTGATACACACTCCGAGGAAAATGATGGTAAAGGCAGCCAAGAGGATGTTGAGGGCAATTTCATTGGGGGTTTTCTGCCGTTTAGCGCCTTCGACCAGTTCAATCATCCGGTCCAAAAATCCCTCCCCGGCATTGGCAGTCACCTTGATCACCAGCCAATCTGAAAGAATGCGGGTTCCCCCGGTAACCGCGCTGCGATCTCCTCCCGATTCGCGGATGACTGGAGCCGATTCACCGGTGATGGCGGATTCGTCCACAGAGGCGATGCCTTCGATGATCTCACCATCCGTCGGGATGATATCACCAGCCTGGACAACAAATAAATCACCCTGTTTAAGATCAGTGGAGGGCACGCTCTCGTATTTTTGCGGTTGAATGCCTTTGGTAAATGTGTTCTTTATTCTTTTTGCGGAGGTTTCCTGGCGCGTTTTCCGTAAAGCAGCTGCCTGGGCTTTCCCGCGCCCTTCCGCCAGGGCTTCTGAATAATTGGCAAATAAAACTGTGATCCAAAGCCAGATGGCCACCGCAGCAATGAAATGCGGTGATCCTTCGCCATGCCCGGTCAAGGACTGCACCCAAAGAACCGAAGTTAAAAGGCTTCCAATTTCCACCACAAACATGACAGGATTCTTCATCATGCGGAGCGGATGCAACTTGACAAAAGAATCCAGGATCGCCTGGCGGACCACCCTCATTTGCTGTTGCCCCGGTTTTATGTGTGAAATATCCATATTCATGCGCCGATAAAAAACAAGTGTTCAACCATGGGACCCAGAGCCAGGGCGGGAATGAAATTCAGCGCGCCCACAATCAAGATGACTGCGATCAACCAGGCGATAAATAAAGGAGATGTGGTGGGAAGTGTGCCTGCGCCCGCGGGCGCTTTCTTCTTATTGGCGAGCGAACCCGCCAACGCCAGGGTAGGAATGGCCAACCAATAGCGCCCGACAAGCATGGCAATTGCGCCGATGAGATTGTAAAAAGGGGTATTACCCATTAATCCGGCAAATGCGCTGCCATTATTATTTCCCTGTGAAGTGAAGGCATACAGGATCTGACTGAAACCATGCGCTCCAGGGTTGGAGATCGAACTCAATCCGGCTGGCAATAAAACGGCCAGGGCGGTGAAAAATAAGACAAGCAATGGCATGATAAGAATGACCAGGGAGGCCATTTTCATTTCAAAAGGTTCAATTTTCTTGCCGAGATATTCCGGCGTACGCCCGACCATCAAGCCAGCCACAAAAACCGCCACAATCACAAAAATCAGCATTCCGTACAATCCCGACCCCACCCCACCCAAAGCCACTTCACTTAATTGCATCATTAACAGCAGCAGCCATGCCACCCAAAGGAGTAAAGGAATCGTGCATGCTATTTACAGCGCCAGAGGATGTGGCGGTGGTTAAGGTGGCAAACAAAGCCGAGGGCGCAATCCCGTTCCTCACCTCCTTGCCTTCCATATTGCCGCCGGGCTGGGAGGCATTGGAATTTTGGTCCACCCCAAGAACGGCAAGCCGCGGATTCGGCATTGTCTCGGCAGCCTAGGTCATCCCGCTGAAGGCGACCACGATGATGAGCATGGCAGCCAGGATCGCCCATCCCTGACGGGTATCGCCCACCATTTTTCCAAAGGTATAGGTCAGGGCGGCTGGTATGCAGGTTTCTGCCAGCATTAAAAGAAAATTTGTCAGGGGGGTCGGATTTTCAAAAGGATGGGCAGCATTGGCGTTGAAAAATCCTCCGCCATTGGTGCCGAGATGTTTGATCGCCACCTGGGATGCTGCCGGTCCCAAGGTGATGACCTGATCTGAGACCGCCTGCCCTTCGATAAATAAAAGGTTGAACAAGGCGGCCATCGACCGGGGAGGACAAGGTTTGCACAACACCCTGGGAAACAAGAATGAGCGCAAAAATAATCGAAAGGGGAAGAAGAATATATAAAACACTGCGGGTAATATCCACCCAAAAATTACCCAGATGCCTGGTATTATGGCGGGTCAATCCCCGAATGACCGCGATAAGAATGGCCATGCCAGTTCCCGCCGAAAGGAAGTTCTGCACGGTCATCCCCAGCATTTGGGTCAGGTAACTCAATGTGCTCTCACCAGCATAGTTCTGCCAGTTGGTGTTGGTGACAAAACTGACCGCGGAATTGATCGCCAGGAAAGGTGAAACCGAAGGCAGCGCCTGGGGATTCAATGGCAACCAACTTTGAAAACGCAACAACAAATAAAGAAAAATGATCCCAATAAAATTAAAGCAAAGCATGGCTTTGGTATATGTCTTCCAATCCATTTCATCCGCTGGATCAATTTTTGCTAACCGGTAAAATGCATTTTCCAGGGGAGCTGCCCACCGTGAAATGAAGGTGGATCCCCCCTGGAAGACCTTTGCCATGTAATTGCCAAGCGGTTTCACCAGCAATAAGAGGATAATGAAAAACACCAGGTAATAGATCCAGCCGTAAATCGTCATTAAAACCTCTCAGGCAGTAAAAGCGCCACAAACAAATAGATCAATAAAATGATCGAGATGATCCCTGCAACCAAATAAAGAATATTCACAAGTCATTCCTTTAATTTTTCGATAATAGAAATCAAGCCAATCGTGCTGGCGAAAAAGACCAGAATTAATAGAATTGAAATCAGATCCTGCATGTTCTTTCCTTATTTCTGAACCTTGCTTATAACCCCTTGGGGATTAAGATGGCGTTAAGAATTCCAGATGGTTTGAATATTGATCGCATTTTCAATCTGTGATTTTTTCATGGCAGGAAAAGGTGTGGGATTTGGGCGAGATCAATTTAATAAAGCCCCATAAACACGGGAACGACTGATAGCAATAACAAAATTTAAATCAGCAATTCAAATAAAAAACAATTGATTACCCTGCACATGACAGTGAGATCTGAATCAGATCATCGTTTTTTTTTCCACCCTTCTCAAATGATCCATAAATAATAATGGGGCGGGAGGGACTTGAACCCTCAATGCCTTGCCACCGATGGATTTTAAGTCCATTGCGTCTGCCAGTTCCGCCAGCATGCCGATTTTTTCCAACCCAGATAAAGCTTGCATTTTTCCCCACAGTCACTACAATAATATTCAGGAGGCAGACATGAAAAGCAAAACACCGAATCAATTTGATGTTCGTGATGGCCTGTTTTTTCCTGACCGCGCTGGTATTGGGCAGCGCGAACCATAGCGTGGAAGCAGCCACAAGCCCCACCCCGACAGTCACCCCCACACCCTCCCGGTTCAAGACGGTGGATAACTGCAAAATCACTTCCACCTTGAAGCCGGAATGGAAGGTGAGGTTGTGCGAAACGTTCGACGACAATTCAATGAAATGGCCAACGGGCGAACAAAGCAGTGATGAGATCTTCGCGGATGCCAAGATCGAAGGCGGTAAATACGTCATTGATTTTGGCGGCAAGGCGGGCAAGAATTACAGCACCGGCACCGGGTCAGCCATCTTCATCGGGGATGTGACCGATTTCGTGGTGACGGTGAAGGGTAAATTCGACACGGACAACAAGTTCGTCGGGTGGGGCTTCCTCTACCGCAGCAGCCAGGAAAGAGACGGATACGCTTACCGCATTTTCCAGGAGGGCAAGTACGGCCTGCAGAGGATGGAAGGCGGCAAACTGTTCACACTCATTCCGGCCAAGGCAAGCAACCTGATCAAAAAGGGAGCGGATATTACCCTATCGATCGTGGCGGAAGGAGACCACTTTGATTTTTATATCAACGATTCACTGGTCAATTCCTATGAGGATGCCAAACTGAACGGTACACGATTATCCCTGGCGCTATACCTGCAGGAAGGCGCCAAGGCGGTGTTTGAATTCGATGAGATGCTAGTGAAAACACCGTAAAAGGAAGCGACCAAATAATGATAAAAAAGCGGCACAAAATGCCGCTTTTTTTGTGGGGCGGGAGGGACTTGAACCCTCAAGGTGTTGCCACCGATGGATTTTAAGTCCATTGCGTCTGCCAGTTCCGCCACCGCCCCAACAAAACAATTTTACTCAAATTCAGAAATCTTTCAAGCTTTTTCACCCTGCATTGGTTTATAAGGGCTGATGTTTTCATTGGATGGCATTGGTTTAATTGAATAATTTCATATTACCTTGGGGATTCGTCGCCCGAAACGGGCTCCTCCCAGCAAGCATAGTCTCCCGTGCGGCTTTGTCCACCTGCCTTGCAGGGTAGCCCGAATACGACAAATGAGTAAAACACGTGATTTAGAATGACAATTGTGAAAAAAGCGGATTCGAGATGAAGCGTCCTTTTTTAAAAATGAGATGTAATGAGGACGCCATTGCCTACCAAAATGAAACGAAGAAGAAATATAATTGACATCGACTGACATGCAAAACAGACAAGAACACCAAGCAGAAGTACGCACATTCCTGCAGAATCACATTGCGAACCTTGACTGGGAGATGACCCTGCCGAGGGGATGGGGAAATGAATCCTATTTTGCGCGCGGCGACAAACAGGATTGCTTCATCAAACTGGGCATCCAGGTTGAAAGATACCAGGCAGCGGGTGCGATTGGACTAACTGCACCGGTATTGGCAAGCGGGACTTTACAGGATGGCACAACCATCCTCGTCCAACCATTCATCGAAGGCAGAAAGCCGTTGCGAAGCGATTATCGGCACCACCTGGCGGAATTTGCGGTTGCGATTGACCGATTGCACCACAGCCCGGATATTCAAAAGGTGCTGCCCCGACCAACCTCCGATCGATTCAGCAGCGCTGGAATGGAGGCACTGGCCGCTTAAGGCAAAAATGGGAACCATTCAAATCACAGGTTCCAGAAAGCGCCAAATTCATCGATGGCAGCCTGGATGTTCTCGAACACCAGATCGGAAAATTCAAGGGCTGGGACTGGTTGCCGCGCACAATGACATCAACAATTCCAACTGGCGGCTTTCCAATGAAAGCAAATTGTATTTGCTGGACCTGGAATCCATGGGCATGGATGACCCGGCGGTTGACATTGGGGCAACGCTGTGGTGGTATTACCCACCAGAACTGAGAGGGGAATTTCTGCAAAGGACAGGTTATTTAAATGATGCGGAGTTCCAAAAGCGCATGCGGATACGGATGAGCATGCACTGCCTTAACATCCTGCTGCCGCGCGAAGAGAGCTTTGACCAATTTGATGCAGTTCTATTCGATGAGGACCTGGCTGATTTCCGGGCGTGCCTGGCGGGTGAAGAAAATCCACAGGGATATGATGATTAAGGCAAACAATTTGTAAAGGAGAAATATGTCACCCAAGAACCCTCAGAAGATGCTCCGCGATGGGTGACGTACTTCCCTACAAAGCGCCGGCGGGGATGCGGCTTCATCTGCAAAAAGGATGAGACCGCGTCGGCGCGACCGCCTCGCGGATATATCCTGTTTGAAGGCCGTTTGATAAGAACCACCGGTGAGGTGCCCTGCACATGAGCGGCATGAAGCCGCTCTCTGCGGATATATGCCACACCCTGCCCCTGCAGGGTGCTTCGAGATGCTGCCCGCACGGATTTCTGCATCCTGCTCGTGCAGGATGCTCGAGATGCGGGTAACTACGCGTTCTGCTCTTGCAGAACGCTTCGAGGCGCCGGTCATATTAAAAGAAATTAGGTTGATCCGGAAACAAACACATCTTGGATCTGTGAGGTTTTTTAAGAGTAATTAATACTCAATATTTAAATGATCAAAATGAAAAAGAAACACTCATCGCTTTTACCGTTTTCAATCACGTATAATTAGGTTTGATCATGCGGGACATAATGTCATCATCACCACTATTTCGATCAGAAGGAAATACCAGGAATGGACAATTTAACTATTTTAAATGAAATTCAACGACTATATTTTAACAACCTATACAAAGAGGCGTTGGAATTAATTGAATCGAATTCAAGAAAGTCGGTACCGAATCACCCGCTCTCAGCCTGGAAGGCCGCCTGTGTCCTTCGCCTGGGTGATCAGCAGAAGGCCAGCGAAATAATTGCGGGTATTCTTGAACTGGATCCAAAGCAGAAGGACGCCATTCGCGTCCGGGGGTCATCGCACAAGCTGCGAATGATATGGACGCAGCCATTCGCGATTATACAGAAGCCATTCGCCTCGATCCCAGATTCTCCCTGGCATTCTATTCACGCGCCTCAGCCTATTGGAAAAAAGAGGAACTGGATGCAGCCATTCGCGATTATACCGAAGCCATCCGCATCGAACCAAATTTTCCCAGGGCATTTAATTATCGCAGCAGCAATCTATTCGAAAAAAAACGATCAGGATGCGGCCATTCGCGATTATAGCGAAGCCATCCGCCTTGACCCGAAATTTGCCTGGCTTTCTATTCTCGAGCAGCTGTGCATTATAAAAAAGGACAATTGGATTCCGCCTTGCAAGATTGCAACGAAACCATCCGCCTTGACCCAAATATCAGCTGGGCATTTAATCTACCGCGGGCTTATTTATGCCGATAAGGGCGATCCGGATTCTGCCTTTCGGGATTACAGTGAAGCCATTCGTCTCGATCCAAAGAACGCTGCTGCATTTAGTAACCGGGGAAATGCCTTTTTAAACAAGGGTGATCTTGATGCAGCTTTTCGCGATTTAACGAGGCCATCCAACTAGACCCTAAATTGCCTGGGATTTTCAACACACAAAATATCCGTCTTGATCCGAAGAACGCCATGGCGATAAGTAACCGAGGAATAGCCTTTTCAAATAAAGGTGACCAAGAAGCTGCCATACGTGATTACAGCGAAGCGATCAAATTGAATCCAAAGGATGCCGGCACGTTTCATAATCGCGGAAATTCGTATCTTAATAAGGTGACGAATCCCCATATACAGCCATCCCCTTTCCCAGTTTATTCGCCAACCGCGGAAATGCCTATTTAAAAAAAGGCGATCTTGATGCTGCTATTCGCGATTATAGTGAAGTCTTCCGTCTGGATCCAAAAAATAAGAACGCTTTGGAAAATCTTGTTAATTGCCATTATCGGGCAGGCAATGTGCGTGGATTTCTTCGGTCACGGGCATTATTAAATCAAATTGAATTGCAGAAAGTAGAATCAGAAAAACCTGAATACAAATTTTTCTTTGATCGAGTATATGAAGTAATTCAAAAGCGCATTCTTCCAGAGCTGAAGTCCGAGAGATTCATAAACTATTGGACCCATCAAATGGAATGGGGAAGAAAGACCAGTCAATCTTTAATTTCGGATGGAGATACCTCATATATCAGGGAAGCCCGTTTTGGAATGGGCTTTATCGCTTTAACTGATACCTCCATTTGGATCGTCAGCCTTGGAGATGCAAGCGCCAAACTAATCAAAGGCAATAGTGCAATCACAAAAGGTTTACTACTCCTTTTCAACAATGCAGATCTATCAGGGGTTGAAAAACAAGACAAATTTTTCCACTTTCCCCATAGCAGTATTCGTTTGGTTCAGCAAAGCGAAAACAACCTCATTCTTAAGACCGAATTGGAAACCTGGACGTTTTTAGGCAAGGATGACATCCTTTATTCATG